>NZ_JBMFBT010000005.1:0-667933 GCF_048822895.1 Pseudomonas sp. P4795 | reverse complement strand
TAGTAGAAGTACCCGTTTTTGCTGGCACGTTACCCTGGTAACGGGCCGGTCACAGAATTTCTTGACGACCATAGAGCATTGGAACCACCTGATCCCATCCCGAACTCAGCAGTGAAACGATGCATCGCCGATGGTAGTGTGGGGTTTCCCCATGTGAGAGTAGGTCATCGTCAAGATTGAATTCCGAAACCCCAATTGCGAAAGCGATTGGGGTTTTGTCATTTCAGGCTGCGTGAAATCCAGTTGTTCAGGAGCGACAGCCATTCAACAATCCCGGATGACCGCTCTGGCCCGCCGTTCAGCGGGAATCCTGCATAAAATCCATTCATTTCCTACGCGAGCCTAAGATTTCTTCGAAACGTGCCGAAAAACTAGTGAGACATGCGTGCACCAAAGTTGAGCAGCCATAAGAACGCTGCCTGCGCTGTACATGGAATGTTGCATCCCGGAACGCATCCCCACTTTTGCATAAGAAGTCCCATGAAATGAATCTCAAGTTCAGCCATAAAATCCTGTTGGCCGCCTCGGGCGTCGTGGTCCTGGCGTTCGCGCTGTTCACGTTGTACAACGACTATCTGCAGCGAAACACCATTCGCCAGAACCTGCAGTCCTCTGTGCAGCAGGCCGGTGATCTGACTGCCAGCAGTGTGCAGAACTGGATGAGCGGACGAATTCTGGTGCTGGAAAACCTCGCCCAGAACGTTGCCCATCAAGGCAAGGACGCGGACTATCCCGGCCTGGTCGATCAGCCTGCATTCACCTCGAACTTTCAATTCACCTATGTCGGTCAGGCCAACGGTGTGTTCACCCAGCGCCCTGATGCGAAGATGCCGGACGGTTACGATCCGCGTCAGCGCCCGTGGTACAAGCAAGCGGTAACCGCCGATAAAACCATGCTGACCCCGCCATACATGGCAGCGGTTGGCGGGCTGGTAGTGACCATCGCCATGCCGGTGAAGAAGAACGGCGAACTGCTTGGCGTAGTTGGCGGTGACCTGAGTCTGGAAACCCTGGTGAAGATCATCAACTCGGTGGACTTCGGCGGCATTGGCCACGCGTTTCTGGTCAGCGGCGACGGTCAGGTGATCGTCAGCCCGGACAAAGATCAGGTGATGAAGAACCTGAAAGACATCTATCCGAATTCCAGCGTGCGCATCGAGAAGGGCAACCAGAACGTGATGCTCAACGGTCAGGAGCGGATCCTGTCGTTCACCCCGGTCACCGGTTTACCGAATGCCGAGTGGTACATCGGTCTGTCGATCGATCGCGACAAAGCCTACGCCGCGCTCAGCCAATTCCGTACTTCCGCTCTGATCGCGATGTTCGTTGCGGTAGCAGCGATTGCGGTGTTCCTGAGCTTGCTGATCACTGTGTTGATGCGTCCACTGATTACCATGGGCCGCGCCATGCAGGACATCGCGCAAGGCGAAGGCGACCTGACCCGACGTTTGTCGGTGGAAAGCAAAGACGAATTCGGCGAACTGGGCAGCTCGTTCAACCAGTTTGTGGAGCGCATTCACGCGTCGATTTCCGAAGTGTCTTCGGCGACTCGTCATGTACATGACCTGTCGCAACGCGTGATGGCATCGTCCAACGCCTCGATTGTCGGCTCCGACGAGCAAAGCGCACGCACCAACAGCGTGGCCGCCGCGATCAATGAGTTGGGTGCCGCCACCCAGGAAATCGCCCGTAACGCCGCCGATGCATCGCAGCACGCCAGCGGTGCCAGCGAGCAGGCTGATGACGGTCGCCAAGTGGTTGAACAAACCATTCAAGCGATGACCGAGCTGTCGCAAAAAATCAGCCTGTCGTGCACGCAGATCGAAACCCTGAATGCCAGCACTGACAACATCGGGCACATTCTCGATGTGATCAAAGGCATCTCCCAGCAAACCAACCTGCTGGCACTCAACGCGGCCATTGAAGCAGCACGTGCCGGTGAAGCCGGTCGCGGTTTTGCGGTAGTGGCGGACGAGGTGCGTAACCTTGCTCACCGTACCCAAGAATCGGCTGAAGAGATTCACAAGATGATCACTTCGCTGCAGGTCGGATCGCGTGAAGCGGTGACCACGATGAACGCCAGTCAGGTGTCCAGCGAACAGAGCGTGGAAGTGGCCAATCAGGCCGGTCTGCGTCTGGTCAGCGTGACCCAGCGTATCGGCGAAATCGACGGCATGAACCAATCGGTGGCAGCCGCGACCGAAGAGCAGACTGCCGTGGTTGAAACCCTCAACGTCGACGTTAACCAGATCAATCTGCTGAACCAGCAGAGTGTGGCCAACCTCAATGAAACGTTGAAGGATTGCGATGCGTTGTCGCAACAGGCCAACCGTCTGAAGCAGTTGGTCGATAGCTTCAAAATCTGATCAAACGCGCTGAAAATCAGCCCGCTGCGGAGTCATCCGCAGCGGGCTTTTTCATGCATTACACAAACAGCTTCTGCACATTGCCCATCGCATCATCGGCAAACCCCTGCACAAAATCCTTGAACCCCGGCAATGCCTCAGGCCCACCGCTGGACGGCTCGGCGATGATCGTCCAGGTCGCCCGTGACTTGCCTGCGCCCAGCGATTCAACATTCATCGCTGCCCAGAGATTGGCCACCCCCAAGGTGTTGTAGATCGTGGTCCAGGTCATGCTCAGCGCCTGGTCATCGCGGGAGTTGAGTTGCTCGACCACCAGGTTGCCGTCCTTGAAGAACTTCTTGCGCAGCGATGCTACGCCTTCGCCGGTCATTTCGATGTGCGACAGCGCCGGAATGAATTGGTCGAAACCGGCAAAGTTGCCGACTATCGCCCAGACCTTCGCGGCATCCACAGGCACTTCTACCGAAGACACAACGTGGCAGCCGTGCGGGTTTTTGATCAGGGTATCCGGTTGCAGATTGCTCATGGTGTTGCTCCTTTTTGTGAGTTCAGATGAAGTTGATTTGTTTCAGGTAATCGCAGCCCCGGCGCAGCAGCGCCGGCGATTTCTCCGGGTAGTGCGCGCCCATTTGCTGGACGCCGGCCTGGGCGTTGGCGTGGCCGATCAGCGAGATGTCGCCGATGTCTTCTTCGAAGCCGTTGAGGTAGAAACCGAGTACGCCGAACAGTGCGTTATCCGCATCGACCCGGCCCAGTTGTTGTTGCCAGTCGGCGACGCTGACCAACGAAAATTGACTGCCGGTTTCGCGGAACGAAGCGACGTACGCATCCCAACTCAACGGCTCGGGGTTATGCAGGTTGAACACTGCATGCTCGGGCGAGTAACGGCTGGCGTGGAAGGCAATGAAACGCGCGAGAAAATCCACCGGCATCAGGTCGAAATTCAGCGCGAAGGCCGGTACCTGGCCGAGCTGAATCGAGCCTTTGAGCATCAGCATCAAACGGTTTTTGTGCGGCTGACAAACGCCGCTCAAACTGTTGAAACTAATGTTGCCGGGCCGATACAGATTGACCCGCACCCCACATTCGCGCGCCCGTTCGAGGATGCGTTCGCCAACCCATTTCGACAGGTTGTAGCCGTTGCGGATGTAGATCGGCGGCGTGGTTGCGGCGGGCAGTTCCAGCACTCGGCCCTCAGCGTCGACGGTGCTTGAAGCGGACAAGGTCGAGACGAAATTGAAGACCTTTTTGCTGCGCCCTTCGCACAGGCGCAGGAGGGCAAAAATCGGCTCGACGTTGTCTGCTGCCAGCGACTCGTAGTCGAGGACGTGATTGACGTTGGCGGCGTTGTGCACCAGTGCGCCGAACTCGCGATCCAGCCGCTCGAACACCGCATCGTCCAGACCCAGTTGTGGCCGGGAAATGTCCGCCGCATAGACCCGCACCCGACTCAGATCCAGATGCTCGAGACGGTTCTCGCGCAGCGCCTCGGTAAAGCGTTGCGCGGCGGTTTTGCCGCCACCATCACGCACCAGACACGCCACCTCGCTGGCGCCCCAACCGAGCAACGCTTCGACGATATGCACACCGACAAAACTGTTGGCGCCGGTAACGATCACCTTGTGCACATCGCCCATACGACTGATCGGCAACGGCTCGACATCCAGTTCACGTTCGGCGTCGGCCATCGCCTGCGCGCTGAGCACGGCAGCGTCATCGGTACCGCGCACCAGCGTCGCGAGCTTAATGATGGTCGGCAGTTCGATGAAGCGGTTGATCGAGATGCTGCGGCCGAATTCTTCGCGCAGACGCAGCAACATGCGTGACAGCAGAATCGAATGACCACCGAGATTGAAGAAGCTTTCGTCGGTGGAAATATCGCTGCTCGGCAGCTCCAGCAATTCGCCCCAGATCTCCAGCAGCAATGCTTCGTCAGCGTTCGCGGGCAGGCATTTCGGGCCGCTGTCCTGCACGCTGACCGGCAGCTCCAGCAGAGCCTTGCGATCAACTTTGCCATTGGCGGCGAACGGCATGTTTGGCAACTCAGTCCACGCCACCGGTTGCATGTAGTCAGGCAAGAACTGCCGGGCGTGCTCCTTCAGTGCATCGCGGGCGACGTCTGATTGTGGCTGGGCGAGAAACGCCAGAATTCGTCGCTGACTGTCGATCACCACGGCGATCTGCCGATACAGCTGACTCTCGCGCAGGCAGCGTTCAATTTCTTCCGGCTCGACCCGGAACCCGCGAATTTTGACCTGGTTGTCACGCCGCCCGCACAGCTCGATCCCATGCTCTCCCCAGCGCGCCATGTCGCCGCTGCGATAAGCGCGCAGTGCTTTGCCGTCCGGCAAATCGAGGGTCAGATAACGTTCGGCGGTCTGCTGCGGATTGTTCAGGTAACCCAGGCAGACGCCGGGGCCGACGATGAACAACTCGCCCACAGTCTGCTCGGGCACCGGTTGCAGATCATCGTCGAGGATCAGCACCTGACTGTTGGCAATCGGCCCGCCGAGGCTGCGATTGCTGTCGCCGGGTTTCAGCTCTCGCGCGGTGATCAGCACCGTGGCTTCGGTCGGGCCGTAGAGGTTGTGCAGTTTGCCTTGCCGCGTCAGTTGCTCGATCACGAACGGCTCGCAGACATCGCCGCCGGTCATCACCTGCCCGACGCTTTGCAGCTGCTCCAGCGGCAAGATGCTCAGTAGCGCCGGCGGCAGGAAGGCGTGGGTCAGATGGCGACGACGAATCAACGCGACCAGTTGCAATGGATCGCGGCGCTGATTGTCGTCGGGCACCACGAGTTCCGCGCCCTCCACCAGACTCGGGAAGATGTCGATCAGTGACGAGTCGAAACTCAGCGAAGAGAACTGCAACACGCGGCTGTCGCAGCTCAACTGCACGTAATCGGCGTACCACGCGGTGAAGTGCGCAAGATTCGCCTGGCTGAGCAAAACACCCTTCGGATGCCCGGTGGTGCCCGAGGTGTAGAGCGCCATGCATGGAGCATCGGGTTCGGGGCGCCTGAGCATCAGCGGCTGGGTTAGATCGGCTTCGGCGCTGTCGATCTGGCTGACATCCAGCCCCGGCATCGATTCACTCAGCGGATGCTCGCCATCGTGCAGCAACAGCAGCGCCCCGGCGTTGTGCAAAATGTATTGCTGGCGCTGCAATGGATGACTCGGTTCGAGCGGTAGGTACACCGCGCCGCTGCCGAGAATCGCCAGAATCGCAGCGAACAGCGCCTCGGATTTTGGCAGGCAAATCCCCACCACCCACGGGTGCGGGTGCTGCTCGAGCAACGGCAGCAAGCGCTGCTGAATTGCCCGGCTGTGCGCATGCAACTGACGGTAACTGATCGACTGCTCGGCGAGGTGCAGCGCCGGTCGTTCGGCGTGGTGGATCAGGCTCTGTTCAATCCGCTCGATCACCGGGATTCGCGCCTGTTGCAGCAGCTCGGGATGGGCCGTGGCGTTGAGTCGATGAACGTAGGCCAGACCGTCGAGAAACAGCAGGTTTTCCACCCGCTCGAAGTCCGGCGCCGTGGCCGTCGTCGTCTGCTGAAAATACTCGGCATCGCGGGAGAAACGGCTGACCAGCAACGCCACCTCATCCACCACTTGCGTCAGCGTGCGTTGGCGCAATGCCTGGCCATTGCCGGACGGCTCGTCGGCGATCGGCACGCGACTGAGCAGCATCGTGTTGTGCAGGCACAGCAGATCAAGCATCGGCAAGCCGCCGACGCCGGTTTCGCCAATCCCCAGGCGCAAGGTCAGTTGCGGCGTGTGGACGAAATCAGTCGGCGCACAGGTGCCGTCATCGATTACCAGGTCCGCCGCTAGATCAGCGTTGCTCAGCAATGTATGACCGTGTTGTTCGAGCTCCTGCGCCAGGTCGGTCAAGGCCTGGCTGCGGCCCGTCAGCAAAATGTCGAGACGTCTCATGTCAGCCTCCAGGTCAAACCAGATAGTCGCGCAGGGCGTGCTGCACGCAGGGCGTGTCGAGCAGCGAGCTGTTGTGGAAGAACCGCACGATGTTGCCCACCAGCGGGTGATGACGATTGATCGGGAAGGCCAAACCGGCCATCTCGTCCTTGAGCGCGCGGCGCGTGGCGTCGTTGACTGGCAGGGCATCGATCAGGCGCAGGTCGAAAGCTTTCTGGATGTCGTTGGTCAGGTAGTGGCCGATGAACACCGGCAGAATCTGCGCGATGCTTTCGCGATCGGCATCGCTCGCGGTGTGCCAGTAGATGCGCACCATGCGCGCCCAGAAACTCGAATGGCGGCCCTCGTCGAGCAGGTGATCGGCCATCAAACCCTTGATCGACGGCTTGACCGTATCGTCGCGGGCAAACGCCGCGACATCGCCGGTCACGGTGTTTTCGGCGATGGCCACGCAGATCAGTTCGACTGCGCTGCGCAGGTGTTCCGGCGCGAGTCCAACGGCGGCGGGAATCGCGCGACTCAGTTCGATTTCATCCGGCAACTCGATAGGTGTGATGCCGGTCATGGCCACCGTCTGCTGCATGAAGTCCATCGCCACTAACGCGTGGTAATCCTCGTCCACCACCACGGTCATGGCGTCGTAACGGCAGGCGAACGGGAACGGCACGGCGAAGCGGTTTTTGGCGATGCTGCGCGCAGTCTTGTCGACGATTTCCGTCTCGAAAATCACGACGTCGTTGATGAATTTGTACAGCGTCTGCACCAGTGCGAAATCACGCTGCTCCGGGCATTCGCGCAGGAAGGTCTGGCTGAGCACCAGCGGTTGGCGACTGAGCGGATAGATCAAGCGTGCGTCGTCCTCCAGCACGCGCCTTGGACGAGTGCGGATGGTCGCGCGGCTTTCCCAGGCGTCGGCGAAGGATTGGTAGTCGGCGGCGTTCATTCGGCCACCTCTGCCACACGTTCGCGCATGCTCAGGCGCAAGCCGTCCCACAGGGCGATGCGGCTTTCCACGGCAGCCACGGCGCTGGCATAGACTTCGGCCTGACGCTGCGGATCGCCATCGACCAAACGCTCCAGCAATTGCTCGGCGGCCGGGCCGTGGTCTTCGGAATCGACCTCGATGTGCCGTTCCAGGTAATAGCGAAAGGTCGGCGCCTGTTCGACGCCGATGCCCCACGCGTCGAGCATGCGTTGGAACATGCTCGGGATCACGCTCTCGCGGCCATGCAGAAACGCGGCGGCCACGCTGTGCCCCGGTGCTTGCAGCGCGGTGTGCAAAGTGTCGCGGACGAATTGTGCGGCGGCCGGGTCGACATCGACGCTTTGCAGCGCCACGTCATAACTCACGCCTTCCTGCTGCAGGGCGACGAAGCGCTCTACCGCTGCAGTGTTCGCACCGACTTCGCGCATCGCGTCCAGGTACAGCTCGAAATGACTGTAATGCCCGTGTGACAGTCGATCATCGGACTCTTCACCGAGGACGATTTCGTTGATCAGACGCGCGGCATGCGGATCGCGCGGCGGCAACCACGGCAATCGTGTGCAGGTCAGTTCCTGTTGCAGGCGTTTGGTCAGCGACATGAAGTCCCAAACGGCGAAGACGTGGGTTTCCATGAATCGTTGGAGTACCGTCAGCGAATCGATTTCAGAGAAGATCGGATGAACACTGAGTTCAGCTTTCTTCAGGGCGAGTTGTTCTTTAGTTGGCATGTTGGCGAGCCTCTGGCTTATAGGGGAATAGGGACTACATAATCAACGGCTAACAACGGTGGATATATGTTGCAGGCGAGCGACAGCCTCATTCAGTTCGATGAGAATTTAAGCTTTGAATAATCGACTAACCCCGAGTCCGCGGCGTGTGGCTGCTGCGCATGGGGCGCTATTGCTCGCTGCTGCCAGGCTGATACGGCAAGTTCAAACTCGGCGAGTAAAAAACTAATACATCACAAAACAACTTAACAAGTTTATTTTGAATTATTTTTAGTTGGCTGTTTTTCAAGTGTGAGTGGGTCTGATAAAACTTTCTGATTAAGTTTTATTTAGGCGAAGTTGCTCCTTTCGGCGATAAGTGGCCAAAATTGATTAATAAGAGTGAATGCCTCACTCGAAGCAACTTTCCAATTAAAAGATCGAAATGATTTGAGGGGATGAAGTGGGCGTGCAACGGCGCCGGTTCTTCCTTTTCCCGTGACAAGGCTCCTTCCGTAGGTTCCTGGTGCGAGGACTGCTGCCGTGGCGGCGCGTCCCCGTTCTTTATTGGGTTGGCAAATCAAGGGTGCGCGTAAATCAGCGCCGCCGCTATCGTCGGAAATGACTTCGTTGCGGTGCAAATAACGGGTTTTTTTGAGCTGAGGGGAGGTTAGAGCGCAGGCGCCGATGTGCCACGGCTATTCACGGTGGCAGGCGAGAGGATTTGTAAGCGGGTTATTCGCCGGGTAGGCGTTGTCGCGTAACCCGACTGGGGGATCAGTGTGCCGCTCGGCGGCTTTGCGTGCTGGATTCGGCGAGGTAGCGGGTGATCACCTCGACACCACGGTTGAGATGCTGCTCGAGCAGTTGCACGGCGAGTTCTACATCACGCTCTTTCACGGCTTGCAGCAGTGCGCGGTGATCATCCTGCGAGAGCTTGCCCAGACCCATGGCCTCGAGGTTGAAACGCAGGAAGCGTTCTTCCTCGTTCAGGCCTTCTTCCACCAGGCGCAACAGGCGGCCGTTGGTGGCCTTGCTGTACAGCGCCATATGGAACAGTCGATTCAGCCGACCGATTTCGGTGTAGTTGTGCTCGGTTTCCAGTTCTTCGATGTAGCTGGCCGCCTGCTCGTGGTCGGCGGCGGTGAGCAGGTTGATCGACTGGCGCAGCGCCTCGGACTCGAGCAGGATGCGTAGTTCATAGGTTTCGGCGGCATCGCCCTGGATCAGCGGCGCGACCACCGCACCTTTATGGGCAACCACATTCAACAGCCCTTGGGCTTCGAGCTGACGCAACGCTTCACGCACCGGCATGCGGCTGACACCGAACAGATCCGCCAGATCCTGCTGACGCACTGCAGTGCCGCAGGGCAAACGACCGTCGAGGATCGCTGCGCGCAGGGTTTCTTCGATGACCGACCGCGCCAGATGCGCAGGAATAGGGCTGTCGACTTTGATGCTATGCAGCGGCTTGGGCTTCTGTGTCACGACTACGCACCCTGAATGACTACCGAATTTGGATCCAAAGGACACTAGTGACTGCTCTACAAGTTGTCAAACCGTGTAGAAGAACCTGGTCACATTTGCAGTTTAGCGCGCTACCGATGATCTCATGGTGCCATTGTTTTTTGCTGGGCTAACCTTCACCATCAAACGCTTTCCTCCCTACCCCTTGAGTGCCTTGTATTGGCGGTACGATTCGCGATCCCACGGACTGTGCGCTGGCTAGGCTGCGCGCTGCTGCTGGCCGGCGTCATGCTGGGCGGTCTGAGTGCCGATTGGGATTTTTCCACGATCAGCCGCAAAGCCACCTCGTTGTACGGACCGCTGGGTGCCGGCCAGCAGCGCATTGATGCCTGGCAAAATCTGTTGGCCACGCAGAAGCAGGGCAGCGAGCTGGAAAAACTCAAAGTGGTGAATCTGTTTTTCAACAAACAGGTGCGTTACGTTGAAGACATCGATCTGTGGCGCGAGGTCGATTATTGGGAAACCCCCATCGAAGCCTTGTGGAAAGGCGCCGGCGATTGCGAAGACTATGCGATCGCCAAGTATTTCAGCCTGCGCCATCTCGGGGTGGCCAGTGACAAGTTGCGCATCACCTACGTCAAGGCCTTGCGCCAGAACCGCGCGCACATGGTTCTGACTTACTATTCCAGCCCCGACGCCATGCCGCTGGTGCTCGACAGCCTGATCGATCCGATCAAGCCAGCGGCGGAGCGAACCGATTTGCTGCCGGTCTATTCTTTCAATGCTGAAGGTCTGTACCTGCCGGGCGCCAAGGGCAATAAAAAGGTCGGCGATACCAAACGTCTGTCACGCTGGCAGGATGTGCTGAAAAAAATGCAGGCCGAAGGATTCCCGGTCGAGACGACTAACTAGGAGCACGCGCTCAGATGTCCTTGTTCAAACAGCTGTTGATCGCTATCTGTCTGTTCCTGGTGGTCGCCTTCACCGGCAGCTTCATGGTCAGTCTGGAGAGCTCGCGCACCCAGTACGTCAACCAGTTGCGCTCGCACGCGCAGGACGCCGCTACGGCGCTGGCGTTGTCGTTGACGCCGAATATCGACGACCCGGCGATGGTCGAGTTGCTGGTCAGTTCGATTTTCGACAGCGGTTATTACGCGAGCATTCGTGTGGTTGATGTGAAGACCGATCAGACCATCGTCGAGCGCAGTGGTATTCCCGAGGTAAGCAACGTGCCGGACTGGTTCGTCAAACTGATTGGCCTCGAGCCGGCCGGTGGCGATGCGTTGGTCAGTCGTGGCTGGGAGCAGGCGGCGCGGGTCGAAGTGGTGAGCCATCCGATGTTTGCGCTGGCGAAACTCTGGCAGAGTGCGTTGGGCAGCCTCGGCTGGCTGCTTGTCTGCGGCGCGGTCAGTGCGGTGCTCGGCGCGTTGCTGCTACGCCGGCAATTGCGACCACTGGACTACATGGTCAAGCAGTCCCACGCCATCGCCCGTCGCGAGTTCCTCAGCCTGCCGGATCTTCCGCGCACGCCTGAGCTGCGCCGTGTGGTGCTGGCGATGAATCAGATGGTCGAGAAGCTTAAAGCGCTGTTTCAGGAACAGGCCGAACGCAGTGAAAAACTGCGCACCGAGTCGTATCAGGACAACCTCACCGGGCTAGCCAATCGGCGCTATTTCGAAATGCAGCTCAACGCCCGAGTGAGCAATCCGGAGCAGGCCAGCTCAGGTTATCTGCTGTTGTTGCGGGTCAAGGATCTGGCGGGTCTCAACCAGCGCCTTGGCGGTCAGCGTACTGACGAATTGCTCAAAGCGGTGGGCGAGCAATTGTCCCGCGAGTGCGCCAAATACCCGGAAACCCAGAATCTGGTCACGCGTATCCGTGGCGGCGAATTTGCCGTGCTGGCGCCGGGTCTGACCCGTGAAGAAGCGCTGCAACTGGCGCAAAGCCTCGACAGCGCGCTGAGCAGCCTGCATGCGACCGGCGCCACCGACGTCGCGGCGGTGGCCTCCATTGGGCTGGCGCCGTTCGTTCATGGCGACTCTCCGCAATCCGTGCTGAGTCTCGGCGATCAAGCGCTGGCGCAGGCCGAAGGGCAAGGTGAACAGAACTGGGCATGCCTCGATCAGAGCCTGGTGGCAGATGTCGGCGACGATCACCACGCCTGGCATCGCTTGCTCGATCAGGCGTTGAATCAGCGACGTTTCGAGCTGTTCTTCCAACCGGTAGTCGCGGCGCAGGACACGCAACTGGTGCTGCATTACAAAGTGCTGTCGCGCCTGCTCGACGAGCAAGGCCAGACCATTCCTGCCGGACGTTTCCTGCCGTGGCTCGAGCGCTTCGGCTGGACCGCGCGACTGGATCGCCTGATGCTCGAGCGCGTGCTGGAGCAAATGGCCGGGCACGAAGAGTCGCTGGCGCTGAACCTGTCTTCGGCAACCCTGGCTGATCCGCAGGCGCTGAACAAAGTCTTCGAAATTCTGCGCGCACATTCCAATCTCGGCCCGCGCCTGACCCTGGAAATCGGCGAGGAGCAATTGCCGGAACAGTCAGTGCTGGAAGATTTGACCCGTCGCCTGCGCGAACTTGGTTTCTCCCTGAGCCTGCAACGCTTCGGTGGGCGCTTCAGCATGATCGGCAACCTGGCGCGGCTGGGGCTGGCGTACTTGAAGATCGACGGCAGCTACATTCGGGCGATCGATCAGGAGAGCGACAAACGTCTGTTCATCGAGGCGATCCAGCGGGCGGCACACAGTATTGATCTGCCGTTGATTGCCGAGCGGGTGGAGACTGAGGGGGAGTTTTCGGTGCTTCGCGAGATGGGCTTGTATGGGGTTCAGGGGCAGTTGTTCGGTGAGCCGAAGCCTTGGCGGTGAGTCATTGAGATCCCTGCCCTCACCCCTGCCCTCTCCCAGAGGTAGAGGGAACCGATTGGGGGATGCTCCAACGATCCGCCGACGTGAGAGAACTCTGCTGAATCCGTAATCGCAGATCCGCGGACGTCGGCGATTTTGCGTTGAATCCATAATCGACTCGATTTTTCAAGCCGATGTATAACCTGAGACAACGCGGTCGGCCCCCTCTCCCTCCGGGAGAGGGCTGGGGTGAGGGGATCAGATCAACCCGGTCTCTTCTTCATCAATCAACCCGCCCAACCCGCCCAGCGCTTCCCGCGCCTGGGTTCGATCCATCAACTTGGCCTGCGCCGCCGGCGGCAGGTCAGTCACGCGGATCACACCTTTCTGGGTCAGCACCTGAATCAGGTCGTCGAGTACCCGGATCATCTCAAAGTCGCTCTGCTTGAGCTGTTTGAGGCTGTTTTCCACAGCTTCGTTGGCGTACCACGCCTGGATTTCGTGGTTGTCGGCAGGCAGCGTTTCCGTGGCCTCGGCGTAGGCCGCAGCTTCCACGCGAATCAATTCGCCCTGCGCATCGCGTTGCACGTAAAACATTGAGCATCCCTCAGATATGAACCAGCGTCATGCTGTCAGCAGCATAGCCAACTGCGCGCGAGTATGCGGTGCGCCGAGCGAATCGTCACCGGGGCGACGGGCGCAAACGTGACGGCCGCCCCATTGGGGCGGCCGTTTGTTCATGCATCAGCTGTTGTTGTGATCGACCTTGATGGTCGGGTCGCTACCCGCGATCAAGTTGTGAATGTTGGCGCTCGACCAGTTGTTGCCTTCCAGTTTGATCGTCACGTCTGGCGTGGCGGCTGCCGCGTCGGCCGAGTTGAACTTGCCGCCCGAGCTGACTTGCAGCGACGAAACGCCGTCGACCGTGCTGATCTTGAGGAAGTTGTCGATGGTGCTGCCGGTCTCGCCTTGCAGCAGATCGCGCAGGTCGATACGGTCACCTTCGCTGGCCTTGAAGTCCTTGATCACGTCGTTGCCGGTGTCACCGGATTTCCAGACGAACGTGTCGCCACCGGAACCACCGATCAGGATGTCGTTACCCGGACCACCCATCAGCGTGTCATTGCCAGTGCCGCCGAGCAGGATGTCATTGCCCTTGCCGCCGTCGAGCGTGTCGTTACCGCCCGCGCCGAACAGAATGTCATTGCCCGCGCCGCCCAGCAGCGTGTCGTTGCCATCGTGCGCACCGGACACATCGAATGCCTGATAGTGCTCGGTGATGTACTGGTGCACGTTGCTGGTGGTGACTTTGCTGACATCGACACCGGTTTCCTTGGCGACGAACGCCTGCATCGCCTGATAACCCTCGCCAGCAATGCCGTTGAAGCTCACCAGATCGCCAAACAGGATGTCGTTGCCGTCGCCGCCATTGACCGTGTCGGAACCCGGCAACGTCGCTTCGGTGTGACCGATGATCGAGTTGGCCAGATCCTTCGGATCAATGTTGGTTTGCGGCGTCTTGTCCGAGTCGTACGGTTTCAGGTCATTCAGGCTGACACCGTTGTTGAGGCCGATGGCTTCGACGTTCGACAGATTGCTCAGCAAGGTGAAGCTGCTGCTGGAGTTGCTGTTGGTGTAGTAATCGGTGGTGCTACCAGTGCCCGCCAGGCCGGAGAACTCAAAGGTTCCGTCGCCCTGCGCATGCAGTGTGCCGAAGTTCTGATACGACCAGCTGCCACCCGACTTGGTCCACACCGTCACAGCACCCGCTGCAGTGATATCAATCTGGTGCGTGCTGTCCGGAGTCAGGCTGACCGCGGTACCCAACTTGTAGTTGTTGGTGGTGATCAGGCTGTCGAGAGTTTTATTGCCGTACAGGTACGGGTTGGTCGATTCGCCGGTCTGGTAGTAAGTCGGCTTGCCGTCGGTGATGAAGTACGTGAGGTTCTTCGCCCCGGTGTTGGCCACCGCGTCAGCGCTCTGGAAGAAGTTCGCCGTGGCTTTGAACACGTCTTCATAGTTGGTGCCGCCGCCGGACGCCATCGAATCCAGTACCGCTTTGAGCAAGGTCAGCGCGTTCGGGTCGTTGAGGTTCACCGACACCGATTTGTTGATCTGGGTATCGAAGTCCACGAGGAAGATGTTCACCGTCCCCGAGTTGCCGCCCATGCTTTGCTTGAGGGTGTTGAACACCGACGTCAGCGAGTCCTTGGCCGCGTTCAGCGACGAAGCGCTCATGCTGCCCGAGCTGTCGACCATGAACGCGATGTTGTAGTTGGTGCCCGGCACGACGGTCAGACCACCGATGTCGGCGACGACGATGTCGTTGCCATCGGTGCCGACGACAGTGTCGTCTGCCGAGGTCGCGGTGATGGCGTTGTACACCGCTGGCACCACGGTGACCGGGATGGTCGCAGTGCTGCTGGCCGATCCGCCGACGGCTTCGGTCGAAGTCGAGGTCACGGTCAGGTTGAACTGACCGTTGTAATACGTCGGCGGGGTCACGGTCAGGCTGTCGAGGTTCCAGCCGGTGACGTTGGCTTCGCCGTTGCTCGCGGTCACGGTGAAGCTGTGGCCCGCGCCGTCGCTGAGAACCGAGCCGACTGGCGCGCCGCTGATTTTCACGCTCAGGGTTTCCGAACCGTCGGTGTCGGTCAGCGCGGTGCTGATCGACGACAGTTTCACCGTGGTACCTTCGGCGCCGGTGTTGAGCTTGTAGCCGTCGTAATAGCCTTCGCCGTTGGTGCCGTGCAGATCCGACACGGTCACGCCGGCGTTCGCCAGATCCTTCACGCCGGTGTACAGCGGCACGCCGGCGCTGCTCAGGTCGATCGGCGTGCTGCCGTTTACCGACAGGTCAACGTTATAGCTACCAGGGCCGCTCTGGTTGTGGTGGTAGATGTCCAGCGTGTAGTAGCCGCTGGTGGTCGGGGTGAACGAACCGTTGATCGCACCGCCCGCGCCCCAGGTACCCGAGGCCACGTTTTTGCCACCAATGGTGATCAACAGGCTGTCATCAGCGATGCCGCTGAAGGTGTAGGTCTTGCCGGCTTCGAGGTAAATCAGGCCGGAAGTTTTCGACGCGGTGCCCGCAGTCACGCTGCCATCGGACTGCACGTTGTTCACTGTCCCACTGGAGTTCGGCTTACCTGCGCCGTCGATCACGTTTTTCAGCGTGGTCGAATCTGCCCCATTGCCGTTGGTGCCGAGGCCCGACAGGCCGGTCCAGACTTCCTTGATCAGCCCGGTGGATTTCACGCTGTTATCAGCGACGTTCAGAGTCGGAGCATCCGCCACTGGCGTGATGTCGATCTTGATCGTGCCGGTGTTGCCCAGCGCCTGGCCATCGGTTGGCTGGAATTTGATCTGCGCGTAGTCAGCCTGGTTGTTGCCCAGACCGTTGCCGCCGTAACCGTTGACACCCGACTCGTTGGCATCCGGCATGAAGCGCAGTTTGCCGGCGTCGATATCAGCCTTGCTGAAGGTCTGATTGTTGGCCACGTCTTTCCAGGTCGAACCGTCCAGATACTGCAGTTTGCCTTCGCCCGGCAGCTGGGTGATTTTCACGCCGAGACTGGCGGCCGGGCTGTCGACGTCACTGACGCCGAAGGTCGACCAGCCGAGGATCAGCGGCGTGTCTTCGGTGCCAGTGACATTGACCGGTGCAGCCACCGGCGCATCGTTGACTGCCACCACGTTGACCGTGGTGGTCGCGGTGTTGGAGTAGTTGCTGCCATCGGTCACGGTCACGGTGATGATCCGCGGCACGGTGCTCGGGTCGTCACTGCTGTTGGTGAAGCTGATGTTCTTGATCGCCTGCATGTAGTCAGCGAGCGTCGCGTTGCCCGACAGCGTCAGGGTCACGGTGCCGTTGGTGCTGTTGGCATTAATGGTGATGCCATTGACGCTGTTGCCGAGGTTCAGCGCATCGCCGTCCTGACGGTTGGTCAGCACCACGGTCGCGCCGGTCAGCATGGTGCTGTCCGGGTCGGTGATCTTCAGATCGGTGTCGGCAATCGACACGCCCGCGCCCGGTGTGTTTTCGGTGAAGGTCACCTTGTAATCGGCACCGGTAGCGCCGCTGGAATTGTTGGCATCGAGGTCGATGACCGGCGGCGCATCGTTGTCGATGATCGAAGTGCTGACGCTGCCATTGGTGGCGCTGACCGCAAGATTTTCGAAGTTGCCGCCCGTCGCCGAATCGATCTTGACCACGAAGTTCTCGGTGCCTTCGGTGATCTTGTCATCGATGGTCGCGACGTTGAAGGTCGCGGTGCTCGCGCCTGCCGGGATCTTCACGGTGTACACCCCGGTGAAGTCCGAACCGTCGGCAGCAGTGCCGCTGTAGACGATTTTCAGGGTCACGTCGGTCTGCGCCGGGTGGGTCAGGCTGACGGTGTAGCTGGCGGTCTGGCCTTCGGTCACCGAGGTGCTGCCAGTGATGCTGACTTGAGCAGTGTCGATGGTGTCGGTGACATTGGTCACGGCTGGTGTTGTGCTTGGGACCAGTTTTTCGAAGTTGCCACCGGTGGCGGTGCTGATGGTTGCTTGCACGGTACCGGCGTCTTTGTAGACGTCGTCTGCCGGAGCCGGGACAGACACGGTGCCGGTGGTTTTACCGGCTTCGATGGTAATCACGGCGCCGTTGCTCAGGGTCACCGTCACTGGCGAGCCAGCAGCGTTGGTCAGCGTCGCGGTGTAGATGATCGAACCACCCTCGGCGACCGAATTGGTAGCGGTCAGCGACAGGTTGGTGGTGTCGACGGTGTCGGTGACGGTAGTGCTGACTGGAGTCTTGTCGGCTACGAGGTTTTCGAAGTTGCCGCCCGTCACGGTGGTGATCGAGTTGGTGATCGGCGCATGGCCGGTCAACGCATCGTTCGACGCGGTAGCTGTCGCGGTGCCAGTGGTCTGGCCGACGCCGATGGTGATGGTCTGGCCGTTGGCCAAAGTCACCACGACAGGGGAGCCAGTCACCGGAGCGCCGACGGTCGCGGTGTAAGTGACGGTGCCTCCCTCGGCCACGGTGCCGGTTGCCGTCAGCTTCACGCCCGTTGTGTCGATGGTGTCGGTGACGCTGGTCACGGCTGGCGTGGTGCTTGGGACCAGATTTTCGAAGTTGCCACCGGTGGCGGTGCTGATCGTGGCCTGCACGCTGCCGGCGTCTTTGTAGACGTCGTCGGATGGTGCTGGGACGGTCACAGTGCCGGTAGTTTTGCCTGCGTCGATGGTGATGGCAGCGCCGTTGCTCAGAGTCACGGTCACTGGCGAACCAGCGGCGTTAGTCAGGGTTGCGGTGTAGACAATCGAACCACCTTCCGCCACGGAACCGGTGGCGCTGAGCGACAGATTGGTGGTGTCAACAGTGTCGGTGACCGTGGTCGAAACCGGCGTTTTGTCGGCAACCAGATTCTCGAAGTTGCCACCGGTCACGGTGGTGATCGAGTTGGTGATCGGTGCATGACCGGTCAGCGCATCGTTCGACGCGGTAGTTGTCGCGGTGCCGGTGGTCTGGCCGACGCCGATGGTGATGGTCTGGCCGTTGGCCAACGTCACCACGACAGGCGAGCCGGTCACTGGAGCACCGACGGTAGCGGTGTAAGTGACGGTGCCGCCTTCGGCTACGGTACCGGTTGCAGTCAGCTTCACGCCAGTGGTGTCGATGGTGTCGGTAACCCTGGTTACGACTGGCGTGGTGCTTGGTACCAGGTTTTCGAAATTGCCACCGGTGGCGGTGCTGATCGTGGCCTGCACGGTGCCGGCGTCTTTGTAGACGTCGTCAGTCGGGGCAGGGACGGTCACAGTGCCGGTAGTTTTGCCTGCGTCGATGGTGATGACAGCGCCGTTGCTCAGAGTCACGGTCACTGGCGAACCAGCAGCGTTGGTCAGGGTAGCGGTGTAGACGATCGAACCGCCCTCGGCCACGGAACCAGTGGCGCTGAGCGACAGGTTGGTGGTGTCGACGGTGTCGGTCACGGTGGTGCTAACCGGCGTCTTGTCGGCTACGAGGTTTTCGAAGTTGCCACCGGTCACGGTGGTGATCGAGTTGGTGATCGGTGCATGACCGGTCAGCGCATCGTTCGACGCGGTAGTGGTCGCGGTGCCAGAGGTCTGGCCAACGCCGATGGTGATGGTCTGGCCGTTGGCCAGAGTCACGACAACAGGCGAGCCGGTCACTGGAGCACCGACGGTGGCGGTGTATGTGACGGTGCCACCTTCGGCCACGGTACCGGTCGCAGTCAGCTTCACGCCCGTTGTATCGATGGTGTCGGTGACGCTGGTCACGGCTGGCGTGGTGCTTGGTACCAGGTTTTCGAAATTGCCACCGGTGGCAGTGCTGATGGTTGCCTGCACGCTGCCGGCGTCTTTATAGACGTCGTCGGATGGCGCTGGGACGGTCACGGTGCCGGTGGTTTTGCCAGCATCGATGGTGATCACTGCGCCGTTCGACAGAGTCACGGTGACTGGCGAGCCAGCGGCGTTGGTCAGGGTAGCGGTGTAGACGATCGAGCCACCCTCGGCGACCGAATTGGTAGCGGTCAGCGACAGGTTGGTGGTGTCGACGGTGTCGGTGACGGTAGTGCTGACTGGAGTCTTGTCGGCTACGAGGTTTTCGAAGTTGCCGCCCGTTACGGTGGTGATCGAGTTGGTAATCGGTGCATGACCGGTCAACGCATCGTTCGACGCGGTGGTGGTCGCGGTGCCAGTGGTCTGGCCAACGCCGATGGTGATGGTCTGGCCGTTGGCCAGGGTCACGACGACAGGCGAGCCGGTCACTGGGGCACCGACGGTCGCGGTGTAAGTGACGGTGCCTCCCTCGGCCACGGTGCCGGTTGCCGTCAGCTTCACGCCCGTGGTGTCGATGGTGTCGGTGACGCTGGTCACGGCTGGCGTTGTGCTTGGTACCAGGTTTTCGAAATTGCCACCGGTGGCAGTGCTGATGGTTGCTTGTACGCTGCCGGCGTCTTTGTAGACATCGTCGGATGGTGCTGGGACGGTCACGGTGCCGGTGGTTTTGCCGGCGTCGATGGTGATCACAGCGCCGTTCGACAGAGTCACGGTGACTGGCGAGCCAGCCGCGTTGGTCAGCGTGGCGGTGTAGACAATCGAACCGCCCTCGGCCACAGAACCGGTCGCGCTGAGCGAGAGGTTGGTGGTGTCGACGGTGTCTGTAACTGTGGTCGAAACCGGAGTCTTGTCGGCTACGAGATTTTCGAAGTTGCCGCCCGTCACGTTGGTGATCGAGTTGGTGATCGGTGCATGACCGGTCAGCGCATCGTTCGACGCGGTAGCTGTCGCGGTGCCAGTGGTTTGGCCGACGCCGATGGTGATGGTCTGGCCGTTGGCCAAAGTCACCACAACAGGCGAGCCGGTCACTGGAGCACCGACGGTGGCGGTGTAAGTGACGGTGCCACCTTCGGCCACGGTACCGGTCGCAGTCAGCTTCACGCCAGTGGTGTCGATGGTGTCGGTGACGTTGGTCACGGCTGGCGTTGTGCTTGGTACCAGGTTCTCGAAGTTGCCACCGGTGGCAGTGCTGATGGTGGCCTGCACGGTACCGGCGTCTTTGTAAACGTCATCGGTTGGTGCTGGAACAGTCACGGTGCCAGTGGTTTTGCCGGCATCGATGGTGATGACAGCACCGTTTGACAAGGTAACGGTCACTGGCGAGCCAGCGGCGTTGGTCAGGGTTGCGGTGTAGATGATCGAACCGCCCTCGGCCACAGAACCGGTCGCGCTGAGCGACAAGTTAGTGGTGTCGACGGTGTCGGTCACGGTGGTCGAAACCGGTGTTTTGTCCGCGACGAGGTTTTCGAAGTTGCCACCGGTCACGGTGGTGATCGAGTTGGTGATCGGTGCATGACCGGTCAGCGCATCATTCGGCGCGGTGGTGGTCGCGGTGCCAGTGGTCTCGCCAACGCCGATGGTGATGGTCTGGCCGTTGGCCAGAGTCACGACCACAGGCGAGCCGGTCACTGGGGCACCGACGGTAGCGGTATAAGTGACGGTGCCGCCTTCGGCCACGGTACCGGTTGCAGTCAGTTTCACGCCGGTGGTGTCGATGGTGTCGGTGACGCTGGTCACGGCTGGCGTGGTGTATGGTACCAGGTTTTCGAAGTTGCCACCGGTGGCGGTGCTGATGGTTGCTTGCACGCTGCCGGCGTCTTTGTAGACGTCGTCGGATGGTGCTGGGACGGTCACGGTGCCAGTGGTTTTGCCGGCATCGATGGTGATCACAGCGCCGTTCGACAAGGTAACGGTCACTGGCGAGCCAGCGGCGTTGGTCAGTGTCGCGGTGTAGACAATCGAACCGCCCTCAGCCACGGAACCGGTCGCACTGAGCGACAAGTTAGTGGTGTCGACGGTGTCGGTCACGGTGGTGCTGACCGGAGTTTTGTCCGCAACGAGGTTTTCGAAGTTGCCACCGGCTACGGTGGTGATCGAGTTGGTGATCGGTGCATGACCGGTCAGCGCATCGTTCGACGCGGTAGTAGTCGCGGTGCCAGTGGTCTGGCCAACGCCGATGGTGATGGTCTGGCCGTTGGCCAGAGTCACGACCACAGGCGAGCCGGTCACTGGGGCACCGACGGTAGCGGTGTATGTGACGGTGCCGCCTTCAGCCACGGTGCCGGTTGCAGTCAGTTTCACGCCGGTGGTGTCGATGGTGTCGGTGACGCTGGTCACGGCTGGCGTGGTGCTTGGTACCAGGTTTTCGAAGTTGCCACCGGTGGCGTTGCTGATGGTTGCCTGCACGCTGCCGGCGTCTTTGTAGACGTCGTCGGATGGTGCTGGGACGGTCACGGTGCCGGTGGTTTTGCCGGCGTCGATGGTGATCACCGCGCCATTGCTCAGAGTTACAGTTACTGGCGAGCCAGCCGCGTTGGTCAGCGTGGCGGTGTAAGTGATCGAACCGCCTTCAGCCACGGAACCGGTCGCGCTCAGCGACAGGTTTGTGGTGTCGACGGTGTCGGTGACCGTAGTCGTGACCGGCGTCTTGTCGGCTTCGAGGTTCTCGTAGTTGCCGCCAGTCACGCCCGTGATCGAGTTGGTGATCGGTGCATGACCGGTCAACGCATCGTTCGACGCGGTAGCTGTCGCGGTGCCAGTGGTCTGGCCAACGCCGATGGTGATGGTCTGGCCGTTGGCCAGAGTCACGGTGACCGGCGAACCAGTAACCGGTGCGCCAACAGTCGCGGTGTAAGTAACCACGCCACCCTCAGCCGCCGACTCAGTCGCGGTCAGTTTGACCGTCGTGGTGTCGATGGTATCGGTGACGTTAGTGACCGCCGGAACAGTACTCGGCACCAGGTTCTCGAAGTTGCCGCCAGTGGCCGTCGAAATGGTCGCTTCGACTTTGCCTGCATCCTTGTAAACGTCATCGGCTGGTGCCGGAACGGTAACCGTGCCGGTGGTTTTGCCCGCTTCGATGGTAATGACAGCACCGTTCGACAGAGTGACGGTGACCGGCGTGCCGGCCGGGTTGGTCAGGGTCGCGGTGTAGACGATCGAACCACCTTCAGCCACCGAGTCGCTAGCGGTCAGGTTCAGGTTGGTGGTGTCGTTGGTGTCCGAAACCGAGGTGTCGGCTGGCTTGCCGTCCGTCACCAGTTTTTCGTAGTTGCCGCCAGTGGCGCCGTCAATGGTGACGCTCAGCGAGCTGCCGCCAGCCAATGGGCTGTTCGGCGCGACGAAGTTGACGCTGCCAGTGGTTTCGCCGACGGCGATAGTGATTGTCTGGCCGTTGGACAGCGTGACGACAACCGGCGAGCCGGTTACTGGTGCGGTCACGGTCGCGGTGTAAACCACGGTTTCGCCTTCGGCGACGTTCGCGGTGGCGCTCAGCGAAACGGTCGAGGTATCGACGGTGTCGGTGACTTCGGTGACGGCTGGAACGGTGCTTGGCACCAGGTTCTCGAAGTTGCCGCCGGTTGCGCCGGTGATGGTCGCTTCGACTTTGCCGGCGTCTTTGTAGACGTCATCGGCAGGCGCTGGAACGGTCACGGTGCCAGTGGTTTTGCCGGCGTCGATGGTGATGATGGCGCCGTTCGACAAGGTCACGGTAACCGGCGAGCCGGCAGCGTTGGTCAGCGTCGCGGTGTAGGTGATCTGGCCACCCTCGGCCACAGAGCCCGTGGCGCTCAGCGACAAGTTGGTGGTGTCGATCGTGTCGGTCACGGTGGTGCTGACAGGGGTTTTATCCGCCACGAGGTTTTCGTAGTTGCCGCCAGTCACATTGGTGATCGAGTTGGTCAGAGGCGCGTTGCCGGTCAGCGCATCATTCGGCGCGGTGGTGGTCACGGTGCCGGTGGTCTGGCCGACGCCGATGGTGATGGTCGAGCCATTAGCCAGGGTCACGGTCACCGGCGAACCGGTGACTGGCGCGCCAACAGTGGCGGTGTAGGTGACGGTGCCACCTTCAGCAACAGTTGTATCGGCAGTCAGTTTGACGGTCGAAGTGTCGATGGTGTCGGTCACTTCGGTAACGGCCGGAACGGTGCTCGGAACCAGGTTCTCGAAGTTGCCGCCGGTTGCGCCGGTAATGGTTGCTTCGACTTTGCCGGCGTCTTTATAGACGTCATCGGCAGGTGCTGGGACGGTTACGGTGCCAGTGGTTTTACCGGCTTCGATAGTGATTACAGCGCCGTTGCTCAGAGTCACGTTGACTGGTGAACCAGCGGCGTTGGTCAGGGTTGCGGTGTAGATGATCGAGCCACCCTCGGCCACGGAACCAGTGGCGCTGAGCGACAGATTGGTGGTGTCGACGGTGTCAGTCACTGTCGTGCTGACCGGAGTTTTATCGGCCACGAGGTTTTCGTAGTTGCCGCCCGTCACGCCAGTGATCGAATTGGTCAGCGATGCCTGACCGGTCAACGCATCGTTCGGCGCGACGGTGGTCACGGTGCCGGTGGTTTTACCCACTTCAATGGTGATGGTCGAGCCGTTGGCCAAAGTCACTGTAACCGGCGAACCGGTTACTGGCGCGCCAACAGTCGCGGTGTAGGTGACGGTGCCACCCTCGGCCACAGTTGTATCGGCAGTCAGTTTGACGGTCGAAGTGTCGATGGTGTCGGTCACTTCGGTAACGGCCGGAACGGTGCTCGGAACCAGGTTTTCGAAGTTGCCGCCAGTAGCGGTGCTGATCGTGGCCTGCACGGCGCCGGCGTCTTTGTAAACGTCATCGGTTGGTGCTGGAACAGCCACGGTGCCGGTGGTTTTGCCCGCTTCGATAGTGATCATAGCACCGTTCGACAGAGTCACGGTGACTGGCGAACCCGCAGCGTTGGTCAGCGTGGCGGTGTAGATGATCGAGCCACCCTCGGCCACGGAACCGGTCGCGCTCAGCGACAGGTTGGTGGTGTCGACGGTGTCGGTCACAGTGGTCGAAACCGGTGTTTTGTCCGCGACGAGGTTTTCGAAGTTGCCACCGGTCACGTTGGTGATCGAGTTGGTGATCGGTGCATGACCGGTCAACGCATCGTTCGACGCGGTGGTGGTCACGGTGCCGGTGGTCTGGCCGACGCCGATGGTAATGGTCGAGCCATTGGCCAAAGTCACTGTAACCGGCGAACCGGTTACTGGCGCGCCAACAGTCGCGGTGTAGGTGACGGTGCCACCTTCAGCCACAGTTGTATCGGCAGTCAGTTTCACCGTCGAAGTGTCGATGGTGTCGGTCACTTCGGTAACTGCCGGAACAGTACTCGGCACCAGGTTCTCGAAGTTGCCACCGCTGGCAGTGCTGATGGTTGCCTGCACGCTACCGGCGTCTTTGTAGACGTCGTCGGATGGTGCTGGGACGGTCACGGTGCCAGTGGTTTTGCCGGCATCGATAGTGATCACAGCACCGTTCGACAAGGTCACGGTGACTGGCGAGCCAGCGGCGTTGGTCAGGGTAGCGGTATATACGATCGAGCCACCCTCAGCCACGGAACCGGTGGCGCTGAGCGACAAGTTAGTGGTGTCGACGGTGTCGGTCACGGTGGTCGAAACCGGTGTTTTGTCCGCGACGAGGTTTTCGAAGTTGCCACCGGTCACGTTGGTGATCGAGTTGGTGATCGGTGCATGACCGGTCAACGCATCGTTCGACGCGGTGGTGGTCACGGTGCCGGTGGTCTGGCCGACGCCGATGGTAATGGTCGAGCCATTGGCCAGAGTCACGGTCACCGGCGAGCCGGTTACTGGCGCACCAACAGTTGCGGTGTAGGTAACGGTGCCACCTTCAGTCACAGTCGTATCGGCAGTCAGTTTGACGGTCGACGTGTCTACCGTGTCGGTGACGCTAGTCACGGCTGGCGTGGTGCTCGGAACCAGGTTCTCGAAGTTGCCACCCGTCGCGCCGGTTATGGTCGCTTCGACTGTGCCGGCGTCTTTGTATACGTCATCGGCAGGCGCTGGAACAGTCACGGTGCCGGTGGTTTGGCCGGCCTCGATGGTGATGACCGAGCCATTGCTCAGCGTCACGGTCACAGGCGAGCCAGCGGCGTTGGTCAGCGTCGCGGTGTAGGTGATCTGGCCACCCTCGGCCACAGAACCAGTCGCGCTGAGCGACAGATTGGTGGTGTCTACGGTGTCGGTGACCGTGGTGCTCACCGGAGTTTTGTCGGCGACCAGATTCTCGTAGTTGCCGCCCGCCACGCCAGTGATCGAGTTGGTCAGCGATGCCTGACCGTTCAGCGCGTCGTTCGGCGCGACGGTGGTCACGGTACCGGTGGTTTTACCCACTTCAATGGTGATGGTCGAGCCGTTGGCCAAAGTCACTGTAACCGGCGAACCGGTCACTGGCGCACCAACAGTCGCGGTGTAGGTGACGGTGCCACCTTCAGCCACAGTTGTATCGGCAGTCAGTTTCACCGTCGAAGTGTCGATGGTGTCGGTCACTTCGGTAACAGCCGGAACGGTGCTCGGCACCAGGTTCTCGAAGTTGCCACCGGAGGTGTTAGAGATCGTAACTTCGACTTTGCCGGCGTCTTTGTAGACGTCATCGGCAGGCGCTGGAACAGTCACGGTGCCAGTTGTTTTACCGGCCTCGATGGTGATTACCGAGCCGTTGCTCAGGGTGATGTTCAGCGGCGTGCCAGCCGGATTGGTCAGGGTTGCGGTGTAGACAATCGAGCCACCCTCAGCCACGGAACCAGTCGCACTCAGCGACAGGTTGGTGGTGTCGACGACGTCGGTCACCGAGGTGTCCGCCGGTTTGCCATCAACCGCCAGGTTCTCGTAGTTGCCGCCCTTGGCGTCGTCGATCTTGACGCTTAGGGAGCTGCCGCCGGCCAATGCATCGTTAGGCGCAACGAAGTTCACCGAAGCGCTGCTGGCGCCGACCGGAATGGTGATGGTCTGGCCGTTGGACAGCGTCACGACCACTGGCGAACCGGTAACCGGTGCAGTCACGGACGCGGTGTAGACCACGTTGCCGCCTTCAGCCACGGTTGGGGTGGCGGTCAGGCTGACGGTCGAGGTGTCGATGGTGTCGGCAACGTTGGTCACCGCAGGCGTCGGGTCAGTTACCAGATTTTCGAAGTTGCCACCGGTGGCTGTCGAAATGGTCGCTTCGACTTTGCCAGCATCTTTATAGACGTCATCGGCCGGAGCTGGAACGCTCACGGTGCCGGTGGTCGCGCCAGCGGCGATGGTGATCACCGCGCCGTTGCTCAACGTCACAGTGACTGGGGTGCCAGCCGGATTGGTCAGGGTCGCGGTGTAAACGATCGAACCGCCTTCCGCCACGTCGCTCGATGCCGACAAGCTCAGGCCAGTGTCGTCTTTCGAATCGGTGATGGTGGTGGTCGCTGGGGCCGGGTTAGGTACCAGGTTCTCGAAATTGCCGCCAGTGGCGGAAGTGATCGTGGTGCTGACGGTGCTGCCGTTGTTGTAAACGTCATTGGCCGCAGTCGGTACGTTGACGCTGCCAGTGGTTTTACCAGCCTCGATGGTGATGACCGAGCCGTTGCTCAAGGTCACGGTTACCGGAGTCTGCGCAACGTTGGTCAAGGTTGCGGTGTAGGTGATCTGACCACCCTCGACGACGGTGCCGGTGGCAGTGAGGGTCAGCCCGGTGTTGTCGATCGAATCGGTAATGGTGGTGGTCGCTGGCGCCGGATTTGGCACCAGGTTTTCGAAGTTGCCGCCAGTGGCGGAAGTGATCGTGGTGCTAACGGTGCTGCCGTTGTTGTAAACGTCGTTGGCCGCCGTCGGCACGTTGACGCTGCCAGTGGTCTGGCCAGCGCCGATGGTGATGGTCGAGCCGTTGGACAGCGTCACAGTGACCGGCGTCTGCGCCGGGTTGGTCAGGGTCGCCGTATAGGTGATCTGACCGCCCTCGACGACGCTGTTGCCAGCGGTCAGGGTGACGGTGGTGGTGTCGATCGAATCGACAATAGTGGTCACGGCCGGCGTCGGATCAGGGGTCAACTGTTCGAAGTTACCGCCGCTAGCGCCGGTGATCGTCGTGGTGACGGTGCTGCCGTTGTTGTAAACGTCGTTGGCCGGCGTCGGCACGTTGACGGTGCCGGTGGTCTGACCGGCGCCGATGGTGATGGTCGAGCCGTTCGACAGCGTCACAGTGACCGGCGTCTGCGCCGGGTTGGTCAATGTCGCGGTGTAGGTGATCTGACCGCCCTCGGTGACGCTGTTGCCAGCGGTCAGGGTGACGGTGGTGGTGTCGGTGGTGTCGGTGACCTGAGTCACGGCCGGAGTGGTCGGCGGGGTCACGTTGATGCCACTGCCGCCGGTGGTGCCGGTGACGGTTACGTCGATCTGGGTCGGGTCGTTATAAACGGTGTCGTTCGGCGCCAGCGGGACGTTGACGGTGCCGGTGGTGGAACCGGCCGGGATCACGATCACCGCGCCGTTGGACAGGGTGATGGTCAGGTCGGTCAGCGGCGCCTGAGTCAGAGTTGCGGTGTACACCAGCACGCCGCCGGCTTCGGTGATGGTCGGCGTGGCACTGAGGCTCAGGGTCGACTCACGCACAGCGTTGGTGGTGGTGTCGGTGGTCTGGCCGCCGGTAATGTCCAGCGCAGCCTGGCCGGCCGAGTTGATACCCGCGGTCGGGAAACCAATGGTTGGATCGACGCGGCCAGCGGTTGCATCGAGCATCACGAAGCTGTGGCCACCACCGGCGGCACCGCCAGTGCCTGCGGCGGTCGGGCCGGCAGCGGTGGCTTCAAGCGCGGTCGTCGGGTCGACACCGGCGGCGATGGCTTGCTGCAGTTCAGCAACCGACGGCGCGGCTTGCGCGGTGGCCTCTGCCAGATCGGTGCTGGAGGCCGGAGCGTCAGCGCTCCACTGCGTGTCACGGCCCAGATCGAGCGTGCGGCCATCGGCCAGTTCCAGCGACACGGCGCCGGATACGCCGGTGTCGATTCGATCGCCAGCGTATAGCTTGTCGCCTTCAACGAGAATGCGGCGGATGCCCTCTGGGGACACCACGAAAACCTGACCGACAATGCTTTTGACGATGGCAACAACACTGCTCATTGAAGACTCTCCGGGGTATCACGTTCAGTTGACTTCCATAGGCTGACGGGCGCCTTTGCCAATTCAGTCTGGACGTACTTTTAAAATGTGCGAAACAAGATTGACGCTGATTTGCGTCAATAATCTGGCTATATTTTTTCGCGATTAAGTTTATGCCAAACTATTGACCTTATGGGTGCCATCCTAAACAATCGTCCCACTAATGTCACATTGATATTTAAGCGGCGACCTGTCCTACAGCATGTGATCCAGTTCCGAATTTAAACTTTCCGACATACGGTCATTCCGGTTGCCATCATCCGACGCAGCACCCTTATTTGCTGTGATTCACGACAAGAAGTTCTGGGAAACATTTACCATGCGTTCGCAACTGTTCAAGGCTCTACCTTTCGCCCTCGTCGCCTCTTTCGTACAAGCACAATCCCTACCAGAAGCGATGCAACAGGCAATGGATGTCCATCCGGAAATCCAGGCCGGGGTCAACAGTCGTTTGGCTGCGGATTATCAGTTAAGAGCGGCCAAAGGTGGATACCTGCCGAAGGTCGATCTGCTCGGCGGTTATGGCCGTGAAGGCACCGACAGCGTCACGACCCGCTCGGGTGGAAACAGCAACCACTGGGAAACTCTGAACCGCAGCGAGTCAAGTTTGCGTCTCTCGCAAATGGTTTTTGACGGTTTTGCGACGTCGAGTGAAGTAGGGCGTCAACAAGCCACCGTTAACTCCCGTGCCTACTCCCTGCTCGGCACCTCCGAGCGCACCGGGCTGACCGTGGCCCAGGTTTACCTCGACGTGCTGACGCGTCGCGAGTTCGTGCGTCTGGCCGAGGAAAACCTCAAGAGCCACCAGCGCATTTACGACCAGATCCAGTTGCGCACCCAGCGGGGTGTCGGCAGCGGCGCTGACCTCGATCAGGCCGAAGCGCGCATGGCCCAGGCGCGCAACAACCTGATCACCGAGCAGACTAACCTCGCCGACTCGGAAACCAACTTTCTCAGCGCCGTTGGCCAGATGCCTGACCAACTTGAGCGCCCGGCTCCATTTATGGCGATGTTGCCAGCCAACCTGAATGAAGCCCGTGCGCAAATGCTGGAAAACAGCCCGATCCTGCGCTCGGCCGAGTCCGATATCGCCGCCGCCGAAAAGCAGTACGCCACCGCCAAGTCGACCTTCTACCCACGCTTTGACGCTGAACTGGGCCGCTCTGCCGACAACGACCTCGACGGCCAGAACGGTCACAACAACGAATGGCAGGCCATGCTGCGCATGCGTTTCAACCTGTATTCGGGTGGCAGCAACAAGGCTGATCTGGAATCCAAGTCCTACCTGGCGAATCAGGCGCTGGACATCCGCAACAACGCTTTGCGCCAGTTGAACGAAGAACTCGGTCTGGCCTGGAACGCTCTGAACAACGCCAATGCCCAAGTGCCGATCGCGCAGCAGTACGTCGATCACAGCACCTCGGTGCGTACCGCGTACCAGCGTCAGTTCAGCCTCGGCGAGCGCACCCTGCTGGATTTGCTCGACAGTGAAAACGAACTGTTCACGGCTTCGCGCCGTCTGGCCGAAATCCAGAACATTCAGTTATTTACTCAGTACCGAATCAAGGCGACCATGGGCGAGTTACTCAAAAGCCAAGGAGTGGTCGCGCCATTGGCATCCGTTGTGCAGAACGACGTGAAGCCCAAGGTTCAACTGCCTGGGATGAATTGAGTTGTCCCCTTTCAACAGTTAAGAGTGCCGAGCGTGGAATCAGAAGTCAGTCGAGTTAATCTCAGTCATGATCCACGCGCGTTGCACGACGATCCTTTACTGGATGGTCTGCTCGCTCTTTGCATGCTGCACCAGAAACCCGCCAGCGCGGCGATGCTCACCACCGGCCTGCCGCTGCCCAAACAACGCCTGAGTGTCGAGCTGCTGCCGCGTGCAGCGGCGCGCGCCGGCCTGCAAGGGCGGGTGTTGCAACGAAAACTGGAAGAGATTCCGGCGATTGCGATGCCCGCGCTGTTGCTGCTCAAGGATGGCCGCAGTGCCGTACTGCTCGGCTGGCAGGGTGAAAACGAAGCTCGGGTGCTGCTCAGCGAAAGCGATGGCGGCGAATCCTTGGTCAACCGCGAACTGCTGGCCGACGATTACCTCGGCAAAGTGTTCTTCGCCCAGCCGCAGCACAAATTCGACGTCAACCACGGCACGCTGATCCCGCGCGCGCGTTCGTGGTTTCGCGACACCCTCAAGCGTTCGCGCTGGCTGTATGTCGACGCCATCGCCGCCAGTTTCCTGATCAACATCATCGCCATGGCCGCGCCGCTGTTCGTGATGAACGTCTACGACCGCGTGGTACCGAACCAGGCCGAAGCAACCCTGTGGGTACTCGCACTGGGCATCACCGGCGCCTACATGTTCGACCTGATCCTCAAGAGCCTGCGCAGTCTGTGCCTGGATCTGGCCGGCAAGAAAACCGACCTGATCATCTCGGCCACGCTGTTCGAGCGCATCGTCGGCATGTCGATGAAATACCGCCCGGCGCGGGTCGGCAGCTTCGCGCAGAACATCCATGAGTTTCAGAGCCTGCGCGACTTCCTCGCTTCGCTGACCCTGACCAGCCTGATCGACCTGCCGTTCACCATCCTGATCTTCATTGTCATCGCGATTCTCGGCGGGCATCTGGTGTGGATCCCGGTGCTGGCGTTCCCGATTGCCCTGCTGATCGGCTACGCGTTGCAGAAACCACTGGTCGCGACCATGGAACGCACCATGGCGCTTGGCGCCGAGCGCCAGTCGAGCCTGATCGAAACCCTCGCCGGCCTCGACGCGGTCAAGGTCAACAACGCCGAAAGCGAACGTCAGTACCAGTGGGAACAGACCATCGGTACCCTCAGCCGCCTCGAGCTGCGAGTGAAAATGCTTTCCGGTCTGGCGATGAACATCACCCTGCTGATCCAGCAACTGGCCGGGGTGATCATGATCGTCTTCGGCGTGTACCAGATCATCGCCGGCAACCTGAGCATGGGCGGTCTGATCGCCTGCTACATGCTCAGCGGCCGCGCTCTGAGTCCGTTGGCCTCGCTATCCGGTCTGTTGACCCGTTACCAGCAAGCCCGCGTAACCATGACTTCGGTCGATCAGATGATGGAGCTGCCGCAAGAACGCAACTTCGAAGAACGCCCGCTGAGCCGCAAGGTTCTGCAAGGCGCCATCGAATGCCGCCAGCTCAACTTCACTTATCCCGAGCAGCAAAACCCGGCGCTGAAGAACATCAACCTGGTGATCCGTCCCGGCGAGAAGATCGGCATCATCGGCCGCAGCGGCTCGGGCAAAAGCTCTTTGGCTAAACTGTTGGTGGGTCTGTATCAGCCGGATGACGGCGCTTTGTTGGTCGATGGTGTGGATATCCGCCAGATCGACGTCAGCGAGCTGCGTTACAACATTGGCTACGTGCCGCAGGACATCCAGCTGCTGGCCGGGACCCTGCGCGACAACCTGGTTTCCGGCGCGCGTTACGTTGAAGACGAGCTGGTGCTGCAAGCCGCCGAATTGGCCGGCGTGCACGAATTCGCCCGTCTGCATCCGCAAGGCTACGAGCTGCAAGTCGGCGAGCGCGGACAGAACCTGTCCGGCGGCCAACGCCAGAACGTTGCCCTGGCGCGGGCGCTGTTGCTCAATCCGCCGATCCTGTTGATGGATGAGCCAACCAGTGCCATGGACAACACTGGCGAAGAACGCCTCAAACAACGCCTCGCGGCCGTGATTGAAAACAAGACCGTGGTGCTGGTGACGCACCGTGCTTCGTTGCTGTCGCTGGTGGATCGCCTGCTGGTGATCGATCGCGGGCAGATTCTCGCCGACGGCCCGAAAGCCGCAGTGATGGAAGCGTTGAAGAAGGGGCAGATCAGTGTTGCTTAAGTCGGGTTTCAAGGATTCGATTCGTCGCTACTTCAAAGGCTCGGCGTCGTTGCAGGGCCAGCCGCTGCCCGAGGTCAACAAGGCCTTGATCGAAGATGCGCCACGCGTGGTGCGGCTGACGATTTGGGCAATCATCGGTTTCTTCGTGTTTCTGATGCTGTGGGCCAACTTCGCCGTGATCGACGAAGTGACCAAGGGCGACGGCAAGGCGATTCCATCGTCGAAGATCCAGAAAATCCAGAACCTTGAGGGCGGGATTGTCTCGGAACTGTTCGTCAAGGAAGGCCAGATCGTCGAGGCCGGCGCACCGCTGATTCGTCTGGACGACACACGTTTCGCCTCCAACGTTGGCGAAACCGAGGCTGATCGGCAGTCGATGTTGCTGCGCGTCGAGCGCTTGAGCGCCGAGGTCGATGACCGTCCGCTGAGTTTCCCCGAAGACGTGGTCAAAGCCGTGCCCGGCCAGGCGAAAAGCGAAGAGTCGCTGTACATCAGCCGTCGCCAGCAGTTGCACGACGAGATTGGCGGTTTGCAGGAGCAGTTGATTCAGCGTCAGCAAGAGTTGCGCGAGTTCAGCTCCAAGCAGGCGCAATATCGTCAGCAACTGAGCTTGCAGCGTCAGGAAATCAACATGTCCGAGCCGCTGGTGGCGCAGGGCGCGGTCTCCCCGGTTGAAGTGCTGCGCCTCAAGCGTGCCGAAGTGGAAACCCGTGGTCAGCTCGACGCCACCACGCTGGCAATTCCGCGCGCCGAGTCGGCGATCAAGGAAGTGCAGCGCAAAGTCGACGAGACGCGCGGCAAATTCCGCAGCGAAGCGCTGACTCAACTCAACGAAGCGCGCACCGACCTGAACAAGGCCCAGGCCACCGGCAAAGCGCTGGAAGACCGGGTCAGCCGCACGCTGGTTACCTCGCCAGTACGCGGGATCGTCAACAAGATGCTGGTCAACACCATCGGCGGCGTGATCCAGCCGGGCAGCGATCTGCTGGAAATCGTCCCGCTGGATGACACCTTGCTGGTCGAGGCGAAAATCCGTCCGCAGGACATCGCGTTCCTGCATCCGGGCCAGGAAGCGACGGTGAAATTCACCGCGTACGACTACACGATTTATGGCGGGCTGAAAGCCAAGCTCGAGCAGATCGGCGCCGACACCATCACCGATGAAGACAAGAAAACCACTTACTACATTATCAAGCTGCGTACTGATCGGAGCCACTTGGGGACTGACGAGAAGCCGCTGCTGATCATCCCGGGGATGGTGGCGTCGGTGGACATCATCACCGGCAAGAAGACCGTGCTGAGCTATCTGCTCAAGCCGATCATCCGCGCGCGGGCTGAGGCGCTGCACGAGCGCTAATTCTCTATCAGTCTCACTGCGAGCAAGCCCTGTAGGAGCTGTCGAGTGAAACGAGGCTGCGATCTTTTGATCCTGTTTTTTACAATCCAAATCAAAAGATCGCAGCGTTCCGCAGCTCCTACCGGGGACGCAGCGCAGCGCGTTTAAGCCAATAAGTGACACAAAACGTCACTCACCATCCAGTTCATCCCACACCATTCGCCATAGGGTTATTCGTTAAAAGTATTTAAAAACCACTTCTTATATCTATAAAGTCATTTCCCTGCGTACCTGCCGACCAATCGGCGCGCCGCACGACACGAACCAACACGCAATCCAGCGTGAGTTTCTGATCGACGCGCGCGCCTTTGAGCGTGCCGTGCGTGGGAGATTGATTGATGTCCGCAGCTACTGCTACCCCAAGCGCCGCGACCCTCGCGCCGCAAATCTTCGAGATTCGCCCGTTCAACGGCGCGGTCGGCGCCGAAATCATCGGCCTCGACCTGACCCGCCCGGTCAACGACCAGGACTTCGCGCGCATTCACCGTGCGCACCTCGATCATCATGTCGTGGTGTTCCGCGACCAGCGTATTACCCCGCAGCAACAAATAGACTTCAGCCGCCGTTTCGGTGTGTTGCAGATCCATGTGCTCAAGCAGTTCTTGTTGGCCAATCACCCGGAAATCCTCATCGTTTCCAACATCGTCGAGAACGGCCAGAACATCGGCCTCGGCGACGCCGGCAAATTCTGGCACTCCGACCTTTCTTATAAAGAGCTGCCGAGCCTCGGCTCGATGCTGCACGCGCAAGAGTTGCCGTCCGAGGGTGGCGACACGCTGTTCGCCGACATGCACAAAGCCTGGGATAACCTGCCAGAAGCGCTGCGCACAGCCGTCGAAGGTCGCTCGGCTGCGCACTCCTACACCGCGCGCTACAGCGAAACAAAATTCGAAGGCAACTGGCGCCCGACCCTGACCCCGGAGCAGCTGGCGCAGGTCGCGGAAGTGGTGCATCCGATCGTTCGCACTCATCCGGAAAACGGCCGCAAGGCGTTGTTCGTCAGCGAAGGTTTCACCACGCGCATCGTCGGTCTGCCGGAGGACGAAAGTCAGCAACTGCTCGCCGAGCTCTACGCCCACAGCGTGCTGCCGGAAAACATCTACCGCCATCAATGGCAGCCGCACGACCTGGTGTTCTGGGACAACCGCTCGCTGATTCACCTTGCCGCCGGCTGCCCCGCGCACCTGCGCCGCAAGCTGTATCGCACCACCATTCAGGGCGACGCGCCTTTCTGATTTGCCGGAGATTCAATCATGTCCAAACGTCTTCCATTCGCACCGCTGGCGGCTGCCATCGGCCTCGGTTTCAGCCTGATTGCCAGCAGCCTGGTCGCGCCGTCCGTGGCTCATGCCGAAGGTGAAATCCGTATCGCCGAACAGTTCGGCATTGTTTATTTGTTGCTCAACGTGGTGCGTGATCAAGGACTGATCGAGAAGTACGGCAAGCAGGAAGGCCTCGACATCAAGGTTGACTGGACTCAGCTGTCGGGTGGCGCGGCGGTCAACGATGCGTTGCTCTCCGGTTCGATCGATATAGCCGGCGCCGGGGTCGGCCCGCTGCTGACGATCTGGGATCGCACCCACGGCAAGCAGAACGTCAAAGCCGTGGCCTCGCTGGGCAACTTCCCTTACTACCTGGTGAGCAACAACCCCAAGGTCAAAACCATCGCCGACTTCACCGAAAAGGATCGCATTGCCGTACCGGCGGTCGGGGTCTCGGTGCAGTCGCGCTTCCTGCAATATGCGGCGGCCATGCAGTGGGGTGACAAGGAATTCAATCGCCTCGACAAGTACACCATCGCGTTGCCGCACCCGGACGCTACCGCCGCGTTGATCGCTGGCGGTACCGAACTGACCGGGCATTTCTCCAACCCGCCGTTCCAGGATCAGGCGCTGGAAAACCCCAATGTGCACGTGGTGCTGAATACCTATGACCTGCTCGGGCCGAACTCGCCGACGGTGCTGTTCGCTACCGAGAAATTCCGCGACGAGAACCCGAAAACCTACAAAGCCTTCGTTGAAGCGCTGACCGAAGCTGCGCAATTTGCGCAGAACGATAAAGGCGCCGCAGCGGATACTTACATCCGCGTGACCAAAGCCAAGATCGACCGCGCCGCGTTGCTGAAAATCATCGACAACCCGCAGTTCGAATTCAGCGTCACGCCGAAAAACACTTATCCACTGGCCGAATTTCTCTACCGCGTCGGCGCGATCAAAAACAAACCTGAATCGTGGAAGGACTACTTCTTCCAGGACGTCAAACCGCTGCAAGGGAGCTGATCGCGATGAATGCCCCTTTGCCAGGCCACGCGGCCAGCAACCCGATCGCCACGGCGCAGGCGCTGTTGGCGGTTGATCACGTCAGCCTGGAATACCGCACGCCGCAACGCGTCGTTCGCGCCACGCACCAGGTCAGTTTCGAAGTCGATCAGCAAGATCGCTTCGTGCTGCTTGGCCCGTCAGGTTGCGGTAAATCCACGTTGCTCAAAGCCGTCGCCGGATTCATCGCGCCGTGCGAAGGCGAGATCCGTCTACAAGGCCAGCGCGTCGACGCGCCGGGGCCGGACCGGATCGTGGTGTTTCAGGAATTCGATCAGCTGCCGCCGTGGAAAACCGTCAAACAGAACGTGATGTTTCCGTTACTCGCCTCGCGCACATTGAAGAAAAAGGAAGCTGAAGAGCGTGCGCTGCATTACCTGGAAAAAGTCGGCCTGGCAGCGTTCGCCGATGCCTACCCGCACACTTTGTCCGGCGGCATGAAAGCGCGGGTGGCCATCGCGCGAGCGTTGGCCATGCAGCCAAAAATCCTGCTGATGGACGAGCCGTTCGCTGCCCTCGATGCACTGACCCGCCGCAAGATGCAGGAAGAGTTGCTGCTGCTCTGGGAAGAGGTGCGCTTCACGCTGTTATTCGTCACGCATTCGATTGAAGAAGCGCTAGTGGTCGGCAATCGCATCTTGCTGCTGTCGCCGCATCCGGGCCGGGTGAAGGCCGAAGTGCACAGCCATCAATACGATTTGCAAAGCCTTGGCGGTCTGGCTTTTTAGGAATCGGCGCGGCGTATTCATCGCTTGTTGTTCGACGAAGGTCAGGCGCGGGAAGCTGAGCGCGAGCTGGATTTCAGCGACATTCGAATTGCTTATTGAGCCTGGAGGATTGCCCGATGAGCCATTCATCATCCGTTCGTGAAGAATTTGAAATTGATCTGCAACCGCTGACCAGCGTGCCGGTTGAGCGCGAGTTGCCCCTCGGCCAACGGCTTTGGCAACAGGGCTGGTTGCGCAAAAGCCTGATCCTGATATTGCTCGCCGTGCTCTGGGAAGTGATTGCCCGGGTGCAGAACAACGATTTGCTGCTGCCGAGTTTTATCCAGACCAGTCATGCGTTGTACGACGGTTTGCTCAGTGGCGAATTGCTGGGCAAGGTGTGGATTTCGCTGGTGGTGCTGCTCAAGGGTTACTTGATCGGCATCGTGCTGGCGTTTGCCCTGACTACGCTGGCGGTTTCGACCCAGTTTGGCCGCGATCTGCTCAGCACGCTGACGTCGATGTTCAACCCGCTGCCGGCGATTGCCCTGCTACCGTTGGCGTTGCTGTGGTTCGGGCTGGGGCAGAACAGCCTGATTTTCGTGCTGGTGCATTCGGTGCTGTGGGCGCTGGCGTTGAATACCTACGCGGGTTTTCTCGGCGTCTCGGAAACCTTGCGCATGGCGGGACGTAATTACGGCTTGAAGGGCATGCGTTTTGTGCTGTTCATCCTGATCCCGGCGGCGCTGCCATCGATTCTGGCCGGGTTGAAGATTGGCTGGGCGTTTGCCTGGCGCACCCTGATCGCCGCCGAGTTGGTGTTCGGCGCGACCAGCGGCAAGGGCGGGCTGGGCTGGTACATCTTCCAGAATCGCAATGAACTGTACACCGACAAAGTGTTTGCCGGGTTGGCCGTCGTGATCCTGATTGGTTTACTAGTGGAAAATCTGGTGTTCGACACCCTTGAGCGAGTCACCGTGAAACGTTGGGGCATGCAGCGCTGATGGTTTGATCTGCTAGCATTGCGTGCAGATTAATCCTGATCGGCGATGAGTGCTCAACATGCAACTCCCGGACATGAACCTGTTGGTCGCCCTCGACGCCTTGCTCGACGAGGGCAGCGTGATCGGCGCAGCGCGGCGCATGAATCTCAGTCCGGCGGCCATGAGTCGCACGCTGACGCGAATCCGCGAAGCCATCGGCGATCCGATTCTGGTGCGCGCCGGCCGCGGCTTGGTGCCAACCCCCAAAGCGCTGGAGTTGCGTGAGCAAGTGCGCGATCTGGTTGAGCAAGCCGCGCTGTTGTTCCGCTCGGCCGATGCCGTGGAGTTGGGCACTTTGCGTCGGCGGTTCAGCATTCGAGCCAACGATTTCTTCGTTGGCGTTTACGGCGGCAAACTGTTCGCCACCCTTGAGCGACAAGCCCCGCACTGCGAATTGCGCTTCGTCCCGGAAGGCGATGGTGACGACGAGGCATTGCGCGAAGGGCGAATCGACCTGAACGTCAGCAATACTCGACCGGTGATGCCGGAGGTGAAGGTGCAAAACCTGTTCGCCACGCACTTCGTCGGTTTGGTGCGCGAGGATCACCCATTGCTCAATGGCGAAATCACCGCCGAACGTTACGCCGGGTTTTCCCACATCAGCATGTCGCGCCGAGGCATCGCGCGTGGCCCGATCGACACGGCGCTGAACGCTTTGGGTCTGGAGCGCCGAGTGGCCGTCATCGCGCCGAGTTTTCATGCGGCGATGTTCGCCCTTCCAGATTCCGACCTGATCCTGCCGGTGCCAAAGGAGGCGTTGCTGAGTGTGCGTCGACTCGGACTGAAGCTGCGTTCGTTCGACTTGCCGATTCCTCTGCCGACCTTGATGCTTACCCAAGCCTGGCATCCACGCTTCGACAAAGACCCGGCACACCGCTGGCTGCGCGAAACCCTCAAGAGTTGCTGTGATGAAACCTGGCTGGAAGCACAGCCCTGATCTCAACAATTGCGTCTGACGCACTTATAAACTTCCAATAAGTCAATTTTCGTCAGCAATAAGCCTTACTAAAATGCTCCGGTATTTTTCATTCCGGAGTTTGCTCCCCCATGACATCCCTGACGGTCACGGCGCCGTTTGTCGCAGCCGCTCCGGCGAAAACGACCGCGCCGCCGATATTCGGCGCGCGGATCATCATCGGTCTGCTCGGCGTGCTGTTGGTGGTGTTGGTCTCGGGCCTCAACGAGGCTGTGACCAAGATTGCCCTGGCCGACATTCGCGGCGCGCTGAGCATCGGCTACGACGACGGCACCTGGCTGGTCGCCAGCTACACCGCGACTTCGGTGGCGGCGATGGCTTTTGCACCTTGGTGCTCAGTGACCTTCTCGCTACGGCGTTTCACCCTGTGCGCCATCGCCGCATTCACCGTGCTCGGCGTGCTCTGCCCGTTCGCGCCGAACTACGAAAGCCTGTTGCTGATGCGCACCCTGCAAGGCTTGGCCGGCGGCGCGTTGCCGCCGATGCTGATGACCGTGGCCCTGCGTTTTCTACCGGCCAACGTCAAACTTTACGGACTGGCCGGCTACGCCCTGACCGCAACTTTCGGCCCCGGCCTCGGCACGCCGCTGGCCGGGATGTGGACCGAATACGTCGGCTGGCAGTGGACGTTCTGGCAAATCATCGCGCCGTGCCTGATCGGCGCGGCGATGGTCGCCTACGGCCTCCCGCAGGATCCACTGCGCCTGGAGCGCTTCACGGCATTCAACTGGAAGGGCTTGCTGCTGGGCTTCCCGGCAATCTGCATGCTGGTGATCGGCATCTTGCAGGGCAATCGGCTGGACTGGTTTCAATCGGATCTGATCTGCGGCTTGCTCGGCGCTGGCTCGTTGTTGCTGGTGGCGTTTCTGATCAATGAATGGTCGCAGCCGATTCCATTCTTCAAGTTGCAGATGCTCGGCATTCGTAATCTGTCGTTCTCGCTGATGACGCTAGCGGGAGTGTTGGTGGTGCTGTCGGCGGTGGTGGTGATCCCGTCGAGTTATCTTGCGCAAGTGCAGGGTTATCGCCCGGTGCAGACCGCGCCGATCATGCTGCTGGCGGCATTGCCGCAGCTGATTGCGCTGCCGCTGGTGGCGGCATTGTGCAACTTGCGCTGGATCGATTGCCGCTGGGTGCTCGGGATCGGTTTGAGCATGCTCGCGTTGTCGTGCCTCGGCGGTTCGCAGATCACTTCGGTATGGATTCGCGACAATTTCTATGTCCTGCAATGGCTGCAGATTTTCGGTCAGCCGATGTCGGTGCTGCCGCTACTGATGCTCGCCACTGGCAGCATCTCGCCGATGGAAGGGCCGTTCGCCTCGGCGTGGTTCAACACTATCAGGGGCATGGCGGCCGTGATCGCCACCGGGGTAATCGAAACGCTGACCACAGCGCGGCTGCATTTCCATTCGACGATGCTGGTCGATCGTCTCGGCAACTCGCCGCTGGCCGCGCAAGACGCCGGTCTCGCCCATCGCTTGCACGAACAAGCCGTGGTGCTGACTTCTTCGGATCTCTACTTGTGCATGAGCGGCGTCGCGGTGGCGCTGATTCTGCTGATTTTCTGGCTGCCGACGCGGATGTTCCCGCCTCGCGCGCCGACTTGATTGCTTCACGAAACAGAAGGTTTTTATGACGACTCAAGCAAAGCAAAAAATCGCCGTCGCCGTGGCGGCTGCACTGGCTGTCGGCGTGTTGCTGTACCTGGCGGTGCCGGGTCTGTTCGGCAAACGCACGCAGCAGAACACCAACGACGCCTATGTTTCCGCTGACTTCACGTTGGTGGTGCCGCGTGTATCGGGCTTCATCAAAGAAGTGCTGGTGGAGGACAACGAGCAAGTGAAGGCGGGACAGTTACTCGCACTGATCGATGATCGCGATCTGCGCGCCGCCGCCGAGGCGGCCGATGCGCAAACCCTGGTCGCTCGCGCTCAACTGCAAAACGCCAAAGCGACGCTGGAGCGCCAGAGCTCGGTGATTGCCCAGGAGCAGGCTGCGGTAGTTTCGGCCAAGGCTGAAATGGCTTTTGCTCAGCAAGAACTCAATCGCTACAACCACCTCGCGGGCGTTGGTGCCGGTACGGTGCAGAACGCGCAACAGGCGCGTACGCGGATCGATCAGGCCAGCGCCAAGCTCGACACCGCCACCGCGAAACTTGCGGCGGAACGCAAGCAGGTCGACATTCTCAGCGCCCAGCGCGATGCAGCCGAAGGTGGCTTGAAGCATGCGCAAGCGGCGCTGGAGATGGCCAGTTTCGAGCTGTCCTACACGCGCATCACCGCACCGCAGGACGGCATGGTCGGCGAGCGCGCCGTGCGCGTCGGCGCTTATGTGACGCCGGGCAGCAAACTGCTGGCGGTGGTGCCGCTGAAGCAGGCTTATGTGGTCGCAAACTTTCAGGAAACCCAACTGACGGATGTGCAGCCGGGGCAGGACGTGCAGATTCGCGTCGACAGCCTTGGCGGTGAAGTGCTTACCGGCCGTGTCGAAAGTATCGCCCCGGCTACCGGTGTGACCTTCGCAGCGGTGAAACCGGATAACGCTACCGGCAACTTCACCAAAGTCGTGCAGCGGCTTCCGGTGAAGATTTTGCTCGAGCCCGGTCAGCCATTGGCTGAACGCCTGCGCGTGGGGATGTCGGTGGAGGCGAGCATTGATATCAAGAGCTCGGCGACCTCGGTGCGCGAGGTGACGCAGCGATGATTTTTGCTGAATCGACTGACGCCATCGCTGGCAAGCCAGCTCCCACAGGCGTTGTGCAGGCTATCCAAGATCTCGATTGCAAACAGGGTCCCCTGTGGGAGCTGGCTTGCCAGCGATTGGGCCAGTGGCAGCAACTCACCCTGAGCGCCTTGCTGACTGTGGGCCTCACTGCCTGCACCGTCGGCCCGGACTTCGAGAAGCCCGCAGCCGCGCAAATCAGCGAATGGGCAAAACCAACCAAAAGCGCTTCGAGCCACGCAGTCAGCGAGCCGATGAACGAACGTTGGTGGGAGGTGTTCAAGGACCCACAATTGTCAGCCCTGACCCAGCGCGCTTTGAGCAGCAACCTCGACCTCAAGCGCGCCAGCAGCCGCCTGCAACAAAGCCGCGCTGCGCGTCAGGTGATCACCGCCGAGCGTTATCCCAATACCGCGGCTACCGGCAGTTATGGCCGCAAACGCAACAGCGGCGAAGGCTTGAACGATCCGTCCGGGCACGACGGCGATTCTGCCTTCAATCTGTGGGACGCCGGTTTTTCCGCTTCGTGGGAGCTGGATTTCTGGGGCCGCGTACGCCGCGAAACCGAAGCCGCCGACGCTAACCTCGAAGTCGCGGAAAACGACCGTCGCGGCGTGTTGCTGGCAGTGCTTGCGGATACCGCGCAGAACTACATTCAGTTGCGTGGTGTACAGAACACCCGCGCGGTGACCGAGCAGAATCTCGACGTCGCCCGGCACAGTCTGAAACTCTCGCAACTGCGCCTGAACGATGGCGTCGCGACCGATCTCGACGTCGCCGAAGCCGCCGCGCAAGTCGCCGCCATCGAATCGCGCCTGCCGGCGCTGGAGCAACGCCAGTCACAACTGATCAACGCCATCAGCCTGTTGATGGGCGAGCCGCCGCAAGCCTTGGCCAAACAGTTATCCACAGACGCCCCGGTACCGCAGTCGCCACCCCAGGTCGCCATCGGGTTGCCGTCGCAACTGGCCGAACGTCGTCCGGATATCCGCCAGGCCGAAGCCGCGCTGCACGCCGCCACGGCCAACATCGGCGTGGCCAAGGGTGATTTCTATCCGCGCATTACCCTGTCCGGCAACCTGAGTTCGCAAGCCATGCAGCTCAGCGATTTCGGCTCATGGGGCTCACGCGCCTTCGGTATCGGCCCGCAATTCAGCCTGCCGCTGTTCGACGGCGGGCGCCTGCGCGGCGTGCTGCAATTGCGTGAAGCTCAGCAGCAGGATGCAGCCATTGCCTATCAGCAAACCGTGCTGCGCGCCTGGCACGAAATCGACGATCAACTGACCGCCTACAACGCCAGCCAGCGCCGCCGCGACAGCCTCGCCGAGGCCGTACGCCAAAACCAGATCGCCCTGCGCACCGCGCAACAGCAATACGTCGAAGGCGTGGTCGATTTCGTCAACGTTCTCACCGTACAGAGCGCACTACTCGCCACCCAGGAACAGTGGGTGGAAAGCTCCACTGGCGTATCGCTGGCAATGGTCGGGTTGTATCGAGCGTTGGGTGGGGGATGGGAGTCGGTGTATCCGGTGGATGCGGCTGCCACCAATAATCCGGTTTGATTGCTGGTTTCTTGTGAGTTGGAACGCCCGCAGGTTGAGCCATTTATAGGGCGTCCCTGCGAGCAGCCCATAGAACATGTTGTAGCCATCAAAAAAAAGCGGTGCGCACAAAAATTATTCCTCAGAAACGAAAAAACCGGCCTAAGCCGGTTTCTTCACCCCAACTGCCAGCGAACTGAATCGCTACGTACGGGGTTGAGTAAGGCAATCCTAGATTGAGTGCGTCTCGCAGGTCAACCTTCGTTTGATCGTCGCTTCACTCGGCTGGTATTCCTCCAGCTCAAGATTTCGCCGACAAATCCGCCATCCCTTTGAGCAACTCGATCGGCAGCGGAAAGACAATCGTCGAACTCTTGTCGCCGGCAATCGAGCTCAGCGTCTGCATGTAGCGCAACTGCATGGCGCCGGGCTGGCGGCCGAGCATTTCGGCGGCTTGCATGAGTTTTTCCGAGGCCTGTAATTCGCCTTCGGCGTGAATAACTTTGGCCCGTCGTTCGCGTTCGGCTTCGGCCTGTTTTGCGATGGCACGCACCATCGATTCGTTGAGATCCACGTGCTTGATTTCGACGTTGGCGACCTTGATGCCCCAGACATCAGTCTGTGCGTCGAGCACCTGCTGGATATCGATGTTCAGGCGTTCGCGTTCGGCGAGCAATTCGTCCAGTTCGTGTTTGCCGAGCACCGCGCGCAGGGTGGTCTGAGCCAATTGGCTGGTGGCCATGAGAAAGTCTTCTACCTGAATAATTGCTTTCTGCGGGTCGAGCACGCGGAAGTACAGCACCGCGTTGACCTTGACCGAGACGTTGTCGCGAGTGATCACGTCCTGCGGCGGTACATCGAGGACGATGGTGCGCAAGTCGACCCGAACCATTTGCTGCACCACCGGAATCAGCAAGATCAACCCCGGCCCCTTCACCTGCCAGAAGCGTCCGAGCTGGAACACCACGCCACGCTCGTATTCGCGCAGGATGCGGAACGTCGCGCCGGCGAGGGCGATCAGCAACAGCAGCAGTGCGACAAAACCGATTTGCAGACCCATGATCACTCTCCGAGCGGTGCCGCGTCAGTCGCGGCCACTTGCAGCAACAAGCCCTTGCGACTGACCACGCGCACCGGTTGCCCGGTGTGCAGCGGCGTGGCGCTCAACACCTGCCAGCGTTCTCCTTGCAATTGTACCCAGCCGTTGCAAGCATCATCGGCCTGCACGGTGGTGATCGGCGTGACGCTGCCGAGCAGCCCGGCATCGCCACTGACCGCTTCGCGCGGTCGGGTTTTCAGCGCGCGAATCAGCAGCGCGATCAACAGCAATGCGCTGATCAAACCGAGGCCGATCATCATCGGCACCGGCAACTCGGCGTTACCCAGAATCAACGCGCCAATCACGAACATGATGATGCCGCCGAGACCGATCACTCCGTAGTTCGGTAGCGCGGCTTCGGCGATCAAAAACGCGATGCCCAGCGTGATCAGCCACAAACCGACCGGGCTGACCGCTGGCAACGGGGTATCCGCAGCGAGGGCCGATCCGCTCAGCAGGATGAAAAACAGCAACGCACAGCAACGGGTGTTCACGTGACCCTCCGCGAGATTCATGGAGTTGTTCCTCCAGTCTAGTTGAGCGCGCCGCTGTATGAATTTTGATCAGTTGTTGAGCGCCGCCAGTGGGCGGAATTGCCTGCGCGGCTGGCCTGCGGGTCTAGACTTTCAGCCACAGTCACCTCAATCCCCTGTGGGAGCGTGGCTTGCCCGCGAAAAATCTCTCAGTCACCACACCTTCCACAGGAGACCGCAAATGGAAGACCCAACCCACAGCCTCCCATCTCTATTCAAACAACTCGGCCTGCCCAACGACCCGATCAGCATCGACCAATTCATCGCCACCCATTCGCCGCTGAAACCCGAACTGCACTTGTCGGACGCATTCTTCTGGACCCAGAGCCAGGCGGCTTTTTTGCGTGATGAGATTCTCGAGGATGCGGATTGGGCGGAGGTGGTGGATCAGTTGGATGTGATGTTGAGGAAGGGTAGGAATGTGTAAAAAAAACTGTCGGAAAAGTCTGAAATGTAAAAAAAACATAGGCCGGGTAAAAAAAACTGGGCTTTAATCGCTGCAGTGAATTTTTACTATGGATATAGCCATGCCGACGGTTGGATATGCGTACCTGAAAGACGCTCTTAGTCTCAAAGCATTTGCGCCCAAGCGCACTGCAATGATTAAGCCCGTTACGCGCATCACTTTGATCGGCGATTGCCTGGCGGTCCCGCAGGCGGTGGCACCTGCCCAAGGCTCTACACTGGAACACATCCTGTTTGCCCTCAAACATGAAGGCATCAATTTGAGCATTCTTGCTCAGGCGCTTGAGACCCTGGAGGCTGAGGCGCTGATCGCTGAGCTGGCGAAATCGCCAAATGGAGTGTTTATACGAAAAGCGTGCTTTCTATGGGAAAGCTTTACCGGCAGGCAATTGGAATACTCCGTGCCGGTTCGGGGAAGTGTGGTTGCCCTATTCGATCCTCAACGCTACGTCACTGGACCTGCGATACGTAACAGCCGCTGGCGAGTCGCTTTCAATGGCTTGGGTTCATTGCAGTATTGCGCCACCGTCGAGCGAACCGAAGAACTGCAAGCCCTGCTCGATCTCGACATCATTGATCGAGCGCAGGCGTTCATGGCAACGCTGCCGCCAGAAATGATGGACCGCGCAATCAATTGGGCCTATTTGCACGAAACCCGTGACTCGTTTGCCATAGAAAAAGAAGAGCCTAGCGAAGAGAAATCACGCCGGTTCGTTCGGTTGCTGCGCCAGGCTCATGAGCGGACAGAGTTGAGCGAAGACTATCTGGTCGAACTGCAGAACAGCACCGTTTCAAATCCTTTCGATAAAGCGGTGTTGTTCCGTCACGAGCAAAACCATCTGCATAACGGTTTGAGAGGAGCGGCGGGGGTGAGCTATGTCCCGCCTGCGCCGGACTTGTGTCGTGAATTGATGGAGGAGCTGATGGGCTTCGCCAATCGCAAGGCGCAGCAGGTCGATCCGCTGGTTGCGGCTGCTGTTGTGGCTTTCGGTTTCGTCTTTCTTCATCCGTTTATGGACGGTAATGGCCGACTTTCACGCTTCCTGATTCACCAGACGCTGTGTCATTCCGGGGCACTGCAAAATGGTTTGCTGCTACCCGTCTCGGTAGCGATGAAGCATGAGGAACCAAGCTATCTGCAAGCGTTGAAAGGTTTTTCAACACCTGCACGCGATTTCTGGAACGTCACCTGGCTGGATGCGGACCAGATGGCGTTCGAATTTGTCGGGCACCCGTCGATGTACCGCTACTGGGATGCAACTGAATGCGCCGAATTCACACTGCGCATGGCCCGTCGCGCGCTCGAAGTAGAACTACTCGAAGAAACCAGGTTTCTGGAGCGCTACGACCATGTGGTCAAAGCGGTGAACGAGCGCTTTGACGTCCGGGGGAGTGACCTGTCGAAACTGGTGATGATGTGCCTGGATAATGACGGCAAGGTCTCCAAGAACCGGCGCAAACAGTTTCAGTACAGTGTGGCGGAGGAAGTTTTTGAGTTCATCGAAATTGAGGTAGTTCGATTTTTTGAATGAAACCAAGACTTATATCTGCTAAGGATTAAGGGATGTCCCTGCAAGGGCTATACGTCATTATTTGTTTGATATACTTTGTTAATTATCATGCATTCACGCTTGATGGTTCTTCCGTCAATAGTTCCAACGTCTGCGGTAACATCTTCCTGGACTTCGATAGAACCCCATATGTCTTCGAGCAGCTCCTTGATGATATAAAATATTGACCATTTCGCGGTTTCTGTTTCAGGCGGGTCTATGTGCTTTACCCATTGAGCACCAGAAGTGTCAGATGTTTCTAGTAGGTCCTCTGCACGAATGAAAGTGCTGTCGAAGTCTCTGTACAAAACGTCGTCCTCATCTTCATGCGTAATCATGCCGATATGGATTGTGAGGGAATTTGCCTCTAGAGCAAAGATTTCCAATTCTTTAAATGAAGTCAAATTTCCGCTAAGGTAACCTAGACTCAAAAAATGTTTTTCTGCTCCGAAACTTGCAAGTAATGAACTAATTTCAGCGGATATTGCGCCGCGTTCAATATGTAGGCTAAGTTGTTCGTTTGCCCATTTTTCAATAGAGCTAATAGGAAGGCTAGGGACTGCATGTTTACGTGCCAAGTCAGTTTGGGGCTTTGCCATAACGACCCCCGCGACACCTCTCAAGCCTCCTGCGCGTAAACCATTTACTACTCCCACGCCCCTCTCTTCATGATAATACCCAGTAGGGTCAACTGCGAGGCGACCGGTGATCTCGCCTGCGATGTTTTTGATGTCGGTGAGAACTAGAGCTTGGGAGCTAAAACTACTAGGATTATTGCTAGGATTTAACCTTTCCAATAGCTTATGTTGCTCGATGGTTTTCCAGTCGTTAGCCTTAACTATCCTCTGTCTGGAGGTGTTAATTGAACTAACGTACAGGTTTATATCGAGCGCCGGTGCTATTCTCCCACAAACTTCTTCAAGACTAAGCCCCTCTTTATCGGAGAAGTATCTCGTTCCGCTCTTCGTGAGTAAATCAAATATTTTTTTATTTATTAAAACAGATACTTGTGTTCCGTGGCGCCTCAGTTTTTCTCCCTCCTCGGGTAGTCGAAGTGTCGGGCGTCGCTCTGTTCCTGCTGCGAAATCTAAAAGCCAATGAGAGCTTTCGGTATCTTTTTGTTCGTAACGTCGAGTTACTATTCGGACTCTCTGTCCCAACATAAACACAGAAAAAAATCCAATACCGAACTGTCCTATCGCTTCAAAACTGGTAGAGGCGAGATTTTTCCATTCCCCCCTTACATCCCCGCTACGCCATAGAGAACGACCAAAATCGAGCAGTATGTCTGTCAGGACATATCGACTCATTCCTATCCCGGTATCAGTGACTTGAAGCCAATAGTTTTCACCGAATGGTTCGCACTTTACATCGATTTCCCCCTCGTCCTCGCCAAGGCCTCCCAAGCTTCGACACGCGTGAATAGCGTCAACAGAGTTTTGAATCAGCTCTCTAAGTGCGTACACCGGATCGCGTCCATATAATTTTTCTCCACCAAATCGATCGACCATCGTTTTTATATCTGTGATTTTTATACTAGTATCTACCGGATGCCAGCCACTTGTGGCAACGTTCCTAGAAAATGCTTCGGGGCTATAAGATAAAGCCACTGATCTAGCTGCAAGTTGTGGCCGATGTAGGTCAAGAAGTATCCTATTTGCTGACTTCAATTCATTGTCAATCATTCGCGCAGTGTCATACGCCATCCACCACGCCTCTTGCTCATCAATTGGGAATTCCGAACCAGAAATAATCAGTTCTTTTCGCGCGGGGTCGGGATCGATTTTAATTTGGTTTATCCGGGCTTGAAAGTTCCAGTGGGTTAGGGAAACTCCTTCTGGTTGTACTAACGCTTGAAGGAAGCGCGGCGCCCGTTGCGCGTCTACATGGGAAGCGTCAGCAGTCCTCAGAAGGACCGCTAACTTCAGTATATCGATAGTCCAGGGAGAAGGATGCAAGCAAGCCGGCGTGGTTACTTTGGAGTGGTTAAATGATTCTAATTGGTGGGGAGAAAACCAGTGGCTCTCCGCAATCTGCCCAATGACGTCTGCATATGCGCGGCGTAGGTCATCATTAGGTAGTAGAAAGAGCGGAGCATTGTCTCCAGGGATACTCCAAGATACCTTTGCTAATACCCTTGCTTGCCTTGGGTGCATGTTCCTCAGTACTTCAAATAAAATCAGTTGAAAAACTTCAGTTCCCTTTTCTAGTTTTTCATTCAAAACTTTGTACTTCGAGCAATTTACTTGCCACTCGGGCAGCTTTCGAATTTCCTCTATGCCCCCAGGATATGCGGCAATGCAATGTGCAGAGTCATGTAATAAAAAAGCGCCGCCAAGTACAAAAGCTTCTGCAGGATTGAGAGGGTAATCAGAGCCTGCAACTTCTGATGCAGTCCACCAAAGGGCATCGATATGAGTAATGTCATGAACAGTTAGGGATGGCATGTCTTTATGTATTTGTTAAACAAGCAACGAAACTCGAGATCTGAATTCTGAGAACGCAGTAACTAATACTTGTCGTTGTGGATCCAGTCCATCTCCTTTTGGTGAGAATGCTTGTTTCCATAAAGGTGAATCCTGATAATTTTCCATTCCTGACATCCTTGGCCAAATGTTTCTAATTTCTTGTTTTCTCATATTTTTTGCAAGGGCTCAACTATGCAGATTCTGTGCAGACAGTTGTTTCTGGTGATGGTCTCCTACGAATCGAGGCCTGGAATGAAAGAAACTCGCGACTAGAAAGCTAGCGGCCTAACGTGCTCTTTGGTGGAGAAAAGATGGAGCTTGCGGATCCAATTTGTTTCAAAACTTGACTGAAAATCCCCTCCAATGCCATATTGATAGTTAGCAAGCTAACAGTGTGTGTTTTCCCTCGTGCCGAATTCCCTCGACGCTCTCCAGATGAACATCAGCAGTGCCATGGTGGTGGCCGCTAGGCATTGGCGGAAAATCTGCCAGACCACGCTGGTCAATTACGGAATCTCCGAAGCCTGCGCCGTGCCGTTGTTGATGATCGGGCGTTTGGGCGAAGGCGTGCGTCAGGTTCAAGTGGCGCAGGCGGCGGGGATGGAGAGTCCTTCGCTGGTGCGTCTGCTCGATCAGTTGTGTCATGCGGGGTTTGTCTGCCGCACCGAAGACACGCAGGACCGCCGCGCCAAGTGCCTGAGCCTGACCGACACCGGCCGTGAGCTGGTGCAAGCGGTGGAGATTGAATTGGTGCGTCTGCGCCACGAAGTCCTCGAAGGCATCGATCAGCGCGATCTGGAAGCTACGCTCCGGGTGCTCAAAGCCTTTGAGGCGGCCAACCCGCCCTCGGTGGGCAATCCGTGAAAGGATTTTTTACCGGCATGCCCCCGGCGCGCGACTGGTTCTACGGCGTGCGTACCTTCGCTGCCTCGATGATCGCGTTGTACATCGCCATGCTGATGCAGATGCCGCGTCCGTATTGGGCGATGGCCACGGTGTACATCGTCTCCAGCCCGTTTGTCGGGCCGACCAGTTCCAAGGCGTTGTACCGCGCGGTGGGGACTTTTCTCGGCGCCGCCGCAGCAGTTTTCTTCGTTCCGATGTTTGTGCAGAGCCCGTATGTGCTGGTGGTGGTGATCGCGTTGTGGACCGGAATTCTGTTGTTCCTGTCCCTGCATTTGCGCACCGCCAACAGCTATGCGCTGATGCTCGCCGGGTACACCTTGCCGCTGATCGCCCTGCCGGTTGTGGATAACCCGCTGGCGGTGTGGGACGTGGCCGAGGCGCGCACCGAAGAGATTTTTCTCGGCATCGCCGTTGCCGCAGTGGTCGGCGCGATGTTCTGGCCACGCCGCTTGGCGCCGGTGTTCAACGATGCGGTGAGCAAGTGGTTCGCCGACGCGTCGACCTACAGCCAGCGCTTCCTCAGCCGCAACGTGCAGCCGGAAGAAATCACCGCGCTGCGCATGGCCATGGTCGGCAGTTTCAACAGCCTCGAATTGATGATCGGCCAGTTGCCGCACGAAGGCGCGCGTCCGCAAACCGTGCGCAATACCAAGGAATTGCGCGGGCGGATGATCCATCTGCTGCCAGTGATCGACGCCCTCGAAGATGCGCTGTACGCACTGGAGCGGCGCACGCCGGAGCTGGTCGACAAATTCGCGCCGTTGCTTGCCGCGACCAATGAATGGCTTGCCCACAAAGACGCTGACCTCGAGCGTTGGCAAGCCCTCAAAGATCAGCTCGAAGCCGAGCAACCGAGCGCTGCGGCACTGGAAGATCGCAAACAATTGCTGTTTTCCAACGCGCTGTATCGCCTCGGTGAATTTATCGATCTGTGGCAAGACTGCCGCAGTTTGCAAGACGCGATTCTGTGTGACCGCCAGGACAACTGGCGCGCGGTATACCGCCACTGGCGACTCGGGCGACTGTCACCGTTTCTTGACCGTGGATTGATGCTGTACTCGGTGGCCTCGACCATTCTGGCGATCATCGTCGCCTCGGTACTGTGGATTCTGCTCGGCTGGACCGACGGCGGCAGCGCGGTGATTCTGGCGGCGGTGGCGTGCAGTTTCTTCGCTTCTATGGATGACCCGGCGCCGCAGATTTACCGGTTCTTTTTCTGGACCGGGATGTCGGTACTGTTCGCCAGTCTGTATCTGTTTCTGGTGCTGCCAAACCTGCATGACTTCCCGATGCTGGTGCTGGCGTTTGCCGTGCCGTTCATTTGCGTTGGTACGCTGACGGTGCAGCCGCGCTTCTATCTCGGCATGCTGCTGACGCTGGTCAACACCTCGTCGTTCATCAGTATTCAAGGTGCATACGACGCGGACTTCTTAGCCTTCGCCAACTCCAACCTGGCTGGTCCGGTTGGCCTGCTGTTCGCGTTTATCTGGACGCTGATCGCGCGGCCGTTCGGTGCTGAGCTGGCGGCCAAGCGCCTGACGCGTTTCAGCTGGAAAGATATCGTCAGCATGACCGAGCCGGCCAACCTCGCCGAGCACCGGCATTTGGGCGTGCAAATGCTCGATCGTCTGATGCAGCACCTGCCACGGCTGGCGATTACCGGTCAGGACACCGGCATCGCCATGCGCGAAGTGCGGGTCGGACTCAACCTGCTCGACTTGCTCGCCTACACCCCGCGAGTGACCGGCGTACCGCGCGCACTGTTGCAGCAAGTGGTGGCCGAGGTCGGCGAGTACTTCAGGGCTTGTCTCAAGGCTGGCGAACGCTTGGCGGCGCCGAGCGCATTGTTGATGACCATGGATCGCACGCGCCGTGCGCTCAATGGCCACGGCGATGACGAAACCCGCCTGCACCTGCTGCACGCCTTGAGCGGCTTGCGTCTGGCGCTGTTGCCCGGCGTTGAATTTGTCGGCAGCAGCGATGCCGAAGAACCGCTGCCCCACGGCATTGATGGAGCCCCCCTATGATCGGTGATCTGGATGTCAGCGGCATTTTCCTGCCGACCCTGCTGATCCTGATGGGCATCACGTATGTCCTGTTTCTGCTGGTGCATGCCGTGCTCACGCGCCTGCACTTCTACCGTCTGGTCTGGCACCGGGCATTGTTCAACGTGGCTCTCTACGCCGTCATGCTCGGCGTCGTGGACTCACTCAGTCGATACCTGATGACATGAAAAAACCGTTTTTGACTATTGGTCGCGTGGTCCTGACCCTGCTGATCGTGACGTTCGCCGTGGTCATGGTGTGGCGCATGGTGATGTATTACATGTTCGCGCCCTGGACTCGCGACGGGCACATTCGCGCCGACATCGTGCAGATCGCGCCGGACGTTTCCGGTCTGATCCAGCAGGTCGAAGTGAAGGACAACCAGCTAGTGAAGCGCGGCCAGGTGTTGTTCAGCATCGACCAGGACCGCTTCAAACTGGCCCTGCGCCAAGCCAAAGCCGCGGTCGCCGACCGCGAAGAAACCCTCGCTCAGGCGCAGCGCGAAGCCAAGCGTAACCGTGGCCTGGGCAATCTGGTGCCGGCCGAACAGCTGGAAGAAAGCCAATCGCGGGTGGCGCGTGCGCAATCGGCACTGGCCGAAGCACTGGTGAGCGTGGACAGCGCGCAGCTCAACCTTGACCGCTCGGTAATCCGCAGTCCGGTGGATGGTTACGTCAACGACCGCGCGCCGCGCGCGCAGGAATTCGTCACCGCCGGGCGTCCGGTGTTGTCAGTGGTCGACAGCAACTCCTTTCATATCGATGGCTATTTCGAAGAAACCAAACTCGACGGTATCCACGTCGGCCAGTCGGTGGACATCCGCGTGATCGGCGACCGTGCGCGGTTGCGCGGGCATGTCGAAAGCATCGTCGCCGGTATCGAAGATCGCGACCGCAGCAGCGGCAGCAACCTGTTGCCGAACGTCAATCCGGCCTTTAGTTGGGTGCGGCTGGCGCAGCGCATTCCGGTGCGGATTGCCTTCGACGAAGTGCCGGCAGATTTCCGCATGATCGCCGGGCGTACCGCCACCGTGTCGATCATCGACGATCAGCCGCAGGAGCCCGCGCAATGAGCAAAGCCCTGATGATCGCCGGTTTGGGCGTGTTGCTCTCGGCCTGTCAGGTGGTAGGGCCGGACTATCATTTGCCGGACGAGGCCGCTGTGCATCGCGCGGATTTTCAGGGCGATCTGGCGAGTGACAAGAATGTGCTGTCGGCGCCGGTGCCAAGCGACTGGTGGCGGCTCTATCAGCATCCGCGTCTGGATCAACTGGTGCAGCAGGCGATGGCGTCCAACACCGATCTGCGCGTGGCGGCGGCGAACCTGTCGAAAGCCCGCGCTCAGGTGGATGAGGCGCAAGCGGCGGGTGGCTGGAGCGGCGGCGTGAAGCTGGGCGCCCAGCGCTTGCAGGAGTCGGGCGAAGCCTTCCTGTTGCCAGAGAAAGTGCCGGTGGGCAACGTTGGTGATATCGGCATCACTACTTCTTATCAATTCGATTTGTTCGGCGTACTGCAGCGCGGGATCGAGGGCGCCAAGGCCAATGCCGATGCGACCCAGGCGGCGGCTGATACGGCGCGCATTACGGTGGTCGCCGACGTGGTGCGTGCTTACACCCAAGTCTGCGCTGCCAATGGAGAACGCGAAATTGCCGAGCACTCGCTTGATCTGCAAGCGCAGAGTACGAGCCTGACTCAGCGCTTGCGCGATGCCGGGCGCGGTGATGAAACCCAGGTCACCCGCTCGCAAACCCAATTCAAATCCCTGCGCGCTGAACTGCCGCGTTACGAAGCGGCGCGGCAGGCCGGACTGTTCCGCTTGTCGATGCTGCTGGCCAAACCGGTCGATCAACTGCCGGCCGGCACCCGCGATTGCGCCGAGTTGCCGAAGATCGCGCAATTGCTGCCGGTCGGCGACGGCGCCACGCTGCTCAAACGTCGCCCGGACGTGCGTCAGGCCGAACGTCGGTTGGCGGCTGCGACCGCCGGGATCGGCGTCGCTACCGGCGAGTTGTACCCGGACATCAGCATTGGCGCGACGGTCGGCACCGTTGGTTTGCTGGAAAATCTTGGCAAGCCGTCCGCCAACCGTTGGGGCTTCGGCCCGTTGCTGACCTGGACTGTGCCGTCCAACGGCTCCCGCGCGCGGATTCGTGAAGCGGAGGCATCGACCCAAGGTGCGCTGGCGCATTTCGACGGCGTGGTGCTCAACGCCATCCGCGAGACCCAGACCGGTCTGGCCCAGTACAGCGCCTTGCTCCAGCGCCGCGATGCGTTGGCCGATGCCGAGCAGTCGGCGCAACTGGCCGCTGATCAGACGCACCGCTTCTTCCAGGCCGGTCGCGCGTCGTTCCTCGCCGACCTGCAAGCGACCCGCACTTATACCGACGTCACCGCGCAACTGGCCGCGGCCAACACTCAGGTTGCGATGAGCCAGATCGATTTGTTCCTCGCCCTCGGCGGCGGATGGGAAAGCGGACGAACGCAAGCCTCAAGCGCCAGCAAACCCTGACGCCGCGTCTATGCTTTGAAGTGTTGGAGGGGCGCCCCGTGCAAAGCGCCGTTCCAACGCCCATTGCTTGCGTGGGTCCAGGGGAAACAATAATGAAAAACCCTTACGCTCTCGGCTTCTGGTGCGCCATCGTCGCGCTGGTGCTGCTTTCGGCCGCCTATTTCTACGGCATCATGCTCGCCCATCAGCTCGACAAGGCCATGATCTTCCTCGACAGCGCGGTGGCGCTGATCGGTGTCATGTCCATCGTCGTGGTCGCCTGGGCCTCGGTTCAGGTGCAGCGCACCAAGAAACGCCAACTCGAACAGGGCAAGACTCTGGTGCTGATCTGGGATACCAAAGTCGCGCTGCGCCGGGTCGAAACCGTATTCGACCGATATTTCTGGGGTAGTTACTGGCAGCCCGGACGTACGTTTGCCGAAGTCATGGGCGAACTCACCGGCACGCCGCTGGAAAAAAGCCTCGAAGCGCTGAAAAAGCAGTGTCTGGAACTCGACAAGCAGATTGACGAGGAAGGCTGGCACTGGCTGAACAATGCGCGTGAGCTTTCCGACGTCGCCACGGCCATGGCCCGCGAGCGCTATCAACTGGACTTCTGCGACCCGCGCAGCGACGGGCCGAACGGGGTGGTGATTGATCGGGATTTTGAAGTTCTGGTGTACACCTGGACTGCGCGGCTCAAAAGCTTTGATCATCAACTGGATGAGATCGAAGTCCAGTATTCCTGACCTTTTAAAAGATCGCAGCCTGCGGCAGCTCCTACACTGGAATGCGTTCCTCTGTAGGAGCTGCAGCAGGCTGCGATCTTTTTGCTTTTCTGTGGTCCATAGACACTCTTTAACCTTTAAACATTCGGTCACCCGGCGTGCCCAGTGCTAATCTCCACCGCTAAATTCAGCGGAGTCGAGCCGCGACCCGGATACGGGTTCAGGGAAGACGACCACACTTTCAGCCACGGAATCGATCAGGTCATTCATGAATAAATCAGCAGGCGTGCTTCTCGGAATTGTTGTTGCCATTGGCGCGATCAGCGCAGGCGGGGCCTGGTACACCGGGACCAAAATCGAAGGCGTACTGAACAATGCCGTCGTCGATGCCAATAAAGAGCTGCAAAGCGCCATGGCCGGCTCCAACGGCACGGTGGCGATGGAGCTGGTATCGCTGGAACGCGGCACCTTCAGCAGCACCGCGCACTACCGCCTCAAGGGCGAGGGCGAAATGTTCGGCGAGGCGCCGGTCGAGTTGCTGTTCGTCGACCATATCGAACACGGCCCGCTGCCGTTCTCGCGTCTGGTGTCGCTGAAATGGCTGCCGGTCATGGCCACCAGTCACTACGAGCTGGAAAAGACCCCGACCACTGAAAAATGGTTCGCCGCCGCCAACGGCGCTGCGCCGCTCAAGGGTGTGGTCAACATCGGTTACGACCAGTCGACTACCGGCAACCTGGAACTGCTGCCGCTGGAAACCGCGTTGGATGACAAGTCGAGCCTGAAATTCTCCGGCCTGAACATGGACATCTCCGCCAGTGCCCAGGCGCAGAAAGTCAAAGCTGAAGGCTACATGGACAGCTTCAAGCTGACCTCGGTTGCTGAAGACCAGACGCCGGTGCAGATCGAACTCAACGGTCTGACCCTGGCCAGCAACCTCGCCAAAAGCAGCTACGGCTACTACACCGGCTCCAACACCCTGGAGCTGACCAGCAGCAAGACCACCTTCGGCGCCAAGCAATCGGTGTTGGGCGTGAAGAACTTCGAGATGAAGAACCTCACCGAAGAAAAAGGCACCAGCGCTTCCGGCCGTGCTGACTACAAAATCGGTGAGGTAACGCTCAACGACAAGAAAATCGGTGAGGCCAATCTGGCCATGAGCCTGAAGAACCTCGACATTCCGTCGGCCATGTCGCTGATGCAGGTTTATCAGACCAAACTGCAGCCGTACGAGAAAGCGGCTGCCGAGGCGACCGCCGCCGGTCTGCCGGCTCCAGAGCTGAAACTGACTCCGGCCGAAGAAACCCAGGTCAAGGCAGACCTGCAAAAGTTGCTGGCCGCCGGCCCGCAACTGGCATTGGAAAACCTCTCGCTGAAAACCGCCAACGGCGAAAGTCGCGCGACTATGGTCATCGACCTGACCAAGCCGCAGTCGATGGATCTGCCGCCGGATCAACTGACCAGACAGCTGATCGCGCTGCTCGACATCAATGTGCAGGTGTCCAAGCCAATGATGGTCGATCTGCTCAGCGTGCAGGCGCAAGTTGACGGTCAGACCGACCCTAAAACCATTGTCGAGCAGGCCACCGCCACCGCCGACATGTTCGCCGGCATGGCAGTCGGTACGCAGTTGGCGACCCTGGACGGCACTAACGTGTCGACCAAGCTGCATTACGCCGCCAATCAGGTGGAATTCAACGGCCAGAAAATGACCGTCGAGCAGTTTGTCAGCTTCCTGATGAGCAAGTTTGCTGGCGTTAGTCAGCAACAGTAACCCCACGGGTTACCTCGAAAAGCCCGGCCTCTGCGCGTAGCAGATGCCGGGCTTTTTGCTGTCTGGCGTTTGGGTTCTGGCCAGCGCTGACAGCCAATCCGTCATGAATCTGAACAATTATTGCGTTGTGAATGTTGACCTGCTCTTGCGTGCAAAACTGGCTGGATAAGCTTGGCCGTGGGCGACTGCTACGGCCTCCGTTACGAATTTGGGCAAGGGGCGCATCGCGACCCGGCTGGCCATGTAAGGATGCTGACGAATGCCGCGTAATGATGGTCCTGTATTACATCGTGGTTTACGCCCGTTGTTTCGAATCGCGCTGTGCAGCCAGTTGCTCTGGCCGGCCTTTGCGTTCGCCGACACGCCTTACGATCAAATGGTGCTCGATGCGCGGGCCGGACATTACACGCCTGCGCTGAGCGTGCTGCGTCAGGTGCCGCCGGGCCAGTCGAGCACCGGGCAGATCAGCGATCACCTACAAATCGCCAGTTGGGCCGGGCTCGATGCCGAAGTGGTCAAGGTCTACGAGACCGAGGGCCGCGATCGGGTGTTGCCGGTGCAGGCACTGACTGCCACCGCACGCGCCTATCGCAACATCAAGCGCTGGGATCAGGCGACGCAGCTCTACAACAAGGCCTTGGCGCTGGAGCCGGATAATGCCGATCTGCAACTCGGTCTGGCGCTGACTCAAGCCGATTCCGGCAAACCTGACGAAGCCGTAACGCGCGCCAAAGCGCTGGTCGCCGCCAAACCCGATGATCCGTCCCGGCGCCTCGCGCTCGGCTACGCCTTGAGCCGCGCCGGCAAGCAATACGACGCGCTGTTTGAATACGATCAGGCGTTTATCCGCGCCGGCAGCAAGCCCGAGGTCGCCCGTGAATACGTGGTCGCGCTGCAAAAGGCGCGTTTGCCGGAGCCGGCGCTACGTCTGGCCAACAAACGGCCAGGGCTGCTTGATCCGGTAACCCTGCGTCGTCTCGAAGGTGATCTGGCTGCCGAACGCGTACGCCTCGCCGAACTCGCCACGCGCAGTGAAAAAGAACGCTACGTGATCGCCGACCGTGCATTGGCCGACTACGACAAATTGCTCGCGACCTGGACGCCGGACGCTACTGCTCGCGAAGACGTGACGCGCTGGCGCATCGACCGCATGGGCGCGCTCAAGGCCCGCGCGCGCACTGCCGATGTCATCCGCGAATACCAGAAGCTGCAAGGCGAGAGCGTGCAGGTTCCGACCTACGCCATGCGCTGGGTGGCCGCTGCGTATCTCGATCAGCGCGAACCGGAAATCGCCACCGACCTCTATCGCCAAGTGCTCTCGGCCCCCGACGCCGACGTCGGCGATCGCCTCGAAGACAGCACCGCGTTGTACTACGCGCTGCTGGAAAGCGACCGCGCCGATGAAGCGCGCAAGGTTGCCGAGGAACTGGCCAAGGCCCAGCGTCCACGCATCGAACTCAAGGGCTTGCCGGTCGGCAACCCCAACGACGAATGGATGGACGCCCAGCAGCTCGCGGCGCAAGCCGGCACCTACGGTTCCGACTTGCCCCACGGCGAAGAACGCTTGCAGACGCTGGTCGATCAGGCGCCCGGCAACATCGGTTTGCGTCTGGCCCAGGCAGATTTGTATCTGGCCCGCGAGTGGCCGCGCCGCGCGGAAAACCAGCTCAAGGAAACCGAGAGCATGGCGCCGCGCGACACGGGACTCGAAGTCGCGCAGGCGCGCACCGCCATGCAGTTGCAGGAATGGCGGCAGATGGATGCGCTGACTGACGACGTGGTTGCGCGTTTCCCGGACAACCGCCAAGTGCAGCGGCTGGCTCGCGAGCGCGAAGTGCATGACATGTCAGAGCTGCGCGTCGAGGCGTACGGTGGCAAGGCTTACGGCGGGGACAGCGGCGATACCGGCGCGGTCACCGGCAGCAAGGATTTCGGGATCGAAAGCACCTTGTACAGCCCGCCAATCAATGAAGACTGGCGCGTCTTCGCCGGTGCTGGCTACGCCACCGGTGACTTTGCCGAAGGCACCGGCCATCACCGCTTCCAGCGTGTTGGTCTGGAGCGGCGCACCCGCGACATGACCCTCGAAGCCGAAGTATCCAACCACTCCTACGGTTTCGGCGACAAGCAGGGTGCGCGTCTGGCGATCGCCCGCGACATCAACGACCACTGGCAATACGGCGGCAGTCTCGAATACCTGTCGGCGCAAACGCCTCTGCGCGCGCTCAACAGCGACATCACCGCCAACGGCGGCAGCGGTTTCATCCGCTGGCGCGCCAACGAAAGCCGTGAGTGGCGACTGTCGGTCAGCCCGTCGCACTTCAGCGACGGCAACAATCGCGTCGAAGCTTTGCTGACTGGCCGGGAAGGTATTTACAGCGCGCCCAACGTGCAGGTCGACGCCGGTCTGGAAGTCGCCACCAGCCACAACTCCAAGTCAGACGACGTGCCGTACTTCAACCCGAAGTCGGACTTCAGCGTGATGCCGTTGCTCAACGTCAACCACGTGCTCTACCACCGCTACGAAACTGCCTGGAGCCAGCAATTCCAGCTCGGCGCAGGTTCGTACAGTCAGCGCGATCACGGCACCGGCGGCATGGCACTGGTCGGCTACGGCCAGCGTTACGCCTGGAACGACGTGTTCGAGGTGGGCGGCATGTTGAGCGCTATCAACCGGCCCTACGACGGTGATCGGGAAACCGATCTGCGTCTGCTCGTCGACCTCACTTTCCGCTTCTAGAAGAGTTTGAAGATGCCTTTTATCTCGCGTTTCATCCTTTTGCTGGGAGCGCTGGTGGTCAGCGCCTGCGCCCAGCAAGCCCCGGCTTTCGCGCCGCCATCCGAACGTCCGGTCGCGGCCAACGAAAAACCGTGGCCGAAAAACCATGTGCTGGGCATTGCCTACCATGACGTCGAAGATCGCGATCCCGATCAGGCCGTGGTGGCAGTGCGCACCGAGCGCATGATCGAGCAGCTCGCCTGGCTGCGTGAGAACAACTACCAACCAGTGACGGTCGATCAGATCATGGCCGCGCGCAAGGGCGGGCCTGAGTTGCCGCCACGGGCGATTTTGCTGAGCTTCGACGACGGTTATTCAAGCTTCTACACCCGCGTGTTGCCGGTGCTGCGCGCCTACAACTGGCCCGCGCTGCTGGCGCCGGTCGGCAGCTGGATCGACACCCCGCTGAATCAACCGGTGGATTTCGCCGGCACCCCGCGTCAGCGGTCGGACTTCCTGACCTGGGAGCAGGTCCGCGAAATTTCAAAATCGGGGCTGGTGGAAATCGCCGCCCACACCGACGCCAACCACAAAGGCGTGCTGGCCAACCCGCAGGGCAACCTGCAACCCGCCGCTGCCACCCGGCAGTACAACGCGGCCACCAAGCGTTATGAGACCGAGGCCGAATTCAAGGCGAGGATCAGTACCGATGTTGCAGCGATCTCGGAGAAAATCCGCAAGGTCACCGGCAGCAAACCGCGCGTGTGGGTCTGGCCGTACGGCGCGGCGGACGGCACTTCGCTGACGGTGGTCGGCGAGCAGGGCTACGAAATGGCCCTGACCCTCGACGACGGTCTCGACGCCCTCGACAACCTCATGAGCAGCCCGCGCTTTCTCGTGGCGTCGGATCCGGATGGCGAGCATTTCGCCAACAGCATCGTCGGCGTGCAGTCTGAAGCGCCAATGCGCGTGGTGCATGTCGATCTGGACAACGTCTACGACCCGGACCCGGGACAGCAGGACATCAACCTCGGCAAACTGGTGCAGCGCATGGCTGACATGGGCGCCAACACGGTGTTCCTGCAAGCCTTCGGTGATCCGCAGGGCGATGGCCTGGTGCACTCGTTGTACTTCCCTAACCGTCACCTGCCGGTGCGCGCCGACATCTTCGACCGTGTCGCCTGGCAACTGCGCACTCGTGCGCATGTGAAGGTCTATGCGTGGATGCCAGTGCTGAGTTTTGCGCTGGATTCGAAGCTGCCACGGGTCACCCGTTGGGATCCGCAGACCGGCAGCACTTCGGTCGATCCGCAGCAGTACAAACGCCTGTCGCCATTCGATCCCGAAGTCCGGCGGATCATCGGCGAAATCTACGAAGACCTCGCGCGCCTGACATCGGTCGATGGCGTGCTTTATCACGACGACGCGGTGCTGTCGGACTTCGAAGACGCCAGCCCGCAAGCGCTCAAGGTCTACGCCGCCAACGGCTTGCCCGGTTCGATCAGCGCCTTGCGCGGCGACCCGGCGACGCTGCAGCGCTGGACGCGGTTCAAGAGCCGCTACCTGATCGACTTCACCAAGGAACTTACCGCCAAGGTGCGGGCGATCCGTGGCCCGCAAGTGCTCACCGCACGCAATATTTTTGCCGAACCAATGCTCAATCCCGAGAGCGAAGCGTGGTTCGCGCAGAACCTCGACGACTTCCTCGCGACCTACGACTGGACGGCGCCGATGGCCATGCCGCTCATGGAGAAACAGACCCATGCGCAGTCCAATCCGTGGCTCGAAGCGCTGGTGGCCACGGTCAAGGCGCGCCCCGGTGCGTTGAATCGCACGGTATTTGAACTGCAGGCGCGCGACTGGACGAAAAAGGATCAGGCCGACATCGACGGCCAGCTATTGGCCGACTGGATGAGCACGCTCAAGCGTCAGGGCGCGACCAGTTTCGGTTACTACCCGGATAACTTCCTCGAGAACCTGCCGGACCTCAAAGCCGTGCGGCCTGCACTCTCCAATAAATGGAATCCATAACATGCTGGATAGACTGTTAGCCCTGCTTGTTCTGGCGCTCGTCCTCGGCGTGCCACTGGGACTGATCTTCCTGGTCACCGGGCAGTTCCTGATGGACTTCGTGTTCTTCTACCCGCTGTTCATGTCCGGACTGTGGATTGCCGGCGGCCTGTATTTCTGGCTGCACTGGGAACGCCACTGGCCGTGGAAGGACGACACCTTGCCGCCGCCACTGGCTGGCGAACCGCTGATCTCGATCCTGATTCCTTGCTACAACGAAGGCGACAACGCCGCCGACACCATCCACGCGGCGCTGGCCCAGCATTACCCGAACATCGAAGTCATCGCGATCAACGACGGCTCCAAGGACAACACCGCCGAAGTGCTCGATGCACTGGCCAAGGAAGACCCGCGTTTGCGCGTTTTGCATCTGGCGGAAAACCAGGGCAAGGCTGTTGCGCTGCGGATGGGTGCGATTGCCGCGCGCAGCGAGTATCTGGTGTGCATCGACGGTGATGCGCTACTGGCGCCAAACACTGCGGCTTATCTGGTGGCGCCGATGCTCGACAACGCGCGACTTGGTGCGGTAACAGGCAATCCGCGGATTCGCACGCGTTCGACGTTGGTCGGACGGGTGCAGGTCGGCGAGTTCTCTTCGATCATCGGTCTGATCAAACGCACGCAGCGCGTGTTCGGGCGAATCTTCACCGTGTCCGGGGTGATCGTCGCGTTCCGTCGCTCGGCCCTGCACCGGGTCGGCTATTGGAGCCCGGACATGATCACCGAAGACATCGACATCAGCTGGAAGCTGCAACTCGATCACTGGAGCATCTTCTACGAGCCGCGCGCGCTGTGCTGGATCCTGATGCCGGAAACTCTCGGCGGCTTGTGGAAGCAGCGCTTGCGCTGGGCTCAGGGCGGCGCCGAGGTGCTGTTCAAGAACATTCGCGGGATCTGGCAGTACCGCCATCGTTACCTGTGGCCGCTGCTGTTCGAATACTGCCTGTCGACGGGTTGGGCCTTCACCTTCCTGCTGTCGGTGATCTTCTGGGGCGTCGGCAAATTCGTGGTCATGCCTGAAGCCATCGCCGTCGATCACCTGATGCCGCCGGCATTTACCGGGTTGCTGCTGGCCTTCGTCTGCCTGGTGCAATTCGCGGTCAGCATCATCATCGACCGCCGCTACGAACCGGGCCTGGGCAAGACCATGTTCTGGGTGGTCTGGTACCCGATTGCGTTCTGGCTGGTCAGTTTGCTCACCACCTTGGTCAGCTTCCCCAAAGTGCTGTTTGGCCAACATCAGAAACGTGCCCGTTGGGTCAGTCCCGACCGTGGCATCAAACCGCTGAACGATGAAGAGGAGGTTCTTTAATGAAAATCATCCGGACCCGCCAACGGCCGTTTCTGGTTGTGATCGATGCGGTCTTCACCGTGCTCGCGTGGATCGGCCTGCTCTATCTGTTGGTAAGCGGTTTGTGGCCATTGATTGAAACCCGTGAGGGCGGCCCACGGCTGGACAACCCGGCATTTGATGCGCTGGGCACTCTGCAGATTTACCTGTGGGTGGCGCTGGTCAACGCGCTGATCCTGATCGGTTGGGCGCGTTATCAACAGCGCAAAAGCCGTAGCTTCGCTCAGCGCCGTTTACCTTCACCGGTGGTTGACGATGCGGGACTGAGCAAAAGCTTCAAGCTCTGTGGCGACCGCTTGCAGCAGCTTCGCGGTCAAGGCGTGATGACCATTCACAACGACCAGGAAGGCGACGTCAGCCATGTGGTGCCGCATTTCTGGCCGGTGCATCAGCAGGAACTGCCGGCACCGCTGGCTCCGCAGGAGCATCCACGGGTGATCTTTTTGCACGCCGAGGACGATGACAACCGCGAGCCGGTGAACCGTATCACCTGATCTCGCGAATCAGCCGCCACGCGTCCTCCATCGACAACGGCTGCTTCATGCGCTCGGCGAGTAACGCCATCGCCCGTTGTTCTTCACAGGCCACGGCGGCCACGACGATGCCGTTCTCGCCGAACAGTCCGATGAAGGGCGGCTGTTGCGGTTCGCCGATGAATTCGACGGCGTCCCAATGTTCGGCATGCCCGAGATAGTCGTAGTTCTTGCCGAAATGCCAGGTCCAGAAATACGGCACGTCGAGGTAATGTTCCTCGCCGCCGAGCATGTTCGCCGCGGCAATCCGCCCGTGCTGTTGCGCCAGACGCCAGTGTTCTATGCGTTGCGGCTGGCCGCTGAGCGGGAAGGTGGCGATGTCGCCGATGGCCCACAGACCATCGGCGACACGCATGCCGTCATCGACGCGCAGCGATTGATCGCCCTCGCGCGTCAGTGAGGCGAACGCCGCGGTCGCCGGTTTGACGCCGATTCCCGCCACCACCAGATCCGCCGACAAGCGCAGGCCATTGTCCAGCAGCACCGCTTCGACCTTGCCGTCGCCGACAATCTCGGTGGCTGCGTGCTCGGTGATGAATTTCACGCCGTTGGCTTCGTGCAGCGCGCGGATCGCTTGGCCGACCGCTTCGCCTAATTGCGCGGCGAAGGGAATCGCGTGGCGCGCCAGCACCGTCACTTCGAGCCCGTATTGGCGCAGCGCCGAAGCACATTCCAGGGCGATAAAACTGTCGCCGATAATCACTGCGCGCTGCTCGGGCTTAGCGCTGTTGATGATGCTTTCAGCCTGGACTTTGGAGCGCAGGACAAATACCTGCGGCAGCTCTGCACCCGGCAGCTGGAGCTGATTGGGTATTGCGCCTGTCGCGAGGACGGCAGCGTCGTAATGGAGTGCCCGGCCATCCCTCAGGTGCAGGGTTTTTGCTTCGGCATCGAGCGCGGTGACTTCGCCCTGAAGCCGGTTGATGCGCTGTTCACGATAGAAATCTGCATCGCGCAACGGAGGGATTTCCTCGGGCGGCATCTCCCCGGCGAGGACAAATTTGCTCAACACCGTGCGGTCGTAACCGGCGTCGGCATCACGGTCGATCATTACGATTCGTCCGCCGAAACCTTTTTCGCGCAACGCTGCCGCACACGCAGTGCCTGCTGCGCCCGCGCCGACGATCACAAAGGTGCGCTGATCGTCCTCCGGCGGCGTGTGCGGGTCCGGCAGCGGCTGGTCATCGACCCACACCGCATCGCCCCGCAGCTCCAGCGGGTAGCGTTTGAGGCTGTCGAGTGCCGGCGGTTCGCACAATGCGCCGTCTTCAACGCGAAACGCTGCCTTGTGCCACGGGCAGATCAGTCGCCCATTGCACAGCGCCCCTTCGGCCAATGGTGCCCCGGCATGCGGGCATTCGCCCTGAAATGCGCGCAATTGCCCGGATGTGCGCAGCAGAACGATTTTGCAGTCACCGATCTGCACTTGCAGACCGCGCTCTTCAGGCACATCGGTCAAACGGGCAACAAGGTGCAGGGACATGATCGCGCTCCATGGGCTGTCTCTCATACGAGTTGGGTCTGGATCGCGAGGTTCAGCCATTTGCCACTGCCAAGGTACGAACGGTACGGCTATAGTTTGCAAGCCGACGACGGCCCAACCGCACAAGGTGCTCCCGGAATGACCCGATTGACCTCTCTCAACCCTTGGCTGGCGGCCGTTACTGTCGCCCTTTGCGTGCAGTTTCCGGCGCAGGCCCAGGAGCGCTTCACCCTGAGCATTCCGGGTGTTTCGGATAACCGTCTGTTCACCTCGGCGGCGGCCAGCGATGCCAGCGGCTGCGGCGGCAAGAACCAGTCGCCGGCCCTGAGCTGGAACGCCGGGCCTGCAGGCACCCAAAGCTACGCCATCGTGATGCACGATCCGGACGGTCAGAAGGGCCTGGGCGTTGATCACTGGATTCATTACGGCATCAAATCGACCACCCGGCAGATTGCCGCTGGCGTCGGCGCCAAGTCGGCTCTGGAAGGCGTTGGCGGCACCAACAGTAAAGGCAACACGCACTATATGGGGCCGTGCCCGCCGGTCGGCGACAGTGCGCACCATTACATCATCCAGATCTACGCATTGGATCTGGCGCCGGACGCCCTGCCTGCCGGTCTGAGCCGCGCCGAGCTGATGGAAAAGATCAAAGGTCATGTGCTGCGCAACAGCAGTGCGGTGCGGCGTTATCACCGCTGAAAATTTTTTCAGGGCGTTTAACCCGAACGGAAAGGGCTGCCCGTCTCACAGGATGAATGGATCAATTTCCTCCTGAGGTCAGCCCCCATGTCCCTTTCCCTGCCTTTGTCTTCGTTGCGACCTGTCGCCCTCGGTGTGCTGCTGGCGATCGCCGGGTGCGGCGTTTCTTCCAATCCTGACTCCGCCGTTGTGACGCCTGCGGCTCAGCCTGAATCTGCAGTGCAACACGAAGCGTTGCAGGCTGACGGCGCGCTGGCCAAACGCAGCGTGCGTGCGGCGCCCATGGCCAGTTTTGCGCCGATGCCGGCTGGTGAAAGTTATCCACAGGGCTATCGTGACGAACAGCGCGAGCAGTATCAGGCGCTGGCGGATAACCCGATCCACAGCGTTGCCGAAACCCCGGTTTCGACCTTCAGCGCTGACGTCGACACCGGCGCTTATGCCAACGTCCGCCGCCTGCTCAATCAGGGGCGCCTGCCACCGGAAGGCGCGGTGCGGCTGGAAGAAATGGTCAACTATTTCCCCTACAACTACGCGCTGCCCAGCGATGGCTCGCCGTTCGGCGTGACCACCGAACTGGCCGCCGCGCCATGGAATCCGCGCACACGTTTGCTGCGCATCGGCATCAAAGCCTCCGACCGCGCCGTGGCGGAACTGGCCCCGGCCAATCTGGTGTTTCTGGTGGACGTCTCCGGTTCGATGGATCGCCGCGAAGGCTTGCCGATGGTCAAAAGCACGCTGAAATTATTGGTCGATCAGCTGCGCGAGCAGGATCGCGTGTCGCTGGTGGTGTATGCCGGCGAATCCAGAGTGGTGCTGGAGCCAACTTCCGGACGCGAAAAAGCCAAAATTCGCAGCGCCATCGAGCAATTGACTGCGGGCGGTTCGACCGCTGGCGCATCAGGCATCGAACTGGCCTATCAGATGGCGCAACAGGCATTTATCCCCAAGGGCATCAACCGCATCCTGCTGGCCACCGACGGTGACTTCAACGTCGGAGTCAGCGACTTCGACAGCCTCAAACAAATGGCTGTGGATAAACGCAAGACCGGGATTTCCCTGACGACTCTGGGTTTCGGTGTGGATAACTACAATGAACACTTGATGGAACAGCTGGCCGACGCTGGCGATGGCAATTATGCCTACATCGACAATCTGCGCGAGGCGCGCAAAGTGCTGGTGGATCAGCTCGGCTCGACCCTCGCCGTGGTGGCGAAAAACGTCAAGTTACAGGTGGAATTCAACCCGGCGCAGGTCAGCGAATATCGCCTGCTCGGTTACGAAAACCGCGCCTTGAAACGTGAGGATTTCAGCAATGACAAAGTCGATGCCGGTGAAATAGGCGCAGGACATACCGTGACTGCGTTGTATGAAATTGTTCCGGTGGGTGAGAGGGGTTGGCTGGAACCGCTGCGCTACGGAAAAACCGGCGCCGAAATGTCCGGGAATAACGGAGAACTGGCCATGCTGCGTGTGCGTTATCAACAGCCGGAAGGTGGGAAAAGTCTGCTGATCGAGCGACCGATTGCCAATCAGGTCACGCCGGCCAGTGAGGATCTGCGCTTCGCCGCTGCGGTCGCGGCGTTCTCCCAGCAGCTCAAGGACGGTCGCTATACTGGCGAATTCAGCCTGAAAGACACCGAAGCGCTAGCGCGTGGCGCCCGTGGCGACGACCGCTTCGGCCTGCGTAGCGAGTTCCTGCAACTGGTGGAGCTGGCGCAGAGTCTGCGCACAACTACCGCGTCGAATCCGACCGACAGCCAACAACGGATTGAATAGTGAGCCGACTGAAAGGCTTCATCACGCAGCTGTTTGCCACCGCAGACAGCCCCGAAGCCAGCAGCGACGAAGCGCTGCTGGCGCGTTATCGCGAGGGCGACGGCGCGGCGTTCGAGATCTTGTACGCCCGCCATCGTGAGGGCTTGTATCGGTTCTTGCTGGGCCTTAGCGGTAAACCGGAGCTGGCGGACGAAGTGTTTCAGGAAACCTGGCTAAGCCTGATCCGCAGCACCAGTCAGCCACAAGGCCGCGCGACATTTCGTACGTGGCTGTTCCAGATCGCGCGCAATCGCCTGATCGATCACTGGCGCAAACACGGCGCCCGGCAACCGCTGCACGACAGCTACGACGAACAGACCCACGCCATCAGCGACGACGCCAGCGACCCCGAGCAACTCTTGTCGCTCAGTCGTGACAGCCAACGTTTGGAGAGCGCCCTGCAAACCCTGCCCTCCGACCAGCGTGAAGTATTCCTGCTGCGCGCCCATGGCGACCTCGACCTGGCGCAAATCGCCAGCCTCACCGAAACACCGCTGGAAACCGTGAAAAGCCGCATGCGCTACGCCCAGCAAAAACTGCGTCGGCTGCTGGCCGAGGAGGTACTGACATGACTGACGCCCGCCAGACACCCGAAGAGCAACTGCTCAAACACGTTCGCCAACAGCACGACGCCGAACCGTCGGCGCAGCTTGATGCGTTCATTCTCAATGCGGCCCTGCGCCAAGTCCCGGCACCGAAGCCCGATTTATGGCAGCGCTGGCTCCAGGCGTGCCGCAAACCGCGTTATCAAGTGGCGTTTGCCAGCCTGGTCGGCGTGGCGCTGATGCTGTCGCTGGTACAGCGCGCGCCGGAACCTGTGCCTGAATACGATTTCGCCCCGGCCGCCAAACCTGCCGCACCAGTCGCGCGTAAAGAAGCCCGCTCAATCGCCGCGCGCGCACCGATGGCCGAAATGGCTGCGCCAATGCAAAGCGAATCGATCAGCGCCGACATCGCGGACGAAGCCAAAGTCGCCAAACGCGCCGCCGCACCGGTCAACGGTCTCGACGAGCAACTGCGAGAAGTCCTGCGCCTGCGCGAATCCGGCCAAGCGCAAGCCGCCGACACCCTGTTCAACAACCTGCACAAACGCTACCCGAACGTCGATCTCGACCTGCGACTGAAAAAAATCCGCAAAAACTGACCAACCAATCCTCCAGCCATTTGGCAGTGCCGCGCAAAAACGCGCATTATCGAGGCATTGCCGATGCGCTGGAGACCACCGTGGCACCAAAAATCGACCGCATCGCCCAACTCCTCAACTGCCCTGCGAAGGGCGACGAAATGCGCCGCGCGATCACCGAGACGCGTAAGGAATTTCTGCTGAACCAGCCGGAAGAAGATGTGCTTGAGGAAGAGGACGTCTTTGAGGAGGAGGTTGGGGAGGATGAAGAGGACGACGATGATTATGATGAGTTTGATTGGACGACGGAGTGAAGGGCGCGATAGCCGCCTCCACTCTTGTGTGCGTTCGCCTACTTTTCGTCAACTCTTGCTAAATCGCTGAGTACAAGCGCAGCCATCCCGTCCAGCCGAGCTTTGACCTTTTCCCAATGGGGCATAACCTGCTTCATCAGCCGGTAAAATCGTTCGCTGTGATTGTGTTCTGCGATGTGGCAGAGCTCGTGAAGAATTACGTAGTCAATGCATTCGCGCGGTGTTTTAACCAGATGGGGGTTCAAGGTGATCCGACCATTGGGTGAGCAACTGCCCCACTGAGTCTGCATCGTTTGAATGCGTAAGGGCGGTTCGTTCACGACCCAAAGCGTTTGCTCAAGCACAGCTGTTAAGCGGCGATTGAACACGTCACGAGCCCTGACCCTGTACCAGGCTCTGAGATGCTCACGCACCGTCTCGGCCTTCTTCTGCCTGACAGAAACTTCCAGTTTTCCCCTTAGCAAACGCACTTGCGGAACATCGGCAGGAGCCTCTATCACTTTGAGCACGTGTTGTTTGCCCAAGTAGTAATGACTTTCTCCGCTGATGTACTGGCGTGGTGTCACGTGCGCCGAGTTGGCCCGAAACTGACGCAGTTGCTGGTAAATCCAACGCCCACGTTTTTTTAACGCTTGCAGCACTTCCTCATCATTCGCACTGGAAGGTGCCTGCACCGATACTCGACAGTCCGGGTCGACCTTGATCAGCAGGCGCGGTACTTGTCGTGCTTTGGATGCGCGCTCCACGACAATGAGCTCATCAGCGTAGTGAAAGCTAAGCCAGTGTTTTGCAGCGCGTCCATGAGCTTCCGGCAAAAGTATGGGAACGCTCATGCGGCTCCAAGTCCCACGCGAGTGATCTGAACCACCGTTTCGACGATGACTTTCGCTTGGTCCATCCCGGCACCGATTGCCTTGCACTCCTTGAACATCAGTGGCAGCAGTTTCTTGCGAATATCCGCTTCAATGTTTTGTGGATTAATCGAATGTTCGGCGACGGACGCGGTAACCATTTCCTCGAGGCTGAAGGCTAGCTTGACCCACATGTCCTGAGCTTGTGCATCAAGTGCCGCAAACGTATCAGGCAGGGTCTTCTTGAACACGCCGTAGTAGGCCTGCGCATGTTTGTTACCCACAAACGCATCCGGTAGCTCATCCAGTTTGCGCGACTGCACCTGTTGTTCGAATTCATGAAACAACATGTACTGCTTGAGTGGGTGATCGAAGAGCTTTTCTGCTTCCTCAATAGCCTGGCGCAGTAGTTTGGAAAAGGCCTCTTGAGCATAGGGATCGTCTTTAAGATCCTGCTCAATCATCTTGCTCACCCGAGTCTTGATGATGTCAGTCTCGTTTCGGGTTTTTTCCTCAGGCCACTCCTCAGGCTGTTTCTGCCCCATCCTGCCGACTTCATATGTGCCTTTAGGCTCTCGCACCTCTACACCGACCACATGTTTATCAAGCAGCTTACGCACCCGTTCGGAGTATTCGTCGTAGCTAATGGTTTCACCCGCGTCTTGCTTGGCGAGCATTCTCAAGCTGGAAAGCTGCTGGAGCGTTTCCTTGTAATGCGTTCGATCCGCCTCGCTGAAGCTGGTGTCTTCGAAAAATGAAGCCGACTGCAACGCTACCTTCAAGCAAGACGCAAACTCGGTCAGTGCATCGTAGAAGTCCTCGCGAACCTTGAGGTTGATATCCACGAACTCACCATCAAGCTCTTGCATCCTCGGCACCAGCACATGACGCAGTTGCTCGATATCACCCTTGTTTTTAACGTTGGCAAAGATCGCCCACAGATTTTTGTAAAGAGAGGGCAGGCGTTTGTACTCACTGCTCATCGGATCGTAGAGACCGGCGATGTCATTGATGTCATAGCCGCCCTGCGTGCGTGATGCCAAGTCCTGGTACTTCTGAATCGTGGTGTCGAGCTCAGTGAGGATGCCGCGATAGTCAATCAGCAAGCCGAACTTCTTCAGTGGGTGCAACCGGTTGACCCGGGCAATCGCTTGAATCAGGTTGTGCTCTTTGAGTGGCTTGTCGATGTACAAAACGCTGTTCTTTGGTTCATCGAACCCGGTCAGCAGTTTGTCTACAACGATCAGAAGTTTGAGCGAATCATCCTTTTCGAAGCGCTCGATCACCTGTCTGGTATAGGTCTGTTCATTAGTGCTACCAACGTTTTTGTTCCACCATTGGGTCACTTCCGGAATGTTTGACTCGTCGATCTCCAGATTGCCCTCACGGCTGTCCGGCGGGCTCATCACGAGAGCGCTTTCGAATAAACCTGCTTCGTCCAGATACATCTTGTACTTGACGGCCTCAGCTTTGCTTTCACAAGCGAGCTGCCCTTTGAGACCGTTGTCGACGTTTTTTACAAAATGGTTGGCGATGTCCAAAGCAATCAGCCGAATACGATCTTCAGCGGAGTAAATCCGCTGCTTTTTGGCAAATTTTCGCTTCAGATCTGTCTTCTGTTCTTCCGTCAGGCCCTCGGTAATGCGTGCAAACCAGCTGTCTATTGCCCGGTCATTTACATCCAGATCAGGTTTACGCTCCTCATAGAGAAGTGGCGTGACTGCTTTGTCTTCCACCGCTCGCTGCATGGTGTAGGCATGGACAATGGGGCCGAACTTGTTGGTGGTTTTGTCTTTTTTCAACAGTGGCGTGCCGGTGAACGCCACGAACGCCGCATTCGGCAGCGCTTGTTTCATGCGGATGTTGTTTTCACCACCTTGGCTGCGGTGACCTTCGTCGATCAACACAATAATGTCGGAGCTCGTATTGATGCATTCCGGCAGTTTGGTGGCGCTGTTGAATTTCTGGATCAGCGAAAAAATGATGCGCTCATGACCGCGACCGATCTGTTCGGCGAGGCGAGTACCCGAGGTCGCCATGGCAGAGACCCAGTCTCTTTTGCCGGAGAGCTCACCACTTGAGGCGAAGGTTTTGCTCAACTGGTTTTCCAGGTCGATGCGGTCGGTAACCACCACGATTCGGCATTGTTTAAGGTCGTCGTGGAGAATCAACGCCTTGCTCAGGAACACCATGGTGAAAGACTTGCCGGAACCCGTGGTGTGCCAGATCACCCCACCCTCACGGCCCCCATCCTTGCGCTTGAGGCGGACACGATCGATCAATCGCTTGATACCGAAAACCTGTTGATAGCGTGCGACGATCTTGCCGGCCTTTTGGTCAAACAACGTGAAGTAACGCGTCATTTCCAACAAGCGTGTAGGGGAGAGCAGGCCAATCAGCAGTTGATCCTGCCCGGTCACCGCAAGATCCCCATCCGCCAACAAACCTTCATACCAGCGAAGGTCGTCTGGATTGCGATGAGAAAACAGTGCGTTTTTCTGTTCAGCGCTCAGGGGCTGATTCTTGATGGCGTGCTGTTTGGCCGTGCAGAGATCTTCATCGCGCCAAGCTGCCCAAAACTTCTGATCGGTTCCGCACGTTGCATAGCGGCCGTCACTGCCATTGATTGAGAGCAGCAGTTGGCTGTAGGCAAACAGTCGAGGAATTTCATCGTGGCGCTGGTTGCGCAGGCTTTGTGATATTCCGGCATCAATGGTCGGGCCTTTCTTGGCGTGACCATCCGGGCGCTTGGCTTCAATCACCACCAACGGGATACCGTTAACAAAGCAAACGATATCCGGCCGCCGAGTATCCACTCCAGCGCTGCGCAGCACGCGGAACTCTTCGGTGAACACAAAGCTGTTGTTGGACAGATCCTGCCAGTCAATCAAAGCAATGGTCGGATTCGCCCGTTTACCATCAATGAACTCTGTCACCGAAATGCCATACAGCAAGTGGTTGTAAAGCTTTTCATTGGCCGCTTGCAGTCCTTCGTTCAGAGCGGGGCTGCAGATCTCACTGACGAGGTTATCAATGGACTTCGCTGACAACGGGTATTCGTTACCTGCAAACGTGAATCGCCGTTTACTCAGTTGTTCGCGAAGAAGGTCACGCAGTACCACTTCATCGGTTTTGCCGGATCTGGCGGCCAGCGCCTGTTCTGGCGACAGGAAATCCCAGCCCAGGTTGCTGAGCAGGGTCAGCGCAGGCAATTTCGCGCTGTATTCTTCCTGAAATTTCGGGCCGCTAATCATTGAGCAAATTCCTTGTGTGGCACGGACTTCATTGGGGCTTCTTGCTGCTACGCACGCGTTTTTCCAGGTCTTCCAGTTCTTGAAGTTCCTGAGTGTCCACTGCTATGGCCTCTATTTTTCGGCGCTTCTGATCGAAGTCTTCGTATCGCTCATGAACGACTTGCTTCATGTGTTCGTGGCTGACACTGCCCGCCGAGCGCAACAATGGCTGCTCGTTGAACGCCATGAAGCTGTCGATGTACTGTCGCCAGTTTTCCAGCTTCAGGTGTTGGCGTTGTTTGGCGCGCAGTTCAGCGAAGTCCAGAAACATGCTGACCAGACGATTGAGCTGATCCAGTTCCTCGCCATTAAGGTAATTCTTGGCGACCACCACATCCGCCTTGCGTACGCGGTCTCCCTTGAAGCTGAGCAAGTTCATGTTCGGCACGCTGGCATCGGCGCGGCGTACGATCAGCTCGGCAGCGGTATGCCCAGTTACGGCAAAAAACAGTTTGTTCTGCACTTCGGCGAACAACCGTGCGGTGTCTTGCTCATTGGCGCGATAGTCCTCGGCCAGGCAGAACAAATCACGAACCTTCTGATAGAAACGCTTCTCCGACGACCGTATGTCGCGGATGCGTTCCAGCAGCTCATCGAAGTAATCCCAGCGGGGCTCCTTCAGACGAGCGTCGTCCATCACGAAGCCTTTGAGCATGTACTCGCTCAGGGTTCGCGTGGCCCATTGGCGAAATTGCGAGCCACGGCTTGAACGGACTCGGTAGCCAATAGCGATGATCATCGGCAGCGCGTAGAGCTGCGTCAGGTATTCCTTGCCGTCAGCGGCAGTTGTCAACTTAGAGTTGACAACTGCCGGTTCGGCCAGCTCGCCATCGGCCAAAACCGCCTGAATGTGCTTGCTGATGTTCTGCTTGCTGGACTGATACAGCTCGGCCAGCTCGAGTTGAGTGAGCCAGACCTGACCGTTCATTTCACGCAGCGTGAACTGCGCCAAACCGTCTTCGGTGCTGTAGAGGATCAGGTCGTTGATGGTCATTTATGCGGCCTCGACCTTGACACGACGTTTGCCGGTGAGCAGTTGTTGCATGAGCGCTTTCTTCTCTTGCTTCAAGCAATTGAGTTTGAATTGCAACACTTCGATTTCACGGTTTGCGACTGAAATAGCCCAAGAAATTTTTTTCTGCTCCTCATAAGGAGGAACGCTAATTTTAATTTTAAGAAAATCAGCTGGATTAACGCGCCTTGCTTTTCTTCCACCATTCGCCAAGTCAATATTAGATTTGTAGAAGGATTCCTGAGAAACGTACTTTAAGAACCAGAGGGTGTCTACTGACTCTTTAAAATCAAAAGCAGGTAGATCTAAAGTCGATTCATAGCCGTCCAAGTGCTCTGGGATAATACCAAACGCACCATTCAGGAAGTCCAACTTACTATAGATAAACTGGCCTGCTGATCTTGTGTAGTATTTGGTTGATTCGCTGCCTAGCCTTTTCTCGTTTTTTGCTATAACACCTTGGCCGTAAAGTCGAACCGTAAGCTTTTTAGCTATATTTCCAGTGGTTCCTTGGGCTCTGTTTTCGTTAATTAAATCTCCAATGACTTTGTTCTTCCAGTTGCCAAAGTTAGGGAACCTCTTTTTTCCTGAGAGTAAACTTCCCGAGATTGCTTGCTGTTCGTTTTTTGCGATTGCAATCAGCTGGTTGATGATGGTTATGGCATGATCCCACGTAGAAAGTATTTTCGTAATTTGGTTCTGTTCTAAGATCGGCGGGATTGGGATCGTAATTCCGCCTATTAAATCGGTATTTAAGTTTGGTTGGCCAACTCCCGGGGCAATAACCTCTCGGAAAAATTGTGTTTTACTCGATAAAAAGTAATAAGCGTACTCGGTGGTTACGCCCTTTAAATTTAAAAGCATTGCTATACCGTCATTAGCTCCGCTTTTTATGCGAGAAATCTTAGGTACACCTAGTGTTGCGCCACTATTAGTAAGCAGTAGGGTGCCAGGATGTATAGTTCTAGTTAGTTTAGCCCCTTCCTCGGTTAACATGCTTCTAGTCTTTTCTAAGTACATCCCTTCGTCTTTAGTTAAGTCTGCTACTGTTGTCCATGGTAGAAAATCTCCATCAAAATATAATGGGCTACCGGCAGGCCTTGGAGAGCTGCCGCGCACTACGTCGGATATGTCCTTAATTAAAGACTCATGCCACGAGGGTGGAAGATTTTTTTTAATGGTCTCTTTAAACATAGCCGAGATCCTTTAGCAAGCGATCCATTTCCTCTTCCAAGGTTTTCAGCTGTGCCTTCAGTTGCTCGCGTTTAGCTCTGACCGCAATTAGATCTATCTCTACTTCTTCTTCAAATGTGTTTACAAAGCGCGCGATATTCAGATTGTAATCGTTGTCGCGTATCTCTTGAAGGCTAGCGCGATGGCTATATTTGTCGGAGTTGATTCGGTGGCGATATGTTAGGAGAATATTATTTATGTGGTCTTCGCCGAGTACATTCTGATTTTTTCCAGAGTTGTACTCGCGACTTGCATCAATAAACAGCACGCTATTGTCTATTTTGGCTCTGCTGAATACTAATATTGCGGCCGGTATTCCAGTGCCGTAAAAAAGCTTCTCTGGCAGTCCAATTACGGCATCTAGTAGATTCTCGTCAATCAGCTCTTGGCGAATCTTGCCCTCACTGGCGCCTCGGAAAAGCACACCATGAGGAACAACCACTGCCATACGCCCAGTTTTGGGTTTCAGTGTTTCGATCATATGCAAAATGAATGCGTAGTCGCCCTTGGTTTTTGGTGGGAGGCCACGCTTGAATCGCCCGAAATGATCGCTCTCGGCGATGTCATGTCCCCACTTATCCAGAGAAAACGGTGGGTTCGCGGTCACGATATCGAACTTCAACAGCTGGCAATTCTGGTCGAGCAATTTAGGATTGCGCAGCGTGTCGCCCCATTCGATTTTGTGGTTGTCCTCACCATGCAGAAACATGTTCATCTTGGCCATGGACCAAGTAGAGCCGATGGCTTCCTGTCCATAGAGTGCGTAGTTCTTGCTGTTGTGGTGCTCACGCACTTTGCGTCCGCACTTCATAAGGAGCGAGGCGGAGCCGCAGGCCGGATCGCAAATGGTATCGCCCGGTTGTGGATCAAGCAGTTCGGCGATCAACTCGGAAACCTCTGGCGGGGTATAGAACTCGCCCGCCTTTTGTCCGCCGTTGGTTGCGAAATTCTTGATCAGGTATTCGTAAGCGTTACCGATCACGTCCAAGCTACCGACGCGAGACGGCTTTAGGTTGAGTTCAGCCTTGGCAAACTCCTGAAGCAGGTCACGCAAAATGGTGTTCTTCTGCTTCTCTTCACCCAGACGATCGGTGTTGAAGGAGATGTCCTGGAACACGCTTTTGCCAGCGTCCTTGAGCTTGGTGCCGTTGGCTTCTTCGATAGCGTGCAGGGCCTGGTCGATTCGCTCGCCGTTGCCTGGTTCGTGGCGCTTGTCGTACAGCGTGTAGTAGCTGGCGTCACGCGGTAACACGAAGCGTTCGTTCTTGAGCATCTCTTCGATCAGCTCAGGCTCATCGCCATACTGCTTTTGGTAGGTGTCGTAATGATCCTGCCAGACATCGCTGATGTACTTCAGGAAGAGCATGGTCAGGATGAAGTCTTTGTAGGTGTCGGCGCTGATCGTGCCGCGGAAGATATCGCAAGCCGCCCATAGCGCCTTGTTGATGTCGTCCTGTTTTACTTTGCCGCTCATGGTCATTCCTTAATAAGTTGCTGATAAATGCCCTGGAGCATTTGTTCACGATTCGTATGGAGCTGGGCGATCAATTGATCCTCTTCATCCCAGAGGCGCTGCAAATTGGTCAGTTTTGCCTGGGTTTCCAGCGACGGTAACGGGATTGGCATGCTCATCAATGATGCTTTGCTGATGGCCTGAATACTGCTGCCGTTTCGTTCGAGGCTTCGTTGGCTTTGTGGGAGGTTGATCATCCAGCAAAGATATTCCGGTGAGATTTCTGCTGTTTTGCGGCTGACGATGAAAAATTGGCTTGTCGCCACTATCCGTTGCCCTTCTTTATATAGTGCGGCGGTATTGCTATCGCCCCGAGCGACCACGGCGATATCTCCGTCTTCCAGTAGTGGAGGTTTTTTACTTCCCTCCCAACTGACTGAAATCAGTGCGTCGGCGTCGATCACGGCCCGCTGGCGCAGGTCCTTTATCTGCAGGACTCTGAGGTCGCCGTCCGGATTGTTTTCCAGCGCTCCTCGGAACGTGTAGCCGGATCGGACGTTCGCCACGTCGCTCAATGTGCATAATCGGGTTGGCATAGGTTTCCCAAAGTAGAAGCGCCATCCTTGGCGCAAAACACTCAAACCGTGCAGTTTGGTGCTTGGTTCTTCAGCCACTGCGCAACTTCATCAGAAAGGCCTTTCCAAGCAGACTCTCCCTGAAGTCGGGTAACCAATATCCCGTCATCGTTATCTAGAGCCGCTTGCAGATTGTCGCGAACCTGCACTGCGGTATGATCGGTAGCGATAATCCAGCAGGATTCAAGAGGTCGGCACCAAGAACCGTAACCTTTGATCCGTTCATATAGGGATTGGTAGTCGCGCTGCTTACGCAGGTCGTAGTTGATTTGGTAAAGTTTCATAGCTTTAGCTCTCCTAACGGGTCAGTTATTGCAATCGCGGCAGGTTGCACCCTGCCGCACCCCCAATTTTTGTCTGTAGCGCTGCTACTTGATTGGTGGCGAGACAATATCGCTCCGAAACACTTTGTCGTCAAATGTTATTTTTTGCAGTAGCGCTTCTATGGGGTTGCGATTTCTCGGAAGACTTTTGCAGATTTCGGTTTTCACCGTCACGGCTGCTCGCTGAAAAGGAATTTGGATGAGCGATATTCAGCTCTTTCGTTTGGGTTTGGCCAACGGTCCATGTGAGCTTCCGGGCAGAGCAGTCGCGGTGGAAAAACAACTGCAATCCCTGCTCGAAGCGCATATGGAAACCTTTCTCGGGGTGCGTTTTCTCGCATCTGAATATGCGACTGGCAAGACTCACAAGGGACGTATCGACTCCTTGGGTCTCGATGAGAATGGCTGTCCCGTAATCGTCGAATACAAACGACACAGCAATGAAAATGTGATCAATCAGGGCTTGTTCTATCTCGACTGGTTACTAGATCACCAAGCAGAATTTCGTTGGCTGGTGATGGAAAAATTAGGAAAAGACGCTGCCGAACAGATCGAGTGGGGTGGAACGCGGTTGCTGTGTATCGCGGCGGATTTTACCCGCTACGATCAGCACGCCGTGCAGCTGATTCAGCGCAATATCGAACTGATTCGCTACAAGTTGTTTGCTGATGATCTGTTGCTGCTTGAGTTGGTCAATGCGGTGAGCACTGGTAATGCCTCAGCAACGAGCAAGGCGGTGGAAGCTGATACGAGTAAATTTGCATCTGTTGCTAAGGACAAAACCTGGCAGGAACAACTTAGTCAGGCGACGAAAGAAGTCTCTGAGCTCCTCGAGCAGACCAACAGCTATGTGCATTCTTTCGGTGATGACGTACAAGAAAAGCACTTGAAGCTCTACGTCGCCTACCGTCGTCTGAAAAATTTCGCCAGTTTGGTGGTGCAATCCAAACGCTTACAGCTTTACCTGAAACTCAATCCCGATTCGGTCGAGCTTGTTGAGGGGTTCAGCCGCGATGTGCGCAACATCGGTCACTGGGGTACTGGTGATCTGGAATTGAGTCTGCGTACTCAGGCTGATTTGGAATTGGCCAAGGTTCTAATTGAGCGCAGCTACCAAGAGAACTAGCTCTCCCAAAAGCTCAAGCACAAAAAAGCCCCAGACCTTACGGCCTGAGGCTTTTTCGTTTCTATCTATGGTGCACCAGGCGGGATTCGAACCCACGACCCCTGCCTTCGGAGGGCAGTACTCTATCCAGCTGAGCTACTGGTGCAGCGGGCGCCATGATACGCATATGCATTGCGGGCGTCCATGCTGCTGAATCGCCTGTGTTTTTTTAAGCTGTAACGCGCGTTTGCTACGTTGATCGGGAAAAATGCGTGAATGCGGCGTTTTTGTTCTTTTTTTCGAACGTCCTATTGTCCTTTAACCCCTTTGAACCTAGGATTCGTTTGAGATTTCAAACGCTCCTTGTCTGGATGCTGAGCCGCACGCGTTGCCAGTCGTGCGCTATATACGTGCTTCAGCCCGGTGAATGATTTCCCTGACGGCAGCCTTGCGAGGCGCCTTTCTACAATCATAATTTTGCTCCGCGCCCGTCGCGGTGCTGTTAAGGAAAGCCGACATGCAGCTTAAAGACACCCAGTTGTTCCGCCAGCAAGCCTTCATCGATGGCGCTTGGGTCGATGCGGACAACGGTCAGACGATCAAGGTCAACAACCCGGCCACCGGTGAAATTCTCGGTACCGTGCCGAAGATGGGCGCTGCCGAAACCCGCCGTGCCATTGAAGCCGCTGACAAGGCGCTGCCGGCCTGGCGTGCACTGACCGCCAAGGACCGCGCGAACAAGCTGCGTCGCTGGTTCGAGCTGATCATCGAAAACCAGGACGACTTGGCTCGCCTGATGACCCTCGAGCAAGGCAAGCCGCTGGCCGAAGCCAAGGGCGAAATCGTTTACGCCGCTTCGTTTATCGAGTGGTTCGCCGAAGAAGCCAAGCGCATCTACGGTGACGTGATTCCTGGCCACCAGCCAGACAAGCGCCTGATCGTGATCAAGCAGCCAATCGGCGTGACCGCTGCAATCACCCCGTGGAACTTCCCTGCCGCGATGATCACCCGTAAAGCCGGCCCGGCCCTGGCCGCCGGTTGCACCATGGTGCTCAAGCCTGCTTCGCAAACCCCATTCTCTGCATTCGCTCTGGCCGAACTGGCCCAGCGCGCGGGCATTCCTGCCGGTGTGTTCAGCGTGGTGTCCGGCAGCGCCGGCGACATCGGCAGCGAGCTGACCAGCAACCCGATCGTGCGTAAATTGTCCTTCACCGGCTCGACCGAAATCGGTCGTCAGCTGATGGCCGAATGCGCCAAGGACATCAAGAAAGTCTCGCTGGAACTGGGCGGCAACGCGCCGTTCATCGTGTTCGACGACGCGGATCTGGATAAGGCCGTCGAAGGCGCGATCATTTCCAAATATCGCAACAACGGCCAGACCTGCGTCTGCGCCAACCGTCTGTACATTCAGGATTCGGTGTACGACGCGTTCGCCGAGAAACTCAAAGTGGCAGTCGCCAAGCTGAAGATCGGCAACGGTCTGGAAGACGGCACCACCACTGGTCCGCTCATCGACGAGAAAGCCGTGGCCAAGGTGCAAGAGCACATTGCTGACGCGATCAGCAAAGGCGCGACCGTGCTGGCCGGTGGCAAGGTCATCGAGGGCAACTTCTTCGAGCCGACCATCCTCACCAACGTGCCGAAAAACGCTGCCGTGGCCAAGGAAGAAACCTTCGGCCCACTGGCGCCGCTGTTCCGCTTCAAAGACGAAGCCGAAGTGATCGCGATGTCCAACGACACCGAGTTCGGGCTGGCGTCGTACTTCTATGCGCGTGATCTGGGTCGTGTGTTCCGTGTGGCTGAAGCGCTGGAATACGGCATGGTCGGCGTCAACACCGGGCTGATCTCCAACGAAGTCGCGCCGTTCGGCGGCATCAAGGCCTCGGGTCTGGGTCGCGAAGGCTCCAAGTACGGCATCGAAGATTACCTGGAAATCAAATACCTCTGCCTGGGTATCTAAGCCCGGTCAGAGAACGTTTCAAGCGCGAAGGGCACGAGAGCGCTGTCCCTTTGCGCCGCTGCAAACCGCAATTTTCTCTGCGGCCGGGAACGCCGTGGCAGTCGATCATCGCATGCTGCCGCCGCTGATTCCCCGCTGCTTCATCCTTGAGCCACGCCGCCCGATGAGCGGCGAATGAGGACTGTAATGAGCAAGACTAACGCTGAACTGATGGCCCGCCGTACCGCAGCTGTCCCACGTGGAGTAGGCCAGATTCACCCAATCTTCGCCGAGTCCGCGAAGAACGCTACCGTCACCGACGTTGAAGGTCGCGAGTTCATCGACTTCGCCGGCGGTATCGCCGTGCTGAACACCGGTCACCTGCACCCGAAAATCATCGCTGCCGTGACCGAGCAACTGAACAAGCTGACTCACACCTGCTTCCAGGTTCTGGCCTACGAGCCGTACGTGGAACTGTGCGAGAAAGTGAACGCCAAGGTGCCGGGCGATTTCGCCAAGAAAACCTTGCTGGTCACCACCGGTTCCGAAGCCGTCGAGAACGCCGTGAAAATCGCCCGTGCCGCCACTGGCCGTGCTGGCGTGATCGCCTTCACCGGCGCTTACCACGGTCGCACCATGATGACTCTGGGCCTGACCGGTAAAGTCGTGCCGTACTCGGCCGGCATGGGTCTGATGCCGGGCGGCATCTTCCGCGCGCTGTACCCGAACGAACTGCACGGCGTGAGCACTGACGATTCGATCGCCAGCATTGAACGCATCTTCAAGAACGACGCCGAGCCGAAAGACATCGCCGCGATCATCATCGAGCCGGTTCAGGGCGAAGGTGGTTTCTACGTCGCGCCGAAAGACTTCATGAAGCGCCTGCGTGCGCTGTGCGACCAGCACGGCATCCTGTTGATCGCTGATGAAGTGCAGACTGGCGCTGGCCGTACCGGTACCTTCTTCGCCATGGAACAGATGGGCGTTGCCGCCGACCTGACCACCTTCGCCAAATCCATCGCTGGCGGCTTCCCGCTGGCCGGTGTGTGCGGCAAGGCCGAGTACATGGACGCCATCGCGCCAGGTGGCTTGGGCGGCACTTATGCCGGCAGCCCGATCGCGTGCGCCGCTGCTCTGGCCGTGATGGAAGTGTTCGAAGAAGAAAACCTGCTGGATCGCTGCAAGGCGGTTGGCGAGCGTCTGGTGACTGGCCTGAAGGCGATTCAAGCCAAGTACCCGGTGATCGGCGAAGTGCGGGCACTGGGCGCGATGATCGCGGTCGAGCTGTTCGAAAACGGCGACAGCCACAAACCGAATGCTGCTGCCGTGGCATCGGTTGTGGCCAAGGCCCGCGACAAGGGCCTGATCCTGCTGTCCTGCGGCACTTACGGCAACGTTCTGCGCGTACTCGTACCGCTGACCTCGCCGGACGAGCAACTGGACAAAGGTCTGGCGATCATCGAAGAATGCTTCTCGGAGCTGTAATCCGCAGCACCGTGTGATCGGATCGACAAAAAACCCGCCGCGGCGGGTTTTTTTTCGCCTGTTGAAACACAACCGGCGATTGAGGGCTGTATCGAAACGCCAGCATTGGCTAAGGTTCAAGCATTGCAAGGGAGCGCGCGCATGACTGCCGTTGATTTACCCGCCGTACCGAGAGTGCTGATTGCCGAGGCCGACCCCTGGTCTCGTGACCTGCTTAAACAAGTGTTGCTCAACGTGCGTTGCGATGCGCGGCTCGATCTGTGTGCCGATGGCCAAGAGGCGATGTCGCTGCTGCGCGACGTGCCCTATGACCTGGCCATTGTCGACTGGGAATTGCCCGGCATCGACGGTTTGAGCGTGTTACGCAGCGTGCGTCAGCGCAAACGCAATCCGCCGCTGCCGTTCATTCTGATGAGCAGCCGCAACGACAGCGCCAGCGTGCGCGAAGCCCTGCCGCTGGCGCCGCTGGCGTATCTGACCAAACCGCTGAACATGGAAAGCCTGACCCAGCGCTTGCAGGATCTGCTGCTCGATGCGGGCGAAGAAGTGTTTTGCGAAGTGCCGGCATTGGCCGCCGGCATGACGCTGTCGGTGTTCCTCGAACGACGCCGCGAGCAGGCCGACGGCGCGCCGTTGATGACCGACGTGCAAGTGGCGGTCAAACGCAGTCTCAATCCCAATGGCCTTGATCTGAAGGTGTTGGAGGATGAATTCCGTAAGGATCCTCAGATCACTGCGGTGTTGATCGCCGCCGCCAACAGCGCCGCGCAGCATCACGGTGCGCCGGTGCAGACGCTGGCGCAGGCCCTGCATCGGCTGGGCACCGGACAAAGCATGAACCTGATTCTTGGTCTGTCGCTCAAGCGCAGCGCGAAACTCAGCGATCCGTGTCTGGCGGACTACGCCGAGCGTTACTGGGGATTGTCACTGCACACCGCTGAGTACGCACGCACTCTGGCGCGGCTGCTCGCTCTGGATCAGGAGCGCTGTTATTGCGCCGGCATGCTGCATCGTCTCGGCGATCTGGCGCTGCTGCGTTGTTTGCAGGAATGGAAGCAGGCTGGCGGCGAGCTGGATGATCTTGAAGAGGTCGGCGAGGCGCTGGCGGAATTCGGTGCCGGTTACGGGTCGGCGCTGCGCACCCGCTGGCGGCTGCCGCTGGAACTGCGCGAGTTGATTGCGGCGGTGTATCAGCTCGGTGGCGGGGTGTATTCGCGTGAAGCGCTGGTGATGAACATGGCCGCGCAGATGGCGCGGCTGACCGAGCATGAGGGCATTGAAGAGCTGGCGAAGAGTCGCACGGCGCGGTTGCTCAAGATCGGTTTGCCTGAACTGATGCGCATGCGTAAATAATGCAGCGCCGCCGCTCCCACAGGGAGTTGCGTTAACCGGAGATAATGCGGTTTTTGCCTTGGCGTTTGGCTTCGTACATCGAAGCATCCGCCCGGGCGAACAGGCTGTCGAGGCTTTCATCGTCAGCGGTCATGCTGGTCAATCCCTGACTGACGGTGACGCCAAACGTCTGTTCACCATGGCTGAAACTCAACCGCTGAATCTCCTTCTGCAACCGCTCGGCGACTTGCATCGCCATGTCCGGCGCACAGCCCGGAAACACCGCCGCAAACTCCTCACCACCAATCCGTCCAAACAGATCGCCCCGGCGCAATGACGCGCGTCCGCACTCGGCAATCTTCTGCAAAACGCTGTCGCCCTCCTGATGGCCGTAGGTGTCGTTGATCAGCTTGAAATCATCGATATCCAGCAACAGAAATGCCAGCGGCGCGCCTTGCAGGCGCGCCTGCGCGAACTCGCGGTGGGCGCATTCGAAGAAGTGTCGGCGGTTGCTGCTCTGGGTCAGCACATCGGTGGTGGCCAGGCGTTGCAGCTCGCTTTCCATCTGCTTCTTTTCGGTGATGTCTTCGGCAATGCCGACGATGATCACCGGTTGGCCGGGTTCGTCCTGGCGGTTGATAAAGCATTTGTCGCTGATCCAGCGCACCTGGCCGTCGGCGGCGATGATCCGGTACTCACGGTCTTCCACCGCGCCTTTGTGCAGCACGTCGGCGAGGCTGCGCTCGGCGTAGTCCAGATCGTCGGGGTAGATGCTGTCACGCCACTGGTTGTAGTCGGCCATCAGCAGTGCAGCGGAGCGGCCGAAAATCCGCTCATAGGCCGGGCTGACGTAAAGCACCTGACGGGTTTCCCAGTCAAACGCCCAAAGCACCGCGTTGACGCTGACCAGCAGCGAACTGAACAGCTGTTCGCGCTCGCTCAGTCGAGCGACTTCGCCTTGGGCGTGCATCAAAGCCATGAGGGTTTGCGCGGCTTCTGGCCACTGGGGGAGGGATGAGTCTTTTTGGTTGTTGTTGACCATCGGCACCAATCTCAAAAGGCGTGCCGCAAGTCGACAACGGCCACGGTTCAACCCGCCGGGGGTGGCGAAGTGTCATTGAGATAGGGGATTGAAGGGGAAGTTCCAAAGGGTGCGCCCGGGTCCGGGCGCACCGATCAATGGCTTCAGACTGCGGCGGGGCGCAGCGAGTAGGTTTTCAGCTGGTCGGCAAACTCGCGCAAAGATTGAATGCCACTGGCTTCAGCCTCGTGAATCCATTCCTTGATGGCGGCGAGCATGTCGTGGCCATTCGCGCTGGTCTTGACCCAGATCTGCTGCAAGGCCAGGCGTTTTTCGTAAATGACCTTCAGCGCCTGGCTGTGTTCGAGCATGCTCTGGATGCGCGCGTGGTGGCGATCTTCCAGCAGGCTGGTTTCCCGCGACAGCAAGCGCTTGGCCCGGTGGAACTGGTGACGCACCGAATGATCGACCTTGGCCAGTTCCTGTTGGACCAACGGGCCGATCACCAGCTTGCGGTACTGGGCCATGATCTGGAAGCGGTTGTTGAGGATCGCCATGGCGGTGTCCATGTCCAGATTGCCCTTGCCTTCGACGCGGTGGGCAATCGGCGCGACGCGCTGCACCTTGGCCAGACGCAGGAAGCAGAAGACTTTGATCCATGCCCAACCGAGGTCGAACTCCCACTTCTTCACCGACAGCTTGGCCGAGTTGGGATAGGTGTGATGGTTGTTGTGCAGTTCTTCGCCGCCGATCAGGATGCCCCACGGCACCAGATTGGTCGCCGCATCACGGCATTCGAAGTTGCGATAGCCGATGGCATGCCCGAGGCCGTTGATCACGCCGGCAGCCCACACCGGGATCCACATCATCTGGATTGCCCAGATGGTGATGCCGATGGTGCCGAACAGCAGCAGATCAATCACGCCCATGATCGCCACGCCCAGCAGCGGATAACGGCTGTAGAGGTTGCGTTCGATCCAGTCTTCGGGGCAGTTCTTGCCGTAGATGCGCAGGGTCTCGGGGTTCTGCGCTTCAGCGCGATACAGCTCGGCGCCGGTACGCAGCACCGTCGACAAACCCTTGATCACCGGGCTGTGCGGGTCATCAACGGTTTCGCACTTGGCGTGGTGTTTGCGGTGGATAGCGGTCCACTCACGGGTATTCTGCGCCGTGGTCAGCCACAGCCAGAAACGGAAGAAATGCTTCAGGCCGGCATTCAGCTCAAGCGAGCGATGGGCTGAATAGCGGTGCAAGTAGACCGTCACGCCAACAATCGTCACGTGGGTCATCAGCAGGGTGACTGCCACCAGTGACCAGGCCGACAAGCCAAGAAAACCTTCGTACCACATAGGCTATAGGGCCCTCGATAAAGATAAAAACAGCCGTAGCATTATCACCAAGCACACAGATAAAACCAGTCACCCTTTCAGATAAGAGATGGCTGAATGTTTCTTGACCTATAATCCAGCCTTTTTGTAGGGACATGGACGGCCGAATGTCTGCCACTTATCGCGATGCATTGCGTGCAGCGCTGCTTTACCTGGGACTTGCCGTTGTCTGGTTGCAGGGCACTGGTTATTTATTGAACAGTTTCTTCGATAGCTCCGTGGACGGCGCAGAAGATTTGCTGCATTGGCAACTGATCAACGGTTATCTGTTTGTGGCGATCAGTGCCGGTTTGATCTTCCTCGCCCGGGCGCGGTTATTCAGGTTTCTCGGCATCGGCGCGCGTCTGCGTGAGCGCGAAGCAGATCGCGAGCGCCTGCGTCAGGCCGCAGCGGTGTTCGACTGCACTCGCGAAGGTGTATTGGTGACCAACCGCGAAGGGCTGATCGTGCACGTCAACCGCGCGTTCATCGAGATCACCGGTTACCAGCGCGAAGAAGTCCTCGGCCAGCAACCCAGCCTGTTCAAATCCGGCCATCACCCGCCGGGTTTCTATCAGGCGATGTTCGCCACGCTGCAAGCCAGTGATGAATGGAGCGGCGAGATCTGGAACCGGCGCAAAAACGGCGAGATCTACCCGCAGTGGCAGACGATCCGGGTCATTCGTGACGATGACGGCCGACTCAGTCATTACGTAGCGGTGTTTTCCGACATCAGTGCGATCAAGGATTCCGAGCACGAGCTCAAGCGCCTAGCGCACCACGATCCACTGACCGACCTGCCCAATCGCCTGTTGTTCAGTGACCGCGCCGAGCAGGCGCTGGCTTCGGCGCAGACGCACAAGCGCGGCTGTGCGCTGCTGATGATCGATCTCGATCACTTCAAACTGATCAATGACAGCCTCGGCCATAATATTGGTGACCGCTTGCTCAAGGCCGTGGCCGCGCGTTTGCAGGAGTTGTTCGGCGCGGGCATCACTCTGGCGCGCCTCGGTGGTGACGAGTTCGCGGTGCTCGCGGAAAGTTGTCCACAACCCGCGCAGGCTGCCGCTCTGGCACAACGCATTCTCGACGGCCTCAAGCAGCCGTTCTGCCTCGAGGGAAATCCGCTGCTCATCCATGCCAGCGTCGGCATCAGCCTGTTTCCCAGCGATGCCTTGAGCGCCGAGCAACTGCTGCGCAACGCCGACGCGGCGCTGTTCAAAGCCAAGAGCAGCGGTCGCAACGGTTACGCGTTGTACACCGAGGAACTGACGGCCCATGCGCAACAACGGGTGGAAATCGCTTTCGAGCTGCGTCGCGCGCTGGAGCAGCAAGAGTTACGCGTCTACTACCAACCGGTGCACGACCTGAAAAGCAGTCGCCTGATCGGCGTCGAAGCGCTGGTGCGCTGGCAGCATCCGCAGCGCGGTCTGGTGTCGCCGGCGGAATTCATCCCGATTGCCGAACGCACCGGGTTGATTGCCGAAATCGACGCCTGGGTAATGCAGCAGGCTTGTGAGCAGATGTGCCAATGGCAGCAGTCCGGCATCGTGCTGTCGTTTGTCGCGGTGAACGTGTCGTCGCGGCTGTTCGCCCGGCGTGAGTTGTATCAACAGGTGGCGCAGGTGCTGCACGAGACTGGGCTGGATCCGGCCTGTCTGGAACTGGAAGTCACCGAAAGTGCGGTGATGGACGACCCGGAAGTGGCGCTGGAGCAGATGCATCGTCTGCGCGAACTGGGCATTCGTCTGGCCATCGATGATTTCGGCACCGGTTATTCGTCGTTGTTGCGACTCAAGCGGCTGCCGGTGCAAAAGCTCAAGATCGATCAGGGTTTCGTCGCCGGGTTGCCGTGGGACGAGGACGACGCGGCGATTGTGCGGGTGATCGTCGCGCTGGCGCGGAGCATGGGCATGCAGGTGCACGCCGAAGGGATCGAACAGGTGGAGCAGGCAGCGTTTCTGCTCGGACAGGAATGCGATCTGGGACAAGGCTACTGGTTTGGGCGGCCAGTACCGGGGCAGGAAATCGATTGGGCCAGAGCGCCCGCCATCGGCTGAACGCGGCGCAAACCCTTGCCCTGTCACATAATGTTTTTCAGTTATATAAAAATTCTTAAATAGTCTTTTTAAGAATATCTAAAGCTCTCTTATATTGCTCCTACGCCGAACGCAGTGCCGCCCACTGCCAGGCATATTTCATCCAAAGGAGCAGCACCATGAGCGCATCCCTGCGTAGCGTTGACGGTCAGGACGAAAGCACCATCTTGCGCGAAATCCAGGCCGCTTTGCGCGACCTGCGATTCGGCGCGGTGGAAATCACTGTGCATAACGCCCAAGTGGTTCAGATCGAACGCAAAGAGAAATTCCGTTTGCAGCAACCAGGTAAACAACCGGGCTGAGTGAAGATCAAAAGATCGCAGCCTGCGGCAGCTCCTACAGGGGGCTGTGTGTGGAGCTGCCGCAGGCTGCGATCTTTAAACCGGCAAACCCGATTCCAGATATTCATAAGAAAAAGCCACCACCAAGAATTCCAGGAGCCTTCACCATGTCGTCGATTCGCCGTTACGCTTTGGCCGCACTGGCCAGCGCTGTGTTTGCCGGTTCCGCGGTTGCCAAGGATTACGAACTGCTCAACGTGTCGTATGACCCGACGCGCGAGCTGTATCAGGATTACAACGCTGAATTCATCAATTACTGGAAGAAAGACCACGCTGGCGACAACGTGAAAATCCAGCAATCCCACGGTGGCTCGGGCAAACAGGGGCGTGCAGTGATCGATGGCCTGCGTGCCGACGTTGTGACCCTGGCCCTGGCCGGCGACATCGACGAAATCGCCAAGCTCGGCAAAACCCTGCCGGCCGATTGGCAGAAACGCCTGCCGGACGCCAGCACCCCATACACCTCCACCATCGTGTTCCTGGTGCGCAAAGGCAACCCGAAAGGCATCAAGGACTGGGGCGATCTGGTCAAGAACGACGTCTCGGTGATCACCTCGAATCCAAAAACCTCCGGCGGCGCACGCTGGAACTTCCTCGCCGCGTGGGCCTACGGTCTGAAAGCCAATGGCGGCAACGAAGCTAAAGCCAAAGAATACGTCCAGACCTTGTTCAAGCACGTTCCGGTGCTGGATACCGGCGCTCGCGGTTCGACCATCACCTTCGTCAACAACGGTCAGGGTGACGTGTTGCTGGCCTGGGAAAACGAAGCGTTCCTGGCGCTGAAAGAAGACGGCGGCGCGGACAAGTTCGAGATCGTCGTGCCTTCGTTGTCGATCCTTGCCGAGCCACCGGTAGCGGTGGTCGACAAGAACGCCGAGAAGAAGGGCAACGCGCAGATCGCCGAAGCCTATCTGAAACACCTGTACAGCCCGGCCGGTCAGGAAATCGCCGCGAAAAACTTCTATCGTCCACGGGATAAAGAAGTGGCTGCCAAGTACGCCAAGCAGTTCCCGACCCTCGATCTGGTGACCATCGACAAAGACTTCGGCGGCTGGAAAACCGCTCAGCCGAAGTTCTTCAACGACGGCGGTGTATTCGACCAGATCTATCAGGCGCAGTAATCTGACTCACTACGTGTGGGAGTGAGCTTCTGTGGCGAGGGGATTTAGCGAAACGTCGCACCGCCCCGTTGGGCTACGCAGTAGCCCCAAAATCGGCAATTGCGGAAACAGACACACCGCATGCGAAGGTTTTGGGGCAGCTACGCTGCCCAACGGGGATAAATCCCCTCGCCACAGGGCGCGCTCCCACATTGATGCGTTTTTAACCAAGGACTTATATGTCGCGTCGTATCTCCCCCGTCATACCCGGCTTCGGGCTGACGCTGGGTTACACCTTGGTGTACCTCAGCCTGATTGTGCTAATCCCGCTGGCGGCGATGTTCGTCCACGCCTCGCAGCTCACCTGGGATCAGTTCTGGACGATCATCTCCGCACCGCGCGTGCTGGCAGCCTTGAAGCTGAGCTTCGGCACCGCGCTGTGCGCTGCGATCATCAACGGCATCATCGGCACGCTGCTGGCCTGGGTGCTGGTGCGCTACACCTTCCCCGGGCGCAAGGTGATCGACGCGATGATCGACCTGCCGTTCGCTCTGCCGACGGCAGTAGCCGGCATCGCGCTGACCGCGCTGTACGCGCCTAACGGGCTGGTCGGGCAGTTCGCCGCTGACCTCGGTTTCAAGATCGCCTACACCCCGCTCGGCATCACTTTGGCGCTGACCTTCGTCACGCTGCCATTCGTGGTGCGTACAGTGCAGCCGGTTTTGGCCGATATCCCGCGTGAAGTGGAAGAAGCCGCCGCGTGCCTCGGTGCCAAACCATTCCAGGTGTTCCGGCATATTTTGCTGCCGGCGCTGTTGCCCGCCTGGTTGACCGGTTTTGCCTTGGCGTTTGCCCGTGGCGTTGGCGAATACGGCTCGGTGATTTTCATCGCCGGCAACATGCCGATGAAAACCGAGATCCTGCCGCTGCTGATCATGGTCAAACTCGACCAATACGATTACACCGGCGCCACTTCCATCGGCGTGCTGATGCTGGTGGTTTCCTTCGTCCTTTTGCTGCTGATCAACTTGCTGCAGCGGCGCATCGAAACCCCATAAGGAGGCGCGAACATGTCCCAATCGTCTATTGCGGCCGCTTCCTCGGCCAACGCTGCCCGGCGTGGCAGCGCGACTGCACGCAGAATCCTGATCGGCCTCGGCTGGTTGATTTTTGCGCTGTTTCTATTGCTGCCGCTGTTCATCGTCGTGTCGCAGGGTTTGAAAAACGGCCTCGGCGCATTCTTCACCGCGATCTTCGAACCGGATGCCTTGTCGGCGCTGAAACTTACGGTGTTCGCCGTGCTGATTTCGGTGCCGCTGAATCTGGTGTTCGGCGTCAGCGCTGCGTGGTGCGTGAGCAAGTACTCGTTCCGCGGCAAGAGCATGCTGGTGACGCTGATCGACCTGCCGTTCTCGGTATCGCCAGTCATCGCCGGTCTGGTCTACGTGTTGATGTTCGGCGCTCAGGGTCTGTTCGGGCCGTGGCTGCAGGAGCACGACATCCAGATCGTCTTCGCTTTGCCGGGTATCGTGCTGGCGACGATTTTCGTCACCGTGCCATTCGTGGCGCGTGAGTTGATTCCGCTGATGCAGGAGCAAGGCACGCAGGAAGAAGAGGCCGCACGCCTGCTCGGTGCCAATGGCTGGCAGATGTTCTGGCACGTCACCGTGCCCAACATCAAATGGGGCCTGATCTATGGCGTGGTGCTGTGTACCGCGCGGGCCATGGGCGAGTTCGGTGCGGTGTCGGTGGTTTCCGGGCACATTCGCGGGGTGACCAACACCTTGCCGTTGCACGTCGAGATCCTCTACAACGAATACAACCACGTGGCCGCGTTCGCTGTGGCGAGCCTGTTGCTGATCCTGGCGCTCTTCATCCTGCTGGCCAAGCAGTGGAGCGAAAACCGTATCAACCGCCTGCGCGCCAGCGCCGCGGAGGAATAATTCATGTCGATCGAAGTGCGTAACGTCAGCAAGAATTTCAATGCGTTCAAGGCGCTGGACAACATCAGCCTGGACATTCACAGCGGTGAACTGGTCGCGCTGCTCGGCCCGTCCGGCTGCGGCAAGACCACGCTGCTGCGGATCATTGCCGGTCTGGAAACTCCGGACAAAGGCAACATCGTATTCCACGGTGAAGACGTCTCCGGTCACGACGTGCGGGATCGCAACGTCGGTTTTGTGTTTCAGCATTACGCCTTGTTCCGCCACATGACTGTATTCGACAACGTCGCGTTCGGCCTGCGCATGAAGCCGAAAAACCAGCGTCCGAGCGAAACCCAGATCGCGGCCAAGGTGCATGAGCTGCTGAACATGGTGCAACTGGACTGGTTGGCGGATCGTTATCCGGAACAGCTGTCCGGTGGTCAGCGCCAGCGGATTGCTTTGGCCCGTGCCTTGGCGGTCGAGCCGAAAGTACTGCTGCTCGATGAGCCGTTCGGCGCACTCGACGCCAAGGTGCGCAAGGAGTTGCGCCGCTGGCTCGCGCGTCTGCACGAAGATATCAACCTGACTTCGGTGTTCGTGACCCACGACCAGGAAGAAGCCATGGAAGTCGCCGACCGCATTGTGGTGATGAACAAGGGTGTGATCGAGCAGATCGGCTCACCGGGCGAGGTGTACGAAAATCCGGCCAGCGATTTCGTGTATCACTTCCTCGGCGATTCCAACCGCTTGCTGCTGAGCGACGACAATCACGTGCTGTTCCGTCCTCACGAAGTGTCGTTGTCCAAACATGAGCTGGAGGATCACCACGCCGCCGAAGTACGCGATATCCGGCCGCTGGGCGCGACCACACGGGTGACGTTGAAGGTTGAAGGGCAGACTGATCTGATCGAAGCGGAAGTGGTGAAAGATCACGACAGCCTGATCGGGTTGGCCAAGGGCGAAACTCTGTTCTTCAAACCCAAGGTCTGGCAGAAAGTCGCCAATCTCTAAAAGCATCGCGGGCAAGCCCGCTCCCACAGTTTTTTCGGCGAACACGTAATTTGTGAACGACTCGATCACTGTGGGAGCGGGCTTGCCCGCGATTGCGATCTACACAGCTGCGCGATTCGGATTGACCCGCACCGCTCCAGCCCGCGCCTCGATCTGCTCTTTCAATTCATGCCGCAACCCGAGCACGAACGCCAACTCCGCGACCACAAACAACGGCCCGACAATCAGCCCCGTTACATCATCGACAAACGCCGGTTTGCGCCCTTCGTAGTGATGCCCGACAAACTGGATCGCCCAGCCCACCACAAACATCCCCAGCCCGCTGCTCAGCCACACCAGCGTGCTCTGCTGCGCCAGCACATGCCCGGCCCATACCGACAGCGCCAACAACGCCGTCATCAACACCCCGAGTTTCAATTCCAGTCGCAGGTAAAACCACGCTGAGGCTAGCGCCACCAGCACGGCAGGCGAAATCCACAATCCGCCAAGCGACCACTCCGGCCGCGACAGCAAAACCGCGACCGCCACTACGATCAGCGGAATCCCGATAAAGTGGCTGGCAATGTTGCGCGGGTCACGGTGGTAAGCGGCGTATTGACTCAAATGATCGACGAGGCTTTTCATTGTTGTTCCTCCTGTAGGGTGATCGCAGCATGCGCCGCAATCGGCGTTCACTCTGTCAGGCAGACGACAATCCAGGAGTGTTCATGGAAATGCGTTCACGGCTGCTGACCGGGCAGTGGTTCAGTCATCTGCCTGCGTCCTTTCAGGATAGTCTGCTGGCAGCGGCCAGGGAGCGGCGGCTGACGGCGGGGCAACGCTTGTTTCAGCGCGGCGATGCACCGTGCGGCTTGTACGCGGTACTCGACGGCGCGGTGCGCATCGGTGCGGTCAGTGAGCAGGGTAAGGAGGCATTGCTGAGTCTGGTGGAAGCGCCGCATTGGTTCGGCGAGATCTGCCTGTTCGATGGGCAGCCGCGCACTCACGACGCTTACGCGGTGGGGCCGTGTACGTTGCTGAATATCCCGCAGGCTGCGCTGCTGCAATTGCTTGATGAGCAACCGGTGTACTGGCGGCATCTGGCGCTGCTGATGAGCCACAAACTGCGGCTGACCTTTATCAACCTTGAGCAATTGAGCCTGCTGCCGGCCCCGGCGCGTCTGGCCCATCGGTTGCTGATGATTGCCGAAGGCTATGGCGAACTCGATCCGCCACGCCGGGTTTTGCAGCTGCCACAGGAACAGCTGGCGTCGATGCTGTCGCTGTCACGGCAGACCACCAATCAGATTCTCAAGGACTTGAAAGAGCAGGGGATTATTGGTCTCGGCTATGGGGAAATCGAGATTCTGGACATGCAGAAACTGCGCGCCACCTGTCAGATCTGACAGTAGCTGGCACACATCGGGCGATGTAAAAGAGGTAGGTCAATCAAGACAACAAAAGGAGTTGAACCGATGAACAGTAAAGTAACCAGCGGCGTTGATCACACCAAACTGAATGAAAACAAGAGCATCGAACCGCCGGTGGTCAATAGCCCGAATGGTGACGTCAACAATCCCGTGAATTTTTCGGGCACCGCTCTGGCGGGCTGGATGGTGGTCGTTGTTTCAGTCCCGATTGATGGTACAGAGCTGGCATCGGCTACGGCTGATGCTAACGGTAACTGGACTAATGATTTCAACTTGGATGTACGTTCCTACTCCGCAGTCGCGTTCCAAACGGATAACCGTCAAAGGTCGCCATTTACGCCCATCTTCGATTTTAAAGTTGTCGGCCCCTAAATCACTCAAAACCCTTCTGGGAGCTAGCCTGCTAGCGATTGCGGTCGATCAGCCAACATCGAGGCGCTGACAGACCCAATCGCTAGCAGGCTAGCTCCCACATGGAGTCATGTGTTGTCCTTACGAACCGCGGTAGGTCGAGAAGCCATACGGGCTCAGCAGCAATGGAATGTGATAGTGCTGATCCGTCTGCTTCACCTGAAAGATCACCGGAATTTCCGGAAAAAACGTCTCATGCTTCGCCTTCTCGAAGTACTCGCCGGTCTTGAACACCACCCGATATTCACCCGCCTCAAACGGCTTGTTCGCCGGGAACAGTTCGGCAATCCGCCCCTGCTCATTGGTGGTGCCTTTAGCCAGCGGCTGCCAGTCCTGGCCGACGTGTTTCTCCAGCGTGACGTTGATGCCCGGCGACGGCAGGCCGTTTTCCAGGTTGAGCACGTGCACGCTCAAAGGGTTGCCGGCGGCCAGCGCCAGGCTTGAAAAAGCGCTCAGGCTGAGTGCCGCGAAAGTCATACGCAAAGCAGTCATGGTGATTCTCCTGGGTTCAAGAACGGTTGAAAGACAGGCCGACCTTTTCGGCAGCCTTGATCGCACAGTTTTCGTCTTGCTCGCCGCCGCCGGAACCGGCCACACCGATGGCGCCGACCAATTCCTTGCCGGCAAACAGCGGAATGCCGCCGCCCAGCAACAGCAATTCATCGAGGGTATTGAGGTTGGCCGTCTCCGGATTGCTGCGAGCGCGCTCGGCGAACAGGCGGGTCGGGGTTTTCGTCGACAGCGCTGTATAGGCCTTGCGCTGGCTGGCAGCGGTGTTGTGCGGGCCGATACCGTCGCCGCGCAAGGTGACCAACAGGTTGCCGCCACGGTCGAGCACCGACACCGTGCCGCTGCAGTTTTCCATCGCCATGTCGGCGAGCAGTCGTGCGTTTTTCAGGTCGAGGTCGGCGTGACGCGGCAGTTCAGGCGCGGCAAACGCGCCGCTGCTGAGGCTGATCGCGAGGCTGGCGAGCAAGTATTTGACGGTCATGGGCAAGCTCCAGAAACTGAGGTCGCCACCTTAGCCGCCGGTCACCGTCGAAACCTCGTCAGGCGGATTACAAGTTTGTAATGGGCAAAACCGCCGAAGGCGCCTAGCCTGTGTGCCTGAATAATCGAGGTGTGCCATGCGTTTGCTGGTAGTAGAAGATGAAGCCAAAACCGCGAATTTCCTCGCCAAAGGGCTGGGAGAGTCGGGTTTTGCGGTAGATGTGGCGCTCAATGGCCTCGACGGGCGCTACTTCATCGAGCAGCAGGAATACGACCTGATCATCCTCGACGTGATGCTGCCGGGCCTCAACGGTTGGCAATTGTTGCAACTGATCCGCCAGCGCGGTGCCACGCCGGTGCTGTTTCTGACTGCGAAAGATGCCATCGAAGACCGCGTCCGCGGCCTCGAACTTGGCGCCGATGACTACCTGCTCAAACCTTTCGCCTTCGCCGAGTTGCTCGCGCGCGTGCGCACGTTATTGCGCCGCGGGCCGATGCGCGAAGCCGAGTCGTACAGCATCGCCGATCTGGAAATCGACGTACTGCGGCGTCGGGTCAGTCGTGGAGGTCAGCGCATTTCACTGACCAACAAGGAATTCGCTTTGCTGCAATTGCTCGCCAGCCGTCAGGGCGAAGTGTTGTCACGCACGCTGATCGCCTCGCAGGTGTGGAACCTGAATTTCGACAGCGACACCAACATGGTCGAGGTCGCGGTGCGGCGTCTGCGCTCGAAAGTCGATGACCCGTACATGCCGAAACTGATCCACACCGTGCGTGGGGTCGGCTATCAACTGGAAGCGCCGGACGATGCGCTCTAGATCCATCGCCTGGCGGCTCGCTCTGGCGTTCGCTGCGGTCTGCGCCTTGGTACTCAGTGCGATCGGCCTGTTTCTGTATCGCTCGCTGGCCTCGGAAATCGCCTGGCGCGATGACATGGCCCTGCTCGGTCGTCTGGAGCAAGTGCGCGCCTTGCTTGCTGACAGCGACAGCCTCGACGCCTTGCAGGCGCGGCCACGGCTATATCAGAACATGCTCGGCAACCTCGACAGTCTGCTGTTGGTGCGCCGCGCAGACGGCTCCAGCGTAATCGCGATCAACCCGCGTCAGCGCAGTCTTCCCGACTTGAACGCGATCCCCCGCGACCAATCCCCGCAACGCGGCGATGTGTTGACTTGGCAGGCGCCCGACGGGGCTGAACTGGCTTTGTTATCCGGCCAGGCCCAAGGTCCGAACGGCGAAGCGCTGACTGTGATCGCCGGCAAAGTGCTGAGCGAACGCGAGCAGATGCTTGGAAGCTATCGCCTGCGTCTGTATCTGGCAGTTGGCCTCGGCGCCGTGCTCGCATTTGCTTTGGGGCTGCTGCTGCTGCGCCGGGGCTTGCTTCCTCTGCGCCAGTTAAGCGAAGCGGTGCGCGGCATCGACCTGCGCAGCCTCGATCGACGTTTGCCGGCGGACGACACACCAGCTGAATTACTCGAACCGGTACAAGCGCTCAACGGCATGCTGGCGCGGCTGGACGATAGCTTCCAGCGTCTTTCGCAGTTCTCCGCCGACCTCGCCCACGAAATCCGCACGCCGTTGCACACCTTGCTCGCGAGCAACGGTCAGGCGCTGAATCACCCGCGCAGCAGCGCGGAATATCAGGAAGTGCTGGCCTCGAACATGGAAGAATTCGAACGCCTTAAACGCATGGCCGAGAATTTGATGTTTCTTGCGCGCGCGGAGCAGGCCGAGGGAGCGCTCGATCTGCGCACACTGGATCTGCGCGAAATTGGCGATGAGCTGTGCGATTACTTCGAAGCCTTGGCGGATGACCGGGGTATTCGTCTGGAAAACAATTTCAGCGGGGAGTTGTTTGCGGATCAGCAACTGCTGCAACGCGCTTTGGGCAATCTGTTGGCCAACGCGGTTCGCCATGCCGATATCGATTCCGTGATCAGCCTGCGTCGGCGCGATGAACCGGGAGTGTGCTGGCTGCAAGTCCACAACCACGGCCCGGCGATCCCGAATGAACACCTGAGCAAACTGTTCGACCGCTTCTACCGCGTCGACCCGGCCCGCGCTGAACCCGGTGATTCCGGTGGTTTGGGGCTGTCGATTGTGCAGTCGATCATGCAATTGCATGGCGGGCAGGTGCGGGTTAGCAGTGATGCGCGGGGTACGGTTTTTGAGCTTGGATTTTTGTTGATCTGACTGACGCCATCGCGGGCAAGCCCGCTCCCACAGGTTTTTGTGTTGGACACAAAACGCCCATTCCCTGCAGATCCCTGTGGGAGCGGGCTTGCCCGCGATGGCGTAATTGAATCCAGCACAAATTCTGCTCAACGCATCTGATCGCGAAACTGCCCCGGCGTCATCCCGGTCCAGCGCTTGAACGCGCGGCTAAAGCTGCTGGTATCCGCGAATCCCAACAAGTAACTCACCTCACTCAGCGAACACTGCGGATCGCGCAAATGCAGCAGCGCCAGATTCTCGCGGCTTTCGTTAAGCAGCGTGTCGAAGCGGCAACCTTCATCTGCCAAATGCCGTTGCAGGCTACGTAAGCTCAGGTGCAAAGCCTGGGCGATGCGTTCGGCGCTGGGTTCGCCTTCGGGCAGTTGTTCTTCGATGGCGTCGCGCACCTTGCGCTCCCAGGTCAGGGGTTTGAGCTGGGCGAGGGTGCGTTTGAGCACGGTTTCGTTGTGCTCGGCCAGTTCCGGGTTGGCGTCGTCGAGATGGCTTTCGAAATCGCTCAGCGCGAACTCGATGCGATCCACTTCGGCGGCAAAATGCACCGGCGAGCGGAAGACTTTATGCCATTGATGCGCATCGGCCGGTTCCGGGCGCCGTAGATAGACTGCCAGCGGCGCGTAATCACGACCGAGACGATTGCGGCAGGTACGCACATAGATCGCGGCGAAGGCGTCGATGGCTTCGAAGGCGGGAGCCGGATTGCCGACCGGGATTTTCAGGCTGAAGCGATAGCGATCCTCCGTGCGCACAAGTTCCAACTCCAGCGCATCGCTGACCACCTGGTGATAACGCACGATGCGCTCGAACACCTCGCGCAGGCTGCCACTGGCGACCAGCGCATAGCCCAGTGCGTGAAACGTAGTCGGGCTGACGAACCGCGACACGCGCAGACCGAGTGCCGGATCACCACTGGCCTGCACCGCGATCTCCCACAGACGCGTGGTGCCGCACAATGGATAGCGCGCGTTGGGGTCGTCCATCAGCAATGGATCGAGCCCGGCCTGTTGGCACAGGGCAGTGCTGTCCAGCCCCAGCGCATCGAGTTGCTTGCGCAGGGCACGGGTCCAGCTGGCGAGTGAGGTCGGTTCCGTCATGCTGATTGGCGCTTCCGGTCAACAGGTTGGCGTTTTCGGCTACCGTGTTCGTCATCTGCGCAGGGCAGGATGCGAACATCATAAACCCGAGGATGGAAGCATGGACGGTACTTCTGCAAGTCCCCAGCAACACAATGCTGCTCAGCGATCCGCGCACATTCGCCAAGTGGTGCTGGCAAAGGGTGTAGAGCTACGCGAGCGCTACCCGATTCTCAAGCATCAGGACGCGCTCGGTGCAGGCATTCTGGCGTTCGCATTGCTCGGAATGATCGGTTCGGCGGCGCTGTATATCACTGGCCATATGGCGTGGTGGGTGTGCCTGCTGCTCAACGCTTTTTTCGCATCCTTGACCCATGAGCTGGAACACGACCTGATCCACAGCATGTACTTTCGCAAACAGCGCGTGCCGCACAACCTGATGCTGGGCCTGGTCTGGCTGGCACGGCCGAGCACGATCAATCCGTGGATCCGCCGGCATCTGCACCTCAATCACCACAAGGTCTCGGGCACCGAGGCCGACATGGAGGAGCGGGCAATCACCAACGGCGAGCCGTGGGGTTTTGCGCGGTTGTTGATGGTCGGCGACAACATGATGTCGGCCTTCATTCGCCTGCTGCGGACGCCGACGTGGGCGCACAAGTGGAACATTCTCAAGAAGGTTTTCAAGGTCTACGCGCCACTGGCCCTGCTGCATTGGGGCGCGTGGTATGTGTTTCTCGGGTTTCACGCGGCCAATGGCATCGCGTATCTAAGCGGCTCGCCCATCGAATGGTCGGTGACCACGCTGTCGGTGATGCAAGTAATCGACATCGCGGCTGTAGTGATCATTGGCCCTAACGTACTGCGCACTTTTTGCCTGCACTTCGTCAGTTCAAACATGCATTACTACGGCGATGTCGAGCCGGGCAATGTGCTGCAGCAATGTCAGGTGTTGAACCCTTGGTGGCTGTGGCCGTTGCAGGCGTTCTGTTTCAACTTTGGCAGCAGCCACGGCATCCATCATTTTGTGGTGAAGGAACCGTTTTACATTCGGCAGATGACCGTGCCGGTGGCGCATAAGGTGATGCGCGAGATGGGGGTTCGGTTTAATGACTTCGGGACGTTTGGACGGGCGAACCGGTTTGTTCGCAAAGAAGCCGTGGCACAGGAAGAAGTGCGTACAGCCCGGGCTTGATGGGTGAGTTTGAGGGCCTCATCGCTGGCAAGCCAGCTCCCACATTTGGAATGCATTACCCTGTGGGAGCTGGCTTGCCAGCGATAGCGGTAGCTCAGGCACCATTAATCCGGCTGAAACGGCGACTCACTGAGAATCACCCCAGTCTCCTCAACATAGCGCTGCCAATGCTCGATCAACGCCTCAAGCCTCTGCGGCTGACTCACCGCCAGATCATGAATCTCCCCCGGATCACTCCCCAAATCATAAAGCTGCCACGTCGCCGGCCCCACCGGCCCGGGAATCCACACAGCCTTCCATTGCCCCTGCCGAATCGCCCGGCGCCCGAACAATTCCCAGCCAGTCACCGTGTGTTCGTCATGCACCTGCGCCGTCTCGCCAGACAAGAAGCCCAGCCACGATTTACCGCGCAACGGCGCCACCGGTTTGCCGTGCCACAGCTTGCCCGGATGACGCACGCCAGCCAGATCGAGAATGGTTGGCGTAACGTCCATCACCGTGCCAAAGCCGTGGCTGATCTGCCCCTTCAGTGGCAACTGCGGATAGTGCAGCAGCGCCGGCACGCGAATCCCGCCCTCGGTGGTGAACGCCTTGAACAGCCGCGACGGCGCGGTCGCCACCTGCGCCCAGTTCGGCCCGTACCAGACGTAGGAATTCGCCCGACCAATGTTGTCGAGGCTGTTGTCGTAATGCTGACTCAGATACGTCACCAGCTCCGCGCCGAATTTGGGGAAAGCTTCAAGCAGCGCGCCTTCGGCGCCGTTGTCGGACATGAAAAGGATGAAAGTATTGTCGAGCTGGCCTTGTTGGCGCAGGTAATCCACCACCCGGCCGATGTTCCAGTCCATGCGCTCGACCATCGCCGCGTAGACCTCCATTGCCCGCGCGGAAATCTGTTTTTGCTCATCGCTTAGCGCATCCCATTGCGCTGTTAGTTGGACCAGCGGATGCGGTTCGACATCCGGCTCGATCAGCCCCAGAGCCTTGAGTTTTTCCAGGCGTTCCAGGCGCAAGACTTCCGGTCCGGCGTCGTAGCGGCCACGGTACTTGTCGACGATGTCCTTGGGCGCCTGCAACGGCCAATGCGGCGCAGAAAACGGCAAGTAAGCGAAGAACGGCCGCGTCTGATCGCGTTCCTTGAGGTACTGCAACAGCTTGTCGCCGAAGGCGTCCGAGGAGTAGAAATCCTTGGGCAATTCATCAACGAACGTGGAGTCTTCGATGTACAGCGCTGGAGTGGATTTCAACAGGCCGGGCGTTTGCTCATCGTAGGTCGGCTCAAAACCGTAGTGGTTGGCGGCTCCAGGCAGCAGCGAGAAAGAACGCTCGAAACCGCGTGCCTGCGGCGCCAGTTCGGCAGTCAGGCCGAGGTGCCATTTACCGCTCATCAAGGTCTGGTAACCGGCCTCGCGTAGCAGCTCCGGCAGCGCGACGACGCGGTCGTTCAGATAGCCTTCGTAACCCGGTTTTCCGATCAGTTCCGGCGTCAGCGCTTCGGCCATGGTGCCAATGCCGGCGATGTGGTGGTCGGTGCCGGTAAGCAGCATCGAGCGCGTCGGTGAACAGGTCGGCGCCGTGTGGAAATCGGTCAGGCGCAGGCCATTGTTGGCCAGCGCATCGAGGTTCGGCGTGGCGATTTCGCCGCCGAACGCGCCGATGTCGGAGAAGCCGAGGTCATCGGCCAGAATCACCAGAAAATTGGGACGTTGCGGCATCAAAACACTCCAGGTCAGCAGGCAATAAATGACAGCCGCAGATCACGGATCTGCACCGGCACGCTCGGTTGGTAATGGTCATTACTGGTCAGCTCGTGCAGCAGTTCTTCGCGCAATTGGTGGAAGTCAAAACTGCTGCGTTGGCGCGGATGGGGCAGCGCGATGTTGACCACTTGCTTGATGCGTCCCGGACGCGGTTCCATCACCACCACACGGTCGGCGAGGAAGATCGCTTCCTCGACATCATGGGTCACCAGAATCGTGGTGATTTTTGCCCGTGCGCGGATCGCCAATAGCTCATCCTGCATCTGCTGACGAGTCAGTGCGTCGAGTGCGCCGAAGGGTTCGTCGAGCAGCAGAATTCGTGGGCTGGCGACCAGTCCGCGCGCGATGGCCACCCGCTGCGCCATGCCGCCAGAGAGTTGATGCGGATAGGCGCGGGTGAAGTCGCGCAGGCCGACCAGGTCGATGAAATCTTCGACGCGGCGCTGCTTTTCGGCAGCGCTCAACGGCTCGTTGACCAAGCCCAGACCGATGTTGTCGGCCACCGTCAGCCACGGGAACAAACGGTGTTCCTGAAAGACGATGCCGCGCTCGCCGCCGATGCCGCTGACGGCTTTGCCATCGACAGTGATCTGCCCGCGAAACTGCGTGTCGAGGCCCACTAGCAAGCGCAGCAAAGTCGATTTGCCGCAGCCGCTGGAGCCGACGATGGCGACGAATTCGCCCTCGGCGATGTCGAGGTTGAATTCGCGGATCGCCTCCAGTTCGAAACCGTCGACATCGAAGGATTTGCCTACGTGGTTGAAGCTGACAATCGGTGCGTTCATGCGTGTCTCCAGCGGGTCGCGCGAATTTCCAGGCGTTGGCCAATCAGGTTGAGGAGGGCGCCAGTGAGGCCGACGAGGAGCATGCCGGCCATGATCAGGTCCATGCGCAGCAGTTGTTGTGCGCCGATCATCTGGCTGCCGATGCCGCCGTTGGAAGGCATGAAATATTCGGCGCCGATGGTGCCGAGCCAGGCGTAGATCAGGCTCAGTCTGAGACCCGCGAAAATCCCCGGTGCAGCGCCGGGCAGGACCAGTCGACGCAGACGCTGGCCGAGGCTCAGGCGCAGCACTTGTGCGGCTTCGTTGAGTTGCGGCGAGAGGTTGGCGACGCTGCGTTGGGTGGCGATGAACAGCGGGAAGAATGCGGCGAGGGCGACGAACACCCACTTGGCCAATTCGCCCAGACCAAACCACGCGGTGAGCAGCGGCACCCAGGCGAAAATCGCGATCTGGCGGATTGCGGCGAAGGTCGGCCCGAGCACCCGTTCACTGCTGCGCGACAGGCCCAGCAGCAAGCCCAGCGCCAGGCCGAGACTGCCACCGATCAACAGACCGCCAAGGGTGCGACCCAGACTCAGCGCCATGCCGCTGATCAAGGTGCCGTCGAGTAAACCGTTCAGCGTGGCTTCCAGCACATTCAGTGGACTGGCGAGAATCGCCGCGTCGACCCACTGCTGATCGACCGCCAGTTGCCACAGCGCGAGCAAGCCCAGCGGCAGCAGCCACGGCTGCAAACGCTGCCAGCCTTCATAGCGCGGACCACGGCGGATTTCGGCGGTAGCCGGGTGCGGCCAGTGCACCAGTTTTTTGTCCAGCAGACCGATCCCGCGATCCATCGCCACACCAATCAGACCGATGACCACGATGCACACGAACACGATGTCGAGCATGAACAGCTGCCGCGCCCAGACCATCAGATAACCGATGCCTTCACTGGAGGCCAGCAGCTCCACTGCCAGCAACGAGGTCCAGCCAGCAGCCAGTGCCAGACGCACACCGGCCATGAATGCGGGGAGGGCGGCAGGCAGCACCAGACGTCGGATCAGCAAGTGTGGCGGCAGGCGCAACACCGCCGCCGCTTCGCGTAATTTCGGTTGCGCATCCCGCACGCCGACCAGTGTGTGCAGGGTCACCGGCACCACGATGGCTTTGATCAGCACCACCAGTTTCAACACCTCGCCGATGCCGAAAAACACCATGAACAGCGGAATCCACGCCAGCGTCGGCACTTGTGCAAGCCCGGCGAAGGTCGGGAAGATCAGGCGTTCGAGGCGCCGACTGAAACCCAGCGCCGCGCCGAGAATTGCACCGGCCGAGATCCCGGCCAGCAAGCCCCAGAACAGCCGTTGCAGGCTGATCCACAAATGGCTCCATAGCTCGCCTTGAGACAATTCAACGGCGCTGCTCCACACCAACGATGGCGCCGGCAGGATCTGCTCGCTCATCCAGTGATTGCGCGCCGCCAGCCACCACAAGGCAAACAATGCCAGCGGCACAATCCATGGCAACAGCCGATGGCTCAGGCTCGGCCACACGCGCTGACTTTTGAGCGGCGGCGCGGGCAGCGGCAGGCTGAGCAGCGAATCACGGGCCATGGGTGACCTCCGTTGTCGGGTTGGATCTTTAGCGGAATTAGCAGATAACAAATAGTTATATAAAAACAATTTATTGATCTGTTTAGAGATAAGGCACGCCATTTAAGGCCTGCGGCCCCTGCGCATCCAATGCATTCGAAGAATATTTTCGATGCTCTCAATGCATACCTTCCCCCACGTCCCGAATTTGCTGGCTTAGCTCAAAAAGCTATAAAAATGTTCTTTTATAGTATTTAAGTGCAGATGTGCATTGCGCCTACTTTCAGCTCCTCAACGCCCGTCGTGACCAGGAGCCGCACCCATGAACTTTCCCTTTAAACGTGTCATCAGTCTGTTTGCCGCCCCGGCACTGGCGGGTCTGCTGGCGCTCAGTGCCCACGCCGACGAACTCAAGGAAATCCGCATCGCCGTGCCCGATCTGAGCGCCGGCACGCAGCACAGCGGGGGCGGTGTGGTCGATGTATTGCGCGATCAGCAGATCTTCGAAAAAGCCTTTGCCGAGCAGGGCATCAAGATTCAGTGGAGCTTCTTTAAAGGCGCTGGCCCGGTGATCAACGAAGCGTTCGCCAATGGTCAGGTCGATCTGGCGTACCTCGGTGATCTGGCTGCGATCATTGGCAAGTCCAACGGACTGGACACGCGTCTGCTCAGCGCCAGCGCACGTGGCGTGAAGCAATATCTCGGCGTGGTGCCGGGTTCCGGGATCAAGACTTTGCAGGATCTCAAAGGCAAACGCGTGGCGATCTTTCGCGGTACGGCGACCCAGTTGTCGTTCGATGCGGCGCTGGCCAGTCAGGGTTTGAGCGAAAAAGATCTGAAGGTCATCAACCTCGATTTCACTGCGGCGGTTGCAGCGTTGGCAGCGAAGCAGATCGACGCGTCATGGGGCAGTTCCGGGTTGGCCGCGTTGCAGATCAAAGGCCTGGCCGAGTTACCGCTGAACACCAAGGATCTGGGTGGCGCCGGCAGTGTGCAGTCGGTGCTGGTGGGCACTGGCAAGTTTGTCGATGCGCATCCTGAGGCGGTGAGCAAACTGCTCAAGGCGCAGCAGCAAGCGGTGGAATGGCTGACGCAGGAGAGCAACAAGGAGGCGTACGTGCAGCTGGTTTCGGGGCTGGCGAGTTATCCACCGGTGATTTTGACCGAGGATCTGAAGGATCAGAGATTGGCTGAAGTGTTTCCGTCGACGCTGGATCCGGTATTCCTTGGCAGCTTGCAGGACAAGGTCGATCTGGCGGCACAGCAGAAGCTGATTCGCAAGCCGTTCAAGGTTAGTGAATGGGTGGCGCCGGAGTTGGAAGCTGCGAAGCTCTGAGTTGTTGGGCAGGACTTTAAATCCAGCCCCTCACCCCAGCCCTCTCCCCCAGGAGAGGGAGCCGATTTTTGTGACTTTCAAAACGTGAGTTCGACTTGATATTTCAGGTCGATGTAACTGACCCAAACACCTCGGTCAGTCCCCTCTCCCTCCGGGAGAGGGCTAGGGTGAGGGCAGCAATCTCAAGCCGGCCACAAAACCCGAAGTTCACCCCGCCACCCGCGCCTCTCCAACCCCCTTGTCCACCGCCACCAACGTCTCAATCATCGCCCGCGCCGCCGGTGACAAGCGAAACCCGGTGCGGCTGACAATCCCGCAGCGCGCATTCATGCTCTCCAGATTCTGCGGCAGATTGCGCCAGTGCAGCAGCGCCAGCGAGCCCTGGGCAATGTCCTCGTAAAACGCCTCTTCCGTACCGATGCCAATCGCATTCGATTGCAGCACTACCTTCACCAGCGCCGGAAAATGCTCGGTCTCGATGGTCGGCGAAAAATCGATGCGCCCGCTGAGGTTCGCCAGCAGTTTGCGAATGCCCGGCGGGATCAGTGTGGTCGCCAGCGGATAGTCGAACATGTCGTTAGTCGAGAGGCTTTCCTTGGCCAATAACGGATGCCCCGGCCGGCAGAAGAATACGCCGCGCTTGGGCGTCAGTGGCTGGGTCTGGAAGTTCGGGTCGGACTCGAAATGGCGGATGTCGGCGATGAAGAATTCGATCTCTTCGCGAGTCAGCGCGCGGCTGAGTTTTTCCCAGTTATCCACCTGAAAACAGGTCCGCACTTTCGGGTGCGCATTGATGAATTGCGCCACCGCATCCGGCACCAGTTTCACCGCTGGCGCCGGGCCGCAACCGAAGTGCAGTTCGCCGGCGTCGAGCTTGGTCATCTGCGTCACCTCAGCGCTGAGCAACGCAGCGCCCTGCACCAGCGTCAGCGCGTGTTGCAGCACCACCTGGCCTTCGGGTGTGGGACGCAAATCCTTGTTGCCGCGATCCACCAGCACACAGCCGAACTCTTGCTCCAACCCCTGAATGCTGCGGCTGAAGGCCGGTTGAGTGATGCCCATGGCGTCCGCCGCACGCACAAAGCTGCGGTGCTCGTTGAGGGCGATGAAGTAGCGCAACTGGCGAAGATCCATATGCTTTTCCGGCATCCTAAAAATAGCTCGAAGGCATTTGCGACGAGGGTTGCTTGAGGTTTTAAATGCAAGCTCTTATTCCGTCAACGAAGCATGTGAATATCTATTAGATCTAAAATGAATATAGATAGAGCGTTGTTTCGCTGCCGTCCAACCGCAAGCAGTCGATGAGGGTCTACCCATGAGCAATGCCGCACTCGCTGTAAAACCCGCTGTCCACGCGCTGGAAATCCATCCGGTGGCCGGTCGTATCGGCGCCGAAATCCGTGGCGTGCACCTGTCCGGTGAGCTGGATGCCGCCACCGTTGAAGCGATCCAACAGGCGCTGATCCAGTACAAAGTGGTGTTCTTCCGCGAGCAGACCCAGCTCGACGATCAACGTCAGGAAGCCTTCGCCCATTTGCTCGGCGAGCCGGTGGCGCATCCTACCGTGCCGTCCCGCGAGGGCACCCGTTATCTGCTGGAGCTGGACGGTGCCGAGGGCCAGCGCGCCAACTCGTGGCACACCGACGTGACCTTCGTCGACGCCTACCCGAAAGCTTCGATCCTGCGCTCGGTGGTGGCTCCGGCGTTTGGCGGCGACACTCTCTGGGCCAACACCGCCACCGCATACAACGAGCTCCCGACCGAATTGCGTGAACTGGCGGACAAACTGGTCGCCGTGCACAGCAACGAATACGACTACGCCGGCGCCAAGCCCGATGTGTCGGCGGAGAAGCTCGAGCGCTATCGCAAGATCTTCACTTCGACGGTCTACGAGACCGAACACCCGGTGGTGCGTGTGCACCCGATCAGCGGCGAGAAGAGCCTGTTGCTGGGGCATTTTGTGAAGCGCATCAAGGGTTATTCCCAGGCGGATTCGGCGCATCTGTTCGGGCTGTTGCAGAGTCATGTGATACGTCAGGAAAACACTGTGCGCTGGCGCTGGAAGGCCGGTGATGTGGCGATCTGGGATAACCGTTCGACGCAGCATTATGCGATTGATGATTACGGGACTCAGGATCGGGTGGTGCGGCGGGTGACGCTCAAAGGTGAAGTGCCGGTTGGGGCTTCTGGTCAGCGCAGTTACACCATCAAAGGCAGCTGAACCTTTGTGGCGAGGGGATTTATCCCCGTTGGGCTGCGAAGCAGCCCTGAAACCTGTATGCCGGCTATTGCTGATAGACCGCGGTTACAGATTTGCGACTGCTTCGCAGCCGAACGGGGATAAATCCCCTCGCCACAGGGATTACCAAACGCCGATCTGTACCAGTTTCTCGGTCTCAGGCTCGCCATACCGAAACCGCTGCCCGCGCAAATCAATCTCCTGATTGCTGATCGTCGTGCGCCGCTTCAGCCCGCGCACCCACTCGAACAAATACCCCGCATGCTCCTCACGCACCGTCGCATAAGCCGGATCAGCCCCCAGATCAACCAGCTCTTGCGGATCATTCAGCAGATCAAACAACTGTGGCCGAAAGCCGTCGTACGCCAGATATTTCCAGCGTTCACTGCGCACCATGGTCATGCGGCAACGATCAATCGGCTGACCCAGTCGCTCCCGCGCCGGAGCCTGGAAGGCATAGTCGTACTCACTGATCGCATAGCGGCGCCAGTCCGGATTTTCGCCGTGCAGCAGAGGAGTCAATGAGCGCCCTTCGAGCCGATGCTCGGCACTCGGTACTCCCAGTGCTTCGAGAAACGTTGGCAAAGCGTCGATGGTTTCCGCCAGGCGCTCATCCACCGTTCCGCGCGTGACATCCGCTTCCGCACGCGGATCGCGCACGATCAATGGCACCCCCACGGCTTGTTCGAGCAGAAATTCTTTCTCGCCCAGATAGTGATCGCCGAGAAAGTCGCCGTGGTCGCTGGTGAACACGATCAAGGTGTCGTCCCAACGACCGGTGCTTTGCAGAAAATCGAACAGACGGCCGAGCTGATCATCGATTTGCTTGATCAGGCCCATGTAGGTGGGGATTACAGTCAATCGTACTGCGTCGCGGGAGAAGTTGAGGCTTTCCTCGTGTTGACGAAACGCCGTATAGACGGGGTGGTCGCTGATTTTTTCGGGCGCGGCGCGCACCGGTTGCAGAATCGATTTCGTACTGTACAAGGTGTGGTACGGAGCGGGTGCGATGTAAGGCCAGTGCGGTTTGATGAAGGATAGGTGTAAAAACCAGGGTTGCTCGCCTTGTTCGCCAATAAAGTCGATGGCCCGATCAGTGGTGTAAACCGTCTCGGAGTGCTGCTCGGGAATGCGCGCGGGCAAACCGGCGTTGCGCATTTTCCAGCCGCTGAGGATTTCACCGTTTTCGCCTTCGGCGGCGTTGGCCCAGTCGTGCCAGGGATTGCGAGCTTCGAAGCCTTGCTCGCGCAGGTAATGGGTGTAAGGCGCAGACTCGCGTTTGTCGTCGAACAGCGGGTCGTCGGGGAAGATGCCGTCGTGGCGCATGTAGGGTTCGAAGCCGACTTCATTCAGCACTTCGGCCTGTGCGCTGTCCGGGTTGATCGCCATCCGCTGCAAGGCATCGACATTGGCGGTGGCGTGGGTCTTGCCGACCAATGCAGTGCGGATGCCATGCGGGCGCAGGTAATCGCCGATGGTCAGTTCTTCCAGTGGCAACGGCACGGCGTTCCACGCCACCTGATGGCTGCTGACATAACGCCCGGTGTAGGCCGACATGCGCGACGGCCCGCAGATCGTGCCTTGGGTGTAGGCACGGCTGAAACGCACGCCGGCCGCCGCCAGCCGATCAATGTTCGGCGTGTGCAGATGCGGGTGGCCGTAGCAGGACAGGTAATCGCGGCGCAGCTGATCGCACATGATGTACAGCACGTTGCGCACGGTTTTTTCGGGGTTGGACATGAGGCTCACCGGTCAGAAGGACAGGCGAGGGTTTTCGCTTTCGACGGGGGTGTTCGGCAAGTGCATTTGGGGAATGCTTTTTATGCAGGGAATGCATCAGTGCCTGGTCTGCCGCCATCGCTGGCAAGCCAGCTCCCACAGTATCTGGTGAGTTCGCATTATCTGTGCTCGGCGCGAATCCTGTGGCCTGCTAGCGATAGCGCTGGTTTAGACAGCCAGCCCATCCAGCGAACACACTTCTTCATCCACCTCATCAATCGCCTTGATCTGCGCAATCATCGCCTCCGCCAGCGGCGACAGGCGATACCCGGCGCGGCTGACAATCCCGTAGCGGGTGTACAGCTCCTCAAGATCATCCGCCAGCCCTTCGATCTTCAGCACCACCAGCTCACCCTTGGCCAGATGCAGCGCATCCGAGTACGCGCCAACGATGCCGATCGCATCCGAACGCAGCACCACGCCAAGCAAACTCGCGCTGTTTTCGCACTCCACATTCGGCGTGAAATCCGGGCGGCCGCTGAGGTCGACGATGACCTTGCGCAGGTTCGGCGGACGGATGCTCACCGCCAGCGGATAACTCATCAATTCAGCCGCGCTGATTCGCTCGCGTCCGGCCAGCGGATGGCCGATGCGGCAGCAGAAATGCCATTTGCGCGGGCGCAGGCGATGGGTCTGGTAATCCGGATCCGCCTCGAACTGCCGAGTGTCGGCGACGAAGAATTCGAACTCCTCACTGAGCAGGCGTTTGCTCAGGCTTTGCCAGTCATCGACCTGGTAATGCACCCGCGCTTTCGGGTAGCGGCCGATGAAGCTGCCAATCGCGCGCGGGATCAAACCCGCTGCCGGCGCCGGGCCGCAGCCGAAGCGCAACTCGCCCGCTTCCAGCCCGTTGAACTGGCTGATCTCGTTGGCCATCTGCTGCGCGCCGCTGACCAGCCGCCGCGCATGCTCGAGCAGCACCTGACCCTGTTTGGTTGGCGGCAGATCCTTGCGTCCGCGATCGACCAATTGACAGCCGACGCTGTGTTCCAGCGCCTGAATGCTACGGCTGAATGCCGACTGCGACAGATTCACCGCCAATGCGCCGGCGACGAAGCTGCGTTGATCAGCCAAGGCGATGAAGTGACGAAGTTGCCGCAAGTCGATATGCATTTTTCACATAAAAAATATCCGGGAAATGCATTGGATATGCATTAGGTCGACTCCTTATAAAGGCAATCTCTTATGCAGTAAATCTTTCTAAAAACATAAATAAATAACTTAAAAGAATATGCAGCAAGAAAGATGTCTGTGTGTTTTTTGCTCAGGAGCCGCCTTATGAGTCCGTTGAACCTCGCTTCACCGCCGCCGCCACGACGGCTCAAACGTCTGCCCCTGGCCCTGTTGCTGGCAGGAAGTGCAAGTTGGACTCACGCTTACGCGGCCGAGACCGAAGCCTCTGCGGCGGCCCCCGCCGGGACAGCCGCAACCACCGGTTCGCAACTGGAAACCGTCACCGTCACCACCCGCCGACGCGAAGAAAGTTCGCAAGACGTGCCGACGCCGATGAGCGTGGTCAGCGGCCAGACACTGGAGACGCAGCGGGTTTACCGGATTCAGGATTTGCAGCAACTGGTGCCGAGCGTCAACGTCGCCTATATGCATGCGCGCCAGTCCAGCGTGTCGATTCGCGGGTTGGGCAATAACCCGGCGAGTGACGGTCTGGAAGGCAGCGTCGGGCTGTACATCGACAACGTGTATCTGGGCCGTCCGGGGATGGCGGTGTTCGATTTGATGGACATCGAACAGCTCGAAGTGCTCCGCGGGCCGCAGGGCACGTTGTTCGGCAAGAACACCACCGCCGGGGTGATCAACATCAGCACCCGCGCGCCAAGTTTCACCCCCGAGCGCAGCATCGAAACCTCGGTCGGCGAGGACGGATATTTCCAGACCAAGGGCACGATTTCCGGGCCGCTCAATGATGTACTGGCCGGGCGATTTTCGGCGTATCGCACGCGCAGCGACGGCGACATCAAGAATGAATACAACGGCCATGATTTGAATGGCGGATCGCGCGAAGGCTTCCGTGCGCAGTTGCTGTTCAAGCCCAATGAGAATTTCAATCTGCGCTGGATCGGCGACTACAACGAAGAGGACTCCAGCGCCGGCACTCGCGTCCTGTACAGCACCGGGCCGACCATCAACGGCACCAATCTGTATTCGGCACGTGCCGCTACGGCGGGTGCAACGCTGGTCAACGGCTCGCACCGCAAGGTTAATCTGGACAACGATCAACACGTCACCGTGCATCAGGGCGGCACTTCGGTCGAAGCCAACTGGACGCTGCCAAGCGACTACACCCTGACCTCGGTCAGCTCGTATCGCTTCTGGAATTTCACCCCGCGTAACGACGACGGCCTCAACGTGCCGGCCAGCTACAACGCCGGGGTGTCGGTGGAGGACAAGCAGTATTCTCAGGAATTTCGCCTGGCTTCGCCCAAGGGTGAGTTCTTCGATTACGTGCTTGGCGCGTACTACTTCGGCTCGGACCTGGACAACAAATCCTTCCTCAATTACGGCCCGCAAGCGGACATCTGGAACGGCACGCCGCGCGGTGCACTGGCCAATGTCGACAGCGTCGGCAACGGCCATATCAAGACCGACAGTTTCGCGCTGTTCGCCCAAGGCACCTGGCACCTCAGCGAGCGTCTGGACTTCACCGCCGGAGTGCGTGGCACCTACGAACAGAAGAACGCCGATGTCACTCGTGACGCACCGCTCGGCGGGGTAGCGGTGACGGGTGCGGCGGCCACCGCGCGGCGTGGTCGGGTCGGAGCTTATGACTCTGGCGATCTGAATCAGTACAGCTCCAGCCCTTCCGGTTTGCTCAACCTGAGCTATCGCGTCACCGATAATCTGCTCGGCTACGCGACCCTGTCTCACGGCGAGAAATCCGGTGGGGTCAACCTCGCGGTCGGCTCGGCACCGACTGCCGGCGCCGACTCGTTGCTGATCGGCACCGAGCGCGCCAACAACGCCGAGCTCGGCTTCAAAAGCACGTTGTGGGATCGGCGTTTGCAGCTCAATGCCAACCTGTTCTGGACGCAGGTCAACGCCTATCAGACCAACGCCTATGACGACGTCAACCGCGTGCAATACCTGACCAACGCCGGTTCCGTGCGCTCGCGCGGTGTGGAATTCGAAACCACCGTTGTCCCCGTGCGCGGCCTGACGTTGAACTTCAATGGCTCGTTCAATGACGTCAGCTACCTCTCTTACAAAGATGCGCCATGCCCGCCGGAAGTCAGCCAGGCGCCAGGTGCTCCGGCCTCCTGCGACCTTAGCGGCCATCAAGTGGTTGGCGCTTCGAAATGGATCGGTAACGCCAACGGCAAATACGAATGGAATCTCGCCAATGGCCTGCAGCCGTACGTCACCGGCAGCTATGCGTTCCGCTCGAAAGCGGTGGGCACCGTGGAGGATTCCGACTACGGCCAGATCCCGAGCTACGCGGTGGTCAACTTATCCACAGGTCTGCGTGGCGATTTCAATCAGGGCCAGTGGGACGTCTCGCTGTGGCTGAAAAACGCCTTCGACAAAACCTACTACACGACCCTGTGGACCGGCGGCAACGGCGGCTATGAAGGCCTGCTCGGCACGCCGCGCACCCTCGGCGTTACCGGTCGCTACGACTTCTGATCCGACCCTTAAGGAGCTGCATCATGTTGCGCATCAAAACCGCTTTCCCGCTGCTGGTGTCTGGCGCCGTGCTCAGTAGCGGAGCGCTCGCCGCGCCCAGCGTTTACCCGACTGGCGTCACGCGTTACGACCCGGCCAAGGCCTTCAACCAGTACGTGATTTTCAGCGGCGCCGACAAGCAGACGCACCTGATCGACATGAACGGCAACGAAGTGAAAACCTGGGCGCAAGCCGGATTTCCCTCGGCGATCATCGACCCGAAACTGGTCGGCGGCGAGCGCGGGCATGTGCTGCTGCAACTCAGCGACAAGGATCCGGGCAAGCTTGGCTCGGCCGGCAACGGCCTCGGCAACCAGAGCGTCGGCGAGCTGGACTGGAGCGGCAAAGTCGTCTGGCAGTGGGGCGACAAGGCCCCCGGTGGCGCTGCGCAACAGCATCACGATCAGCGTCGCCTGAGCAACGGCAACACCGTGGTCTTGGCCAACAAAGTGCATAAGGTCAAAGGCTTCAAGGCGCCCGAGGTGATCGACGATGCAATCTACGAAGTCAGCCCGACGGGCGAGGTGAAATGGCAGTGGCTGGCCTCGGATCACTTGAATGAATTCGGCTTCACTGCCGAGCAGTTGAAACTGGTGCGCGCCAGCGAAGATCCGGATTACCTGCACATCAACAACCTGAGTCTGGTCGGGCCGAACAAGTGGTTCGATGCGGGTGACAAGCGCTTCCACCCGGACAATCTGCTGCTCGATTCGCGCAATGCCAACTTCATCGCGATCATCGACAAAAGCAGCGGCAAAGTGGTCTGGCGTGGGGCCGAATCTGCCGCTGATCAACCCGAAAACCGCGCAGCAATTGCCGCGTCCGGTGGATCAGTTTGTCGGTCAGCACGATGCGCACATCATCCCGGCCGGGCTGCCCGGCGCCGGTAATCTGCTGGTGTTCGATAACCAGGGTTCGGCGGGTTATCCGAACGTCAAATTGGGACTGATTTCAGGCTCGCGAGTGTTGGAAATCGATCCGCTGAAAAACGAGATCGTCTGGCAGTACAGCGCCGCCAATTCGAAGCAACCGGGCTGGGCGTTCTACAGCTCGTTCATCAGCAGTGCGCGGCGTTTGCCCAACGGCAACACACTGATCGATGAAGGCATGAACGGACGCTTTTTCCAGGTCACGGCCAGCGGCGAGAACGTTTGGGAATACGTCAGCCCGTATCAAGGCAAGGCGCCGGGCAGCGATGCCATCAGCAACTGGGTCTATCGGGCGCTGCCTGTGAGTTATGACTGGTTGCCGGCGGGGACGCCTCGTTCCGAGACCGCAGTTATTGCGCCTGTGGTTGGCGTGCAACAGACCAATGCCAGTCGTTAGTTGAAATGCAATTAGTGTTCGAGCAAATCGAAATAAGCTATGAGTTAGTTGAACGGTACTTATCGCAATTCGGTTTATAAATCGCGTGGACAAGCTATCGATGTCGAACCATCCTGAGTCTCGTGAGTTTCCAGGAGGAAACTTGCTCTCATCGGAAGACTCTTATCCAACGATAAAGGAAATCGAATTATGTCGAGCATTAATGGCACTTATGTAAACGCCAACGCTGGCGCCAAACTGACGATTACCGATGGCAACGACTCCAACGGCACGTTCAGCGGAAAATTCAGCCAGAATGGCGTGAACTACGACATCGCGTACGGTCACTACCACTTCCAGAACAGTACCGGTCAGCCTACGATCATCACTTTTTCGGCTCTGAATGACGGCACTGGCTATCAGTCCTGGACCCTGTTCTCACCGGATCACAATTACTCGAAAGTGCGTGCAGTCGGCTCGCGTACCAACTTTGACGGTGATGTAGTAGGTCTCGCAGGAGAATTCGTCAAACAGTAATGCCGCTGAAATAAATAAAGGCCGGTGCATCCAACGCATCGGCCTTTTTATTTGCGTAATTAAAAATTCAATCAATTATCTACTTCGTATCAGTTGTCCCCGGATACCGGGTCAGCTTTTTATCCGATGCCTTGCGCGAATATTTTCAATGCCGCAAAAGCATGCCGCTTTACTCGCATCGCTGTAGGCCTTATGGGCCGTGGCGTTGGCGAGTTTGACCGTTTTTCATATTCCATAAACTTCTATCCATAACATGAAAGATTACTTTCGGAGATAAGCGTCAAGCCCAATGATTTGACCCATCGATGGCGCCGTGGGGGATTCAATAGCGGCGCAATCGACAGCTTTTGCAAAGAGACCGCAAAGAGACCGCAGGGAGTTAATCAATGGGCAATGTCCAGACCGCCGCCAGTGCACAGGAGGTGCTGTGGCGCCAGGCGCCGAATGGTGAGTTGGTCGATCTCGGCCGGCCCCATCGCGTGCCGTTGGGGCAGCTGCGTTTGCAGCGCGCGCCCAAGGGAATTCTGAGCCGCCGCGAAACGATTCTGCTCGGCGTGCTGGCGCTGGTGGTGCATGGCGCGGTGATCTACTGGATCAACCAGCATCCAACGCCAGCCTTGCCGATTGTGCCGCCGGAAATTCCTCCAATGACCATCGAGTTTTCGCGCCCGGCACCGCCAGCACCGCCGGTGGTTGAACCGCCGCCGCCGGTTGAAGACGAGCTCGCGGTGAAGCCGCCGCCACCGAAACCGATCCCCAAGCCAAAACCGAAGCCGGTGGCCAAACCGCTTCCAAAACCGGCACCGAAGGCGGTTGAACAACCCCCGGCACCGCCACAACCGACAGCACCCGTCGCCGCGCCTGCGCCTGCTGCACCACCAGCGCCGGCACCGGTAACCCCGGCCTCGGCCTCGGCCAATGCCGCTTACCTGAAAAACCCGGCGCCGGAATATCCGTCGCTGGCCCAGCGTCGCGGTTGGGAAGGCACGGTGTTGTTACGGGTGCACGTATTGGCCAACGGCAAACCGGGTGAGATCCAGATTCAGAAAAGCAGCGGCCGGCAACAACTCGACGACGCGGCACAGGACGCCGTGAAGCGTTGGAGTTTCGTCCCGGCCAAGCAGGGTGATGTCGCCCAGGACGGCTGGGTCAGCGTACCCATCGATTTCAAGATTCATTAAACCGAAACCTAATTCGCGCTAAACGTTTACACGAGGGAACACATCATGACGTTACTGGCATCTCCACTGGAATCCATCGAAAGCGCGGTGATCTGGCTGCTGGTGGTTTTTTCCGTCGCCACTTGGGGCCTGGCTCTGCTCAAGGCCGTGCAGTTCGGTCGATTGAAAGCGCAGGATCGCAAGTTCCATAAACGCTTCTGGGCGGCGTCGAGTCTCGACTCCGCCGCCGAGTTGAGTGAAACCCAGCCCGGCGCTGCGGCCCGGGTGGCGCAGGCCGGTTACGCGGCGATTCAGGTGGGCGAGGCGCCGCAGGCAGCGGATCTGAGCCATGCGATCAACCATCAGGATCGTCTGGAACGTGCCTTGCGGCAGCAGATCGTCCGCGAGCGGCGTTCGCTGGAAACCGGTCTGGCGGTGGTCGCGAGTATTGGCAGTACCTCGCCGTTCATTGGTTTGTTCGGCACGGTGTGGGGAATCATGGAAGCGTTGAAGGGCATCAGCGCAGCAGGCTCGGCAAGTCTGGAAACCGTCGCCGGCCCGATTGGTGCAGCACTGGTCGCCACGGGTGTGGGGATCGCGGTCGCGGTACCGGCGGTGCTGGTTTACAACTACTTTTTGCGGCGACTGAAATTGACCGCGGCGGATCTCGACGATTTTGCCCACGACTTCTACAGCCTGGCGCAGAAGAGCGCGTTCCGCGTGTTGATTCACCCCACGGCAAACAAAGTCGCGGCGCAGGGCAACACAGCGAAAGTGAAGGAGGCGTCCTGATATGGCCTTCTCCACGCAAGACAGCGATGAGGTGCTGAGCGAGATCAACGTAACACCGCTGGTGGACGTGATGCTGGTGCTGCTGGTGGTGTTTATCGTCACCGCGCCACTGCTGACCAATGCGATACCGATCAACTTGCCGAAGACCGAAGCGGTGGCGCCGGTCGAGCAGAAAGACCCGCTGGTGGTGAGCATCGACGGCGCCGGCAAACTGTTTATCAACAAGGATGAAATCCAGCCGGATCTGCTGGAGTTCAACCTTAAATCGGCCAAGGCCAAAGACCCGGAAGTACGCGTGCAATTGCAGGCGGATGACGGAGTGAATTACGGCGAAGTGGCGCGAGCCATGGCGTCGATCGAGCGGGCGGGGATTACCAAGTTGTCGGTGATTACTGCGCGGTAAGGGTTTTTCAAGTTTTCCGGGGCCGTCTCCTTGGCAGGGTGCGGCCCTTTTTTTTGTGCTTGGCTTGAGAAGAGCCCCTCACCCTAGCCCTCTCCCAAAGGGAGAGGGGACCGACCGAGGTGTTTGTTCGCTATACGTCGACGCTAAATATCGAGTCGAACTCAGGGTTTGAAAGGCATGGAGATTGGCTCCCTTTCCCCTCGCCCCCTTGGGGGCGGTCCGACGTTTCGGGAGGGCTGGGGTGAGGGGGTAGCGATCTCAAGTCATATCCAAATCCAATATGCTTTTCAGGTCTTAATAAATAGCTTCTTATTCCTTAACGAATATAAATCCCCTCCCTATACTCCTCCAGTAACAGACACGACGCAGGAGTGCACCCCCATGCGCAACGAATCAATCCGCTATCTGATTGTGCCGGGCTGGCAAGGATCGCCAGAAGATCATTGGCAAACCCATTGGCAGAACAGCCTGCCCAACAGTGCGCGCGTGGAGCAGGCCGACTGGCTGACCCCGCGTCGCGAAGACTGGGTCGCCGCGCTGGCCGAGGCGATTGCCGCCGACAGCACGCCAGTGATCCTGATCGCCCACAGCCTCGGCTGCGTCACCGTCGCGCATTGGGCGGCGACTGCGCCGTTGCATTACCTGCGTCAGGTACGCGGTGCGTTGCTGGTCGCGCCGGCAGATGTCGAACGTCCGGCCTGCGCGCCGGCATTGCGTAATTTCGCACCGATTCCAACTGACCTTTTGCCGTTTCCGAGCCAGGTCGTGAGTTCCGACAACGACGCCGCCGTCAGTGCGCCGCGCGCGCTGGAGCTGGCGCGCAACTGGGGCGCCGAGGCGGGGATTCTCGCCGGTGCCGGGCACATCAATGTGAAGTCCGGGCATCAGCGCTGGGAGCAGGGTTTTGCCTATCTGTATCGCCTGCAAAATCGCCTGGAACACCACGCCCGGCGTCGCGCTTGAAGCCTTTCTTTTTTATCTAACAATCGCCCCCGTCTCCCGGCGGTTTTGGGCGGGAGTCTGCCATGAGTCTTGAAACCTTCGGTCAGCCGTTGCTGACCTTTCCCGATGCGGAAAAAAGTCCCCTGAGCATCCGTGCCAAGGCGCTGGTGTTCGTCGATCCACGTTCTCGGCAATTGCGCGAAGAGCTGGAAAATCTGGCTCCGCGTTCGATTTCGGTGTTGATTCGCGGTGAGACTGGCACCGGTAAAGAATTGCTCGCTCGGCATATCCACCGCGCCAGCGATCGCAGTGGTCTGTTTGTCTCGGTGAATTGCGGCGCAATCAGCCCGACCTACGCCGACGCCGAACTCTTCGGCTATGCCGCCGGCAGTTACAGCGGTTCGGCCAGCAGTCGCGCCGGATGGTTTGGCTCAGCCAATGGCGGCACCTTGTACCTGGATGAAATCGGCGACCTGCCGCTGCCGATTCAGATCAAATTGCTTTGCGCGCTGGAGAATCACGAAGTCACCCGCGTCGGCGCGCATCAGCCGAGTCCGGTGGACGTGCGCCTGGTGGCGGCGACCAGCATCGATCTGGCGCAAGCGGTGGCGGCGGGGAAATTCCATGAGCGGCTTTATCACTATCTCAGCGAAGGTCATCTGGAACTGCCGGCATTGCGCGAGCGGGTTGGCGATATTCTGTCGCTGGCCGAGTATTTTCTCGGCATTTACAGCCAGCGTCTGGATCTGCCGGTGCCGCTGATCAGCGAGGCGGCGCAGCATGTACTTGAGCAACACAGTTGGCCGGGCAATACCCGCGAGCTGGAAAACGTCATTCACTTTGCGCTGCTGGTGAGCACTGGCGACGAGATCCTGCCCGAGCATCTGAACCTGCCGCCGGTGCTGACGCAGATCGAAAATCAGATCAGACAGATCCTCGACAGTGGCTCCAATGCCGACCAGACCGCGCTTAAACAACTATTGAAGAACAGCGGACTGGTCTAACGCCTGCATATGAACAAAATGCATATGAAGGTGAATAATCGTTATTGTCCGGGAATAAAAAATCCCGGTATTGTCCGACTCACGCCAGCAGTAGCACATCGCTGGCACACGTATTAATGCCGTCGTCGATGACGACCGTGATTTTCGATAAGGACACTGCATGAAAAAGGTTCTGTTGTTTACCGCATTGGCGGCTGCTCTGACTGCTTCGCTGGCCAATGCTGGTGAAAAACTGGTGGTTGCCGCGACGCCGGTCCCACACGCTGAAATTCTTGAGCTGATCAAACCGACCCTCGCCAAAGAAGGCGTGGATCTGGAAATCAAAGTCTTCACCGACTACGTGCAGCCTAACGTACAGGTTGGCGAGAAGCGTCTGGACGCCAACTACTTCCAGACCCTGCCGTACCTGAACAGCTTCAACCAGGGCAAGTACAAGGACGACAAAGCCAAGTACCTGGTGACGGTCCAAGGCGTTCACGTTGAACCGTTCGGTGGCTACTCGAGCAAGTACAAAACCCTGGCCGAACTGCCAGACGGCGCGACCATCGCGATCCCGAACGAAGGCAGCAACAGCGGCCGTGCCCTGATCCTGTTGCAGAAGGCTGGCCTGATCGAGCTGAAAGACCCGAAAAACGCTTTGGCTACGCCGAAAGACATCGCCAAGAACCCGCACAACTTCAAGTTCAAGGAGCTTGAATCGGCTCTGCTGCCACGCGTTCTGAAGGAGGTTGATCTGGACATGATCAACACCAACTACGCGCTGGAAGCGGGTCTGAATCCGACCAAGGATGCGCTGGTGATCGAAGGCGCGGATTCGCCGTACGTGAACTTCCTGGTGGCCCGTGAGGACAACAAGAACAGCGACGCGATCCAGAAACTGGCCAAAGCCCTGACCAGCCCGGAAGTGAAAGCGTTCATCGAGAAGAAGTACAACGGCGCGGTATTGCCGGCGTTCTGATCTGACGCTTTGAAACACCCCCTTCAGGTGTGAAAACGCCGATGGCTAGTGATAGTCATCGGCGTTTTTGTATGCCTTAAAAGCCCCTCACCCTAACCCTCTCCCGTGGGGAGAGGAGACTGATTGGGGGATGCTTCAGATATACGCCGACCTGATCCTGCTTTGCCGAATCCATAATCGACTCAGTCGTTCAGAGTCCTGCCTTGTGCAATCCATAATCGACTCGTTTTCTCAGGTCGATGTATGCCGCGAGACATCTCGGTCGGCCCCCTCTCCCACCGGGAGAGGGCTGGGGTGAGGGGCTTTTGGTTTACGCCGTGGTCTTCAACGCCCGGCGCAAAGCCACCAGCAATTTCACGATGTCCTGCGGATCCAGCCGCTGCGGCACTTTTACGTCAGCCATGTTCTCTTCCTTGTGATGGTTTGGCCGGGGAGTCTGGCCAAAAGCTGTTCGTCCTTGGAGGGCTTTCCCGAAAAAAGACCCTTCCTACAGCGAAAGGGAAAATAGCCTTCTTATTCCTTTCCGGCAAACCCACGGGATAGTTTTTTGAGTGATATCAATATGCTTTAACGGTATTTAAATTCTGGTTTTTATACCTATAAAGTCGCTTCCTGCCGGACAGTCATCCGCTGTCCATGGACTGCGCCACCGCCGCTTACCCAGCGGCGTCAGGAAGTTTCATGACCTTCGATTACGCATTTATCCTCAGCACCCTGCCGGCGTTTCTCAAAGCCGTGGGCGTGACGCTGCAGGTCGGTTTGATCGCTATCGGCACCTCAATGCTGGTGGCGTTGCTCAACGCGACGATTCTGGTGTTCCGCACGCCGTACCTGCAAAGACTGGTCGGCCTGTATGTGGAGCTGGCGCGTAACACGCCGCTGCTGATCCAGCTGTTCTTCGTGTACTTCGCCTTGCCGGCGCTGGGGATCAAAGTCTCCGGTTACGCGGCTGCGATCATCACCATGACCTTCCTCGGCGGCGCCTATCTCACCGAAGTGCTGCGCGCCGGGGTCGATGCCGTGCCGCAGGCGCAGCTCGAATCCGGGCGCTCCATCGGTTTGTCCCACGGCCAGTTGCTGCGCTACGTGATCCTGCCGCAAGCGGGGATCCTCAGCCTGCCGTCGCTGTTCGCCAATTTCATTTTCCTGCTCAAGGAAACCACCATCGTTTCGGCGGTGGCAGTGCCGGAAATCCTCTACACCACCAAAAGCTACATCGCGCTGTATTACAAAACCTACGAAATGCTCGCCGTGCTGACGCTGATTTGCGTGCTGTTGTTCTTGCCGCTGTCGCTGCTGCTCAGCCGACTGGAACGGAGGATCCAGCATGGCCAGTTCGGGTCTTGAGCTGCTGTGGGTGTCGTTGCCGCAACTGGCCAAAGGTGCCGGGCAGACCTTGTCGATCTCATTTCTGAGCATCGCCATCAGCACCGTTGGCGGCGTGCTCTACGGTGTCCTGCGCACGTTGAACGTGACGTGGCTGAACGTGATTCTGCGGATTTATCTGGAGCTGTTCCGGGCGATTCCGGTGCTGGTCTGGTTGTACTTGTTGTTCTTCGGTTTGCCGATTTTCTTTGGCGTGAGCTTGCCGAGTTTCTGGTGCGCAGTGCTGGTGCTGTCGTTGTGGGGCGCGAGCGAGGTTGGCGAAGTGGGGCGCGGTGCGTTGCATTCGTTGCCGCGCGGGCAGCGTGAGGCGGGGCTGTCGATTGGTCTGAGCGCGCCGCAATTGTTCGGCTACGTGCTGCTGCCGCAAGCGCTGAAACGCATGACACCGCCAACCATCAACGTCTACACGCGGATCATCAAGACCAGTTCGCTGGCGGTGCTGATTGGCGTGGTCGATGTGATCAAGGTCGGCCAGCAGATCATTGAGCGCACTTACGAATCGGTGCTGATCTACGGCGTGCTGTTTCTGTTTTTCTTTTTTATCTGCTACCCGCTTTCGGCTGCCTCGCGCGTGCTCGAGCGGGGCTGGACACAAGCATGAGCGCATTGATCGAGTTTCACGGGTTCAACAAATTCTTCGGCGAGCAGCAGGTGCTCAACGGCATCGACCTGCGCGTCAAATCCGGCGAAGTCATCGTCATTCTCGGCCCCAGCGGTTGCGGCAAAAGCACGCTGCTGCGCTGCCTCAACGGTCTCGAAGTGGCGCACAGCGGTTCGCTGAAATTTGCCGGCCGTGAGCTGCTCGACAAGGACACCGACTGGCGCGACATCCGCCAGCAGATCGGCATGGTGTTCCAGAGTTATCACCTGTTCCCGCACATGAGCGTGCTCGACAACCTGTTGCTCGGCCCGCTGAAAGTACAGAAACGCCAACGCCGCGAAGCGCAGCAACAAGCCGAAGCGCTGCTCGACCGCATGGGCCTGGCGGACAAGCGCGATGCTTTTCCACGCCAGCTTTCCGGTGGTCAGCAGCAACGCATCGCCATCGTCCGTTCGTTGTGCATGAACCCTCGGGTCATGCTGTTTGATGAAGTCACCGCCGCCCTCGATCCGGAGATGGTCAAGGAGGTGCTTGAAGTGATTCAGGGTCTGGCCCGCGAAGGCATGACCCTGTTGATCGTCACCCACGAAATGGCCTTCGCCCGCGCGGTGGCCGATCGCATCGTGTTCATGGATGCCGGGCGCATCCTTGAACAGAATCCGCCCGAGCTTTTCTTTACGAACCCGCAAACCGCACGCGCGCAGCAGTTCCTGGAGAAATTCTCCTACGTCGCAGCACTGCCCAAAACGACTCGAACCAAGGAACTGGAACTGCCATGAAAACTGCCAAAGCATTATTCGTACTGCCACTGCTGAGCCTCGCGCTGCTGGCCGGTTGCAACAAGACCGACGAACCGGCCAAGCCGAAAGTCGCCAGCGAAAGTAGCGCGCCTGCCAGCTATCTGGACAAGATCAAAGCGCGCGACAAATTGATCGTCGGCGTATTCACCGACAAACCGCCATTCGGCTTCGTCAATGAAACTGGCCGCTATGTCGGTTTCGATACCGACATCGGCCGTCGTTTCGCCAAGGATCTGCTCGGCGACGAGAACAAGGTCGAATTCGTCGCGGTGGAGCCGGCGAGCCGCATTCCGTTCCTGCAAAGCGACAAGGTTGACCTGATCCTGGCCAACATGACCGTCACCCCGGAGCGCAAGGAAGCAGTGGAATTCACCAATCCGAACCTCAAAGTCGCGGTGCAGGCGCTGGTGCCGCAGGGCAGCGACGTGAAGAAGCTCGATGATCTGGCGAGCCGCACCACCATCGTCACCACCGGCACCACTGCCGACATCTGGCTGACCAAGAATCACCCTGACTGGAAACTGCTGAAATTCGAGAAAAACTCCGAGTCGCTGCAAGCCCTGGCCAACGGTCGTGGCGATGCTTACGCGCAGGACAATCTGGTGCTGTTCAGCTGGGCCAAACAGAACCCGGGCTACCGCGTGCTGGATGAAAAACTCGGCGCCGAAGCACCGATTGCCCCGGCGGTGAAGAAGGGCAATATCGAACTGCGTGACTGGGTGAATGCTGAGTTGGCCAAGTTGGGTGAGGAGAAATACCTGCTCAAGCTGTATGACCAATACGTGCGTAAAGAGCTGAGCGATGACACCAGACCTGAGAGCGTGATTGTCGAGGGTGGGAAGTGGCAGGGGTGAGGTGATTGCCTGTTGATTCGGTGGTGAGGCCTGCCCCTCACCCCAGCCCTCTCCCAAGGGAGAGGGAGCCGACCGAGGTGTCTCGCGTTGTACATCGACCTGAAATACTGAGTCGATTATGGATTCACAGAGGCACTTTCAGGTCGGTGTAATTCCTGAGCATCCCCCAATCAGTCCCCTCTCCCTCTGGGCGGTCCGACGTTTCGGGAGGGCTAGGGTGAGGGGCTTTTGACTCGCTGACACACTTAATCAGGCCAATTCCACGCCGGCTCATCGAGCATCCGCTGCCCGACAATCCCGGTCTGCCCCAGCGTCTTCTCCAGCACGATGCAATTGCATTCCTCATCCTCCTGCAACGCCGAAATCAACCGCCGAGCATGCGACACCACCCAAACCTGACACTCCTCTGACGCCCGAATAATCAGCCGCGCCAACGCCGGCAGCAGATCCGGGTGCAGACTGGTTTCCGGCTCGTTCAGCACCATCAGCGACGGTGGCCGTGGCGTCAGCAGCGCCGCGATCAGCAGCAGATAACGCAGCGTGCCATCCGACAACTCCGCCGCCGACAATGGCCGCAGCAATCCTTCCTGATAAAACTCGATGGCAAAACGTCCGCCGGCCTGCGGTTCGATATGCAGTCGTGCTCCGGGAAAAGCGTCACTGATCGCTGTTTGCAACGCCTCGGGATCGCCGATTTCAATGATCGTCTGCAACGCTGCCGCCAGGTCGCGGCCATCGTGATGCAGCACCGGCGTGCGCGTGCCCAGTTGCGGCTGGCGCACCGGAGCGTCGGCGTCGCTGCGAAAGTGATCGTAGAAGCGCCAGCGCCGGATGAACTCGCGCATCTGGAACACTTCCGGCGAGCTGCGCAGGCTGCCGACTTGATCAAACAGACTGTCGAAGGTCGGCGTGTGCTGCGCCAATACATCCCAACTGCGCCCGTCGCGCGTGCGGATCATTGGCCCGGCGCGTTCTACCAGCAGACTGGCCGGACGATACAGTGGCCCGGCCCAGATGCATTCTTTTTTGATTTCCGGGTCGAGGGCAAAGAACGAACGGCTCGGCTCAGGCACGCCAAGCGCAATCGCATAGCTGAAATCTTCCCCGGCAAATCCCAGTCGCAGGCGCTTCACGCCTTGGCGCACGGTCGATTCAATCGGCACTTCACCATTGCGCATGCGTCGGCTAATGTTTTCCGGCCCGGCCCAGAATGTGGAGTCCAGCCCACCCTCGCGAGCCAGCGCATTCACGACACCACCCTGTGCGGTTTCGGCGAGTAGGCGCAGCGCGCGGTACAGGTTGGATTTGCCGCTGCCGTTGGGGCCGGTGATCAGGTTCAGGCGGCCAAGCGGAATCACCAATTTGTTGATCGAGCGGTAATTGGCCACCGCGAGGGTTTTGAGCATGAAAGTCCTTCTCTGGTACCCCGAATCTGCGTCAGGATACGCCTGCGCGGGTAAATGCAGGTATCGCGCAGGCGAAGGCGGAACCCTGTTCTAAGCTCACAGTCGTATCGTCACTTGCACGTTCGTACAAACGCAAAGGAGTCTGCATGGCGAGTCCCGGTTTGAAAACAGTGGTGATACTGAGTCTGCTCGTGCTGCTGAGCGCCTGTGGCGAAAAGAAGCAGGCCGAAAAGGACCTGCCGCGCGTGTTCGTGCAAGAGGTCAAACCGGCGGATTACGCCGCTTCGGTGACCCTGACCGGTGACGTGCAGGCGCGGGTGCAGACCGATTTGTCGTTCCGCGTCAGTGGCAAGATCATTCAGCGCATGGTCGATGTCGGCGACCGCGTCACCGCCAAGCAAGTGCTGGCCAAACTCGATCCGAAAGATTTGCAGACCAACGTCGATTCCGCCAATGCCCAGGTGCTGGCCGAGCAGGCGCGGGTCAAACAGACTGCGGCGGCGTTCGTGCGTCAGCAAAAACTTCTGCCCAAGGGCTACACCAGCCAATCCGAATACGACTCCGCGCAAGCCGCATTGCGCAGCAGTCAGAGCGCGCTTACCGCTGCGCAGGCGCAACTGGCCAATGCCCGCGAACAGCTGAGCTACACGGCGCTGGTCGCCGATGCGCCGGGCATCATCACCGCGCGTCAGGCTGAAGTCGGGCAAGTCGTGCAAGCCACCGTGCCGATCTACAGCCTGGCGCGCGACGGCGGTCGTGACGCGGTGTTCAACATCTACGAATCACTATTGTCCGGGCCGCCATCGGATCGTTCGATCGAGGTCAGCCTGCTCGACAACCCGAAAATCAAAACCACCGGCACCGTGCGCGAAATCACTCCCGCCGTGTCGGCGCAGACCGGCACCGTGCAAGTCAAAGTCACCCTCGATGCCTTGCCGGACGGCATGCAGCTCGGTTCGGTGGTCAGCGCCACAGCGAAAACTGCGGGCAAATCCGCCGTCGAATTGCCGTGGTCGGCGCTGACGAAAAACCTCAGCGACCCGGCGGTGTGGATCATCGACGGCGAGGGCAAGGCGCAATTGCACACGGTCACCGTTGGCCGTTACCTCACCGGCAAAGTCATCGTCAGCGACGGCTTGAAGGCTGGCGACAAAGTGATCATTGCCGGCGGTCAACTGCTGCATCCGGGGATGAAAGTCGAGATCGCTGAAAACACCTACAAGGATCTGCAAGTGGAAGCCCAGCCATGAAGCGCCAGCTGCTGTTGTCCGCGTTACTGGCGCTCGGCGCTTGCTCGGAAAAGGAAGCGCCACCGGAGCCGGCGCGTCCGGTGCTGTCGGTGGAAGTCAAAACCCTCAATCAAGAAGACCTCGGACGATTCGCCGGGAGCATTCAGGCGCGTTACGAAAGCAATGTCGGTTTCCGTGTGCCGGGTCGCATCGCCAGCCGTAATGTCGATGTCGGCGCCGAGGTCGAGAAGGGCGCCTTGCTCGCGACCCTCGACCCGACCGATCAGCAGAACCAGTTACGCGCCGCCCAAGGCGATCTGGCGCGCATTCAAGCGCAGTACATTAATGCTCAGGCCAACGCTCGTCGCCAGCAGCAATTGTTCGACCGTGGCGTCGGCGCTCAGGCGCAACTCGATATCGCGCAGACCGATCTGAAAACCACCCAGGCTTCGCTCGATCAAGCCAAGGCGGCGCTGAGTCAGGCCAAGGATCAGCTCGATTACGTGCAACTGCGCACTGACCACAAAGCCGTGGTCACCGCGTGGAATGCCGAGGCCGGGCAAGTGGTCACCGCCGGCCAGCAAGTGGTGACACTGGCGCAACCGGACATCAAGGAAGCGGTGATCGATCTGCCGGACACGCTGGTCGATCAACTGCCGGCGGATGTGGTGTTCTCGGTGGCCGCGCAACTCGACCCGAGCATCAACACCACAGCGACCATCCGCGAAATCGAACCGCAGGCACAAAGTGCAACGCGCACGCGCCGCGCGCGTCTGACACTGGCCGACACGCCGCAGGGCTTTCGCCTCGGCACCGCGATCAGCGTCACCCTCAGCTCGGCAATCAAGCCGCGTCTGGAATTGCCGGCGAGCGTGGTGCAGGAGGTCGACGGCAAGACACGCATCTGGGTCATCGATTCGCAGGCACAAACCGTATCGCCACGCGATGTGAGCCTGATCAGCCGCACTGACAGCACGGTGGTGCTGGCCGGCGGAGTGCAGGCCGGTGAGCGCGTGGTGACGGCGGGAGTGAACAGCCTCAAACCGGGGCAGAAAGTTAAAATCGACGAGGACAGTCCACGATGAAAGGGCCTTTCAACTTATCCGAGTGGGCTCTCAAGCATCAGTCGTTCGTGTGGTACCTGATGTTCGTCGCGCTGCTGATGGGCGTGTTCTCTTACATGAACCTCGGGCGTGAGGAAGACCCCTCGTTCACCATCAAGACCATGGTTATCCAGACACGCTGGCCCGGTGCAACGCAGGAAGAAACCCTCAAGCAGGTCACCGACCGCATCGAGAAAAAACTCGAGGAACTCGATTCCCTCGACTACGTGAAAAGCTACACGAGGCCCGGTGAATCCACGGTGTTCGTGTACCTGCGCGATACCACCAGCGCCAAGGACATTCCGGACATCTGGTACCAGGTGCGCAAGAAGATCAACGACATTCGCGGCGATTTCCCCAAAGGCCTGCAAGGGCCGGGGTTCAACGACGAGTTCGGTGATGTGTTCGGTTCGGTGTATGCCTTCACCGCCGACGGTTTGTCGATGCGCCAGTTGCGCGATTACGTCGAACAAGTACGGGCCGAGATCCGTGAAGTGCCGGGGCTGGGCAAGGTCGAGATGGTCGGCGAGCAGGACGAAGTCCTCTACCTGAACTTCTCCACGCGCAAACTCGCGGCACTCGGCATTGATCAGCGCCAGGTGGTGCAGAGCCTGCAATCGCAGAACGCGGTGACGCCGGCCGGTGTGATTGAAGCCGGGCCGGAGCGCATTTCCGTGCGCACTTCCGGGCAGTTCGCTTCGGAGAAAGACCTGGCCGACGTCAACCTGCGCCTGAATGACCGCTTCTATCGTCTGGCGGATATCGCCAACATCAGTCGCGGTTACGTTGACCCGGCAACCCCCGAATTCCGTTTCGATGGCAAACCGGCGATTGGCCTCGCTATCGCGATGAAGAAGGGCGGCAACATCCAGGAATTCGGCAAGGCGCTGCACCAGCGCATGGACCAGCTGACCGCTGACCTGCCGGTCGGCGTGGGCGTGCACACGGTTTCCGATCAGGCCGACGTGGTGGAAAAAGCCGTCGGCGGCTTCACCAGCGCGCTGTTCGAAGCGGTGATCATCGTGTTGGTGGTGAGCTTCATCAGCCTCGGTGTGCGCGCCGGTCTGGTGGTGGCGTGCTCGATTCCGCTAGTGCTGGCGATGGTCTTCGTCTTCATGGAATACAGCGGCATCACCATGCAGCGGATTTCCCTCGGCGCACTGATCATCGCCCTCGGCCTGCTGGTGGACGACGCCATGATCACCGTGGAGATGATGGTCACCCGGCTGGAGATGGGCGAGACCAAGGAACAAGCCGCGACCTTCGCCTACACCTCGACCGCATTCCCGATGCTCACCGGTACCCTGGTGACGGTCGCCGGTTTTGTGCCGATTGGCCTCAACGCCAGTTCGGCCGGCGAGTACACCTTCACGCTGTTTGCGGTGATCGCGGTGGCGATGCTGGTGTCGTGGATTGTCGCGGTGCTGTTCGCGCCGGTGATCGGCGTGCATATTCTCAGCGCCAAGGTGAAGCCGCATAACGCAGAACCAGGACGCGTCGGCCGTGCCTTCAACTACGGCATGCTCTGGGCCATGCGCAACCGTTGGTGGGCAATCGGCATCACCGTTGCGTTGTTTGCGGCGTCGGTGTTTTCCATGCAGTTTGTGCAGAACCAGTTTTTCCCTTCGTCGGACCGGCCGGAAATTCTCGTCGACCTGAACCTGCCGCAAAACGCCTCGATGGCGGAAACGCGCAAGGCTGTGGACAAGCTCGAGGCCACCCTCAAGGGTGACCCGGACATCGTCCGTTGGAGCACTTACATCGGCGAAGGCGCGATCCGTTTCTACCTGCCGCTCGACCAGCAACTGCAGAACCCGTACTACGCGCAACTGGTGATTGTGAGCAAGGATTTCGAATCCCGCGAAGCGCTGAGCCAGAAGCTGCGCGAGCGCCTGCGCAAGGACTTCGTCGGCATCGGCAGTTACGTGCAAGCGCTGGAAATGGGCCCGCCAGTCGGGCGTCCGATCCAGTACCGGGTTAGCGGAAAGGACATCGATCAGGTGCGCAAACATGCGATCGAACTGGCCACTGAGCTGGACAAAAATTCGCACATTGGCGAGATCATTTACGACTGGAACGAGCCGGGCAAAGTCCTGCGCATCGACATCGCCCAGGACAAGGCGCGGCAACTGGGCTTGTCGTCGGAAGACGTGGCCAATCTGATGAACAGCATCGTTGTCGGTTCGCCGGTGACTCAGGTCGATGACGACATCTATCTGATCAACGTGGTCGGGCGTGCCGAGGACGCCGAGCGCGGCACTCCAGAGACTTTGCAGAACCTGCAAATCGTCACGCCAAGCGGCACTTCGATTCCGCTGCTGGCCTTCGCCACCGTGCGTTATGAGCTGGAACAGCCACTGGTGTGGCGCCGCGACCGCAAACCGACCATCACCATCAAAGCCGCAGTGCGTGACGAGATTCAGCCGACCGATCTGGTCAAGCAATTGAAACCGACCATCGATCAATTCGCCGCCGGTTTGCCGGTGGGCTACAAGGTCGCTACTGGCGGTACGGTGGAGGAAAGCGGCAAGGCCCAAGGGCCGATTGCCAAGGTTGTGCCGTTGATGCTGTTCCTGATGGCGACCTTCCTGATGATCCAGTTGCACAGCGTGCAGAAGCTGTTTCTGGTCGCCAGTGTCGCGCCGCTGGGGCTGATCGGCGTGGTGCTGGCGCTGATCCCGACCGGTACGCCGATGGGCTTTGTGGCGATCCTCGGGATCCTCGCGTTGATCGGCATCATCATCCGCAACTCGGTGATTCTGGTGACGCAGATCGAGGAACTGGAGAAAGAAGGCCTTGAGCCTTGGGATGCGGTGGCGAAAGCCACGGAGCATCGACGCCGGCCGATCCTGCTGACGGCGGCGGCAGCGAGTCTGGGCATGATCCCGATTGCCCGGGAAGTGTTCTGGGGGCCGATGGCGTACGCGATGATTGGCGGGATTATTATCGCGACGCTGTTGACGCTGCTGTTTTTGCCGGCGCTTTACGTGGCTTGGTACAAAATTCGCGAGCCGAAAAAAGACGCGGCGTGATGGTGCGTTGGCAGGCCAATTCCTACAGGCAAATATACCCCTGCTGTGGGAGCTGGCCTGCCAGCGATAGTTTCTACAATTCTCCAACATCTTGCTGACCGACATCCCGCTCCGCCTGCTTTACCCTCCCTTGCTTTGACGCAGAAGGGACATCCCCATGCAGCTCCTCCATCTCGGCTTGCGCTGTGCCGTGCTCGGCTTCGCTTTGTTGCTATCGCCCTGGGCCTCGGCCAACACCGTGCTGGAAAACCCGTTATGGCGGGTCGAACTCGACCCGGCAACCCTGGCGATTCGTGTCACTCCCGCACAGGCGCAAACGCTACAGGCGTCTGCTGGCGTTGCCGCGCACAAGGTCAGCCAGCTCACCACGACTTCCACGCGGGCCGATTGGCAATGGGACGATGGCGCCTGGACGCTGAGCGTCAGTCTTGATCAGCGTGATCTGGCGTTTTCGATCACTGCGCGTGATCCGGCCGAGCTGGAGTTTCTGCGTCAACCTGCGAGCGCCATGGGCAAAGGCCTGATCTGGCCGCTGGCCGAGGGGCATTACGTGCCGCGCGGGGATCCGCTGTGGCAGGAATTTCTGTTGGGGCAGGGCGCATTCAATACCACTCAGGATCTGAGCCTGCCGCTGTGGGGTGTCGATCATGGCAGCTTCACGCTGAACTGGCTGATGACCAATCCCTACAACAATCAGATTCTGTTCAGCGCTGAGGACCAGACGCTGGCGTTGCGCGCCCGGCATCAATTCGCTTCACTCCAGCCTTCGACGCCACTGATCTTCAGCCTGTTTCTCGGGGAAGCCGATCCGTTGGCCGGTGCAAAACGCTACCGGCAATGGCTGATCGATCAGGGCCGCTACGAAACCCTGAGCAACAAATTCGAGAAAACCCCTGAGGCGAAAAAGCTCTTGGGTGCCAGTCATGTTTATCTGTGGGGCAATGACTTGCTTGGCAGCAAGGACGTGCGCAGTTGGCCGATTTTGCTCGGCAAGTTGCGCGCCCAAGACGCGCTGGCCAGTCAGCTACGCGCGGGGATGGATCGTGAAGCATTGCAGGTTGTGGCCAGCACGATGGCGTTGAATGCCTACCAGAAAACTGTGCTGATGCGCGGTCTCAATGGCGCGTTGAATACGCTGGCGCGCAAGACCTGGCAAGCCCAAGCGGTGCCGGACATGCAGGCGCTGGTTAACGGTTATGCCCAGGTGCGGACGCAGGTGCAAACCGATCTGTCTGACGCGCTGACCCCCGATCCCGAGCGCTGGGGCAATACTTTGTCGCTGGATACGGTCAGGCAATTGCAGAGTGCCGGGCTATCACGCTTGTGGCTGGGGTTGGGCGAGGGCTGGGAGGGTGGACTCTGGCATCCGCAAGCGGTGCGCGCAGGCGTGACGGCGGGGTATCTGGTCGCGCCATATGACTCGTATGAAACCGCGCTAGGGCGTAGCGAAAATCCTGACTGGACCACCGCGCATCTGGGCGACAAGGCGCATCTCGAATGCGCAATCGTGCTGAGCAACGGCCAGATGAAAAGCGGTTTCCAGCAGTCGGGGCACTACACCGACCCACGTTGTGTGCGCCCGTTGCTGGAGAAACGCGTCCCTGCGATTCGCGACGCCGCCGGTTTCAACAGCTGGTTTCTCGACGCCTATGCTACCGGCATGTTGTTCGACAGCTACCGTCCCGAGGCGACGATGACCCAGGCGCAGAATGCCCAAGGTAATGTCGAGGCTTCACGCTGGATCAATCAAGTGCTGCAACTGCCCAGCGGTTCGGAGGACGGCAATGCGACCACCGCGCAAGGCGTGGTGTTCGCGCATGGGATGCAGACGCCGGTGATTGGTTGGGGCGACGTCGATATGAGCAAGGACACCCGGTCCAAATACTATGTCGGCAAGTGGTATCCGCCTGAACAGCCTGAGGTGTTCTTCAAATCGGTGCCAATCAAAGAAGCCTTCCGACGTGTCCACTTTGACCCGGCGAGTCGTTTGCCGCTGTATCAGGCGGTATTCCATGGCTCGGTCATCACCACCCATCACTGGCTGTTCGACAGTCTGAAATTGAGCAACGTGCGGGCCGAGAATGAACTGACGCAACTGCTGTACAACGTACCGCCGCTCTACCATTTGAGCGCCGACACGTTGCAACAGCGATTGCCGCTGATCGCCCGTCAGGATGCTTTTTTCCGACCGCTGCATGAGCGCCTGGCGACCCAGGCGCTTAGCGGTTTCGAATGGCTGAGCGAGGATCGACTCGTGCAGCAGACCTCTTTTGCAGATGGCACGCGTTTATTGGCAAATTTTGATGTGCGGGTGCGCGAAGTTCAGGGGCAGACCTTGCCCGGGCAAAGCATAACGGTGCGCTCGCCCGACGGCACGGTGAAGCAATTCCAGGTTGGCGCTAGACCCTGAACGTCAGCTTTTGCGCCAGACGCTGGCCAGCCAGGGCTGCTGTGCGCGCGGTAACCCGGCTGGCCGGAAGTAATGTTCGAGTTCAGTGAACCCTGCAGCCGTCAGTAACACCCGCCACGCCTCAAGATCGTGATACGAGCCGTACCGCGGCCCGTTCCACCCTTCGCGGTTATCTCCGCGCGGGTTGGAACTGAACAACACACCACCCGGCTTCAATGTGCCGTGCAGTTGCTGCAGCACCCGAGGCAATTCCTGCAACGGCACATGAAACAGCACGGCATTGGCGAAGATCCCGTCAAAGCGCTCAGCGGGTAGATCAAGCTTGAGAAAATCCTGCTGCCAGACTTCGCAGCCGCTGTCATCACGCGCCATTTGTGCGAGTTTTTCCGAGCCGTCCAGACCGACCGCTACATGCCCCATCCGCGTAAACGTCTGCAAATCCCGCCCCGGCCCGCAGCCGAAATCCAGAATGCTCAACGGTGCTTCAGCCTGAATATGCCGCAGCAACGCGTCGATATTCTGGCTGACATCATGATCGCGGGTGCCTTCACGAAAATCCTCGGCCACCGAGTTGTAATGGCCGAGGGTAGTGGAGGTGATCTGCTCAAGATCGGTGGGGGTCTGTTTCATGGTCGGGGCTGCGCAGGCAATGGGATTTGCCGAATATACGCCATGCAACGGGACTCAGCGCTTGTTCAGCCCTCGCGCCAGTCGATCTCCACCCAATTGAATGACTGCCACCAGCGCCACCAGCAACACAATCACGGTCAACATGATCTGGCTGTCGAAGCGCTGATAACCGTAGCGATAAGCGATGTCGCCCAACCCGCCGGCACCGATCGCCCCGGCCATGGCCGAGGAGTTGATCATGGTTACCAGCGTGATGGTGAAACCGCCGACAATCCCCGGCAACGCCTCGGGCAGCAGCACATGCCAGACGATGTGCCAGCGCCGGCAGCCCATGGCTTGTGCGGCTTCGATCAAACCGTGATCGACCTCGCGCAAACTGACTTCGGCAATCCGCGCAAAGAACGGCGTGGCGGCGATGGTCAGCGGCACGACTGCCGCCCACACACCGTAAGTGGTGCCGACGATCAACCGGGTGAACGGAATCAGCGCGACCATCAGAATCAGGAACGGAATCGAGCGAAACAGGTTCACGAACGCGCCCAGTGCACGGTTCAAAACCGGCGCCTGATATATTCCGCCCTTGTCGCTGGTGACCAGAATTACCGCCATCGGTATCCCCACCAGCAACGCGATCAGCGACGAAACGCCGACCATCAAAAACGTGTCGATGAAACCTAGCAGCAAGCGATCAAACCACATAGCCCAACACCTCCACCCGTTGCGCCCAATGCGCGGCGCGCTGGCGCAATTCGTCCGCGGTCAACGCTGAGCCGGCCACCGCCAACAGCAACTGCCCGAGCGCATGGCCCTGAATCCGTTCGACGCCGCCCTGAAGCAATTTCACCCGCCCGCCGAGTGCAGTAAACAACGCTGCAAGATCCGGCTCGTCGGCAATGCTGCCGGTGAATTGCAAACGCAGCACCACCGCTGCGTCTGACGCCGGCGCTTGCGCGTGCAAGCGGCTTTGCAATTCGTCCGACAGCGCGTGTTGCAACGGTGCGAGCAAGGTCTGGCTGACTGCGTGTTGCGGGTTGCCGAACACTTCCCACACCGGGCCTTGCTCGACCACGCGGCCATGCTCCAACACCACCACGCGGTCGCAGATTTCGCGAATGACGGCCATTTCGTGGGTGATCAAAACGATGGTCAGACCCAGACGTTTGTTGATCTCGCGCAACAGGCCGAGGATCGACTGGGTGGTTTCCGGATCGAGCGCAGAAGTCGCTTCGTCGCACAGCAGAATGTCCGGGTCATGCACCAGCGCGCGGGCGATGCCGACGCGCTGTTTCTGTCCGCCGGAGAGCTGCGCCGGATAGGCTTTGTGCTTGGCTTCAAGACCCACCAGTTCCAGCAGTTCGCGGACTTTTTTCTCGCGCTGTTCCTTGGGGACACCGGCAACTTTTAGCGGCAATTCGACGTTCTGCCACACGGTTTTGGCCGACATCAGGTTGAAGTGCTGAAAGATCATGCCGATCCTTCGGCGCAGGGCGACCAGGCGATCCTCGTCGAACTCGCCGATGTCCACTTGATCGATCAACACCCGGCCCGAAGTCGGTTGTTCCAGACGATTGATGGTGCGAATCAGCGACGATTTGCCGGCGCCGCTGCGGCCGATGATGCCGAACACTTCACCGCGCTGGATCGCCAGATCAATGCCGTGCAGCGCCGCGACCGGGCCTTGCCGACCTTCATAGGTTTTCCCCAGACCGATGAAGCGTACATGGGCGCGGTTCAGTTCGGGGTGCAGTTCGGTGCGCTCGGCGAGTGCAGTTGGCTCCGGAATCTCCGGTCGCCGTTGAATGGCAGCGGTCATTTAGCTTTCCCAACCGGCCTGATACAGCTTGCCGTGAGCTTTATCCAGCGCAGCGCGCACGGCCGGGGAGTGTTGGTAAATGTCGACGAATTTGATCAGCCGCGGATCGGTTTTGCTCTTCGGCTGGATCACGAACTGGATCACGTATTCCTTGTGATCGAGACCGTCGAACAGCAGCGCCGAACCGGCATCGAAAGTCTTCGCCAAGCGAATATAGGCCGGGTAGCCCTGCACCAGATCGGCGTCATCGTAGGCGCGCACCAGTTGCACGGCTTCGACTTGCAGGATCTTGATCTTCTTCGGGTTGGCGACGATGTCGTCTTCGGTGGCCTTGTAGCCAACGCCCGGTTTCAGCGTGATCAGGCCGGCCTTGGCCAACAGTTGCAGACCGCGGCCGCTGTTGATCGGATCGTTGGCGATGGCCACGCTCGCGCCTTGCGGTAACTCGTCGAAGCTTTTGTATTTCTTCGAGTACAGGCCGACGTTGTTGATGATCCCCGGCGCGAATGGCACCAGATCAAAACCGGCGGCGGCTTTGGCGTTTTCCAGGAACGGGATGTGCTGGAAGTAATTGACGTCGATGTCGCCGGCGGCAAGGCTGACGTTGGGTGCGATCCAGTCGGTGAACTCCACCAGCTCGACTTTCAGGCCTTGCTTGTTGGCCTCTTCGACCGCGGCTTCCAGCGGAATCGCGAAGGCCGCGGTGGTACCGATTTTCAGAGGTGCGTCAGCGGCGAATACTGCCGAGCTGAACAGGCCGAGGGCCAGGGCCAGTGCTTTGACTGGGTGGGACAGGCGTTTCTTGGTCATAGTGATTTTCCAGTCAGTGCATGAAATTTGTGTTGTCGGGTCGGGCCTCATCGCTGGCAAGCCAGCTCCCACAGTGTTCTGTGAACGCCACATATCCCTGTGGGAGCTGGCTTGCCAGCGATGCTTTCAGCGGCGGAATGCCGATCCAGCGTGTTGCTCGGGCAAATGCGCTTCCCCGTGAAACAGCTTCTCGCGCAGGCTGCCGCTGTCATACGCGGTCTTGTACGACCCACGGCGTTGCAGCTCGGGGATCACCAGTTCGATGAAATCCACGTAGCTTTCCGGGGTGACGATGCGGGTCAGGTTGAAGCCGTCGAGGCCGGTTTCGGCGATCCACGATTCCAGTTCATCGGCGACTTGCTGCGGCGAGCCGACCACAGTGATGTAGCGGCCACCGAGAGCGTGTTGTTCGAGTAACTTGCGCCGGGTCCAGTCGTTGTTTTGCAGATTCTTGGTCGCCGACTGAATGGCGTTGCTCTTCACGTACTGGATCGGTTCGTCGATTGCGTATTCGGAGAAATCGATGCCCGTAGACGCCGAGAAATGCGCCACACCGGCTTCGGCACTGGCGTAGCTCAGGTATTCGGCATGCTTGGCCCAGGCGGCTTCCTCGGTCGCGCCGACGATCACATTCAGGCCCATGAACACCTTGATGTCCTCAGGGTTGCGCCCGGCCTCGACGGCGCTGGCGCGCACCTTGTCCACTTGCACCTTGGTGGATGGCTTGTTCTGGCCGCTGATGAACACGCACTCGGCGTGTCGTCCGGCGAACAGCAAACCGCGATCGGAACTGCCGGCCTGAAACAGTACCGGCGTGCGTTGTGGCGACGGTTCGCACAGGTGATAACCCTCGACCTGATAGAACTCGCCCTGGTGTTCGACCTTGTGCACTTTCTCCGGTTGGGCGTAGATACGCTGCTGCGGATCGTTGAGCACCGCGCCGTTTTCCCAGCTGCCTTCCCAGAGTTTGTAGAGCACTTCGAGGTACTCGTCGGCCTGGTCGTAACGACGGTCATGTTCGACTTGCTCGCGCAGGCCCATGGCTTTGGCGGCGCTGTCCAGGTAGCCGGTGACGATGTTCCAGCCGACGCGGCCACGGCTCAGATGATCAAGAGTCGACATGCGCCGGGCGAACAGATACGGCGGTTCGTAAGTGAGATTGGCGGTCAGGCCGAAGCCGAGATTTTTGGTCACGGCGGCCATCGCCGAGACCAGCAACAGCGGGTCGTTGACCGGCAACTGGATCGACTCTTTCAGCGGCACATCCACCGAGTTCTGATAGACGTCGTACACGCCGACGATGTCGGCAATGAACAAACCGTCGAACAGCCCGCGCTCCAGCAGTTGCGCGAGCTCGGTCCAGTATTCGATGGTTTTGTACTGGGTCGAGTTATCCCGTGGATGCGTCCACAACCCGTGATTGATGTGGCCGATGCAGTTCATGTTGAACGCATTCAGCAGGATCTTTTTCTTCGCCTTGCTCATCAGATAGTCCCCCGCAGTGGCGGGTTTTCATCGTTGAGGTAGTAATTGCCGACCGCGTGATATTTCCAGCGCACCGGGTCGTGCAGGGTGTGCACCCGTGCGTTGCGCCAGTGGCGATCGAGGCCGTGCTCGATCAGGGTTGCCTGGCTGCCGGCGAGTTCGAACAGCGTGCTGCCGGCGGCCAGCGAGATTTCGGTGCTGATTGCGCGCGCTTCGGCGACCGCGATGGAAGCTGCTGCGACAGTCTCGGCATTGGTCTCTGCCTGCGCCGCATCGAGGAATTCCCCAGCACGTTCGAGCAAGGCTTCGGTGGCGTGCAAACGAATGCTCAAGTGGCCGAAGCTTTTCAGGGTTAACGGGTCTTCGGTGGCTTTGTCGTTACCCGAATCGATCCACGGCCGCGTCTTGCTGCGCACGAAGTGCAGCGCGTCCTCATAGGCGGCGCGGGCGATGCCGGTGTCGATCGCCGCGTGAAGAATCTGCGCCAGCGGGCCGACGGTGGTCGGACGCTCGAAAGCGCTCTGGAACGGGATCACGTCTTCGGCGGCAACGTACACGTCTTCGAACGCCACCGAGCCGCTGCCGGTGGTGCGCTGGCCGAAGCCGCTCCAGTCGTCGATCACGGTCAGGCCTTTGCTGTCACGCGGCACGAATGCCAATTGCTGCACGCCATTTTCATCGACCACCGAAGTCGGAATGCGCTGCGCATAAATCGCGCCGGTCGCGTAGAACTTGCGGCCGTTGATGCGATAACCATCGCCGTCGCGAGTCAGGCTGGTGACGCGGTCGTGGGCGGTTTTGGTGCCCAGTTCCGCCAGTGCATTGCCGAAGCGCTGGCCGGCGAGAACTTCGGCGTACAGGCGTTGTTTTTGCTCGTGGCTGCCGTTCACCCGCAGCACTTCGAGGGCGTAGAAATGGTTCTGCGGAATCTGCCCGAGCGAGCCGTCGGCCCGAGCGATCAGGGCGATGACTTTGGCCAGCGTGACGTTGGATACGCCAGCGCCGCCGTACTCCTTGGGCACGCTGATGCCCCACAGGCCGGAGCGTGAGAACACATCGAGTTCCGGCAGCGGCAAGCGGCGCTCGCGGTCGCGCAGGTTGCTGTCGCGCTGGAAATCTTCGGCCAGGTCGCTGGCGACGATCAGGGCTTGTACGTCGCTGGTGATGATCGCGACGGGATGGGAAAAGGTCATAGGGTTCTCCAGAGATCTGGTCAAAAGTTCTGGTCGTCAGATCCAGGAGTGACGGGCCGGCAATTTGCCGTTGAGGCGATAGGCGCCGACCGCGTGGTACTTCCAGCGCACCGGGTCGTGCAGGGTGTGCACGCGGGCGTTGCGCCAGTGCCGGTCGAGGTTGAATTCGGCGAGGGTCGCGCGGCTGCCGGCCAGCTCGAAAAGTTTTTCACTGGCCAGCAGCGAGATTTCGGTGGTGAGCACTTTGGCTTCGGCCACGGCAATCGAGGCGCGGGCGGCAGAATCGGCAGTGAGTGGTACGGCTTGGACCTGATCAAGCACTTGCCCGGCCTTGCGCAACAGCGCTTCGGCGGCGTGCAGTTCGATTTTCAGTTTGCCGATGTCGGCGATCACGTAGAGGTCATCGCTGGCGCGCTCGACCTTGGCGTCGATCCACGGCCGCGCGCGGGTTTTGACGAATTCGATGGCGTCGTCGATGGCGCCACGGGCGATCCCGGCGTCAATCGCCGCTTGAATCAGCTGCGAAACGGCGCCTTGGGTGTTGGGTTTTTCGTTGATCTTCCAGTTATCCACAACCAGGCCGGCATCGACTCGCACGTTGTTCAGCAGGATCGTCCCGCTGGCGGTGGTGCGCTGACCGAAGCCCGACCAGTCATCCACGATGCGCAGGCCCGGCGTACCGCGACGGACGAAGGCCAGCACTTGCTTGCCGTCATCGTTCAGCGCCTTGACCGCAACCCAGTGGGCAAAGAGCGCGCCGGTGGAATAGAACTTCTGGCCGTTGATCACGTAATCATCGCCGTCGGCAGTGATCCGCGCTTTCAATTCCAGTGTGTCTTTGGTGCCGCGTTCGGGACCTGCATTACCGACGCGCCAGCCTTCCAGAACACTCTGGAACAGCTGTTTTTTCTGCGCTTCGGTGGCGCAGCCGAGTACCAGATTGAGAATGCCGAACTGGTTTTGCGGAATCTGCCCAAGCGCGGGATCGGCCGCGGAAATGATCGCGAAAACCTCGGCCAGCGTAACGTACGAAACCTGCGGGCCGCCGTACTCGCGCGGGATGGCAATGCTGCCCAGACCGCTGCGGGTGAACTGCTCGATTTCTGACCACGGCAACTTGCGCTGACGGTCGCGTTTGGCCGCCTGCACGCGGGCGACTTGCGCCAGGTCATGGGCGGCCTTGATGGCTTGGGCGTCGTTGCGCAGCACTTGCGCGGGCAACAACAGTGGGGCGATGTCCAGATCAGACTGGACGTTTGCGTCTGCCAGACTGGACATCAGTGCCGCTCCTTGGCTGCACGCAATGCCCTGGCGATCTGCACTGGGGTGATTGTGTTCCGGACCATACCTACCTCACATCTCATGAAAAACGCCGCGATGTGCGACGAAAGAAAGAATGTCCGGTGGTCCGGTGCATATACCCTAATCGCGTATAAATATTAAATAAACTAACTTTTAGGAATATGTATAGAAGGGTGAGTGTTCTGGTTGGTTAACAACTTTTGCAGACATGCAGCAATTCCCTGTGGTGGAGCACAGGGAATTGGATTTAGTCCAGGCGGGACTCAGCGGCTTTGGGGATTTGTTTGAGCGGGACTTTGAGATAGGGATTCACACATCCGATTTTCAGCGTGCGCGGTGGTGCCCAGCGCGAGTTGTTACCGACCCGGTCGAGGATGCAATAGGTCACGTCCAGCCGCAGATCTTCGCCGCCTTCGACAATGATTGCCGGCGGCACCCAGACCTGGATCGGCCGGCCGATATCGTCGGCCGTGATCCGCGCCAGGTCCATGCGCACGTCGCCCCAGCGCAGCGTGATTGCATCGTCTTCAGCCATGTTCAGATACGGCTCGATGGTCAGCGGCACGCCGCGTTTGATCTGGTTCGGATTTACGCCCTGACGGCGAATGGTCTCGGGCAGAGTTACCGGCGCCAGTTGCTGGTTTTCGTCACCGCACAGCGGCGAAGGCTGGCCGCCGGGGCAGTCGAGCTTGACCTCGATCCGGGTGGTCGCCGACAACGCCGGGCCTTGGCCGACCTGCATGACCCGGTAATGAATGGTCGAAAAACCGCTGGCAATAAAACTCTCTGGCACCCGCATGCTGATTGGCGCACCGAGCTCTTCGTCGACCAACACCCGCGAAGCCACGTAGCAGCCGTCCCAGAACAGTTCGATCAGATCTCCTGCGTCCATTCCAGGGTACGGCGCCACGTCGATCAGCAAATGAGCGGCAGCGGCCAGGTTGATGCCGGTTTTTTGCGCCAGCGTCAGGCTGGGCGCTGCCAGCAGCGCGGTGTGCGAAGTGCGAGTCATGCTTTCTCTCCTTGAAGCATTGCAAAGAAGTCCGTTTCTGAAAGAACAAAAGTCGTGTATTACCGGGCAATAAAATAATCAACAGTTGTTGAACTTTGACAGTGCTTGTTTGCAATACGGGGTGCCGGTGGGTGACTAGATAAAAGTTCGCCTTGAGAAGTGTCAATAGAGACGCTTACTTAATCCTTGAATTACAAGTTAATCAGAAAGCTCCTACGCTGAATAAGCACTGTGCCTAGCCTGTTTTGCGAAGACGGCCACGTATATCGGCGGTTTCAGGTGGTCGCGGCGAATGTCTCTGCCCACCTTTGCCTTAGGGTATTGACAGATTTTAGGCGTGACAGATCTGTTGCAGGACATATATATGTACCGCATGGATCGCTAATTTAGATTGATGTTTAAAAGGAAGGTAAGGCGGGGCGGATGTAACTTCCATCCTTGGAAGTTTGATGCTTAAGTTGTCAGGCGTGACTTCTGAATTTGCTGAGAAACTGTCGCGTGCGTTCTTCTTTCGGATTGGCAAACAACTCTTTCGCGTCACCTTGCTCGACGATTACACCCTTGTCGAAAAACACCACACGGTTGGCCACATCACGAGCGAAAGCCATCTCGTGAGTGACGATGACCATGGTGCGGTTTTCTTCCGCCAGGCCACGGATGGTCGCCAGTACTTCGCCGACCAGTTCCGGATCGAGCGCCGAGGTCGGTTCATCGAACAGGATCACTTCCGGCTCCATCGCCAGCGCCCGGGCAATCGCCACGCGCTGTTGCTGACCACCGGAAAGCCGTCGGGGATAGGCGTCTTCCTTGCCCGCCAGCCCAACCTTGGCCATCAGCTTCTTGCCCAGGGCAATGGCTGTGTCGCGGGGCATCTTCTTGACCACAATCGGGCCTTCGATGACGTTTTCCAGCGCGGTGCGATGGGGGAACAGGTTGAAGTTCTGGAACACGAAACCCACGTGCTGGCGCAGGTTGCGCACCAGGCTTTGCTGCTGGTTCAACGGGCGGCTGGTATCGATCTCGATCTTGCCGACCTTGATCCGGCCGCTGCTCGGTTCTTCGAGGAAATTCAGGCAGCGCAGGAACGTGGTCTTGCCCGAACCGCTGGGGCCGATGATCGCCACGACCTCGCCTTCTTTCACTTCAAGATCGATGCCGTTGAGCACGACTTGACCCTTGAACTGCTTTGTCAGTTTTTCCACGACAATCATGGGGTCAGGACTCCTGGTCGTGCCGATTGACCCGCTCTTCCAACTTGTTCTGGAAGTGCGAAAGCACTGTAGCCAGAACCCAGTAGATCAGCGCGGCGGCAAGATACATGGTGAAGACTTCGAAAGTCCGTGCGGTAATCAGCTGTGCCTGGCGGAACAGTTCCGGCACCTGAATGGTGGCGGCCAGCGCAGTGTCCTTGACCAGTGAAATGAAGCTGTTGCCCAGCGGCGGCAACGCCGTGCGCATGGCTTGCGGCAGGATGGCCCGGCGCAAAGTCTGCGCGCGGGTCATGCCGATACTCGCAGCGGCTTCCCACTGACCGCGCTCGATCGAGCTGATCGCGGAACGCAGGATTTCACAAGCGTAAGCGGCCATGTTCAACGAGAAACCGATCAGGGCTGCCGGCAGCGGGTCGAGTTCCAGACCCATTTGCGGCAAGCCGTAATAGATCACGAACAGTTGCACCAGCAACGGCGTGCCGCGAAAGAACGACACGTAGATGCGTGCCAGCCAACTGACCGATTTGAAGCGCGACAGGCGCATCAACGCCAGGCCAAAGCCCAGCAGCAAGCCGAAGAACATGCCGCCGAGACTGAGGATCACCGTGTAATACGCGCCCTTCAGCAGGAAGGGCGCGGAGTCCAGTGCGAGTTGGAAAGCTTCTTCCATTATTGAGTGACGTCAGCGCTGAAGTATTTTTCCGAAAGCTTTTTCAGCGTACCGTCGGCACGCAGCTCATCGAGCGCTTTGTTCAGGGCCGCCAGCAGTTCCGGCTCACCTTTACGCAGGGCAATCCCGGATTCCTGACGCGAAAACGCTTGGCCGGCGGCTACGGTTTTCGGGGCTTTTTTGGCGTACTCAAGTGCGGCCAGACGGTCGATCAGAATCGCGTCGGTACGGCCGTTGTTCAGGTCGGCGAACTTGGTCGGATCATCGTCATAGGTACGCACGTCAGCACCCGGCACGTTGGCGCGGACCCACTGTTCGTAGTTGGTGCCCAGACCCACGCCGACTTTCTTGCCGGCCAGGTCAGCGGCGGTCTTGATGTTCAGCGCAGCTTCCTTGTCCTTCAGCACCAGTGCCTGAATCCCGGAAACGGTGTACGGCGCGGAGAAGTCATACTTCTTCTTGCGCTCCTCGGAGATGGTCACCTGATTGACCACCAGGTCCAGACGCTTGGATTCCAGAGCAGCGAGGATGCCGTCCCACTTGGTTGGCTGAATCTTGGCTTTCACACCGAGCTTCTTCGCCAGCGCTTCGGCGAGTTCAACTTCGAACCCCGACAGTTTGCCGTCGGCATCGACGAAGCTGAACGGTGGATAAGTGCCTTCCAGACCGACGTTGATCACGCCTTTGTCCTGGATGGTTTTCAGTTGCTCACCGGCAACCGCTTGCCCGAGCAGACCGGCGCCCAGCGCCAGGCCCAGCGAACCTACCAGCAGATTTCGACGTAGTGCGGAAAAATTCATGACAAGCCCCTGTGTTTTCTTATGGAAGACGCTTAAGGAAAGTTGGCAAATCCGGGAGTTCAACGACAGCGCTATCCTGCCTTAAAGCAGCTTATGCGTCTCCCGCGAAATTCGCCTGCGGCGAGACTATAAGATCGTTTGTTTAGAATTGAAAATAATGAATTTTCCATTTGTTATGCTTTTTAGCGCTATGCGAGTGCTGTGCTTACAAGTAGTCCTTGTACGCGAACAACGCCGGGGCGCCGCCGGTGTGCAGGAAGATGATCGGGCCTTCATCGAAGCGTCCGCGACCAATTCCGTCGAGCAATCCGGCCATGGCCTTGCCGGTGTACACCGGATCAAGCAGCACGCCTTCCTGACTCGCCAGCAACTTCACCGCTGCCAGGGTTCCGGCATTCGGCTCCCCGTAGCGCGGCCCGAAATAGTCGTCCCACAACTCGACCTTGAAACTCTCCGGCAGTTCGATGCCCAGTAGCTCGGCAGTGCGTTCGGCGAGCCCCTGGACTTTCGGACGCTGATCTTCTTCGTTGCGCGAAACCGTCACGCCAATCACCGGCAGTTGCGGCAGCGCTTCGCTCAAGGCCAGTGCCAGACCACTGTGAGTACCGGCGCTGCCCGAGGCCAGCACCACGGCAGAAAACTGCAGACCGGTGTCCTTGATCTGCTCGGCCAGTTCCAGACCAGCACGCACATATCCCAGAGCGCCGAGCGCATTCGAACCGCCAATCGGCACCAGATACGGCTTCTTGCCACTGTTGCGCAAGCGTGCGGCGAGGGCGGCCAGTTGCTCGTCGGCGTTGTCGAGGTTTTCCACCAGCTCGACCTTGGTGTCGAACAGATCCAGCAGCAGGCGGTTGCCGTTGCCGGTGTAATTGCTGTCGTCGGTGCCCAGCGGATTTTCCAGCAACGCCACACAGCTCAGACCGAGTTTCGCGGCAATCGCCGCGGTCTGGCGCACGTGGTTCGATTGCAGCGCGCCAGCGGTGATCAGCGTGTCGGCGCCTTGGGCGAGGGCGTCGGCAGCGAGGTATTCGAGTTTGCGCAGCTTGTTGCCGCCCATGGCCAGCGGCGTCAGGTCATCGCGTTTCAGGTACACGTCGCGACCGAGCCAGGTGGACAGGCGTTCGAGTTTTTCCAGGGCAGTCGGTTGGCCGAGCAGGTCGAGACGAGTGAAGCGTTGCAGCTGTTGTTTGATCATGAGCCCGTACTGGCAAAGAGAGATGTCGGGACTATAGGCACGCCGATTTGCCGGATCAACCGCCAATCGCTTATAGCCAAATCTACTGAGTCCAGCACTATCGGTTCTTAATTCGCGCCTGTAGCCCTGTCGTAAAGTAGTCGCCGTTGACGCGGCCAGACAGTCCGGCCGCCCGTGAGGAGTCTTTACCGTGAGCGAGCGTTCCAGTCATTGGCAATTGCAGACCATCGTCAGCCAACTGCGTACCGCGCGCGATCAGTGGCGCGCAGAGAATGGCCGCGCTTCGGGCGAGCAGGGCGGACGCGAGTTGCCGTCCCGTGCGGCGATGGCGGAGATTCTTGAAGCGCTGTGTGGCGCACTGTTTCCAATGCGTTTGGGGCCGGTGGATTTGCGTGAGGAAAGCGAAGATTTCTACGTCGGCCACACCCTTGATGTGGCGTTGAATGCGCTGCTGACACAGGCGCGGCTGGAGCTGCGCTACGTTGCCCGGCACAGTGCGCAGGTCGATACCGAAGTCGAGGCGCAGGCAATCCGCATCATTCAGGATTTCGCCCTGGCGTTACCGCAACTGCGCAGTCTGCTCGACAGCGATGTGCTGGCGGCCTATCACGGCGATCCGGCGGCGCGCAGCGTGGATGAAGTGCTGCTGTGCTATCCGGGGATTCTGGCGGTGATCCACCATCGGCTGGCGCATCATTTGTACCGCGCGGGGCTGCCGCTGCTGGCGCGCATCAGTTCGGAAATCGCGCATTCGGCGACCGGCATCGACATTCATCCGGGGGCACAGATCGCCGGTAGTTTTTTCATCGACCACGGGACGGGTGTGGTGATCGGCGAGACCGCGATCATCGGCGAGCGCGTGCGGATTTATCAGGCGGTGACGTTAGGCGCCAAGCGCTTTCCAGCGGATGAAGACGGGCAGTTGCAGAAGGGCCATCCGCGGCATCCGATTGTCGAGGATGATGTGGTGATCTACGCCGGGGCGACGATTCTGGGGCGCATCACGATTGGCAAGGGCTCGACGATTGGCGGCAATGTCTGGCTGACCCGGAGCGTGCCGGCCGGGTGCAATCTGACCCAGGCGAATTTGCAGCATGATGACGGGACGCAGAAGTAAGGCAGCCAAAAGCTACCCTCACCCCAGCCCTCCCGAAACGTCGGACCGCCCGGAGGGAGAGGGGGCCGACCGAGGTGTCTGGCGTCATACATCGACCTGAAAAATCCAGTTGATTATGGATTCAGCAAAGCACTATCAGGTCGATGGTGCTCTGAAGCATCTCCCAATCAGTCCCCTCTCCCTCCGGGCGGTCCGACGTTTCGGGAGGGTTAGGGTGAGGGTGCTTCTGCTTTTAATTTTCCCAGTGAACGATTCCCTCCAATCCCGCGTCATACCCAACCTTGAGCTAGCGTACAAACAGTACCGCCCAGCCCTGCGATTAGTCCTTAGCGTACTATCCATGTTTAACTTGAACGTTCATTCAAGTTAAACCGGTAGCTCGCTGCCCGCTCACAACAGGAGGCTTGCCTTTGCTGAGTCCGATTATTTCAGCCACGTTTCAACCCCTCGAGGTGCACGGTTCATGAGTGCATCGTCTACTCCCGCCAGCGGTCTGGTGCGGATGAATCCGCCGGTTTTCTACTTCGCTGCGACGGTGATTCTGCTGTTTGGCCTGGTGGTCATCGCCATCCCGGAGCAGGCCGGTGCCTGGCTGCTGGAAGCGCAAAACTGGGCGGCCAATACGGTCGGCTGGTACTACATGCTCGCGATGACGTTGTATCTGGTCTTCGTGGTGGTCACCGCGTTATCAGGCTACGGCAAGATAAAACTCGGTGCCGACCACGACGAGCCCGAGTTCAGTTACCTGTCCTGGGCCGGCATGCTGTTCGCCGCCGGGATCAGCATCACGCTGTTCTTCTTCTGCGTCTCCGAGCCGCTGACGCATATGCTCCAGCCTCCTCAAGGCGAGGCGGGCACTGCGGATGCCGCGCGCCAGGCGATGCAGATTCTGTTTCTGCATTGGGGCCTGCATGGCTGGGGCGTGTTCGCTTTCGTCGGCATGGCGCTGGCGTACTTTGCGTACCGGCATAATCTGCCGCTGGCCCTGCGTTCGGCGTTGTATCCACTGATCGGCAAGCGCATCAACGGCCCGATCGGTTACGCGGTGGATGGCTTCGGCATTATCGCCACGGTGTTTGGCCTCGGTGCGGACATGGGCTTTGGTGTGTTGCACCTCAACTCCGGTCTCGACTACCTGTTCGGCATCGCCCATACGCAATGGATTCAGGTCGGCCTGATCACGCTGATGATGGGCGCAGCGATTCTGGTGGCTGTGGCCGGCGTCGATAAAGGCGTGCGGGTGATGTCCGACATCAACATGCTGCTGGCCTGCGCGCTGCTGCTGTTCGTGCTGTTTGCAGGCCCGACTCAGCACCTGCTCAACACCCTGATCCAGAACGTCGGCGACTACCTCGGCGCGTTGCCGATGAAGAGTTTCGACCTCTACGCCTACGACAAACCGAGCGACTGGCTCGGTGGTTGGACGGTGTTCTACTGGGCCTGGTGGATTGCCTGGTCGCCGTTCGTAGGACTGTTCATCGCGCGGATTTCCCGTGGCCGTACCATCCGCGAATTCGTCTTCGGCGTGCTGTTGATTCCGCTGGGTTTCACCCTGGCGTGGATGTCGATTTTCGGCAACAGCGCCATCGATCAGGTGCTCAATCACGGCATGTCGGCGATGGGTATGTCGGCGATTGAAAACCCGTCGATGACCCTGTATCTGCTGCTGGAAACCTACCCGTGGAGTAAAACCGTCATCGCGGTGACGGTGTTCATCAGCTTCGTGTTCTTCGTCACGTCCGCCGACTCCGGCACCGTGGTGCTCTCGACCTTGTCGGCCAAGGGCGGCAATCCGGATGAAGACGGGCCGAAATGGCTGCGGGTGTTCTGGGGCGCGATGACTGCGCTGATCACCAGTGCGTTGCTGTTCTCCGGCAGTATCGATGCGCTGAAATCAGCGGTGGTGCTGACCTCGCTGCCGTTCTCGCTGATTCTGCTGTTGATGATGTGGGGACTGCATAAAGCGTTCTATCTGGAATCGCAGAAGCAGATCGCGCAGCTGCATTCGCTGGCACCGGTTTCCGGTTCGCGGCGTGGCACCGGCGGTTGGCGTCAGCGTCTGAGCCAGGCAGTGCACTTCCCGTCGCGCGACGAGGTGTACCGCTTCATGGAATCAACGGTGCGCCCGGCGATTGAAGAAGTGACGGCGGTGTTCGTCGAGAAAGGCCTGAACGTGGTCACTCAGCCGGATCCGGCGCATGACAACGTCAGCCTGGAAATCGGTCACGGCGAACAGCACCCGTTCATCTATCAAGTGCAGATGCGTGGCTACTTCACGCCATCCTTCGCGCGGGGCGGCATGGGTTCCAAACAACTCAACAACCGCCGCTACTACCGTGCCGAAGTGCATTTGAGCGAGGGCAGTCAGGACTACGATCTGGTCGGCTACACCAAGGAACAGATCATCAACGACATCCTCGACCAGTACGAACGACACATGCAGTTCCTGCATCTGGTGCGTTGATGGCAGGCTGAGCGTCGGGTCCGATCAGGACTCGGCGCTCAGCACCATGTACACCACCATCGCCGCTACTGGCACGCCGAAAACCATACTGCCGATCACCAGTTCCGCCCCCATCGGCTGGCCGGCATGCACGACGCCCACTGCACCATTAATCACCGTCAACGCGAGCCACAGCGCGGCGAAGCTGTAGGCCATCGTCTGGCGACTGAAGCCGATGCGCTCGCCGATGTAGAGCATCAGGGTCAGCAGAATCAGGCCGAAGAAGATGATGATGGTGGTGTGCATGGCGACGTCCTCGCGACCGCAACTTTCAGAGTTCTCGACCTAAAGTGTGGTCGAGTGAGTAGCGTCCTGCTCCGCGAAACAGGATGTACAGCGACAGAAACGCCATCAGCACCGGGTATTCGATGCCACGGTCGATCCAGGGCCACGTAGGTCCGAGAATACTGGCGATCGTCAGCATCTGGATACCCATCATCGCCGCCAGCAGGCGCGTGCCCAGTCCCAGAGCCAGCAGCAATCCGCCGACACCTTCCAGCAGCGCCACCAGCAGGCCAATCAGGCCCGGCATCGGCAGGTGCAGGACGTTCTGGATCAGGTTGATCGACGCGGCCATCGGATCGGCCATCGAACCGTGCGACTGACCCAGCAGTTTGGGCAAGCCGTGGGTCACCATGATCACACCGTACGTGGCGCGTAACAGGGCGTAGGAAATGGGTTCACCGAGGCGATAGAACGGCGCAAGGGCGAGAATAAGCAAGGTCGGGTTCTGGCGCATGGGGAGCTCCGAGGCACGGGTCATCAATGATCGTTCCCACGCAGAGCATGGGAACGATCGGTGGCAGAGCAGGCATTAGCGCAGTGTCGGTTTCAGCAGGTCTTCCAGATCGATGCGGCGGAACATCTCGGCGCGTACCCGATCGGCCATGGCGTTGACGATTTCCGCGCCGTCCTGCGACGGGTCGATATGGTGGCGGAACGGGCGAGTGCCGAAGGGCATGCCGACGATCTCGACGATAGCCTCGGCCACCTCGCCCACATCTGCGTCTGCCGGTTCCAGCGCGGCCAGACCTTTGAGTGCCTGATCCGGTACCCCGGCGTACGGGCCTTCGTTGTATTCGGCGGCACGGGCCTGATCGGCGGGCGAGCCGGAGTGCACGAAATGGTTGGTGCCCTTGGTGAAGGCACCCGGCACGATAATCGAGGTTTCCACGCCCCAGCGTGCCAACTCACTGGCGTAGGACACCGCCAGTGAATCCATGGCTGCCTTCGCCGCAAAGTACGGCGCCAGATACGGCGGAGTACCGCCGCGAGCGCTGCTGGAGGACACCCACATCACCAGGCCTTGGCCTTGCTTGCGCAGGTGCGGCAGTGCTGCGCGGTTGACCCGCTGGGTGCTCAGCACGTTGATGTCGTAGAGCTGGGCAAACTGCTCCGGAGTAAAGGCCTCGGCGGGCCCGAACGACATGTGTCCGGCGTTGTGGATGATCACGTCCAGCTGACCGCAATCCTCGATAATTTTTGCGACACCGGCCTCGACCGATTCGGTGGACGCAACGTCCAGTTCGACGCTGCGCAAGTCGACCTGATGCTGGTCGGCGTAGCGCTGCACTTCAGTCACCTGTGGTGCGTTGCGGCCCAGGGTTTCACGCATGCTGGCGTAGACGGTGTGGCCAGCGTCGGCGAGCGAGCGGGCGGTCAGTGCACCAAAACCGCTGGAGGCACCGGTAATCAGAATGACGGATTTCATGGCGTTGATCTCTGCACAGTGAGGGTGGTTTCAGGCGCGACGAGGAAGGCGTTGTTGCGCGACGTGGGACAACCAGCCGGCGAAGGAACCGAGGGTGCCGGCGCCGCCCAGTTCAACGAAGCTTTCCAGGGAGGGTTCCAGGTGCGAGGCGAAGTAGGCGATCAGGCCGAGAAAGTAAGCGACGAGGTTGTTCATCGTCCGGGTGGCACGCAGCGACACTACGACCATTGCCACGACAAGCACCACGACCGGCAGGGCAAACAGGCCCAACGTGGGCGTCAGGGCGCCGATGCTCAGCGCCGCACCCATGCCGAAGGCGATGCCCATCAGCACACAGCCGAGGTTCACCAGGCCGTCGCGTAAGGTCAGGCCACGGCTAAAGAACGCGACCCAACCGATAAACATCGCCCACACTGGCAGGGTCAGCAACAGGCTGGAACCGGCCGCCAGTGCGGCAGTGGCGGCAGCCACCGCAGTGAACAGCGTAAACATCAGTTTCGATTGCCCGGTGTGGGCGGTATTGGCTGGATGACTCATGATTTTCTTCTCCTTGACTCGGGTGAGGACGCTCAGACGAGGCCGCCGTTGACGCGCAGGACTTGCCCGTTGACCCAAGCCGAATCCGGGCCGACCAGGAAGGACACGACGCGGGAAATGTCTTCTGGCTGAGCCAGGCGTTCCAGCGGAGGCATCTTGGCGAAGGTCTGAATCTGCTCTTCACTCTTGCCGTGCAGAAACAACTCAGTAGCGACCGGGCCCGGTGCCACGGCATTGACGGTGATGTTGCGTCCGCGCATTTCCTTGGCGAATACCTGGGTCAGCGACTCCACCGCTGCTTTGCTGGCGATGTACACCGCGTAACCCGGCAGGTTCATGCCGACGGTGCTGCTGGAGAAGTTGATGATCCGCCCGCCACTGTTCAAGCGTGTCGCTGCTTCGCGCAGGGTATTGAAAGTGCCGCGAGCGTGGATGTTGAAGTTCTGCTCGAACAGTTCGTCCGTGTGTTGCGCCAAGGGCAATACCTTGAGGATGCCGGCGTTGTTCACCAGTACATCGATCTTGCCCAGTTGTGCCTCGGTCTCATCGAACATGCGCTGCACGTCGTCGGCATTGGCGACATCGGCCTTGACCGCCATGGCCTGATGCCCGGCCTGGCGCAACTCCACCACCAGTTTCGAGGCTTCACTGGCGCTGCTGGCATAGTTGATGGCGACGGCGAAACCTTCGCTGGCCAGTTGCTTGGCAATCACGGCGCCGATGCCGCGAGAAGCACCGGTTACGAGGGCGACTTTCGAAGTTTGCTGAGTCATGGCGATGATCCTTGTGCAGGTGTTGATTGGGTGTGGAGACAATTTCACATGTTTACTCACGCCGATAAATGCACGAGAGTTGCCTTGACTGTTCAAAAATCGCCAACAATCAAAAGCCGGGGGAAAGCGCCGTGGATCAAGTCAAAGCAATGAAGGTGTTCGTGCGGATCTACGAGCGCAGCAGCTTCACCCTGGCGGCCGATGACCTGAACCTGCCACGGGCGACACTGACTCACACCCTCAATCAATTCGAAGCCTGGCTCGGCACTCGCTTGCTTGAGCGCAGTACGCGCAAAGTGCGGCCGACACTGGACGGCGAGGCTTACTACCAACGCTGTGTGCAATTGCTCGCGGAACTGGAGGATGCCGAATTGGCGTTTCGCGGTGTGGCGCCAAAAGGACGGCTGCGGGTGGATCTGCACGGGACGCTGGCCAAGCATTTTGTGATCCCGGCGCTGCCGCAATTCATGGAGCGTTATCCCGACATCGAATTGTCGATCAGCGAGGCCGACCGCTTCGTCGATCTGATCGCCGAAGGCGTCGATTGCGTGCTGCGCGCCGGGACGCTTGGCGATTCCAGCCTGATCGGCAAGCGAGTCGCCAACCTGCGCCAGATCACCTGCGCCAGCCCGGCGTACCTGCGTCAATACGGTGAGCCGAAGAACCTCTCTGAATTGATAAACCATCGCGCGGTGAACTACGTCTCGCGCACCACGGCCAAGTTGTTTCCCTTCGAATTCGTGGTCGACGGCGAACTGCAGGAAGTCGCCATCGATGGTGCTCTGTCGGTGTTCGGCGCCGAAATCTACGCCGCCTCGGCCATTGCCGGGCTAGGCCTGATCCAGTGCCCGCACTACCGCATGCAAACCCAGATCGAACAGGGCCTGGTCCGCGAAGTGCTCACTGAAACGCCACCGCCGCCAATGCCGGTCTCGGTGTTGTATCCGCACAACCGACACATGTCGCCACGGGTTCGGGTGTTTGTGGATTGGTTGGGGGAAGTGTTTGCTGACGCGGGCTAGCAGAGGAAGGATTCAGCCACATGAAATTCCCGGTCGTTCTGCACAAGGATGCCGACTCGGACTACGGAGTGATTGTCCCGGATGTACCGGGGTGCTTCTCCGCAGGCGTTACGGTTTTTTGGCGGCAGCTCCTACAGTTCTGTGGGGCTGGTGCTTTCACGTTCGATGATTCGGCACTCCAGCAAATTCAAGCGCTGCACTTCATCAGTCGGCAGTACCCCGAGACTCTCCAGCACCCGCGTCGCCGCGAGCACACCAATCTCCAGCGCTGGCGGTTTGATTGTGCTCAAACTTGGCAGCAGCATCTCGGCAAACGGGTAATCACCGAAGCCCAACACGGCGCAGTCTTCGGGGATTTTCAGGCCTGCACGTTGGCCGGCGAGCAAGCCGCCGGCGGCGAGGTTGTCGTTGGCGAAGATGATTGCGTCGGGGCGCGGTGAGGCGCTCATCAACGCTTGCATCGCCTGCTTGCCGGCCTCGAACGGCGCACGGTCGGCATCCGGTGCAAACACCCACGGCTGCAGCCCCAACTCGCGCACAGTGGCGGCGTACCCATCGCGGCGCTCCAATGCGCTGAAGTCGCCGGGTGCGCTGTTTTGCACAAAAGCGATCTGCCGGTAGCCCTTGTCGTGCAGATAGCAGGCGGCGCTGACGCCCACTGCAAAGTGCGAAAAACCGATCTGCATCGGCTCGCGATCAGGCTGGTAATCCCAGGTTTCGATCACCGGAATATCCGCCTCGGCGATCATCTTTTCCGTGCCCACGCTGTGAAAGTGACTGGTCAACACCAGCGCTGCCGGCGACCAGCCGAGGAACGCGCGCACTGCGTTTTCTTCCTGCTCGGTGCTGAAGTAACTCGACGCCAACAACAGCTGATAACCGTGGCGACTGAGAGTGTCGCTGAAGCCTTGAATGGTGTTGGCGAAGATCGGCCCGGAGATGTTCGGGATAACCATGCCAACGATTTTGCCGCGCGCTGAAGCCAATCCACCGGCCACCAGATTCGGCACGTAGCCCAATGCTTCCACCACAGCCGCAATCCGCTCGCGGCGCTCAGGCGAAACCTGCTCCGGTTGATTGAAGTAACGCGACACGGTGATCGCCGAAACACCCGCTTGCCGAGCCACCGCATTCAGGGTCACGCGCCCGGCGCCACGGCGTTTGCGCGGCTTTTCTTCGCTCAAGGTTCGATCCTTCTTAGAAACCAAATCGCATATAAGCGTAATTTTTCAGTATTGGACGCTCTATGCCCGAGTTGCCAATACTGGCGATGTTAGCGCTAACAAAGCGCGTTGTCTGCTACTCGCTCGAGCGAATGCCCAAGACACCGAAACAGGCGCTGTCGTCGCAGAACGGCAGTGGTTCAAGGCAACTTTCGAGCGGGCAGAGCATGCACAACATTCCTGGGGCGACACACAAACTGGCGCAATCGATTCGCGCTGCGGGCTGGCTACTCACCGGGTTGGCTGCGCTGCCGCTGCCCGCTGCATTCGCCGCCGACAGCACTGAACAAGAGCCGACACTCAAATCCGTGACGGTCACCGCTACCCGCCGCGGAGAGTCGCTGCAAAAGGTCCCGGTGGCGGTCTCGGTGATCGATGGCGAACAGCTGGAACGCGACAATCGCAACGGCGTGGCGAGCATCGTCCAGCAAGTGCCGTCGCTGAATTTCCGCACCGGTGCATCGAATAAAGACACCTCGTTGTTCGTGCGCGGCGTGGGCACGATTTCCACTTCTCCAGGCGTTGAGCCGACCGTGGCCACGGTGATCGACGGCGTGGTGTATGCGCGTCCTGGTCAGTCGACTCTGGATCTGCTCGATCTGGAACGCGTCGAAGTGCTGCGTGGTCCGCAAGGCACGCTGTTCGGCAAGAACGCCTCGGCCGGCGTGCTGAATATCACCAGCAAGGCACCGACCAACCAGACCCACGGCTACATCGATCAGTCGTACTACAGCGGCAACGAAAGCCGTACGCGTTTCGGCATTGGCGGCAGCCTGATTCCGGACACGCTCAAAGGCTCGATCAGCACTTTGTTCGGCAGCTACGACGGCAATGTCGACAACCAGCACAACGGTCAGGAGGTCAACGGCTACAACCATCGCGGCGTGCGCGGCAAACTCGAATTCACCCCGAATGATGACGTCACCTTTACGCTGATCGCCGACTACATGCAGTCCCACGACGACGCGCCCAACGGCGTGGTCAGCAAGTCGTTGACCCCGGCGTTCAGCAACGCGTTGCGCCCGGTGAATGCCACCAGCCACAACCGCGACATCAACACCGACACCCGCAGCCACGTCGAGGACACCAACAAAGGTTTGTCCGGGCAACTCGACTGGCAACTCGGCGATTACACCCTGACGTCGATCACCGCGTGGCGTGGCTGGGACAACACCCAGTATCAGGACGGCGACCGTCTCGGCACGGTGACCGCAGCATTCCCCGGCACGGCGGACAAGGGCGATCTGGCCTTCGATCAATACTCGCAAGAGCTGCGCCTCGCTTCGCCAAAAGGTGAATTCCTCGAATACGTCGGTGGCCTGTTCTACATGCACGGCAAGGACGACGAGACCTATCAGCGCACACTCACCACAACCACCCGCACCGAGCGAGGCGTGGCCGATTACAGCACCACCAGCGACAGTTACGCGGTGTTCGGTGAGAGCACGCTGAATTTCACTTCGGACTTTCGTGGCATCGCCGGCCTGCGCTACACCCACGATGATCTGGAATACGATCACCGCCGCGTCTCGACCTCGGCGACCACCGTCAGCGGCATTCAACCAGCGACCAGCAGCTCCGGTTCGGTGGACGAGGACGGCTGGTCCGGGCGACTCGGTGTGCAATACGACTTGAGCGATGCGGTCACCACCTATCTGACCTACTCGCGCGGCTACAAAGGCCCGGCCTACAACGTGTTCTTCAACATGCAGCCGCGCGACACCGAGGCGCTGAAACCGGAAACCTCCAACACTTGGGAAGCAGGGATCAAAGCCACCTCGTGGAACAATCGTCTGACCACCAATCTGGCGATTTTCCACAGCGATTACGATAACTATCAGGCGAACTTCTTCGACACCGTCGCCGGGCAAGTCGTGACGCGGCTGATCAACGCCGGCAGCGTCAGTACCGAAGGCGTCGAACTCGACTACGCCTTGCAGGCCACCCAGCAACTGAAACTCTCCGGCGCACTGGCTTACACCCGCGCGCGCATCGACGAGTTCGCCTGCCCGGCGGGCGCGGCGGCGTCGTGCAACGTCAACGGCAAACCGTTGCCGTTCAGCCCGGACTGGAAAAGCTACGTGCGCGCCGATTACACGATCCCGCTGGACAATGGCCTGGATATCGAACTCGGCACCGACTACAGCTGGCAGAGCGAAGTGCAGTACGACATCAGCCAGAACGCCGACACCAAGCAGGGCGCTTACGGCCTCTGGAACGCCAGCATCGGATTGGCCGATTACACCAATGGCTGGCGCGTGGCTTTGCTCGGCAAAAACCTCGCGGACAAGTCTTATTCACCGCTACTGGCCAGCGGCGGCAATTACATTTACCGCGCCGTGCCGCGGGACGATGAGCGCTACTTCGGCGTGCAACTGCGCAAGGATTTCTGAGATGAGTCGACAGCTGAAGCTTGGCGCGTTTCTCATGGCCACCGGGCACCATGTGGCGGCGTGGCGGCATGCGGATATACCGGCAAATGCCGGACTGGATTTCGCTCAATACAAACGTCTGGCGCAGATTGCTGAAGCGGCGAAGTTCGATGCGTTGTTCGTCGCCGACAGCGTGGCCGCGCCGACTCAGGACATCGCCAGCCGCATGGCGCGCTCGGATCACTTCGAGCCACTGACTTTGCTCTCGGCATTCAGCGCCGTTACCGAGCACATCGGCCTGATCGCCACGGCGACCACCAGTTACAACGAGCCGTACCACGTGGCGCGCAAATTCGCGTCACTGGATCATTTGTCGGGCGGACGCGCGGGGTGGAATCTGGTGACTTCGGACAACGCCGCCGAAGCGCAGAATTTCGGCCGCGATGAACACATCGGCCACGCCGAACGCTACAGCCGGGCGCGCGAGTTTCATCAAGTCGTGACCGGGTTGTGGGACAGCTGGGAGGACGATGCCTTCATTCGCGACAAGGCCAGCGGTGCTTACTACGATCCGGCGAAGTTGCATGTGCTGAATCACGTCGGCGAACACTTTCGAGTCAAGGGCCCGCTGAACGTCGCGCGTTCGCCGCAGGGGCAACCGGTGATTGTGCAGGCGGGGTCTTCGGAAACCGGTCGCGAACTGGCTGCGCAAACGGCTGAAGTGGTGTTCACCGCACAGACTTCGCTGGCCAGCGCCCAAGCGTTTTACGCCGACCTCAAAAGTCGCTTGGCCAAGTTTGGCCGCAGCGCCGATTCACTGAAAATCATGCCCGGTGTGTTTGTTGTGGTCGGCGATACCGAAGAGCAAGCGCTGGAGAAATATGAAACGTTTCAGCAATTAGTCGAACCCGAGGTTGGCGTGGCATTACTTGGGCGTATGCTGGGCAACTTCGATTTGTCGAAGTACCCGCTGGACGGGCCGTTGCCGGAATTACCGCTGACCGACAGTGGCCAGCAGAGCCGGCAGAAACTGCTGACCGAACTGGCGGGCCGCGAGAATCTGACGCTGGCCGAACTCGGTCGCAGGATTGCCGGTGGTCGCGGGCATTACAGCCTGATCGGCACGCCGGCGCAGATTGCCGACCGCTTGCAGGAATGGTTCGAGCAAGGCGCGGCGGATGGCTTCAACGTGCTGGTGCCGCATCTGCCCGGCGGTCTCGAAGACTTCGCCAACGGCGTGGTGCCGGAACTGCAACGGCGTGGGCTGTTCAGAACCGAGTATGAAGGCCGAACCTTGCGCCAGAACCTTGGCCTCGCCCGGCCCGGCAATCGATTTGCGTAGCAATCGACACCCAATTCAAGACAGACAAGAGAGGATTCGATGACTTACACCGCTGCCGAAAACCGCTATGACTCCATCCCTTACCGCCGCGTCGGCCGCAGCGGACTGGTGCTGCCGGCGCTGTCGCTCGGCCTTTGGCACAACTTCGGCGACAGCACGCCAATCGACACCCAGCGCTCGCTGCTGCGCACCGCGTTCGACCTTGGCATCAATCACTTCGACCTGGCCAACAACTACGGCCCGCCGTACGGCAGCGCCGAGGTCAACTTCGGTCGTCTGCTGCGCGAAGACTTCAAGCAGTACCGCGATGAATTGATCATATCGAGCAAGGCCGGTTGGGACATGTGGCCCGGCCCGTATGGTCAGGGCGGCGGTTCGCGCAAATACGTGCTGGCCAGCCTCGACCAGAGCCTGCAACGCCTCGGTCTGGACTACGTGGACATCTTCTATTCGCACCGCTTCGACCCGGACACCCCGCTGGAAGAAACCGCCAGCGCGCTCGCCACTGCGGTGCAACAGGGCAAGGCGTTGTACATCGGTATCTCGTCGTATTCCGGGGTGAAAACCCGTGAGATTGCTGCACTGCTCAAAGAGTGGAAAGTGCCGTTGCTGATCCACCAACCGGCGTACAACCTGCTCAATCGCTGGGTGGAAAAGGATCTGCTGGATACCACCGATGAACTCGGCACTGGCGTGATTGCTTTCACACCTTTGGCGCAAGGGCTGCTGACCGACAAATATCTGAACGGCGTGCCGGCGGATGCGCGGGTCAATCGTCCGGGCGGTGGTTCGCTGCAGGCGTCGCACTTGTCCGAGGCGAATATTGCTCACGTGCGCGCGTTGAACGAGATCGCCAAACGTCGTGGTCAGAGTCTGGCGCAACTGGCGCTGGCGTGGACGCTGCGCGATCCGCGAGTGACTTCGGCGCTGATCGGTGCGAGCCGGCCGGAACAGATTATCGAGAACGTCGGGGCGTTGAAGAATTTGAGTTTTAGCGCTGAGGAATTGGCGGAGATTGACCGGTTTGCGCAGGAGGGTGGGATTAATCTTTGGGAGCGGCCTTCAACGGCTGAGTAACTGTTCGGTGCCGGATTCTTCGGCGCCTCTTCCGGCCCCATCGCTGGCAAGCCAGCTCCCACAGTTACAGCGGCGTTCACAAGTTTTGTGTACGCCACCAATCCTGTGGGAGCGGGCTTGCCCGCGATGGGGCCTTAACATTCAATCAAAAGTCCGGATTCAGCGGAAGAAAGGCACATCCCCCAACACCGTAGCCCGCTGCATCACCCGCCGCGCCGGTCGATAATCATCCACCGCATAATGCTGTGTCACGCGGTTATCCCAGAACGCAATATCGTCCTGCTGCCAACGCCAGCGAATGGTGAACTCCGGCCGCGTCGCATGCGCAAACAGAAACTTCAAAATCCCGTCGCTCTCGGTCTCCGACAGCTCATCGATCTTCGACGTGAAGCCTTCGTTGACGAACAGCGAACGCCGTCCGCTCACCGGATGCGTACGAATTACCGGATGCGATAACGGTGGATTCTTGCGTCGCGCTTCTTCCCACTGCGCCAGCGCTTCGGGTGTGTTGCCGTAGCGCTCCAGCGGAAACGAACGAGTGAAATCGTGAGTCGCAGTCAGTCCTTCGAGCAAACTCTTCATTGGCGCCGACAGTGATTCATACGCCGCAATCCCGCTGGCCCACAAAGTGTCACCACCGAACTCCGGCAGCAGCTTGGCGCTGAGCACAGCACCCATGGCGGGGGTCGGCAGGAAGGTCACGTCGGTGTGCCAGATCGCGTTGTCGCGCACGTCGGTGACGGCGGTGTCGAGGATCAGCACTTCGGGTTGTTCTGGCACGTTCGGGTAAATCGGGTGAATGTGCAGGTCGCCGAAATAGGCGGCGAAGCGCGCCTGTTGCGATGGTTGAATCGGCTGGTTACGGAAGAACAGCACCTGGTACTTGAGCAACGCCTGTTCGATGGCGTCGCGTTGTTCCAGGTTCAGCGGCTGGCTGACGTCGACGCCGCTGATCTGCGCGCCGAGGGCTGAGCTTAATGGAGTGATATGCAGGCTGCTCATGGTGGTTCTCTTCAATTCCGGGGCCCCGATGTGTCGGGGTAGTCAGTGCTGAAAAATCAGTGGGCCTGGCCGTGCCAAGGCACCAGTTTGCGTTGCAGGGCGCGCAGGCCCATTTCCATGGCGAAGGCGATCAGCGCGATGACCAGAATCCCCAGCACTACCACGTCGGTGACCAGAAACTGCGCGGCCGACTGCACCATGAAGCCCAAACCGCTGGTGGCGGCGATCAGTTCAGCGGCGACCAGGGTCGACCAGCCAACTCCCAGACCAATGCGCACGCCAGTCAGAATATCCGGCAGGGCACTGGGCAAAATCACATGGCGAATCAGCTGTGCCCGCGTCGCGCCCAACGACTGCGCGGCGCGCAATTTGGCCGGGTCGACCGTGCGTACGCCGGTCGCGGTAGCGATGGCAATCGGCGCGAAAATCGCCAGGTAGATCAGCAACACTTTCGACAACTCGCCGATGCCGCACCAGATCACGATCAGCGGCAAATAGGCCAGTGGCGGAATCGGCCGATAGAACTCGATCAGCGGATCAAGCACGCCACGGGCAATGCGGTTGGCGCCGATGGCGATGCCGACCGGCACCGCTGTGACAATCGCGAAACCGAGGCCCAGACCGATGCGGCTCAAACTCGCGCCCAAGTGCTGCCACAGGGTCGAGTCCATATAGCCAGTCGTCACCAGCAGCCAGCCTTTTTGCATCACGGCGGAGGGTGGCGGCAGGAACAGCGGTTCGATCAAACCGCTGGCGGTTACGGCCCACCAGATCAGCACCAATGCCGACAATGTCAGCAGGCTGATCCAGCGCGTGCTCAGGCCGCGCCGAACCGGAATTACCACCGAAGTGCCGGCGGGTTTTACCGTGGCTGCAGAAACGTCGTAGCTGCTCATGCCCGCTCCTGCCGCTGGGCGGCGCTGCGTTGCGCGAACACTTTGCCAAGCACGTGTTCGCGGGTTTCGATGAAGCGCGGGTCGGATTTGATCGCCCGCGCCGACTCGCCAGCAGCGTAACGTTGGCCGAAATCCAGGTGCAGGCGTTCGACGATCTGCCCCGGATTCGGCGCGAGCAAAATCAGGTCAGTGGCGAGGAACACTGCTTCTTCAATGTCGTGAGTAATCAGGAACACCGGTTTGGCGGTGCGTTGCCAGACTTGCAGCAACAGTTCCTGCATCTGTTCGCGGGTGAACGCATCGAGGGCGCCGAAGGGTTCGTCCATCAACAAAACGCGCGGATCGGCGGCGAGGGCGCGGGCCAGGCCAACGCGCTGTTTCTGGCCGCCAGAGAGTTGCCAGATGCGCCGGTTTTCGAAACCGGAAAGGTCAACCAGCGCGAGCATTTCACGGGCGATTTTTTCGCGTTTGTCCTTGGCCACTCCGGCCAGTTCCAGACCGAAACCGACGTTGGCCAATACGTCCTGCCATGGCAGCAACGCGTCGTCCTGGAACACCACCCCGCGCTCGGCGCTTGGGCCTTTGACGGGCACGCCATCAAGGGTGATGCGCCCGGCACTCGGCTCGACGAAACCGGCAATCAGGTTCAACAGCGAAGTCTTGCCGCTGCCGGACGGGCCGAGGGCCACCAGCAATTGCTGAGGCCCCAGGGTCAGAGAGATATCCGCCAGCACAGGTGCAGGGCTGCCGGGATACTGTGCGCTGATACGCTCCAGCTGTAGCAAGGCCATCGCATTTAGCTCCCGATCAGTTGGTGATGTATTTGGCGCTGACGTACGGCGCGTAGTCCGGCAGTACCGCGTCGACCTTGCCTTGTTCCTTGAGGAACACGGCGGTGTCGGTGATGGCTTTGGTGGTCGGCGCGCCGAGGTCGCTGACCTGATCCGCTGCCAGCGGGTAGACGTTGCCTTGCAGCAGCAATGGAATGTCGCTGGCCTTGGCGCCGGACAGTTTTACGAGTTTGTCGACGTTGCTCTGGTTGGCGAGCCAGGCTTTCGGGTCTTTACGATAATCGGCGTAGGCGTCGAGCGTGACTTTGGCGAACGCGGTGACGATTTCCGGATACTTCTCGGCGAAATCTTTCCGCACGATCCACGCATCGAAAGTCGGCGCGCCGAACTTGGCCAGCTCACCGGAAGTGATCAGCACTTTGCCGTTTTCCTTGGCCACACCCAGCGCCGGATCCCACACATAAGTGGCGTCGATATCACCGCGTTTCCACGCGGCAATGATCGCTGGCGGGGCGAGGTTGAGTACGGTGACTTTCGATGGATCGATGTTCCAGTGCTTCAGCGCCGCGAGCAGGCTGTAGTGACCGGTGGACACGAACGGTACGGCGATCTTCTTGCCGATCAGATCCTGCGGCGTCTTGATCCCGGAGCCGTCGCGAGCGACCAGTGCTTCGGCGGCGCCGATCTGTGTGGCGATGAGGAAAGTTTCTACCGGAACCTTGCGGGTGATCGCCGCCGTCAGCGGGCTGGAACCGAGGTAGCCGATCTGCACGTCGCCGGAAGCGATGGCAGTGATGACGTCGGCGCCGTTATCAAATTTGCGCCAGTCGATTTTACCGTTGGTGGCTTTTTCGTAAGCGCCGTCGGCCTGGGCGACTTTCGCCGGGTCAACGGTGGTTTGGTAGGCGACGGTGAAGTCGGCGGCCTGAGCCATAACACTCGCGGCAGCCAGAGAGGCTGCTGCCAGCAGGCGAAGCGGGAAATTCATTTTCATGGGGGAGCTCCTCATCAGGCGGCCGAGGGTCGGCGTGTGAGGAGACTAAATGATCTAAGAATCTAGAAATAAATAACTTTTTCGAATTAGCTTATTAACGGAAAAATCTAAGCGGGTGGGCAGATAACGCTTTTGTGGCGAGGGGATTTATCCCCGTTCGGCTGCGCAGCAGTCGTAAAATCATCTTTCATGGTGTTTCGGATACGCCGCGTGTTGAGGATTTGGGGCTGCTTCGCAGCCCGACGGGGATAAATCCCCTCGCCACAGAGTTGTCTCAGCACACAAATTTATGTTTATTCAGGTCAATTACTGATCGCCAAAATACTCGCCTGATACGACCCGACAAACACATCAAAATCCCCCACCTCGTTCTGCTCAAGCTCTGCCTGCGCCGCCAGCGATGTCCGCGCCAGTTCCTCAAACTTCGCCTGTTCCTGAGCCGCCAACGGCTCGCTGCGGAAGTACTCGGCATGCTCCTGGCTCTTGCGCAGGGAGAACTGCGCAAAGCTCTCCTTGTGTTCCGCCATCGCCGCCAGCACTTGAGCCGAAGGCGTCAGCGACGAATCCTTGACCTTGGCCAGTTGCACATCCAGCGCCTTGCTGTGAGCGTCGCCGCCGTGGCTTTGATCGAGCAGCGCGGCCAGTGGGGCGATCTGCTCCAGCAGCTCGGCGGCCCATGCCTTCATCTCGACCGGCTCACCGTCGCGCTGCAATTGCAGGCCCGGACGCCGACCTTCCTTGACCACGCTGAGGAAGTTCGAAGTCGCGCCGCTGCAGGATATGTTGGTCAGCAGCGGGCTGTCGTTGAGCGCGCAGTACAGCAGGAACGCGTCGAGGAAGCGCGACTCGGTGAGGTCGATGCCCATCGGCAAAAACGGATTGATGTCCAGGCAACGTACTTCGACGTACTGAATGCCACGCGCCACCAGCGCCTGAATCGGCCGTTCGCCGGTGTAGGTCACGCGTTTCGGGCGGATGTTCGAGTAGTACTCGTTTTCGATCTGCAGGATGTTGGTGTTGAGTTGCACCCACTCGCCGTCCTGGTGCGTACCGACTTCAACGTACGGCGCGTACGGCGTGGCCACGGCTTTGCGCAGGCTGTCGGTGTAGCTCGCCAGATCGTTGTAGCACGGCGTCAGGCCGGCCTGAGCGTTGCTCTGGTAACCGAGGTCGCTCATGCGCAGGCTGGTGGCGTAAGGCAGGTACAGGGTGTCCGGATCGAGCTGTTCGAGCTGATGCGAACGACCGCGCAGGAAGCCCGCGTCCAGCGCCGGCGAGGCACCGAACAGGTACATCAACAGCCAGCTGTAGCGACGGAAGTTACGGATCAGTGCGATGTAGGAGACCGACTGGAAGTCGCGGTCAGTGCCGACGAAACCGTCGGACTCCTTGAGCAACGGCCAGAGTTTTTCCGGCAGGGAGAAGTTGTAGTGAATCCCGGCGATGCACTGCATGGTCTTGCCGTAACGCAGAGCCAGGCCCTTGCGGTAGACGTACTTCAACTGACCGATGTTGGAGCTGCCGTAGTAGGCAATCGGGATGTCTTCCTCGGCCGGCAACGGGCATGGCATCGATGGACTCCACAGGTACTCGGTGCCGAGCTTGCTATAGGCGAAGCGATGAATCTTGTCCAGGCTGGCGAGAGTGTCGGCCGGGTCGGGCAGGGCAGGCGTGATGAACTCCAGCAACGACTCGGAATAGTCGGTGGTGATCTGTTCGTTGGTCAACGCGGAACCCAGGCTTTCGGGATGCGGTGTTTGCGCCAGACGACCCTCGCCGGTCACGCGCAGGCATTCACGTTCGATACCGTGCAGGCACTGCTCAAGCAGAGAGAGGTTGGCGCGCTCACCGAGCAGAGCCAGGCGGCGGTTGAGAAGTTCGCTCAATTTGGATTCCTTCACGCGTCAGTCGCCCCAATATGGGGGTGGGCAGGACGGTCTACAAGGGTGAAGTTGAAACTGGCGTTTTCGCCTGGTTTTCGGGCCATGGAAGCCCCACTGGAAATGCCGACTTCGTTCCCTGAATCTGGCAGACGCGGGCGAAGAAAATTCCAACGCTGCGGTCACAGCGCCGAAATTAACTCAAAATGATGGGCAACATCTACAGGACAGCGAACGTGCCTTGCGCTTTTGCGACCAGTTTGTCGCCCTGCATCACCTCGGCTTCGACCACCAGCGTGCGTCGGCCCGGGTGGATGACCCGCGCCGTGCACAGCACCTCGCCGTCGGAAACGGCGCGGATGTAGTTGATCTTGCATTCGATGGTCGCACTTTGCTGATCAAAGCCGTGGGTGCTGGAACAGGCCAGCCCCATGGCGATGTCGACCAGGCTGAACAGCGCGCCGCCGTGCAGTTTGTTGCCACGGTTGCGCAACTGCGGTTCCAGCGCCAAGGCAACTTGCGCCACCCCGGTTTCCAGACTGTACAGGCGGCAGCCCAACAGCTTGAAAAATGCGCTCTCGACCAGCCCGGCCGGTATTTCCATCAGCGTTTCTTCAACTGCTTGGCGTTGGCGAACAGCGACGCCATGGCGTTGTTGCTCGGCGCGGCAGTGGCCGTTGGCGCTTCTTTACGCGGTGCGTTGCCGGAGGACTGACGCGAAGCCGAGCCCGGACGCGAACCACGGGCACCGTCGATTTTCTCGCCCGGCGTGTCGCCCATGCGCATCGACAGACCGACGCGTTTGCGCGGGATGTCGACTTCCATGACCTTCACTTTCACCACGTCGCCGGCCTTCACCGCTTCGCGTGGATCCTTGATGAATTTCTCCGACAACGCCGAGATATGCACCAGACCATCCTGATGCACACCGATGTCGACGAACGCGCCGAACGCCGTGACGTTGGTCACTACGCCTTCGAGAATCATCCCCAGTTCCAGGTCCTTGAGCTCTTCGACGCCTTCCTGGAACTCGGCAGTCTTGAACTCCGGACGCGGATCGCGGCCCGGTTTTTCCAGCTCTTGCAGAATGTCGGTAACGGTTGGCAGACCAAAAGTCTCGTCGGTGAATTTCTTCGGATCCAGACGCTTCAGGAACGCGGCATCACCGATCAGCGAGCGAATATCGCGGTCGGTTTCAGCGGCGATGCGCTGCACCAACGGATAGGCTTCCGGGTGCACCGCCGAGGAATCCAGCGGGTTGTCGCCGTTCATCACGCGCAAGAAGCCGGCAGCCTGTTCGAAGGTTTTTTCGCCCAGACGTGCGACTTTCTTCAAGGCGGCGCGGGTTTTGAATGCACCGTTTTCGTCACGGTGGGTAACGATATTCTGCGCCAGGGTCGCGTTGAGGCCGGAGATCCGTGCCAGCAGCGCCACGGAAGCAGTGTTCACGTCGACACCGACGGCGTTCACGCAATCCTCGACCACTGCGTCCAGGCCTCGCGCCAGTTTCAGCTGCGATACGTCGTGCTGGTACTGGCCGACGCCGATGGATTTCGGATCGATTTTCACCAGCTCGGCCAGTGGATCCTGCAAGCGACGAGCGATAGACACTGCGCCACGGATCGACACGTCCAGATCCGGGAATTCCTTGGCTGCCAGTTCCGACGCCGAGTACACCGATGCTCCGGCCTCGGAGACCATGACCTTGGTCATTTTCATGGCTGGATATTTTTTGATCAGCTCGATCGCCAGCTTGTCGGTTTCCCGGCTGGCGGTGCCGTTGCCGATAGCGATCAGGTCGACCGAGTGCTTGGCGCACAAAGCAGCCAGCACGGCGATGGTCTGATCCCACTTGTTGTGCGGCACGTGCGGATAAACCGTGGTGTGATCGAGCAGCTTGCCGGTGGAGTCGACCACCGCAACCTTGCAACCGGTGCGCAGGCCCGGGTCGAGACCCAAGGTTGCGCGCGGGCCGGCCGGAGCGGCCAGCAGCAAGTCGTGCAGGTTGTGCGCAAACACATTGATCGCCTCGGTTTCAGCGCCGTCACGCAGCTCGCCGAGCAGGTCGGTTTCGAGGTGGGTGTAGAGCTTGACCTTCCAAGTCCAGCGCACTACTTCGCCAAGCCATTTGTCCGCCGGACGGCCCTGATTCTGGATGCCGAATTGCTGGCCGATCATGCCTTCGCACGGGTGCATGGTGCCCGGCAGTTCGTCGCCGACTTTCAGTGCGGAGCTGAGAATGCCTTCGTTGCGGCCACGGAAAATCGCCAGCGCACGGTGCGACGGCATGCTTTTCAGCGGTTCGTCGTGTTCGAAGTAGTCGCGGAACTTGGCGCCTGCCTCTTCCTTGCCGGCGATCACGCGGGCACTCAGAGTGGCTTCCTGTTTCAGATAGTTGCGCAGTTTTTCCAGCAGGTTGGCGTCTTCGGCGAAGCGCTCCATGAGGATGTACTTGGCGCCTTCCAGCGCAGCTTTTACATCGGCCACGCCTTTTTCGGCGTCGATGAAGCGTGCGGCTTCGGTTTCCGGCGTCAGCGATGGGTCGTTGAACAGACCGTCGGCCAACTCGCCGAGGCCGGCTTCCAGGGCAATCTGGCCCTTGGTGCGGCGCTTCTGCTTGTACGGCAGGTACAAGTCTTCGAGGCGGGTCTTGGTGTCGGCAAGCTTGATGTCGCGTTCCAGTTCAGGGGTGAGTTTGCCCTGCTCCTGAATGCTGGCGAGGATGCTGATACGCCGTTCGTCGAGTTCTCGCAGGTAGCGCAGACGTTCTTCCAGATGACGCAACTGGGTGTCATCGAGGCTGCCGGTGACTTCTTTCCGGTAACGGGCGATGAAGGGCACGGTCGAGCCTTCATCGAGTAGCGCGACGGCCGCTTCGACCTGTTGTGGGCGTACGCCGAGTTCCTCGGCGATGCGGCTGTTGATGCTGTCCATAAAACCACCTGACAAATTGTGAAAGCAGGCTCGCAGGCACGAAAATAAAGGCCCGGAGTCTGGTTGAGCGGCCTGACGTTCGCCGCTGCCTGGGTCAAGAGGCATGCCATTGACCCGTGAAATCGAACAATTACTGCGCTGGCCATGGAAAAAACCAGCGGCCATCTAAGGTAACGATTCAGACGTTGCCTGACACAAAACGCCGCGCATTATAACCAGCGTTCTGTCATTCGGGGGCGACGCAGTCTGTAGGCATAAACCCCGGTTTTCTGGCAGTGAAGGAAAAATCTGCTAACAATGCACACGGTGCGTATAACGACAGCTACGCCATAATGCGCGCCGAGCTAAAAGGAGCATCTAATGAGCAGCACTGCACAACCTGCTGAAGGCGAAAAAATTCTTATTGTTGACGACGATCCGGGGCTGAGCAGCCTGCTGGAACGTTTCTTCGTCAGCAAGGGCTACCGTGCCCGCGCTGTACCGAACACTGAGCAGATGGACCGTTTGCTGGCCCGCGAAGTGTTCAATCTGGTGGTTCTCGACCTGATGCTGCCCGGCGAAGACGGCTTGACCGCTTGCCGCCGCCTGCGTGGCGCGAACAATCAGATCCCGATCATCATGCTCACCGCCAAGGGCGACGAGCTGAGCCGTATCAAGGGCCTGGAACTGGGCGCCGACGACTACCTGGCCAAGCCGTTCAACCCGGACGAGCTGATGGCCCGCGTCAAAGCGGTCCTGCGTCGCCAAGCCACACCTGTACCGGGCGCACCGGGCAGCGAAGACGAAAACGTCACGTTCGGTGATTACGTGCTGTCGCTGGCCACCCGCGAACTCAAGCGCGGCGACGAAGTACACATGCTCACCACCGGTGAGTTTGCGGTACTCAAGGCCTTGGTGATGAACGCGCGTCTGCCACTGACCCGCGACAAGCTGATGAACCTGGCCCGTGGTCGTGAATGGGATGCTCTGGAGCGTTCCATCGACGTGCAGATTTCCCGTCTGCGCCGGATGATCGAACCTGATCCGTCCAAACCGCGCTACATCCAGACGGTCTGGGGCGTGGGCTACGTGTTCGTACCGGATGGCAACGCCACCAAGTGATTGGTGATTTGTAGGAGCGGGTCTGGCGGATGAGTTGTCCGCAGACTCGCAATCCGCAATATGCGAGCATTGCTCGCTCATGCAAGTGTGTAGCGCTTATCCATGAAAACCCCCGTCTGGTTCCCGCAAAGTTTCTTCTCCCGCACCCTGTGGCTGGTGCTCATCGTCGTGCTGTTTTCCAAGGCGCTGACCCTGGTTTATCTGTTGATGAACGAAGACGTGCTGGTGGATCGCCAATACAGCCACGGCGTGGCCCTGACGTTGCGCGCCTATTGGGCGGCCGACGAAGAAAACCGCGAGAAGATTGCCGATGCCGCAACCCTGATCCGCGTGGTCGGCGCCGGTGTGCCGGAAGGCGAACAGCACTGGCCGTACAGCGAAATCTATCAGCGACAGATGCAGGCAGAACTCGGTGCCGACACCGAAGTGCGCTTGCGCATGCACTCGCCGCCGGCGCTGTGGGTGCGCGCGCCTAGCCTGGGTGATGGCTGGCTGAAAGTGCCGCTGTACCCGCATCCGTTGCGCGGACAGAAGATCTGGAACGTGCTCGGCTGGTTCCTCGCCATTGGTTTGCTGTCCACCGCATCGGCGTGGATTTTTGTCAGCCAGCTCAATCAACCGTTGAAGCGCTTGGTCTACGCCGCCCGGCAATTGGGTCAGGGCCGCAGCGTGCGCCTGCCAATCAGCGATACACCGAGCGAAATGACCGAGGTTTACCGCGCGTTCAACCAGATGGCGGAAGACGTCGAGCAGGCCGGTCGCGAGCGGGAGCTGATGCTGGCGGGTGTGTCCCACGATTTGCGTACGCCGCTGACGCGTTTGCGCTTGTCGCTTGAGCTGATGGGCGATCACACCGATCTGACCGACGATATGGTGCGCGACATCGAAGACATGGACGCGATTCTCGACCAGTTCCTGGCGTTCATTCGTGACGGCCGTGATGAAACCGTAGAAGAGGTGGACCTCAGCGATCTGGTGCGTGAAGTGGCTGCGCCGTACAACCAGAGCGAAGAAAAAGTGCGTTTGCGTCTGGAGCCTATCCAGCCGTTTCCGCTGCGTAGGGTGTCGATGAAACGTTTGCTGAACAACCTGATTGGCAATGCCTTGAATCACGCGGGTAGTGGGGTTGAAGTGGCGGCTTATGTATCCGGCGACACCAGTGCGCCGTATGTGGTGCTGAGTGTGATGGACCGTGGCGCGGGGATTGACCCGTCCGAGCTTGAGGCGATTTTCAATCCGTTTACCCGTGGGGATCGGGCGCGGGGCGGGAAGGGCACTGGGCTGGGATTGGCGATTGTGAAGCGGATTGCTTCGATGCATGGAGGGAATGTTGAGTTGCGCAATCGATCCGGGGGTGGGCTGGAGGCGCGAGTTCGGTTGCCGCTGGGGTTGATGCTTCCAAGAGACGCCGTTTAACCGCTAAAAGCTCGCAGCCTGCGGCAGCTCCTACAGGGGACGCATTCCATGTAGGAGCTGCCGCAGGCTGCGATCTTTTGATCTTTTCGCTTTATCCCTTGCCTTTAGTACGAGTCATATTCGGCCCGCCATTCTTCTCAAGATGCTCAATGATGATCCCCGCCACATTCTTCCCGGTGGTGGTCTCGATCCCTTCCAGCCCCGGCGACGAGTTCACTTCCATCACCAGCGGCCCGTGATTGGACCGCAAGATATCCACACCCGCCACCGCCAGCCCCATGACCTTGGCCGCACGCAGCGCAGTCATGCGTTCTTCCGGGGTGATCTTGATCAGGCTGGCGCTGCCGCCGCGATGCAGGTTGGAGCGAAATTCCCCAGGCTTGGCCTGACGCTTCATCGCCGCGATCACCTTGTCGCCGACCACGAAGCAACGGATGTCGGCGCCACCGGCCTCCTTGATGTATTCCTGGACCATGATGTTCTGCTTCAAACCCATGAACGCTTCGATCACCGACTCCGCGGCCGTCGCGGTTTCGCACAAGACCACGCCGATGCCCTGGGTCCCCTCCAGCACCTTGATCACCAGCGGCGCGCCGTTGACCATGTCGATCAGGTCTGGAATGTCATCCGGCGAGTGGGCAAAACCGGTCACCGGCAGGCCGATACCGCGCCGCGAGAGCAATTGCAGCGAACGCAGCTTGTCCCGTGAACGGGCAATCGCCACCGATTCGTTGAGCGGGAACACCCCCATCATTTCGAACTGACGCAACACTGCGCAGCCATAAAACGTCACCGACGCGCCGATCCTTGGAATCACTGCATCGAAGCCTTCCAGCGGTTTGCCACGGTAGTGGATCTGCGGCTTGTGGCTGGCAATGTTCATATAGGCGCGCAATGTGTCGATCACCACCATTTCATGCCCGCGCTCGGTTCCGGCTTCGACCAGACGGCGGGTGGAATACAGACGCGGATTGCGCGACAGAACAGCGATCTTCATGCAACACCTGTGGAGGAGGTAGATACCGGGAACACCGGCTTGTCTTGTACATATTTGATGCCCGGATTGACCACCAGGTGGCCGTCGATCAGGGCTTTGGAACCGAGCAACAGGCGATAACGCATGGACTTGCGGCAGGCGAGGGTGAACTCGATCGGCCAGACTCGATCACCGAGGGCCAGCGTCGTGCTGATCACGTAGCGCTCCTGCGCGTGGCCGTTAGAGCTTTTGATAGTCTTGCGGGTCACCAGCGGCGCTTCGCAACGCCGATGGCGTAACTGCACCACCGTGCCCAGGTGCGCGGTGAAACGCACCCATTTCTGGCCATCGCGCTCAAACGGCTCGATGTCGGTGGCGTGCAGGCTGGAGGTACTGGCGCCGGTGTCGATTTTTGCCCGAAGGCCGGCGACTCCCAGATCCGGGAGCGCCACCCACTCGCGCAGACCGACAACGGTCAAATGGTCAAATGTCTTCAAAAAAATGCTCAACCGGTGAAAACTGCCGACGGGCCTGTATTGGCTCGGATTGGCGGTATTCACGCAGAATAATGGTTAAAAGGCGACAGATATCGACGGCCCGGATTGTTGGTAGTTCAAGCCAGACGGCGACGCGCACATTGTAATGCGCGTCGGGGTAATTCATGGCATGACAGGAACGGTAGTACAGTTCACCAATATTTCAGAATGAGGACATTCCATGGCACAAAAAAGCGTCGAGGACGACAAGGTCCGTCTCGACAAGTGGCTATGGGCTGCGCGTTTTTACAAAACCCGCGCCTTGGCCAAAGCCGCCATCGAGAGTGGCAAGGTGCATTGTCGGGGAGAGCGCTGCAAGCCTGGCAAAGAGCCACGCATCGGCGATGAATTCGAGATTCGCACCGGGTTCGATTCAAAAGTTGTCGTGGTGCAGGCTCTGTCGATCGTACGCCGTGGCGCGCCTGAGGCGCAGACGCTGTATGCGGAGACCGAAGCCAGCATCGCCAAGCGCGAAGCCTCCGCCGAGATGCGCAAGGCCGGTGCGATGGGCGTGACCACCGATGGCAAGCCGAGCAAAAAGCAGCGGCGGGATTTGTTCAAGTTTCGTGGGAACAGCAGCAGCGAGTAAGGATGGTATTTGTGTAGTGATTGTTGCGGCCTCATCGCTAGCAGGCTAGCTCCCACAGTGAAATGCATTCGAAAGTGGGAGCCAGCCTGCTGGCGATCGAGTGCGCAGCACTCGCCATAGGCGACGCAATATCAGGCGCTGCGCACCACACTCATCCGCGACACCACCGGCAATTTGCCCAGCAAACTAAAAATCGGCGCCGTGACCTTCAGCCAGAAATTCGCCGCGTGATAAGCAAACGGTGTGTAGTAACCCCAACCTAGCGCCCACACCGCCAACAACATTCCGCCAATGTAGTCGTCCTGGCCCCAATGCGCACCGGCCACCAAACGCGGCAGCATAAACAACAGCGCCAGACCCCACACCGCCAGAAACTGGCCAACCGTGCGGCTGAACACGCCCATGAACAGCGCCCAGATCAGCAATACCGAAGCATGGTCACCGGGAAAGCTCTGGCTCGAGCGATCCTTCAGCTCCCAGGTTTTCTCAAGGTGCGGGAAGTAATCGCTCAGATGCACCGCGCCTTCCAGCACCATCGACGGGCTGCTGTGTTGCCAGCCCATGCGATCGGCGAACTTGGAGAACAGCGCGCGAATCACCACCATCAACAGCAGAATCGAGAAAAAACCGAAGAATGCGCGGCGCGCGTCAATCGCCTTGAACACCCAGTCGCCCTTGATAAGAAGCGTCAGCAGAATCAGTCCGACAACGATGTCGAACGGGCGCAGACTTGCAATTGCCCAGATGTGGAGCCATATGGGGTTGCTGGCCAGCGGCGTATTGAGTGAGCGGAACAGCCACTCGTCGAAAATCACACACAGCATCTGACCCGTAGGCCATAACCAGAAAGCCAGTAGCGCCAACGGCACCACATTGCACAGAACCAGCCGGCCGAGGTTCCATCTGGATTGGAACAAACCCGGATTGTTCATAAAATGCCTCCCGTGGCTGAACGTTACGCACCAAACAGGTGCAAAGAAGCGCGGCATTCTCATATCTTGTAATCATTTTGTCATCAATTCAGATACCCAGACCTATGACCGATCTCCCGGATACCGACTACACCCAACGCTTCATCTTCGATGACAGCGACACTCGCGGCGAATTGGTGTCGCTGGAACGCAGCTATGCCGAAGTGCTCGCCAAGCATCCGTACCCGGAGCCGGTCGCGCAGTTGCTCGGCGAGCTGATGGCTGCCGCGTCGTTGCTGGTTGGCACGCTGAAATTCGACGGCTTGCTGATTCTGCAGGCGCGCTCCGAAGGCCCGATCCCGATGCTGATGATCGAGTGCTCCAGCGAGCGCGAAATCCGTGGTTTGGCGCGTTATCACGCGGACCAGATCGCCCCGGACGCGACCCTCAGCGACCTGATGCCGAAGGGCGTCCTGGCCCTGACCGTCGATCCGACCGAAGGCCAGCGTTATCAAGGCATCGTCGATCTGGACGGCGAAACCCTGTCCGAGTGCTTCACCAACTATTTCGTCATGTCGCAACAAATCGGCACGCGTTTCTGGCTGTACGCTGATGGCCGTCGCGCCCGTGGTCTGCTGCTGCAGCAACTACCGGCGGACCGCTTGAAGGACGAAGAAGAACGAGCCGCCAGTTGGCAGCACATCACCGCGCTGGGCAGTACATTGACCGCCGATGAACTGTTGAGCCTGGACAACGAAACCGTGCTGCACCGCCTCTACCATGAAGAGCAGGTGCGTCTGTTTGATGTGCAGCATCTGCACTTCCATTGCAGCTGCTCGCGTGAGCGTTCGGGCAATGCGCTGATCAGCCTCGGTCTGGAAGACGCGCAGGCACTGGTCATCGAACACGGTGGAAATATCGAGATCGATTGCCAGTTTTGCAACGAACGCTACCTGTTTGATGCAACAGATGTTGTCCAATTGTTCGCTGGCGCAGGCGTAGAGACCCCGTCAGATACCCGGCACTAAAACGGTTCAGCGCAGGTAAATTCACTGCGCTACGACGGAATTACGCCGTTACGACGGGAGGACCCTACTCTTTTTGGGCGTTTCTGGCATAATCCGGCCCACTTTTTGTCGCGGTAGTAGTGCACGACTTTCTACTACAAAACGTTTGGAGCACACTCGGCCACTGGCCGACGGGGAATCTCATGACGCAAGCCAATAACGCCGTGTACACCGATCTGAGTGTTGATGATCTGGTAAAAGAAGCCCTGAACCGCGGTGAGGGCGAGCTTGCCGATACCGGCGCTCTGGTTGTTCGCACCGGTCATCGCACCGGTCGTTCGCCAGTCGATCGCTTCATCGTTGAAGAGCCTTCCACCCAGGCCGCTATCGCCTGGGGCCCGATCAACCGCAAGTTCCCGGCCGACAAGTTCGATGCCCTGTGGGACCGCGTTGAAGCGTTCAACAACGCACAAGAGCATTTCGTTTCCCACGTGCATGTAGGCGCGGCCGACGATCACTACCTCGCCGTGAAAATGACCACTCAGACTGCCTGGCAGAACCTGTTCGGTCGTTGCCTGTTCATCAACCCGGAAAAGTACAACCCGGCTGGCCGCGATGAGTGGCAAGTGCTCAACGTTGCCAACTTCGAGTGCGTGCCCGAGCGTGACGGCACCAACTCCGATGGTTGCGTGATCCTCAACTTCGCCCAGAAAAAAGTCCTGATTGCCGGCATGCGTTACGCCGGTGAGATGAAGAAAGCCATGTTCTCGGTGCAGAACTTCCTGCTGCCGGCTACTGACGTACTGCCTATGCACTGCGCTGCCAACATCGGCGAAGAAGGCGACGTGACCCTGTTCTTCGGTTTGTCCGGCACTGGCAAAACCACCCTGTCGGCCGACGAAAGCCGTTACCTGATCGGTGACGACGAACACGGCTGGGGCGAAGGCGTTGTCTTCAACATCGAAGGCGGCTGCTACGCAAAATGCATCGACTTGTCCGAGAAGAACGAGCCGGTCATCTGGAAAGCCATCAAGCACGGCGCAGTGCTGGAAAACGTTGTGATCGACGATGCCAAGCACGCCGACTACGCTGACGTCAGCCTGACCCAGAACAGCCGCGCCGCGTACCCGCTGGAGCACGTTGCCAAGCGCTCCGAGAAGAACCTCGGTGGCGAGCCGAACGCTGTAATCTTCCTGACCTGCGACCTGACCGGCGTACTGCCGCCAGTGTCGATCCTCAACGAAGAACAAGCGGCCTACCACTTCCTGTCTGGCTACACCGCGCTGGTGGGCTCGACTGAAATGGGTTCCGGCAGCGGCATCAAGTCGACCTTCTCCACCTGCTTCGGCGCACCGTTCTTCCCGCGCCCGGCCGGCGAATACGCAGAGCTGCTGATCAAACGCATCCGCGGCTTCGGCTCCAAGGTCTACCTGGTCAACACCGGCTGGACCGGCGGCGGCTACGGTGTCGGCAAACGCTTCAACATCCCGACTACCCGCGCAGTCATCGCAGCGATCCAGAGCGGCGCCCTGATCGGCACTGCAACCGAGCACCTGGACACCATCAACCTCGACGTGCCACTGGCCGTACCGGGCGTTGAAACTGGCCTGTTGAACCCACGCAACACCTGGGCTGACAAGGCTGCATACGACGAAGCCGCCAAAGCATTGGCCGGTCTGTTCATCGAGAACTTCAAGAAGTTCGAAGTGAGCGACGCGATCAAGGCTGCTGGTCCGAAGTTGTAAGACTTAGGTCTGGTGAATGAGAAAGCCGCCTTTTGGGGCGGCTTTTTTGTGGGCAGTGGGTCCGCGCTGCGAATGCTTAAGTATCAATATTCCAGCGTTAATTGCGCTTAACAGCCAAAATTCTGCCACTTATCCGCCAAGCTTTGGTTTTTCGCAGAGGCGTCATAGGTGCGTGCTGCTCACCTGCGACTTTTTCTGTGGCTCGCAACTTTTCCACTCGGAACTCGCGAGAGGGACGCCGCAAACCTCGAACGATGTCGTCCATCTCTCGAACGCTTTCAAGTAACTCTTCAAAAAATCGGCTCATGGTTGTTACCTGATTTGGATCATTCCCACGCGAAGCGCAGGAATGAGTTCTCCCTTGGCTTCAGGCCGGTGCTTTCCAATTCATCATGCGTTGCTGCGCAACCTGCAGCAGGTCACAGCCGTCCTGGGTCAGTATGTAGAGCGCATGAGTGATATGGGGGATGTCTTTGACGTCGGCTTGTTTGAAGCAGAGGCAGTAGAGGGTTTCGAGCAGATCGGCGGATGCGCGCAGGCGTTGGAAGGCGCATTCGAGGATGTCTTGCGGGTTGGCTTCTGTGTCGATCACCAAGGGCTTGGTGTCGGTGAGGTTGGATTCGAGTGGGTGGTAGCGATCGGTGGGGAAGTGTTTCCGTGAATTCATAAATGCGATCTCTGTAGGCTTCGGATGAACCGCTGCTACCGTGACCAAGCGGTGGAGGCGGACTGTGTTCAAGTTGGTCAAACCGGCAGAGATAACCCGGTACGCCGAAGCGTCCCAAACACAGCCGCCATATAGCGAGCCGACAAAAAACGTCGGCAGCATACAAGGGCATGCATCAGTTATCTCTGTTTTTCAGGTGACCAAACCTGAGCCGCTGATATCTTGCAGCGGCGGAGTCGACTATAGATTCGAGCCACCAAGCCGCGATAGGCGATAAAGAGTCTTCACTTGTAGGAACAGGACGAAGATCGCATAGGCCGTTGCTGTAGGTTTTTTCGTCGCCTCAACCAATATGCTGATACGCCGCAACATCCCCCAGCGCGGTGCTCAGCCCCGTGGCCGGCGCGTAGATCGTGCCCTTCACCGCCGAAAGCATCACGCCTTTGCTGCCCAGCGAAACGTAGCGCTCGCCTTTATCCAGTTCGGTGAAATAGGTGTAGGAATGCTTTTCCATCGCCTTGTACTGTGCGGCGGCGCGGGTCATGGCGTTGTGGTGGGTTTGCAGGTCGGCTTGGGTCAGGTTGAGTGGTTTGGCCAGCGTTACGCCCCAGCGTTTCAGGCAGGTTTCAGCGAAGTGGCGGACGATCAGGCCCGGTTCGGCCAGCACTTTCGCGCCCGCCACGCCGTCGGCTGCCGCATTGCCCACCAGCGTGGCGTGGCGGCCGGGCATTGGGTAGATGCTGGTTTTGGTGCCGGTGGCAGTTTGCGGGATGACGCAGCTGAAGCCTTTCGAGCGCTCGTCGCGTGCGTAGAAGCCCACGTACTCTTTGACGTTGTAATTGAGTTTGACGCGGTTCTCCTGAAAGTTGCCGATGCCCGGCACCGGATCAATCGCGAAGATGTTCACCGGGATGTTCTTCAGTGCGCTGTCGTTGAACATTGCGTTGGCCAGCATATGACAACTGATGCCACCGCGACTCCAACCCACAAGATTGACTTTGGTTGGAATGACACCGTCCTTGCGGAACGTTTTGATTATCTGTTCCTGCAACTTCTGTTGCGTGACGCTGCGATCACCGTAGTTATATTTACGCCACATCCACGATCCTTCTACTTTGACATCTTCAATGGGGATGCCGGCAGCTTTCAGGCGGTTGTATTCGGCCTCGGTCAGTTGCTCGCGCTGCCAGTCACACTTGCCTTTAATGATATTCATAGCGTGTTGCACGTTTTCGTCCCAGCCCTTGCCGAATAGCGTGCCGCTGAGCCCGTAGTCTTTGGACTTGGTGAACAGTTCGTCTGCCTGCAAATTGCTGGTGCCGGGACCGTCAACCACCAGCCACTCGGCGAACTCGCGGCCGCCGTGATGCGAGGCGAGCGTGGAAACCAGTTCGCCGTCCCAGTAGTTGCCATTGGTGGTATCAAACTTCGTGGAACCCGTGCCGCAAAAGAAAATAGTTAATGTTGTCATGAGTAGTGCTCTTGGTTGATGTAAGAGCAAACAGACTAGTGCTGGTTTTTCCGATAAATAAAGCGGTGGGTTGTTGCGAGTTTTGTAGGTTTGTAAATCATGTGGCTTATTTAACTTGTTGCTTTGCAACTTCCAGCAGGTCGCATCCATCCTGCATCAATAAATAAAGCGCATTGATGATGTTCGGAATGTCTTTCACATCCGCCTGTTTGAAACACAAGCAGTAAAGAGTTTCCAGAAGGTCAGTGGCTGCACGCATGCGTTGCTCGGCGGCATCGAGCAAATCACTCTGAGTTGCGTCGGTATCAATCACCAGCACCGGATTGTCGCAGTAGTTGCTTTTAAGGGGGCGATAACGGGATTCAAGCGGTTCGAAGGTGTTCATGGTTGAGGCGCGTCCTTTATGCAGTCGCTTGGGCGGGCCGACACCCAGTGTTCAGCCGCGCCGGCCACTATAGAAGGGCCTGATCAAGCGGGACAAGACAGCCGCGATGGACAGAATGCGTAGGGGGTTTTCCGTGGCTCGGGTATTTGCCCTACGACTTTTCGAGGCTTTTTCATCACCAAACCCTTAGATGAGAAGTTTCCTACTGGATTATCAGGTGTTTCCTGGCAAACCTCTGTATGGTGCGCGCCAGAATCCGTAGGGCGTTTCCAAACGTCCGACACGCGCTTAAAGGGAATTAGGTATGCAGTGGCTACGAATGGCCTCGATCATTTTGCTGTGGGTCAGCGGTTGTCGTTTGACGATGGCTTCCGATGCGGGCAACGGGTTGGTGCTGGCCAATCTGGAACGCACCGGGTGGCCGGATTCGCTGACGAACCAGACAGGCATCGACACCGCGTCTCGCGCCGAAGTGCTGATGTTCGGCAAGGCGCTGCTCGCCAGCGAAGCGTTGAACGAGAGCGGATTGAAACAGCAACTGGGCGTGCCGCAAGTGCACCTCGAGTCGATCCGGCAAGTCCGTGACGGACTTTGGGATCGTTTGCTGAGCACTTACCGCGACTCCAGTCAGAGCTGTGACGCCCAAGCGTTTTGCCCGCGGGTACGCAGCGTCGCCGACTTGCGTCAGTTGGCAGCGGCCTTCACAGGCGATATCAGCCCTGCCCATGCACTCTGGGCGAGTAAAAGCCCAGGCGTGCATGAGCAGGTATTGAACGAGCAACTGCGCCTTGCGGTGCTGTTGCCCTAGCGCGGGGTCATTGCACTTGAGCCGCATCCGCTAACCAGAGACCGGCGCGCGGCGGTAAGCCATCGGGTGGCGGCGTACATGCGCTCAGCAGCAGTGACGCGACGATGAGGGCGAGGGGTAACTTCAACCGGTTCGACATGATCATTCCTTGGTGAGAATCTGCGCCCGTCAGCCGTCCTGGCGTGAAGGGGCATGCGCAGATTTTTGTGGAGCCGGTACATTACCGCTTGGCGGACAAACGGCGCGATAAACAAATAACCTCGCCTGTTTCAACCCGTGGCCCGTCGCCCGACGCTGTATCATCCCGTATCGAATTGCCCCCGACCTTTTCTCGACTCGCTGCGATCGCCCGCTAGGCTGTTGGCATGTCAGCGGTCAACGGAGTGACAGCGAATGCACAACACCCTGGAACAGGTTTTCGGCTATCCACAGTTTCGTCCCGGTCAGGAAGCGGCAGTCAGCGCGGTGCTCGCCGGTCGCTCGGCAGCGGCGATTTTTCCCACTGGGTCGGGCAAGTCTCTTTGCTATCAATTGTCGGCGCTTCTACTGCCGCATCTGACTCTTGTGGTCTCGCCGTTGTTGGCGCTGATGCAGGATCAGCTGGGTTTTTTGCAACGCCACGGCATTTCGGCCGGCAGCATCGATTCGGCGCAGAGCCGCGATGATGCCAACGACGTAATGGCTCGTGCCCGGTCCGGCGAATTGAAGATCCTGATGATTTCCGTGGAGCGCTTGAAGAACGAGCGCTTTCGCAATTTTTTGCAGCAGGTACCGATCTCGCTGCTGGTGGTGGATGAGGCGCACTGCATCTCCGAGTGGGGCCACAACTTCCGACCCGACTACCTCAAGCTGCCGGACTATCAGCGTCAGTTCAACATCCCGCAAACCTTGCTGCTGACGGCTACCGCAACGCCGAAAGTCATCGCCGACATGCAGAGCAAATTCAGCATCGCCGAGGCCGACGTGGTAACCACCGGTTTCTACCGACCCAATCTCAATCTGCTGGTCGAGCCCGTACGTGGCCAGGACAAGCGCCGACGCTTGGTTGAATGGATGAGCGCGCGTCCAGGCCAGCCAAGCATCGTCTATGTGACCCTGCAAAAAACCGCCGAGCAGATTGCCGAACATCTTGGCCGCAGCGGCATTCAGGCCGAGGCTTATCATGCCGGCCTGCCACATGAAAAACGTGAGGCGATCCAGAAACGCTTCATGGGCGGGCAGTCCAATTGCGTCGTCGCCACCATTGCGTTCGGCATGGGCATCGACAAGAGCGACATTCGCAACGTGGTGCATTTCGACCTGCCCAAATCCATCGAAAACTACAGTCAGGAAATCGGCCGTGCGGGGCGTGACGGTCAGCCTTCGGATTGTCTGGTGCTGGCCAACCGCGACAGCCTCAACGTGCTGGAAAACTTCGTCTACGGTGACACGCCGGAGCGCGATGGCATCCGCCATGTGCTGGATGAAATGAAGCTCGCTGCACCTGACGGCCAATGGGAGTTTTTGCTCGGGCCACTGGCGGATCAGAGCAACATCCGCGCGCTGCCGCTCAAGACCCTTCTGGTGCAGTTGGAACTGCGTCGGCTGATCGCACCGCGCTATGCGTATTACGCCGAGTACCGCTTCAAATACCTGCTGGAGCCGGAGGCATTGCTGGAGCGTTTCGAGGGCGAGCGCAAGGATTTCGTCGCAGCGATCATCCGCACGTCCAGTCGCGCACGGACATGGGCGACGGTGAATTTCGACGCGATGTACGAGCAGTATTCGGCTGAGCGTAATCGGGTGGTGAAGGCGCTGGATTATTTTCAGGAGAAGGGCTGGGTAGAGCTTGAGAGCAAGCAGATGACCGAGGTCTACAGTTTGCTGAACACTGACTTCGACAGTCAGAGTCTGAGCGCTGAACTGCACACGTATTTCACCCGACATGAGCAGACAGAAGTCGCGCGGATCCACGCGATGCTTGAGTTGTTCGCCACTGAGCGGTGCCTCGGTTATCGCTTGGCCGAATACTTCGGCGATCACAATGCGCCCGAGCAATGTGGGCATTGTTCGGTCTGCCATGGTCAGATCGCGCGATTGCCGGCGCCGCCGGATTTGCCAGCGCTTGTGGATAAAAACTTCGAGGCGCTGTGCAGTGATTTTATCCACAGGCACGAGCAGCACACTGGCAATGCGCCTTCGGCAGAACGCCTGACGCGGTTCTTGTGCGGGATCAGTGTGCCGCTGTTTACCAAGCTCAAGGCTCGGGCAATTCCGGGATTTGCTGCGCTGGAGGAGTATCCGTATGCCCAAGTGCGCAGTTGGGCGGAGGCGCACCTCTGAGTCAGTCTCATCCATGCGCTGAATGTTGATCATCACGCTAATAAACTTCAAAAAACGCCGATGGCTGACTATGGTGAAACTTGTCTTTGGATCTCCAACAAGAGAACAACAATGAGCCAGACAGCCTTCGATATTCAGCAAGCCGCCGTGATCGGCGCAGGAACCATGGGCCGTGGCATTGTCATGTGCCTGGCGAATGCCGGGGTGACGGTGCAATGGGTCGACAACAATCCGCAGATGCTTGAATAGGCACTGAGCGCAGTGGCCGATACCTACGCGCATAACGTGCGTCAGGGGCGCATTGATCAGGGCGAGGCCGATGCGCGGATCGCGAGGATTGGCTCAGCGGCGGACTATGCGGCGATTCGCAATGTCGATCTGGTGATCGAAGCGGTGTACGAGAACCTTGAGCTCAAGCAAAAAATCTTCCGCGAGCTCGATGGTTTGCTCAAGCCTGAGGCATTGCTGGCGAGTAATACGTCGGCGCTGGATATCGATGCGATTGCCGCGGCGACAAGGCGGCCGGATCAAGTGCTGGGACTGCACTTTTTCAGTCCCGCGCACATCATGAAACTGCTGGAAATCGTTCGCGGCGCGCAAACATCCCCGGCAGCGTTGAAAGCAGCGTTGGCATTGGGCGAGCGCATGGGCAAAGTCAGCGTGGTATCGGGTAACTGCCATGGCTTTATCGGCAATCGCATGCTGCATCCGTATGTCCTCGAAGCACGCAAGATGCTGCTTGAAGGTGCTTATCCACATCAGGTTGATGCCGCGTTGCAGAGCTTCGGTTTCGCGATGGGGCCGTTTCGCATGTATGACGTTGTCGGGATTGATCTTGAATGGCGTGCGCGTGAACTCGCCGGTAAAGGGCAGGATGCGCCAGAGGTTCAGATTGATAACCGGCTCTGCGAGTTGGGTCGGTTCGGGCAGAAGTCCGGCAACGGTTATTACCACTACGAGCCTGGCAGCCGGCAGGCGGAGCATGATCCCGAGGTTGATGCGCTGGTGTTGAACGTCAGCGAAGGCTTGGGCTTTCAGCGTCGCGAGATCGGCGCCCATGAGATTCTTGAGCGTTGCATGCTGGCGTTGGTCAACGAGGGCGCGAAGATCTTGCAGGAAGGTATTGCCGAGTCGGCGCAGGATATCGACCTGGTGTACCTGAATGGCTACGGCTTTCCGGTGGACCGGGGCGGCCCGATGGCCTGGGCGGACGATGAGGGACTGGCAGATATCCATCAGCGCTTGCTGGCGTTGCAGACGCGGCAGGGTGATCAATGGCGGCCGGCGCCGTTGATCGGTGAGTTGGCGGCGCGAGGCAAAGGTTTTTACCTTTAGACTGGGCAGATAACTTGAGGAATCGACATTGATGTCCAACCCGACGCCGCAACGCACCGACTACCCGCACTTCCAGCCCATCACCACGCGCTGGCACGACAACGACGCCTACGGTCACGTCAACAACGTGACCTACTACAGCTTCTTCGACACAGCGGTGAACACCTACCTGATTGAGGTCGGTGGGCTGAATATCCATGACGGCGAAGTCGTGGGTTTCGTGGTCAGCTCATCGTGCGATTACTTCGCCTCGATCGCGTTCCCGGATCGAATCGAAATCGGCCTGCGCGTTGGCAAACTGGGCAACAGCTCGGTGCAATACGAACTGGCGGTATTCAAGGCTGGCGAAGATGAGGCCAGTGCGGCAGGACGGTTCGTGCATGTATTCGTCGATCGGGCATCCAATCAACCCGTGGCCATTCCCGGCGGATTGCGTGAAGCGCTGGAGCGCTTGGTGGTCTGAAAATGTGCAAAAAAAATCGCAGCCCTCGGGCTGCGATTTTTCTTCAAGCATGCGCCTTAACGGTGGCGATAGTGCTTTTTATGCTTGCGGTGGCCGTAAGCATGACCGCGACCACGGTGGTCGTCACGGTAATAGCGACGATCGTCACGGCCACGGTCGTAACGACGGTCGTCGTCATCACTTTTGTTGCCCATATAGTTACCCAGCGCGCCACCGGCGCCGCCACCTGCGGCCGAACCGATCAGGCTGCCGGTCGAGCCGCCAAGGCTGCGACCCACTACGTTACCGCCGGCCGCGCCCAGCGCGCCGCCAATGGCCGCTTCGCCACGGCTGCGTTTGTCGGCGCCAACTGCGCTACCACCCGCGCCGCCCAAGGCTGCGCCGATGGTGGAACCTGTGTTGCCGCCTAAAGACTGACCGACGACCGAGCCAAGAACCCCGCCCAATGCGCCGCCCACACCTGCTTCGGTGGTGCCTCCGGCAGAAGCGAAACCACTGACCAGGCCAAGGGACAACAAGAGAATCTGGGAGAACTTCATAGAGGAGCCTCAAAGGGATGACGGCGCGATCCTGAGGCTCTGTGATGGGCGTGACAATCGAAATCCGACGAATAGCACGACTTGTATACAATTGCGCAAGTTACTGTTTTAACTGTGGAACTTAAGCGATTTTCGCCGGTCTTTAGCTACTTCGGACAGGCCGCTTTTATACAAAAGCGGCCTTTTTTGTGTGCGCACGAAAGTGAGATATCAGGCCGATTTGGCCATGATCAACCCGGTCTCACTCGCCGCCTCCAGGCGAATTGCGATGAATTTCGACGTCGGCGTATGGCTGCCATCCCCGGTACTTTCCAGCGGCACCAGCGGATTCACTTCAGGGTAATAAGCCGCCGCTTGCCCGGCCGGAATATCAAATGCCAACAGCGTGAAGCCCTTCACGCGACGTTCACGGCCATCGTCCCACAACGAAACGATGTCAGCCTTCTGCCCCGGCTTGAAGCCCAGACGAATGATGTCGGCTTCGTTGACGAACACCACATCACGTTGACCCTTGACCCCGCGATAACGGTCATCGAGACCGTAAATGGTGGTGTTGTACTGATCGTGTGAGCGCATCGATTGCAGGATCAGGTCCGGCAATTGCCCGGTGGCGCGGGTGCGTTCGTGCACCAGATCCTTGGGCAGCACGTTGGGACGGAAATTCGCCCGGCCCGAAGGGGTGTTCCACTTGCGCGCACCGGCACTGTTGCCGAGATAGAAGCCTCCCGGATTTTTAACCTTTTCGTTGAATTCCTTGAAGCCCGGAATGGTGTCGGCGATCAGCTCGCGGATGCGCCGGTAGTCGGCCACCAGCCAGTTCCAGTCCACCGGTTTGCTGCCCAAAGTTGCGGCAGCGATGCCGGCAATGATTGCCGGTTCCGAGCGCATCTGGTTCGACAGCGGTTGCAACTGGCCGTTGGAGGCGTGGACCATGCTGAACGAGTCTTCCACGGTGACCGCTTGCGGGCCTTCGGTCTGGATGTCGATGTCGGTGCGACCGAGACACGGCAGGATCAACGCATGTTTGCCGTGGGCCAGATGGCTGCGGTTGAGCTTGGTGCTGATCTGCACCGTCAGGTCGCAATTGGTCAGTGCCTGGAACGTGCGCGGGCTGTCCGGGGTGGCTTGAGCGAAGTTGCCGCCCAGACCGATGAACACCTTGGCGCGACCCTCGGCCATGGCGTGGATCGCCTCGACCACGTTGTGCCCGTTGTGACGTGGCACCTTGAACTGGAAGCGTCGTTCCAGCGAATCGAGGAACGCCACTGGCGGACGCTCGTTGATGCCCATGGTGCGGTCGCCCTGCACGTTACTGTGGCCGCGCACCGGGCACAGACCGGCACCCGACCGGCCGATGTTGCCGCGCAGCAGCATCAGGTTGGCGATTTCCTGAATGGTCGGCACAGAGTGGCGGTGCTGGGTGATGCCCATCGCCCAGCACATGATTACGTTCTTGCCTTTGGCGTACATGCGCGCCGCTTGTTCGATTTCCACCAGGGTCAGGCCGGACTGCTCGACGATCTGCTCCCATGGAGTGTCATCGACTACACCCAGATACTCGAGCACGTTGACGCTGTGTTCATTGAGGAAGTCGTGATCGAACACTGCTGGCGCGCCAGCCTTCTGCGCGTCGCGTTCCCATTGCAGCAAGAACTTGGCCATGCCGCGCATCAATGCCATGTCGCCGCCCAATGCTGGGCGGAAATACGCGGTGTTGGTCGGCTTGTCGCCGTTGGTGAGCATCTCGATCGGGTGCTGCGGATGCTGGAAACGTTCCAGACCACGCTCTTTCAGCGGGTTGACGCAGACCACCTGCGCGCCACGTTTCACCGCCTCACGTAACGGTTCGAGCATGCGCGGGTGATTGGTGCCAGGGTTCTGGCCCCAGACGAAAATTGCATCGGCGTGTTCGAAATCGTCGAAGGTCACTGTGCCTTTGCCGACGCCGACACTTTGTGCCAACGCAACGCCGCTGGCTTCGTGGCACATGTTCGAGCAGTCGGGGAAGTTGTTGGTGCCGAACGCGCGCACGAATAGCTGATAAAGGTACGCGGCTTCGTTACTGGCGCGGCCCGAAGTGTAGAACTCGGCCTGATCCGGGCTCGACAAGCCTTGGAGATGTTTGCCGATCAGCGCGAACGCATCTTCCCAACTGATTGGTTTGTAGCGGTCGGTCTCGGCGTCATAGACCACAGGCTCGGTCAGACGGCCCTGGTATTCGAGCCAGTAGTCGCTCTGTTCCAGCAGCGCAGTCACGCTGTGCTTGGCGAAGAACTTGCCATCCACCCGGCGCTTGGTCGCTTCCCAGTTCACCGCTTTGGCGCCGTTCTCGCAGAACTTGACCATGCCGCTTTCCGGCGAGTCGCCCCACGCGCAACCCGGGCAGTCGAAGCCGCCGTTCTGGTTGGTCTTGAGCATCATGCGCAGGTTTTTCAGCGCGTTGTCGCTGGTCAACCAGGCCTGAGCCACGCTGATCAGCGCGCCCCAGCCGCCGGCTGCGCCTTTGTAAGGCTTATAGCGCGGGACAGGTTTCTGGTCGGCTTGATGATGTTGGCTCACAGGTGCTTCTCCATTTCTGGGCTATACACCCGCGGCGCATTTTTCTGCGGCAGGTGGATGAGATTGAGATTGTGGCGGCGCGCCCATTGCACGGCGAGGCCGGTGGGCGCGGAGAGGCTGACCAATGTCTGGATGCCGGCGCGCAAAACTTTCTGGATCAATTCGAGGCTGCAACGGCTGGTGACAATCGCCAGGCCGCCGCTGGTGGAAATCTTCTGCCGGATCAGGCCGCCGATCAGTTTGTCGAGCGCGTTATGCCGACCGATGTCTTCGCGCCCGAGCAGCAACTGGCCGCTGGCGTCCATGAACACCGCCGCATGTACTGCGCCGCAATGCTGGCCCAGCGGCTGGAACGCGCCGATGCGCTGGCGCAAGCCGTCGAGCCATTCAATCGGCGGTAACGGTGCGCCGGGCAACACCTTGAGATCGGGCAGCGCCTGTTCGACCGCTTCCACCCCGCACAATCCGCAGCCGCTGGTGCCGGCCAGTTGCCGGCGCTGAGTCTTGAGGTTCCAGAAAGCACGGTTGGCGATGGTTACTTGTGCGTACTGCGCCGAGCCTGATCCGCTCAGTTGCAGGTCGTAGATGTCTTCGGCGTGTTCGATGATGCCGCTGCCGAGGCTGAAGCCGACGATAAAATCTTCGAGGTCAGTCGGGGTCACCAGCATCACCGCCTGGCTAATGCTGTTGTAGGCAATCGCCAACGCTACTTCCTCGGCCAGCGCGGTGCTGGTCGATTCTTGCAAAGCAAGATCGCTATAGCTGTAAGTCTGGCTGGCGGCGGGCGCGGGCGTTTGCAGAGCAGGCGCCGCGCAGGCAGGGCGCTTGGCGTTCATGGCATCACCGACGGTTTGATCAACGTTAAGACTAGGCGCGGCAACTTGTCGCGTCTAATCGCTAATACTGATCTACCGATAGATGCCGTCGATCAAGAAGCTATTGGCGATTTTTGATACAGCGCGAAACACGCCTCAGCCAACGCTGAACGAGGTGCACCGCGACGCATGATGAAGCCCAGGCGGGCGAGGGTCTGAGCATTTTCAATGGGTTGCAGGCGCAGGTCATCGGTGAGGTTTTCCAGGCCGCCGTCCAGCGGCATCACCGCACAGCAGAATCCGCCATGCACCGCTTGCAACAATTGATGCACGGCATCGGTTTGCAGCAGCGGTTGCGGGCTCAGGCCACGGCTGTGGAAGTTATGGTCGATGGACTGACGAAAGTGCATGCCGCTGGTGAGCATGCCCAGCGGCAGCTCGATCAGCGCTTCCCAGCTCAACGGTTCCTCGCCGAACGTGAAGAAGCGTTGGTCATACAGCAGACCCATGCGTGTTTCGCTGAAGGCCAGCGATTCGAAGCGCTCGCTGTCCAGCCGATCCAGATAGGACACGCCGATATCGATGCGATTGTTCGCCAGTTGCTCGAGAATCTGCTCGGAGCTCAGTGCTGACAGTTCAAAGCGCAGGTTCGGGTGCTGCGCATGCAGGCGTTGCATCAGAGGTAACGCGTCGAAACTCGACAGCGGCACCACGCCGAGGCGCAGCGTACCCACCAGATTGCCGCGACACGCCGCCGCTTCCGCCTGCAACCCGTCGTACGCCGCCAACACCGTGCGCGCCCACGCCAGCACCCGCTCGCCCGGCGCGGTGAAGCCTTCGAAGCGTTGGCCGCGATTGACCAGCGGCAGATCGAGTTCTTCTTCCAGGCTGCGCAGGCGCATCGACAGGGTCGGCTGGGTGATGTGACACCGGGCGGCGGCTTGCCCGAAGTGGCGGGTTTCGTCGAGGGCGATGAGGAATTTCAGCTGCTTGATGTCCATCTTCGCTCCGGGGCGCAGGCAAGGGGTGAGCGATTCTAACGCCTGCGCGGGGGCAGGGTCATTGGTCGGTCAGGAACCGTGTTTGCTCAAGGTGGTCTAGGCTTGGGCGTCTGGAATCTAAATCAAGGAGTGTGCGCTATGAGTATTTTCAGTTTTGTAAAAGAAGCGGGCGAGAAACTGATCGACCTGCTGACCCCCGGCAACGCCAATGCCGGCGAGCAGTTGAAGGAACACATCAGCAAGGTCGGGTTGGGCAATCCGAACATTCAGGCGACCGTTGAGGGTGACAAAGTCACGCTGACCGGTGAAGTGGCGAGCCAGGAAGAAAAAGAAAAGATTCTGCTGGCAGTGGGCAATATTGAGGGCGTGGGCAGTGTTGATGATCAGATCACGGTGACCGGGCCGGTGGTCGTGGCTGCAGAGTTTGTCGAGGTCAAGGCGGGGGATACGCTCAGCGCGATTTCTCTGCGTGTGTATGGCAATGCCAACCAGTACCAGAAAATCTTCGATGCCAACAAGCCAATGCTCAAAGATGTGAACAAGATTTATCCGGGGCAGAAGCTGCGTATTCCGAAATGATCGGTAAATTGTAGGAGCTGACGAGTGAAACGAGGCTGCGATCTTTTGATTTTGGCTTTTCCTCACGCAAGATCAAAAGATCGCAGCCTGCGGCAGTCCTACAGGGTTTCATAAGCCTTTGATCAGATCGCGATAATCCTCGACCGCCGCAAATTCGGCCGTGTCCTTCGGCCCTTTGCGGCTGTCCGGTTCCTTGACGGCCAACAGATGCGCCACACCGAAATCCCGTGCACTGCGCAGGATCGGCAAGGTGTCGTCGATGAACAGACTGCGCGCCGGGTCGAAACCGATATCAGCCTGCAACGCATCCCAGAACTGCGGGTTCTCCTTGGGGAAGCCGTAATCGTGCGAGCTGATCATCCGCTCGAAGTACGGTGCCAACTCGATCCGTTCCAGTTTCAGTGAGAGCGAATCACGGTGCGCATTGGTGATCATCACCACGCGTTTTCCCGCTTGCTTGATCGCCGCCAGAAACGTATCGGCATCCGGGCGCAGGGCGATCAGGTGTGCGGTTTCCAGTTTCAGCTCGCGCACTGACAGCTTCAGCTCGGTGCTCCAGAAATCCAGGCAATACCACTGCAATTGACCCGCATGGCGCTCGAATAGCGGCTGCAATTCCATCTCGGCCATGGCCCGGCTGACGCCGTGGCGATCGGCGTAGCGCTGCGGCAGATGTTCCAGCCAGAAATGATTGTCGAAATGCAGGTCCAGCAGCGTGCCGTCCATGTCCAGCAGAACGGTATCGATGTCGGACCAGGGTAGTGAAGGCATGGCAACGTCTCGAACGGTAGAAAGATATCCGACGTAAACAATCGGAAAAGCCGCGTTATAGTAGCGCGTTCACGCCAAGGAGCTTTGCATGCGCCAGAAACCCACCGTACTTGCCCGCGAGATTGTTGCCACCAGTCGTCTGTTCTGCGTGGAAGAGCTGAAGCTGCGTTTTTCCAACGGCGTGGAGCGCACCTATGAGCGACTGGTCGGCAAGGGCGCCGGTTATGGCGCCGTGATGATCGTGGCGATGCTCGACGGCGAGCACGCGGTGTTGGTCGAGGAATACTGCGGCGGTACCGATGAATACGAATTGTCGTTACCTAAAGGTTTGATCGAACCGGGCGAAGATGTGCTGGCAGCGGCCGAGCGTGAGCTCAAGGAAGAAGCCGGTTACGGCGCGCGCCAACTCGAGCATCTGACCGAACTGTCCTTGTCCCCCGGCTACATGAGCCAGAAGATCCAGGTTGTGCTGGCCACCGACCTGTACGAAGAACGTCTTGAAGGCGATGAACCCGAGCCAATGCGCGTGGACAAGGTCAACCTGCGCGATCTGTCGACGCTGGCGCAGAATCCGCAATTTACCGAGGGGCGCGCCTTGGCGGCGTTGTATTTGACCCGCGATCTGCTGAGCCAGCGCGGATTTTTTCAGTCATGAGTGAAGTGTCGATGAATTTTCCCCATCCGTTGATGGCGCCGGTGATCGAGCTGGCATTGCAAGCTGGCGCGGCGATCCTGCCGTTCTGGCGCGCCGAGGTGGCGGTCACCGCCAAGTCCGATGATTCGCCGGTCACCGCTGCCGACCTGGCGGCGCACCATGTGATCGTGGCCGGTCTGACGGCGCTGGATTCGAGCATTCCGATTCTGTCCGAAGAAGACGCCGACATTCCCCAAAGCGTGCGTGCCGGCTGGACGCGCTGGTGGTTGGTGGATCCACTGGATGGCACCAAGGAGTTCATCAGCGGCAGCGAGGAATTCACGGTTAATATCGCCCTGATCGAAAACGGCCGGGTGGTGTTTGGTGTGGTGTCGATTCCGACCAGCGGTCGGTTCTACGTTGGCGGCGCCGGGCTCGGCGCATGGCGCGGCGACACAGGCGGCACGCCTGAGCAAATTCAAGTTCGCGATGCTCTGGCTCCGGGTGAAGCATTTACGGTAGTTGCCAGCCGCCGTCATTCCAGTCCGGAGCAGGAGCGCTTGCTGGCCGGATTGAGCGCCAGTCTGGGTGAGTTGCAACTGGCGAATATCGGCAGTTCGCTGAAATTCTGTTTACTGGCTGAAGGCGTGGCTGACTGCTATCCGCGACTGGCGCCGACTTCGCAGTGGGACACGGCGGCGGCGCAAGGTGTGCTGGAAGGGGCGGGCGGCGAAGTGTTGGATCTGAACGGTGAAGCGTTTTGTTATCCGGCACGGGAATCGTTGCGCAACGAGTTTTTTCTGGCGCTGCCGGCGAAGGCTGCGTGGCGGGCGAAGTTGTTGGAGTTGGCCCGCGGCTGATCTGTTGTTTCAGCGGTGCAGGACGTACTGCCCGCTGAACGTCACTGCATCTTCATCGCTTCCCACATTCACAATCCGCGTATTCAGGGTCAACCGCGCCCGCCCGTAACGCTGATACATCGCCAGAAACTTCTTCCACACCGCCGCATCCGGCGCCGGGCAAATCGCGGTGGCATCGCCCGTGACCGGCAATGGATAACTGATCTGGCCTTCCTGAATCACGATGTGTCCGTCCTCTATGCCGACTTCCTTCAGACGCAAATGCAGCCAGCCCCAACCGGCCAGCACCGCGCCGCAATACAGGCTGCCGCCAAACATGGTGCTCTTGTGATTGACGTTGGGTTCGAGCGGCAAGTGCAGACGTAGTTGGTGGTCGTGCCAGCCGAGCACTTTCAGGCCCATCTCCCGGGTCAGCGGAATGTCGCGATGAAGCACCGCTTCCAGATACTCACTATCGCGGTTCATATCCTGATCTCTCGAAAAGTGTTCATTCGCAATCGTCTGTGTGACTACCGCTGTCGGCGAAGTTCAAGCCGTGCTTGCGCAGTTTGTCGTGCAGGGTCTTGCGCGGAATGCCCAAGGCCTCGGCGAGGCTGCGCACGGAACTGTGCGTACGCGCGAGTTCGGCGGCTATCAGGGATTTTTCGAAATGCTCGACTTGCTCGCTGAGGCCGCCGCTGAGTACCAACGACGCGCCGCCATGGCCCTCTGACTCGGTGTTGTCCAGCGCCAGCTCCAGACCGAGGGCGAAACGCTCCGCCGCGTTCTGCAATTCCCGGACATTGCCCGGCCAGGTGTGACGCAACAGCAGCGCGCGTTGCGCCGGTTGCAGTTCGTGCGGCGGTAAACCGTGACGGGCGCTGGCTTCGTCGGCGTAGTGCTGAAACAGCACCAGCGCATCTTCGCCGCGTTCGCGCAGTGGCGGAATGCGCAGCGGTGCGACGTTGAGGCGGTAATACAAGTCGGCGCGGAAGCGACCTTGATCAGCAGCCTGGCGCAGGTCTTCCTTGGTCGCGGCGATGACCCGGATATCCAGCGGGATCAACTGATTGCCACCCAACCGTTCTACTACGCGCTCTTGCAGCATGCGCAGCAGTTTGACCTGCACATCCATGCTCATGCTTTCGATTTCATCGAGGAACAGTGTGCCGCCATTGGCAAATTCGAACTTGCCGATCCGGCGCTTTTGCGCGCCGGTGAACGCGCCGGGTTCGTGGCCAAACAGTTCGCTCTCGACCACCGACTCAGCCAGCGCACCGGCGTTGATTGCCACGAACGGGCCGTTGCGACGGCTCGACAAGTCATGCAATGCACGGGCGACCACTTCTTTGCCTGCGCCGGTTTCGCCGAGGATCAACACGTCGGCCTTGGTCGCCGCCAACGCGCCGATCTGCTCGCGCAGGCGCAGCATGGGGGCGGATTGACCGACCAGTCGCGTGCTCAGTTCATTGCGGTCGCTCAGGGCCAGGCGCAGGCTGCGGTTGTCCAGCACCAACCGGCGCAAGGCCAGGGCGCGGCGCACGCTGTCGAGCAGGGCGTCGCTGGCGAAGGGTTTTTCGAGAAAATCATAGGCCCCGGCGCGCATCGCCTGGACGGCCAGCGGCACGTCGCCGTGGCCGGTGATCAGCAGCACTGGCAGTTCCGGATCCTGAGCGTGCAGTTCGCTCAGCAACTCCAGACCGTCCATGCCCGGCATGCGGATATCGCTGACTACCACGCCCGGCCAGTCGCGTTCGAGTTGCCCGGCCAGACCTTTGGCCTCGGCCAGCGGCAGAATTTTCAGACCGGCCAGATCCAGTGTCTGCCCGAGGGCCTGTCGCAGGTGCGGATCGTCGTCGATCAGCACCACCTGAATGCGGTTGTCGATGGTCATGCACTTCGGTCCTCGGACGGTTGCAGGCTGACCCCGGGCGCACCGGCGCGCAGCCGCAGGGTAATCAAGGCGCCACCTTGCTTGTGGTTGGCGAACGACAGTTCACCGCCAAAGGCGCGCATCAGGGTTTCACAGATTGCCAGGCCCAACCCCAGACCCTGGGTGCGGGTCTTGGTGGTGTAAAAGGGTTCGCTGGCGCGGCCGAGGGCTTCCATGCAGAACCCCGGGCCATTGTCGCGAATGTACAGGTTGACGCCATCGGCGGTGGCTTCGGCACTCAGCCAGAGTTTGCGCGGCGGGCCTTTCTCGGTCAGCGCATCAAGAGCGTTGGCCAACAGATTGCCGAGTACCTGGCGCAAGCGGGTTTCGCCGGCCTCGACCCACAGCGTCGCGGCGGGCAGGTCGCGGATCAACTCGACATCCATGCTCCTGCGCCGTTTGGCCAGAAGCGCCAAGGCATCGTCCAGCGCCGGTTGCAGGGCGACGCTTTCCGGCGCATGACGATCGCGGCGGGCGAAGGCGCGCAAGTGGGCAATGATCGAGGCCATCCGTCCGGTCAGCTCACTGATCAGTTTGAGGTTGCCACGGGCATCATCGGTGCGCTGGTGATCGAGCAGCACTTCGGCGTTCTCGGCATAGCTGCGAATCGCCGCCAGCGGCTGGTTGAGTTCGTGGCTGATGCTCGCCGACATGGTGCCCAATGCCGACAACTTGCCTGCCTGCACCAGATCGTCCTGAGCGCGCACCAGTTCCTGCTGGGCCTGTTCCCGTTCCAGTACTTCCTGTTTCAGCCGTCGGTTGAGGCCTTCGAGATCGCTGGTGCGCTCGGCAACCCGACCTTCGAGTTCTCGCCGGGCCTTGGCCTCAAAGGCAATGCGTTCCAGATAATGGCGCCGACGCTGCATCATCAGACCGAGCAACAGCATCACCACCAACAGAGTCGCGCCGCCGATGGCGACCACGGTGCGCACCGGGCGATCGATCAAGGTCCGTGGGGCGAGGATGCTTACGCTCCAGCCGGTTTCCGCGATGTCGTGGGTCTGCGTCAGCCAGGCTGCCGGGCTGAGGTCCAGCGGCCGTGGTTCGCGGGTCGGATAGGGCTGGATCGCAGTGATGGCGGCATTCTCGGCGTCGCTCAGCGTACGGGTCGAGCGGAAGCGCCATTCCGGGCGCGAAGTGAGAATGACTACGCCGTTGTGATCGGTTACCAGCAGTTGCTCGGGCGTTTTGCCCCACAGGCTTTCGGTGTGATCGAGGTCGACTTTGATCACCAGCACGCCGATGACTTTTTCGCCGTCGCGCACCGCAGCAGCAAAGAAATAGCCACGCTTGGCCGAGGTGGTGCCCAGACCGAAGAAGCGTCCAAGCCGCCCGGCCATGGCCTCGCTGAAGTACGGCCGGAAGGAAAAATTGCGTCCGACAAAACTGTCGTGTTTATCCCAGTTCGACGCCGCCAGCGTCTTGCCGCTGGTGTCCATCAGGTACATGACTTCCGCACCGGTCTGTGCAGCGATGTTTTTCAGCAGGCGGTTGGCGTTGCCCTGAGTGACGCCATCGTCCGGTGCGCCGAGCACCCTGCGCAGGGCCGGCAGATCGCCGAGAATCTGCGGCAACACTTCATAGCGGTGCAGGGTACCCAGCAAATTGGCCACATAGAGGTCTAGGGTCTGACGATTCTGGCCGGCCAGTTCGCTGCGGTAATAGCGCTCGGCCAGATGCTCCAGCGGCCACAGCAGCGGAGCCAGGCACAGGGCCAGCAGGGCGAGGCTGCGCCAGCGAGGTCTGCGGGGGAGTGGTGGAGTCATGAGCATCAAACGCCTGAGGGAACAGACGCATTATGCCTAGGCCCACGGGCTTAGTCTGCGCACCCGCTGTCGGATGCGCCCCCGTGGAAGATTCATACAAGGTTTCAGGAAAAGACTTCAGCGTCCTTGAGGAACGACGCGGCCTGATCCTTGGCGGACAGTTTCGGTTCTTCGCCCAACTGCCAGTCGATGGCCAGATCGGGGTCGTCCCAGCGAATCGCGCGCTCGGCCGATGGGGTGTAGTAGTTGGTGGTCTTGTAGAGGAATTCGGCGAACTCGCTCAACACCACGAAACCGTGGGCAAAACCTTCCGGCACCCAAAGTTGACGATGGTTGTCAGCAGACAGGCGCACAGCCACCGACTTGCCGAAATTCGGCGAGCTGCGGCGGATATCCACGGCTACGTCGAGCACTTCACCTACAGTCACGCGCACCAGTTTGCCCTGAGCGTTTTCCAGTTGGTAATGCAGGCCGCGCAACACGCCTTTTTGCGAGCGGGAATGGTTGTCCTGGACAAATTGCGTGTCCAGGCCGGTTGCTTCCTGGAAAGCCTTGGCGTTGAAGCTTTCGTAGAAGAAACCGCGTTCGTCACCAAATACCTTGGGTTCGATGATCAGAACACCGGGCAGGTCGGTGGTGATTACATTCATGGGAGCTCCTGTGGATAAGCGTAGATGGCCAACATTCTTGCGCAAAGCGTCGAGCGACGCGAGTGCCTTGTTTTGGTTCAACGATTGATTCACTGATTGCCAGTCGGTGATCGGCGTGCGCAAAGCAATCTTGAGATGCTTCAGTCGACCTCACCGAAATACCACTGATGCTCCTCATAAGGTTGATCATCCCAGTCCTCGGTCATGTAGCTCAGCCCCCGCTCTTTCACGCCCTCTGGTAGAACCAGTCCCCAGTCTGCCGCGAGGCTCATTGTGTTTTCGACGCTTCCAGAGTCGGCAGATGGAATGTGGCTGCGGTGGTACTCGAGATCGGTGTAGATGCAAATCTCACTGGAAAACATGCTCGGAAGACAAATGCACGCAACGATCCGACAGTCCAGCGCGTCTTTCGGCCTTGCCATAATCAGGTGGTGAGCGGCGTCAATCATCGATTGCGCGCATTCTTTGCGGATAGCTGTGGTCGCTTGTTTCCCTTCGACCAGTGATGTGATGACCGGAATTTTCCAGTTGCTGTACTTCTGCTGCGCCGTAAGGTGCTCAGGAAAATAGCCGTCGAAATCTGCCGCCCATGCCGCGAGTGCTCTCAGCCGACGAGGAATATTGCGAACCTTTTTGTTTGTGAGTGCAAGACGGCGAAGGGTCATCTGGAGCATTTATCCTTGATATTGAGAAATCCTTGGACACTAGGGTGAAGCGGGGAGAGGTGAAAGGCAATCCGAGAATGCTGTAGGAAAATTCGACTGGCGCTCTGTCGGTGGGAGGCATCCACCGCGACCGGATCTGCGACCGGTATAAGGGGTTGCTTATCGCCAGAAGCAATGGCGATATAAGCACCTAATAAAATTTCAGGGGTCGTTCCATGTCGTTCGCCACGTTGATTCACCGCGCCAGTTTGCCCAGTCCGCAGGTTTCAGTGGAGCAGGCGCTGCATGTGCTGGCGGTGCATTACGGGCTGAGCGGTACGTTGCAGGCGTTGGGCAGTCAGCAGGATCTCAACTATCGAGTCGACAGCGAGCGCGGACGATTCGTGCTGAAGATCTGTCGTGGTGATTATTCGCTGGCGGAGTTGCAGGCCCAGCACGCCGGCCTCAAATATCTGGCCAAGCATTCGAATGTGCATGTCCCTCGGGTGATCCCGTCCAACAGCGGTGCAGATCTGCTGTCGCTGCAGATTGGCGGTGAGCCGGTGCATGTGCGGCTGCTGGGCTACATCGAAGGCCAGTCGCTGACTCACCTCGACCACTTGGGCGCCGATGTGGTGGCCGGTTTTGGCCGACTCTGCGGCGAGATGGATCTGGCCCTGGCCGGGTTCGACCATCCGGGCCTTGAACGCACGCTGCAATGGGATGCGCGCCACGCCAGCGCGCTGATCAGTCATTTGCTGCCGGTGATCAAGAACGAGCAGCAGCGCACGCTGATTGCCGAAGCTGCGCAGTATGCCGAGCGCCGCTTGCAGCCGTTGCTGGAAAAGCTGCCGGTGCAAGCTATTCACATGGACATTACTGATGACAACGTAGTGTGGCAGCGCGACGCGCTGCGCCACTGGCAACTGCAAGGCGTGATCGATTTCGGCGATCTGATTCGCACGTGGCGGATTACCGATCTGTCGGTGACGTGCGCGGCGCTGCTGCATCACGCCGGTGGCGATCCGTTTGTCATCCTGCCGGCGGTGCAGGCGTATCACGCGGTCAATCCACTGCAACACGCTGAGCTGCTGGCGCTCTGGCCATTGATCGTCGCGCGGGCGGCGGTACTGGTGCTCAGCGGCGAGCAGCAGGTCAGCATTGATCCCGGCAATACGTATAGCCGTGACAATCTCAGCCATGAATGGGAGATTTTCCACGTTGCTACTTCGGTGCCACTGGCGCTGATGGAGGCGGCAATTCTTACGGCGGTCGGGAAGGGTTTGCCAACCTTCGACAGCGCAGGGTTTGCGCCGTTGTTACCGGGTCTGGTTGGCCGCGAATTCGCGCTGATCGATCTCGGCGTACTCAGCCCGCATTTCGAGGCAGGCAACTGGGAGCAGCAGGGCGTTGATCAGCGGCTGTTGAGTGAAGCGGCGACTGCGCATGGTCTGGCTGCGAGTCGCTACGGGCAATATCGGCTGTCGCGCACGCGGCCCGACTGCGCTGACGAGCCGGAGACTTTTCCGCTGCACGTCGAATTGCGCGTGCCGGATGGTGCGACGGTGGAAGCGCCGTTTGCCGGTGTGCTGCATCAGACTGCGGATGGCGGGCTACGTCTGGACGGCCCGCAACTGAGCGTGCGGCTGTGGGGCATTGTCACCTCGCTTCACAGCGGCGCCGCGCTGGTAAAAGGACAAGTGCTGGGTTCGGTCAACGGCCCGTTGATCGTGCAGTTGATCCGTGATGCTGAACTCGGCGCGCCGCTGTTTTGCACGCCCTCGCGCGCAGCCGCGTGGCAAGCATTGTGCCCGTCGCCAGCGGCGCTGCTGGGACTGGCGTGCGATGCCGAACCGGAGCTGGATGGGCAAACCTTGCTGGCTCGGCGTGATGCCAGTTTCGCCCGTACCCAAAAGCACTATTACGTTGACCCGCCGCGCATCGAACGCGGCTGGCGCAATCACCTGATCGACATGCAGGGGCGTTCCTATCTGGACATGCTCAATAATGTTGCGGTGCTCGGTCACGGTCACCCGCGCATGGCGGCCGTTGCGAGCCGTCAGTGGTCGCTGCTCAACACCAACTCGCGCTTCAACTATGCGGCGGTGGCGGAGTTTTCCGAGCGCTTGCTGAAGCTGGCGCCGGAAGGCATGGACCGGGTGTTTCTGGTCAACAGTGGCAGCGAGGCGAATGACCTGGCGATCCGCCTGGCCTGGGCCTACAGCGGTGGTCGCGACATGCTCAGTGTGCTTGAGGCATATCACGGCTGGACAGTCGGCGCGGATGCGGTGTCGACCTCTATTGCCGACAACCCGCAAGCCCTCGGTAGCCGGCCGGACTGGGTGCACGCGGTGACAGCGCCGAATACTTATCGCGGCGAATTTCGCGGCGTTGATTCGACTCCGGACTACGTGCGCAGCGTCGAACATCACTTGGCAAAAATCGATGAACAGCAACGGCAACTGGCCGGGTTTATCTGCGAGCCGGTTTATGGCAATGCCGGGGGGATTTCACTGCCGCCGGGTTATCTGCAGGCGGTCTACGCAAAAGTCCGCGCGCGTGGGGGGGTGTGCATCGCCGACGAGGTGCAGGTAGGTTACGGACGCATGGGGCAATTCTTCTGGGGTTTCGAGGAGCAGGGCGTGGTGCCGGACATCATCACCATGGCCAAAGGCATGGGCAACGGCCAGCCGCTGGGCGCGGTGATCACTCGCCGGGAAATCGCCGAGGCGCTGGAAGCCGAAGGGTATTTCTTCTCGTCTGCCGGTGGCAGTCCGGTGAGCTGCCAGATTGGCATGGCGGTGCTGGATGTGATGGAAGAAGAAAAGCTTTGGGAGAACGCGCAGGTGGTGGGCGCGCACTTCAAGGCACGGCTGGAAGCGCTGATCGATAAACATCCGCTGGTGGGCGCGGTGCACGGTTCGGGTTTTTATCTGGGCGTTGAGTTGATCCGCAATCGCGAAACGCTGGAGCCGGCGACCGAGGAAACCATGCTGCTGTGCGATCGTCTCCGCGAGTTGGGGATTTTCATGCAGCCCACGGGCGACTATCTCAACGTATTGAAGATCAAACCGCCGATGGTCACGTCGCGCCAAAGCGTGGATTTCTTTGTCGACATGCTGGCCAAAGTGCTTGATGAAGGTCTGTAAAGCAGATTTATATCTGTATTATTCTTCGTATTTTAGATGGGTGGTGGTTAATTTTCTTCTATTGCCGATATTTATCGGTTATAAAGTCGCCATTGCTGAATTTGCAAACCTCGTCGGTTTCCCGGAGTCCTGATCGCCATGACCACATTGAAAAGTACCCCCCGCGCTGATGGCTTCTACATGCCGGCCGAGTGGGCGCCGCAAACTCAAACCTGGATGATCTGGCCCGAGCGTCCGGACAACTGGCGTCTGGGTGGCAAGCCAGCGCAAGCGGCTCACGCTGCAGTGGCCAAGGCTATCGCGCGTTTCGAACCGGTTACCGTGGCAGTGTCCGCCGGCCAGTACGAAAACGCCCGCGCGCGCCTCGACGTGCCAAATATTCGTGTGGTCGAGATGTCCAGTGATGACGCCTGGGTGCGCGACAGCGGCCCGACTTTCGTCATCAATAACAGCGGCGAAGTGCGCGGCGTGAACTGGGATTTCAACGCTTGGGGCGGCTTTGATGGCGGACTGTATTCGCCGTGGAATCGCGATTCGCAGGTCGGCGGCAAGATCCTCGAAATCGAGCGCAGCCCGCGTTATCGCACTGAAGGCTTCGTGCTGGAGGGCGGCTCGATTCATGTCGACGGCGAAGGCACGCTGATCACTACCGAAGAATGCCTGCTCAACCGCAATCGCACCCCACACCTGAGCCGCGAAGAAATCGAAGCGGTACTCAGCGCCAATCTGGCTGTGGATAAGATCATCTGGCTGCCGGACGGTCTGTTCAATGACGAAACCGACGGTCATGTGGATAACTTCTGCTGCTACGTGCGCCCGGGCGAAGTGCTGCTGGCGTGGACCGATGATCCACAGGATCCGAACTACCCGCGCTGCCAGGCCGCAATGAAAGTGCTGCAAAACAGCACCGATGCCAAGGGTCGCCCATTTACGGTGCACAAGATGCCGATTCCGGGGCCGCTGTATGCGACCGAGGAAGAGTGCGCTGGCGTCGATCCGGTGGACGGCACTCAGGAGCGTAATCCTGCGGTGCGGCTGGCAGGCTCCTACGTGAACTTCCTGATCGTCAACGGCGGCATCATCGCGCCGAGCTTCAACGATCCGATGGACGGTCCGGCCAGAGAAATTCTGCAGAACCTGTTCCCGCAGCACGAAGTGGTAATGGTGCCGGGCCGTGAACTGTTACTGGGCGGTGGCAATATTCACTGCCTTACCCAACAGCAGCCCGCGCCGCACAAAGAGTGAGTGCCGACGTAACAGCTTGAGTTGATTAAATAATCGCCCAAGCCATCGGCGTTTGAAGAGAAACCCGCAGCCCGACAGGACTGCGGGTTTCTTTATGTCCGCTGGTCGACAATCGCGAAACATTGGCATAGCTCTTGTATTGGTCTGGATGCACAGAGAGTGAAGGACAACTTCAACAATTCTGTCATGAACCTTGGATAACGTAGCCGCTCACGAACGGGGAGGGAGCGCTGAAATGAACGCCGAAGTGAACGTGATCAGCGAGCGAACGTTGCATCCCATGCCTGTGAATACTGAGTCGCTCCAGATTGTCGCGCACTGGTTGAAGTCCAATGGAACGCGTCAGATCAGAGAACCTGATCCGCGCCGGATGATGATCGAGCGTTACCCCGCTGACCTGTTCAGCGAGGCCGAACTGGATGCGTTGTGGGATGTGATGGAGGGATAAGCAGAACGACAAGGATTGGTAAAAGCGCTGCCGGGATGGCAGCGCTTTTTTTTGCGTTAGAAACTGTAAGTCCCGGTCATTACCAGGCTACGCGGCGCGCCCGGTTGAATCTGGAAAGCACTGGTCGCCGAATCGTAATACTCGCGATCAGTGATGTTGTTCAGCGCTGCACGCAGATCCCAATCCTTCATGCGGTAACCGGCCAGCGCATCCCAGCGGCCGTAACCCGGCAGCACCGTGGTGTTGGCATTGTCGGCGTAACGCTGGCCGACCAGGGTCAGACCGGTTTCGGCGTACCAGCCCATCTCCGGTTTCCAGGTCAGGAACAGGCTGCCGTTGCGCTTGGCCACGTTGCTGATGCGTTTGCCTTCCAGGCCGTTGTTGTCTTTGACGATGCTCGCGTCCTGCACACCGACGCCACCGCGCACATACCAGTTGCCGGCAATTTGGCCGGTACCGGTCAACTCGATCCCGCGCGAACGCTGCAAACCGCTCATCACGGTCAGGGTCGGATCGACCGGGTCGGTGGTGCGGCGGTTGTAGAGTTCCAGTTCATAGATCGCCAACGTTGTGCTCAGGCGATCGTCGAGCCAGTCGCTTTTGACGCCGATTTCTTTCTGCTTGGTCAGCTCGGGACTCAGGTCGTTGCTGTTGCCGGCCACACCCGGCGTAATACCGATCAAGCCGCCGCCGACCGGCGAGAAGGTCTTGGTCCACGAGGCATAGAACGAATGATTTTGCAGCGGCGTCCAGACCACACCCACACGCGGGCTGGTGCTGTGGCTGTCACGGTCTTCGGAAATATTGCGCAGCTTGTTGGTCGACTCGATGTCGAAGGTGTCGTAGCGCAGACCGGCGAGAATCTGCCATTGATCGTTCAGACGCAGTTGATCCTGCACGTAGATCGCACGACTTTCGACTTCGGTGTGGCTGCTGCTCGCCACCTGCATGCGTCCGGTGTGGCGCAAGCTGCGATCCGGGTTGTACAGATCCAGCGCTGGCACGGCTTGAATGCCACGGCCGGTGGCGGCGTTGTACAGCGTCGGGTCGCGGCGCTGGCTGCCGGTCTCGACTCCGGTAAGCAGGCGATGCTCGAGGCCGAAGGTGTCGAATCCGCCTTCGAGTTCGAGGTTGTTGTAGATGTTGCGGGTGGTCAGATCCTGCTGCCAGTGCTGACGGGTGACCTTGTTGGTCGCCGGGACATAACCGGTCAGGTAGGTGTTGTCGAAATCGCTGTCGAGCTTGAACACGCCGAGGGTGTGGCGCAGTTGCCAGTTGTCGCTGAGTTCGTAGCTGAGTTTCGAACGCAGGGATTGCGACTTGTCGTCGATGAAATCGTGATCGTTGCCGTAGGTGGTATCGCGGCCGACGTCCGCCGGGCGCCCGTTGACACCCGGAATGCCGCGATCCGGCGTGCGGTTGTAGCGGCTGTATTCGTACTGCACCAGCCAGTTCAAGTCCGGCGTGAGCTGCCAGCTCATCGACGGCGCAAACAGTTTGCGGTTGCCACTGACACCGTCGCGGAAGCTGTTTTCATCCATGTTGCCCATGTTCAGGCGCAGGCTGATGTTCTCGCTCGGGTCGGTGCTGAGGTCGGCGTACAGGCTGCGCAGATCCTCGCTGCCGCCCTGGGCTTCGATGGTCGAGCGGCGGCCGGATTCCGGCATTTTGCTCACGCGGTTGACGATCCCGCCCTGGCTGCCACGACCGTACAGAACCGCCGCCGGGCCTTTGAGCACTTCCACACGCTCGATGTTGTGCAGGTCGCGTTTGTACTGGCTGTCGTCGCGGATGCCGTCCAGATAGAAGTCGTTACTGGCGTCGAAACCACGGATCCGCAGGCTGTCAAAACGCGTGTCGCCACCGCCGCTGACGTTGGGGATCCCGCTCAGCGCATCTTCGATGTCATTGGTGCCGTAATCCGCAACGTTGGCAGTCTTGATCGAATCGATCGCCTGCGGCACGTAGCGCACCGGAGTCGAGGTGCGTGTCGCGGTGTTGCTGACTTTCACTCGCGGGTCGTCGGCCTGCGCTTCGGCGCTGATCGAGGTGGCGGGGAGTTCGGTCGCGGAGTAAGCCAAACCGGAAGACAAAAAGGCAGAAAGACCAAGAGTGACGGGCGTGAGACGGAACGGGGCAGGCATTGATCGGCGCATCCGAAAGGGTAGGGGAATTCGAAGGCGCGAATGGTAATGCTTTGCATTTGCTGTAGTGAATAATTCCTTATAGGTTCCCCGGTTTGATTGTTTCAACTTGTTTCCAGATTGATACAAATTATCAGAGGCGGAATTCGACCGATTGGCGAAACAGACTGGAAGCCAATCCAGCGTTTTTCCGCAACGAGCAAAGGGCTAATGTGCCGCCATCGATTTTTCCCTACTTTCCTGCCGGAGTTTTCCGATGATCCTTCATTACATTTACGACCCGTTGTGCGGCTGGTGCTACGGCGCCAAACCGCTGGTTCAAGCGGCACAAGCAGTACTGCCGGTGATTGCCCACGGCGGCGGAATGATGACCGACGCCAATCGCCAGAACGTTTCACCGCAATTGCGCGATTACGTGATGCCCCACGACCGGCGCATTGCCGAGTTCAGCGGGCAGCCGTTTGGCGAAGCCTATTTCGAAGGGTTGCTGCGCGATCACACCGCGGTGTTCGATTCTGCGCCGCCGATTGCTGCCGTTCTGGCTGCGGAAAAACTCGATGGCCGTGGCTTACAGTTGCTTGGCCGATTGCAGACCGCGCATTACCTCGAAGGTCGGCGGATTGCCGATAAACAAGTGCTGATCGAATTGGCGCTGGAAGTCGGTTATGCAGCGAGCAGCTTCGAAGCCGCGTTCGAATCTGCCGACATCAAGCAGCACATCAAGAACAGCCGCGCATTGCTGGCCAAGGTTGGCGGCCAGGGCTTTCCGACCTTCGCCCTGGAACAGGACGGGCGCTTCACGCTGATCGATATCAGCCCATGGTTAGGCAAGCCGCAGGAATTTGCTGAATGGTTGCGTCAGGCGATTCCTGCCTCGGCGTCGTCCGTTTCCTCGATGGTTTGCACGCCGGACAGCTGCGCCTGAGCCCCACAGAATCACTGATTACCGGCGTTTTCCTGCAATCGGCTATCGCAATAAAGCCTTTCCTTAGACGATTTTTGCCTATTTAAAGACGATTCTTGAAATTGACACATTGTTGAGGGCGCGGCTACGATTCGGCCCAACGCCTGTGGCCAACCGCCATGACTCAAAATAATAAAAAGGCCCGCCATGACTTTGTCGTGGGCGGGCCTTTTTGTTTCGGGGTGAAAAAAGAGCGCGATAGCGCCGTTTCAGCCGTTCGACACAGCGCGTTTCAACCCGTAATAAGGAAAATAAAATGTTGAATAAGCGAATCAGTCTGATCGCTCTGGGGATGTTGAGCGCCACTCAGGCCATGGCTAACGACCAGGCCGAGTCCAAGGGTTTTGTTGAAGACAGCAGCCTCAAAGTGCTGCTGCGCAATGCCTACATCAATCGTGATTACAAAAACGGCAACGATGACAAAGTCGAGTGGGGCCAAGCGGCCATCGGTACGTTCTCGTCCGGTTTCACTCAAGGCACCGTTGGTGTCGGTGTAGACGCCTTCGGTCTGTACGCACTGCGTCTGGACGGCGGCAAGGGTCGCAGCGGCGCCGGCGGTATCGACTTCTTCAAGCAGGGTGATAGCGGCAACGCAGCTGATGATCTGTCCAAGGTTGGCGCAGCGGTCAAATTCCGTGTGTCGAACACAGTGCTGACCTACGGCGACCAGATGCCGGCCCTGCCGGTGCTGAACTACGACAACTCGCGTCTGCTGCCGGAAAGCTACACCGGCACCATGATCTCTTCGCAAGAGATCAAAGGCCTGAAGCTGGATGCCGGTCGTTTCACCGCCGAATCGCGCAAGAGCGCTGAAGGCCGTGACAGCGGTGGTCTGAAAGCGATCAACGTGTTGGGCGGTAGCTACCAGTTCACCGAGCACTTCAAGGGCGCGCTGTACGCTTCCGACGTTGAAGACGTGCTGAAGAAGCAGTACATCAACGCCAACTATGTGTACCCGCTGAACAAGGATCAGTCGCTGACCCTGGACTTCAACGGCTACCGCACCAAGCTGGACAATTCCTATGTCCGCGAAAACGGTGTGACCGGCGACGACAACAAGATCTGGAGCCTGGCAGCGACTTTCGCCACCGGCCCGCACTCGTTCACCGTGGCGCACCAGCGATCCACCGGCGACAGCAACCTGGGTTACGCCTACGGCGGTTACCAGAAAGGTCAGGGTCGGGTCGGTGACGGTGGCAACACCATCTACCTGGCCAACTCCTACTGGTCGGACTTCAACGCCGAAGACGAACGCAGCTGGCAGCTGGGCTACGGCCTGGACTTCGGCGCATTTGGCGTACCGGGTCTGAGCTACAACTTTGCCTATGTCCGTGGCGACAACATCACCACGTCCACCAGCGAAGGCGGCACCGAGCGCGAGATCTTCAACCAGTTCAAGTACGTCGTGCAAAGTGGCCCGGCCAAAGACCTGAGCGTGAAACTGCGCAGCTCGATCCTGCGTGTTTCGCAGAAATCCAGCGAATACAACGTCAGCGGCAACGAGCTGCGTGTGTTCGTCGATTACCCGATCAATATCTTCTGATGATCGGTTGAGTTGTAAAACTCGTAAGAAAACCCCGAATCGCTCGGGGTTTTTTTTCGACTGTTTTTCCCTGAGAGGCGCAAATAACCCGTGTTTTTGTCATTAAAAAGTTGTTTTTCAGCTGCTGCAGATCGCGTTTCAAACGGGGCTTTAAATGCCTGAAATTCTTTCTCATGGACGCAAATTCTCCACCTAATAAATTAGGCCGCTCAACGCAGCGGAGAATTTGGTAATGATCGTTTTAAACAGAGAAGTGGGCGAATCGCTACGGCGCGACAAATACGCCAATGTGCAGGGCGCCGACTTCAATCTATACGGTCATTTCGCCGACTTCGTCAGACTGACCAAAAGTTGGGAAAACATGGAGCCTGACAGCTACTACGGTCAGGCCGAGGCCGGCATGCGTTACCGTCGTTACAGCGACTTCGAGTACAACCCCAAGACTCGCGAACTCACGCAACTTGAACATCGCGCGTACGTGCAATCCAAGGCTAACAACAGTTACGTTGGCGGCGTAGTGCGGCACTTTGCCGACTTTTCTGAAGAAGTCCTGCACTCGCCAGTGATGCGCAGCCTGATCGACACCGATTTCGAAGTGTATAAAAACGTCTTGCCGGAAGAGCTGCACGAGGAAATCTGGCAGTGCCAGATTCACCAGATCCGCATCGAGATCAAACCCGGCAAACAACTTGAAATCACCCCGGAAGGCATTCACTGCGACGGCTATCCGTTCAGCGGTGTGCACTTCTGGGGCCGCAACAATGTCGAGGGTGCGGAGAGTCGTTTGTACGACATCCATGGCGAGCAACTGGCGTCGACCACCTACCAGGAAATCCTCGATACCACGTACTTCCTCGACCGCGACATGCGCCATTACGTAACCCCTGCGCGCAACACGCATTCCCATGCCATGGCGTACCGGCAGATTCTGGCAATCTCCTTCTCGCGGCCCGGGACCGCTTTCGACATTGTTCGCTAATCAGATCACTCAAATCGATGGCGTCGAGTGCTCGACGCCGGTGGTGCTGCGGCGCGCTACGGCCAAGGACGCGCAGCGTATGGAGCGCTTCTTTCGCCAGTTCGACGAGGTGTCGTTCTGCGAATGGCAGGATGCCAAATGCCTGCGCGGCGTGCTGATCCAGAAGACCACCACCTCCTATCTCGCTTTCGACATCCAAGGTGAAATCGTCGGTGCGGTGCTCGGCGGCATGCTCGGCAGTCGTGGCACCATCAACCACTTGGCCGTCAGCCCGCGCTATCGCAGCCAAGGCGTCGGCCAGCGCCTGGTGGAAGCGGCATCCGCCGACATGAAGCGGGTCGGTGTGCTGCGGATGTTTCTGTTCGTCGACGATGCTAACCTCGCGGGCAAGCGTTTTTGGACTGCCCAGGGTTTTTGCGAGCCTCACGGCGAACGGACATTTGAGAGGGATCTATGAATGAAAGGTCCGGCAGTGCGCCGCTGATGGTCAGCCATCAGCCGTCGCGCACGTTTGCCGAAGCCAGTCCGGTGGTGGCCGGTTACTTCACGGTGTCGTTCGTTTTCGGACTGATGGCGGTGAATGCCGGGCTGCCGCTGTGGCTGCCGGTGGCGATGTGCTTGTTCGTGTACGCCGGGGCTTCGCAATTCGCGGCGCTGGCGCTGATCAGCAGCGGCGCGTCGTTGACCACCATTGTGTTGACCACGTTTTTGATCAATGCGCGGCACATGCTGATGTCGGTGTACATGGCCAAGGCCTTGCGCGCATTGGGCCTGAGCCGCATGGAGCGCTGGTGCTACGCCGGCGGGCTGACCGATGAATCGTTCGCCTTTCACAGCGTCAAGCTCGGCAAAGGCGCGCCGGTCAACGTGCGTTATCTGATTGGCTTCAATCTGTTCTGCCACACCTCGTGGGTGCTTGGCGGTCTGCTCGGAGCGCTGTGCGCGCAATATGCAGCGCACCTGATCAAGTATCAGCTGGATTACGCGCTGACCGCGATGATGCTCTATGTGCTGGTCTCGTTGTGCAACACGCGCAATAAACTCATCGCCGCACTGGCCGCAGTCGTATGCATGGGCGCGCTGAGCCTGGTCGGTAGCTCGCCGTTCAATGTCTTCATCGCCACGTTCGTGGGTTGCGGGGTGGGTGTATGCCTGACCAAACGTTCCTGATTCTGGTGGTCGCGCTGATGATGGCCGTGACCTTCCTGCCGCGCGCCTTGCCCCTGCAAATCAACACCGAGCACTGGCCGCCGTTCGTCGCGCGTGCGCTGGAATACTTGCCGGTGGCGATCGTCGCTGCGATCAGCCTGACTCCCTTGTTGATCAAGGATCAGCACATACAGCTCGACCGCCCGGAATTCTACGCAGCGATTCCGACGTTGTTATGTGCGTATTTCAGCAAAAACCTCTTTCTCAGTGTGGCGGTTGGAACGGCTGCGTACATTGCGCTCGGCGCGTTCATGTAGCGGCAGATCGACCACGTCGTTGAGCGCCTTGCCGGACAGATTCGGGTTGTTCACCGCCAGGCGCACTTCGAGGAAATCCTCGAAACCGGGGAAAATCGTCAGGCCGTATTTCTGCGCGGCCTCGCGAGAAACCATGCCGACGGCATCCATTTGCGTGATCAGCGACAGGGTAAGCGTCTCGCTGCACGAATAAATCATGCGCTGGCCGTTCTCGTGATTGCCCAGCCCGGCGTCGAGAAAACGCAAAAAGCTGTGGGAATATGGACAATCTTCTGCAGGACGCACCTGAAACTTGTTGCCGAGCAAGGTCAGCGGATCATTCTCCTGACCACAATGCGCGCCAACCACCTGGACCTGCACTTCCGGCAGGACGATGCTCGGCAGCCCCGGGCGCTGCGGGCCTATCAGCACCGCGAGGTCGAAGTCTTCATTCTTCAGCTTGCTGAGGTTTTCCATCGACTCGGCGTAGCTGAATTCCATCTGATAGTCGGGAAAAACCTCGATCAGCCGTCCGATCATTCGTCGATTGAAGTCCGGCGGCAACGTGTTGTTCAGCGCGACCTTCAAGGTGCGCTGGCCGGGCACCTTCAAGGCTTCCACCTTCTCTTCCATCTGCCGTGTAGCAATCAGCACTCGATCCATATAAGGCGTCAGCTCGGTGCCTTGCGGCGTCAGCGTCAGACCTTTGTTGGAACGGCGAAACAAGCGGAAACCGAACTGTTCTTCGACCTTGTTCAACTGCGCGGCCAACGCCTGCACAGTCAGGCACGAGTGCTCGGCTGCGGCCGACAACGAGCCGGTCTGCACAATGCGCATGAGGTTGCGTAAGGTTCTGCTATCCATGGGTAATGCCCTCTGAAGTGGGCTGGGTATTGTTGAGTACGTCAGTGCCGGTATGGCGCCATATGCTGGCTATATTCCTGTACCTGAGCATAGTTGTCGCGTAATTAGTAGCCAATTGATGTCTCCGCCGATGGCTGGAGGCTGACACAGGATCGGGGTTTTAGGCGACATGGGGGTGATGGGGGTCAAAAAAAGTGCCTGGTTTTGGGGCGTTCGGCTGTTTTGCTGAGGGAAACGGCTGACACGGTTGGCGGGTCTTACCTGCGAGAACTGTGGACGGGTCGTATGGGAAGTTGGGATTGGGCTGATAGCGAGGCGACGACAAAGCGGCTGGAATAAGGCCAAGACGTGCGAACCAGGAACTCAGGAAATCGCACATCAATTGGCAGAGGTGAGAAATGGCTGCGCTATCGAAAACTACAGACGTGTGTTGCCGCATTGACGAGAAGTTAATAGTGCGTGCCACTCAGGTTTTTAATGCCTGCGGACTCACTATCGAAGATGCCATGCGACTGTTCCTCCAACAGGTTGTTTCGAACCAGCGAATGCCTTTTGACGTACGAGTACCTTCAAAGAAGACGGCAAGTGCAATGAGAGAAGCCAGAAATATTTGCCAGCGTTTCGATTTGATAGAGGAAATGTTCAAGTGTCCTGATATGTGAAGAGAAGAATGGCTTTGATACATTTGTGGATAGGTTTTCAATATTTATTCGTATGTGTACTAGCATTGACGTATGCGCAGTAATTTTGGACGACCCTATGCCCACCTCATCCCCAGCCCTGACCCCACGCGAACAACTCGACGTCCCCGAAGCCGGTCGCGTCGCGCTGAAGTTTTTTTTCAACCTCATGGAGCGCTGGGGCTGTAACGCCGAGCAACAAAGGACGCTGCTGGGCGGGGTCGGCAATACGACGTTTTACAAATACAAACACCTGCCGCCGAACGTGCGCTTGCCGCACGACACGCTTGAGCGAATTTCCTACCTGATGGGCATTCACAAGGCGCTGAGCATCATCTTCAGCAATAGTCGCGAGCGCGCTTATACGTGGGTCAGCAGCCCGAATACTGCCGCGCCGTTCAACGGTCAAACCGCACTGGATTACATGCTCGTCGGGCGGGTGGTGGACATCGCCGACGTACGTCGTTATCTCGACGGAGTGCGCGGTTGAAGGCGCCGGCGCTGGTCGATCCGCAATGGCCGCGAGCGTATCGAATCGTCAACAGCAGCTTCCCGCCGATTGCGTTGTTCGAAGATGTGCTCGACCCGGAGGATCTGGAAATCGCCTATGCACTCGAAGCGCTGACCAATGATCGTTTGATCGCACAGGCCGGCGTCCTCGACCGCGTGCGGCCTGAAGACCGGCTCTCTGGCCCCGGTTCAACTCCGGTAATGGCGGCGTTCACCCACATCGGCAAAAGCAGTCGCTTCACCGACGGCACGTTCGGCGTGTATTACGCCGCCAGCAGCCAAGCCGCGGCCATCGCCGAAACCTGTTTCCACCAAGAACGCTTCCTCGCCGCAACCAACGAGGCCGATCTGGAATTGACCATGCGCACCTACATCAATCGCGTGATCAAGCCGCTGCACGACATCCGCCACGATTTTCCGCATTTGCATCAGCCTGATCCCGATGCTTATGGCCCGTCTCAGGCGTTTGCCCGACAGCTTCGAGAAACACTGTCATGGGGCTTGCTCTACGACAGCGTACGTTTGCCCGGCCATGAATGCGTCGCCGCGTTCCGCCCGCCGGCCGTTTCGATTCCGAAGCAGGGCAAACATCTGCGTTATGTTTGGAGTGCGAGTCAGCGCAAGATTTCGTTTGTTTTTGAGGTGAGCGAGGTTTGAAGACTCAATATTTCGAGCTATGGCTGAAACTGATTTTGAGCAAGATATCTATTTTGTAATCATTTTTGACCACTCAAAATCATTTTGAGACATTCTGATCCTTTGGTAGGAATTGGATAAACACGATCGTCGCCTGTGATAGGCCTGCTACATAATCGAAATTATTCATTTGTTTATAGAAATAATCGTTTTTGTGCAAGACGAACTGTTTTTACTCATGGATGATGATCTGCAACAGTTTTTGATCAAATTATTATTCAAGGCGTCTCTCATGACTGAATTACCTGAAAAGCCAGTCGGTGCTGCATGGTTGGCGAGAGACTCTGGGGTAATGCCTATGGCGCGGTTTGCGGTTGTGAGTCAGGTAGGGGGAAGACGATCAACGCAGCTCGAGGACGGATATCGGCTCGAAACCTACCCGGAAAATATGCGTCCAGATCCCGATTTTTTATCGAATCTTCATTTTCATTTGCGTCACGAAGTCATCAATCTTGAATTTTTGAGTCGGCTATTTGCAAAGGTTGGCTGCGAAATGATCCAGCTATGGGTATCAGCAGAACCGACCGGACAATATGCGCGCAGAGCAGCATTTTTATATGAATGGCTGACTGGCGAGACATTGAGGGTACCGGAACGCATCGGTGGCAATTATGTCGATGCTATCAACGCTGCGTTGATGGTCGCGGCCTCTTCAGACCAAATAGTGAAAGTGCCTCGCTGGCGGGTGAACGACAATCTCGCAGGAACTCGTCACTTTTGCCCAACGGTCGTGAAAACAGAAGCAGTGAAATCGGCATCAGATCTCGATGTTCCTCTGCTCTTCGGACAATTGACCCAAGAGTTTGGCGAGGCCCTTCTTTTGCGAGCTGCCGCCTGGATGACGCTCAGAGAGAGCAAGGCCAGTTTTGCCATCGAGGGCGAGGCTGATCGCTCCACACGAATCCAGCGCTTCGCAGATGTCCTGGCAAGACGCACGGGGCAGGGCGAACTGCCTTTGACCGATACTGCATTGGCAGAGATGCAAGAAGAAATACTGGGCACAGTAACGACCCTTACACGGCTGGGAATTCGCCAGTCACCAGTGTTTGTCGGTGAGACTGTCCGTTATCAAGAACTTGTCCATTACGTTGCTCCTCCTGAAGCGGACCTTGAGCAGATGCTGGAGGGCATTCGTGTGTTCCTGAGTCGCACTCAGGGACAATCCCCGGTCATGCGTAGTGCGGTAGCTGCGTTCGCCTTTGTCTATATCCATCCTTTGGCTGACGGAAATGGTCGAGTTCACCGCTTCCTGATTAACGACATCCTTCGCCGCGATGGCGCGATACCCGATCCGGTCATTCTTCCGATTTCCGCAGTTATCACAGATGACTCTGGCGAGCGGCGGGCTTATGACAGTGTTCTGGACCAGGTCTCAAAACCACTGATGCAGAACATTCGTGATCAAGTGAGGTTTGCCAGCACTCGCACGCAATATCCTGATGGTGTGGTCTCGAATATAGAGTTCTCTGATTACGATAAGGCGCGACCGCTATGGCGCTATCCTGATTTAGGTCCTCACGTCGTCTTTATATCCAACATTGTCCGACGCACGATCACTGAGCAAATGCGCGAGGAATCCAAATACTTGCGAAGCCATTCTCAGGCGCGGCTGGCCATTAAAGAGATCGTAGAAATGCCTGATCATCAGGCAGACCGACTGCTACGTTCGATAGAGCAGAATAAAGGTCAGTTGAGCAACGTTCTGGCGAAGGAAATGCCGGTACTCACAAAACCGGAGATCTGGACCTCGATTATCGAGGCGGTAGCGAACGCCATGAGAGAGGAAGGCCCGATAGATAGTAGTGTGATCGGCCGATATCACCCCACCCAACCAGCCGGGAAATGACCCTCTGAGCCAGACTCTTTTCTGTGGGGGCTGGCGGCGTGACATACGACTACAGCATTCCATTTATTACACCGCATCACCAATGAATATGGGCGAGATCGACGATATCGCGCAGGCCGTGGTGTATCTGGGTAACGCGGCGTTTGTGACTGGTGAGATTCTGCACGTGGATGGCGGGCAGAGCGCTGGGCACTGATTGATGCTGTTTTGCAAAGCCCTCGCAGAGATGCGAGGGGTTTTTTTTGCGCGACGGATTATGGTTTCGAACCTGATGCTCCGAGCACTTTGACCGCGTCATCAATCAACGCCTTGCTCAACTCCTGCAAGTATTGCGAAGCACAGGCGTAGAGATCTGGATCGCGTGCGACGTCGGTATCTGAGGTCAGCAGTCTGGAAATGTGCAGCAAATGCGAGGCGTGGGAGAGGGCGGTCGTCACCGGAACGCCGGCGCTGGTGCGAAACAGTGCGTGGTTGGATTGGTAAGAGAAATGGGTGAGGCCGAGGGTTTTCAGATCGTGGGGATTAGTCATGGCTTCACCTTCCGTTTGCTGGGAGGTGGAAGGGGATGCCCTGTGTAGCGGAAGAAGAAATTGTGGTTCGTTCGAAAGCTTTCATGTTCAGACTCCTACATTGCATTGAAGCTGCCGCATTCGTTATCAGGCGAATGGGTGGCAGCTGTACGCAGGCTGATAAACCGGAAATGTAGGAACCCGGCAGACCCGAAGGTCTCCCACGCACAGCCGCCATTGCACGAATGCGCAGGCATAAAAAACGCCGGCAAACGTGATTAGGACGCTGAAGCGCCTACATATTACTCGGGTTATCAGGCCCGGTCGCTGAATTGGCAGCGACGGCTCTGAAGGTAGCTTCCGGCAGGGTGGGGCGCAATCGTGGCCCGGTGGTGGCGGGTGTAACAAGTTATTTGCGTGCAACAGTTATGTTGCATAGGCAACAAATATGTTGCAGAGTCGCTCTACCGAAACGGCGAGTGACGCACATGAAGTACAGCGAGTTTCGGCGATGGTTGAAAGCCCAAGGTGCGGAGTTCCAAACCGGCAAGGGCAGTCACTTCAAGGTTTCCTTGAACGGCAAATCAACTGTGTTTCCCGACCACGGAGCCAAGGAGATGGGTGAAGGGTTGAGAAAATCGATAATCAAGCAGCTGGGCCTCAAGGATTGAGACCCAGCTGTACCCATGAGAGGAAGCGTAATGTTCGAATATGCGTTGGAAGTACACGAGGAGCCGAGCAGTGTCTGGTTGTCCTGCGCAGAAATTCCAGAGATGTACGCCGCTGGCGATACTCTCGGGGAAGCACTCGACGGCGCTATTGATGCGATGGAAACAGCCTTGTCGATTTACGTTGATGATCGCCGGTTGATTCCGACAGGTGATGCGAGAGAGCAGGAAAGTGACGCTGTTTTGCGTCTGCCTGCGCTGACCGCTGCGAAGGTTGCGTTGTGGAATACGCTACTTGAGTCTGGCGTGAGCAAAGCCGAGCTTGCGCGCCGTTTGGGTGTACAACGACCGCAGGTTGATCGCTTGGTCGATTTTCTGCATCACTCAAAGATCGAGAATGTTGAGCGTGCATTGCAGCAGCTTGGACGGCGGATTTCGATCTTGGTGGAAGCTGCTTAGCAGCAACCTCACATTGAATAACGGCCCCCTTGAGCAATAGCTATTTGAGGGTTTTTTTCATATCGGCGGGAATGTCAGATTCCAGAAGCAACAAAGCCCCTGCATTTCTGCAGGGGCTTCGTTTTGTATGGTGCCGGCACCAGGAATCGACCCCGGGACCTACTGATTACAAGGAAGGTTCTTTAAGCAATAAAAACAATGACTTAAGAGATTCATTGTTGCGTGCAGATACGCCAAAAACCGCATGTTTCGGGGGTTGTAGTTCATCTGTTACGTGGCGATTAGCACTCAAAGGTTCTCGGATATTAGGATTGGCATTTCGCGTGACCATTCGCCTAACCCTTCAATATCCAGATCGACACGGAATCGATACCAGCCACCATCCCCGACAGCGTCGAGTTGCTCAATCGAAATAACCTTTCGAACGCAGCGGAGCGGTGTCGTCGGCGGCGTTATTCCGTGGCTGTCTACGTATGGAATGGCGGCCATCCTTATAGCCTCCAGCTTAATTAGACGTGGAAGCCAGGGCGAGCCAAAGAAGCCGACGGAGTATTCACGGATTCGCGTGCCGTAGCTGGGAGCGAAATAAGACTCTCCACGACTCATCGAAAGGCACGTTTTGACTTGTTGAGGTAGTGCTTCCAAGCCTCTTATTCGAGCAAGACTTCCGTTGAGGATTTGAAAATCATGGTCCTCACCCAGCGCCATCGTCATTGGAAGCTGATGAACATCGACCTTCGGAAAACCGGGCTTAACCAGGGTTGTGATGACGCAGTCGTTGCCGGTTTTCGACCATGATGGCGCGGCCAACAGTTCGCGGCCGTCTCCAAGTTCATTGACGAGCACGTATTTGTCATAAGGATCCGCGCTTTCGAACTGGTCGATGTATCTCAACAGTTCAGAAAGATCTCCTATAACGAAATGTTCTACGCGATAGCTCCACTTGCTCCGTTCTGCAGCTACCAAATCACCAACGAAGACTATCGACGGGCCGATTGCTATGAAGTCGAAAGCGTTTCGGCCAGGGTTCAAACCGGAAATTTCGAGGTTAATACGCGCCTCGTGTTCTGCTTTCATCGCGTGGAGAACGTGAGGGGGATAGACAGAGGGATTAACATCGATGAGACGAGCGTGAATTTTGCACATCCATATCCCGTTGTTGATGCTACTCCGCTGCTCTGGGGTCAGAGTGGGGTCGTACCGCGCGCCTCCAGGCGCAGCAGCGGTGATATGGGCAGCCTCGCCAATGCTTATGGTTTTGTTGATAGCTGAATCGCTGGGGCCAATGGTTGTCTTGTCGCAGTTTGTATATGAACAACGGTAGGCAACGCGCAGTGCAAGAATGCTTTTTGTAGAAGGGCTGAACTCATCTCGCTCAGATTTAGCGCTGCGTCCTTTGCTTGGTTCGTCAGTTCTCATGCCTTGCTTCCCTACGTTGGCGGGCCGTGGCTTGTCAGCTTAGCTTTTACGCGGCTGCCTTCGTTATTTTTTGAAGGCAGCCGTCCCTCTCGGATCGTGGAGTCAGTCAGCAGAGGGTGAAACGATAGGGACACTGTGGTCGTACACGTCCATCATCTTCGCGTCACGGTGGCCACTCGCTTCCTGTTTGTCTGCCCTGGTGCCGGTCGTGTCAGTGATGCCGCGCCGTTTCAGATCGTGTAGCGCGAAGTGATCTTTCGCGTGGAAAAAGGGGACGGATTTATTTTCTTCCAATTGGCCATATTCATTCAAACGCCAGATACCATAAAGCCCCGAGTTACGGGGCTTTGTGCTGTGATGATGAGTCTGGACTTACTGACTTGTAATCAGTTGGTCAATTACCTGGGCGCCTCTGCGTATCAACGATCACCATTCCTCACGACGCTCCGAATGCTGGTGAAGAATACGGAATACCATCACGCGGTCACCTTGCAAGCGATAGGTAGCTCGATACGGATACGTGGTGATAATCAGCTCTCGGCAGTCGGGCACTGGAGATGCTTTTCCTGCATTCGGAAAACGCTCCAGCATTTCCAGGCAGTTGAGAATGTGGAAGACGGCTGCCTCCCCCAACTCCACGCCGACTAAACTTTCGTAATGTTCGTATATTCCATCTAGGTCACTTTCCGCTTTGCTGCTTAATGCGATCTTCGGCACGTTTTACCCATTTAGCCTTTACGGCATCCAAATCAGTGACGTTGCCTGCATCAGCATCTGCAATGCCTTCCTGCACGGCTTTGAAATGCCAGGATTCATCGGCCACGTAGCGGCTCAAAGCCCGCTGCAGGTGGTATTGACGATCTCGCTCGGTCGCCTGCGCCAGTTGATCCAACTCGCTGGCAAGTTCGGGCTTTACTCGGAAAGACAGAACGGGAGAGGCTGCCATAACGTTGCTCCATACATTTTCTGTATACGCTGTGTACACGGTATGCAAACGTTATGCTTCGGCTGGTGGTCGGTCAATAGCAATTTGTCGGTTTGGAGAAGGGGAAGGGGAAGGATTTACAGGCGAGCGACGGGGTTGCATTGACCCAGAAACAACAAAGCCCCTGCATTTCTGCAGGGGCTTTGTTTTGTATGGTGCCGGCACCAGGAGTCGAACCCGGGACCTACTGATTACAAGTCAGTTGCTCTACCAACTGAGCTATACCGGCGTGTGGGCGACGATTATAGCCATTGGGAAAATTCTGTAAACCCCTGAATTCAGACTATTTTTGCACAGGCTCAAATTCAGGCCCGGCGCAGGACTTTGCGCAGTTTCTGGATGGCGCGCCAGGCGCGGTTGTTCTGGATGGCGCGCAGTTGGGCTTCGGCGTGTTCGGCGCGTTGTGTGGCGGCGCTGATCTGCTCCAGGGCGGCGGCTTCGTTGGGGCCGACGGGGTGGGCGAAGGGGTGGCCGAGGCAGAGCTGGAAGTTGTCGAGCTGGCAGGGTGGCATCTCGAATGCCGGTTTCAGGTTGATGTGTTCATTGGCCAGGAAGTAGCTGTTGAGGCCGTCGAAGCAGACGTTTTGGTAGCCGGCGTCGGTGACCAGGTGTTCCCAGGTGTGGTCGCGCTCGAACGGGGTTTCGATGAGGATGATCCACGGGCGGAAGCGGCTGAAATCCATGCCGCGCAGCACGGTTTCTTCGTGGCCTTCGACGTCGATTTTCAGAAAGTGGATTGGGCGCTCGCTGGCGTGTTCTTCGCAGATCGAGGTCAGGGTACGGGCCTTGACGGTCAGGCTGCGGACGTCGAAGCCGAGATCGCGGCGCTCCTGAGCCACGACCGGGTCGGCAGTGGACAGGCCGGTGCCGGGAATGCCGTAGAACGTGACTTCGCCGGGCTGATCGCTGGCGATGCATTGCAGCGTGGTGTCGCGGGGGCGCTGTTGGCGGAGGGCGTCGTGAAAGTTTTGCATCGGCTCGACGTTGATGCCGCTCCAGCCGCGATCGTAAAAGGCTTTGGTAACGGAATCGTGAAGCGGATCGTTGGCGCCGACATCGATATAGAAGCCGTTTTCGAAGAATTTGAGTGCCCGCCACAAGCGGATGTCTTCGAAATTCTGTGCGTAAGAAATGAACGTCACGGTGGCTTCCTGTCGGTCAGATTTTTCTTTTTCGAGTGTGCGCTACCTGCACGGCGTAAACCTGTATAGCAAGGGTAGATAGGGGGCGCAATTGTGCATTGCACAGGTCCGCAATTCGGCGGTTATGTCCTTTTGCTTGGAGGCTTATGCACAACGGGCTGGCCTATAAGCGCACTCAAGGCGAATTTTGTGAACGCATTCTCATTTGTCTCGCAAATCCCTGTTTTACTGGTTTTTTATTCATGTGAACAAAAAATGACCAGTACTGTTAATGGCGTGAAACAGGCGTGGATATTGGATCCAGGATAATTTCATCAACAGAGTTATCCACAGGCTGTAAAGATTTAAATGCGTTCGGCCACTAGCAAAAAATTGCGCGGAGTGAGATGTGCGTCGCAGAAGGTCCCAAGCCGTACGTCATATCCCTGTTCGGCGAGGAAAAGCGCCCGATCCAGGTTCAGCCAAAGCTCTAACGGCCGTCGGAATAATCCGCGCAGCAGTTCCAGGTTGCGAACTTCGGCTAATCGCTGCCAACCGGCGGTTTCGAGAGCCAGCCAATTTTGCTCGCCGATTGTGGATAACTCTTTCAGCGCGCCCAAGTCGCGACAGTAATCGGCAAAAGGTTTTTCCAGCCAGGCGCTGGGCAGGGAAGGCGTTGGCAAGTATTCATCGACGCCACGTACTTTGCGTTGCAACGAATCGAAGGCAAGGCGCCGGGCCATGGAGGTGTCGCGCTGACGTCGGATGCGGGCACCTGCGGTGACCGTTTCGCTCATCGGCAGCGCCAGATCTTCCCGCGACAGCTGTAGGGCGGATTCTGCACCGGCCGAGGAAAGCGCCTGATATTGAGTGAGACTGATCCGGTTGTAACAGCACGGTGCAAGCGCCAGTTGTCGGCAACCGGCGGCGCTGGCCAGTTGCATCAGCCGCACATGCAGATCGCCACAGGCGTGCAGGGCGACGGGCGTGTGATTGGCGCTTAGCAGCACAGCGGCGTCAGCAGCCAGAACATCCTGCTCGACGTGCAATGCGTGCAGATGATGACGTTGGCTCAATGCCTGACCGCTGGCGATCAGCGCCGGGTCGTATTCCACACAGGTGAGTTGTTGTCCGCGGCTCAACAGGCGTCGGCCCAAGTGACCTTTGCCCGAGCACCAATCCAGCCAGTGCTGTGGCGTTGAGCTAAACGACAGGCAACCTGCGAACGCTTCGATCTGCTGCAACTTGCGCCCCGGCACATCGACGTTCAAGCGATGACCTGCCGCCTCGAGCGCATGGGTCGGCAATTCCCCAACTGCGCTCAGCTCAAGTGACAGCGCGGCTAACGTTGCGAATGGCTCCGGCGCATCAACAAGATCGGCAGGCTGGTTATGCGCACTTTCCGCGTCCTCCAGCGATCGCCCACGTAGCCACGCAGACAGTTCGGGGTAGGAGGTTTCCCACGGAAGCGCAAGATGAGTGAACGGTCGAGGTTTCCACAATGCTTGATGCATTGCGAGAAACGCATCCAGCGCGGTGAAGCGGGCGAGTAGTTCCTCGCCCGTCAGCACGTGGGAAGAATCAACGCCCTTGGCAGGCATCAACGCGCAGCCAGCGTTCCAGCAGTTTGAATCCGCGAACCAGCACGTAGGACATCAGCAGATAGAACACGCCGGCAGCGAAGAAAATCTCCACCGGCAGGTAAGTGCGGGCAATGATCGTGCGGGCCATGCCGGTCAGTTCCAGCAACGTTACGGTGCTGGCCAGGGCGCTGGCCTTGAGCATCAGGATCACTTCATTGCTGTAGGCCGGCAGGCCGATGCGCGCCGCGCGCGGCAGGATGATGTAGAACAGCGCCTTGGGCCGGGACATGCCCAGCGCCCGTGCCGCTTCGATCTCGCCCGGCGGAATCGCCTGAATCGCGCCGCGCAGGATCTCGGCGATGTACGCGGCCGTGTGCAGAGTCATGGTCGCGGTGGCGCACCAGAACGGATCGCGCAGGTACGGCCACATCGAGCTGTTACGCACCGCGTCGAACTGCGCCAGTCCGTAGTAGACCAGGAACAATTGCACCAGCAGCGGTGTGCCACGGAAAAAGAAGATGTAGGCGTAGGGAAAAGCGCGCACGTACCAAAGTTTCGAAGAGCGGGCGATGCCCAGTGGAATCGCCAGCAGCAGCCCGGCGATCACGGCGATGGCCACCAGCTCCAGGGTCAGGGTCGCGCCCTGCGCCAGCTTCGGCAGCCATTTGATGATTACTTCCCATTTAAAGTCAGCCCAATTCATTAAGCGCTCCTCGCGAAGCCACGGGCGGCGCGTTTTTCCAGGAAGTGCATGCCAGTCATCGCCAGTACTGTAAGGCCGAGGTACATGAATGCGGCGACCATATAGAAGGTGAACGGCTGCTTGGACACGGTCACGCCGATTTGCGCGTGACGCATGATTTCTTCCAGGCCGATCACCGATACCAGTGCGGTGTCTTTCATCAGGATCATGAACAGGTTGCCGAGGCCGGGCAGGGCGATGCGCCACATCTGCGGCATGATCAGGCGCGTGAAGATCCGCACTTTCGACATGCCCAACGCGACGCCAGCCTCACGGTGGCCCTTGGGAATCGCGAGAATCGCGCCACGAAACACCTCTGTGGCGTAGGCGCCGAAGCACAGGCCCAGCGCGATCACGCCGGCGGCGAAGGCATTGAGTTCCAGATCGGGGTTGCCGAAGAACTCACCGAGGGCGCGCATCAGGTTGACCGTACCGAAGTAGATCAACAGCACCCAGAGCAATTCCGGGATGCCGCGCACCAGGGTCGAATAGGTTCCGCCAAGCCATTGCAGTGGCTTGTACGGGGAAGTTTTGGCCAAGGCGCCGAGCAGACCGAGCACCAGACCCAGGCACAGGGCCGTGAGTGCCAGTTTGACGGTCATCAGCGCGCCAGCGGCAAGCGCCGGGCCGAATCCGTAGAGGTCGATAATCATGGATTTCTTTTCAAATCGCGGCAGGCAAGGCCGGGGATCGACGCCGCGAAAGTGCGGCGTCGATCCGGCAGGTCAGGATCAGTAGATGCTGAACGGGAAGTACTTGTCGTTGATCTTTTTGTAGGTGCCGTCTTCAACGATTTCTTTCAGCGCAAGGTTCAGACGCGCGCGAAGAGTGTCGCCTTTTCGTACAGCGATACCGATCTTGTCGCTTTCTTCAACCGGGTCGCCCTTGAATTCGTAAGGCTTGCCCGCTTCGCTTTTCAGCCACTCGTAGTTGACGTATTTGTCAGCGAGGATGCCGTCCAGACGACCGGAGGTCAGGTCAAGGTAGGCGTTTTCCTGAGTGTCGTAGAGTTTGACTTCGACGCCTTCCATGTTGTCTTCCATCCAGGTGCCGGCGAGGGTCGCACGTTGTGCGCCGATCACTTTGCCTTGCAGGGAAGCCTTGTCGGTTTTGAAGTCTTTGTCTTTCGGTGCGATGAATTGCAGCTTGTTCGAGTAGTACGGGTCGGTGAAGTCCACTGCGCCTTTGCGCTCGTCGGTGATCGACATCGAGGAGATCAGGAAGTCGAACTTCTTGGCGTTCAGGGCCGGAATGATGCCGTCCCAATCGGAAGTGACCACGGTGCAGTCGACTTTCATCTTCGCGCAGAGGGCGTCGCCGATGTCTTTGTCGAAGCCGACGACGTTGCCGCTGGCGTCTTTGTTGTTGAACGGCGGGTAAGCCGCTTCGATGCCCATCTTCAGGGTCTCGGCCATGGCACCGGCGCTGAACGCGAGGGTGACGGCGGCGGCCAGGAAGACCTTTTTATAGTTCTGCATGCGGGTAGCTCCGTTAGCGGTTGCTGGACATGAATTGTTTGCAGCGCGCCGAAAGCGGGTTATCGAACACCTGCTGTGGCGATCCTTGCTCTTCTACCAGGCCTTGGTGAAGGAACACCACTTCGCTGGAGACCTGACGGGCAAAGCCCATTTCATGGGTCACGAGCAGCATGGTGCGGCCTTCTTCGGCCAATGCGCGGATGACATTAAGTACTTCCTGGACCATTTCCGGGTCAAGGGCGGATGTCGGTTCGTCGAACAGAATCACCTTCGGTTGCATCGCCAACGTGCGGGCAATTGCCGCGCGCTGTTGCTGGCCGCCGGACAATTGCGCCGGGTAAGCATGGCGCTTGTCGGCGATGCCGACCTTGGCCAGCAGCGCTTCAGCCACTTCGATGGCCTCGGCCTTGCTCTGGCCGAGCACGCGGCGCGGCGCTTCGATGATGTTGTCGAGCACGCTCATGTGCGGCCACAGATTAAAGTTTTGAAACACAAAACCAATCTCGGAGCGCAGGCGATTGATCTGTTTGCCGTCGGCGGCAACCAGTTCTCCATTTTTGGCGGGCTTGAGCTTGAGTTCTTCCCCGGCAACCAGAATCTGGCCCTGATGCGGGTTTTCCAACAGATTGATGCAACGCAGGAACGTGGACTTGCCGGAACCGGAGGAACCCAGGATCGAGATCACGTCGCCGTCGCGGGCGGTCAGCGAGATGCCTTTGAGCACCTCAAGCTTGCCGTAGCGTTTGTGCAAGTTGCGGATTTCAAGCGCGGGCGTGGCCTCAGCCATGTGCGTTCCTCATATATGTTGCGCTCCTGCTGTTGGTTGGCCTTCCTGGCGAGGCGGCCAAGCTAGCATAGCGTTTCAGTGGCAGCCAACAGCGCTGGGCGCGGTAAACGGATGGCGTGTGGCAGGTTGTCGCATCGGCGCAGAAGACTGTCGCCCCATCAACAACCGAACGGGTGTTTGAACGTGCAAAGCCTAGGGTGCCGGGTAAAAAAAGGCGCGATGTTGCCACCTTTGGCGGGGTGTTGGAAGCGCTAACCGGCCGATCGTTCCGGATTCGCCCTTTTATTGTGCATCCCACACTTTTTGCGTGTGTTTCTGGTGCGGTGATTCGTTTAAAAAGTGAGTCGCAGGGTAACGCTCTGGCGAATAGCCATTAATCTCAATGACTTGCGATGACTGTCCGGTCGCGCGCAACACCCCGTTACGCGGGAGGATGAAACATTTTGGCGCAAATATTGCGTGCAGAATAAGGAACGCCCCGTTGGTTTCTTTTTACGAGAAGGAAAACCGGGCGGGCCGGACTGAATCGCTTTCCTCGCAAAGGTAGTTTCGATGAGCAGTACTCAAAGCTCCAACGGCCTCGAACAGGGGCTCAAACCGCGTCATGTGACCATGCTGTCGATCGCCGGGGTGATCGGTGCAGGTCTGTTCGTAGGCTCCGGCCACGCCATCGCCGCTGCAGGCCCGGCCGTGTTGCTGGCCTACGCCGCTGCCGGCATGTTGGTGGTCCTTGTGATGCGCATGCTCGGTGAAATGGCCGTCGCCTCGCCGGACACCGGCTCGTTTTCGACTTACGCCGACCGCGCCATCGGCCATTGGGCCGGTTTCACTATTGGCTGGTTGTACTGGTGGTTCTGGGTTCTGGTCATCCCGTTGGAGGCCAACGCGGCCGCAACCATCCTGCACGCGTGGTTTCCGGATGTGGGCATCTGGGCCTTTGCTCTGGTGATTACCATGCTGCTGACGGTGACGAACCTGTTCAGCGTGAAGAATTACGGTGAGTTCGAATTCTGGTTTGCCCTGATCAAAGTGTTGGCGATCATCGGTTTCATCGGGCTGGGTCTCGCGGCGATCTTCGGTTATCTGCCGAACAGCCAGGTCAGCGGCGTTTCGCATTTGTTCGACACTCAGGGCTTCCTGCCGAACGGCATGGGCGCGGTGTTGGGCGCAATTCTGACCACCATGTTCTCGTTCATGGGTACCGAGATCGTGACCATCGCGGCTGCCGAATCGAAGAACCCGGGCAAGCAGATTTCCAAGGCCACCAACTCGGTGATCTGGCGGATCGGCTTGTTCTATCTCGTGTCGATCTTCATTGTTGTGGCTCTGGTGCCATGGAATGATCCTGCATTGGCCAGCCTTGGTTCCTACCAGACTGTGCTTGAACGTATGGGCATTCCCAACGCGAAGATGATCGTCGACATCGTGGTTCTGGTCGCGGTCACCAGTTGCCTGAACTCGGCGCTCTACACCTCCTCGCGCATGCTGTTCTCGCTGGGTAAACGCGGTGATGCTCCGGCCGTGGCCACCCGCACCAACAAGAGCGGCACGCCGTACTGGGCAGTCATGCTCTCCACCGGCGCGGCGTTCCTGGCAACTTTCGCCAACTACGTGGCTCCGGCGGCGGTGTTCGAATTTCTGCTGGCCAGCTCCGGCGCCATCGCGCTGCTGGTGTACCTGGTGATCGCGATTTCGCAACTGCGCATGCGTAAACAACGCATGGCACGCGGCGAGAAGATCGTCTTCAGCATGTGGCTGTTCCCGGGCCTGACCTACGCGGTGATCGTGTTCATCGTCGCGGCCCTGACCATCATGCTGTTCCAGGACGCGCACCGCGTGGAAATTCTCGCGACCGGCTTGCTGAGCCTGCTGGTGGTGGCTACCGGTTTGCTGGTGGCGCGTCGGCGCAAGATCGAGAAGCGTGGCGCTGTGGTGCTGAATTGATCGGTAACGCGTAATGCAAAACGGCCGCTGTCAGTGATGACAAGCGGCCGTTTTTGTTTGCGAGCGCTGTTTACTCGCTCTTGTCTTCCTGCGTTTCGACCGACTTGCCATAAGCATCCAGCGCAATTCCGAAATCGGTGATGAACTGCGGTTCACTCAGCCAGGCTTGGGCGGCTTCGATAGTCATGCCGTCGGCCCACATGCGGTAGTCGATCAGCATGTCGGCGGCCAGGTGGGTGGCGGCCATGCCTTCGTTGTCGGCGTTTTCCATGTCCAGCAGATCAGGATGATCGATGATGATGAACGCCAATTCGCGCAGCAGCGTCAGCAGCATTTCGTTGCGGCTGACCGCTTCGGCGTCGCGCATTTTGCTGAACATCGCCAGGGTGTATTCCGGGATCGGTTCGGCGAGGTGGCCCAGATCTTCGTCCTGATCCAGCGGTTTACGCCCGACCATGCGGATTTGTTTGGCTTTGGCCTTGGCGCGTTTGGCGCGCTTCTGTTGCTTGTTCAGGGATGCCATGGGAGCTCAATCTTTCTGTTGGGTTTGTGCGGCGATCGCGTCGGACGCCGCCACATAGTCAGCCTGGAAGGCCGGAGATTCGATCCACGCCAGCGCGCCGGCCTCGTCGGTTTCGGTGGACCACTGGCGATATTCGATCAGCGCGGCGAGGATGAAGTCCATCGCGCCTTCTTCGCCTTCCTGCTCATACACCAGTTCAAGCAGCGGGTCTTCAAGGAACGCGCTGCACAGCGCCTGCTGGCTGATCTTCTCGGCGTCGATCATCTTCTTGAACAGCTCGGTCAGATCCACCGATTCGAAGTCGATGCGATCATCGTTCGGGTCCAGCTCGACCGGCGCCTCGGTGCGTTTGGTGCGGTTCTGCTTGGCCTTGGTCTTGGCCCGGGCGGCGCGTTTTTGCTGCTTGTTGGCGGAGGCCATGAGTGCTGTTCCGTGGTGCGTTAAAGGGTTTGGCTGCGCGGAACTTGCCGCCCGGGTGTGTCGGGGGCCAGCTGACCGGTCTGCAGCCAGGTCAGAGCGATGGGCCATAGTGTGGCTTGGTATGCGCTGCGAAAAAAGGCGAAATGTCCGACTTGTTGTTCGCCGATGTCCTCGGGGTGGATTCGCAGGTGTGTCTTTTGCGCATTGCTGAAGTAGTCGAGCAGGCGCTCGATGGCTGGAATCGTGCCGTAGGGATCGTCGCTGATGCTGATCGCCAACGTCTGTGCGTGGACGTTGGCGAACGGCAGTCGGCCGTTTTCCGCGATCATCTTGCGACCGCTCGGTCGATGCTCGGCGCGTAGTCGCGCCAGTAAGCGAAGTGCGCACCGACCGTCACCAGTCGTCGGCTCAAATGCCCGGAAGCGCCCAGTCCGGCCGCCATCCGTTCTCTTGGGCGTCCTGAACGCTCATGGCTCTCGACCTTTGCACGTTAGCTGTCAACGATAGGCTCACTCGGCCGGGTGAACAATTCGCAGGATTATTCTGTGGATTGATTGAGCAAGCGTTCTTCCAGCAGCGCCTGTTCCCGATTCAGCTCTGCCCGTAGTTCTTCCTCACTCGGTAGCACCGTTTTGTAGCTACTGGCGAACAGTTGCTCGTTGCCCTTCAAAATCGAATAGCGTGCGACCGACTCGTTGTTCTCCGTACACAGAATGATCCCGACTGTCGGCTTGTCGCCTTCACTGCGCTTGAGTTCGTCGTACATGCGCACGTACATGTCCATCTGCCCGACATCCCGGGCGCTGAGCTGGCCGCGTTTGAGATCAATGATCACGAAGCATTTGAGCAGGTAGTTGTAGAACACCAGATCAATGAACAGATCCGAGCCGTCGGTGCTGATGCGTTGCTGGCGCGCGACAAACGAGAAGCCTTTGCCCAGTTCAAGCAGAAAGCTTTGCAGATGATCAATAAGTGCTTGTTCGAGTTCGCTCTCCTTGACCTTGCCCGGGGATGGCAGGCCAAGAAACTCGAGAATGACGGGATCGCGAATGAACTCGCGCGGATTGCAATTCATCGCCTCGATGTTGGTGGTGGCTTCCTCAGTCACACCTGCCTTGTCACGGCTCATCAGCAAGCGTTCGTAGTAGAACGTGTTGATCTGCCGGTCGAGGGCTCGGCTTGACCAGTTGAGTGTGGCGGATTCATCCATGTACCACTTTCGGGCCTTTTCGCTATCGACCCGCAGTAGCCTGCGGTAATGAGTCCAGCTCAATTCGAGACGCAGTGCGTCTCGAATTGGAAATAACTGATAAAACAGGCGCATTTTCCGCAAATTGGTCTCATCGAACCCCTTTCCAAAATCCGCTGTCAGCTCCCTCGCCAGCCTGGCCAGCAACTGTTTGCCATATCCCGCCCGCTGGGCGCCTTGTTGCTCGAACTCGACAATATGTCGCCCGATCTGCCAACTGGTCTGAACTTGAATCACATCGACCGTACGCAGCACTTTCTGCCGCGCTTCGCGTATCAGTTGCCCAAGCTCGCCCAGCAGCGAATCGATTTTTGGGTCTTGCGGGTCAGCAGGTTTTAGCTGGCTCATCAGGTCTTCCACGTCAGGAGAAACGGAAAACACAGGATGCCAAAAGCCAATCGGTGGCGATGTCGGGCGGCGCTGGTAAAGCAGAGGGAAGGGGGGATGAGGTTTGCAGGAAGTTACCGGGCAAACCTGTATTTCAGGGTTTTGCCTGTAGTCCGTTTCGTACAGAGGATACGCTCACCGGCGAGCGCCCTTACCCTTGGGCTTGACCGCCGGTTCGCTCGCCTTGCGCCAGACCCACAACCCGACCACTCCGACTACCAGCAGCATCACGCTGCCCACGCACTGACGCCAGAACTCGAACCAGTACATCCGCGGTTGCAGGGCCAGTGTGTAGGTCGAGCGCGGCCCGCGGTTGGTGGTGGTGATCGAGCCGCTGAGCAGGCTGTCGATGTTCTGGTAAACCGACGCGCTGAAGGCGAAGGCGATCAGCACGCCGACCAGGACGAGCAGCCAGAATGACGCCCGGCTCTGCCGATACGGCGGTGGGTGGGGCAGGGGGATGCGGGTTCTTTTCTGATTCATCAGGTGCCTTCGCGAACACTCAGCTGCAGTCAGGAGACCGCAGACTCTGGCGCTTGCTCAGTAAGTTTTCGCGGCACGGGCGAATATCCCCCGGCGAGGTGCGCGCACTCGGCAATCACGCCGAGGATCTGCATGACGCCCGGTGACAACGTCGTTCCCAGGCAGATGCGCAGGCCTGTGGTCGGGTGCCCGTCGGCGAAGAAGATGCCGCTTCCTGCGATATGACAGCCGCGCTCGTGCGCCAGACGCGTCAGTGCGGCCATGTCGGTGTGCATGGGCAACTCGATCCAGTGGATGAATCCACCGCGTGGAGGGACGTAAACGGTTCCGACGGGAAATTCCGTGCGCACCAGTGTTTCCACGAAACTTGAGAGCGAGGCCAATTGCGCACGAAGTCTGGCGCAGTGCTCTTCCATGTAGCCGCGCCCGATGAATTCGTTGAGCACATTTTGTGCAAGGCTTGAGACCGCCAGGTTGCGTGAAAACATCTGCGCAAGAATCGCATCCCGGTATTTTCCGGCGACACACCAGCCCACGCGGTAACCCGGTGCGACCGTTTTCGAGAATGACGAGCAGTAGATCGTCTGACCGCTGGTGTCGTAGCTTTTGATGGCGCGTGGACGCTCTCCTTCAGGCACCAGGTCGAAGAAAATATCGTCCTCGATGATCGGCACATCAGCTTCCCGGGCAACCCGTGAAAGTCGTGCACGGGTTGCCTCCGGCATGATGAAGCCGCGCGGGTTTTGCAGGGTCGGATTGAGAAAGATCACCGCGACCTTTTTCAGCTTCAGTGCTTCTTCGAGATGGTCGACGTCCATGCCCAGTTCGCCGTGGGTGCGAATCGGCAATGCGCGCATGCCCAGGCGTTCGATGGTCTGCAATATGCCGTAGTAGGTCGGTGTTTCGATGGCGACGGTAGAACCTCGCGGCGCGACGGCTTCAAGCGCCAGTTCCAGTGCGATCGTGTCGCCTGACGTCACCAGTATTTCATCGGGCCCGCACACCACGCCGCGCGTCAGCATCAGCCCGGCAATTCGTCGTCGCAATGCCGGCAAGCCGGGAGGCGCCACCAGCCCGGTCAGCGAGTTGTCAGCCTTGGCAGCCAGCACCGAAAGGCATTTGTTCAAGAGCACGTGCGGTGTGAGGTCACTGTGCAGAACGGCGGAACTCAATGACGCCGTGGTGCGTGACGCCGCCTGAGAGAGCATCGCAACCACCGCGTGATTGATGTTGACGGTGACACCGGAGAAATCAAAAGCGCTGGCGGGTTTGGCCTGGCCTGATGCCGAGACGAAATAGCCGACACGCGGGATAGTCGAAACATAGGCATCAGCTTCCAGGTCAGCCAGCGCGCGCTGAACAGTGGTGATGCTGGTTTCAAACAGTCGGGCCAGAGTTCGGATCGACGGCAGCTTCGACTCCGCCGCCCACTCACCGCTGTCGATTTGACGGATAACCCAGTCCTTGACTATCCGCCAACGTTTGTCCGGTAAATCAAACCTGTCCATAAGTTCTCTTGTTATTTCTGGAAATACTTTAGAGAAAATAAAGTAAAACCACCCCCATTGCAGCAACTATGGCGATGTTGAGGGCAACCAGTCCGAAGGCGAACCGGATCAGATTATTCTCTTCCTTGCGGTTGGCGGCTGCCAGGCCGGTAATCAGCGAAAGAATTGACAACGATCCGAGTGCTCCATGCCCGGCGGCGCTGTTGACCATTGCGGCCAGCCAAGGCCCGTGCCCGCTTGTCAGCGCTGCAATAGACGGCATGACCAGGGTGTTGCCGCCCACGTTGGAGCCGGTGACATAGCCGGCAATCCCCGCCAGCAACGCGATCGTCGGCGCCAGGGAAATACCCGACAGGGATTGCAGGGTGCGCTGTGCTTCGACCAGAAATCCGGCGTTGACCATGACCTGCGATAGCAGCAAGAACAGGAAAATCGTGGTCACCGGAAATTTGGCCCGGTTGAACAGCGACTTCCATGGGAAGCCTGCAGTCGCGGCTTGTCGGATCGACATCAGCAGCGTGACGATCAGCAGCGCGAGTCCGGGGGAGGCCAGTGGCTTCCACGAAACATGCTCACCCTTGATGATCCACAGCGCATCCCAACCCGACAGCACGAACAGCCCGCGCGACGCAACGATCACCCCCAGCAACGCCAGGTAAGGCCATGCTGCGCTCGGCCAGCGCACCAGTTTTTTGCGCTGCGCGAACGAGATACCCAGGCCTACGCATGCAACCGCAAGGCCTGCGAGCACACCTGAAACTTCAGGCCCGATCCACAGGTTGATGGAGAACAGCACCGCGACGAACAACGCCGTCACGACAATCAGTCCGAGCCACGGAGTGATGGTGCGGATGCCGGCCTGCCACATGGCAATGGCGGCCAGGCAGAGAAATACCGGTGCGCTGACGATTGCCGAATGGCTGCCGAGTGTTTCTGCCGGCATGTGCGCCAGCAGTGAGCCAATCACGGTGGCCAGACCCAGTGTGCCCCACGGCATGATGACCATGCCGGCCAGGGCGATTTTCATCCCGGACTGACGCGTGAACAGCCCCATCAGCAAAGGCACGGTGGCGATCAGCGAGACGCCGAATCCGGTCATCGCTTCGAGCAGCGGCGCCAGGCCCAGCACGATGAAAATGACTTGCGCCGGTGGCGTCCAGCCGAGCTCCTTGACCCAGGCGCCGATGGCCTGTGGCGCACCACCGCGCTCGACCAGAATGACAAACGCCAGCCCCGGTACGATCACACAAGCGGTACTGAGGAACAGAATCGTCGTGTCCTGAAAGATCGCCGTGGTGATCGCCTCGGACACCGGCCCCGCCGCTCCTAGCACCCATAGCAGGAACACCAGCGCAACGCCTGCCAGGGCCGCTTGTACCGGAGGTCTGCGCACGATCAGAATCAGCGCGATCACCAGACCGATCGGTGACATTTGCAACAAGAGAGAACTCATACACTGTTTTCCTTAACTTAATCGTGAGTCTGCCCGCAGTATTCGGTCGCCCGCATCGAAGCGCGCTCACAAAAAGTCTGATGCCACTCGCTCAGGCGTGGCTGAGCAGAAAAGTCCGAAAGCTTGCGAAAGGCGATCCAGTCGAGTGCAGTCGCCAGCGCGATGTGCCCGAGGGTAATCGGGCCATTGAGGTCGACGTGTTGCTCGATGAAGCGATAAGCCTCCTTAAGCTTGTAGGCCTGGCCGTCGGCGTAAGCCGGATAGCGCAGGGCTTGCGGGCGGCGCTCGACTTCCCAGCGCAATTTGATGCCAACGTCGCACATGCCTTGCGCGAGGGCCTGAAGCTGCAGCGCTGCATAGCGTGCCGGCCCTTTTGGCGGGATGAACTTCGGCGCGTCATTCAGGTTGTCGAGGTATTCGCAAATCACGATCGAATCAAACAGCGCGCTGCCGTCGTCGAGTATCAGCACCGGCACCTTGCCCAACGGGTTGGCCTTGTAGATGGTTGCGTTGGGCGACGTCGGGCTGGTCTCGTGATGGATGACTTCCAGGCTCGAGGCGATCCCGAGTTCGTGCGCCAGCACCAGCACTTTGCGGGCGTATGGCGAATGCGTCTGGTAGTAAAGTTTCATGCCGATGTCCCTGCCTGAAGGATTGCAGTGGCCGCCCGGTGCGCGTCCATGAATAGACGCGAGGGTGCGCCCGCCGAGGTGACGTAGTGGTTGTAATAGCAAGAGCCCTCGGCGAGCGGCCCGAGTACCCAGATGTTTTCTACCGGCTCGCCCTGACTCGACTTGGGATGACACGCGGCGTCCACATCGATGCCGTCGATGCCTGCGTCGTTGGTTCTCGGGCGGATCAAGCCCAGGCGGGCGAGATCGCGCACTGGCGCGCAGTCGCTGTTCGTCACGCCGCTGCCCTGGACATATCCGGCGACACGTCGGTAATGCTCGGTCGCGGGCTGGGTGCCGGGCTTGAGGAAGGTCAGCAGGCCGGCGTCACACAGCGCCAGCAGATCAGCGTGGCGCTCTTTTTGAGGCCCGGCGACGAGCCGGTTGATTGCCTTGTGCCAGCGGCCATAGAACTGACGGTGCGAGGCGTCCGTCAGTCCGTCAAAGTCGACCGCTTCACGCAGGCGGTCGCGCAGATCGCGCCAGACTTCGATGGCCGCTTTGATTGCCGATTGCGCTCGCCCAAGCCGCGCCTCGTGCAGATCGACTTCGATGGTTTCGTAGATCCACGAATGGTAATTGTGGGCGGTGACAGTCTCGGGCAGCGCATGGCAGATCAGCGCCAGCGGATTTATCGCGCCGCATGTCTGTTCGTATTCGCGCAGCAAGTCCTCGCAAGCGACGACGCCGGCATGGCCTGCAGCGGCGACACTTCTGAGCCGGTTCAACACTTTCTGGTATTGCTGCGGCTCTGATTTAGCGAGCATCACGGCAACCGCCGCCGCGCGCATCTCAAGGAGCATGATCGGCAGAATGTCGCTCTCGAAATCCAGCTGGCGATTCTGCGCATTCTCGCGCAACGCCTGGATGCGCGAACTTGTCAGGAGCACGGCTTGATGCCGTGGACAGTCAGTCAGCCCGTTGGGGCGGGTGCGAAATGGCAGGCCGTCACGCGACTGAATGAGGATCACCGGCTCATGGCCCGAAGGATGATAAACGTGGCTGGCGTCGGCCATACGCTTGTAGTGACCGCCTCTGCCAGAGGTCAGCGCGGCCAGGGTATCCATGGCGCCCAGCCCAAGTCCTTCGATCAGAATGGTTTCGCCTGGCTCGATGGCGACGAGGCTGCCGGGCAGCGGATAGACGTCGTCGATGCGAGTCTCATCGGACGGACGCACGCGGCCGGTATGGCCGACAGTCAGGATCAGCCGATCCACGCTCACCGCAGCACCTGATGCCACTTTCAGCAGATATTGCTGCCCTTCACCGGCTTCGATAGCCGTGACGGCCTGATGGTGCAGGCGCACGCTGACCCAGGCCGGTGCCGTTGCCAGGATTTGTGAAAATGCATCGGTCAGGTAAGCACCGAGCAAGTGCCTAGGCAGGAAGTCCTGCGGCTCGACATCACGCCCGTCGAGCGCAAGCAGCCCGCTGTCCGGATCGACCTTGATGCGCTGGTCGTGGCACCACGCGAGAAAATCCGGACCGGGTCTTTCGCGTGCATCCGGCAGATTTCCCAGCGCCGGGGCATCTGGAAAAACCCCGAGTTGCCCGGCGACTGTATTGAGCAACAGGTAGTCGGGTTGATCCGGCCAATGCGCGCCGCTGCCGAGCACATTGGGATCAAAAATGTCGATGACGACCGGTTGCTCGGGCCGTTGCTCGCTGAGGCTCAGCAGGCGTTCGAAGATCGACAGCCCGCGAGATCCGCAGCCCACCAGGCCGATGTGCAGGGCAGCCTTCACCATCTGCGCTCCTCCCCGAAGAACGATGGGATTTCCACTGCCGAGCCTTCCTTGACCGCGATGTCGTGAATCATCCGGCCAAGCGCCAGATCGAGGATGCCCATGCCGAATGGCGAGTAGATCAACGGTTTGTCCGTGGCGATACGCACATCACCGCGAATCAATTGAGCCACGGTGCCGGTGACGAAATCGCGATGACCGAACTTCTGCTCGGCCAGATGCGGCGAGGTATTGGCTTTCAGACAGTGAGTCACGTCATCGAAGTAGTTGTAACTTTGTTCGATGATGTCCGCGCCGATGTCGCGCAGTGAGATGTTCAGAACGATTTGCCCGGCGTGGAAGGTCCCGCGCTGGTTGACGTAGGGCGTGCCTGCACTGGTCGCAAACACCACGATGTCGGCGCACAGCGCATCATCGAGGGACACTGTCTGCACATCCGGCAGCCCGAGCTGTTCACCGAATGCCGCCAGCGCCTGAGCTGACTCGGCGTTGAGGTCATGAATGCCGACACTGTCGAACGACCAATCGTCGGCGATGAATGTCTGCAGGATGTTCCGGGAAATCACCCCGCCGCCGATGATCGACAACGTCTGTGCGCTTTTCTTTTGGCCATTCATCCACCAGGCACCGAGCACTGCAGACGCCGCCGTTCTGACAGCACTTATCAATGCGCCTTCGAGCAGCGCATAGGGATAACCGGTGTGCGGATCGTTGAGGATCAGGACTGCGGAAGCACGCGGAATACCCGCCTTGATATTGTCGGGGTAACTGGCTATCCACTTGATCCCGGACACCGATTGATCGCCCTCGCTGTCGACGATTGCCGCCGGCAGCGCAATGATCCTGTTCGCCGGCTCTTCCGGGAAACGCAGGAAGTAACTGTCCGGGTTAACGGTTTCGCCGCGTTCATGGGTCAAGTAAGTCTGGGCAACGATCTCGATGGCTTCTTGATGAAGTCCGCCGAGAATGTGTTTGATGGCTGCGCCTGGAATCACATGGAACGGTTGAATCAAAGTCTGATTGGTCATTGCGGATTACGCCGAAAGTAACAGAGCGATTTCAGGGAAGAGTGGTTGCAACGCCGTTGCGCCGATGCGCTGGGTGACCCATTCGTCGGAGTAGATGGTTTCGAGGTAGCGCTCACCCATGTCGGGTGAAATCGCCACAACCACATCGTCAGGACGGATGTGCGGCGCCCATTGCTGGATGCCCGCGAGGACCGTGCCGGTGGAGCCGCCGAAGAGCAGCCCATAGCGTTGCGCCAGCCAGCGGCAGACTTTGATCGTCTGTTCTTCGGGTATGGACAAGAAGTCGTGAATGCCGGAAGGCTCGAATATTTCCGGGCGGCGGCTGGTGCCCAGTCCCGGGATATGGCGCGGCCCGCCCGGCAAGCCGAACGTGACCGAGCCAACGGTATCGACGGCAATGACTTTGGTGTGTGGATGATGTTCGGCGAAGTAGTTCTTGCAGCCCATCAGCGTGCCGGTCGTACCGGCGCCGACGAACAGGTAATCCACATGCGCAAACTTGTGGGCAATCGATCTGGCCGTGGCTTGATAGTGCGCCAGGGGGTTGACCGGGTTCTTGTATTGATTGAGCCAGATGTAGTCGGAGTTGTCGGCGACCAGTTGCTCGATCAAACGAATCCGCGAATTGAGATAGCCCCCGTTTTCGTCGCGCTGCTCGACCATGAGCATCTCGGCGCCCAGGGCGTGCATCAACTTTTTGTTCGGAGCAGAGATGTTCGGATCGATCACGCAGACAAACTTGTAGCCCTTGGCCGCACAGACCATGGCCAGTGCGACCCCCAGATTGCCTGACGAAGATTCGATCAAGCGGGTTCTCTGGGTAATCAAACCCTGGCTTTCCAGGTCTGTGATGATCGCGTGTGCGGTTTTGAGCTTGATGGAGCCGGCAGGATTCAATCCTTCGATTTTCAACTGGATCTTGGCACTGCAAAGATCCCCTATCTGCACATAGCTATCTTCATTGATGAGCTGTTTGATCATACGTCGTCCCTTTCGTCGCTTTTATGCCGGGCGCAATGGCTCGCCAGCATCAGTCCTGGAGTGTTGAAAAACAGTGTTCACGGTTCGCTGTTCAGATTGTTTTCAGATTTTTTAGCTGGACGGGAAGTGACCTTTCGGTGGACGCCGATCTATTCAAAAAATCAGGTATCGCGCTCTGCCTGGTTGAAGCGTGCAGAGTATTTTTGCGGCACAAAGTAGAGCCCATCCCGGGCTCGCCAAGGCTGATCAAATACTGGCGATTTTTCCTACACGGCGAGAGATACAGATTTCCGCTATTTTCCAGTACACCTGACGGGGAAGTGCATTGCAGACGGTCGGCGGGGATGACGAGGAGGGTGTTGCGCAGGGGGGATTAAATCGCAGACATAAAAAAACCCTGAATCTTGCGATTCAGGGTTTTCGGTATTTGGTGCCCAGAGACGGAATCGAACCGCCGACACGGGGATTTTCAATCCCCTGCTCTACCGACTGAGCTATCTGGGCAACGGGGCGCATTAAAAGGGTTTTTCGGATTTACGTCAAACACTTTTTTAAAATTTCTTAAATTAATTCCGTCGCTTACGATCCGCCCCCGGATTTCCGGGGGTTATTCTGCTGGCGGCACGTAGCCTTCGGCTTGGGCGTATTCCTCACCGGAGAAGTACTTGTCCATTTCACCCTGGAGAAATTTGCGGTCTTCGGCGTTCATCATGTTCAAACGCTTTTCGTTGATCAGCAGGGTCTGGTGTTTCTGCCAGTCGGCCCAGGCCTTGGCCGAGACGTGTTCGAAAACATCCTGACCCTTGGCGCCCGGGTATGGAGGGCGCTCTAGGCCTGGCAGCTCTTCTTTGTACTTGCGGCACATTACGGTGCGGGTCATGACGATACTCCTGCATTCAAAACGGTGGCCGCGCGTTCGAGCAAGGTTTTGACCGGGGCAGCAAGGCCCAGGCGCGGCGGGGTGGCGAGGTTATACCAGAGCCAGTCGGCCTCGGCCACGTGATCGCCGGCCTCCTGTACCTGAACCAGCCAGGGTTCGATCGACAGCTGGAAATGGCTGAAGGTGTGCACCAGCGTCGGCAGCGCCTGCTGTTCGCGCACTTGCAACGAGTGCTGCACCGCCAGATGCTGCAGGTCGTCGAGATCATCCAGTTCCGGCAGGCTCCACAATCCGCCCCAAAGTCCGGTAGATGGCCGGCGATAAAGCAGAATCGCGCCGTCCGCGTTGGCCAGCATCGGCATCAGCGTGCGTTTCTGCGGGATGGCTTTGCGCGGTTTGGGAATCGGGTAGCGCGTCTCCAGGCCAAGCATGTGCGCTTCGCAGCCCTTTTCCAGCGGACACAGCAGGCAGCTCGGCTTGCTGCGCGTGCACAGTGTCGCGCCGAGATCCATCATCGCCTGGGTGTAGGCGTTGACTCGATCCTGCGGCGTAAAGCGCTCTGCGGTGGCCCATAGCTGTTTGGCGACCTTCGGCTCGCCGGGGTAGCCCTCTTGCGCGGTAAAGCGCGCCAGCACGCGTTTGACGTTGCCGTCGAGGATCGGCGCGCGCAGGCCCATGCTGATGCTGGCAATCGCGCCAGCGGTGGACAGGCCGATGCCCGGCAGCTCGGTGAGCTTTTCGACGTCACGCGGAAACTCGCCGCCGTACTGGCTGACGACAATCTTCGCGGTCTTCTGCAAATTGCGCGCACGGGTGTAGTAACCGAGGCCCGTCCACAGGTGCAGCACTTCATCTTCCGGCGCTTCGGCCAGCGCTTCGACCGTCGGCAGCGAGGCCATGAAGCGGTCGAAGTAATTCAGCACGGTGCTGACCTGAGTCTGCTGCAACATGATTTCCGAGACCCACACCCGATACGGGTTGATGCCTTGCTGCCACGGCAAATCGTGGCGGCCGTGGCGGTCGAACCATTCCAGCACCGCCGTTGAAAACTGCTCCGCTCTCATCGCTTGAACAGCCCTTTCAATGCGTTTTTCAGCTCAGGGCTGACCTTGTCGCCGAGTTTCTCGTCGATCTTCTCGCTGAGCTTGTCGCCAGCCAGTCTGGCCGCGACCTGGCCCATGCGTTCGTTGTCCAGACGGCAGGCCTTGGCACCCAGTTCCAGTGGGCCACGGCAGCGCAACGGCCACTCGATGCCAACGTACTTCTCGCCGACCTGGCAGGCCGGATCCGGCATGTCGCTCTTGTCGCCTTCGACGACGATGCCGACCCGGTAATCCATGCCCAGCACGCGCAGGTCGATGTCGCCGTCACCGTTGACGGTCATGCCCGGAATGCGCACTTTCAGATCCGGATTGCTCGCTACGCCGTTGCGGAACGTCAGGTTGCCCTTGAGCTCCTGGAACGGCGTGTCCTTACCGCGCGGCTCGCCGCTGAGGGTTTTGCGATTCAGCGTGGCGATGCCTTTGCACAGTTGCTGTTCAAGGTTGGCGTTGAGCAGCACGCCGTTGTTGATCACGAAACTGGCGTTGCCGTTGAGGGTCTCGATCAGCGCCTGCTGGCTGTTGCCGCTACCGGTGAAGCTGCTGGTGAGATTGACCAGGCCTTTGACCGGTGGATTCTTGCCCTGGCTTTCGAGGATTTTTTCTACCGGCACCCGGTTGATCCGCGTTTGCAGGTTGAGGATCGGCGCCGCCTGGCGCACGTCCAGCGTGCCTTTGGATTCAAACTCGCCGTTGTACAACTCGCCGCGCAGGTTCTCCAGGGTCAGCAAGCCGCCCTGGCCGTTAGCCTTGAGCACGGCGTTCTGAATCGGCAGTTTGTCGAGGGTCAACTGGCCGAAGCTCAGGTCGGCATTCACGTCGAGTTTGCTCAGACGCTCGACCGGCAACAGGCGTTCGGTGCTCCAGGCGCTTTTGCTCGGTTTGTCCGGCAGTGGCGTGCTGCCGGCTCCGGCCAGCGCGTCGGCTTCGGTGCTGGCGACTTCGGCCTGACGCACTTGCGTGGCGCTGTTGGCCTGAGCGGATTTCGGCGGCAGGTAGCGGTCGACGTTGAAAGTGTCAGCCTTGAGAATCGCGCGCAGCGATTGCTTGGCGAAGTCTTCGACGGCGATGCGCCCGCCGAAGCTGCTGTCGTCGAGTTTCAGGTTGATGTTGTCGAACGCCACGCTGGTCGGTGTGGCTGCGACGCGGCTGACCAGCTCGACTTTACTCAGGCTGCCCTCGGCCATGGCTGGCAGTTTCTGGCCGATGCTGTCGATGAATTTTGCCAGATCGAACTGGGCGATGGAGAGGCCGCCACTGATCTGCGGATTTTTGTCGAGGTCGTTGGCTTTCAGTTCACCCAAGGCGCGCAGCTGATTAACGGACAGCTTGATACCGGTCCATTCGGCGACGTTCGCGGCTTTATCCAGCAGCATCTGGCCCTGCGCGGCAAAGGTCACGGTTTTGCCTTGCAGCGGATCACCGGCAACTTCGCCGCTGAGTTTCAGGTCTTCCAGCTTGTAGCGTTGCAGGGCGCGCTCGAAGCGCAACTCGCCAGTGAGTTCGGTGCGCACCCGTAGAACTGGCTGATTGGTGCCGAGGAACGCCGTGGCTTTGATCGGGATGTTAGTCGAATCGTGGACCGGGCCGGTGCTCAGTTGAATGCTTTCAGCACTGAATTGCTTGCCGGTCAGCTCGTCGTTGTACTCAACGCGGGCGTTGTTGACGGTCAGGCTGTCGATGTCGAGACGAATCGGTTGCGCCGGTTTTTCCACCGCTACAGTGGGCTCGCTCGCGGGTTCGCCGGGAGTGGCCGGCGGCGTTGCTCCGGGTTTCACCGGCACCTTGCCGATGTCTTCCCAGTTGCCGTGGCCATTTTTGTCACGGTTGAGGCGCAGGTTCAGGCCTTCAACGCGCACGTCGCTCATCTGTACTTCGCGGCGCAGCAGTGGCAGCACGCGCACTGACAGGCCGAGCATCTGCAGATCGGCAAACGGTTCGGCGGGCTTGGCCAGGGTCGCGACGCTGGCTTCGTGCAGTTCCAGGCCGAGCCACGGGAACAGGCTCCAGCCGATATCGCCATTGAGCGTCAGCTCGATGTGGGCCTTGTCGCGGGCTATCTGGCGGATCTCGTCTTTGTAGTCGTTGGGATCGAAGAGGTGGGTCAGGGCAAAGCCCAGCGCCACAATGATCAGCAACAGCCCGAGAAGTACCAGACCCAGGATTTTGCCGAACGCTTTCATGGGCGAGTCCTTGTAATTAGTCGAATTCATAATTTAGCCGGGGAGTATAGCGCTGCATCTGCCCGGGCTGCTGAGGCGTCCTGTCACAACCTGCCGAGCCGCGGCACGCAGCGCTTCGACAGCGCATGCCTTGGTGGTTCCCCGCAGGCAGGAGATCAGTTGACTCAAAAAAGGTGATATCAGTTTGGTTTTTCTGTCACCTGCAGATGGTAACCTGCGCCGGTTCGTCCGCCCTTCTGCGACTTTTGGTCGCGCCTCAAGGAGCTTCACCCACTAACACGGTCATGCCTGCGTGCATAAAGACCGGGGGTGAGCAGTGGCTGGCGAACCATACTAATAATTGGGGGATACACAATGAGCACGAGCATCACGGCGGACGGCCTCAAAGCCGATCAGCCAGGCTTCCTGTCCAAGGAACGCATCATCGCCAAGCCCGGTTTCAACCGCTGGCTGGTACCACCGGCCGCTCTGGCCATCCACTTGTGCATCGGCATGGCCTACGGCTTCTCGGTGTTCTGGTTGCCGCTGTCCAAGGCGCTGGGCGTGACCGCTCCGCAGGCTTGCGCACCGGACATGAGCTTCATCGCACAAGTGTTTTCGTCGCAATGCGACTGGCCGATCTCCATGCTCGGCTGGATCTACACCCTGTTCTTCATCTTCCTCGGCTGCTCGGCAGCGATCTGGGGCGGCTGGCTTGAGCACGCCGGGCCACGCAAGGCCGGTGTTGTATCAGCACTGTGCTGGTGCGGCGGTCTGCTGATTTCGGCACTGGGTATTTATACCCACCAGATCTGGCTGATGTGGATCGGCTCGGGCGTGATCGGCGGTATCGGTCTCGGTCTGGGTTATATCTCGCCGGTTTCGACCCTGATCAAGTGGTTCCCGGACAAGCGCGGCATGGCCACCGGCATGGCGATCATGGGCTTCGGTGGTGGCGCGATGGTTGGCGCTCCACTGGCGACCGCACTGATGAGCCATTTTGCTTCGCCGGCTGGTGTTGGCGTGTGGCAGAGCTTCGTGGCGATGGCTGCGATCTACTTCGTGTTCATGATCGGTGGTGCTTTGGCCTACCGCGTTCCGCCGACTGGCTGGAAGCCTGAAGGCTGGACCGCTCCGGCGAAGAAAGCCGCGAACGCGATGATCACGCATCGCCATGTGCACGTGAATGTGGCGTGGAAAACCCCGCAATTCCGTCTGGTGTGGCTGGTGCTGTGCCTGAACGTGTCGGCCGGTATCGGCATCCTCGGCATGGCTTCGCCACTGTTGCAGGAAGTGTTTGGCGGCAAATTAATCGGGGTTGATCTGCCGTTTGGTCAGCTGGATGCAGGGCAGTTGGCTTCGATCGCTGCGATTGCTGCCGGTTTCACCGGTCTGCTGAGCCTGTTCAACATCGGTGGCCGGTTCTTCTGGGCGTCGTTCTCGGACTACCTCGGTCGCAAGAATACTTACTTCGTGTTCTTCGCCCTCGGTTTTGCGCTGTATGCGCTGATCCCGAATCTGGGCCATCTGGGCAACGTTGCGCTGTTCGTGGCGGCGTTCTGCATCATCCTGTCGATGTACGGCGGTGGTTTCGCGACGGTTCCGGCGTATCTGGCGGACCTGTTCGGTACGCAAATGGTCGGCGCGATTCATGGTCGACTGCTGACCGCGTGGGCTGCGGCCGGTGTGCTCGGTCCAGTGCTGGTCAACTATCTGCGTGAGTATCAGTTGAGCATCGGCGTTGAACGCGCTGCCGCTTACGACATCACTTTGTACATCCTCGCCGGCTTGCTGGTGTTGGGCTTCCTGTGCAACCTGCTGGTACGTCCGGTGGCCGACAAGTACTTCATGACTGACGCCGAACTGGCTGCCGAACAGGCGCTGGGCCACGACAAGGGTGCTGACAGCAGCACCGTGCTGGAGTGGAAAGCCGCGCCGGGCAGCAAGCCGTTGGCGATTGCTGCGTGGCTGGCGGTGGGGATTCCGTTGGCGTGGGGTGTGTGGGTAACCCTGCAGAAGACCGCGGTACTGTTTCACTAAGTGATGCTGTGCCTGACATGAGTTGTGTCAGGCACTTTTGATTCAAGCCGAAAAGATCGCAGCCTTCGGCAGCTCCTACCCTGTCGGCGTGTGAACACTGACTGTAGGAGCTGCCGAAGGCTGCGATCTTTTTGCTTGTATGCACATGTCTACCCGCGACAGCCGGGCTTCTATCCGTCTGCCATATCACGTCTCGTGTTTCTGTTTCGGCCCCGCGCCCCTATAATGGCTGCCTTTTTCGCCCAATGATTTGCGGAGCTGGTGATGGCCGAACGTATGGCGTCTGTCGAGCGCGACACTCTGGAAACCCAGATCAAAGCCTCGATCAACCTTGATGGCACCGGAAAGGCCCGATTCGATATCGGTGTTCCTTTTCTCGAGCACATGCTGGACCAGATCGCCCGCCACGGGCTGATCGACCTGGATATTGTCAGCAAGGGCGACCTGCATATCGACGACCACCACACTGTGGAAGACGTCGGTATCACCCTCGGCCAGGCTTTCGCCAAAGCCATCGGCGACAAGAAAGGCATTCGTCGCTACGGCCACGCCTACGTGCCGCTCGATGAAGCGCTGTCGCGTGTGGTGATCGACTTCTCCGGTCGTCCAGGTCTGCAGATGCACGTGCCTTACACCCGCGCCACTGTGGGCGGCTTCGACGTTGACCTGTTCCAGGAATTCTTCCAGGGCTTCGTCAACCACGCGCTGGTCAGCCTGCACATCGACAACCTGCGTGGCACCAACACTCATCACCAGATCGAAACCGTGTTCAAGGCGTTCGGCCGCGCGTTGCGCATGGCCGTCGAACTGGACGACCGCATGGCCGGCCAGATGCCCTCGACCAAGGGCGTTCTGTAATGCAGACGGTCGCGGTTATCGATTACGGCATGGGTAACCTGCACTCGGTGGCCAAGGCCCTCGAGCACGTCGGTGCCGGCAAGGTCTTGATCACCAGCGATGCCAATGTGATTCGCGAAGCCGACCGGGTGGTGTTTCCCGGCGTTGGCGCGATTCGCGACTGCATGGCGGAAATCCGTCGCCTGGGCTTCGATTCGCTGGTGCGTGAAGTCAGCCAGGATCGTCCGTTCCTCGGCATCTGCGTCGGCATGCAAGCCTTGCTCGACAGCAGCGAAGAGAACGACGGCGTCGACTGCATCGGCCTGTTTCCGGGCGCAGTGAAGTTCTTTGGCAAAGACCTGCACGAAGATGGCGAACACCTGAAAGTCCCGCACATGGGCTGGAACGAAGTGCGGCAGACGGTGAGTCACCCGCTGTGGCACAACATTCCGGATCTGGCGCGCTTCTACTTCGTACACAGCTACTACATCGCCGCCGGCAACGCGCGGCAGGTGGTGGGTGGCGGTCATTACGGCGTCGATTTCGCTGCGGCGCTGGCTGAAGGCTCGCGTTTCGCCGTGCAGTTTCACCCGGAGAAGAGCCATACCCATGGCCTGCAATTGCTGCAGAACTTCGCCGCGTGGGACGGTCGCTGGTAAATGGCTGCCAAGAAGAAGCCGCCGATCCTGACCCTCACTCCCGAACAGGAGAACGAGGCCAATCACAAGATCAAACGCTTCATGGAGGATCGCTTCGAACTGAATCTGGGTTCGTTCGAAGCGGCCGAAATTCTTGAGCTGTTTACCCGCGAAATTGCGCCGCACTATTACAACAGGGCGATTTTCGATGTGCAGACCCACCTCAAGGAGCGGTTTGAGAGCATCGAAAGCGACCTGTGGGCGCTCGAGAAAAACTGATTTCCGAGCCAAGCTGAACATTCAAATTTGAAGGTTTGCCAGATGCTGATTATTCCCGCTATCGATCTCAAAGACGGTGCCTGCGTACGTCTGCGCCAGGGCCGCATGGAAGATTCCACAGTGTTCTCCGATGACCCGGTGAGCATGGCTGCCAAGTGGGTGGAGGGCGGTTGCCGTCGTCTGCATCTGGTCGATCTGAACGGCGCCTTCGAAGGTCAGCCGGTCAACGGTGAAGTGGTTACTGCCATCGCCAAGCGCTACCCGAACCTGCCGATCCAGATCGGTGGCGGCATCCGCTCGCTGGAAACCATCGAGCACTACGTCAAGGCTGGCGTGAGCTACGTGATCATCGGCACCAAAGCCGTGAAAGATCCGGCGTTCGTCGCTGAAGCCTGCCGCGCATTCCCGGGCAAGATCATCGTCGGCCTCGACGCCAAGGACGGTTTTGTCGCCACCGATGGCTGGGCTGAAATCAGCACCGTGCAGGTTATCGATCTGGCCAAGCAGTTCGAAGCCGACGGCGTGTCCTCGATCGTTTATACCGACATCGCCAAAGACGGCATGATGCAGGGCTGCAACGTACCGTTCACCGCCGCGCTGGCTGCCGCAACAAAGATCCCGGTGATCGCTTCCGGCGGTATTCACAACCTCGGTGACATCAAGTCGCTGCTCGACGCCCGTGCGCCAGGCATCATCGGCGCAATTACCGGCCGGGCGATCTACGAAGGCACCCTCGACGTCGCTGAAGCGCAAGCTTTCTGCGATTCATACCAAGGCTGAGGACTGACCATGGCGCTGGCCAAACGCATCATCCCTTGCCTGGACGTGGACAACGGCCGGGTCGTCAAGGGTGTGAAGTTCGAGAACATCCGCGATGCCGGTGACCCGGTGGAAATCGCCCGTCGTTATGACGAGCAGGGTGCTGACGAGATTACCTTTCTCGACATCACCGCCAGCGTCGATGGCCGCGATACCACGCTGCATACCGTCGAACGCATGGCCAGTCAGGTGTTCATTCCGCTGACTGTCGGCGGCGGCGTACGCACCGTGCAGGATATCCGCAACCTGCTGAATGCCGGCGCGGACAAGGTTTCGATCAACACCGCCGCCGTATTCAACCCGGAATTCGTCGGCGAAGCGGCGCAGCATTTCGGCTCGCAATGCATTGTCGTCGCCATCGACGCGAAGAAGGTTTCACTGCCGGGCGAAACCCCGCGCTGGGAAATCTTCACCCACGGCGGGCGCAAGCCGACCGGGCTCGATGCGGTCGAGTGGGCGAAGAAAATGGAAGGCCTCGGTGCCGGTGAGATCCTGCTGACCAGCATGGATCAGGACGGCATGAAAAACGGTTTCGACCTCGGCGTAACCCGCGCGATCAGTGATGCGCTGGGCATCCCGGTGATCGCCTCCGGCGGTGTCGGCAACTTGCAGCATCTGGCCGACGGCATCATTGAAGGCCACGCCAGCGCAGTGTTGGCGGCAAGTATCTTCCACTTCGGCGAATACACCGTGCAGGAAGCCAAGGCGTACATGGCCCATCGCGGCATCGTGATGCGCTAAACATTCCGTACAGGCCAGTGGACAGCATGGCGTACCCAAGGCACTCTTGGGCACGCCATGGATTTCGGTAGCCCGACATGATCAAACGCCTGCTTCTCGCCCTCGTCAGTGCTTCTGTGTTGTTGCTCAACACGGCCCATGCCGGGGACAGTCCCGACACCGATCTGGTGCTCCTCACCGAAAACTTCCCGCCATACAACATGGCGAAGAACGGCAAGAATTTCGCTCAGGACGAGAACATCAATGGCATCGCCACGGACATCGTCCGCGAGATGTTCAAGCGCGCCGAACTCACTTACAGCCTGACCCTGCGATTCCCATGGGAGCGTGTCTACAAACTCGCCCTGGAAAATCCCGGCTACGGCGCATTCGTCATGGCACGGCTGCCGGATCGCGAAAAGCTCTTCAAATGGGTTGGCCCGATCGGCCCGGATGACTGGATCCTGCTGGCCAAACCCGACAGCAAAATCACCCTCGAAACCCTCAATGATGCGCGCAAGTACAAGATCGGCGCGTACAAGGGCGACGCGATTGCCGAGACCCTGAGCAAGCAGGGTCTCAAGCCCGTCGTCGTTTTGCGCGATCAGGACAACGCGAAAAAACTCATCAATGGCCAGATTGACCTGTGGGCTACCGGCGACCCGGCCGGGCGCTATCTGGCGCGCCAGGACGGAGTCACCGGGCTGAAAACCGTGCTGCGCTTCAACAGCGCCGAACTCTATCTGGCGCTGAATAAAGACGTGCCGGACGAGGTGGTCGCCAAGCTACAGGCTGCGCTTGATCAACTGCGCAAGGAAGGCGTGGTCGACGACATCATGGCGCGGTATTTGTAATATCCGGCACCTCCGATAGCTCGGGCACTTCTGGCACTTCTGGCAGTTCGGGCAACTGAGGCAGCTCTGCCACAGGCGTCGGCGTCGCCAGGCCCTCAGTCGCGTCTTCAGGTGGATATTGCAGCCAGCACAGGCTCTTGCTATCGGAGTACATGAAGTTGATAGCTGTTTCTGTACGGTTTTCCCGCCACAAGTCGTAGTTACTTTGCAGCTGATACAGCGCCATCATCGTGTTTTTTGCGACGTTGGCGGCAACTGCCCCGATGTCCGGAGTTGTCCATCCACTGATTGAAGTTTGGGTGTGGGTGAATTCTTCGCTCAATTTGGCCGAGAATTTTATCGGTCGTTCAACGTCCGACCCCGGGAGTGGCCATGCATTCGGGATCTGCACAGCGCTGATGCGCGTGAACAACCGCATGTCCCGGCGACTCTTCACTCGGCGCAAGGTCCATGTGACCAGGCTGTTTTTGTCCCCCTGGTTATGGCTCGAGCCGATGAGCACATAACGATCCGTCCTTTGCAGATAGTAATACGGCGATTCTCGCAGGCGTTGTGCGGGCGGCTGACCGTGGTCTTCGACCGCGAACCAGGGCAGTTTGGCTACTTGAGTCGGCTGCGTCGGTTCATGCGCTTCGGGCGCTGCAAAGCCAGACAGTATCGGAAGTTCCGGCCCCGGATTGATCTCTACCGGGATCTGCATTCGCAGTGAATACACTTCGACATCGGTGACTGGTCGGTCGTGGTTATTGGAGCTGACGAAAGTTCCTGGCGCGAAGTTGATCTCGCCTGCCTCGGCAAGCGGAGGATCTACGCTCCAGACGCTGAAACCCTGATTAGCGCGACTGCCTTGGTCATCCCAGATCAAAGCGCCAACGCTGGCCGCGGTTACGAGGTCTTCACGCACGCAGCGGACTGCATTCAATGAAGGCTTTTCGTCGTTGATGGAGCACACCAGACCCAGTGCTACATAACCTTCCTGAGCCAGTGGTAGCCACAACGTACCACCGGCGGGATTCGAGCCTGTATCGCTCCAGACCTGCTCAAAGTCCTCGGGCGGACTGAGTGCTTTGCCCCGCTGTGCATCGGCGCTCGCCGCCGGTCCCTCGCAGACAACCGCCACGATCCTGCCGCCATTGATATTGCCGTCGCCGGAGATGGCGACGTCGCCAAGCGGGAAGTACCCCGGCAGCAAATCAGGGGCGGGGGTCGGGCGCCAGAAGGCGCAAGGTTTTGCAGTGGAACTGTTGCAGGTCCAGACCCGCTGGAACTCGGTCGTGAAGTTGATCAGCAGGTTATCAACCGTGATCGACTGCATTGGCCTGTCGGCCGTTGTTTGCGTGTTCTCATTGTTCATGGTCATTCCTGATAGTGAAAGCGACTCACGGTCGCGACCTGTTGCAGGTCTCAATATCTGGAATTACCTGAGGCGTGGGGCGGTAACTATTTATAGGCGTGTGTCGGTTTGTTACCGATAGGTTCCGTCTTTGCCATGCGCAGCCGTGGCGCGATTGCTGCGCACGCTGATCATCTGTTTGATGTCGATCCACTCGATGCCTTGCGCTTTCAACTTTGGCAGTTCGCGCTCCAGCACCGCCAGAGTCTGCGGATACGGATGACCTATCATCACCGCCGATCCCTGCTTGCGAGCGAGGCTGATCGCGGTCTGCAACTGATTGAAAATTGCCGCTTCGGTGCGCTCGTCATCGAGAAACACGTCGCGCGAAACGCTCGCCAGATCGATCTTCTGCGCCTGCTGCGCTGCAACGGTCTGGGCGCTGGTGCGGCTGTCGACAAAAAACTTGTGGCGACGCTGCAACTCAGCCATCAACCAGGCCATGGCCACCGGCTGCGCAGTCATGCGACTGCCCATATGGTTGTTGATGCCAGCGGTGTACGGGACCATTTTGAATGCGGCGTCGAGGCGTTTTTGCAGTTCTTCGATAGGCAATTCAGGGTGCCAGGCGAACGGGCCGGTGGCCGGATCCATGGGCATGTGCAGAATCACGATCTTGCCGGCGCGATGGGCCTCGCGGGCAAACTCAGTGGCGTGCGGGGTGTCAGGCATGATCGCCGCCGTCACCGGGCCGGGCAGGGCGAGCACGCGACGATCGCGGGGCAGGCTTTGCCCCAGATCATCAATGATCAGGCTCAGGTAGACCTTGTGAGGCTTGGAGCCGACAGGTTCTGCGTGAGCAAAACCTGTCAGCAGGCACAACAGGGCGAGCGTGAAGCGCAGACCCATCCTCAACGGCCGGAGGTGATGCTCAAGCCTTTGAGCAGGCTCAGGGCCTGAGCCAACTGGTAATCGTCATCCTGCGGCATGGCCTTCGGCTTGGCGCCGGAACCGGTCGGTTTGTCCGCGCCGCCGTTGCCATTGCCGAGGTGACCTTGCAGATCGGCTTCCTTGAAGTATTCGCCGTCCTGCTCGCTGGTGATCTTGGCCTTGCGCACTTCGATGTCCGGCACGATGCCCTGGGCCTGAATCGAGCGGCCGTTCGGCGTGAAGTACAACGCGGTGGTGATCTTCAGCGCGCGGTCGTTGTTCAGCGGCAGCACGGTTTGTACCGAGCCTTTGCCGAAACTGGTGGTACCCATCACTACGGCGCGTTTCTGATCCTGCAAGGCACCGGCGACGATTTCCGAGGCCGAGGCGCTGCCACCGTTGATCAGCACAACCATCGGCACCGCTTCGCTTTCGTCTTTGCCGGTGGCGGAGAAGCGCAGTTCGGAGTTGGCGATCCGGCCCTTGGTGTAGACGATCAGGCCTTTGGTGATGAAGTGGTCGACCACTTCCACCGCTGCTTGCAGCACGCCGCCCGGGTTATTGCGCAGATCGAGGATCACGCCTTTGAGCTTTTTGCCGTTGTCCTTGCGCAGCTTGGCCAGGGCCTTGGAAACTTCTTCGCCGGTCTTGACCTGGAACTGAGTGATGCGGATCAGGCCGTAGCCCGACTCCAGGAGTTGCGCCTTGACGCTCTTCACTTGAATCACTGCGCGCGCCAGGGTCACGTCGAATGGCGTGCCGCCGTCGCGAACCAGGGTCAGGGTGATCTTCTGGCCGATCTTGCCGCGCATCTTGTCCACGGCTTCGGTCATGGTCTGGCCGCGGGTTGGCGCGCCGTTGATCTTGACGATGAAGTCGCCGGCCTGAATCCCGGCCTTCGACGCCGGCGTGTCGTCGATTGGCGACACGACTTTGATAAAGCCGTCTTCAGCGCCGACTTCGATGCCCAGACCGCCGAATTCGCCGCTGGTGCTTTCCTGCAATTCAGCGAAGTCTTCCGGGCCGAGGTAGGCCGAATGCGGATCGAGGTTGCTGAGCATGCCCTTGATGGCGTTTTCCAGCAGGGTCTTGTCGTCTACCGGCTCGACATACGCAGCCTTGATCCGGTCCATGACCTCGGCAAAGGTGCGCAACTCTTCCAGCGGCAATGGCGCCTTGGAGGTCGCGGCCGTGCCTGCCGGAGCGACGGCCGGAGCCGGTTGAGCGGCAAACGCCAGAGGCGCGCCGATCACCAGAGCGATCGTCAGGGCCAGCGAGGTAAGGCGGGACAAATGCAGCATGTCGAACGAACTCCTGAATTAGATGGTGCGCTTATCCTTGCGCACGACACCATTGCGCCGGATCACTCGGGTGACCCTGCTGACGAATTGCGAAATACAGTGCTGGTGTGTCCTGTCCGCCGCTGTTGCCGACAGTGGAGATGGACTCACCGGCTTTTACTACGTCACCGGCCGACTTGAGCAGCGTCTGGTTGTGACCATAAAGACTTAGAAACCCGTTGCCGTGGTCGAGGATCACCAGCAAGCCGGCGCCACGCAGCCAATCGGCAAACACCACGCGCCCGCCGTGTACGGCATGCACCTGACTGCCGGCGGAGGCGCTGATCATCACGCCGTCCCATTTGGTGCGCACATCGTCGCCACGGGTTTCGCCGAAGCGTGCCAGCAGTCGACCATCAACCGGCCAGGGAAGTTTTCCCCGAGTTGCCGAAAATGCGCCACCGAAGGTCTCGCCGCTGCTGGAAACCAGTGCGCCGGGTGTCGGTCTGGCGGGTTTGCGTGGGGCGTCGCTGGTGTCGGATTTGGCGTCCGCCTCAGCCTGGGCCTCACGTAAACGCTTTTTTTCGGCTTCCTGCTGGGCAATGAGCGCTTTCTGCCGCGCTTCTTCTGCCTCACGAGCCTGGCGAGCCAGGGTTTCCTCAATGGTTTTAAGGACTTTAGACAGGTCTGCCTGATCCTGCTCGCGGGCGGCGAGTTTCTGATCGCGGGCCTTCACGTCGTCGTTGAGCTTGGCCAGCACTTGCTGGCGCTCTTTGCGCACCTTGTCGAGTGCGTCGCGCTGGGTGTCGAGGTCGCTTTTCTGTGACAGCAACTGCGCTTGCTGCAAGCCGATGTCTTTTTCGACATTGGCCAGTTGGCGCAGGGTTTCATTGAAGTTTTTCAACTGCTCCAGGCGAGCCTGGCTCAGGTAGTCGTAATAGGTCAGGGTGCGGGCGAATTTCTCGGGGTTCTGCTGGTTGAGCAGCAGCTTGAGGTATTCCTGCCGGCCGTTCTGATAGGCCGCACGGGCCTGGATGGCGATCAGTCGTTGCTGTTCAGTGCGCGCGCTCTGGAGTTTTTTTTTCTCCGCATCGAGTCGCTGCAGCTCGGATTCGCTTTTCTTCAGCTCTTTTTGCAGGGCATCGACCTGTTTCTCGAGCTTGCCCATCTCGGTTTCGGTGCCCTTGAGGTCTTTCTGCACCCCGGATTTTTCTTCCTGGAGCTTGCCCAGCAGTTTTTTCAGCTCGGCGATGTCCTGACGCGTGGCGTCCAACTGTTGTTGGGTTTGCGCGCGCTCGTCAGCGAAGGCCGGTTGGAGCAGGCATGTCAGAGCAAGGGCGATCAGGAGGCGAAGCATAGAGGCGGGCGGCACCAGGGTAAGAGACGGCCTAGTATGCCCGCCCGACGCGGCAAAAAAAACGCCCAATTGGGGTTGTGTGATAACTGGGGCAGGTGACAGGTCAAATTCCATTTTGAAAACTCTATAAACCACTGTGGGAGCTGGCTTGCCAGCGATGGTGTCTGCACATTCAACATAGATGTTGGCTGTCAGATTGCTATCGCTGGCAAGCCAGCTCCCACAGGGTTTCGCGGTGTTGCGGCTGTTCAATTACACCAGAATCGAGGTGCCAGTCATTTCCGCCGGCTTTTCCATGCCCAGCAGCTTGAGCATGGTCGGCGCCACGTCTGCCAGCACGCCGCCTTCACGTACTTTCAAGTCACGCTTGCCGACATAGATGAACGGCACCGGCTCGGTGGTGTGTGCGGTGTGCGCTTGACCGGTGGATTCATCGGCCATTTGCTCGACGTTGCCGTGGTCGGCGGTGATCAGCGCTTCGCCGCCGACCTTTTCCAGCGCCTCGACGATACGGCCAACGCACAGGTCCAGGCATTCAACAGCCTTCACCGCAGCGTCAAACACGCCGCTGTGGCCGACCATGTCGCCGTTGGCGTAGTTGACCACGATCACGTCGTAACGCTGATGCTCGATGGCATCGACGATACGGTCGGTGACTTCAGGCGCGCTCATTTCCGGCTGCAAGTCATAAGTAGCGACTTTTGGCGACGGGATCAGAATGCGTTCTTCACCCGGGAACGGTTCTTCACGGCCACCGGAGAAGAAGAAGGTCACGTGAGCATATTTTTCGGTTTCGGCGATGCGCAGCTGGGTTTTGCCGTTTTTCGCCAGATAGTCGCCGAGCACGTTTTCCAGGCTGCCGGCGGCGAAGGCCGAAGGCGCAGGAATGCTGGCGGCGTATTGGGTAAGCATGACGAAACCGGCCAGTTTTGGCTGGCGCGCGCGTTGGAACTCGTTGAAATCGTCTTCGACGAATACGCGAGTCAGCTCGCGGGCACGGTCGGCGCGGAAGTTCATGAACACCACGGCGTCGCCGTCTTCGACCTTGACTGGCTCACCGATGCTGGTGGCTTTGACGAACTCGTCGCTCTCGCCACGGGCGTAAGCCGCTTCCAGACCTTCCTGAGCGGTGGCGGCGTTGAATTCGCCGTTGCCATCGACGATCAGGTTGTAGGCCTGGGAGACGCGATCCCAGCGGTTATCGCGATCCATGGCGAAATAACGCCCGACGATGCTGGCGATGCGGCCCTTGCCGAGTGCCTGGAAGGTCGCGTCGAGCAGTTCGATCGACGACTGCGCGCTTTTCGGCGGGGTGTCGCGACCGTCGAGGAAGGCGTGCAGGTAGATTTTTTCAGCACCGCGCTTGAACGCCAGCTCAGCCATGGCGACCAGATGATCCTGGTGGCTGTGCACGCCGCCGTCCGACAGCAGGCCCATGAAGTGCACGGCTTTGCCGGCGGCCACGGCTTTATCCACAGCGGCGCAAATGGTCGGGTTCTCGAAGAACTCGCCGTCGCGGATCGATTTGGTCACGCGGGTGAAGTCCTGATACACCACGCGCCCGGCGCCAAGGTTCATGTGGCCAACTTCCGAGTTGCCCATCTGGCCGTCCGGCAGGCCGACGTCCATGCCACTGCCTGAGATCAAGCCGTTCGGCTGATTGGCCGTCAGGCGATCCAGCACAGGCTTCTTCGCTGCAAATACGGCGTTGGATTCAGGGCTGTCGCTGTGACCGAAGCCGTCGAGGATGATCAGGACCAAAGGTTTAGGCGTGGTAGTCATGGAATCCACTCGTGGCTGAGTTAAAAAGAGGGCGATGGAAAAGGGAGTTGGAGTTTAAAGCGAAGTTCCGACCGCGTCACCGCCGGACGGGGTTTGGCCGACCATAGTGGCTGTGTATACTGGCCGACATTTTAACGCCCTGGAACCTCCTTCGATGGTTGCTCACCTGATTGAATTTGCCACTAACCACTACATTCTTGTCGGTATCTTCGTCGTACTGCTGGCACTGCTGCTGGCGCACACGATGCAGGGCGGCGGTAAAAGCCTGAGCACCGGCGAACTGACCGCACTGGTCAACAAGGACGCAGGCATTGTGGTGGACATCCGTTCGAACAAGGATTTCGCCGCTGGCCACATCGTTGGCGCGATCAATATTCCTCAAGACAAACTGGCCGCGCGTGTCGCTGAGCTGGAAAAGCACAAGGCCAAGACCATTATTCTGGTCGACGCCCTGGGCCAGACCGCTGGCACCCACGCCCGCGAGCTGATGAAATCCGGCTTCACCGCCGGCAAGCTGTCCGGCGGGATCTCCAGCTGGAAAGGCGACAACCTGCCGCTGGTGAAGTGAAATGACTCAAGTCATCGTCTACTCCAGCGATTACTGCCCTTACTGCTCGCGAGCCAAGCATCTGCTCGTGAACAAAGGCGTGGCCTTCGAAGAGATCAAGGTCGATGGCAAGCCGCAGGTGCGTGCCGCCATGGCCCAGAAGGCCGGGCGCACCTCTGTGCCGCAGATCTGGATCGGCGACAAGCACGTTGGCGGCTGTGATGACTTGTTCGCCCTTGAGCGCGCAGGCAAGCTCGACGCGCTGCTCAAGGCTTGACCTGCACACTCGACCGCACACCAAGAACCCTAAAAGACCCAAGATCAGAAAGGATCTGAGATGACTGACCAACAGAACACTGCAGCCAGCGAAGAAGAAACCGCACCGCAATTCTCCTTGCAGCGCATCTACGTACGTGACTTGTCCTTCGAAGCCCCGAAAAGCCCGGCGATCTTCCGCCAGCAGTGGGACCCGCAGGTCGGTCTGGATCTGAATACCCGCCAGAAGCAACTGGAAGGCGATTTCTACGAAGTCGTGCTGACCCTGTCGGTTACCGTTAAAAACGGTGAAGAAGTGGCCTTCATTGCTGAAGTGCAACAGGCCGGTATCTTCCTGATCAAGAACCTCGATGCGGCTTCGATGAGCCACACCCTGGGCGCGTTCTGCCCGAACATCCTGTTCCCGTATGCTCGCGAGACGCTGGACAGCCTGGTCACCCGTGGCTCGTTCCCGGCGCTGATGCTGGCTCCGGTGAACTTCGACGCTCTGTACGCGCAAGAACTGCAGCGCATGCAGGAAAGCGGCGAGACGCCAACCGTTCAATAAACGGCGCTGCTGAAAATCGCGGGCAAGCCCGCTCCCACAGGATTGTGCAAAACCTGTGGGAGCGGGCTTGCCCGCGATTGTTTGTGTCAGGCGAAAATTATTTGAAGTCGTTCTGCCGCCACGCTTCGTACACGGCCACGGCGACGGTGTTCGACAGATTCAAGCTGCGGCAGCCTTCACGCATCGGCAGGCGCAGGCGCTGTTCGGACGGCAGGGCGTCGAGCACTTCCGGCGGCAAGCCACGGCTTTCCGGGCCGAAGATAAACGCATCGCCCGGCACGAACGCCGCATCATGAAACGGCCGCGAGCCCTTGGTGGTGAACGCGAACAGCCGTGGATGGCCGAGGCTTTCCAGGCAACTGGCAAGATCGGCATGACGTTTGAGAGTGGCATACTCGTGGTAATCGAGGCCGGCGCGACGCAGACGTTTGTCGTCCATGTCGAAGCCCAGCGGTTCGATCAAATGCAGGTGGCAGCCGCTGTTGGCGCACAGCCTGATAACGTTGCCGGTATTCGGCGGAATTTCTGGTTGAAAAAGGATGACGTGAAACATGCACGGCTCCGCAGGTAAAGATGACGCGCATTCTACGCCGCCAACCGATCGGCGTTCGAAACTATTCCCGCGCGTGATCGCTTCGCTGGCAATCGTTGGTGTGATGGTCGGGCTGATGATCGGCCGGTTGACCACGCCTGACCCGAGCGTATTGCAACAGGTCGAAGTGGTCGATGGTGGCTTGCTGGTGTGGTTCAACAACGAACCGAAGCTGCACGGCGAGATCGTCGACGGCAGCGTGGCGTTGTTGTTCGAAGCGGAGGGCAAGGCGCAGAAAGGCCAGCTCAAGCTCGACGGCAAGGACGTGAACTGGCGGACGCGATTGAGTGACAAGGGCTTGTTGCTGACGCTGGTGGCCGCGCGGCCGCTGCAAGGCGAGTGGGTCGGCAAACAGCTCGACGACCGCTGGCGGCTGGAGATCCGTCTGCGCGATAAATAAAAGAGGGAATCCCCGGCCTGCCTGTACCAAGGTTCCCAAAACGGGCGGGCTCATCGCAATGCGGGCTGAGCCGGTGTAAAGAAGGAACCCCTGACCTGCCTGTATCAAGGGCCCCAAAAGGGTGGACTCGTTGAGTCCGGTGTAAAGAGGGGAATCCCCGGCCTGCCTGTACCAAGGCCCCCGAAACGGTTGGTGAATCGAATCACCTGATTGAGTTATTGCAGGGGGCGTGCCAGGTTTTAATATGGCGAAACAAAATGGCTCGATTGAAATGCGAAAGCCCCGGGATTCGGGGCTTTCGTGTGTTTTACGTCGGTTTTTTTGCGGGCCAATTGCAGAAATAACAAGGGGTGCCGTGCGCAATTGCGGGTCAGAACGCATTGCGATGGTGCACGCTGGCCCTTACTACATCGCGAGCGAGTCGGTTGAAGGCTGATTAACCCTCTTCCCCCTCATCATCATCCCCACCATCAACCTTCATCCCCAATTCCTTGATCTTGCGCGTCAGAGTATTGCGTCCCCAACCCAGCAACACCGCCGCATCCCGCCGACGCCCGGCTGTATGCTTCAGCGCCGTCTCGATCATGATCCGCTCAAACGCCGGCACCGCGCTGTCGAGCAGGCTCGATTGCCCGCGCGCCAAAGCCTGATCAGCCCACTGACGCAATGCTTGCTCCCAGTTGGTCACCGGTGCCGAATCCTGCGGCAGGTTCAGCAGTTCCGGCGGCAGGTCGCTGACGTGTACCTCGCGACCGGAGGCCATCACGGTGATCCAGCGGCAGGTGTTCTCCAACTGACGCACGTTGCCCGGCCAGGGCAGGTTTTTCAGGTATTCCTCGGTCTCGCTTTTCAGCAGCTTCGGTTCCACCGCGAGTTCTTGTGCGGCGCGGCTGAGGAAGTGCCTGGCCAGGGTCGGGATGTCTTCACGACGATCCGACAGGCGCGGGATGTGGATACGGATCACGTTGAGGCGATGGAACAAGTCCTCACGGAATTTCCCGGCGTGTACCAGGGTTTCCAGATTCTGGTGCGTCGCGGCGATGATGCGCACATCGACCTTGACCGGCACATGCCCGCCCACCCGATAAAACTCGCCATCGGCCAAAACCCGTAGCAAGCGCGTCTGAGTATCCGCCGGCATGTCGCCGATTTCATCGAGAAACAGCGTGCCGCCATCCGCCTGTTCAAAGCGACCGCGACGCAGGTTTGCCGCGCCGGTAAACGCGCCTTTCTCATGGCCGAACAGCTCGGATTCCATCAGATCTTTCGGAATCGCCGCCATGTTCAGCGCGATAAAAGGCGAGGCCGCACGCGGGCTGTGGCGGTGCAGGGCGTGAGCCACCAGTTCTTTACCGGTGCCGGATTCGCCGTTGATCAGCACGGTGATGTTGGAGTGACTCAAGCGACCGATGGCGCGAAACACTTCCTGCATTGCCGGCGCTTCGCCGATGATTTCCGGGGTACGGGTCAGGGCTGGCACCACTTCCAGGCCTTGCTGTTCTTGCGCGTGTTGATTGGCGCGCTTGACCAGCGATACCGCTTCATCAACGTCGAACGGTTTTGGCAGGTACTCGAACGCACCGCCCTGATAGGAGGCGACCGCGCTGTCCAGATCCGAGTGAGCGGTCATGATGATGACCGGCAACCGTGGGTGCTGCTCGCGAATCCGCGCCAGCAGATCGAGGCCACTGGCGCCCGGCATGCGGATGTCGGAGATGATCACGTCCGGTTGCTGGCGCGCGAGACGGCTCATCACGCCATCGGCGCTGTCGAAGCTCTGGGTGGTCATGCCTTCTTGTTGCAGGGCTTTTTCCAGCACCCAACGGATTGATCGGTCGTCATCGACGATCCACACGGTTTCACTACGGCTCATGTCGATGTGGCTCCTTGTTCCAGTGGCAGAAAGATCGAGAAGGTGGTGTGGCCTGGATGGCTTTCACACTCGATCAGGCCCTGGTGCTGACTGATGATGTTCTGGGTAATGGCCAGGCCTAGCCCGGTACCGTCCGGACGGCCGCTGACCATGGGAAAGAAAATGGTTTCCTGCAGTTCCGGCGGAATGCCCGGCCCGTTGTCGATGATCTCGATTTTGGTCACCAGACGATGGCGGATATGGCCAATGGTGAACTGGCGCATGGCGCGTGAGCGCAGGCTGATGCGACCCAGGCGCAGCTCGTTCTGGCTGCTGATGGCCTGCATCGCGTTACGCACGATGTTCAACACCGCCTGAATCATCTGCTCGCGGTCGATCAACACGTCGGGAATGCTCGGATCGTAATCGCGCACCAAGGTGATGCAGCCCTGACTCTCGGCCTCGACCAGATGGCAAACGCGCTCCAATACTTCATGTACGTTGCACAGCGCCAGCGAGGGCAGCTTGTTCGAACCGAGCATGCGGTCGACCAGATTGCGCAGGCGGTCAGCCTCCTCGATGATCACGTTGGTGTAATCACGCAGGCTGTCCTCCGGTAGTTGCCGGGCCAGTAATTGCGCGGCGCCACGGATGCCGCCGAGTGGATTCTTGATTTCGTGGGCGAGGCCGCGCACCAGCATCTTGCTGGTTTCCTGCTTCGACAACTGCGCCTCTTCCTTGGTGATCCGCAGCAGGCGGTCACGCGGATGCACTTCGAGCAGCAGCAGCGTCGCGCCGTTGCTGAGGATTGGCGTCACCGCGTAATCCACGGTCAGGGTCTGGCCGGTCAGGGCGGTGAGCATCGCTTCGCGTTTGGTGAACGGGTGCGCCTGTTCCACGGCCTGGCGGAGCGAGTTGAGCGCCTCGGTGGATTCAGTGAACAGCTCGCTGATGAACTGGCCATGGCTGCGCTGACCGCTGATGGCCAGCAGCATCTCCGCCGCCGGGTTCATGTACTCGAGGCGCAGTTCGGCATCGAGCAGGATGGTGGCGGTGGTCAGGTTGTCGAGCAGCAAACGGTGTAGTGCGTCGCTTATGGTCATCAGGACCTCTTTTGGAGCGGAGGGTGCGCAGGAAACAAGCGTCGGTAAACGGAAAATGCAAAAACCAAACCAAGGCTCCGAAAAGAAGCGCTCGACCACTGAAACGGGCGTTTGACGCTCGTTTGCGTGGCAGGTGGCCAGCTCCAACGGGTAGTTTCGAACCAAAATGGGCTGCAATGTGAGTACGGTGCAGCCTTGTGCACCAATATAGTGCGCAAAGCTGAACAACGTTAGAAGAAACGCAGGAAGGGGTTTTTCGGTTCTGCGGGTTTGTCTTTCAGCGGGCATTCCGGGCGCACGCCGTAGTCGTCAGCGACGCAAGGTTTGACCTGGCGTTTCTGCGTCAGCGAGATGCGCAGCATGTGGAACGGCTGATTGGCGGTTTTTTCGACCGTCCGCTCTTGGGCGTCGAGGATTTCCACCGACAGGTTGTGGCTGCCCCGGTCGATGTTGCTCAGTGGGAAAACCGGGCTGAGGCCGGGTTCGCCGATTGCCTGACCGTCGAGCAGCAAACGGTAGCGGTGCCCGGCTTGCAGGCCGGGTTCGCTGGTGACGCTGACGATCAACTCGCCGGCACTGCTGCGGATGGTTGCATCAGGTTCCGGGATCAGCAGACGCAGCATGTCGTAACGGAACAGCGGTAATTCGGGCGTTTGTTTTGCGCTGGTGATCGGCAGGGCGGCGGTGGGGTTGGCCGACATGCGGTTGCTGGTTGGCAGCGGCACACGCTTGGCTTTGCCGTGGGTCGGCTGGTCGGTAAACACCCGGTTACCCTGCGCATCAATGTAGGTAAACACCTCGGCCGACGCTGACAGCGCGATCAGCCCCAACAGAACCCCGATGCCCCAGCGCTTCATGGCTTGTGCACTCTGTGCACGGTAAACACCGCTGCGGGGCTTTGCTGGATGATCGCTTCACCGTCGATCACCTGCACCGCCAGCCGATGCTCGCCACGGTCGACATTCACCAGTTGCAGGATCGGCACGTTGCTCGGTTGGCCGTACGGCTGATCATCCAGAAGCAGGCGCAATTTATGCGGCGGTTGCAGGCGCGGCTTGATCAGCACGTTGACGGTAAAGGTGCCGTTGTTGGCGCGCAGGGCTTCCTCGGTGGGCAAGCCTCCCAGTTCCAGAATCTCGTAGGTTTTGTGCGGCTGTTCGCGGGTATCCGATACCGGCGTTGGCGCCGAAGTGCTCGGCGCCTGCGGCTCGACGCGATTGAGCGGCGGCAACTCCACCGCCTGCGCCTGCACGCCGTCGGGCGCATGATCGCTGTAGACCGTGTTGCCGCTGGCGTCGGTGTACTTGTAAATCTGCGCGCTCACAGGGCATGTGACGGCCAGGAGCAACAAGCATGGAAATAGCCGCATTCATTCTCCCTGTGGGCCGCGAAGACTACTCGAACAGTGGAATGTCCTGGCCGCCAGCATAGAACACAATCAGCTCCACTGGTTCGTCGCCGGTCTTAAGGGTGCGAGGCATTGCTACTGTGCCATTTAGGCTTGATCACTGGGCGCTGCTGGCTGCCTTCTCGGTAACCCAGTGGCCTTCGCGCTCTCCGTCGCGGTAGTTGCCGCGTTCGGTGACGCCGCCAACAGTCCGCTCGCTCGGTCCATTGAGCTTGCCATGGCTGTAGGTTTCGAACCCGGTAGCAACCCAGTCCATCTCATCGTAGTTGGCGAGCGTCCAGCGACCCTCGCGCAAACCGTTGCGGTAGTCACCTTGTGCGTATTGCGCATCGTGGAATTCGGTCCATTTTCCCTCGCGCACGCCATTTACATAGCTGCCTGATTCCGAATAGTTGTTCTCTTTGGCAAAGTACCATTCTCCGATGCGCGCACCGTGCTGGTAAGTGCCACGGGAAGCGATCTCGCCGTCGTAGAACGACACCGACTTGCCGTCCTCACTGCCTGTGAACTGCGCCGGCGCGGTCTCCCAGGCGATGCGGCTGACCGTGTAGTTGTAGAGTGTGCGGTCGCCCTCGACGCGGGTGGTGTCGAGCCAGCGCCAGAAGGTAACGGTGAGAAACCGGCCGTCTTTTTCCTGGTAGGTCTTCTTGAAGAAGTACGGTTGAGCATCCGGCGTCGGGTCGCTCAGCGGGTCGTAATATTGGCCGTAATAGCCCACCAGCGTTCCTTGGCTGAAGTCGATCTGATCGAACTCCGGCACGCCGGTTTCTTCGTAATAGAAGCGGTAGTTGAGCGGGGTGATCCGGCCCAGGGCCTTCTTGACTGTCAGTGCGTCGAGGTGTTTCTGCCCGGCGGTGATCCGGTCCAGAGCGCTCTGCAAGTTCGCGACGCGGCTGTAGAGGCGGTCGTTGTCGTTGTACTTGTAGGCGTAAATCTTGTAGAGCCCGTTCTGTCGGAACAGCACGAAGCGAGTCGGATCCTCACTGTCGAGCGACATCAGGAACACCGACTCGATGGACGCTGCGCCGAAATCATCGAGCAGATGCGGCTCTGCAACCGGCGAGTCGCAGACGCAGTAGTAGCCTTTGACCCTGTCGTCTTCCCTGATGAACGCGAGCGTCGCCGCACTCTCCTGCAATCCCTGAATCAACGGATGCGCCAGCGACTTGTTTGCATAAAACTCGGTGGCGCTGACAGTTGAGCAGCCAATGCCGAGCGTCAGGGCGAACAACCACAACCACTTCATACGAATCCTTTCGTCAAGGCGCCGGGCAGGGCGCGAGAGCGGCGGATTATCCATGGATGCGCAGGCACAAAAAAGGCCTCCCGAAGGAGGCCTCTTTTTTGTCACGCCGCGTAGCGCGGCGCTACCGGATCAGCAGCTGTAGTACAGCTCATATTCCAGTGGGTGTACGAAGGTGCGGACTTTGATTTCTTCTTCGCTTTTCAGCGCGATGTAAGCATCGATGAAGTCGTCGGAGAACACGCCGCCCTTGGTCAGGAACGCACGGCCCTTGTCCAGCTCTTCCAGAGCTTCTTTCAGGCTGCCGCAAACTTGTGGGATCTCTTTCGCCTCTTCAGGCGGCAGGTCGTACAGGTTTTTGTCGGCAGCATCGCCTGGGTGGATCTTGTTCTGGATGCCGTCCAGGCCAGCCATCAGCAGTGCTGCGAAAGCCAGGTACGGGTTGGCAGCCGGATCCGGGAAACGTGCTTCGATACGACGGCCTTTAGGGCTGTTGACGTAAGGAATACGGATCGAAGCGGAACGGTTGCGCGCCGAGTAGGCCAGCATTACCGGAGCTTCGAAGCCTGGCACCAGACGCTTGTACGAGTTGGTAGCCGGGTTGGTGAAGCCGTTCAGCGCTTTACCGTGCTTGATGATGCCGCCGATGAAGTACAGAGCGGTTTCCGACAGGCCGGCATAGCCTTCGCCAGCGAAGGTGTTCTTGCCATCTTTGGAGATGGACATGTGTACGTGCATACCCGAACCATTGTCGCCGTACAGCGGCTTCGGCATGAAGGTCGCGGTGCGGCCGTAAGCGTCGGCAACGTTGTGCACAACGTATTTCAGCGTCTGAACTTCGTCAGCTTTCTTCACCAGGGTGTTGAACTTGACACCGATTTCGTTCTGACCGGCAGTTGCCACCTCGTGGTGGTGAACTTCAACGACCTGACCCATCTCTTCCAGTGCGTTGCACATCGAGGTACGGATTTCGTGGTCGTGGTCGAACGGCGGAACCGGGAAGTAGCCGCCTTTCACGCCTGGACGGTGGCCACGGTTGCCGCCTTCCACGTCCTGGTCGGACATCCACGAGCCTTGCTCGGAGAAGATTTTGAACATCGAACCGGAGATGTCGGACTTGAACTTCACTTCGTCGAAGATGAAGAACTCTGGCTCAGGACCGCAGAAAACGGTGTCACCGATACCGGTGGTCTTCAGGTATTCCTCGGCGCGGTGCGCGATGGCGCGCGGGTCGCGATCGTAACCTTGCATGGTCGAAGGTTCGATGATGTCGCAGACCAGGATCAGAGTCGGCTCTTCGGTGAACGGGTCGAGAACGGCAGAATCGTCGTCCGGCAGCAGGATCATGTCGGAGGCTTCGATGCCTTTCCAGCCCGCGATGGAGGAACCGTCGAACATCTTGCCGACTTCGAAGAAGTCGTCTTCCAGCGCATCGCGAGCCGGCATGGTCACGTGGTGCTGAGTGCCTTTGGTGTCCGTGAAGCGCAGATCAATCCACTTGACGTCATGATCTTTGATGAGTTGAACCGACTTCGACATAGTGTCCTCCGGGTGAATTAGGGCGGGTAGTGGATGCCCTTAATAGTGGTGATGCCGGCGCGAATACTCTGCCAAGGCAACCTGCCTCACAAGGGAGCAAATTGCATGCCAGTGCCCCAGCATGGGTTTTTTGCCCCGTATTCACGCTTATAAAGGTGCAAAGCTTCGAAATATAGAAAAACCCGCCCTCTAATGTAGCGTCATTAGCCGGAAATGACCCGTTTTGGTGCGCGCAAAACCTTCTGCACATTAACTGGTTAAACCTTGAGCAATTTCCGCTATAATCCGCGCCCCCCTTTTTCGGCTGGCCCTGCGCGCGCTGTTTTCATGAAATTAATCGTAAAAGTCTTCCCCGAGATCACCATCAAAAGCCGACCTGTCCGGACGAAATTCATCCGCCAGTTGGCCAAGAATATCCGCACCGTGCTCCGTGACCTGGACCCGGCCGTGGTGGTGAACGGTGTGTGGGACAATCTCGAGCTGGAAACGCGCATCAGCGACCCCAAGGCCCTGAAAGAGATGGGCGAGCGCCTGACGTGCATGCCGGGCATCGCGCACTTTTTGCAGATCGACGAGTACCCGCTGGGTGACTTCGACGACATCACCGAGAAGTGCAAACAGCACTACGGTGATGCGCTGGCCGGGAAGATTTTTTCGGTGCGTTGCAAACGTGCCGGCAAGCACACTTTCAGCTCGATGGACGTCGAAAAATACGTCGGCAGCAAGCTGCGCCGTGAGTGCGGCGCCGCCGGAATCGACCTGAAAGCGCCGCAAATCGAAGTCCGGATGGAAATTCGCGACAAACGGTTGTTTGTGATCCACAGCCAACACAATGGCATCGGCGGCTACCCTCTCGGTGCGCTGGAACAGACACTGGTATTGATGTCCGGCGGCTTTGACTCGACGGTTGCCGCGTATCAGATCATGCGCCGCGGCCTGATGAGCCACTTCTGCTTCTTCAATCTGGGCGGTCGCGCCCACGAATTGGGGGTTATGGAAGTCGCGCATTTCATCTGGAAGAAGTACGGCAGCTCGCAACGCGTGTTATTTGTCAGTGTGCCGTTCGAAGAAGTGCTGGGAGAAATTCTCGGCAAAGTCGATAACGGTCATATGGGCGTCGTTTTGAAGCGTATGATGTTGCGCGCGGCTTCCAGTATCGCCGACCGGTTGCAGATCGATGCGCTGGTGACCGGCGAGGCGATCTCTCAGGTTTCCAGTCAGACGCTGCCGAACCTGTCGGTGATCGACTGTGTGACTGACAAGCTTGTTTTGCGACCGCTGATCGTCGCGCACAAGCAGGACATCATCGACACGGCCAACGAGATCGGCACCGCCGATTTCGCCCGGCACATGCCTGAGTACTGCGGCGTCATTTCGGTCAATCCGAAGACCGCAGCCAAGCGCAATCGGGTCGAGCACGAAGAGAAAGAATTCGACATGGCAGTCCTTGAGCGTGCGCTCGAGAACGCCAGACTGGTGCCGATCGATCGGGTGATCGACGAATTGGGCCAGGATTTGCAAATCGAAGAAGTCGGCGAAGCACTGGCCGGTCAGATCGTCATCGACATCCGTCATCCGGATGCCGCTGAGGACGAGCCGCTGGAGCTTGCCGGCATTGAGGTACAGACGATGCCGTTCTATGCAGTGAACGCACGTTTCAAGGAACTGGACCCTACTCGCCAGTACCTGCTGTATTGCGACAAAGGCGTGATGAGTCGCCTGCATGCCCACCATTTGCTCAGTGAGGGGCATGCCAATGTGCGCGTTTATCGACCGAGCTAAGTGCCCGGGGCTGTTTGCCTGTGGCCTGCGTCACCGGCCCCCCGACACCGCCGTCAAGCTGTAACGGCCACGCCGGACACTACTGCTAATCGCTGCCAAGACTTGTCAGCAAACCGAATCCTCTGATCGAGATACACAAGTGATCGAAAATCTACGCAACATCGCCATCATTGCTCACGTTGACCATGGTAAGACCACCCTGGTAGACAAACTCTTGCGTCAATCCGGCACTCTGGAGCGCAACGAGCTCAACGACGAGCGCGTGATGGACTCCAACGACCAGGAAAAAGAGCGCGGTATTACCATTCTGGCGAAAAACACCGCCATCAACTGGAACGGCTACCACATCAACATCGTGGACACCCCGGGCCACGCCGACTTCGGCGGCGAAGTTGAGCGCGTAATGTCGATGGTTGACTCCGTGCTGCTGCTGGTTGACGCTCAAGACGGCCCTATGCCGCAAACCCGTTTCGTGACCAAAAAGGCTTTCGAAGCCGGCCTGCGTCCAATCGTGGTCATCAACAAGGTTGACCGTCCAGGCGCGCGTCCGGACTGGGTTCTGGATCAGATCTTCGACCTGTTCGACAACCTCGGTGCTACCGAAGAACAACTGGACTTCCAGGTTGTTTACGCCTCGGCCCTGAACGGCATTGCCGGTCTGGATCACACCGACATGGCTGAAGACATGACCCCGCTGTACCAAGCGGTTGTCGATCACGTTCCAGCGCCAAAAGTTGACCGTGAAGGTCCGTTCCAGATGCAAATCTCGGCACTGGACTACAACAGCTTCCTGGGTGTTATCGGCGTTGGCCGTATCGCTCGTGGTAGCGTCAAGCCGAACACCCCGGTTGTCGCAATCGGTGCTGATGGCAAGAAGCGTAACGGTCGTATCCTGAAGCTGATGGGTCACCACGGTCTGCACCGTATCGACGTTGAAGAAGCTTTCGCAGGCGACATCGTTTGCGTCAGCGGTATGGACTCGCTGTTCATCTCCGACACCCTGTGCCACCCGGACACTGTCGAGGCGATGAAGCCTCTGACCGTTGACGAGCCAACCGTTTCCATGACCTTCCAGGTCAACGACTCGCCATTCTGCGGTAAAGAAGGCAAGTTCGTGACGTCCCGTAACATCAAGGACCGTCTGGACAAAGAGCTGCTGTACAACGTTGCCCTGAAAGTTGAAGAAGGCGACACCGCTGACAAGTTCAAGGTTTCCGGCCGTGGTGAGTTGCACCTCTCGGTACTGATCGAAACCATGCGTCGCGAAGGCTTCGAGCTGGCCCTGGGCCGTCCGGAAGTGATCATTCGTGAAGTGAACGGCGTTAAACAAGAACCGTTCGAAAACGTGACCATCGACATCCCTGAAGAAGCGCAGGGCAAGGTCATGGAAGAGATGGGTCTGCGTAAAGGCGACCTGAGCAACATGGTCCCGGATGGCAAAGGCCGTGTGCGTCTGGAATACAACATCCCTGCTCGTGGTCTGATCGGTTTCCGTAACCAGTTCCTGACCCTGACCAACGGTGCTGGCATCCTGACCTCGATCTTCGATCGCTACGACACCGTCAAGTCGGGCCACATGTCCGGCCGTCAGAACGGCGTTCTGGTTTCGGTTGAAACCGGCAAGGCTCTGACCTACTCGCTGGAAACTCTGCAGGCGCGTGGCAAGCTGTTCGTTGAGCACGGTCAAGAGATCTACACCGGTCAAATCGTCGGCCAGAACAGCCGCGACAACGACCTGGGTATCAACCCAACCAAAGGCAAGAAGCTCGACAACATGCGTGCTTCGGGTAAAGACGAAACCATCGCTCTGGTTCCACCAGTGAAGTTCACTCTGGAACAGGCTCTGGAATACATCCAGGAAGACGAGCTGTGCGAAGTCACTCCTAAGTCCATCCGTCTTCGCAAGAAGATCCTGGACGAAAGCGAGCGTACCCGCGCTGCGAAGAAAGCCAAGATCTGAGTAATCAGTTCAGGCTGAACGAAAACGCCCCCGGTCGAGAGACCGGGGGCGTTTTTGTTTGTCTGGGGGGAATTTGGTGAGGCTTTTCCCCTCACCCTAACCCTAACCCTCTCCCGGAGGGAGAGGGGACCGACCGGGTTGCTCTGAAGGAATACACCGACCTGAAAGCTCGTGTCGAACTCAGGTTTTGAAAAGCTTGAAGATCTGCTCCCTTTCCCCCTCTCCCATTGGGAGAGGGCTGGGGTGAGGGGTTGGGTCTAAAGCCTTGCGCAGATATCAAAAGCGCTCGATCGGCTTGAAATTCTGCTCACGCACCACTTCCTTCGGCTTGTACGCGCAATACCCTGGACGTGGTCCGATCTTCGGGTGGTTGCGGCAAGTGTCCGGGCGCTTGTCATAAATGGTGCACAAGCGGCTTTTACGATCCAGGTAGTAGCAATCGTTGTTGCTCATGCGCTGCAGGGTGAAGATTCCCGACTTCTGGTTGAAGCGCTCGACCAGCCCGTCCTTTTGCAGACGCTTGGCGATGTTCTTTGGCGGATCGCCCAGTTCGAACTCGTCGACCACGCCGATACGCACCAGATCCTTGATCTTGACCTCGACCGGCAGCGTGCAGCAGCTCGACATGCACGAGCCGCACATCGGTGCCGTGTATTTGGCCCAGGTGTCGAGACGGTCAATCTCGGCTGCGGCGATCAGGTTGGGCTTCATCATCGGGTTTTACCAGGCGTGTGTATCAGGGCGCGCGATCATACCGGGACTGGTGGATTTTTGAACAACCTTTCGCCAGATTTTTTCATCGTGCGCACGCCGAGGCGGACAAATCGGCACGGCCCCTGCATTGATCAGGGCATCCGCCAAGGGAATGCCGTGCCAACTTGCAGATACAGGAAATACTGCCGAACGACATGCCCTACTGCCGGTCAGACCGTCTAGGCTCTGACAATTCCCCGCTCGCTCGAGGTCCTATCGATGACTCAAGAACCACTAGTTCGCGAAGCAGAGGTGGCCGCATTCCGCGATGCCGTCCTGACCAAACTCACCTACGCGGTGGGCAAAGACCCGGATCACGCCTTCGACCATGACTGGTTCGAAGCCATCGCTCTGGCGGCGCGCGATCACATGGTCGAGCACTGGATGGATCACACCCGGCAGATCTACCGCAAAGGCCAGAAGCGGGTCTACTACCTCTCGCTGGAATTCCTCATCGGCCGCTTGCTCTACGACAGCCTGAGCAACCTCGGCCTGCTCGATGTGGCGCGCGAAGCGCTGACTGAGCTGGGCGTTGATCTGGAGCGCATCCGCATTCTCGAACCCGACGCGGCGCTGGGTAACGGCGGCCTCGGACGTCTGGCTGCATGCTTCATGGAAAGCATGTCGACCCTCGGCATCGCCGGCCACGGTTACGGCATTCGTTATGAGCACGGCTTGTTCCGCCAGGCCATCGTTGACGGCTGGCAGCAGGAGCAGACCGAACACTGGCTGGATTTCGGCAACCCGTGGGAATTCGAGCGGCCGGAAGTGGCTTATCCGATCGGCTTCGGCGGCAGCGTCGAAACCGTAATCGATGAAAATGGCAAATCCAAGCAAGTCTGGACACCGGGCGAAACCGTACGCGCCATCGCTTACGACACGCCGGTTGTCGGCTGGCGTGGGGCGAGCGTCAACACCCTGCGCCTGTGGCGCGCCCGCGCCGTGGAAGATTTGCACCTGGAACGCTTCAACGCCGGTGACCACTTGGGGGCGGTGGCCGAAGTCGCCCGCGCCGAAAGTATTTCCCGCGTGCTCTACCCGGCGGACAGCACCGAAGCGGGGCAGGAGTTGCGTCTGCGTCAGGAATATTTCTTCGTCGCCGCGTCGCTGCAGGATTTGCTGCGTCGTCATCGCAACATGCACTCCTCGGTATTGACCCTGGGCGATCACGCCGCGATTCAGCTCAACGACACGCACCCCTCGATTGCCGTCGCTGAACTGATGCGCCAACTGGTCGATGTCTACGACGTTGCCTGGGACGCTGCATGGCAGGTCACGGTCGATACGCTGTCGTACACCAACCACACATTGCTGCCCGAAGCGCTGGAAACCTGGCCGGTCGGCCTGATGGAACGCATGCTGCCGCGGCACATGCAGATCATCTATCTGATCAACGCCCAGCACATCGATTCGCTGCGCGCCAAAGGCATTCACGATTTCGACGTGCTGCGGGCGGTGTCGCTGATCGAGGAAGACAATGGGCGCCGAGTACGCATGGGCAACCTCGCGTTCCTCGGTTCGCACAGCGTCAATGGCGTGTCCGGGCTGCACACGCAGTTGATGCGCGAAACCGTGTTCTCCGAGCTGCACAAGCTGTATCCGGAGCGGATCAACAACAAAACCAACGGCATTACTTTCCGGCGCTGGCTGTATCAGGCCAACCCGGAACTGACCTCGATGCTGGTCGATGCTCTCGGGCCGGACGTGCTTGATCACGCCGAAGACCGCTTGACCGAGCTTGAGCCATTCGCCGAAAAACCAGCGTTCCGCAAAGCCTTCGCCGACCAGCGCCTGCACAGTAAAAAAGCGTTGGCCTATCTGATTCATGAACGGCTGGGGATCGCAGTCAATCCGGCGGCCCTGTTCGACGTGCAGGTCAAGCGCATCCACGAATACAAGCGCCAGTTGCTCAACCTGTTGCACACCGTGGCGCTTTATCAGGCAATTCGTGCCGAGCCGGAAACCGACTGGGTGCCACGGGTGAAAATCTTTGCCGGTAAAGCAGCGGCGAGTTATCACCAGGCCAAGTTGATCATCAAGCTGACCAACGACATCGCCCGCGTGGTCAACAACGATCCGACCGTGCGCGGGCTGCTGAAAGTGGTGTTCCTGCCCAACTACAACGTCAGTCTGGCGGAGAGCATCATTCCGGCGGCGGACTTGTCCGAGCAGATTTCCACGGCCGGTTTTGAAGCATCGGGCACCAGCAACATGAAGTTCGGCCTCAACGGCGCGTTGACCATCGGCACGCTGGACGGTGCCAACGTGGAAATGTGCGAGCGCATCGGTGCCGAGCACATGTTCATTTTCGGCCTCAGCGCCCAGCAGGTCGAAGCGCGCAAACAGAACCACGAGTTCAGCGCCTTGCCGGACATCGCTGCATCGCATCGCCTCAACGATGTGTTGCAGGCGATTCGCAGCGGTGTGTTCTCGCCGGACGACACCTCGCGCTACACCGGATTGATCGATTCGCTGATCGACTACGACCGCTTCCTGGTCTGCGCCGATTTCGACTCCTACTGGAACGCGCAGATGCGCGTGGAAGCGCATTGGCACGACGCTAACCAATGGTGGCGCTCGGCAGTGCTGAACACCTCGCGCATGGGCTGGTTTTCTTCCGACCGGACGATTCGTGAGTACGCCACGGAAATCTGGAAGGCGCTGGAGTAACTTCCAGCACGGCTCGATATACTGGCGCGGCTGAAAAGATCGCAGCCTGCGGCAGCTCCTGCATAACCTGCGCAGGAGCTGCCGCAGGCTGCGATCTTTTTCGATCAGGCTGCGCTAATCTTCCCGGATTAGCCTTCGCGCTCAGGGATATCGACCATGCAATGGATGTTCATGTTGATCGGGCTGCTGCTCGGCGGACTGCTCGACGAGTCGGTCGAGGGCGCGCTGCTCGGTGCATTGCTCGGGCTGGCCATCGGTCAGACGCTGCGCATCGCCCGTCTCGGCGCGCAAGCGGCGCAGCAGCAGCTTCAACTTGAGCAGGCGAAAGTCGCGTTGCAGGGTGTCGAGCAGCGCTTGTTTCTGCTTGAAGGCGCGCGCGTTCAGCCGGCGCCGCCGCCCGTTGTTGCCCCTGCCAGCGAGATCATCGTTGAGCCTGCTCCCGTACCTGAACAAGCCTCCGCCGCAGCCCCTGAATTGATCTGGGAGCTGCCGCCCGAACTCGAACCGCTATCCGCCGCCAGCGTCGAATCAAGCCAGCCGTTGCCGGCCGATGTCTGGCGTGCGGAGCCGATCCCCCGCGAAGCGCCAGCCCCGGCCGAACCGCGAGGCCCGAACCTGTTCGACCGCGCCATCGGTGCCGCGCGAAACTGGTTGTTCGGCGGTAACACCGTGCTGCGAGTCGGCGTGGTGTTGTTGTTCTTCGGCCTGGCATTCCTGCTGCGCTACGCCACTGAAGGCATGGTGGTGCCAATCGAATTGCGTTACGCCGGGGTCGCGGCAGCGGCGCTGGGTCTGCTGGCGCTCGGCTGGTGGCTGCGGCATCGCAACACTAATTACGCGTTGATGCTGCAAGGCACCGGGATTGCGGTGTTGTACCTCACGGTGTTTGCGGCGATGCGCTTGCATCCATTGCTCGATCCGACGGCAGCGCTGGGATTGCTGGTGGCAGTCACGGTGTTCTCGGCGATTCTGGCGATCACTCAGGATTCGCTGGCACTCGCGTGCGCCGCCGCGCTGGGTGGTTTCGCGGCACCGATCCTGACCTCGACCGGTGCCGGCAACCATGTCGCACTGTTCAGCTATTTCGCGCTGCTCAACGCCGGCATTCTCGCCATCGCCTGGTTCAAGGCCTGGCGTCTGCTCAACCTGATCGGGTTTGTCGGCACCTTCGGCATCGGTTTCGCCTGGGGCCTGCGTTCGTATACGCCGGAGCTGCTGTGGAGCACCGAGCCGTTCCTGATCCTGTTTTTCCTGATGTACCTGGCCATCGGCTTGCTGTTCGCCCGGCGCAAGTTGCTCGACATGCCGGATGCGCCGGCCGATGGCGACCGTGAAGCGCTGCTGCACTGGTCGGCGCGCAAGGGAGATTACGTCGATGGAACCATGCTGTTCGGCCCGCCGCTGGTGGGCTTCGGCCTGCAGTTTGCGTTGGTCCAGCATCTGGAATTTACCGCCGCATTCAGCGCGCTGGCGCTGGGTGCGATTTACATGGTTCTGGCCAAGGTATTGATGGGTGGCCGCGCATTGTTGCTGGCGGAAACCTGTCTGGCGCTGGGGGTGATTTTCGCCAGTCTGGCGATTCCGCTGGGCCTCGATGCGCGTTGGACGTCGGCGGCGTGGGCAGTTGAGGGCGCGGGGATTTTCTGGCTCGGTCTGCGTCAGCATCGACCGTTTGCCCGCGCGTTTGCGTTGTTGCTGCAACTGGGTTCGGCATTGGCCTTTCTCAGTCAGTTGCGCATCGGCGAGAGCAGTCTGCTCGACGGTTCGCCGCTGGGCGCATTGATGCTCGGCGCGGCGTTGCTGTTCAGCTTCTATCAACTGCGCCAGGCGTCGCCGGAGCAGGCTTCTGACCGCGAGCGCCAAGGCTTGCCGGTGTTGGCAGCTCTGGGCCTGACGTTCCTTTACCTGCTGGCGCCGCTGTTCTTCTTCACCCACGGCACGGCGATCAGTTGGGCGCTCGCGGGACTGGTGACTTTGTTTGTCGGGCTGCGCCTGCAATCGCGCACCTTTCTGTTCACCGCATTTGCCGTGCAACTGCTTGGCGGCGCGCTGTTTCTGTTGCGTCTGCAAGGCGCAGGGGAGGATTCGGCGGCGGTGTTCAACGCCGGTTGGAGCGGGCTGCTCAGCGCGTCGTTGATCGGTCTGGCGCTGATTGCCGGCATGTTGCTGGCAGCGCGCGACGAGATGGTGCGCAGCGATGTGCGGCTGCTGCGCGGCTTGTCGGTGGTGCTGCTGGCGGGCTTGGTGCTGATCAATCTGGCGGTGCTGTTCGTCCTGCCATGGCAGACCGCGAGCGCGGTGTGGGCGGCCAGCGGATTGTTGATCATCTGGCTCAGTCTGTATCTCAAGCAGCGTGTGAGTTTTGTCTTTGGTCTGCTGTTGCAGTTGATCGGCGGCGCAGCGTTTCTGCTGGCCGGGCCGCAGCTGCTCGGGCCGCTGTCCAGCGAAGGTGTGACGCCGCTGGCGCATGGCGGATTCTGGACGCCGTTGGTGCTGGGGCTGGCGGCCATGGTCGGCGCGTGGCGCTTGCAGCTGGGCAATCACGCTTCGGCGTTCGATGTGTTGAGTTTGCAGCGCCTGTCCGAGGTGCTGCTGATCTGGGGCGCCGGTTGGTGGGCGCTGGCGTGGGTCAGCGAAGTGCTGCGCTTTGCGCCGCTGAACCTGCAAGCGACGTTGCTGCTGTTGATCGCGGCGCTGAGTGTTGCGCTGTGGACACTGTTGTCACTGCGCCTGAGATGGCCGGCACTGGGGCTGCTCTGCACCTTGCTGATTCCGGCTTCAGCGCTGGTGTTGCTCGCAGCGTGGCACTCGCGTTATCACCCGGCGGCTGATTTCGGCTGGCTGGCGTGGGCAGCGGTGTTCGCCGTGCATTTCTTCAGCCTGCGGCGACTGGCGCCGGTGCTGCTGGCGCGCGCGTTGAGCACGGCGCATGTGCTCGGTTGCTGGCTGCTGATCGGCGTGCTGGCGCTGGAGTTGCGCTACGGCTTGCTGTTGTTGTCCGAGCAATACAACGCCTGGCGTTGGCTGGGTTGGGCGATTCTGCCGAGTGTGTATCTGTTGCTGATGGCGGCGCCGCGCAACTGGCCGTGGCCGGTGGCGGCGTTCCCGCGCGAATACCGCTTGTACGCGGCAGCGCCGTTGGCGGTATTGATGCTCGGTTGGTTCTGGCTGGCCAACGCCGTCAGCGACGGCAACGCCGAACCGTTGCCATACGTGCCGCTGATCAACCCATTGGAGTTGGGCCTGCTGTTTGCCCTGTTCGGTGTTTACGTCTGGTCGCGCAGTGCCGTAACGCAACTGTCGATCCGCAAGGATTACGCCGACCACGCCACGCAACTGATCGCTGGTGTTTCGCTGTTCGCCTTGTGCACCGTGCTGGTGATGCGTGCCGCGCACCATTGGGCGGGCGTGCCGTTCGAGCTGGATCAACTGCTCGGTTCGATGCTGGTGCAGGCCGGGTTGTCCATCGTCTGGACGCTGATGGCGTTGGGGCTGATGATCGGCGGGCATCTGCGTCATCGTCGCGAGGTGTGGCTGATCGGCGCGGCGTTGATTGCGCTGGTGGTGACCAAACTGATTTTTGTCGAATTGAGCAACCGTGGCGGGCTGGCGCGGATCGTCTCGTTTATCGGCGTTGGCGTGTTGCTGCTGGTGGTGGGCTACTTCGCGCCGCTGCCGCCAAAACGCGTCGAAGCCGCACCGGCAGCGGACAAACCCGCGCCGGAAACCGAAGGAGTTTCCTCTTGAGTCAAAAGCTGAATCTGGGCTGGCTGCTGCTGGGCGTGGCAATCAGCGTCGGCGCCCAGGAAAAACCGGCGGACTTCACCGCGCAGGTACCGTTGGCCGTGAGTGGCAGCGGGCCGTGGTATCGCCTCGAACTGCCGCTGAACGTGCAATTGCAGGCGCGCCAGACCGATCTCAGCGACTTGCGCGTGTTCAACGCTGCCGGCGAACCACAGGCCTATGCGCTGGCCCGCGAATCGGCGCAGACCCGCGATGACGGCAGGCTCAATGATGTGAAATGGTTCCCGCTGTACAACTCGGCCGATGCCACCGAACGCGCGCCGAGCGTGCGTGTGCAATCCAGCGCCAACGGCACGCTGGTCGAAGTGCAGCCTTCCAGTCAACTGGAAGCAGGCGAAGAAGTGCTGCGCGGCTGGCTGCTCGACGCCAGCGCGATCAAGGCGCCGTTGCAGCAGTTGATCCTCGACTGGACCAGCGAGCGCGACGGCTTCCAGCGCTTCAGCATCGAAGCCAGCGACGACTTGCAGCATTGGCAGGCGTGGGGTGAAGGCCAGGTCGCGCGCCTGACCTTTTCCGATGAGCGGATCGAGCAGCATGAAGTGGCACTGCCGGGGCGATCGGCACGTTACCTGAGGCTGCTATGGGATTCTTCATCCTCCGCACCGATCCTCACCTCCGCGCAACTGAAAAGCAGCGACCCACGTAATCTGCCGCTGCCATTGGTCTGGTCGCAAGCGTTGGCTGGCAGCACTACAAAGGCCGGCGAATACACCTGGCAGTTGCCGATGGAGCTGAACGTCGAGCGCGTGCAGGTCGAGTTGAAGCAGCCGAACAGCCTGGCGCCAGTGACCTTGGCCGGTCGTCGCGAAAGCAGCTTGCCGTGGCAAACATTGAGCAGCGGCTTGCTCTATCGTCTGACGCAGAACGGTCAGGACGTGGTGCAGAACGAATTGCAGCTCTACGGGCAGTCGGTGCAGCAGCTCAAATTGAGCGTTGATGAACGTGGCGGCGGCTTGGGTGAGCAGGCGCCGAGCGTGAAGTACGCGGTGCGCGCGACTCAGGTGATTTTCCTTGCTCGCGGCGCAGGGCCGTACAGCCTGGCGCTGGGCAATCCGACGGTGAAAACCGCGAGCCTGCCGCTATCGACGCTGATTCCCGACTTCACCCCGGCCAAACTCGCCGCACTCGGCAAGGCCACGGTACACGGCGAAGCGGTCGCGACCCCGACTGCGCCGGCCACCGCTACAGTGGCCGAGCAAACCAACTGGAAGAAATTCGGCCTGTGGGCAGTGTTGCTGCTGAGCGTGGTGTTCCTCGGCGCAATGGCTTTCAGTCTGTTGCGCAAGCCGCCGGCGAAGTCCTGAATACGACGGGCGCGCCCCTCGCGCCCGTCGGGTTTCCATCTACGCTTAATGCGATACCTGAACTCTGTGCAGTCGATCACGTCTGATAGCAGGAATTGCACCCGACGCACGTTCCCCGGCGTCATTGCTCGCTACGTTTTCAGACTCCCTGTAAACTGCGCGGGTTTTCAGCCCCCCATTCCACCGGAGCCGTCCATGTCCCGCGTTACCCTGAGTCGCTATCTGATCGAGCAGACCCGTAGCAACAACACACCTGCCGATCTGCGTTTCCTGATCGAAGTGGTGGCGCGCGCCTGTAAGGAAATCAACCACGCCGTCTCCAAAGGCGCCCTGGGCGGTGTTCTGGGCAGCATGGGCACGGAAAACGTGCAAGGCGAAGTGCAGAAGAAACTCGACGTGATCTCCAACGAGATCCTGCTCGAAGCCAACGAATGGGGTGGTCACCTGGCCGGCATGGCGTCCGAAGAAATGGACAATGCCTACCAGATCCCGGGCAAATACCCGAAGGGCGCGTACCTGCTGGTATTCGACCCACTGGACGGTTCGTCGAACATCGACATCAACGCGCCAGTCGGCACGATCTTCTCGGTACTGCGTTGCCCGAACGAATACCTGACCCAGAACGAGCCGCTGAACGAGAAGGCTTTCTTGCAGCCGGGCACCCAACAGGTCGCTGCCGGTTACGCGATCTACGGCCCGCAGACCATGCTGATCCTGACCCTCGGCGACGGCGTCAAAGGCTTCACCCTGGACCGTGAAATGGGCAGCTTCGTCCTGACCCACGAAGACATCACCATTCCTGAAACCACCCAGGAATTCGCGATCAACATGTCCAATCAGCGTCACTGGGAAGCTCCGGTACAGCGCTACGTTGGCGAGTTGCTGGCTGGCGAAGAAGGCCCGCTGAAGAAGAACTACAACATGCGTTGGGTGGCCGCGATGGTAGCCGACGTACACCGCATCCTGACCCGTGGCGGTCTGTTCATGTACCCACGCGACAGCCGCGAGCCGTCCAAGCCGGGCAAACTGCGTCTGATGTACGAAGCCAACCCGATGTCGTTCCTCGTGGAACAGGCAGGCGGCGCGTCCACCGACGGTCACCAGCGCATCCTCGACATCCAGCCTGAAGGCCTGCACCAGCGCGTAGCGGTGTACCTCGGCTCGAAAGAAGAAGTTGCCCGCGTTACGGCTTACCACAAGGAATAAACCATGAACGCGCCCTGGCAGCCGTTGGCGAGCTAGTGGGCGAGTCATAGTTTCAGATGTGAAAGCAAAACCCCGAAGCGTGTGAGCGTTTCGGGGTTTTTTATTTCACGGATTGCCTTGTAGCAATCGCTTCATCAACAGCGTCGGCAGGTTTTTGCGCGTGTCAGCGATGATATGGACGTAAACAATCTGCTCTCGAACTTCATAAATAACGCGATTCAAGCCTGAGATGATTTGTCGATACTGACCAAGATTCAGCCTTTCTATTTCTTCGGGAATGGAGCCTGAATAGGGCTGGGATGCCAAGCCACGAATAGCGACCTTCAAACTGGCATAAGTGCTATGCCAGGTTTGGGCTGAAAACTGTTTAATGAGGTAGGTACGAAGATCTTTGAGGTCTGTTTCGGCGGATTGCAGAATGACGATCTTCAAACTCATTGAGGGTCGATCCTGTCAAGCTCTGCGAAAACGTCTTCGGCATCCCTGAACTTGCCTTCCTCTATCTCTCGATTCCCCATGGCCAGAAGCTTGAGCAAGGCCATCGTGTCTTCTTGCTCTTCAAAGCTTTTGACGTCCATGACGACAAGTTTCGCTTCACCGTTTTGAGTGATCACTAAAGGCTCACGACTTTCGGTGATTGTTTTGACGATTTCGGCTGTGTGGCTTTTCAAATAACTGATGGGCTTGATCTGGGATGAAAGCTTCATGAGTCGAACCTCGGGAAGTTGGATAGGACCGAGTTTAGTCTTAATTCAGTCCTGCGTCAGGCCGAGGTGACGGACGCGTGCCGTCTTCGCCAGATCAGGCGAAGGCGGCATCGAGCGCTTTAGATGCGGAAACTACCCACCAACTGCTTCAACCGCGCAGCCTGCTGTTCCAGATCCGAACAAGCCCGCAATGTCGCCTGCAAGTTCTCCACGCCTTCCTGGTTCAGCGTGTTGATCTCGTTGATATCCACGTTGATCGACTCAACCACCGCCGTCTGTTCCTCAGTCGCGGTCGCTACCGACTGGTTCATGCCGTCGATCTCGCCGATACGCTGAGTCACGCTGCCCAGTCGCTCACCGGCCTGATTGGCAATGCCGACGCTGCTTTCACTCTGGCGCTGGCTGTCGGTCATGGTGCTCACCGCCTGACGCGCGCCGACTTGCAGCTCTTCGATCATCTTCTGCACTTGCTGCGCTGAATCCTGAGTGCGGTGCGCGAGGTTGCGCACTTCATCGGCAACCACGGCAAAACCACGCCCGGCTTCACCGGCGCGGGCGGCTTCGATCGCGGCGTTGAGTGCCAGCAGATTGGTCTGCTGCGAGATGCTGGTGATCACTTCCAGAATCTGCCCGATGTTCACGGTGTTGCTGTTAAGGGTTTCGATGTTGCCGCACGAATCGCTGATCTTCGCCGACAGCTGTTGCATCGCGGCGATGGTTTTATCCACCACCTGCTGACCGTCTTCGGCCAGGCTGCGTGCGTCGCTGGAGTGCTGCGAAGCGAGAGCGGCGTTCTGCGCAATTTCCTGCGCGGCGGCGCCGAGCTGGTTGATTGCGGCGGCCACGCTGCTGGTGCGAGTGGCTTGCTGGTCGGAGTTGTACATCGACGAGTTCGACGCGGCGACCACGCGCAGGGCGACTTCGTTGACCTGGCCGGTGGCCGAGGACACTTCGCGAATCGAGGTGTGAATGCGCTCGACGAAACGGTTGAACGAGGTGCCCAGGGCGCCGAATTCATCATTGCCGTAAATAGTCAGACGTTTGGTCAGGTCGCCTTCACCTTCGGCGATGTCATGCATGGCGCGGCCCATGGTCAGCAGCGGTTGCATCAGCACGCGGATCAGCATGCCGAGCAGGCCGATGATGATCAGCACGGCGATAACCATGGCGATCAGCGCCGAGGTGCGGAATTCGCTGAGCATCGCGAACGCGGTGTCTTTGTCCAGCACCAGCGCCACGTACCAGTCAGCCGACGGCACGCCGTTGACGCGGGTGAAGGAGATCAACTGGGTCTTGCCGTCGAACTCGACTTCTTTCAGCCCCGGACTGACTTTTGGTGCAACGTTCGGGTACACCTCGGTCAAGGTTTTCAGCACCAGTTTGCTGTCCGGGTGAATCAGGATCTTGCCGTCGGCGCTGACGATGAACGCATGACCATGGCCGCCGAAGTTCAGCAAGTTGATGATTGCGCTGACGCTGGTCAGATCGATGTCCGCACCGGCCACACCAATCATCTGACCCTGACGCTGCACCGGGGTGGCGACGGTGATCACCAATTTGCCCGATGAAGCCGCGATGTACGGTTCAGTGACGATGGTTTGCTGTGCGGCGTTGGCAGCCTTGTACCAGCCACGAACGCGCGGGTCATAGTCCGGCGCACGATTACCGGCGGGCACCGAAAACATCACGCCGTCCACGCCGCCGAAATAGCTCAGTTGAAAGTTGCCGGTGTAGGCAGGCAGATCGATGATGCGTTTCAGGCTCGCAGGAGCATTGCCGTCGGCGACCACTTGCTGCGACATCGATTGCAGCAGCTGAATGCGGCTCTCGAGCCAGGTCTGAATGTTGCTGGTGGTCAGACTGCCCAGTTCCTGCATCGATGCTTCGGTGCTGGTTTGCAATGCCTCGCGCTGGCGATAGTCGTTGAACAGGATGAAACAGGCGAACGCAACAGCCACCACAAGCGCGGCTGCCAGCAAGATCTTGTGGCTGAACTTCATGTTTCTGGTCATTAAGAGAGCTACCGCGAGGGTCAAATCGAGAAAGGGCGGCAATTTGCCACATCGGGAGGCGTTGCGCTGCTCTTGTGTCGACCGGTTCACGCCAAAGATTAGGCGCCGTCCGTGAATTGCGACGAAATGCTCAATAGCCCCAAAAAGTGTTTGATTTATGGGTAAAAGCCAGACGAATGACCTGATAAATAGCCTTCAGTACAGGGAACCAGATAAGGCTTTTCTCTTCTAAGCTTCTGGTTGGCACCATGCCATCCCCCCTCGTTTCAGGAGTTACACCATGTCGCTGCGATCTATCGCCTTGCTGTCGTTCTGCGTGTTGTTGGCCGCGTGCGGCAAAATCAATCAGGAAAACTATTCGAAGCTGTCGGCCGGCATGCCGAAAGCCGAAGTCGAGACCTTGCTCGGCAAACCCACCGATTGCTCGGGCGCGCTTGGTATGTCCAGTTGCACCTGGGGCGACAAGAACAGCTTTATCAGCGTGCAGTACGCCGGTGACAAAGTGCTGATGTTTTCCGGCCAAGGCCTGAAGTAAACCGGGGCTACACGCCCACGGGAGAAAAACAATGAAGCGGTTATTGCTTGTTCTTTTTGCCGGCCTGGTATTGGCCGGCTGCGCCACCAGCGGTGAAGATCCGTTGGCGCCGAAAACGGTCGACAGTGTCAATCTCAAGCGTTATCAGGGCACCTGGTACGAGCTGGCCCGGTTGCCGATGTACTTCCAGCGCAACTGCGCGCAATCCGAAGCCCGTTACACGCTCAAGCCGGATGGCAATGTCGGCGTGTTCAACCGCTGCCTGACGGCGGACTGGCAATGGGAAGAGGCCAAAGGCACGGCTTATCCACAGGTGCCGGGCAAGACCGACAAATTGTGGGTCGAGTTTGATAACTGGTTTTCGCGTCTGATTCCGGGTGTGGCGAAGGGGCAATATTGGGTGTTGTACGTCAGCGACGATTACAAGACCGCCATCGTCGGCGACCCGAGTCGCAAGTACCTGTGGCTGCTGTCGCGTACACCGACCGTCAACGGGGTGGTGCGTGAAGAATTGCTGAGCAAGGCGCGTCAGCAGGGTTACGACACCACGCGCCTGATCTGGCGGGCGTCCGATCGGCAGATGGCCAAGACCTCGCATTAAAAGCTAAAAGATCGCAGCCTGCGGCAGCTCCTACAGGGAAAACACCATTCCCGTGTAGGAGCTGCCGAAGGCTGCGAGCTTTTGATTTTCTTATCCTAAAAGTTCACGCAGCACCTGGGTGAACGCGCGATTGCTGTCTTCCTCGGCAGCATGCCGCCCTTCACGCACCACCCAATGGCCGTTGACCAGTACATCGCGAACCTGCCGATCCCCCCCAGCAAACAACCAGCGATTCAAAATCCCGTCACCCTTGGCGGTCGCCAGATATGGATCGTTGCCATCAAGCACTATCCAGTCCGCACGCTTGCCAACTTCCAGCGCCCCAATCGGCTGGCCCAACGCCTGAGCACCCCCGTCCAGCGCCGCGTCATACAGCGTGCGCCCGACCATCGGCTGATCCGCGCCATACAAACGATTACGCCGTTGATCACGCAGCCGCTGGCCGTATTCCAGCCAACGCAATTCTTCCACCACGCTCAACGACACATGGCTGTCGGAACCGATGCCCATCCGCCCACCCTGCGCGAGAAAATCCACCGCCGGAAAAATCCCGTCGCCCAGATTGGCTTCAGTGGTCAGGCACAGGCCGGCAATCGCACGACTCGTGGCCATCAGCGTGACTTCTTCGGGGTTGGCGTGAGTCGCGTGCACCAGACACCAGCGCTGATCGACTTCGGTGTTTTCGTACAGCCATTGCAGCGGGCGGCGGCCGCTCCAGCTCAGGCAGTCGTCGACTTCCTTCTGCTGCTCGGCGATGTGAATGTGGATCGGGCACTGCTGGTCGCTGGCCGCCAGCACGTCGCTGATCTGCTGCGGTGTGACCGCGCGCAACGAGTGGAAACACAATCCCAGCGATTGGGCTTTTTGCTGCGCGAGCAGGGGTTGCAGGCGCGCTTGCAGGTTCAGGTAATTCTCGGTGCTATTGATAAAGCGGCGCTGGCCATCGTTCGGCGTCTGGCCACCGAAACCGCTGTGGCTGTAGAGCACCGGCAGCAGGGTCAGACCGATCCCGGCGGCGCTCGCAGCCTGGCTGATTTGCAGCGCCAGTTCAGCCGGATCGGCGTACGGCTGGCCATTAATGTCGTGATGCACGTAGTGGAATTCTGCGACCGAGGTGTAGCCGGCCTTGAGCATTTCGATGTACAGCTGACGGGCGATCACGCCGAGTTGATCCGGGCTGATTTTTCCAACAAGGCGATACATCAGATCGCGCCAGGTCCAGAAACTGTCGTTCGGATTGCCGGCAACTTCGGCCAGTCCGGCCATGGCGCGCTGGAACGCGTGGGAGTGCAGATTGGGCATGCCCGGCAGCAGCGGACCGCTCAGCCGTTCGGCGCCATCTGCTGTGGAATCGGCCTGGATTCGGGTCAGAACGCCGTCGGCGCTGACCTCAAGACGTACATCATTGGCCCATCCGTTAGGCAGCAGCGCGCGTTCGGCAAAGAAGGCGGACATGGTTGAGCACCCCATCGTGTGTTATTTGTATATACATATACAGACGTTTGCCTGCCCGGTAAACTCCGGCAAGCTAGCGACCTTCATCCAATGAACAGGGATCAACCGTGCCGACTCCGCCTCCAGTTTCTCCGTTGGCCGCGAACATGGGCGACAGTCCGGCGCCTTTGTACGCCCGCGTCAAACAGATGATCACCCAGCAGATCGACAGCGGTAACTGGCCTCCGCATTACCGCGTGCCGTCGGAAAGCGAACTGGTCAGCCAACTCGGTTTCAGCCGCATGACCATCAACCGCGCGCTGCGCGAAATGACTGCCGACGGCCTGTTGGTGCGCATGCAAGGCGTCGGTACTTTCGTTGCCGAACCGAAGAGCCAGTCCGCGCTGTTCGAAGTGCACAACATCGCCGACGAGATCGCCTCGCGCGGTCATCGCCACACTTGCCAGGTGATCACCCTGGAAGAAGAGGCCGCCGGTTCCGAGCGCGCGCTGGCGCTGGACATGCGCGAAGGGCAGAAGGTCTTTCATTCGTTGATCGTGCATTTCGAAAACGACATTCCGGTGCAAATCGAAGACCGTTTCGTCAACGCGCTGGTCGCCCCGGAATACCTCAAGCAGGACTTCACCCTGCAAACGCCTTACGCCTATCTGAACCAGGTCGCACCGCTGACCGAAGGTGAGCACGTGGTCGAGGCGATCCTCGCTGAAGCGTCCGAATGCAAATTGCTGCAGATCGAACCAGGCGAGCCATGCCTGCTGATCCGCCGTCGCACCTGGTCGGGTCGTCAGCCGGTCACGGCGGCGCGCCTCATTCATCCCGGTTCTCGTCATCGTCTGGAAGGGCGGTTTCATAAATGAAACAGGTTAAGGTTTTACGCGCAGAAGGCTATCCGCGCATGCCGTGGAAAAACGGCGGCGGCAGCACTGAAGAGATTACCCGTGACGCTGGCGCTGGCCTCGATGGTTTCGGCTGGCGTCTGTCGATTGCCGACATCGCTGAATCTGGCGGCTTCTCGAGCTTCGCCGGTTACCAACGAGTGATCACAGTGTTGCAAGGCGACGGCATGACATTGTGCGTTGACGGCGACGACACGTGTTCTCTGTTACCCCTCGACCCGTTTGCCTTCAGCGGTGAAAGTCAGGTTTCCTGCACGTTGCTCGGCGGCGCAATTCGTGACTTCAACCTGATCTATGCGCCGCAACGTTACAGCGCACGGCTGCAATGGCTGGTTGGCGAGCAGCGGTTTTTCAGCTCGGCGGGGACGGTGTTGGTGTTCAGTGTCAGTGAGCTGCTGGAAGTGGTGGTCGGTGACAGCGCAGCGCAACTGGGCCGGCATGATTGTCTGCAACTGGACGGTAACAGCGGGTTGGTCGAGATTGCCGTTGATGCGGGTTGCTGCGTAATTGAACTGACTGCACGCTAGTTCCCGATTCAACGAATACCTTGTGGCGAGGGAGCTTGCTCCCGCTGGGCTGCGAAGCGGCCCCAATTCGGTGTACACCGAATTGGGAGTCCTTCGGCCTCCAGCGGGAGCAAGCTCCCTCGCCACAATTGCGTTCACAACTCTTGTTCCCCAAAGCGCACCAACTTGTTACCGAACGCCCCAGCGTGGCGCAAAACCACGCTCATATGACGCCCGCCGCAACGCCTCGATAATCCCCGCTTAAAATTTCATCCAAGCCAAAACCCCTGATCCAGAAGCCCTCCAGCCCTGGCCGCAATTTTTCTGAAACATCCCTCCACCAAGTTGGCCGCTCGATTGCATATGCTTGTATGTACAAGTAAAGACGTATGCGTATGAGTCGATCGAGACTCTCCGCAGCGTCCACTGATTCGCTGGTCGCGCATTGAGGCGCACAGCTGCTTGCCCACTGCCAGGGTTGGTTTGAATTGATCGCTGAGGAGTCTTTTTCGTGACTGACAATAAGCCTACAACTGCCGTTTATACAAAGAGACGTGACGTCGAAATCCGTGCCGCACGCGGTAACACGCTGACCGCCAAGAGCTGGCTGACCGAAGCGCCGCTGCGCATGTTGATGAACAACCTCGACCCGGAAGTCGCCGAGAACCCGAAAGAGCTGGTGGTTTACGGTGGCATCGGCCGCGCCGCGCGTAACTGGGAATGCTACGACAAGATCGTCGAAAGCCTGACCAACCTGAATGACGACGAGACCCTGTTGGTGCAATCCGGCAAGCCGGTCGGTGTATTCAAGACCCACAGCAATGCGCCACGCGTGCTGATCGCCAACTCCAACCTGGTGCCACACTGGGCGAGCTGGGAGCACTTCAACGAACTCGACGCCAAGGGCCTGGCCATGTACGGCCAGATGACCGCCGGCAGCTGGATCTACATCGGCAGCCAGGGCATCGTTCAAGGCACCTACGAAACCTTCGTCGAAGCCGGTCGCCAGCACTACAACGCTGACCTCAAGGGTCGCTGGGTGCTGACCGCAGGCCTCGGTGGCATGGGCGGCGCGCAGCCTCTCGCCGCAACCCTGGCCGGTGCGTGCTCGCTGAACATCGAGTGCCAGCAGGTCAGCATCGATTTCCGTCTGAACAGCCGTTACGTCGACGAGCAAGCCACCGACCTCGATGACGCACTGGCGCGTATCGACAAATACACCAAAGAGGGTAAGGCGATCTCCATCGCGCTGCTGGGTAACGCGGCGGAAATCCTGCCGGAACTGGTCAAGCGTGGCGTACGCCCGGACATGGTCACTGACCAGACCAGTGCCCACGATCCACTCAACGGTTACCTGCCAGCCGGTTGGACTTGGGAAGAGTATCGCGCTCGCGCCAAGACCGAGCCTGCTGCCGTGGTCAAAGCCGCCAAGCAATCGATGGCAGTACACGTCAAAGCGATGCTGGAATTCCAGAAGATGGGCATCCCGACTTTCGACTACGGCAACAACATCCGTCAGATGGCCCAGGAAGAGGGCGTCGAGAATGCATTCGACTTCCCGGGTTTCGTACCGGCTTATATCCGTCCGCTGTTCTGCCGCGGCATCGGTCCGTTCCGTTGGGCTGCACTGTCGGGCGATCCACAAGACATCTACAAAACCGACGCCAAGGTCAAAGAGCTGATCCCTGACGACGCCCATCTGCACAACTGGCTGGACATGGCCCGCGAGCGCATCAGCTTCCAGGGTCTGCCGGCACGTATTTGCTGGGTCGGCCTGGGCCTGCGCGCCAAGCTCGGTCTGGCGTTCAACGAGATGGTGCGTAGCGGTGAATTGTCGGCGCCAATCGTCATCGGTCGCGACCACCTGGACTCCGGTTCCGTCGCCAGCCCGAACCGTGAAACCGAATCGATGCAGGACGGTTCCGACGCCGTGTCCGACTGGCCATTGCTCAACGCTCTGCTGAACACCGCGAGCGGCGCGACCTGGGTTTCCCTGCACCACGGCGGCGGCGTCGGCATGGGCTTCTCCCAGCACTCGGGCATGGTGATTGTCTGCGACGGTACTGACGAAGCGGCCGAGCGTATTGCCCGTGTGCTGCACAACGACCCGGCCACCGGTGTCATGCGTCACGCCGATGCGGGTTACCAGATCGCCATCGACTGCGCCAAGGAACAAGGCCTGAACCTGCCGATGATCACCGGCAAATAAACACCCGAGCCAACCCTTCCAATAACAATCCACAGAGGTTGAATCATGGCTGTCAGCAACGATCGTGCAAGCAACAAACCGTTGATCGAAAGGCGTTCGATCGACTACATCCCGGAAGCGGAAAGACACGGTCGTCTGTTCAGCCAGTTCACCCTGTGGATGGGCGCAAACCTGCAAATCACCGCGATTGTCACCGGGGCCTTGGCCGTAGTGCTGGGCGGTGATGTGTTCTGGTCGTTGATCGGTCTGTTGATCGGTCAAGTGCTCGGCGGTGGGGTAATGGCGTTGCATGCGGCGCAAGGGCCGAAGCTCGGTCTGCCGCAGATGATTTCCAGCCGCGTGCAGTTTGGCGTGTATGGCGCGGCGATCCCGATCGTGCTGGTGTGCCTGATGTACCTCGGCTTTACGGCCACCGGTACGGTGCTTTCCGGGCAGGCGCTGGGCCAGTTGTTTGGTGTCAGCGACAGCGTCGGCATCCTGATTTTCGCCAGTGTCATCGTGCTGGTCACGGTGCTCGGTTATCGGGTGATCCACTGGATTGGCCGGGTTGCCAGTGTCGTCGGTGTGATCGCCTTTGTGTATCTGTTCTACCGTCTGATGAGCCAGACCGACGTTGGCGCACTCCTGCAGATCCGCCACTTCAGCTGGAGCAGTTTCCTGCTGGCGGTGTCGCTTGCGGCCTCGTGGCAAATCGCTTTCGGCCCTTACGTGGCTGACTATTCGCGTTACCTGCCGAGCAAGACTTCCTCGGTGAAAACCTTCTTTGCCGCTGGCGCCGGTTCGGTGATTGGCGCGCAAGTGGCGATGATCCTCGGCGTGTTTGCGGCGGCCTCGGCCAACGGCCAATTTGCCGGGCATGAAGTGGCCTACATCGTCGGTCTGGGCGGGACCGGTGCCACCGCTGCGCTGCTGTATTTCAGCATTGCGTTCGGCAAGGTCACCATCTCGACGCTGAACTCCTACGGCAGCTTCATGTGCATTGCGACCATCATCAGTGGTTTTCGTGGTGAGCTGAAAGTCACGCGCATGCAGCGTCTGGTGTTCGTGCTGGTAATCGTCGGTGCGGCGACCCTGATGGCGCTGCTCGGGCAGCACTCGTTCCTCGGTGCGTTCAAGTCTTTCATCCTGTTCCTGCTGGCGTTCTTCACGCCATGGAGCGCGATCAATCTGGTCGATTACTACTGCATCACCCGCGAGCGCTATGACGTACCGGCGCTGGCCGATCCGAACGGTCGCTACGGCCGCTGGAACCTGCTGGGTATCAGCATCTATGTGTTCGGCGTGCTGGTGCAGTTGCCGTTCATCTCCAGCAAGTTCTACACCGGCCCGCTGGTGGCGGCGCTGGGCGATGTAGACATCTCGTGGATCATCGGTCTGGTGGTGCCCGCCGCGCTGTATTACGTGTGTGCGAAAAAATGGCACGGCTCGGTACCTGATCAACTGATTCTGCCGGTCGAACAGAACAGCGTTGCACAACCAACAACAAGTGGGGCCACTCGCGCTGCGGCGCAGGCCTGATCTGGACGTGGACAGGGCTGGATGCCTCTTGACTGCCGTAAGCCAATTCATGATTAGGAGCGTCACGACAATGAAATCGAACAAGACCCTGCTGACCACATTGCTGTCCATGGGCCTGCTGGCCAGCGCCGGCGCCACTCAGGCTGCCGGCTGGTGCGAGTCCGGCAAACCGGTGAAATTTGCCGGGCTGAACTGGGAAAGCGGCATGCTGCTGACCGACGTCCTGCAAGTGGTGCTGGAGAAAGGCTACGGCTGCAAGACCGACAGCCTGCCGGGCAATTCCATCACCATGGAAAACGCCTTGAGCAGCAACGACATTCAGATTTTTGCCGAAGAGTGGGTCGGCCGCAGCGAGGTCTGGAACAAGGCCGAGAAGGCCGGAAAAGTCATCGGTGTCGGCGCGCCGGTGGTGGGCGCAGTCGAAGGCTGGTACGTGCCGCGCTACGTGATCGAAGGCGACGCCAAGCGCAAGCTCGAAGCCAAGGCGCCAGACCTGAAAAATATTGCTGACCTGGCCAAGTATTCCGCCGTGTTCAAAGACGCCGAAGAACCGGCCAAGGGCCGCTTCTACAACTGCCCGGCCGGCTGGACCTGCGAACTCGACAACAGCGAAATGTTGAAAAGCTACGGTCTGGAAAACAGCTACACCAACTTCCGTCCCGGCACCGGTCCGGCGCTGGATGCGGCGGTGCTGTCGAGCTACAAACGTGGCGAGCCGATCCTTTTCTACTACTGGACGCCAACCCCGCTGATGGGCCAGATCGATGCGGTCAAACTCGAAGAAAAACCGGGCGTCGACAAGCGCGTGACGATCAAGGTCGGCCTGTCCAAGACCTTCCACGAGCAAGCCCCGGAACTGGTGGCCGTGCTGGAAAAGGTCAACCTGCCAATCGACCTGTTGAACCAGAATCTGGGACGCATGGCCAAGGAGCGCATCGAGTCGCCGAAACTGGCGAAAATCTTCCTCAAGGAACATCCTGAAGTCTGGCATGCGTGGGTCAGCGAAGACGCTGCCAAGAAAATCGACGCGGCGCTGTAGGTCGAATTCCTCCCGGCCAACCGAGAGGCGGGCCGGGGTGTTCGCCGCAATCGCTTGATTGAGTTTCCTGATTGAGAGCCGCTTATGTTTCCCGAGAGCTTTACCTTTTCCATCGCCGACTGGGTCAACGGTTGGGTCGATGCGCTGGTCACCAACTACGGCGATGTGTTCCGGCAGATCTCCGACACGCTGCTGTGGGCCATCGTCAATCTTGAAGGCCTGCTGCGCGCCGCCCCTTGGTGGTTGATGCTCGCGATTGTTGGCGGCGTTGCCTGGCACGCCACCCGCAAGGTCGTGACCACGGGGGTGATCGTCGGTCTGTTGTTCCTGGTGGGCGCGGTCGGCTTGTGGGACAAGCTGATGCAGACGCTGGCGCTGATGATGGTCGCGACTGTCATTTCGGTGCTGATCGGCATCCCGCTGGGGATCCTCTCGGCGCGCAGCAATCGCCTGCGTTCGGTGCTGATGCCGCTGCTCGACATCATGCAGACCATGCCGAGTTTCGTGTACCTGATTCCGGTGCTGATGCTCTTCGGTCTGGGCAAAGTCCCGGCGATTTTCGCCACGGTGATCTACGCCGCGCCGCCGCTGATTCGTCTGACCGATCTGGGCATCCGCCAGGTCGACGGTGAAGTCATGGAAGCGATCAACGCGTTCGGCGCCAATCGCTGGCAGCAGCTGTTCGGCGTGCAACTGCCGCTGGCCCTGCCGAGCATCATGGCCGGGATCAATCAGACCACCATGATGGCCCTGTCGATGGTGGTCATCGCGTCGATGATCGGCGCCCGTGGCCTGGGTGAAGATGTGTTGGTGGGGATTCAGACCCTCAACGTCGGACGCGGGCTTGAGGCCGGTCTGGCGATCGTGATTCTCGCAGTGGTCATCGACCGCATTACTCAGGCGTACGGTCGGCCACGGCATGAGGTGAGCAAATGAACAACGCAACCGTGAGCAAGATCGAAGTCAAAAACGTCTTCAAGATTTTCGGCAATCGCTCGAAAGAAGCGCTTGGCATGATTGGCCAGGGCAAGACCAAGGATCAGGTGCTGAGTGAAACCGGTTGTGTGGTCGGCGTGAATGACCTGTCGCTGAGCATCGGCACTGGCGAGATTTTTGTGATCATGGGCCTGTCCGGCTCGGGCAAATCGACGCTGGTGCGACACTTCAATCGCCTGATCGACCCGACCAGCGGCGCGATCCTGGTGGACGGCGTGGACATCCTGCAATACGACATGCAAGCCCTGCGCGAATTTCGCCGGCACAAGATCAGCATGGTGTTCCAGAGCTTCGGCCTGTTGCCGCACAAGAGCGTGCTGGACAACGTTGCCTACGGCCTGAAAGTGCGCGGCGAGAGCAAGCAGCTGTGTGCCGAACGAGCGCTGCACTGGATCAACACCGTCGGCCTCAAGGGCTACGAAAACAAATACCCGCATCAACTCTCTGGCGGCATGCGTCAGCGTGTCGGTCTGGCTCGCGCATTGGCGGCGGACACCGACATCATTCTGATGGACGAAGCCTTCAGCGCCCTCGATCCGCTGATCCGCGCCGAGATGCAGGACCAGTTGCTTGAGCTGCAAAAGACCCTGCACAAAACCATCGTGTTCATCACTCACGACCTCGACGAGGCGGTGCGTATCGGCAATCGCATTGCGATCCTCAAGGATGGGCGGCTGATTCAGGTCGGCACACCGAAAGAGATCCTGCACTCGCCGGCGGATGAGTATGTCGACCGGTTCGTGCAGCGGCGTGCGGCAGTGGTTTAGCAGATTTTGTGGTGAGGCTGCCGGCCCCTTCGCGAGCAAGCTCGCTCCCACAATTGGAATGCGGGCCACTGTGGGAGCGAGCTTGCTCGCGAAGGGGCCGGTCAAGCTGCATCAATATTACGGTTGAGGTTGAAGATGTCCCAGGCTGAAAAAATCGTGATCACTGGCGACCATTTGCGTTGGCAGGACGTGGTCGCCGTCGCCCGCCACAGCGCGCCACTCGAGCTGTCGGCGCAGAGTTGGGCGCGTATCGATAACGCGCAGGCCATCGTCCAGCGCATCGTCACCAGTGGCGAACGCGCTTACGGCGTCAACACCGGTCTCGGTGCGTTGTGCAACGTGTCGCTGAAAGATGAACAACTCAGCCAACTCTCGCGCAATACCTTGCTCAGCCACGCCTGCGGCGTCGGCCCGGTGCTGCCGGATGAGCAGACCCGCGCAATCATCTGCGCGGCGATCCGCAACTACAGCCACGGCAAATCCGGCATCCATCGGCAAGTGGTCGAAGCGCTGCTGGCACTGCTCAATCGCGGCATCACCCCGCAGGTGCCAGTGCAAGGTTCGGTCGGTTACCTGACGCACATGGCGCACATCGGCATCGCGCTGTTGGGCGTGGGCAATGTCAGCTATCGCGGGCAGATAATTCCCGCGCAACAGGCACTGGCCGAAGAAGGTCTGCAACCGGTGCAGCTCGGCGCAAAGGACGGCTTGTGTCTGGTCAACGGCACGCCGTGCATGTCCGGCCTCAGCTGTCTGGCGATTGCCGATGCCACGCGCCTGCTGCAATGGGCCGACGTGATCGGCGCCATGAGTTTCGAAGCGCAACGCGGACAGATTGCCGCGTTCGATGCCGAGATCATCGCGCTCAAGCCGCATCCGGGCATGCAGCAGGTCGGCATCAATTTGCGCACATTGCTTGATCGCAGTGAAGTGATTGAATCGAGCAAAGGCATTCGCACCCAGGATGCGCTGAGCATTCGTTCGATTCCGCAAGTGCACGGCGCTGCGCGCGATCAACTCGAACACGCGATCAAGCAAGTTGAAACCGAACTTAACGGCTGCACCGACAACCCGTTGCTGCTCGGTACGCCGGAGGATTTCCGGGTGATGTCCCAAGCCAATCCGCACGGTCAATCGGTGGCGCTGGCGGCGGATCTGCTGGCCATCGCTATGGCTGAAATCGGCTCGATTGCCGAACGGCGACTGGATCGTCTGATCAACCCGCACGTCAGCGGTCTGCCGGCGTTTCTGGTGGCCAATCCGGGAGTCAATTCCGGGATGATGATCGTGCAAAACGTCGCCGCATCGCTGTGCGCGGAAAACCGCCAGTTGGCGCAACCGGCGGTGCTCGACAACTACGTCACCTCGGGCTTGCAGGAAGACCATCTGAGCATGGGCACCAACGCCGCGCTGAAGCTGCATCGTGCGCTGGAAAACTGCACGCAGATCCTTGCGATCGAGTATTTGCTGGCGGCGCAGGCGTTTGAGTTTCTGAAAGAACAGCGCTTCGGCGCGGGCACCGATATCGCGTGGCGACTGCTGCGGGAAAAGGTCCCGGCTTACGATCAGGATCGTTGGCTGGCACCGGATATCGCCGCCGCCGCAAGCCTTTTGAAAGATCCGCATCTGTTGCATCACGCGTTACCGAATTTGCACTGAAAACTATCTACGCCAGCGTGCCAAGGCGCGGCTCCCCAAAAGGGCAGACGCGACGGACAACGGACATCTCCGGAGCGTCTGGCGAGTTAACAATAAACTCTCAAAAGGAGCACAAAATGACTGCGCTGAACCTGATCCCCGGCCAACTGAGCCTGGCCCAACTGCGTGAGATCTATCACCACCCGGTCAAGCTGACCCTCGACAACAGCGCCTCGGCGCAGATCGAAGCCAGCGTCGCCTGTGTCGAGCAGATCCTCGCCGAGAACCGCACCGCGTACGGCATCAACACCGGTTTCGGTCTGCTCGCTTCGACGCGCATCGCCAGCGAAGACCTGGAAAACCTGCAGCGTTCGCTGGTGCTGTCGCACGCCGCTGGCGTCGGCCAGCCGATCAGCGATGAGCTGGTGCGCCTGGTGATGGTGCTCAAGGTCAACAGCCTCAGCCGTGGTTTTTCCGGCATCCGCCGCGTGGTGATCGATGCGCTGATTGCGCTGATCAACGCCGAGGTTTATCCGCACATTCCGTTGAAAGGTTCGGTCGGTGCTTCCGGCGATCTGGCGCCATTGGCGCATATGTCGCTGGTACTGCTGGGCGAGGGCAAGGCGCGTTACAAGGGCGAGTGGCTGGAAGCGACTGAAGCGCTGAAAGTCGCCGGTCTGACCCCGCTGACCCTGGCCGCGAAAGAAGGTCTGGCGCTGCTCAATGGCACGCAGGTTTCCACTGCTTATGCGCTGCGTGGTCTGTTTGAAGGTGAAGACCTGTTTGCGGGCGCCATCGCACTGGGCGGTCTGACGGTCGAAGCAGTGCTCGGTTCGCGCTCGCCGTTCGACGTGCGCATCCACGCGGCGCGTGGCCAGAAAGGTCAGATCGACGCAGCGGCTGCTTACCGCGATCTGCTCGGTGAGCGCAGTGAAGTCTCCGACTCGCACCAGAACTGCGACAAGGTGCAAGACCCGTACTCCCTGCGCTGCCAGCCACAAGTCATGGGCGCCTGCCTGACTCAGTTGCGTCAGGCCGCTGAAGTGCTGGTGGTCGAAGCCAACGCGGTGTCGGATAACCCGCTGGTGTTCGCTGCCGAGGGCGATGTGATTTCCGGCGGTAATTTCCACGCCGAACCGGTGGCCATGGCCGCTGACAACATGGCGCTGGCCATTGCCGAAATCGGCTCGCTGAGCGAGCGCCGCATTTCGCTGATGATGGACAAGCACATGTCGCAACTGCCGCCGTTCCTGGTGGCGAATGGCGGTGTGAATTCCGGTTTCATGATTGCCCAGGTGACGGCTGCTGCGCTGGCTAGCGAGAACAAGGCGCTGTCCCATCCCCATTCGGTCGACAGCCTGCCGACATCGGCGAATCAGGAAGACCATGTTTCGATGGCGCCGGCGGCCGGCAAGCGCTTGTGGGAAATGGCTGAAAACACCCGCGGGATTCTCGCGGTGGAGTGGCTGGCAGCGGCGCAGGGACTGGATCTGCGTGGAGGTTTGAAGACCTCGGTAAAACTGGAAAAGGCTCGGGCAATTCTGCGTAAGGAAGTGCCGTTTTACGAGAAAGACCGGTTTTTTGCGCCGGACATCAATGCGGCGACCGAGTTGTTGGCTTCGCGCGTTCTGACTGAACTGGTCCCGGCGAAGTTGCTGCCGAGCCTGTGACGGCCTCTTCGCGAGCAAGCTCGCTCCCACAGTTGAAATGCGTTCCTCTGTGGGAGCGAGCTTGCTCGCGAATCGATTTTGAACAAGACGAGGATTTGGGATGAAAACCCTCTGGCAACACTGCCACGTCGCAACCATGGCACACGGCGTCTACTCGATCATCGAGGATGCGGCCATCGTGACTTCCGGTGAGCTTATCCAGTGGATCGGTCCGCGCAATGAACTGCCGTCGGGCGAATACCCGGCCGTCACCGATCTGCAAGGCGCGTGGGTTACCCCCGGTCTGATCGACTGCCACACCCACACCGTATTCGGCGGCAATCGCAGCGGCGAGTTCGAAAAGCGTCTGCAAGGCGTCAGCTATGCGGAAATCGCAGCGGCCGGTGGCGGCATTGCCAGCACCGTGCGCGCCACCCGTGAAGCGAGCGAAGACGAGCTGTTCGCCAGCGCCGCCAAACGCCTGAAAAGCCTGATGCGCGACGGCGTGACCACGGTCGAAATAAAATCCGGCTACGGTCTGGATCTGGCCAACGAACGCAAGATCCTGCGCGTCATCCGGCGCCTCGCCGACGAACTGCCAATCAGCGTACGTAGCACCTGCCTCGCTGCGCACGCATTGCCGCCGGAATACGCCGATCGCGCCGACGCTTACATCGAGCACATCTGCACTGAAATGCTGCCGGCCCTCGCCGCTGAAGGTTTGGTCGATGCGGTGGATGCTTTCTGCGAGTACCTGGCGTTTTCGCCAGAGCAGGTCGAGCGTGTGTTTATCGCTGCACAAAAACTCGGTCTGCCGGTAAAACTGCACGCCGAACAACTGTCGTCGTTGCACGGCTCCAGCCTCGCCGCGCGCTATAAGGCGTTGTCCGCCGATCATCTGGAATTCATGGACGAAGCCGATGCCATCGCCATGGCCGCAGCCGATACCGTCGCGGTGTTGCTGCCGGGCGCGTTCTATTTCCTGCGCGAAACTCAACTGCCGCCGATGGACGCCCTGCGCAAACACAAGGTGAAGATCGCCATCGCCAGCGACCTCAACCCCGGCACCTCGCCAGCGCTGTCGTTGCGCCTGATGCTCAACATGGCGTGCACCTGTTTTCGCATGACGCCGGAAGAAGCCCTGGCTGGCGCGACCATTCATGCGGCGCAAGCGCTGGGCATGGCCGAGACCCATGGTTCGCTGGAAGTCGGCAAGGTTGCGGATTTTGTCGCCTGGCAGATCGACCGGCCGGCGGATCTGGCGTATTGGCTGGGTGGTGAACTGGACAAACGCGTCGTGCGTCACGGCGTTGAATCAAGTCTGTAGGAGAGTGGTTGTGGATAAGGTTCTGAATTTCAAACAAGGTCGCGTGCCGCTGCTGATCAGCATGCCTCACGCCGGTTTGCGTCTGACGCCGGTGGTCGAGGCCGGGTTGATCGCCGATGCGAAAAGCCTGCCGGACACTGATTGGCATATTCCCCAGCTGTATGACTTCGCCGCTGAACTGGGCGCAAGTACGCTGGCCGGCGAATATTCGCGCTTTGTCATCGATCTGAACCGGCCTTCCGACGATAAGCCGATGTACGTCGGCGCGACCACCGGTCTGTACCCGGCGACGTTGTTTGACGGCATTCCTCTGTTCCGCGAAGGGCTGGAGCCGTCCAAAGAAGAGCGCGCGACCTATCTGGAGCAGATCTGGACGCCCTATCACCGCACCTTGCAGCAAGAGCTGGCGCGGATGAAAGCCGAGTTCGGTTACGCGCTGTTGTTCGATGCGCATTCGATCCGCTCGATCATCCCGCACCTGTTCGACGGCAAACTGCCGGATTTCAACCTCGGCACTTTCAACGGCGCGAGTTGCGATCCGCAGTTGGCCAAGCAGTTGGAAGCTATTTGCGCCCAACACGGCGAATACAGCCATGTGCTGAACGGGCGGTTCAAGGGCGGGCACATCACCCGGCATTACGGTAATCCGGCACAGAACATCCACGCGGTGCAACTGGAGCTTGGCCAGTGCACGTATATGGAAGAGTTCGAACCGTTCCGCTATCGGCCTGATCTGGCGGAGCCGACGCGAGTAGTCCTCAAGCAATTGCTGGAAGCCTTCCTGGCGTGGGGCCAAACCCATCACACCGCATAACCCGTGCGGGAGACGACCTTTGTGGCGAGGGAGCTTGCTCCCGCTGGGCTGCGAAGCAGCCCCATAACATTCTGCGACGGCTGCGCCGCCGAGCGGGAGCAAGCTCCCTCGCCACAGGTTTTGATTCGATCCGGGGCATGCTCATTGACGTAAATCGGGTTTATGATGCCGGACGGCAGAATAATACAAGTCCCCCCAGGGATGACCCGACCCCTTACGGAGCGCGCAATGCAGACTTTGTTTCCGCAGATCAAACCTCACGCACGGCACGATCTGGCCGTCGACGGCACCCATACCCTGTACGTCGACGAAAGCGGTTCACCGGAAGGCTTGCCGGTGGTGTTCATCCACGGCGGCCCCGGCGCCGGTTGCGACGCACAGAGCCGGCGGTATTTCGATCCGAACCTGTATCGCATTGTCACCTTCGACCAGCGCGGCTGCGGACGCTCCACCCCGCACGCCAGCCTGGAAAACAACACCACCTGGGATCTGGTCGCCGACCTTGAGCGCATTCGCAAACACCTGGGCATCGACAAATGGGTGCTGTTCGGCGGTTCCTGGGGTTCGACCCTGGCGCTGGCTTACGCGCAAACCCATCCGGAACGCGTGCATGGTCTGATCCTGCGTGGGATCTTTCTCTGCCGTCCGCAGGAAATCGAGTGGTTCTATCAGGCCGGTGCCAGCCGTCTGTTCCCCGATTACTGGCAGGACTACATCGCGCCGATCCCGCAGGACGAGCGCGGTGATCTGCTCAGCGCTTTCCACAAACGTCTGACCGGCAACGACCAGATCGCGCAGATGCACGCGGCCAAAGCGTGGTCGACGTGGGAAGGGCGCACCGCAACCCTGCGCCCGAATCCGCTGGTGGTCGATCGTTTCTCCGAACCGCAGCGCGCCTTGTCGATTGCGCGGATCGAATGCCATTACTTCACCAACAACGCGTTCCTCGAGCCGAATCAGCTGATTCGCGACATGGGCAAGATCGCCCACCTGCCGGGCGTGATCATTCACGGCCGCTACGACGTGATCTGCCCGCTCGATAATGCCTGGGAATTGCATCAGGCATGGCCGAACAGCGAGCTGCAGGTTATTCGCGACGCCGGCCACGCCGCGTCCGAACCGGGCATCACCGACGCACTGGTGCGCGCGGCCGGCCAGATGGCCCAACGCCTGCTCGATCTGCCGCCCGAAGAAGCATGAAGGGTTTGTTGCAGCGCGTGAAAGGCGCGCGGGTCGAAGTGGCGGGCGAAGTGGTTGGCGCGGTGGATCAGGGTTTGTTGGTACTGGTGGCTGTCGAACCCGACGACACGCGCGCCAGCGCCGACAAACTTCTGCATAAACTGCTTAACTATCGAGTGTTCAGTGACGCCGACGGCAAGATGAATCTGTCCTTGGCGGACGTCGATGGCGGGTTGCTGCTGGTCTCTCAGTTCACCCTGGCTGCCGACACCAAAAGCGGGTTGCGCCCGAGTTTTTCGACCGCCGCCCCTCCGGTCCTGGGCGAGGAATTATTCGACTATCTATTAACCAAAGCGAAACAGGTGCATGGCACTGTGGCATCAGGTAGATTCGGCGCGGATATGCAGGTGCATCTGGTCAACGATGGCCCGGTAACCTTCCTGTTACAGACGTGAAAGCGCTTGAAACATCTTTTTAAAGGCTTTTCGACTGAAAACAGGGTTTTTTCGCGATAAATACTTTGTTACCCCTGATGCGTTGTCATGCGGGCTACTAGATAATCGCGAGCATGGGGATCAGCGTCCGCTGTATCCGTTTTGACTTAGGTAGAGACTTGTCCGGATCCGATTGGGGAATCATTTTGCCCTGCCGGAGTCGGAACAATGCTCGCCAACCTGGCATATAGATAGCTGGCCGTTGGTTTTTTGATCTGTTTTCGGCGAGGGTTGCTCGTGATTGTTAGTCCCTGTAATGCACCAAAATTGTCTGCCAAACGCTTGCGAAGTGCTCTGGTAGCGGGCTCGGCACTCCTGTGCCTGCTCAGCGCCGGCCAGCTTTGGGCATTCAATCTCGACGATGTGTCGGTCAAGGCTAAAGAGCTGGCCGGGCAGAAATTCGAAGCCCCGCGCAGTAACCTGCCGAACGAATTCCGCGAAATGAAATTCGCGGATTATCAGAAAATTCGTTTCCGCACTGAAAAAGCCGAATGGGCTGATCAGAAAACCCCGTTCAAGCTGTCCTTCTATCACCAGGGCATGCACTTCGATACGCCGGTGAAAATCAACGAAATCACTGCGAATACCGTCGAAGAGATCAAATACGATCCGGCGCGTTTCGATTTCGGCGATCTGAAATTCGATCCTAAAGCCACTGAGCAACTGGGCTATGCCGGTTTCCGTGTGCTGTACCCGATCAACAAGGCTGACAAGCAAGACGAAATCATGACCATGCTCGGCGCGAGTTATTTCCGCGTCGTCGGCAAGGGTCACACTTACGGTCTGTCGGCCCGTGGCCTGGCGATCGATACCGCTTTGCCGTCCGGTGAAGAATTCCCGCGTTTTCGCGAGTTCTGGATTCAGCAGCCGAAGCCGGGTGACAAGCACCTGGTGATCTTCGCCCTGCTCGATTCGCCGCGTGCTACCGGTGCTTATCGCCTCACTCTGCGTCCGGGCAGCGACACGATTGTCGACGTCAAAGGCCAGATGTACCTGCGTGACAAGGTTGGCAAGCTCGGCATCGCGCCGCTGACCAGCATGTTCCTGTTCGGCGCCAACCAGCCGTCGAAAGTCCTCAACTACCGTCGTGAACTGCACGACTCCAGCGGTCTGTCGATCCATGCCGGCAACGGCGAGTGGATCTGGCGTCCACTGAACAACCCTAAACACCTGGCCGTCAGCCAGTTCAGCGTCGAGAACCCGCGTGGTTTCGGTCTGCTGCAACGTGGCCGCGACTTCAGCCACTACGAAGACCTCGACGACCGCTACGACAAACGTCCAAGCGCGTGGATCGAGCCGAAGGGCGACTGGGGCAAGGGTACCGTCGAACTGGTTGAAATTCCGACCGCTGACGAAACCAACGACAACATCGTTGCGTTCTGGAACCCGGAAAAACTGCCGGAGCCAGGCCAGCCGCTGGACTTTGCCTATCGCATGCACTGGACCATCGACGAAGCAGCACTTCACGCGCCGGACAGCGCCTGGGTCGAGCAGACTCTGCGTTCCACCGGTGATGTGAAGCAGTCGAACCTGATCCGTCAGCCGGATGGCAGCGTTGCCTATCTGGTGGATTTCATGGGTCCATCCCTGGCCGCACTGGCTCCGGATGCAGACGTGCGCAGCCAGGTCAGCGTCGGTGACAACGCCGAGCTGGTCGAGAACAGCGTGCGTTACAACCCGGAAACCAAGGGCTGGCGCCTGACCCTGCGGATGAAGATCAAGGATCCGAGCAAGTCCACCGAGATGCGTGCGGCACTGGCGCAAAACGTGGTGCCGGCTGATCTGGCCAAGACTTCGCTGCCGACCTCCAATTCGTCGGTCGCCAAAGCTGACAAGGTCGCCGCCAAGCAACAAGAGAAACTCGACAAGGAAGCCAAGGCAGCCGAGGCCAAACAGGCCGACGCCAAGCCAGCCGCAGATGCCAAGGACAAGGCCAACAAAGACGCCAAGCAGCCAGTCGCTGCGGACGCGGCCCCAGCCACACCGGAATCGGCGTCGACTGAAGAAGTCCTGACCGAGACCTGGAGCTATCAGTTGCCTGCCGATGAGTAATTCTCAAGTACAGCCAGAGACTCTGTCCGAGTATCTGGCGCATCTGCCGATGACCGACGAGCAGCGCGCGGAACTCGCGGGCTGCCAGTCGTTCAGCGAGCTGCATGAACGCCTGTCGTCGAAAACCTTCGACGCTCCGACCGAGGCCGCCCAGGCTTCGGTGGGCAAGCGCCTGACGCTGAGCACTGCCGAAGAATTGCAGGACGCGGAAATGCTGGTGCTCGACGCCAGCGGCCGTGTTTGCCTCAAGGCTACGCCGCCGATTCGTCGGACCAAGGTTGTGCCAGAGCCGTGGCGCACCAACATTCTGGTGCGTGGCTGGCGTCGCCTGACCGGCCGCACCAACCCGCCACAGCCGCCGAAGGACGAAAACGTCCTGCCGGCAGCGCGCTGGCGTACGGTCGGTTCGATCCGTCGCTACATTCTGCTGGTGCTGATGCTCGGCCAGACCATCGTCGCTGGCTGGTACATGAAAGGCATCATGCCGTATCAGGGCTGGTCGTTCGTTGATCTCGACGAAGTCCTGCACCAGCCGCTGCTGCAGACCGTCACGCAAGTGCTGCCGTATGCGCTGCAAACCAGCATCCTGATTCTGTTCGGGATCTTGTTTTGCTGGGTGTCGGCCGGTTTCTGGACGGCGCTGATGGGCTTCCTCGAGTTGCTCACCGGTCACGACAAGTACCGCATCTCGGGCAAAAGCGCCGGCAACGAGCCGATTGCCAAAGACGCGCGTACCGCACTGGTCATGCCGATCTGCAACGAAGACGTGCCGCGCGTTTTCGCCGGTCTGCGTGCGACGTTCGAGTCGGTCGCTGCCACGGGTGATCTGGATCGCTTCGACTTCTTCGTGCTCAGCGACAGTAACGACAGCGACATCTGCGTTGCCGAGCAACAAGCCTGGCTGGACGTCTGCCGCGAAGCCAAGGGTTTCGGCAAGATCTTCTATCGTCGCCGCCGTCGCCGTGTAAAACGCAAGAGCGGTAACCTCGACGACTTCTGCCGTCGCTGGGGTGGTGACTACAAGTACATGGTCGTGCTCGACGCTGACTCGGTGATGAGCGGCGAATGCCTGACCAGTCTGGTGCGCTTGATGGAAGCCACGCCGGACGCCGGGATCATCCAGACCGCGCCACGTGCGTCGGGCATGGACACCCTGTATGCGCGCATGCAACAGTTTGCGACCCGCGTTTACGGCCCGCTGTTTACCGCCGGTCTGCACTTCTGGCAGTTGGGCGAATCCCACTACTGGGGTCACAACGCGATCATCCGCATGAAGCCGTTCATCGAGCACTGCGCCCTGGCGCCGTTGCCGGGTAAAGGCGCTTTCGCCGGGGCGATTCTGTCCCACGACTTCGTTGAAGCCGCGCTGATGCGTCGTGCCGGTTGGGGCGTGTGGATTGCCTACGACTTGCCGGGCAGCTACGAAGAACTGCCGCCGAACCTGCTCGACGAACTCAAGCGCGACCGTCGCTGGTGCCACGGCAACCTGATGAACTTCCGGCTGTTCCTGGTCAAAGGCATGCACCCGGTGCACCGCGCGGTGTTCCTGACCGGCGTGATGTCTTACCTGTCGGCGCCGCTGTGGTTCTTCTTCCTGGTGTTGTCGACCGCGCTGCTGGCGGTGAACACGCTGATGGAGCCGCAGTACTTCCTCGAACCACGTCAGCTCTATCCGCTGTGGCCACAATGGCACCCGGACAAAGCGATTGCGCTGTTCTCGACGACCATCGTGCTGCTGTTCCTGCCGAAACTATTGAGCATCATCCTGATCTGGGCCAAGGGCGCGAAAGAGTTCGGCGGCAAGTTCAAGGTGACTCTGTCGATGCTGCTGGAGATGTTGTTCTCCATGCTGCTGGCGCCGGTGCGCATGATCTTCCACACCCGTTTCGTACTGGCCGCGTTCCTCGGCTGGGCCGCGACGTGGAACTCGCCACAGCGTGACGACGACTCGACACCATGGAGCGAAGCGGTCAAACGCCACGGTCCACAGACACTGCTGGGCTTCTTCTGGGCGCTGCTGGTGATCTGGCTGAACCCGAGCTTCCTGTGGTGGCTGGTGCCGATCGTCGGTTCGCTGATGCTGTCGATTCCGGTGTCGGTGATTTCCAGCCGTGTTGGTCTGGGCCTCAAGTCGCGTGACGAGAGCCTGTTCCTCATCCCCGAGGAATACAATCCGCCACAGGCGCTGCTGGCGACCGATCAGTACACCCACGAAAACCGTTGGCATGCACTCAACGACGGCTTCGTCCGCGCGGTGGTCGATCCACAGCAGAACGCCTTGGCGTGCTCGCTGGCGACCTCGCGTCATGGTCAGGCTGAACCGATCGAGTGGCTGCGCCAGGAGCGCGTACGTCACGCGATCAAGGTCGGCCCGGTCGGGTTGAACAACCATGATCGTCTGCAACTGCTGAGCGATCCGGTGGCTCTGGCGCGCTTGCACGAGATCGTCTGGAGCGAAGGCCATGCCGAGTGGCTGGACGCATGGCGGGCTTCGGTGAAAGCCGATCCGCATGCGCCGTTGCGGCCGTTGAGTCTTGAGGCTCAACCGGCCTGATGAAAAAACCCCGCGAAAGCGGGTTTTTTTTGTGCTGAGCAAAAGAGCCCCTCACCCTAGCCCTCCCGAAACGTCGGACCGCCCGGAGGGAGAGGGGACTGACCGGGGGATGCTTCAGAGATACGCCGACCTGATCTAGCGGTGTTGAATCCATAATCGACTCGACATTTCAGGTCGATGTAGAGCGTAAGGCAACTCGGTCGGCTCCCTCTCCCTCGGGGAGAGGGCTGGGGTGAGGGTCAGTTCTTGATTGTTAAACAAATCGTCCATTAAACCTTGTGCAAAAAATCGAGTGCGTTAGCATCCGTCCCCGAATTGGCGCGCCCGGGCTTTTTGGCCCATCTCTGTCGGTTTTCGCGCCGCAAACGCAATGGTTTTGGGGACTTGAAGATGAAGAAGTATCTGTCGATGCTGCTGGTCGGCGTCACGGCACTGGTTGCAGTCAATGCGGCACAGGCCGGCGCAATCGATGACGCGGTCAAGCGCGGTACGTTGAAAGTCGGCATGGACCCGACCTACATGCCGTTCGAGATGACCAACAAGCGTGGCGAAATCATCGGTTTCGAAGTCGACCTCCTCAAAGCCATGTCCAAAGCCATGGGCGTCAAGCTGGAGCTGGTCTCCACCGGTTACGACGGGATCATCCCGGCCCTGCTGACCGACAAGTTCGACATGATCGGCAGCGGCATGACCCTGACCCAGGAGCGCAACCTGCGCCTGAACTTCAGCGAACCGTTCATCGTGGTCGGCCAGACCCTGCTGATCCGCAAGGAACTGGAAGGCACCATCAAGTCGTATAAAGACCTGAACACCGCCGATTACCGCATCACCTCCAAGCTCGGCACCACCGGTGAGATGGTCGCCAAGAAGCTGATCTCCAAAGCCAAGTACCACGGCTATGACAACGAGCAGGAAGCGGTACTCGACGTGGTCAACGGCAAGGCCGACGCCTTCATCTACGACGCGCCGTACAACGTTGTGGCGGTGAACAAGGTCGGGGCCGGCAAACTGGTATTCCTCGACAAGCCGTTCACCTACGAGCCGCTGGCTTTTGGTTTGAAGAAGGGTGATTACGACAGCCTCAACTTCATCAATAACTTCCTGCACCAGATCCACGAAGACGGCACCTACGATCGCATCCATGACAAGTGGTTCAAGAGCACCGAGTGGCTCAAGGACATGGAATAACTCGGTCGCATAGACCGAGTCGCCCCAATCGCTGGCAAGCCAGCTCCCACAGGGATTTAGGTGAACACAAATTTTGTGTCCGGCACTAGACCTGTGGGAGCTGGCTTGCCAGCGATGGCGGCCTCCCAGGCGACACAGAATTCGGAACCTGCAAACCCAATGAAACAGAAAAAAGCCCAATGGCCCTGGCATGTGCTGACCGTGCTGGTGCTGATCGGCCTGGCCGGCGCGCTGTATTACGCCACGTCGCTGATGTCCTACGAATGGCGCTGGAACCGTGTGCCGCAGTACTTCGCCTATCAGGCCGAGGAGACCCAGCGCGCCAGTGACATTTCCACTGTCAGCCAACTGGTGCGCAAGGGCGGCACCGCTGAAGTCACCCTGCGCAACGACGCCGGTGACGAGCAGCACCTGACCGTCGACGAGAACAGCCTGGCATTCGCTCAGGGCGATGATGTGGCCGAAGGCGACGTCGTGGGTGTTACCCGGCATTGGGCGGCAGGGCCGCTGTTGTGGGGGCTGTGGACGACGTTGTGGCTGTCGGTGGTGTCCGGAGTACTCGGGCTGCTGATCGGTCTGGCTACCGGGTTGTGCCGGTTGTCGAGCAACCCGACCCTGCGCGACCTGTCGACGATCTACGTCGAACTGGTGCGCGGCACGCCGTTGCTGGTGCAGATTTTCATTTTTTACTTCTTCATCGGCACGGTGATGAACCTGTCCCGCGAGTTCGCCGGGATCGCTGCGCTGTCGCTGTTCACTGGCGCCTACGTGGCCGAGATTATTCGCTCCGGCGTGCAATCGATAGCCCGTGGCCAGAACGAAGCAGCGCGTTCGCTGGGCCTGAGTTCGGGTCAGTCGATGCGTCACGTGGTGTTGCCGCAAGCGCTCAAGCGCGTGCTGCCGCCGCTGGCCGGGCAGTTCATCAGTCTGGTCAAGGACACCTCGCTGGTGTCGGTGATCGCCATCACCGAGCTGCTGAAAAGCGGCCGTGAAGTCATCACCACCTCGTTTTCGCCGTTCGAGATTCTGTTCTGCGTTGCCGGCCTGTACCTGTTGATCAACCTGCCGCTGTCGAAAATCGCCAGCCGGCTTGAGCGGAGGCTCGCGCAAAGTGATTGAAGTCCGCGATCTGGTAAAAGTCTTCGACACTCGCGGCCAAGTCGTCCGTGCGGTGGATAACGTCAGCACCCAAGTGGCCAAGGGCGAAGTGCTGGTGGTGATCGGCCCGTCGGGTTCCGGCAAGTCGACCTTCCTGCGCTGCCTGAATGGTCTGGAGGAATTCGATTCCGGCTCGGTGAGCATCGACGGCCTGCAACTGGCCGACCCGAAAACCGACGTCAACGCCTATCGCCGTGAAGTCGGCATGGTGTTCCAGCATTTCAATCTGTTCCCGCACATGACCGTGCTGGAAAACCTCTGCCTGGCGCAAAAAGTCGTGCGCAAGCGCGGCCAGAAGGAAAGCGAAGCCAAGGCCTTGGCGTTGCTGGAGAAGGTCGGCATTGCGCAGAAGGCTCGCGAGTATCCGTCACGGCTTTCCGGTGGTCAGCAGCAGCGTGTGGCGATTGCCCGGGCGTTGGCGATGGACCCGAAAGTCATGCTGTTCGATGAGCCGACCTCGGCACTCGACCCGGAAATGGTCGGCGAAGTGCTGGACGTGATGAAGAACCCGGCCGTGGAAGGCATGACCATGGTCTGCGTGACCCACGAGATGGGCTTCGCGCGGGAAGTGGCGGATAGGGTGCTGTTCTTCGATCACGGTAAATTGCTGGAGGATGCTTCCCCGGCCGAGTTCTTCGATGCACCGAAGGATCCGCGCGCTCAGGCCTTCTTGCGCCAAGTCCTGTAACTGCGGCGCTCTTTCGGACGCCATCGCTGGCAAGCCAGCTCCCACAGGAGTTCGGTTGTATACACAGTTTGTGAACGACGGAAAACCCTATGGGAGCTGGCTTGCCAGCGATAGCTTCACCTCGGTCCAAAGCGAACCGAGGTGGGTGAATCACCTCAAACCTTGAACCGCCCCACCAGCGTCTGCAGATGCGTACCGAGTCGCGCCAGCTCAACGCTGGACGCCGCCGTCTCTTCACTCGCCGCTGACGTCTGATCCGACACATCGCGTACGTTCAGGATGCTGCGGTTGATCTCCTCCGCCACCGCGCTCTGCTGTTCAGCCGCAGCAGCGATCTGTTGATTCATCGCCTGAATCGCCGAAACGGTGCGCGTGATGTTTTCCAGCGAGCCACCGGCACGGCGGGTCAGCTCCACGCTGCTCTGGGTCAGCGTGCGACTGTTGTCCATGATCGTCGCCACTTGCTGGGTGCCGTTCTGCAGGCCGACAATCAGCTCTTCAATCTCTTCAGTCGACTTCTGCGTACGCTGCGCGAGGCTACGTACTTCATCTGCAACCACGGCAAAACCACGTCCGGCCTCGCCTGCGCGGGCGGCTTCGATGGCAGCGTTGAGCGCCAGCAGGTTGGTTTGTTGAGCGACGGATTTGATCACGTCGAGCACGCTGCCGATCTTGTCGCTCTCGCGCTTCAGCTCGCCCATGGCCTCGGTGGAGTGGCCGACTTCGGTCGCCAGACGTTCGATCTGCGCGATGGCTTCACCAACTACCTTGTCACCTTCGCGCGCCTGTTGATCGGCAGCTACGGCGGCCTCGGAAGCTTCCTCGGCATTGCGCGCGACTTCCTGCACGGTAGCGGCCATTTCGTTCATGGCGGTGGCGACCTGGTCGGTCTCGATCTTCTGATTGTTCACCCCGGCACTTGTCTGCTCGGTCACCGCTGAGAGTTCTTCGGCAGCGCTGGCGATTTGCGTGACGCCGTCGCTGATGCCACCGATCAGCTCACGCAGGCCTTGGGTCATGCTCTGCATCGAACGTTGCAGTTGACCAAGTTCGTCGCGGCGCAGGGACACCAGGTTGTGCGTCAGGTCGCCAGCCGCCACGCGTTCGGCGACTTTCAGGGTCTGGGTCAGCGGAATAATGATCTGCCGGGTGATCGCCCAAGCGGCCAGCAAACCAAACGCAAGGGCCAATACGGTGGCGATCAGCAGCATGTTCTTGGCGTGAGCCGCGTCAGTGTCGCGCACGATGGTTTGCGAGGCGGTGAGCTTTTTGCTGACGTCAATCAGGATGTCGCCCTGCGCCGCCATGCGTGCGAGAGCCTTGGCATTGATCACTTGCGAGTCGCGGAACTGGCCGACCGCCGCGCGATACGCCTTGAGCGAATCGGCCGCCTGTTGCAGGTTGGCGATGTGTTGCTCAGGCAGTTTGGCCGGCAGGCTTTCGAGATTGTTCAGGGCGTTGGCGATGGCATCGAGCGCCGGTTGCTCGGCTTCGGCCTTACCGCTGTAGGTGTAGCCGCGAACCTGATAGCGCGCTTGCTGCAACAATTTGCTCAGCTCGATCACGCTATTGAATTGCGCAACGCTTTCACCTTGCAGCAGGGATTTCTCGACTTCACTCACCCTGGCTACGGCGTTATCAGCGCTGGCGCCGAGCTTGCTGCGCGCATCTTCACGCTGCACGGTGGCCTGAGTCATGTCGGCGAAGGCGCGTTTGTATTCTGCGACCGCTGCCAGTTGTTGATCGACCATCGCCACATCGGCTGGTTGCTCGATCATGTTGCGCGCGTTCTGCAGGCCGCTGTCGAGTTTGCCGAGCAGGTCGTTGACCGCGCCGGGGCCTTGTTCGCCGCGGCGCGCGTCGTAGTCGACACGGGCCAGACGCAGGTCCTTGGTCAGCTCATTCAGGCTCGAGATGAAACCGAGCTTGTCGCCACGGCTGATGATGCCGCTCATACCGGTCCAGCCGGTGAAGGTAATCAACAGCGTCAGCAACAGCACCAGGCCGAAACCGATGCCCAGCTTGCGTTTGACGCTGACGTTTCCAAGACTTTCGGCTAACCAACGGTACATGCGACGACTCCCCTCGGACCACTAATTGGACTTATGGGGAATGTATCGGCTGAGTGATGGCAATCTAAAGGCGCCGTCGGTCATTTGTGGCGAGGGAGCTTGCTCCCGCTTGGGCGCGAAGCGGCCATCGCTTTCCTTCAGATGACTATGCATTCGCCTGATTTGCGACGGCTGCGCCGCCGAGCGGGAGCAAGCTCCCTCGCCACAGATGTTTGGTGGCGAGTTTAGAACAGGCGCGCGAGCAGGGCGGTGACGGCGGTTTCGACCCGCAGAATGCGCTCGCCGAGTTGCACCGGTTGCAGGCCGGACTTGCCCAGCAGGTCGATTTCGTATGGAATCCAGCCGCCCTCCGGGCCGATGGCCAGGGTCACCGGTTCACTCAGCGCGCGCGGGCAGGGCGGGAAGTTGCCGGGATGGCCGACCAGCCCCAAGGTGCCTTCGCTGATCGCGGGCAGGCGATCTTCGACGAACGGCTTGAAGCGTTTCTCGATGATGATTTCCGGCAGCACGGTATCGCGGGCCTGTTCGAGGCCGAGGATCAGTTGTTCGCGGATCGCCTCGGCTTCAAGAAACGGCGTTTGCCAGAAGCTCTTCTCGACGCGGTAGCTATTGACCAGAATCACCCGTGGCACACCCATGGTCGCCACGGTTTGAAATACACGTCGCAGCATCTTCGGGCGGGGCAGCGCCAATACCAGCGTCAACGGCAGCTTGGCCGGCGGAGGTTGATCAAGGGTGACGCGCAGTTCCGCTTCGCCGGGTTCAAGACGCAGCAGTTCGGCGGTTCCCATCAAGCCGCCAATGCGCCCGACCCGCATGCTGTCGCCGACTTCCGAGCGATGCACTTCCTGCATATGCGTCAGACGGCGGTCACGCAACACGACGCGGTCGGCCGCGATGAAATCGGCTTCTTCGAGCAACAGCAGGTTCATGCCTGGGTCGCTGGCGGCTGGTCGTTGTGATCGTCGGCAGGCGTTTCGTCCGGGCGTTCGCGTTTGCTGATCAAGCCACCGAAAATGATGCCGATTTCAAACAGCATCCACATCGGCACGGCCAGCAGGGTCTGCGAGAAAATGTCCGGCGGGGTCAGGATCATACCGACCACGAAGCAGCCGATGATCACGTACGGGCGGATTTTCTTCAGGTAAACGACGTCGACCACACCGATCCACACCAACAGCACCACGGCCACCGGAATCTCGAACGCTACGCCGAAGGCGAAGAACAGCGTCATGACGAAATCGAGGTAGCTGGCGATGTCGGTCATCATTTCCACGCCGGCCGGGGTGGCAGCGGCGAAGAACTTGAAGATCAGCGGGAATACGAAGTAATAGGCGAAGGCCATGCCGGTGTAGAACAGCAGAATGCTCGAAACCAGCAGCGGCACCGCAATGCGCTTCTCATGCTTGTACAGGCCCGGCGCGATGAAGCCCCAGATCTGATGCAGGATCACCGGGATCGCCAGGAACAGCGAGACCATCATCGTCAACTTCAACGGCGTCAAGAACGGCGACGACACGTCTGTAGCGATCATCGTCGCGCCGACCGGCAGGTACTGGCGCAGCGGCGTCGAGACGAAGGTGTAGATCTGCTGGGTGAAGGCGAACAGCCCGGCGAAGATGATGAAGATCGCCGCGACGCAACGCAGCAGGCGGGTGCGCAACTCGGTGAGGTGCGATACCAGCGGCATGTGCTGGTCGTTTTCGGGGAGATCGCTCATGGGGCTCGCGGCGGCAATGTTGGGTCGTGAGGGGCCGGCGCTGTTGGCGCGGCGGCTGGAGCAAGGTGTTCAACGGTCGTTGGCGCAACCACGGGTGCAGGTTCGGTAGCCGCCACAACCGGGGCGGGCGCATGAATCGTCTGCCCGCCCACGTGCTCAACCGGCGTCGGCTCTTGCTGAACCGGCTGGAAGATCTTCCGCGCCTCTTGCTCCAGCGACAGAATGTGCTCGTTGTGCAGTTGCCGGCGAATCTCGTCGGCACCGATCTCACGTTCAACTTCCTGCTTGATCGCGTTGAAGCTGCGCTTCAGCCGTCCGACCCACAGGCCAGCGGTGCGCGCAGCACCCGGCAGACGCTCGGGGCCCAGCACCAGCAGGGCCACGAGGCCGACGAGCAGCAGTTCAGAGAAGCTGATACCAAACATTAGTCAGTGCTCACACGTCTTTGCGGATCGGCTCTTCGACTTTCTGCGCCTGCACGTCGATGGTGTGCGGCGGGTTGGCCTGAGCGGTGGCTTGCGGCTGTACCGGCGGTACTGGCTGCGCAGGCGTGACGGTCGGATCGGCGGCCGGTTTTTCGTCGTCGTTCATGGCTTTGCGAAAGCCCTTGATCGACTCGCCGACGTCGGTGCCGAGGTTTTTCAGTTTCTTGGTGCCGAACACCAGCACCACGACAACCAGAATGACGACCCAGTGTTTCCAGTCAAAAATACCCATGTGGCTGTTCCTCTCTAAAAGTTGTTCAGGCGGACGGACGCGAAGCTTTCTCGACGTGTCCGGACAGGCCGAAGCGGCGATCCAGTTCATCCAGCACAGCCTGCGGATGCTGCCCCAGTTGGGCGAGCATGATCATGCTGTGAAACCACAAATCGGCGGTCTCGTAGATCACGTCGCTGCAGTCGCCGCTGATCGCGGCGTCCTTGGCGGCAATAATGGTTTCGACCGACTCTTCGCCGACTTTCTCCAGAATCTTGTTCAGACCCTTGTGATACAGGCTGGCGACGTACGAACTGTCAGCGGCCGCGCCCTTGCGCTCCTCAAGTACCTGAGCGAGGCGAGTCAGGGTGTCACTCATGTTTGTGTCCTGCGGAGTAAATGGCGTGCGGGTCTTTGAGTACCGGGTCGACGGTTTTCCAGTCGCCGTTTTCGAAGACACGGTAGAAGCAGCTTTGACGGCCGGTATGGCAAGCGATGTCGCCAATCTGTTCGACCATCAGGATGATCACGTCGGCGTCACAGTCCAGACGCATTTCATGCAGGGTCTGAACGTGGCCGGACTCTTCGCCCTTGCGCCACAGCTTGCCACGCGAACGTGACCAATAGATGGCACGGTTTTCTGCCGCGGTCAGCTCCAGGGCTTCGCGGTTCATCCAGGCCATCATCAATACGCGTCCGGTCTTGTGATCCTGGGCAATCGCCGGCACCAGGCCATCAGCGTCCCACTTGATCTCGTCCAGCCAGTTTTTCATCTTCGACTCCGACAGCGAGCCCCACACTTGAATTAGTCGGGCTCAGGGCGTTGAAACAGTGTGCCAGCCGATCACCGAACTGGCTATCGGCGAACGACCAGATACAAGCCGACTGCCACCATGATGCCCGCCGGCCAATGCCCCAATTCATGCATCGGGCCACCTGCGGCGAGGATCGTACCGCCGGCCAGATGCGCGCTGCCGAGCAGACGCAGGAACCAGTCGTCCTTGCGTTTGTGCCACGGCGGCGGAGGATCTTTAGCGTGCGGTTGCGACATGCGCTCAAGCAGATCGCGGGCCATGTTCGACAGATGCGGGATCTGCTCGAGCTGGCTCTGCACGTTGCCCAGCAGGGCTTTCGGACTGACGCGCTCGCGCATCCAGCGTTCGAGGAACGGCTGCGCGGTGTTCCACAGATCCAGATCCGGATACAGCTGGCGGCCCAGACCTTCGATGTTCAGCAAGGTTTTTTGCAGCAGTACGAGTTGCGGCTGCACTTCCATGTTGAAGCGGCGCGCAGTCTGGAACAGGCGCATCAGCACCTGGCCAAATGAAATATCTTTTAACGGTTTTTCGAAGATCGGTTCACACACCGTGCGGATCGCCGCTTCGAATTCGTTGAGTTTGGTTTCCGCCGGCACCCAGCCCGAATCGATGTGCAATTGCGCCACACGCCGGTAGTCGCGCTTGAAGAAGGCGAACAGGTTGCGCGCCAGATAATCCTGGTCTTCAGGGGTCAGGCTGCCGACGATGCCGCAGTCGATCGCGATGTACTGCGGGCTCCACGGGTTGACGGTGCTGACGAAAATGTTGCCCGGGTGCATGTCGGCGTGGAAAAAGCTGTCACGGAACACTTGAGTGAAGAAAATCTCTACACCGCGTTCGGCGAGCATTTTCATGTCGGTGCGCTGATCGGCGAGGGTCGCCAGATCCGTCACCTGAATCCCGTAGATACGCTCCATCACCAGCACTTTCGGCCGGCACCAGTCCCAATAGACTTGGGGCACGTAAAGCAGCGGCGAACCTTCGAAGTTGCGCTTCAACTGGCTGGCGTTGGCCGCCTCGCGCAGCAGATCCAGTTCGTCGTAGATGGTTTTTTCGTAGTCCTGCACCACGTCCACCGGGTGCAGCAGGCGCGCGTCGGCCGAGACCTTTTCCGCAGCGCGGGCGAGGATGAACAGCCACGCCAGATCCTGCGCGATGATCGGTTTCAGGCCCGGGCGGATCACCTTGACCACCACTTCTTCGCCGGTCTTCAACTGCGCGGCATGCACCTGCGCCACCGAGGCCGAGGCCAGCGGTTCGACGTCGAAACGCGTGAACACTTCGCTGATCTTCTTGCCGAGCTGGGCTTCGATCAGCTTGATCGACACCTGTGAATCGAACGGCGGCACGCGGTCCTGCAACAGCATCAGCTCATCGGCGATGTCTTCCGGCAGCAGGTCGCGTCGGGTCGAGAGAATCTGCCCGAACTTGATGAAAATCGGCCCCAGATCCTGCAACGCCAGACGCAGACGCGCACCGCGACTGAGTTCCAGCGGCTTGCGCGGGAACCAGCGCCACGGCAGCGCATAGCGCAACGCCAGCAGGAACCACGGCAGTGGCAGGTCAAACAGCAAGTCATCGAGGCGGTAGCGGATCACGACGGACTGGATGCGCAGCAGACGGCGGACGGCGAGCAGCTTCATGCGTTATCGCTTGGGTCGAGGGATCGGGAAAGGCGCTCGAAGCGCGCCTCGAGACGTTCCAGATCGAGTTTGATCCGGTCCAGTTCGCTGAACCGCGCTTCGGCTTCGCGCTGCCCGACGAGGGTGCGCGATTCTTCGGCGAGGTATTCGGCGAGGTTCTGGTTGAGGCTGGCAAATCCTTGTTGATACCAGCGCGCGCGGCTGCGCAGATGACCGCCCACCAGTTGCGTGGCGACCGGGCCGAGCCAGCGCGAGAGTTCGTACTCCCAGTCCAGCTCGAGGTCTTGCAGCACGCCGGCCAGTTCCAGCAGCACGCCGCTGTCGCCGTCGAGCTCGACTTCTGGAGCATGCAGCACCGCCGTCTTGTCTTTGCTCAGGGCGAGTTTCAGCAGGCTTGAGGCCGGGGCGCGCAGGGTGCAATCGACGCCGGTTTCCCAGTGCGATGCGAGCATCAGGCCTTCGTCGCTCGGCAGGATGAACAGTTGCAGTGCCGGGCTGCGGCAATCCACGGCAATCACCTTGCCGGTCAGATGCGCCAGGCGCGGCAGCGCCGTGCTGTCGAGACGCAGCACCCGGTTCAGGCCGAGTTCAACGCTGGCGAGCAGCCCGGTCAGCAGCATCAGGGCTTGATGCCACGGTGCAGGGCGACGATGCCGGCAGTCATGTTGTGATAGGTCACGCGGTCGAAACCGGCCTCGACCATCATCGACTTCAGGGTTTCCTGATTCGGGTGCATGCGGATCGATTCGGCCAGATAACGATAGCTTTCCGAGTCGTTGGTGATCAGCTTGCCCATCAGCGGCATGAAAGCGAACGAGTAGGCGTCGTAGGCCTTGGACATCAGCGCGTTGGTCGGCTTGGAGAATTCCAGCACCAGCAGACGGCCGCCGGGCTTGAGCACGCGCAGCATCGAACGCAGGGCGTCTTCTTTGTGCGTCACGTTGCGCAGGCCGAAGGCGATGGTCACGCAGTCGAAATGGTTGTCCGGGAACGGCAGTTTTTCTGCGTCGGCCTGGACGAACTCGACGTTGCCCGAGACACCGAGATCGAGCAGACGGTCGCGACCGACCTTGAGCATGGACTCGTTGATGTCGGCCAAAACGACCTGACCGGTAGGGCCTACCAGATGCGAGAACTTTTTGGTCAGGTCGCCCGTGCCGCCGGCGATGTCCAGCACGCGATTACCGCTGCGCACGCCCGACAGTTCGATCGCGAAACGCTTCCACAAACGGTGCATGCCGCCCGACAGAAGGTCGTTCATCAAGTCGTATTTGGCGGCTACGGAGTGGAACACCTCAGCGACTTTTTCCGCTTTCTGGCTTTCCGGAACGTTTTTGAAGCCGAAGTGAGTGGTGGGTTCGGCATCGCTGCCTTTGCGCTGATCAGTCATATCGCTGTCACCAAAAGAGAATGCGCGACATTCTAATCCCCAAGCCATGCTTTGTCTTGGAATGGCGAAAGGTAAGATGGGCAACCTTCGGGACGATTTGCCGCAGACGCGGTCAAGATTTATCGTCACCTATTGATCAATCAGGAGTCATTCAATGGCCAAAATCACTGTTGAGCGTGCCCACACACTGGGCAAGGAAGCCGCCCGCGAGAAGGCCGACAAACTGGCCCAAAAGCTTAATGAACAATACGGCCTGGAGCCGCAATGGGCCGGCGACGTGTTGAACCTTAAACGTTCGGGCGTGAAAGGCGCGGTGCATGTTGGCGACGATTCGATCCGCGTGGATGTCGAGCTGGGGCTGATGATGTCGGCCATGAGCGGCATGATCAAAGCGGAAATCGAAAAGGCTTTGGACAAAGCGTTGGTGTGACAGCACCCGCGCTTTATGTCAGTTGTTAGGGTGCCGTTTCTAATTTTTAAACCTACTTTGTGCCTGAGCCCGACACTTATCCGGGCAGTTCCTCAAACCTTCTGCGCGTGAGGTGGACCATGGCCAAAGTAATTTTGAAGAAAAAAATCGACGCTTCGACAACTGCTCTGAGCGACGTCAAATCCTATGCCCGCAAGATCTGGCTGGCAGGCCTGGGTGCCTACACCAAGGTCGGCCAAGAGGGTAGCGAGTACTTTCAAGAGTTGATCAAGGCTGGTCAAACTGTTGAAAAACAAGGCAAAAAAGCTGTCACCGAAAAGCTCGAAGCGGCCAACGCCGAGATCGATGAAGCCAAAAGTGAAGTCAGCTCTTTCAAAGGCCGGGTCGAAGTTCAACTCGATAAGGTCGAGAAGGTGTTCGACACGCGTGTGGCCAGTGCCTTGAATCGTATCGGCATTCCGTCTAAACATGACGTTGAGACACTCTCTGCTAAGCTCGATGAGCTGACGGCATTGCTCGAACGCGTCGCGCGTAAATCTTAAGGAGAACGGGATGGCTGGTAAAAAGAACACCGATAAAGAAGGCAGCTCGTGGATCGGGAAGGTCGAAGACTACTCCCGCAAGATCTGGCTGGCTGGTTTAGGCGTGTACTCGAAGATCGACACTGACGGCAGCAAGCTCTTCGATACATTGGTCAAAGACGGCGAGAAAGCCGAGAAGCTCACCAAGAACGCAGTCGGCAAAAAAGTCGATGCGGCCAAGGACTCTGCTTCTTCCGCCAAGTCGCGCATCAGCGGCGTGAAAGATCGCGCACTGGGCAAGTGGGACGAGCTCGAAGGGGCTTTCGACAAGCGCCTGAACAGCGCGATTTCGCGTCTCGGTGTGCCGAGCCGCAATGAAGTGAAAGCGCTGCACAGCAAGGTCGAAACACTGACCAAGCAGATCGAAAAACTGACTGGCGAGAAGGCCCGTCCGGTAGCGGCTAAAACTGCTGCAGCGAAACCGGCTACTAAAGCGGCTGCCAAGCCGTTAGCCAAAGCTGCCGCCAAACCGGTTGCCAAAGCTAAAGCTGCGGTCAAATCGGTAGCGAAAACTGCAGCGGCCAAATCTGCTGCGAAAGCGGCGGCCAAACCGGTTGCAGCCGCCAAGGCCGTTGCCAAGTCGGCAGCCAAGCCTGCGGCAAAACCGGCAGCCAAGCCAGCAGCGAAAACCGCTGCCGCCAAACCTGCTGCTCCGAAGAAACCCGCAGTGAAAAAACCGGCCGCGCCGAAAGCCGCTGCGCCGAAACCGGCAGCGCCAGCCGCCAAGCCAGCAACACCGGCAGCCCCGGTGAGCGCGTCGAACTCCGTCGCGGCTCCAGCTCCGGCGGCTACATCGACTGCAGCATCGACACCGTCGACGCCAACCAGTCAGTCCTGATTTTTTCGGGGCTTCAACAAAACGCCCGGCCTGTGAAGGTCGGGCGTTTTTGTTTTATCGGTTTAGAGGCTTTCCCTCACCCCAGCCCTCTCCCGGAGGGAGAGGGGGCCGACCGAGCAGTCTTGCGCTATACATCGACCTGAGAAATCGAGTCGATTATGGATTCGGTGTAGCATTTTCAGGTCGATGCAGATCTGAACCATCCCACGGTCAGTCCCCTCTCCCTCCGGGAGAGGGCTAGGGTGAGGGGCTTTTCGGCTTACTCATGATCCTCTAGATACCGCAAAGCCAACCGCTCCGTCGCCACCTTCACCGGCGGCAACAAATGCGGCGCCACCAGCATCATGATCTGGTAAACCACCAGCCTCACCTCACCCTCACGATCAAGAATCCGCTGATAATCCAGCGAAAACAGCAGCGTCATGGTGATCTGCTCCACCAACTGCCCCAACGCCTGCGTATCACTCACCAACTGCCCGGCTGCCTTCAACCGCGCCAGCAATGAAGCCAGCGTGCGCTTGAGCGAGTTGAGCAGGTTGCGAATGCCCTTCGCCAGTTTCGGCAAACGCCCGGCGAGGTTCGACAGGTCCTGAAACAGAAAGCGGTACTGCGCCAGTCGCTCGACGATCAAATGCAGAAACAGCCAATAATCCTCCGGCGCCAATTCGACATCAACCGGCGGATCGAGCAACGGCGCCAGCTCATTCTGAAAGCGTTCGAACAGCCCGAGAATCAGCGGCTCCTTGCCGTGGAAGTGGTAGTAGAGGTTGCCGGGGCTGATCCCCATTTCATTGGCCACTTCCATGGTCGAGACGTTCGGCTCGCCCTTTTCATTGAACAACTGCAGGGCACATTCGAGGATCCGTTCGCTTGTTTTCATCCAGTCTTCTTAAAAAAGGTTGGGGCAGATCAGCGCACGCGCACGTAAGTACCGGGCGCAGCCTCCATCGGTGGATAGTTGGCGTTGCCAAGGGGCATCTGCGTTTCGTGTTGGGCGCCCGAGCGTTCCTGAATCCACGTCAGCCACTGCGGCCACCAGCTACCGTCGACATGCTTGGCGTCGTAGTACCAGGCGCGCGGATCGCTGCTCAGTTTGCCGTTCTCGACGTAGTTGGCTTTCTGGTTGTTCGGCGGATTGAGAATGCTCTGCACATGGCCACTGTTGGACAGCACGAAGCGCTTCTCGCCGCCCAGCAGCAGGGTCGAGCGATACACCGCGTCCCACGGCGTGATGTGGTCGTTCATGCCGGCGACGCTGAAGCTGTCGACCGTGACTTTCTGCAAATCGATTGGCGTGCCGCACACTTCCAGCCCGCCCGGATGAGTCAGCGGGTTGTGCTTGAAGAAGTCCAGCAGATCGCCGTGCAGCGCGGCGGGCAGGCGCGTGCTGTCGTTGTTCCAGTAGAGGATGTCGAAGGCCGGCGGTTCTTTGCCCAGCAGGTAATTGTTGACGAAGTAGCTCCAGATCAAATCATTGGGGCGCATCCAGGCGAACACCTTGGCCATGTCGCGACCGTCGAGCACACCCTTCTGATACGAGCGACGCTTGGCCGCTTCGATGGTTTGTTCATCGGCAAACAGCGTGGCCGGAGAGTCCATCTGGCTGTCCAGCAGGCTCACCAGATAGGTCGCGCTGGCGACCCGCCGCAGTTGCCGTTTGGCCTGCAAATGCCCTTGCAGCGCGGCGATGGTCAGCCCGCCGGCGCAGGCGCCCATCAAATTGACTTCGCGGGCGCCAGTGATCGCCCGGCAGATGTTCATCGCTTCTTCGACGGCCTCGACGTAAGTCGACAGACCCCATTCGCGATGGCGCACATCCGGGTTGCGCCAACTGATCATGAACGTCTGCAAACCGTTCTTCAGGGCGAACTGAACGAAGCTGTTGTGCGGGCTGAGGTCGAAAATGTAGTACTTGTTGATTTGCGGCGGCACCACCAGCAACGGCTTGGCGTACTGCTTTTCGCTCATCGGCTTGTACTGGATCAGCTCGAGCATTTCGTTGCGAAACACCACCGAGCCAGTGGTGGTCGCCACGGTTTTGCCAACCTCGAACGCTTGCTTGGTGACTTGGCGTGGCAGGCCATCGTTGTGCAGCATGTCATCGAACAAATGGCTGAAACCGCGCACCAGGCTGTGCCCGCCGGAGTTGAACAGCTCCTTGAGCGCCAGCGGATTGAGCAAGGTATTGGACGGCGCCACCGCATCGTTGAGCAGGGTGAAGGCGAAGTGCGCGCGGGCGCGATCGTCGGGGGTCATGTTGCTGTCGTCGATCCAGCTCTTGGCCTGTTTCTGCCAGGCCAGATACGCCTGCAAGCTGCGCCGGTAAAACGGGTTGAGACTCCACGCCGGATCGGCGAAACGCGTGTCCTGCGGATTGGTCGGATGCAGGGTTTCGCCGAGCAGCACACGTCCGAGCGCGCTGCCGAACTTCAAGGCGTGTTTGGCGCTGTGGATCGGATTGCGCAGGCCATGGGCGGCGACGCTGCGCAATGTCGAAATCAGATCGCGGCCGCGCAGGCCGGTCATCGCACTCTGTGCATTGATAAACACGGCGGGGCTGGGCACTACGCCCGTCGCTGGTTTGTCGCGCATGACTCAACACTCCTTCGTCTTCAGGCCAAAAACAAACACACCGAACCAGAACACCATAGACGCTGTTACGGGTTGTTGCCTGCGCAGCGTCCTGCCACGCACTTTGCAAAAAACCATCCAATACAGCTGCCGAAGTCGTTTATCCGCCCAGCGGAGTCGGATGTGGATGCATCACTGCACGCTGACGTTCCTCCTGGAGGAATTTCATGATGATCGGCGCCACCGCTTCGGCGCGGGTGATCAGGAACAGATGACCGTCATCGATGATGTGCAACTGTGCGTTGGGAATGCGCCAGGCGAGCATGCGCATGTTGATCAGCGGGATCAGCGGATCATCGTCACCGGCCAACACCAGCGTCGGTTGATGGATCTTGTGCAGCCAGTGAATGCTGGTCCAGCCAAGGCCGGCGAACAGTTGCCAGTAGTAGCCAAGCTTGCCCGCCGAACGCACCTTCGCCGCATGGCTTGCCGCTAACGTCGGATCGCGACGGAACGCGCCGCCGTAGATCATCGGCGCGATGCGAATCACGTGTGACGGCTGAATGTAACGGCGCGGGCTGGCCATCATCCACAGCACTTTCGGCTTGCCCGGCACCATCACCGCGCCTGCCGCTGTCGCCGCCAGAACCAGCTTCTTGCAGCGCTCGGGATAGTCGTAGGCGAACTGCTGCGCCAGCGCGCCACCCCAGGACACGCCAATCACGTTGACCTGTCCGTAGTCGAGGTAATCGAGCATGCGCGCGGTGAGCTTGGCCAGTCCCGGAAAGCGGTACGGCCGATTCGGCGTCGAAGACCCGCCGACACCGGGCACGTCGAAGGCGATCACTTCCAGATCCGGGTCCAAAGCCGCGACGAATGGAAACACCAGCTCCAGGTTGGCGCCGATGCCGTTGAAAATCAGCAAGGGCGTCAAGTGAGGCTTGCCGGGGCGTACTGCGGTGCGGAGGGTCTGGCCATCCAGCTCGACAGTACGAAAAATAAACGGGTGCGGCATGCGTCAGGCCCTGTGGATTTAAGGTCACCGCGCCCCTGTGTAGGAGCGCGGTGTGTCAGTTACCGCTCATGTACATAAGTGCCCGGCGACGCTTCACCCGCCGGGTATGCCTTGTTGCCCAGTTTGGTCGGTGCCTTTTTCAGTTCGCCCGAGCGCGCGGCTTGCCACGCCTGCCAGTGCAGCCACCAGGAATCGGTGTGCTTGGTCGAATTCGCCTGCCAGTCATCGGCGTTGGCGGCCATGCCTTCGCTGGTCATGTAACGCGATTTCGGATTGCCTGGCGGGTTCAAAATGCTTTGGATATGCCCGCTGCTCGACAACACGAATTCAACCTTGCCGCCAAACAACTGCGCCGACTTGTAGCAGGACTTCCACGGCGTGATGTGGTCGTTGGTGCCGGCCAGCGAGAAGATATCGGCGGTCACCTGCTTGAGGTCAATCGCAGTGCCGCACACTTCCAGTGCATTGGAGCGGATCAGTGGGTTGTTTTTGAACATCTCGATCAGGTCGCCGTGGAACGCTGCCGGCAAGCGGGTCGTATCGTTGTTCCAGAACAGGATGTCGAACACCGGCGGCTCGTTACCGAGCAGGTAGTTGTTGACCCAGTAGTTCCAGATCAAATCGTTTGGACGCATCCAGGCGAAGACTTTGGCCATGTCTTTGCCTTCGAGCACGCCGGCCTGATACGAATGGCGCTTGGCGGCTTCAAGGGTTTGCTCGTCGACGAACAGCGCTACGTCGCTGTCCAGGGTGGTGTCGAGCACACTGACCAGCAGCGTCAGCGCATTCACCTTGTTCTGGCCGAGCGCTGCGTAGTGGCCGAGCAGGGCGGTGCAGGTGATGCCGCCGGAGCAGGCGCCGAGCATGTTGATGTCTTTGCTGCCGGTGATCGCGGTGACCACATCGACCGCTTCCTTCAGGGCATCGATGTAAGTCGAGAGGCCCCACTCGCGCTGTTCCTTGGTCGGGTTGCGCCAGCTGACAATGAAGGTCTGCACGTTATTGCGCAGGCAGAACCGCGCCAGGCTCTTGTCCGGGCTGAGATCGAATACATAGAACTTGTTGATCTGCGGCGGCACCACCAGCAGCGGGCGCTCGTGCACTTGCTCGGTGATCGGCTTGTACTGGATCAGCTCCAGCACGTCGTTGCGAAACACCACCGCGCCTTCGGTGACACCGAGGCTCTTGCCGACTTCGAACGCGCCCATGTTGACCTGGCTCGGCATGCCGCCGTTGTGCACCAGATCCTTGGCCAGATGTGAGAGCCCGTCGAGCAGGCTTTTGCCGCCGGTTTCGAAGAAGCGTTTGACCGCTGCGGGGTTGGCCGCGCTGTTGGTCGGCGCCATGGCTTCAGTCATCAGGTTGATCACGAAGTGCCCGCGCGCAATGTCTTTGGGCGTCAGGCTGCTGTCGTCAATCCAGGCGTGGAGTTCCTTGCGCCACGCCAGATAAGTTTGCAGATAGCGTTTGTACAGCGGGTTCTGACTCCACGCCGGATCGGCAAAACGACGGTCATCGCCAGCCGGTTGCAGTTCGGATTTGCCGAATAGCACGTTCTTCAATTCGAGGCCGAAGTGAGTGACGTGTTTGACACTATGGATCGGTTGTTTAATGGCCTGGGTCAGCACCATTCGAGCAGAGGCCAGCAGATCCTTTCCGCGTAGCCCAACGACGGGATTAAGCCCCAGGGTGTTTTCCGAGGCTTGGTACTTCAAGTCATCGTTATTCTTGTTACTCATCTACGACGCTCCATTGTCCTGAGACGAGTACCCGGTTTTCTGCTGTGCAGTTCCACAGCCAATGCCAGGTACTACTGCTCGGGTGACCGTTGATTCTGCATAGCTGCTTTACAGTCGTAGAGCACTGCAGGGAACTTGCCAGCTCCATTGGTTACCCGAGTTTAATTTTTTTCGCAAGCAGCCGATCCTGGCCGCCGGTGCGGAGCATTCAATCAGATGAATTTAGAAAATGCCCTCTAAAGAGCAGGAGGTGCGGACTAGAGCATCAGCTTGACGATCGACTCGTTCGGATCGCGGGTTTTCCCGGCAGCTTTTAGCTCAGCGAGATAATCGGCCCAGAGTGCGTCATGACGTCGCCCCAGCTCGTAGAGATATTCCCAGGTGAACAGACCACTGTCGTGACCGTCGTCGAAGGTCAGTTTCAGTGCGTACTGACCGGCCGGTTCCAGCCTGCTCAGACCAACGTTGAGCTTGCCGAATTGCAGGATCGGTTTGCCGTGGCCCTGGACCTCGGCGGAGGGGGAGTGCACGCGCAGGAATTCTGCGGGCAGGGTGTACTCCTCGCCGGACGCGTAGGTGAGCGTCAGGGTTTTAGAGGCTTTGTGCAGTTTGATGTCGGTGGGGATATTAGTCATTGCAGGTCATCCGACTGTGTGGAACCTGTAGGAGCTGCCGCAGGCTGCGATCTCTTGATCTTGATTTCAAAAAACCAGATCAAACGATCGCAGCCTGCGGCAGCTCCTACAGGGAGAAGTGACCTACAGGATATAACGGGACAGGTCTTCGTTCTCCGCCAATTCGCCGAGGTGGCTGTTGACGTATTCAGCGTCGATCAGGATCACCTTGTCATCATGCGCGCTGGCCAGATCACCGGCGCTGAACGACACCTCTTCGAGCAAGCGCTCAAGCAGCGTGTGCAGGCGACGGGCACCGATGTTCTCGGTCTTCTCGTTGACCTGCCAGGCGATCTCGGCGATGCGCTTGATACCTTCGGGCTTGAACTCGATGTTCAGGCCTTCGGTCTTCAGCAGCGCGCAGTATTGCTCGGTGAGCGAGGCATGCGGTTCGCTGAGGATGCGCTCGAAATCTTGCGGGCTCAGGGCCTTTAGTTCGACGCGGATCGGCAGACGACCTTGCAGCTCCGGCACCAGATCGCTCGGCTTGCTCAGGTGGAACGCACCGGAAGCGATGAAGAGGATGTGGTCGGTCTTGACCATGCCCAGTTTGGTGTTGACGGTGCAGCCTTCGATCAGCGGCAGCAAGTCACGCTGCACGCCTTCGCGGGACACATCGACGCCACCGGAATTGCCGCGCTTGGCAACCTTGTCGATTTCGTCGATGAACACGATGCCGTGCTGCTCGACCGCTTCCAGCGCCTTGGCCTTCAACTCTTCGTCGTTGACCAGACGCCCGGCTTCTTCATCGCGCACCAGTTTCAGGGCTTCTTTGACCTTGAGCTTGCGCGCTTTCTTTTTGCCTTTGCCCATGTTGGCAAACAGGCTCTGCAACTGGTTGGTCATCTCTTCCATGCCCGGTGGCGCGGAAATATCGACGCCGGCCATTTCGGCGACTTCGATTTCGATTTCCTTGTCATCCAGCTGACCTTCGCGCAGGCGCTTGCGGAACAGCTGGCGGGTGTTGGAATCCGCGCTCGGCGCTTCTTCATTGCTGAAGCCCATGCGTGCCGGCGGCAGCAGGGCGTCGAGAATGCGGTCTTCGGCGGCGTCTTCGGCGCGGTGGCGAACCTTGGTCATTTCCTGTTCGCGCAACAGCTTGATCGCGGCGTCGGCCAGATCACGGATGATCGATTCGACGTCACGGCCGACATAGCCGACTTCGGTGAACTTGGTCGCTTCGACCTTGATGAACGGCGCGTTGGCCAGCTTCGCCAGGCGGCGGGCGATTTCGGTTTTGCCGACACCGGTCGGGCCGATCATCAGGATGTTTTTCGGGGTCACTTCAACGCGCAGCTCTTCCGGCAGCTGCATGCGGCGCCAGCGGTTGCGCAAAGCAATCGCGACGGCGCGCTTGGCATCGTCCTGGCCGATGATATGGCGATTGAGTTCGTGGACGATTTCGCGGGGAGTCATGGACATAATAATTGGCGGTCCTCAAGCAGAAACAAGCCGTGGCGCAGGGCCAAATCAGGCTTCTTCAGCGAGATCCTGCTCCTCAATGGTCTGAGTGTGGTTGGTGAATACACAGATGTCGCCGGCGATGCCGAGCGCAGTCTCGACGATTTCGCGGGCCGACAGATCAGTCTTTTTCAGCAGTGCGCTGGCAGCGGCCTGAGCGTAACCGCCGCCGGAGCCCATGGCGATCAAGCCGTTTTCCGGCTCCACCACGTCACCGTTGCCGGTGATGATCAGCGAGGCGTCTTTGTTGGCCACCGCGAGCATGGCTTCGAGGCGGCTCAGGGAACGGTCGGTGCGCCATTCTTTGGCGAGTTCGACAGCGGCGCGGACAAGGTGGCCCTGATGCTTCTCGAGCTGGCCTTCAAAGCGTTCGAACAAAGTGAAGGCGTCAGCGGTGGCGCCGGCAAAACCGGCGATGACCTGGCCGTGGTACAGGCGACGCACTTTCTTCGCGTTGCCTTTCATCACGGTGTTGCCAAGAGAAACCTGGCCGTCGCCGCCCATGACGACTTTGCCGTGGCGGCGGACTGAAACGATGGTGGTCAAGGGAAGAGTCTCCACGCAGCGAGGCGAAAATGCCTGATTCCCATTCATATGGGGGTGGTGGAGAAGATTTCAACTGTGGCGCGGGGGAGGGGACGAGTGGTGTGGTGATGGGATACAAGCCCATGTGGCGAGGGAGCTTGCTCCCGCTCGGCTGCGCAGCAGTCGCAAACCCTGCGATCCCGGTCTGTCTGATGCACCGAATTCACAGAGTTTGGGGGCGCTTCGCACCCCAGCGGGAGCAAGCTCCCTCGCCACAATGTCCGCCGAACTGTTTAGGTTCAGCTTTGGATCAGCGGCTCTGGCGTTGTTGTAACAACAGGTTGCTAAAGCCTGCGCCGGCCAGTTGTTTCTGCGCTGTGGTCAGCTGTTCGCGGTTGCTGAACGGCCCGACCAATACGCGATACCAGGTTTCCTCTTTCACCGTGCCGGATTCAACCGCCACCGCCTGCCCGAGCAGAATAATCTGCGCGCGCACTTTGTCCGCGTCAGCTTCTTTGCGGAACGAGCCGGCCTGCAGGAAGAACTTGGTCACCGGTGCCGCTTTGCTCACTGGCGGTGCTGGCGGCGGGGTGATCCCGGCCAGTGCAGCCTGAGCGCGTGCAGTGTCGATCTTCGCCGCTTCCGCAGGCGTTACCGGCGTCGTCGGGATTGCCGGCACTTGTGGCGTCGGCAGGGTTTTCTCCGGGACCGCGTCCGGCGGCACGATCACTTCCGATTCCGGCAGCAGGGTGTAGAAGTCGTACTTCGGCTTCACCGGTTGCGTCGGGCTCGGCGGGGTCTTGTTGGCCTCGGCGATCTTGCTGGCTTTCTGTTGTTGCTGTTGCTCGAGCTTTTCACGCTTGACCGCGTCGCTGCCCTTGCCCGGTTCCAGTTTCATCAGAAACACGATGAACGCGCCGACCGTCAGGCCGATGGCCATCCACAGCCAGCCCGGAATCGGTTGCTTTGCAGGAGCTTGGTAACGGCTGGCGCCACGCTTGGGTGCAGGTTTTTTCTTGGCAGCCAACTTACATGCGCTCCAGGGTTTCCAGGCCCAACAACTCCAGGCCTTGCTTGAGGGTACGGCCGGTCAGCGCGGCGAGGCGCAGACGGCTTTGCATTTGCGCCGGGGTTTCTGCAGCCAGAATCGGGCAGTTCTCGTAGAAGCTGGAGAACAGGCCGGCAACGTCGTACAGGTAGGTGCACAGCGTGTGCGGCGTGCCTTTTTCCGCGACGTTGTTCAGCACTTCACCGAACTGCGCCAGTTTGGCTGCCAGTTCGTGTTCGTGCGGCGCTTCGAGAACGATCTGGCCGTCGACTTCGCTGAAATCCTTGCCCAGTTTGCGGAACACACCGGCCACGCGAGTGTAGGCGTACAGCAAGTACGGCGCGGTGTTGCCTTCGAAGTTGAGCATTAGGTCGAAGTTGAAGCTGTAGTCGCTGGTGCGATGCTTGGACAGGTCGGCGTATTTCACCGCGCCGATGCCGACCACTTTGGCAATGTTGCGCAGTTCGTCTTCAGCCAACGTCGGGTTCTTCTCTTTCACCAGACTGTAGGCGCGTTCCTGAGCTTCGGTCAGCAGATCGATCAGCTTGACGGTGCCGCCATCACGGGTCTTGAACGGACGGCCATCGGCGCCGTTCATGGTGCCGAAGCCCATGTGTTCCATTTCCATCGGATGGGTCACGAAACCGGCCTTGCGCGCCACGGCGAAGACTTGCTGGAAGTGCAGGGCCTGGCGCTGGTCCACGAAGTACAGCGCGCGATCAGCTTTCAGTTGGCCGCTGCGATAGCGCACGGCGGCCAAGTCAGTGGTGGCGTACAGATAACCGCCGTCAGCCTTGACGATGATCACCGGCAGCGGGTCGCCATCGGCATTCTTGAACTCCTCGAGGAACACGCACTGCGCGCCGTTGCTTTCCACCAGCATGCCAGCGGCTTTGAGGTCATTGACCACGTTGACCAGGTCGTCGTTATAGGCACTTTCGCCCATCACGTCGGCCATGGTCAGTTTGACGTTGAGCAGTTCGTAGATCTTCTGGCAGTGCGACAGCGAGATGTCCTTGAACTTGGTCCACAGTGTCAGGCACTCGGCATCGCCGGCCTGCAACTTGACCACCAGGCCACGGGCGCGGTCGGCGAATTCCGGCGACTCGTCAAAACGCTGCTTGGCGGCGCGGTAGAAGTTTTCCAGGTCAGAGAGCTCGTCGCTGGTGATCGGGTTTTCCTGCAAATAAGCCATCAACATGCCGAACTGAGTGCCCCAGTCGCCAACGTGGTTCTGACGAATCACGGTGTCGCCGAGGAACTCGAGAACGCGGGCCACGCCGTCGCCGATGATGGTCGAACGCAAGTGACCGACGTGCATTTCTTTAGCGAGGTTCGGTGCCGACAAGTCGACCACGGTACGTTGCGCAGGACCGGCCTTGCGCACGCCGACATGGGCGTCGGCCAGAGCGGCGTCGAGGCGTGAGGCCAGCGCTTGGGTGTTCTGGAAGAAATTGATGAAGCCTGGGCCTGCGATTTCAGCCTTGGTGACGTTCTCGTCGGCTGGCAGTGCGGCGATGATTTTTTCCGCCAGATCGCGCGGCTTCATGCCCGCCGGTTTGGCCAGCATCATCGCGATGTTGCTGGCGAAGTCACCGTGGGTCTTGTCGCGGGCGTTTTCCACCTGGATCGCCGGCGACAGGCCTTCAGGCAACACACCTTCGTTGACGAGTTGGGTGATGGCTTGTTGGATCAGCTGGCGAATGGTGTCTTTCATGGTCTTCTCTTTCGACCGCAAGCGCGGCGGCGCATCAATGCGCGGGTGGAAAAACTGGGCATTATCCGTTGCGAAGACGGGCTTGCCAACCTTAGCAGGCAGGTTATGGATATGTGGTGACATCCAGGATCAAAAGATCGCAGCCTGCGGCAGCTCCTACACGGGAATCGCATTTCACTGTAGGAGCTGCCGAAGGCTGCGATCTTTTGATCTCTAATACAAATCGACGGGATCGACATCCAGCGACCAGCGCACCGCGCGCCCGCTTGGCATTTGCTCCAGCACCAGCAACCAACGGGCCAGCAACCTATGCAAAGGTGCGCGAGCCGTCGCCTGCAATAACAACTGCGCACGATAACGCCCGGCGCGGCGTTCCATCGGCGCTGGCACTGGCCCGAGCAACTCGATGCCGCTTAGATTCTGCTCGGTGAGCAACCGCTCGGCCGCGCTGCACGCCTCATCGAGAAAGCCTTCGGCCTGCCCCGGTTTATGCGCTTCAGCGCGCAGTAGTGCCAAGTGAGCAAACGGCGGCAGCCCGGCCGCACGCCGCTCGCTCAACGCCTGTTCGGCGAAAGCGAAATAACCCTGCTCGGTTAACTGCACCAATAAAGGATGGTCGGCCAGGTGCGTCTGAATGATCACCTTGCCCGGCTCTTCTGCACGTCCGGCACGCCCCGCTACCTGCACGATCAACTGCGCCATGCGCTCGCTGGCGCGGAAGTCGCCGGAAAACAGTCCGCCGTCGGCGTCAAGGATCGACACCAACGTCACCCGTGGAAAGTGGTGACCCTTGGCGAGCATCTGCGTGCCGACCAGAATGCACGGCTGACCCTTCTGAATCGTCGCGAACAACTGATTCATTGCGTCTTTGCGCGAAGTGCTGTCGCGGTCGACGCGCAGCACTGGATAGTCCGGGAACAGAATCGCCAGTCGTTCCTCGGCACGTTCAGTGCCGGCGCCCACTGGCCGCAGATCGACCTTGTTGCACTTCGGGCACTGACGAGGCGTGCGTTCGACGTAGCCGCAGTGATGGCAGCGTAGTTCGCCGTGGCGCTGGTGCACGGTCATCCGCGCATCGCAGCGCTGACACTCGGACATCCAGCCGCAATCGTGGCACAGCAAAGTCGGCGCGAAGCCACGACGGTTGAGGAATACCAGCACCTGCTGCCCCTTCGCCAGGGTCTGGCCGATCGCTTGCTGCATCGGCCCGGAAATACCGCTATCCAGTGGACGACTTTTCACGTCCAGTCGCAGGAAGCGTGGCTGCTGGGCGCCGCCGGCGCGCTCGTTCAGGCGTAGCAGGCCATAGCGGCCGGTGTAGGCGTTGTGCAGGCTTTCCAGCGACGGCGTCGCCGAGCCGAGCACGATCGGAATGTTTTCCTGCCGCGCGCGTACCAGCGCCAGATCGCGGGCGTGGTAGCGCAGGCCTTCCTGCTGTTTATAGGAGCCGTCGTGCTCCTCATCGATAATGATCAGCCCAGGATTTTTCATCGGGGTGAACAGCGCCGAACGGGTGCCGATAATAATGTCGGCCTCGCCGTCGCGGGCGGCGAGCCAGGCGTCAAGGCGTTCGCGGTCGTTGACGGCGGAGTGAATCAGCGCGATGCGCGCATTGAAGCGCTGCTCGAAACGCGCCAGCGTCTGCGGGCCGAGGTTGATCTCCGGGATCAGCACCAGCGCCTGCTTGCCGGCCTCCAGAGTTTCGCGGATCAACTGCAAATACACTTCGGTCTTGCCGCTGCCGGTGACGCCGGCCAGCAAGAACGCATGATAACTGTCGAAGCCGGCGCGGATCGCTTCATAAGCAGCGCGTTGTTCGCTGTTGAGCGGCAATTCCGGTTGTGCCAGCCAACGCTCGTGACGCGCGCCCGGCGCGTGGCGGCGGATTTCCACTTGCACCAGATTTTTCGCCAGCAGCAGATCGAGGCTGTCCTTGCTCAGCATCAGTTTGCTCAGCAACTGATGGGCGACGCCGTGCGGATGCTGGGCCAGCGTGGCCAGGGCTTCACGCTGACGCGGCGCACGAGCGATGCGCGGATCATCCAGGCTGGCACCCGGTGCGGCTGACCAGAAACGTTCCTGACGCGCTTCGGCCAGTTCGCCTTGACGCAACAGTACCGGCAGCGCCCAGCTCAAGGTGTCGCCGAGGCTGTGCTGATAATACTGCGACGTCCACAGGCACAGCTTGAACAGCGCTGGCGGCAGCGGCGCGGTAGCGTCGAGCAGGGCCAGTGCCGGTTTGAGCTTTTCCGCTGGCACTTCGCTGGTGTCGGTGACCTCCACAAGAATCCCGATCATCTCGCGTCGCCCGAACGGCACCCGCAGGCGCATGCCCGGCTGCAATTGCTCGCGCAGCACGCCGGCCGGCGCTCGATAATCGAACAGGCGGCGCAGTGGTGAAGGCAGGGCGAGGCGCAGAATGGCGTCGGGCACGCGGGGGGATTCTCGGTATTGGGGCGATTATAGAAGGCCGGGAGCCTAGCAGACGGTCGGTCTCAGTGACAGCTTGCGTCATTGCAAAGGTCTGGTAGAATCCGCGGCCTAATTACGTGCGGTATTCAACAATAGTGTTGGATGGCGGCACGCTAGCTGAGGAAGACACCATGAAAGCTGATATCCACCCGAATTACCCAGTCATTGCTGTTACCTGCAGCTGTGGCAACAAGTTCGAAACTCGTTCGACTTTCGGCAAGCCGCTGCCAATCGACGTTTGCAACGAATGCCACCCGTTCTACACCGGTAAGCAAAAGACTCTGGACACTGGCGGCCGCGTTCAGCGCTTCGCAGACCGTTTCGGTGCTTTCGGCAAGAAACCTGCAGCTGCAGAGTAAGGTTGAAAGGCCCGGTGGGCTTTTCCTCATTGCTGAAAAAGGCGTCCCTCGCGGGCGCCTTTTTTATGCCTGCGATTTGGCTGTCAACGGCGCAGGCGTTCTGCCCGGCACCGTCCGGTTTGACGCAAGTCACGGTGCAGCGCGTAGTCGATGGCGACACCGTGCGCCTGAGCGACGGGCGCAGCGTGCGCATGATCGGCCTCAATACGCCTGAACTCGGCAAGCAGGGCCGCAGCGACGAGCCATTCGCCGTAGCTGCGCGGCAACGCCTGGAAGCGCTAGTGGCCAGCAGTGGCGGGCGCGTCGGTGTGCTTCCCGGTAAGGAGTCCAAGGATCATTACGGCCGCACGCTGGCCCACCTCTACAGCGCCAGCGGCGCCAATCTCGAAGCACAAATGCTCGCCGATGGCCTGGGATTCCAGGTCGCGGTGGCGCCGAATGTCGATCTGGTTGCCTGTCAGCAAGCTGCCGAACGCAATGCGCGGCAGGCCGGTCTTGGCGTGTGGAAGCAGTCGCCTGTACTGAAAGCAGAGCAGATCCAGCGTTCGGGTTTTGCCGTGGTCAGCGGACGTGTGAGCAAGGTTCAGCGCAATCGTGGCGGAATCTGGATCGAGTTGCAGGACTCGCTTGTATTGCGCGTTGCACCCAATCTGCTTGAGCACTTTGACGGCGCGGCGCTGCAAGCGCTGAAGGGGCGACAAATCGAGGCGCGCGGCTGGATCGTTGATCGTGCGCGACGCGGCGGACTGAAATCGGGACAGCCGCGCTGGTTGCTGCCACTGACCGATCCGTCGATGCTGCAGTCTTCGCGCTGAAGAAAAATTGTAGACATTTTTCAACTCGATTGTGAACACTCCAGCCCTTGTGCACCGTGGCTCTTGGCCCAAAGTCGTAGGACAGGGCGCTTGACAGCGGTGACCGGTCAGTCTTGTGGGGACTTTGCGAGGCGCGTATCCTCGCTGACCAGTCTGTCCAACAGTAAAAAGCGGAATGCCCCCATGTCTGATCTGAAAACTGCCGCTCTCGAATACCATGCCCATCCTCGTCCAGGGAAGCTGAGTGTCGAGCTCACCAAGGCCACAGCTACTGCTCGCGACCTGTCGCTGGCGTACAGCCCCGGCGTAGCCGAACCAGTGCGCGAGATCGCTCGCGATCCTGAACTGGCTTACAAATACACCGGCAAAGGCAACCTGGTTGCAGTCATTTCCGATGGCACCGCGATTCTCGGTCTGGGTAACCTCGGCCCATTGGCTTCCAAGCCAGTGATGGAAGGTAAAGGCGTGCTGTTCAAGCGCTTCGCCGGCATCGACGTATTCGACATCGAAGTCGACTCCGAAAGCCCGCAAGCCTTCATCGACACCGTCAAGCGCATCTCCATCACTTTCGGTGGTATCAACCTGGAAGACATCAAGGCACCTGAGTGCTTTGAGATCGAACGCGCTCTGATCGAGCAGTGCGACATTCCGGTGTTCCACGATGACCAGCACGGCACCGCCATCGTGACCGCTGCGGGCATGATCAATGCCTTGGAAATCGCTGGCAAAACCCTGGCTGACGCCAAGATCGTCTGCCTCGGTGCCGGTGCTGCTGCCATCTCCTGCATGAAATTGCTGGTGAGCATGGGCGCAAGCATCGAAAACATCTTCATGGTTGACCGTACCGGCGTGATCCACTCCGGCCGTGACGACCTGAACCAGTACAAAGCGGTGTTCGCTCACGCGACCGAAAAACGCACTCTGGCTGACGCGCTGAAGGGCGCTGACGTGTTCGTCGGTCTGTCCGGCCCGAACCTGCTGAGCGCTGAAGGCCTGCTGTCGATGGCGGCCAACCCGATCGTGTTCGCCTGCTCGAACCCGGATCCGGAAATCTCCCCGGAACTGGCGCACGCCACCCGCAGCGACGTGATCATGGCCACCGGCCGTTCGGACTACCCGAACCAGGTCAACAACGTGCTGGGCTTCCCGTTCATCTTCCGTGGTGCCCTGGACGTTCGCGCCAAGCGCATCAACGAAGAAATGAAAGTGGCCGCCGCCAACGCCCTGCGTGAACTGGCCAAACTGCCAGTGCCACAGGACGTGTGCGATGCCTACGGTGGTGCTCCGCTGGAATTCGGCCGTGAGTACATCATTCCGAAGCCAATGGACAAGCGCCTGATCACCCTGATCTCCGATGCTGTGGCCAAAGCCGCGATCGAGACCGGTGTGGCGACCCTGCCGTATCCGAAGAACTACCCGCTGAAAAGCGTGGATGACGTGTTCAACGGTTAAGCTGTTGTAGCGCTTCAACTGAAAGCCCCGGCTCGCGAGAGTCGGGGCTTTTTTGTGTCTGAGGGTTTTGTGCCGGGTGTGCCAGCGATGAGGCCAGTTCATCCGCAACAAATTCTGCAGGCAATAAAAAGCCCCGCGCTTCTCACGAAGGCGGGGCTTTTCAATGTGCACTCATATCAGAACAGGTCGATAGGCGCCTGTTCATCCGCCGGCAACGGACTGCCCGGCACCGCGCCATTACCAAGCTCATTCACCGACGGTGGCGTATCTTCAGCCTTGAACAGCTCGAAGTAAGCCCCCGGCGTGCTCGGCGATGCCGCACGACCACTGGCCGGATCCACCCGCAAGCTCAGCAACCCTTCCGGCTCGGCCTGCACATGCGGTGGCTTGTCCTTCAGCGCGGCAGCCATGTAGTTCATCCAGATCGGCAGCGCCACGGTGCCGCCGAACTCGCGGCGACCGAGGCTTTCCGGCTGGTCGAAGCCAGTCCACACGGTGGTCACGTAATCGGCGTTGTAACCGGAGAACCACGCATCCTTGGATTCGTTGGTAGTACCGGTTTTACCGGCGATATCGCTGCGACCCAGCGCCAGTGCACGGCGACCGGTGCCGAGCTTGATCACGTCCTGCAACATGCTGTTGAGAATGTAGGTGGTGCGGCCATCAACGATGCGCTCGGCAACCGCTGGCGTCTGCGGCGTGGCCGGGCTGCCCGGTGCTTCACCCTGTGTCGCGTTGACCGTGAAGGTCTCGGCCGACGGCGCGGCGATGCCGTCAGTCGCTGCGGCGCCCTGCGGCACGCTTGGCGGGTTGGCGACGAACAGCGTGTCGCCGTTGCGGCTTTCGATCTTGTCGATGATGAACGGGGTGATCTTGTAGCCACCGTTGGCGAAGGTGGCCCAACCGGTCGCGATCTCCATCGGTGTCAGGGTCGCGGTGCCGAGTGCCAGCGACAGGTTCGGCGGCAGGTCCTGCTTGTTGAAGCCGAAGCGGCTGATGTAGTCGATGGTCTTGCCCACGCCCATTGCTTGCAGCAAACGGATCGACACCAGGTTGCGCGACTTGTACAGCGCCTCACGCAAGCGGATCGGGCCGAGGAAAGTGTTGGTATCGTTCTTCGGACGCCAGACCTTGTCCAGATACTCGTCGACGAACACGATCGGTGCGTCGTTCACCAGTGTGGCGGCGGTGTAGCCACTATCCAGCGCGGCGCTGTAGACGAACGGCTTGAAGCTCGAACCCGGCTGACGCTTGGCCTGCATCGCACGGTTGTAGTTGCTTTGCTCGAAAGCGAAACCACCGACCAGCGAGCGGATCGCGCCGTTCTGCGGATCCAGCGAAACCAGCGCGCCTTGCGCCTGCGGGAGCTGGCTGAACTTCAGCGAATTGTCTTTCTGCCGTTGCACGCGCACCAGGTCACCGATCTGCGCTACATCCGACGGCTGACGCGGGTTGGCGCCCATGCTGTTGGTGTTGAGGAACGGTCGTGCCCATTTCATGGTGTCCCAGGCCACGTGCTCTTCGCCGGTACGGGTCAACACTTGCAGGCCGTTCTTGTCGACTTGGGTGACGATGGCTGGCTCTAGGCTGCTGATCGTGCGTTGTTTGGTCAGTTCAGCGGCCCAGGCTTCGCGGGTTTTGCCCGGCAGACGCGACTCAGGTCCACGGTAGCCGTGACGCTGGTCGTAGGTCATCAGGCCTTCGTGCAGCGCGGTGTTGGCCATTTCCTGCAAGTTGCTCGGCACCGTAGTGGTGACGCGGAAACCTTCGGTGTAGGCGTCGCTGCCGTAACGACCGACCATTTCCGCGCGAGCCATTTCGGCGATGTACGGCGCGTTCACTTCCGGGGTCGGCACGTGATAACTGGCGTTCAGCGGCTCGTTGATCGCGGCGGTGTAGTCCGCTTCGGTGATTTTGCCGAGCTTGTACATGCGGCCGAGAATCCAGTCGCGCCGCTCTTTACTGCGTGCCGGGTTGGCCAGCGGATTGAAGCGCGACGGAGCTTTCGGCAGGCCGGCGATCATCGCCATCTGCGCCAGGCTGACGTCGCGGATCGACTTGCCGTAATAGACCTGCGCAGCAGCTTCGATGCCGTAGGCGCGGTTGCCCAAGTAGATCTTGTTGACGTACAGCTCAAGGATTTCGTCCTTGGTCAGCTGCCGTTCGATCTGCAAGGCCAGCAGGATTTCGGTGGTTTTGCGCGAGAAGCTGCGTTCGCTGCTCAGGAAGAAGTTCTTCGCCACCTGCATGGTGATGGTGCTGCCGCCGGACTGGATGTGTCCGCTTTTGACCAGTTGGGTCGCGGCGCGCATCAGGCTGCTCGGATCGACGCCATAGTGGTTGGCGAAGTTATCGTCTTCAGCACTTAGTAACGCATTAATGAAATTGGGGGGAATGTCGGCGAAACGGATCGGAGTCCGGCGCATTTCGCCAAACTCTGCGATCAATTTGTCGTCGCTGCTGTAGACGCGAAGGGGAATCTGCAACTGGATGCTTCTCAGCGCCTCCACGGACGGCAATCCCGGACTAAGGTAAAGGTACGCGCCGCTGAGAGCTAAAAGCAGTCCGCAGAAAATGGCGACGATGGACCAACCGAAAAATTTCAGCAGACGAATCAAGGCGTTTGAACATCCAGGGCAAAGAATGAATTAGGCGACAGGGTTCCGGGAACACACAGAACGGCCCGCGCTGGCAGTAAAAAGCGGAAAAAATCGCTGGGCATTATAAGCACTTTTCCGCCGGGGGCGTCATTTGCGCTGCTGTCAAGACGGGGTCAGGGAACGCAATGGGCATTACAGAGTCCGTAACTCACGGATAGTCATAGGGAATTGGTAGTGCTAGGACTCTTCAATAAAAAGACCAATACGTTACTGGGGATCGACATCAGTTCCACCTCAGTGAAGCTGCTGGAGCTGAGCCGTCAGGGCGATCGCTATCGGGTCGAGGCGTATGCGGTCGAGCCGTTGCCGGCGAATGCGGTGGTCGAAAAGAACATTGCCGAACTTGAGGGCGTCGGGCTTGCCCTGTCCAAGGTATTGGCCAAGGCCCGCACCGGGCAGAAAAACGTGGCGGTGGCTGTCGCCGGTTCTGCGGTGATCACCAAGATCATCGAGATGGACGCCGGACTTTCCGACGACGAACTGGAAAACCAGCTCAAGATCGAAGCCGATCAATACATTCCCTATCCGCTGGATGAAGTCGCCATCGACTTTGAAGTCCAGGGCGTCTCGCCGCGTAACCCCGAGCGGGTCAATGTGTTGCTGGCCGCCTGTCGCAAGGAAAACGTCGAAGTCCGCGAAGCGGCGCTGGCGCTGGCCGGGCTGACTGCGCGGGTGGTCGATGTCGAAGCCTACGCGCTGGAGCGTTCGTTCGGGTTGCTCGCCAAACAACTGGCGGCTTCTCAAGAGCGCCTGACTGTCGCGGTAGTCGATATCGGCGCGACCATGACCACCCTCAGCGTTCTGCATAACGGACGCATCATCTATACCCGCGAGCAGTTGTTCGGCGGTCGCCAGTTGACCGAAGAAATCCAGCGGCGCTACGGCCTGACCGTCGAACAGGCCGGCCTGGCAAAAAAACAGGGCGGCTTGCCCGACGACTACGTCAGCGAGGTATTGCAGCCATTTCGCGAGGCGCTGGTGCAGCAAGTCTCGCGCTCGTTGCAGTTCTTCTTCGCCTCCGGTCAGTACAACGCGGTCGATCACATTTTGCTGGCCGGTGGCACGGCTTCGGTGCCGGGGCTGGACCGGCTGATCGAAGAACGCCTGAAGACACCGACCCAGGTTGCCAACCCGTTTGCCGACATGGCCCTGAGCAGCAAGGTCAACGCCGGGGCGCTGGCCAGTGATGCGCCGGCCCTGATGATTGCCTGTGGGCTCGCGCTCAGGAGTTTTGACTGATGGCGCGGATCAACCTTTTACCCTGGCGCGAGGAGCGTCGCGAAGAAAAGCGCAAACGCTTTCTGCTGGTCTTGATCGGCGTGGTGGTCGGCTCGGTCGGAGCGGTATTTATCGCCGACCAGATCGTCAGTGCTGCCATCCAGCGACAAATGGCGCGCAACGATTACATCGGTAAACAGATCGCGGTAGTCGATGAGCGGATCAAACAGATCAGCGAACTCAAGGCCCACCGCCAGCAACTGGTGGAGCGCATGCGCATCATCCAGGACTTGCAGGTCAACCGGCAGATCAGCGGGCGGATCTTCGATCAACTGGCGCGCACGCTGCCGGACGGGGTGTATTTCACCGACGTGAAAATGACCGGCAAAACCCTGTCGATCAGCGGTGCGGCCGAGTCGAACAATCGCGTGTCCGACCTGATGCGCAACCTCGACGCCTCCGACTGGTTCGACGCGCCGAGCCTGACGGAAGTCAAGGCGACCACGGCCGGGCAGCTTGAGCAGGCCAATGTCTTTCAACTGACCGTACGCCAGACCCGGCCGAAGAACCTGGAGGGCGACCAATGAAGCCGTCCGAATGGCTGGAAAGTCTACGCAGTATCGATTTCAACGACCTCGATACGAGCAACATCGGTTCGTGGCCCGCAGCAGTCAAAGGCTTGGCCGGCGCACTGTTGATGATCGTGGTTCTGGCGCTTGGCTACAGCTTTTTCATCAGCGACATGCAGAGCCAGCTCGATCTCAAGCGCGAGGAAGAAATCACCCTCAAGGAGCAGTTCGCCAGCAAAGCACGCATGGCGGCCAATCTGGAGTTGTACACCCAGCAGATGAAGGAAATGGAAAACTCCTTCGGCGTGCTGCTGCGGCAATTGCCCAGTGACACTGAAGTGCCGGGCTTGCTCGAAGACATCACCCGCACGGGGCTGGGCAGCGGTCTTGAGTTTGAAGAGATCAAACTGCTGCCCGAGGTCACCCAGCAGTTCTACATCGAACTGCCGATCCAGATCACCGTGACCGGCGCCTATCACGACCTCGCCACCTTCGTCAGCGGCGTCGCCGGGCTGCCACGCATCGTTACCCTGCACGATTTCGAACTGGCCCCGGCCAATCCCGAGGGCGGCACTAAGTTGCGCATGAGCATCCTCGCCAAGACCTACCGCTATAACGACAAGGGGCTGCAAAAATGACCCCGATTCGTTATTCCACCCTGGCTTTGCTGATCCTCACGCTTAACGGTTGTGGCGGCAGCGACGACTTCAGCGACCTCGACGCCTACATGAATCAAGAGCGTCTACGCCCACCGGGCAAGATCGAACCGACACCGACGTTCCGTTCCTATCCGACATTTACCTACAGCGCCGCCAACCTGCGCAGCCCGTTCTCGCGCCAGGTGCGCGCTGATGTGGCCGGACAAAAACGCGGCTCGCGCAACGTCAAACCAGACCCGAACCGGGTCAAGCAATACCTCGAAGGTTTCAACATCGAGCAGTTTGAAATGGTCGGCACGATCTCCAATGCCAGCGGCTCCTTCGCGTTATTGCGCGGAGCGGGCGGGGTGCATCGGCTCAAGGTCGGCGATTACCTGGGGCGCAATGACGGACGCATCGTCGCGATCAATGCGGCTCAGGTCGATGTGGTCGAAATCGTTCCCGATGGCGACGGCGCCTGGCTGGAGCGGCCGCGCACCATTCCTTTGAAAGAGCACTCATAGTGGAAGTCGATCAATGAACAGGATTTTCTCAACCTTCGGTTTTTCGCTATGGATAGCGTTGCTGTCACCGATGGTAATCGCGGCCAATCTGCAGGCGCTGGATGTTGCGGCGTTGCCGGGTGATCGTGTCGAACTCAAGTTGTCGTTCGACGGCCCGCCGCCGCAACCCAAGGGTTACACCACCGAGTCGCCGGCGCGTATTGCGCTGGACCTGCCGGGTGTCGCCAGCCAATTGGCCAACAAGAATCGCGACCTGGGCAGCGGCAATGCGCGCACTGCCACGGTGGTCGAGGCCAAGGATCGTACGCGACTGATCATCAGCCTGACCCAGTTGGCCCCGTATGACACGCGGGTCGAAGGCAATAATGTGTTCGTAGTGGTCGGGCAGGGCACCAAACCTGTGGCTGCGCGCCCGAAAACCACTGCACCACGGGCCACAACGGTTAAAGCGCCGACTCGGGCGTACGCGCCGTCCTCCAAAGCCATTCGCGGCGTGGATTTTCAGCGCGGCACGGCTGGCGAAGGCAATGTGGTGATCGACCTGTCCGACCCGACTATCGCCCCGGATATTCAGGAGCACGACGGCAAGATCATCCTCAGCTTCGCCCGCACTCAGTTGCCTGAGCCATTGCGGGTGCGCCTCGACGTCAAGGATTTCGCCACCCCGGTGCAATACGTCAACGCCGCTGTCAGCGGGGATCGCGCGGTGATCACCGTCGAACCGAGCGGTACGTTCGACTATTCAACGTTCCAGACCGACAACAAGCTGACCGTGAGCATCCGGCCGATGACGGTCGATGACTTGCAAAAGCGCAACGCCGATCGCAAGGCCTACAGCGGCGAGAAGCTTTCGCTGAATTTTCAGGACATAGACGTGCGCTCGGTGCTGCAACTGATCGCCGATTTCACCAACCTCAATCTGGTGGCCAGCGATACGGTGCAGGGCGGCATCACCTTGCGCCTGCAAAACGTGCCGTGGGATCAGGCGCTGGATCTGGTGCTGAAGACCAAGGGCCTCGACAAGCGCAAGATCGGCAATGTGTTGCTGGTGGCCCCCGCCGATGAAATCGCTGCGCGTGAGCGCCAGGAACTGGAATCGCAGAAACAGATCGCCGAACTGGCGCCATTGCGCCGCGAACTGTTGCAGGTCAACTACGCCAAGGCAGCGGACATCGCCAAGCTGTTCCAGTCGGTGACCAGTGCCGAGGCGAAAATCGACGAGCGCGGTTCGATCACCGTCGATGAACGCACCAACAACATCATTGCCTATCAGACCCAGGATCGCCTCGACGAACTGCGGCGGATCGTGGCGCAACTGGATATCCCGGTGCGTCAGGTCATGATCGAGGCGCGCATCGTCGAGGCCAACGTCGATTACGACAAGAGCCTGGGCGTGCGCTGGGGCGGTTCGATCCAGAACAAAGGCAACTGGAACACCTCCGGCGTGAGCAACGGTTCTTCGACCACCATCGGCACGCCGGGCAGTACCAGCACCAACTCGCCGTTCGTCGACATGGGCACCATCGGCAACACCTCGGGGATCGGCATCGCGTTCATCACCGACAACGTGCTGCTCGACCTGGAGCTGACGGCGATGGAGAAAACCGGCAACGGCGAAATCGTTTCGCAGCCGAAGGTCGTCACCTCGGACAAGGAAACCGCGAAGATCCTCAAGGGCACCGAGATTCCGTATCAGGAGGCCAGCTCCAGCGGCGCCACGTCGGTGTCGTTCAAGGAAGCGTCGCTGTCACTGGAAGTGACGCCGCAGATCACCCCGGACAACCGCATCATCATGGAGGTCAAGGTCACCAAGGACGAACCGGATTACCTGAACAAAGTGCAGGACGTGCCGCCGATCAAGAAAAACGAGGTCAACGCCAAGGTGCTGGTGAATGATGGCGAAACCATCGTGATCGGCGGAGTTTTCTCAAATACTCAAAGCAAGGTCGTAGATAAGGTGCCATTTCTTGGCGATGTGCCGTATCTTGGCCGCCTTTTCCGGCGTGATGTGGTTTCGGAGAAAAAATCCGAGCTGCTGGTATTTCTCACTCCGCGTATCATGAATAACCAGGCGATTGCTGTGAGTCGTTGATTCTGTGCGAAATTTGATTCTTGTAGGACCGATGGGGGCTGGTAAAAGCACCATCGGCCGATTACTGGCCAAAGAGCTGCGCCTGCCGTTCAAAGATTCCGACAAGGAAATTGAACTGCGTACGGGCGCCAATATCCCGTGGATCTTCGACAAGGAAGGCGAGCCCGGCTTTCGTGACCGTGAGCAGGCGATGATCGCCGAGCTGTGCGGGTTCGATGGCGTGGTGTTGGCAACCGGCGGCGGCGCAGTCATGCGCGATGCCAACCGCAAGGCCCTGCATGAGGGCGGGCGGGTGGTGTATCTGCACGCTTCGGTCGAACAGCAGGTCGGTCGCACTTCCCGCGACCGCAACCGCCCGTTGCTGCGCACCGGCAATCCCGAAAAAACCCTGCGCGATCTGCTGGCGATTCGTGATCCGCTGTATCGAGAAATCGCCGATCTGGTGGTGGAAACCGACGAGCGGCCGCCACGCATGGTCGTGCTGGATATCCTCGAGCGCCTGGCGCAGCTTCCACCCCGTTAAACCGTCGCCCGAAATGCGCTATCCTCGGCGTCCTGTCGAGGGTTGTGGCGGATCGCACGCAAGCGGCGTCATACCTCTCAAGGCCGGGGACGTCCGATAATTCATGGCAGGACGCCTGCTTCCATCTTCACTGTGGGGACACATGCAGACACTCAAGGTCGATTTAGGCGAGCGCAGCTACCCGATTCATATCGGCGAAGGTTTGTTGGATCAGCCCGAGTTGCTGGCGCCGCATATCCACGGGCGGCAAGTGGCGATCATCTCCAACGAGACCGTAGCGCCGCTGTATCTCGAACGTCTGACTCGCAGCCTCGCGCAGTTCTCGGTGATTTCCGTAGTGCTGCCCGACGGCGAAGCCTTCAAGAACTGGGAAACCCTGCAACTGATCTTCGACGGCCTGCTGACTGCACGTCATGACCGCCGCACCACCGTGATCGCCCTGGGCGGCGGGGTGATCGGCGACATGGCCGGTTTCGCGGCGTCCTGCTACCAGCGCGGTGTCGATTTCATTCAGATTCCAACCACGCTGCTGTCCCAGGTCGATTCGTCGGTGGGCGGCAAGACCGGGATCAACCATCCGCTGGGCAAGAACATGGTCGGTGCGTTCTATCAACCGAACGTGGTGCTGATCGATACCGCCTCGCTGAATACCCTGCCGGCGCGCGAACTGTCCGCCGGTCTGGCCGAAGTCATCAAATACGGGCTGATCTGCGACGAGCCGTTCCTGACCTGGCTCGAAGAAAACGTCGATCGCCTGCGCAATCTCGATCAGCAAGCCCTGACTTACGCGATCGAGCGCTCCTGCGCCGCGAAGGCTGCGGTGGTCGGCGCCGATGAGAAAGAAACCGGCGTGCGCGCCACGCTCAACCTCGGCCACACCTTTGGCCACGCCATCGAAACCCACATGGGCTATGGTGTCTGGTTGCATGGCGAAGCAGTCGCCGCGGGCACCGTGATGGCGCTGGAGATGTCCGCGCGTCTGGGCTGGATCAGCGAGCAGGAGCGCGATCGCGGCATTCGTCTGTTCCAGCGCGCCGGTCTGCCGGTGGTTCCGCCTGAAGAGATGAGCGAAGCCGATTTTCTCGAACACATGGCAATAGATAAAAAAGTGATCGACGGTCGTCTACGCCTGGTGCTGCTGCGCCGGATGGGCGAAGCGGTGGTGACCGCCGATTATCCGAAAGAGGTTCTACAGGCCACGCTGAGCGCGGATTACCGCGCTCTGGCTCAGCTTAAAGGTTAATAAGATTCCGATGACTAGTTTGCATGCCGACGAGGCGTTCCTCGGCCATTACCAGTTAAGCCACGACCCTTTCGCTCCACGGGTGCCGGGCTTCAAATTCTTCCCGGCCCAGCGCAAACCAGTGCTGGGTCAACTGCATCATCTGGCGCGTTACAGCCAGTTGCTGCTGGTGGTTACCGGCCCGCAAGGCAGCGGCAAGACCCTGCTGCGTCAGGCGCTGGTGGCCAGTACCAACAAACAATCGGTGCAGAGCGTTGTGGTTTCTGCGCGCGGTGCCGGCGATGCGGCGGGCGTGTTGCGCCAGGTTGCTCAAGCGCTGGACGTGGCGCAGGCCGACGTCGGTGCGATTCTTGATCAGGTAGTGCAGTTGGCGCTGACCGGTCAGGAAGTCTATCTGCTGGTAGATGACGCCGAGCAGCTCGACGAATCCGCTCTCGAAGCGCTGATGGCGCTGGGTGCCGGCGCACCGGAAGGTCGCCCGCACGTGTTCCTGTTCGGCGAGTCGTCGCTGATCGCGCAGCTTGAGGCTTTGCAGCTTGAGGAAGAGCGTTTCCACGTCATCGAATTGCAGCCGTACACCGAAGAAGAAACCCGCGAATATCTCGATCTGCGTCTGCAAGGCGCTGGCCGCGGTATCGAACTTTTCACCGCGGATCAGATCTCTGATATTCACGAAAGCTCCGAGGGTTGGCCGGGTAATATCAACCAGGTCGCTCGAGATGCACTGATCGAAGCCATGATTGCCAGCCGCTCTGCGGTCAAGCGTCCAAGTATGGGGTTCAACATGCCGAAGAAACACGTATTGGCGATTTCCGCCGTCGTTGTGGTCGCGGTCGCTGCCGCCTGGCTGATGCCGGGTCGCAACAAGACACCGACTACCGGTGCGCCGGCCAACGAACAGGCGCAACTGCCATTGGGTCAAGGCACGCCTCAGGCGGGCGCCAACCCGTCCGTCGAATTCAACGGCAATACGCAGCCAATGCCGCTGCCGCTGGTTGGCAACTCGCAACCGGTGATGCGTGGCCCGTTGGCTGAGGCCGCTGGCGGTATCACCGAAGGCGACGACGGCGTGCCGCTCGAAGGCTCCAGCGATACGCCGCCAACCGTGACCACTTCCGCGCCACCTGCGGGCGTTCCGGCCGGTCCTGCGCCGACACCGGTTCCAGTGCCTGCGGCCAAGCCGACGCCTGCGCCGACCCAGATCGCCACCGCCAAGCCTGCTCCGGTTGCACCAGCGGTGAAACCGGCTCCAGCACCGGCCAAGCCTGTTGCAGCGGCCAAGCCGGCCGAGAAGCCTGTCGTCGTGGCCAAAGCTGCTGGTGGCAGCTGGTACGCCGGCCAGCCGACCAGCAACTACGTGGTGCAGATCCTAGGCACCAGCTCCGAGACGGCTGCGCAAAGCTTCGTCAAGGAGCAGGGCGGTGAGTACCGTTATTTCAAGAAAGTCCTCAACGGCAAGCCGCTCTACGTGATCACCTACGGCAACTTCGCCAATCGTGATGCGGCTGTTTCTGCCATCAAGGCCTTGCCAGCGAAGGTTCAGGCTGGTAAACCTTGGCCTCGCACTGTCGCCAGCGTCCAACAGGAACTGGCAACAACTCGCTGAAGATTCGGCGGCCTTACCCAGGCCGCCACTCCAGGCACCTCAAAATTTCCGCAAGTGCGCGCCGCCTCTACAGGCCGCGTGCCTTGTGGTGTCTGCGTCACAGTAGTCTTTGAGTCGTTGCGGTCAAAATTAAAAAAGTTTTGACTAGCACAGCAGATCGCTTTAAACCTTTCACAAATGCGACATGAATTTGCGACATTTCGTCGTCAAATTTGTGAGCCTCTGTGTCGCTGTGTACAATGACCACCCTTTTGCCCCCGCTAAGCCGGCGTACGTTCGGCGCGGATCGCAAGTGGTTGAATTGAAAAGAAATTTGCCTCGAAAAGAGGCAGCCTGGTGAGAAAGTGTCTATGAAAGCAGGTCTGTACCAACCAGATGAATTCAAGGATAACTGTGGTTTCGGCCTGATAGCCCATATGCAGGGCGAACCCAGTCATACCCTTTTGCAAACGGCCATTGAGGCCCTGACCTGCATGACCCACCGCGGTGGGATTAATGCCGACGGCAAGACCGGTGACGGCTGCGGTCTGCTGATTCAAAAACCCGACGCCTTCCTGCGTGCTATCGCCCAGGAAACTTTCGGCGTCGAGTTGCCCAGGCAATACGCCGTGGGCATGGTTTTCTTCAACCAGGATCCGGTCAAAGCCGAAGCTGCTCGCGAGAACATGAACCGCGAGATCCTCGCTGAAGGCCTGCAACTGATCGGCTGGCGCAAAGTGCCCATCGACACCAGCGTCCTTGGCCGGCTTGCCCTTGAGCGCCTGCCGCAGATCGAGCAGGTGTACATCGGCGGCGAAGGCCTGAGCGATCAGGACATGGCGGTCAAGCTGTTCAGCGCCCGTCGTCGTTCGTCGGTGACCAACGCTGTCGACAGCGACCACTACATCTGCAGCTTTTCGCACAAGACCATCATTTATAAAGGCCTGATGATGCCGGCCGATCTGGCCGCCTTCTATCCGGACCTGAGTGACGAGCGCCTGCAAACCGCGATCTGCGTGTTTCACCAGCGCTTCTCCACCAACACCCTGCCGAAATGGCCGCTGGCTCAGCCATTCCGCTTCCTCGCCCACAACGGCGAAATCAACACCATCACCGGTAACCGCAACTGGGCTCAGGCCCGTCGGACCAAGTTCACCAACGATCTGATGGATCTGGAAGAACTCGGCCCGCTGGTCAACCGCGTCGGCTCCGACTCATCGAGCATGGACAACATGCTTGAGCTGATGGTCACCGGCGGCATCGACCTGTTCCGTGGCGTGCGCATGATCATTCCGCCTGCGTGGCAGAACGTCGAAACCATGGACCCGGATCTGCGTGCGTTCTACGAGTACAACTCGATGCACATGGAGCCGTGGGACGGCCCGGCCGGCGTGGTCATGACCGACGGTCGCTACGCGGTGTGCCTGCTCGACCGTAACGGTCTGCGTCCGGCGCGCTGGGTGACCACCACCAACGGTTTCATCACGGTTGCGTCGGAAATCGGCGTCTGGAACTACCAGCCAGAAGACGTGATCGCCAAGGGCCGTGTCGGTCCGGGCCAGATCCTTGCCGTGGACACCGAAACCGGGCAGATCCTCGATACCGACGCGATCGACAACCGACTGAAATCCCGTCATCCGTACAAGCAATGGCTGCGCAAGAATGCCCTGCGCATTCAGGCGACCATGGAAGACAACGACCACGGTTCGGCTTTCTACGACGTCGATCAGCTCAAGCAATACATGAAGATGTATCAGGTCACGTTCGAAGAGCGCGATCAGGTGCTGCGTCCGCTTGGCGAGCAAGGCTATGAAGCCGTTGGCTCGATGGGCGACGATACGCCGATGGCGGTGCTGTCCCAGCGCGTGCGCACGCCGTACGACTATTTCCGTCAGCAGTTCGCGCAGGTCACCAACCCGCCGATCGATCCGTTGCGTGAAGCCATCGTGATGTCGCTGGAAATCTGCCTCGGTGCCGAGCGCAACATTTTCCAGGAGTCGCCGGAACACGCCTCGCGCGTGATCCTCAGCTCGCCGGTGATTTCGCCGGCCAAGTGGCGCTCGCTGATGAACCTCGACCGCCCGGGTTTCGAGCGTCAGGTCATCGACCTCAACTACGATGAAAGCCTCGGCCTCGAAGCGGCGATCCGCAACGTGGCCGATCAGGCTGAAGAAGCCGTGCGCGCCGGGCGTACCCAGATCGTCCTGAGCGACCGCCATATCGCCCCGGGCAAACTGCCGATCCACGCCTCGCTGGCCACCGGTGCGGTGCATCACCGCCTGACCGAAAAAGGCCTGCGCTGCGACTCGAACATCCTCGTCGAAACCGCCACTGCGCGCGACCCGCATCACTTCGCGGTGCTGATCGGTTTTGGCGCTTCGGCGGTGTATCCGTTCCTCGCGTACGAAGTGTTGGGCGACCTGATCCGTACCGGTGAAGTGCTGGGCGACCTCTATGAGGTGTTCAAGAACTACCGCAAAGGCATCACTAAAGGTCTGCTGAAGATCCTGTCGAAGATGGGCATCTCGACCATCGCCTCGTATCGCGGTGCGCAGTTGTTCGAAGCCATCGGCCTGTCCGAAGAAGTCTGCGACCTGAGCTTCCGTGGCGTGCCGAGCCGCATCAAGGGTGCGCGTTTCGTCGATATCGAAGCCGAGCAGAAAGCGCTGGCCGCCGAAGCCTGGAGCCCGCGCAAGCCGATCCAGCAGGGCGGTCTGCTGAAGTTCGTCCACGGTGGCGAATATCACGCGTATAACCCGGACGTGGTCAACACTCTGCAGGCCGCTGTGCAGCAGGGCGACTACGCCAAGTTCAAGGAATACACCGCGCTGGTGGACAACCGTCCGGTGTCGATGATCCGCGACCTGCTCAAGGTCAAGACCCTCGACACGCCGCTGGACATCAGTGAAATCGAACCGCTGGAATCGGTGCTCAAGCGCTTTGACTCCGCCGGTATCTCTTTGGGCGCACTGTCGCCGGAAGCTCACGAAGCCCTGGCCGAAGCCATGAACCGCCTCGGTGCGCGTTCCAACTCCGGTGAAGGCGGCGAAGACCCGGCGCGTTACGGCACCATCAAGAGTTCGAAAATCAAACAGGTCGCGACGGGCCGTTTCGGTGTTACTCCGGAATACCTGGTCAACGCTGAAGTGTTGCAGATCAAAGTCGCACAGGGCGCCAAGCCCGGCGAAGGTGGTCAACTGCCGGGCGGCAAGGTCAACGGGCTGATCGCCAAGCTGCGTTATGCAGTGCCGGGCGTGACCCTGATTTCGCCGCCGCCGCACCACGACATCTACTCGATTGAAGACTTGTCGCAGCTGATTTTCGACCTGAAACAAGTCAATCCGAAGGCGCTGGTTTCGGTGAAACTGGTAGCGGAAGCGGGCGTCGGCACTATCGCCGCCGGTGTGGCCAAGGCTTATGCGGACTTGATCACCATCTCCGGTTACGACGGTGGCACCGGCGCTTCGCCGCTGACTTCGATCAAATACGCTGGTGCTCCGTGGGAGCTCGGCCTCGCCGAAACTCACCAGACCCTGCGTGGCAACGACCTGCGTGGCAAAGTCCGGGTGCAAACCGACGGTGGCCTGAAAACCGGCCTCGACGTGATCAAGGCGGCGATCCTCGGCGCTGAAAGCTTCGGCTTCGGCACCGCGCCAATGATCGCGCTGGGCTGTAAATACCTGCGCATCTGCCACCTGAACAACTGCGCCACTGGCGTCGCGACGCAGAACGAGAAGCTGCGTAAAGATCACTACATCGGCACCGTCGACATGGTGGTGAATTTCTTCACCTACGTCGCCGAAGAAACCCGTGAGTGGCTGGCCAAGCTCGGCGTGCGCTCCCTCGAAGAGCTGATCGGTCGCACCGATCTGCTGGAAGTCCTCGAAGGCCAGACCGCCAAGCAAAACCACCTGGATCTGACTCCGCTGCTCGGCAGCGATCACATCCCGGCGGACAAGCCGCAGTTCTGCCAGGTCGAGCGCAACCCGCCATTCGACCAAGGCCTTTTGGCCGAGAAAATGGTCGACATGGCCACCTCGGCCATCAATGACATGAGCGGCGCCGAGTTCGATCTGGATATCTGCAACTGCGACCGTTCGATCGGCGCGCGGATCTCCGGCGAAATCGCGCGCAAGCACGGCAATCAGGGCATGGCGAATGCGCCGATCACCTTCCGCTTCAAGGGCACTGCCGGTCAGAGCTTTGGTGTGTGGAACGCCGGCGGGCTGAACCTTTACCTCGAAGGCGACGCCAACGATTACGTCGGCAAAGGCATGACCGGTGGCAAGCTGACCATCGTGCCGCCGAAGGGCAGCGTCTATAAAACTCAGGACAGTGCAATCATCGGCAACACCTGCCTGTACGGCGCCACTGGCGGCAAGTTGTTCGCCGCCGGCACCGCAGGCGAGCGTTTCGCCGTGCGTAACTCCGGTGCGCACACCGTGGTCGAAGGCACTGGCGATCACTGCTGCGAGTACATGACCGGTGGTTTCGTCTGCGTGTTGGGCAAAACCGGTTACAACTTCGGCTCTGGCATGACCGGTGGTTTCGCCTACGTGCTCGACCAGGACAACGCCTTCGTTGACCGGGTCAATCACGAACTGGTGGAAATCCAGCGGATCAGCGGCGAGGCGATGGAAGCCTACCGCAGCCACCTGCAACGCGTGCTGAACGAGTACGTCGAGGAAACCGACAGCGAGTGGGGTCGTGAACTCGCCGAGAACCTCGATGATTACTTGCGCCGTTTCTGGCTGGTCAAGCCTAAGGCTGCCAATCTGAAATCGTTGCTTTCCAGCACTCGTGCCAACCCGCAGTGATATGCGCCTGAAGAGTTTGATGAGGTTTTAACAATGGCTGAACGTCTGAATAACGACTTCCAGTTCATCGACGTCGGGCGCAAAGATCCGAAGAAGAAACTGTTGCGTCAACGCAAGAAAGAGTTCGTGGAGATCTACGAACCGTTCAAACCCCAGCACTCGGCCGATCAGGCCCACCGCTGCCTGGGTTGCGGCAACCCGTATTGCGAATGGAAGTGCCCGGTGCACAACTTCATTCCCAACTGGCTGAAGCTGGTGGCCGAGGGCAACATCCTTCAGGCCGCCGAGCTGTCGCACCAGACCAACACCCTGCCGGAAGTCTGCGGCCGGGTGTGTCCGCAGGATCGTCTGTGCGAGGGTGCCTGCACCCTCAACGACGGCTTTGGCGCGGTGACCATCGGTTCGGTCGAGAAGTACATCACTGACACCGCGTTCGCCATGGGCTGGCGTCCGGACATGTCCAAGGTCAAACCGACCGGCAAACGTGTCGCGATCATCGGCGCCGGCCCGGCGGGTCTGGGATGTGCCGATGTGCTGGTGCGTGGCGGCGTGACCCCGGTGGTGTTCGACAAGAACCCGGAAATCGGCGGTCTGCTGACCTTCGGCATCCCCGAGTTCAAGCTTGAGAAGAGCGTGCTGAGCAATCGTCGCGAAGTCTTCACTGGCATGGGCATCGAGTTCCGCCTCAACACCGAGGTCGGCAAGGACGTGACCATGGAGCAACTGCTCGCCGAATACGATGCGGTGTTCATGGGCATGGGCACTTACACCTACATGAAGGGCGGCTTTGCCGGTGAGGATCTGCCGGGCGTGCACGACGCACTGGATTTCCTGATCGCCAACGTCAACCGCAACCTGGGCTTTGAAAAGTCGCCGGAAGATTTCGTCGACATGAAAGGCAAGAAGGTTGTGGTACTCGGCGGCGGCGACACGGCGATGGACTGCAACCGAACGTCAATTCGCCAGGGTGCCAAGTCGGTGACCTGTGCGTATCGTCGTGACGAAGCGAACATGCCCGGCTCGCGCAAAGAGGTGAAGAACGCCAAGGAAGAAGGCGTGAAATTCCTCTATAATCGCCAGCCAATCGCTATCGTCGGCGAAGATCGGGTTGAAGGCGTGAAGGTGGTCGAGACCCGTCTCGGCGAACCGGATGCCCGTGGCCGTCGCAGCCCCGAGCCGATCCCTGGCTCCGAGGAGATCATCCCGGCCGACGCCGTGGTTATCGCTTTCGGTTTCCGCCCAAGCCCGGCGCCGTGGTTCGAACAGTTCGAGATCCAGACCGACAGTCAGGGCCGCGTTGTTGCGCCTGAGCAAGCTCAGTACAAACACCAGACCAGCAACCCGAAAATCTTTGCTGGCGGCGATATGGTGCGTGGCTCTGACCTGGTAGTGACGGCGATCTTCGAAGGGCGCAATGCCGCTGAAGGGATCCTCGATTACCTCGGTGTCTAACTGACTGCATCGCAATACCTGTGGGAGCTGGCTTGCCAGCGATAGCATCACCTCGGTTTGGCAGACAAACCGAGGTGCCTGCATCGCTGGCAAGCCAGCTCCCACAGTGATTTGTGGTGTTACAAAGTCGGTGTTCCAGCGCAATAAATTGACCCGATAGACAAAAGGCTGACCTGCAACCGTGCCTTTTGCGTCGCGCTCTGAGAAAATGCCCGCACTTTTTTTGCGGATGCCGACATGACTGCCCTCAAGAACGACCGTTTCCTTCGTGCCCTGCTCAAGCAACCCGTAGACGTCACTCCCGTGTGGATGATGCGTCAGGCCGGTCGCTATCTGCCGGAATACCGCGCCAGCCGCGCCAAGGCCGGTGACTTCATGAGCCTGTGCATGAACCCGGAGTTCGCCTGCGAAGTCACCATGCAACCGCTCGACCGCTATCCACAGCTGGATGCGGCGATCCTGTTTTCCGACATCCTGACCATCCCCGATGCCATGGGCCAGGGCCTGTACTTCGAAACCGGTGAAGGCCCGCGCTTCAAGAAAGTCGTCAGTACGATGGCCGACATCGAAGCCCTGCCGATCCCGGATCCGCACAAAGACCTCGGCTACGTAATGGACGCGGTCAGCACCATCCGCCGCGAACTCAACGGTCGTGTGCCGCTGATCGGTTTCTCCGGCAGCCCGTGGACTCTCGCGACCTACATGGTTGAAGGCGGCTCGTCGAAAGACTTCCGCAAGACCAAAGCCATGCTCTACGACAACCCGCAAGCCATGCACCTGCTGTTGGATAAACTCGCGCAGTCGGTCACCAGCTACCTCAACGGCCAGATCATGGCCGGCGCGCAAGCGGTGCAGATCTTCGATACCTGGGGCGGCAATCTGTCGGCGGCGGCGTATCAGGAATTCTCGCTGGCCTACATGAAGAAAATCGTCAGCGGCCTGATCCGCGAGCACGAAGGTCGCAAGGTCCCGGTGATCCTGTTCACCAAGAACGGCGGCCTGTGGCTGGAAAGCATCGCCGACGCTGGCGCCGACGCACTCGGCCTGGACTGGACCTGTGACATCGGCAATGCCCGCGCCCGCGTTGGCGACAAAGTTGCGCTGCAAGGCAACATGGACCCAACCGTGCTCTACGCCAAACCGGAAGCCATTCGCACCGAAGTCGGGCGCATCCTCGCCAGCTACGGCAAAGGCAGCGGCCACGTGTTCAACCTCGGCCACGGCATCACGCCGGAAGTTGATCCGGAACATGCCGGTGCGTTCCTGCGCGCGGTGCATGATCTGTCGGGGCAGTATCACGAGTGATCGCGCTTCAATAAAGAACGCCCGGCTATATGCCGGGCGTTTTTGTTTCAGGCGTTGACGCCACCCAATGGCGGCAACTTCGCCAGCTTCAACGCCACCAGCAACGCCACGAGCAACAGTGCGCCAATAAACAACCCGATCCCGTTCCACCCACCGATATGCCAGAACACCCCGCCCGCAGTGCCGGCGATGCTCGAGCCCGCGTAATAACTGAACAGATAGAGCGACGAAGCCTGGCCCTTGGCCTTGACCGCCCTACGCCCGATCCAGCTGCTGGCCACCGAGTGCGCAGCGAAGAAGCCGAAGGTGAAGATCAGCATGCCGATAATCACCAGCGGCAGCGGTGTAAACATAGTCAGCGCGAGGCCGGCGAACATCAGCGCGATGGTCGCCCACAGCACTTTGCGTCGACCCAGTTGGTCGGCCAGCGAACCAATCTTCGCCGAGCTGTAGATCCCGGATAGATACACCACTGACAGCAGGCCGACATACGCCTGATCGAGGTTGTACGGCCCGGCCAGCAGGCGATAGCCGATGTAGTTGAACAGGGTGACGAATGCGCCCATCAGCACGAAGGCTTCAAGAAACAGCAACGGCAGACCGGCGTCGCGAAAGTGCATGGTGAAGCCGTCGAGCAGGCTGCGCGGGTGCAGCGAGCGCGAGCGGAAGTTGCGCGACTCGGGGAGGATTTTCCAGAACACCGCTGCCGCTATCAGCGCCAGACCACCGATCACCAGCATCGCCGTGTGCCAGCTGACGAAGTCGATCAGCACTCCGGTGATCAAGCGTCCACTCATCCCGCCAATCGCGTTGCCGCCGATGTACAAACCCATCGCCAGGCCAATGTGCTGCGGGTGAATTTCTTCGCTGAGGTAAGTCATGGCGACTGCCGCCAGCCCGCTCAGCGACAAACCGATCAGCGCACGCATCACCAGCACGCCTTCCCAGCTTGGCATCACCGAACTGGCGATGGTGCACAGCGCCGCCGCGAACAGTGCCGCGACCATCACCGGTTTGCGCCCGACCCGATCCGAAACTGGGCCGGTGATCAGCAGACCGATAGCGAGCATGCCGGTCGCCACCGACAGAATCAGACTGCTCTGCGCCGCGTTGATCGAATATTCGTGAGACAGCAGCGGCATCATCGGCTGCACGCAGTACAGCAACGCAAAAGTCGCGAAGCCGCCACAGAACAGCGCCAGCACCGTGCGCATGAACGCAGGTGTGCCTTTTTCGATGTAGATTTCTTGCAGTTCGGCGAGCACATCGTCGGCTGCGGCGGGCGGGACTTCGTGGGCGAGAGGGGCGACAGCAGTTTTCACTTCAGACCTCGGAGGGCGCGGCCGGTCAGGCAATGAAAAAATCATATAGCTGGCTATTGTTTCTATCCAATATATTGTTCGACCTGTTTGATAGCTTTAACGACCTAATGGGATTTGCATGGAATTACGTCATCTGCGCTACTTCATCGCCGTCGCCGAAGAACTGCACTTCGGCCGCGCCGCTCAGGTGCTGGGCATCTCCCAACCACCGCTGAGCCAGCAGATTCAGGCGCTGGAACAAGAGGTCGGCGCGCGGCTGTTCGAGCGCACCAACCGTCGGGTCGAGCTGAGCGAGGCCGGGAGATTGTTCCTGCAAGAGGCGCGGTTGGTGCTGGCGCAGGTCGACAAAGCGGCGGATGTGGCGCGACGCGCGCAGTTAGGTGAAATCGGTGAACTGAAAATCGGCTTCACCTCTTCGGCACCGTTCAACTCGACCATTCCTCAGGCGATTTTCTCGTTTCGCCAGCGCTTTCCAGCGGTACACCTGAACCTGCGGGAAATGAGCAGCACCCAAGTCGCCGAAGCGCTGGTGGATGAATCAATCGAAGTGGGCATCATGCGGCCGCTGGGTTTGCCGGATTCGCTGAGCGTGGTCGAATTGATGCGCGAGCCTTTGGTCGCCGTGCTCAGCTCCAAACATCCGTTGGTCACCGACAGTGAGGAAGGACTATTTCTCTCGGCATTGGCCCTCGAACCTTTCGTATTTTTCCCTCGCAGTTACGGCAGCGGTTTGTACGCGCAACTGTTAAGCCTGGCGCGTGATGCCGGGTTCAGCCCGCACTTTGCGCAGGAGGCCGGCGAAGCGATGACCATCATTGGCCTGGTGGCAGCGGGGTTGGGCGTCTCGGTGCTGCCGGCGTCTTATCAGCGGATGCGCATTGACGGCGTGGTCTATCGGCCGCTGCTTGACCCCGAAGCGATCTCGGCAGTGTGGCTGGTGCAGCGCAAGGATCAGAAATCACCGATGGCCAAGGCGTTTGTCGATCTGCTCACGCGCAAGGTCGAACAAACCTGACGGCTTCGCCGTCAATCGCTGGCAAGCCAGCTCCCACAGGTTTCGCTGTTGTTCACATTTTTGTGTACATCCAAAACCCTGTGGGAGCTGGCTTGCCAGCGATGACGTCAGCTCAATCACCACATATTTCAGGGCAGCCGCACCAAATCCCCCTTCAACGCCACCCGCGTGACGAAGACCCCCGCCCGACATTCGTACGTATTCAAATCCTTGCGCACCCGCTGGTCGTAATAGCTGACGATATTGGTCACCGCATTCGCCCCGACGCGCTTCGCATCCGCCTGCAACTTGATCAGATTCGACTGCAACACCCACTCGCACGAAGCGTGATCGCTCTTGTTGAACCCGTTGGTCTTCAGATCACTGACCACACCGCGCTGCATCAAGCGCTGGGTCCCCTGCGGCCCATTCCCCGCCAGATAAAACTTCACACTCCCATCCAGCCGCCCGGCGCGCAGGGCATCCGATACCACCGTTTCGAATGGCATGTACATCAGATTGGTCGCATGGCTGGCGCCAGGCAGCAGGCTGCAAAGGACGGCGGCGATCAGGGCTTTCACTTGCATGGTCATCTCCTTGATGGTGAAAGAGAACCGCGAATGCTCGACCCACCTCGCTCGCAGTTCCGGCAGGCGCTACGCGATGGCCTGCTTGAGCGAGTGTAGATGGTGCGAGAGAACGCACAGTTAGACGTCGTACATTTGGAGTAACGTAACTGTCGTAGGGGATATTGTCGCGGTCACGCAAGATCAGTTTTTTCTCAAACGAGTGCCACGGATGCCGCTTAGATATCAGCCCAAGGAGGGCAGCGTTCTGATTTGCGATTTCAGGGGTTATGCAACAGATGAGTTTTACGCCATAAAAACCGCAGTCAGACGGGCGCTGGGGCTGTGATGGCAGAGGAAGTGGCGCATCGAAGCCAAATGCTATCCGTTGCCCCCCGACTCGTTTTTGGGCAATACTGCAGGCGTTCCCGAAAGGGGCTTGTGAGACTCTGAGGATCCTGGGCAACCAGCCATCGCAGAGCCAGACAGGTAACCGGCCATGACAAGCCAACCTGTTTGTGAAAGGGCGCCGAAAGGCGCCCTTTGTCGTTTCTGACGCTTACTGAACCTGCGCCAGATCACCCTTCAACGCAACACCGGCCATGATTGCCCCTGCATGGCATTCATAGTTCTTCGCATCCTTGCGCTCGTTGCTCTTGTAGAAGCTGACGATGTTGGTCACGGCGTTGGCGCCGGCGCTTTTGGCGGCCTGGTGCAGGCTGATGATTGCCGATTGGGCGACCCATTCGCAGGCGACTTGATCGGACTTGTTGAAGGCGTTGGTTTTCTTGTTGGTCACGGCGCCCGGGCTGAGGACGGTGACTTTACCGGCCGGGGTGTTGCCGGCCAGGTAGAACTTCACGCTGCCATCGATTTTGCCGCTGCGGGTGGCTTCGGCGACGGCTTTGTCCAGCGGCAGGTAGACCGCGGTGTCACGGGCCTGGCTGACGGCCGGCAGGGCGCAGATCAGCAGGGTGGCGGCGGTAGCGAGTTTCTTGAAGTGCATGAAGGTCTCCTTGACCCGGATTAATTCGGTTGCGGCCAGCGGCGGAAGATCAACGAGGTGTTGACCCCGCCAAACGCAAAATTGTTGTTCATCACGTATTCATTGGTCATCTGACGGAACTCGCCGCGCAGGTAGTCGAGCTTGCCGCAGTGCGGATCGACCTCGTCGAGATTGAAGGTGTGCACGTACAGGTCGCGGTTGAGCATTTCAATGCTGAACCACGACTCCAGCGCACCACAGGCACCCAGGGTGTGGCCGAGGAAACTCTTCTGCGAGCTGATCGGCATGCGTTCGCCAAACAGACTGCTGGTGGCCAGTGTTTCGGCAATGTCGCCCTGTTCTGTCGCGGTGCCGTGGCCGTTCACATAACCGATGGCATCCGGTGTCAGGCCGGCGTCTTCCAGCGCCAGTTCCATCGCACGGCGCATGGTGGTCTGTTCCGGGCGGGTGGTGTGCTGGCCGTCGGCGTTACTGCCGAAACCGACCAGTTCGGCGTGAATGTGCGCGCCGCGAGCGAGGGCGTGTTCCAACTCTTCAAGCACCAGCATGCCGCCGCCTTCACCGATGACCAGACCGTCTCGATCCTTGTCATAAGGACGCGGACTGGTTTGTGGCGCATCGTTTTTCAGGCTCGTGGCGTACAGCGCATCGAAAACCATGGCTTCGGTCGGGCACAGTTCTTCTGCACCGCCGGCAAGCATCAGCGGCAAGCGGCCGAACTTGATCGCCTCGTAGGCATAGCCGATGCCCTGGCTGCCGCTGGTGCAGGCGCTGGAGGTCGGGATCAACCGACCGGTGAGGCCGAAGAAGATGCTGATGTTAGCTGCTGTGGTGTGCGGCATCATCCGTACGTAGGAGTTGGCGTTGAGACCCTCGGCTACCGAATTGAGCAGCATGTTGCCGAACGCTTTGATCTCGTCGGTGCTGCCGGTGGACGAGCCGCAGGCCACGCCCATGCGTCCGTCCTTGATCGCCGGGTCACCGAGCAAGCCCGCGTCGGCGAGTGCCTGTTCGGCGGCGCCGACCGCCAGACGCGAGACACGACCCATGCTGCGCAGTTGCTTGCGAGTCCAGTGCGACGGCACCACGAAATCATCGATCGGCCCGGCCAGACGCGTGTTGAGTTCAGTAAACCGATCCCATTCGTCCATCCGGCGAATGCCGCTGCGGTTGGCCGCGAAGTTGCCGGCGATGGTCTCCCAATCGCTGCCAAGAGAAGTGATGCCGGCCATGCCGGTGACGACGACGCGCTTCATCAGCACAGGCCTCCGTTGACCGCCAGCACCTGGCGGGTGATGTACGAGGCTTCCGCCGACATCAGGAAATTCACCGCACCGGCCACCTCTTCAGGCGTACCCATGCGTTGTGCGGGGATCATTTTCATCAGTTCTTCGACCGGCACGTTCTCGTCGAGCATTGCCGTGTCGATCAGACCCGGCGCGACACAGTTGACGGTGATTTTGCGCTTGGCCAATTCAATCGCCAAGGCTTTCGCGGCGCCGATAACACCAGCCTTCGAAGCGCTGTAGTTGACCTGGCCTCGATTGCCGATCATCCCGGAAACCGAGGTGATGCACACAATCCGCCCAGCGGCGCGACGACGGATCATCGGCATCATCACCGGGTGCAGGACGTTGTAGAAACCATCGAGATTGGTGCGCAGCACCACGTCCCAGTCGTCGTCGCTCAGCGCCGGAAACGCGCCGTCGCGGGTCAGTCCGGCGTTGAGTACCACGCCGTAATAAGCGCCGTGGGTTTCGACATCGGCTTCGAGAATGGCTTTGCAGCTCTCGCGGTCGGCGACGTCGAATTGCAGCACGCGGGCGTTGCGGCCCAGCGCTTGAATTTCCGCCTGCACCGCTTGCGCCTCGGCCATGCCGCTGCGGCAATGCACAACGATGTCATGTCCGGCCTGTGCCAGACGCAGGGCAATGGCGCGGCCGATGCCACGGCTGGAGCCGGTGACCAGGATTGATTCAGTCATCGTTCGACTCCTTTTTCTGTTCTAGATAATTCGCCGCGTGTGGCGGGCGGAACACGTTGAGCCGGGCGTTGGCCTCAATGCCGGGCGCGTTGATGTGGCATTCGAACACGCCCATGCCGTTGTCATCTTCCAGTGAGCGCATGCCGTGGATGGTCAGCTCGCTGCCAGCGGGAAACGCCGCGACATTGCATTCAAATTTGCGCGTGCCGAGCAGAAAGCCCAGCTCTACCGCGTTGCCTTTGAGTCGCGCATGACAACCGGCAAACGCGGCGACGCTTTGCGCCATCAGCTCGACGCCGACCCATGCCGGCAAGCTGCCGTCGGGCAGGTTGAACAGGCCGTCGGATTTGACCGTGAGACGGGTGTGGATCTGCTCATCGTCAAAGCTGAGGATTTCGTCGATCAGAATCATGTCGCCGGCGTGCGGCAGCAGTTCGGCGAGCGGCCAGTCGGTCATGGGGCGTCTCCGATAATCAGGCTGACGTTATTGCCACCGAAAGCGAACGAATTGCTCATCAGGTAGCGGGGTGCAATGGACGACAGGCGTTCGCTTGCAGTCACCCACTTCAGCGGCGGCAGCGCGGGATCGGGTTGAGCGTCCCAGACGTGTGGCGGCAATGCGTGATCGGGATTGTCGGCGCTCAGGCTCAGCCAGCAAAACGCCGCCTCCAGCGCACCGGCAGCGCCAAGGGTGTGGCCGGTCAGCGGTTTGGTTGACGAACAGGCCACGCCCTCCGGGAACAGCGCGGCCACGGCCTGGCTTTCCATCGAGTCGTTATGTTGGGTGGCGGTGCCGTGCAGGTTCAGATAGTTGATTTGCCCGGCTTGCAGATGCGCTCGACTCAGGGCCTTTTGCATCGCTTGTCGGGCGCCACGACCGCTCGGTTCCGGCGCGGAAATATGGTGCGCATCGGAGCTGGCGCCAGCACCGAGCAGGGCGATGGCCGGTCCGTCGCCGCGCTGTCTGCTCATCACGAACAACACCGCCGCTTCGCCGATATTGATGCCATTGCGGTTGGCCGAGAACGGATTGCAGCGTTGCTCGGATACTGCCTCCAGCGCCGAGAAACCGTTCAGCGTCAGCTTGCACAGACTGTCGACGCCGCCGCACAACACCGCGTCGCACAGGCCCAGATCGAGCAAGCGCTGGGCGCTCATCAAGGCGCGCGCGCTGGAGGTGCAAGCGGTGGAAATCACATAGGCCGGGCCGCTCAGTTGCAGCCAGTCGGCGAGGAAATTTGCCGGGGCGCCGAGTTCCTGTTGCCGGTAGTCGTAGTCCGCCGGGAACTGCTGGTCGCGAATGTAATGCGCCAGGCCACGGCTGGCCTCGTCGATGCCCGACGTGCTGGTGCCGAGCACAACGCCTATGCGCTCACGGCCGTAGGTGTGGATCGCCTGGTCGATGTCGTCGCGGATCTGCAACGCGGCTTCCAGCAACAGCTGATTGTTGCGGCTGCGCTGGGCCGACAGCTCTGGCGGAATCGGAGCGAGGTCGCCATGCACGGCGGCCACCGGCAACTCGCGCTCCGGCACCCAGCCAGATTCGAGGCGCATGCCTGAGCAATCGCCGGCGAACAGTTTGTGCGCCACGGTTTGCTTGTCGCGACCGAGGGCACAGATCACGCCGAGGGCATTCAGGTAAGCAGTCATGGCGTCGATTCACCGAGTGGCGACACGCGATAGTGCGGGCCTTGGGGCAGATTCAATTCGAAGCTCAACGGTTGTGAATAACGGATATCCCAGCGCGCTGGCAGGGAGCGTTGCCCGGCCTGTTGTTGCGCTGCCGGATAGTTGCGCTTCAGCTCACCGGATGGCGTCAGGGCGAACAGCAGCGCAGCGAACAGCTCTCGGGCTTCCGGATTTGGCGGCAACAGACCATCGGCCTGCCAGTGTCCGTCGATCAGTTGCTGACGCGCCTGAGGAATGCCCAGCGGGTCCATCATCGACCAGCGGATGCCCGGGCCTTCGCGCTGGATCACCAGCAGCCAGTCCTGACGCTGCTCGGCCAACGTGCGCTCGATATGCAATTGCAGCGGCAACGGCAGATCCGGATTGCCCGCCGGCAACGGCGCCTGACTGGCGCAAGCACTGAGCAACATTACAACGCCAACCACAAACAGCCGCCACACTGCGGACACTGTGGGAGCTGGCTTGCCAGCGATGGCGTCGGCACATCCGAAAGATGTGTTGGCTGACCCAACGCAATCGCTGGCAAGCCAGCTCCCACAGGGTTCATGGTGCACAGTTTGATCGTGTCGCATCAGATACCACCCGCAAGCGGCTTGCGCGCCACGACGTTAACCAACGTCTCTTCCCGCTGCCCAAACGGCTTCGGCTTGCGCAACCCAAAACGTTCCAGCAAGCCAAAATCCTTCGAACGGCTCCACCACAAATACGGGTACGAGACGTTCCGCTCGCTGAAATCGAATCCCTGCTGGCGAATCATCCCCAGATACTGCGCCGCGCTCTTCTGCACGTGCATCGGATGACGGAACAGCCAGCGAATCACCCACGTATCAATGTAGGCCTCGGTGGACTCGGCGAACAGCAGATAACCGCCCGGTTTGAGCACCCGGTAAAACTCGGCGAGGGCTTTTTCCTGCTCCACCAGATGATGGAAAGTCTGGTGACAGAACAGCAGATCAACACTGGCGTCCGCCACATTCAGGGTCGCGCAATCGCTGCCGATCAGCTCGACATGCATGCTCAAACGCGCGGCTTCTTCACCACTCATTTGCAGGCTGTGCGGATCGGCATCGACGCCGATCAAGTGCTGCGGGTCGAAGGTCTGGCGCAGATAGCCGAACGACTTGCCCTGACCGCAACCTGCATCGAGCAGCACCGGATTGACCGGCGGCGCCTCGCTGAACAAACAGCGCAAATCATCAATCGCGACACGCAAAACGTGATGCTGCCAGGTGTGGCTGCGCAGGAACCACAAACCGAAACGGGTTTCCTCGACGTAGCTGTCGCTCAAGTAGCTCATGTGTAGTCCTTTGCACAGAGTTCGGAGATGGTCTTGAGTCGACGGCGCGCTTCGCTGACGTACGGATTGCGTTCGTCCCAGGCGTAACCGGCGAGAATCGAGCAGATCATGCGGCGGATTTCCGGCGCAGCTTGCTCATGGAAGATCACGTCCTGAAACGTCCCGGCGTACCAGCCTTCGACGTAGCAGCGGAAGGTATCGACGCCGCGTTTCAGCGGGGCGGCGAACTCGCTGTGCCAGTCGACGGTTTCACCTTGTAGCTGACGATTCAAGACGCTGGCGGCCATGCTCGCCGAGCGCATCGCGATGGTCACGCCGGAGGAGAACACCGGGTCGAGAAATTCCGCCGCGTTGCCCAGCAGCGCAAAACCCGGGCCGTGCAGGGTTTTGACGTTGGCCGCATAACCGCCAAGCGTACGCGCCGGGGTGTCCCATACGGCGTTTTCCAGAACCTTGGCCAGACTTGGGGTTTCTGCGATAAAACCGCGCAGGCAGGCGTCCAGATCTTGATCGCGTCCATTGAAATGTTCTGCGGCGGCGACTACACCAATCGAGCAGCGGCCATTGCTGAACGGGATCGACCAGAACCAGATGTCGCGATGCTCGGGATGCGTGGTGATGAGGATTTTTTCGCGGTCGAAAATCGCCGGATCGATATGATCTTCGACGTGGGTGAACACCGCCTGGCGCACCGGGAAGTCCGACGGCGCTTCCAGATCGAGCAAGCGCGACAGCACGCGACCGTAGCCGCTGGCATCCAGTACGAAATCGGCTTCGACCAGGTATTCGCTGCCGTCCTCGCGCTGCACATTCAATTGCGGTTTCGGCCGTTGGAAATCGACGCTGACGATGGTTTCGCCGTAACGGATCTCCACGCCCTGCAACGCAGCCTGATCGGCCAGCAACTTGTCGAAGTCGGCGCGCTGCACCTGAAAGGTTGTCGGCTTGCCGTCGCTGAAAGTGTCGCCGAAATCGAACGCGCTGTAGCGCTCGCCCCACGCAAACGCCGCACCGTTCTTGCGCTGGAAACCGGCGGCGTTCACTGCCTCAAGCATGCCGGCTTCTTCGACGAAATCCAGGCAATGGCTGAGCAGGCTTTCGCCGATGGAAAACCTTGGGAAGTGCTGGCGCTCGATCACCAGCACATCGTGGCCCCTGCGCTTGAGCAACGCGGCCGCGATGGCGCCGGACGGGCCGGCACCGATGATCACAACCTGACGGGATTCCATTTCAACGGTTGACACGAGAGCTCCTGGCCGTAACGGCGCTGATATTCAGGGGGGCACGATGCAGGCCGATCACGGCCGGCAGCAGCGTTGCGATCAGACCCATCAGCATCAGCGCGAAGTACAGCGCCGGACTGATCAGTTGCTGCTGCAACAAAAGATTGAGAAAAACGATTTCGCTCAGGCCACGAATGTTCAGCAGCACGCTTTCGCGCCAGCGGCTGGCGCCTTCGAACGAAGCTCCGGCCCAGCCGAGACCGAGCCAGTTGCCGAGCACTTTGCCGACTATCGGCAACAGCAACAGCGCCGCCCATTGCCCGGCGCCGAGGCTGGCGAGGGCGCTGTGTACGTCGATCCGTACGATGCCGAAGGTCAGGATCAGCGGGATCGCGATCCACGTTTGCAAACGGTTCATCCAGCGCGCCGGCAGCGGTAACACCAGTGGCACTTTCAGTGCGGCCATGCACAGCAGATAACCGATGCCGAAAATCAGCGCGTTGAGCTTGAAGTGTTCGGCAACCACCAGCAGCGCGAAGAAACCGATGCTGTAAACCAGCGGCTGACGCACGCGCAGCACATGCAGAATCAGCGGCACGCAGGCCATCGCCAGTGGCAGCAACAGACTGCTCAAATGCAGACTGCCCTGAGCCAGACCGAACAGCGTCCAGCAGGTCAGATCAATCAGGATTGCAGTCTGCACCAGGCGCCGGGTGGCAGCGGGCGGGTAGTCGATGTGGCGCAAGTACAGATACAGCACTGGAATCGCGGTAATGGCGAACACCAGACCAATCGCCAACGAGTTGATCCACGGTTGCGTCGGCAGCAGCCAGTAGGCGGTGGCCAGGCCGCAGACAAACGGCACAGCGAAACTTGGTATCGCGATTTTCACGCTCTGGCGATCCAGATCCAGATCGATCACATCGCTGAGGATGTGCCCGAGCAACAGCGCGAAGCTCAGGCTGTAAAGGTTTTTCAGCCACGTCGGGCTGATCAATTCGGCGCCGCTGAGTTGCCAGCCCGGTTCGATCCAGAAGTACATCAACAGCGGCAAACCGAAACTCGCCAGCAGCAATTGGCTGACAATCGGGATCAGCCCGAAGTGCCGACCGACGCGGGTCGCGACAAAGAACAACGCCATGGCCAGCAGCCAGAACACGATAACCATCATGCTGCTGGCTCCGCATGGCGTCCGGCCCAGGGCGCAAGCATGAAGCTGAACGCCAGGCCGAGGCTCACTGACAGGCCGAAGTTGCTCACCGCAGGCGTGCTCGATACCGCCAGCAAACCGAACGACAGCCACGTCGTGACCGCTGCAAGCAGGGTGCCGAGCAGGCTGACCGCCGCACCGCCGACCTGCTCGCGCATGAGGATCGCGTAGTCGACGCTGATCGCCGTCACCAGCAACAAGCCGAACAGGCTGAACAGGGTCAACGGCTGACCCAGCCAGCCGAGGCTGGCCAGACTGCATAACGCTGCCAGTAGCGGCAGGGCGACAATTCGTGCCGCGCCACCAAGGCCGAACGGCAGCATCAGCACCAGTACGATCAGCACGCAAGAAGCGAGCTTCAGTTCGGCCGCACTGATCTGTGTTTGCGCAAAAACCTTGTTCAGATCACCGAGGCGATCCACCAGCATCACGCCGGGCAAGTCCAGCGCCTGCACCCGCAGCAGCGCCGGATTGTTCAGGCCTTGCAGGCTGACCATGGCCGCCACGCCATCGTCGGTCGGCCCGACCCACAGGGTTCGGTACGGTTCGCCGAGTGGGCCGGCCAGTGCGGCGTCGATGTCTTCCAGCGGCAGGTTCTGCAACTGCTGCAACTCGGTTTGCAGCGCCGCGAGCGGCACGCCGAGGTCGAGCAGCGGCTGCCAGAATTGCGGCAATTTGTTCAGCGCATCACGCACTTGCTGCTGTTGACTCGGCGGACTCACCAGTTGATTGAGCGCCAGATAACCTTGCAGCTTGTCGAGATTGACCAGTTGATCGAGGCGTTCGCTCAGCGCTGCCTGGCGCTCCAGCAACTCTTGCTGATTGGCCGCACGCACCAGGAAAAACTGGCTGGTCGGCTGATACCCGGTGATCCGCGCGATGGCCTGCGCTTCATCAGTCAGGCGTTGCGGCGCGCCGACCCATTGGCGGATGTCGTTCTTGCTTTCCAGTTGCAGCAAACCGCCGATGCAGAACGCGATCAGCAATGCCAGCAGCACGGGCGTCTTGATGTGCAGGAGCAAGGTTTCGCGCAGTTTGATCAAGCGTTCGGCCAGTTGCAGCGGCCAGTGCGCCGGCCGCAACTCGACGTTTTTCAGCAGCGCTGGTAGCAGGCACACTGCCGAAAGATAGGCACCGAGCAACCCGGCGGCGGAGAACACCGCAATCTGCGTCAGGGCCGGGAATGGCGTCCAGGCCAGCGCCAGATAACCGATGGCGCTGGTGATCAGGCTCAACGTCAGCCCGGACAAAGTCAGGCGCAACGCCGGCCAACTGCGCCATGGCTTGAGGCTCCAGCTCTTCGACAGATAGTGCAGCGGATAATCCACCGCCACGCCGATCAGGCTTGAACCGAGCACCAGCGTCATCACGTGCATATGCCCGAACAAAGCCACGCAGGCGACCATGCCGAACAGCATGCCCACCAGCACCGGCACGAATGCCAGCAACACCCGCCAGCGGCGGAACGCGAGCAACAGCAGCAACAGAATGCCGATAGTGGCGCCGCCACCGACCCAGGTCATTTCCCGAGTAGCTTGCTGCTGACCGCTGGCCGCGTACAGCAGCCCGCTGGCGGCGAGCAATTGCACGTCAGCCTTGGCGGCGTTTTCGCGGCTGTGTTGCAGCAGCGCGGCGACTTGCAGCGGCAGGTTCATGTCGAAGGCATTGCCGGTGGTGCGTGCGCGCAGCAGCACCCAGCTCTTGCCGTCGGCGTCGGCGATCAACGCGCCGCTGCCAATGTCCAGTTGCACCGCACCGTGTTGCGGCTGGCTGTTCTGGATGCGTCCGGTGAGGCCCAGCCAGTCGTCCTGACTCGGTACCAGACTGAACCCGGTGAACGGATCGAACAGCGCTTGTACCCGTTGCTGAATGAACGCGTCAGGATGTTCGCTGAGCAGTTGTCGATCATCGGCCGAGAGCATCGCCAGTCGACCTTGCAGCAGCTGCGTGCGCAGGGCTGGCAGATCCGCTTGCAGGTTCCACTGCACTTTTTCGAACAGGCCGCTGGCCTGCCATTGCTCGCCAAGGGTTTGCGCCATGGCGACGGCTTGCTGGCGATCGGCATGCCCGACCAGCACCAGCATTTCGCGGTTGAGCGGCTCCTGCATGCGCTGTTCGGCGCGCAGTTCGAGGGCGTCCGGGTGGGTGCCGGGCACTAGCTCCATCAGGTTCGCCGACAGCGGCGCGCCGTCACGCCACTGCCAGGCGCCCAGCGCGACGACTGCCAGCAGCAGAATCAGGAATAGCCAGGGCAGCCTGCGTTCACTCGGCAAAGTCATGTTGCTCCGCGTCGCTCAGAGGTTGGCTGGCAGTGCTGTCCTGCATGCGCAAAACGGTGCTGTCGCCCTGGGTTTCCAGCAATTCGATGGTTTGCACCAGTTCGCCGCCGTCGATGTTGATCTGGTTGAACACTTGTTTGAGCAGCAGCGAGCGCGGAGTCAGGGTCAGGTGCCATTTCTGCGCGTCGCCGCTCAGGGCCAGTTCGAAATCCCTTTGCAGGCCAGTGCTGTCGCCTTGCAGCACGGCGAGGAACAAACGGTTCTGCTCGGCACCGGCGCTCTTGTTCGGCAGCAGTTGCCAGCCGTTGGCGTCGCGGCGGGCGATGCCTTTGGCGCTGATGCGGTAGTCCTGTTGCAGCGGGGTTTTCAACAACCACAGCAGGCCGTGGTTTTTTGCCAGCACGAAACTGCCCTTGCTGAGCAGCGGCTGGGGCAGGGCGCGCAGGTGTTTTTCCTGTATGAACTGGCCGTGGATCACGTCCGGTTTCGCCAGTTGCGCGCTGAGCTGTTGCAGGTCAAAGGCATTAGCCAGCGTCGAGACCGCCAACAGCGCCACCGCCCCAAGGGACTTCAATAACAGGTTCATCGCAGCATCCTTTCCACGGCATCGGTAAATATTCTGGGTGAAGCCAACTGCATCTCGCGGCTGCTCATTTCGACCGCCACTTGCACCGAGCTGGCGCGGGTCAGGCGTTCGCCGTTCTGCGCGTCGGTGATCAGATAATTGATCTTCAGCCGGTTTTCCCACTCCACCAGACTGGCGCGCACGTTAAGCTTCTGGCCAAACACCGCGCCGCGCACATAGCGCAATTGCAGGTCGATCACCGGCCACGCATAACCGGAATCGACCATCTGCGTGTAGTTGTGGCCGATCTTGTCGAGCAGCGCGCAACGCGCCACTTCGAGGTATTTGACGTAGTGGCCGTGCCAGACCACATGCATGGTGTCGACGTCGAAAAACGGCACGAGGATTTCCGTGTCGGCGTGCAGTACCCCGGCGCTACGCATGCAGCCTCCAGTGTTGCTCGGAGATGCGTTGCAGGCACAGGCGCAGTTCGCCTTCCAGGGCGCGGTCTTCGATGACTGGCGGGAAGTCTTTGGCCAGCTCTTCGTGCATGGCGGCGAGTGACGGTGGCAGCGGACGTGCGTCTTGATCGCGGCTGCGTAGCCACACACCTTGATTGGCTGCGAGCAAGGTGGCGGCGGCGACCTGTTCGGTCAGCTCCAGCACGCGGATCGCATCACGGGCGGCGATGGTGCCCATGCTCACCTTGTCCTGGTTATGGCATTCGGTGGAGCGCGAGAACACGCTGGCGGGCATGGTGTTTTTCAACGCTTCGGCGGTCCAGGCGCTGGTGCCGATCTGCACCGCTTTGAAGCCATGGTTGAGCATTGCGCGCTCGGCGCTGGCGCCTGAAAGATTGCTCGGCAAACCGTGGTTGTAGCGTTCATCCACCAGCAATGCGAGCTGACGGTCGAGCAGGTCGGCGACGTTGGCCACCAGATTTTTCAGGCTGTCCATGGCGAACGCGATATGCCCGCCGTAGAAGTGCCCGCCGTGCAGCACGCGTTCGGCTTCGGCGTCGATGATCGGGTTGTCGTTGGCGCTATTGAGTTCGATCTCGATGAACGAGCGTAGCCAGTTCAGGCTGTCGGCCAATACCCCGAGTACGTGCGGGGCGCAGCGCAGCGAGTAGCGATCCTGCAAGCGGTGCAGCGGCGCGGTCGGCGCGTCGATGGCCAGATCCTTACGCAGCCACGCGGCCACTTGCATCTGCCCCGGATGTGGCTTGGCAGCGAACAGACGTTCGTCGAAGTGCTCTGGATTGCCTTGCAGCGCCACCACGTTCAGCGCGGTGATGCGCGTGGCCAGTTGCAGCAGGTAATCGGCGCGAGCGAAGGCCAGGCAGGCGAGGCCGGTCATCACTGCGGTGCCGTTCATCAGCGCCAGCGCTTCTTTCGGGCGCAATACCAACGGCGTCCAGCCGAGTTCGCGGTGCACGTCGGCGGATTGCCGGCGTTCGCCACGGAACAGCACTTCGCGCTCGCCGGACAGAGTCGCGGCGACGTAGGACAGCGGCGTCAGATCGCCGCTGGCGCCGACCGAACCTTCTTCCGGGATCAGCGGCAGGATGTCCTGTTCGAGAAACGCATGCAGACGCTCCAGCAGTTCAACGCGCACCCCGGATACGCCGTGGCACAGCGACTGCAAACGCGCCGCGAGCACTGCGCGAGTGGCTTGGGCGTCGAGCAGTTTGCCCAGCCCGCAGCCGTGAAAAGTATAGAGGTGACGCGGCAGTGCCTCGACGTGGTGCAGCGGCACCGCAACCACGCAGGAATCGCCGTAACCGGTGGTCACGCCGTAAATCACGCCTTCCTTGTCCAGCAGCGAATCGAGGAACCGCGCGCCTTTGGCGATGCGCTCACGGTAATCGGCGTCGTTCTGCAACTGCACGGGCGCCTGACGGTTGGCCAGGGCCAGCACGTCTTCGATGCGCAAAGGGCGTTCGCCGAAGGTTACCGGCTCATGGTTTGGCGTGGTCATCGGTCTTCCAGAAAGGGTAAAAGTTGAACCATTGCTGCGGTGCTTCAAGGCAATAGTGACTCAGGCGCTCGGCATAGCGGGTCGCCCACTGATGAATGACCTGCTCGCGGTCGCTGCGCTTCCAAACCACGGCCTCGGCGAACGGTTCGAGGGTCAGCCGATAATGGCCGTCGGGCTGCTTGAGGCACATCAGCAGATTGACCGGGCATTTGAGCAGCCCGGCGAGCAGCCACGGGCCTTGCGGGAACGGCGCCGGATGGCCGAGAAAGTCCACAGTCACGCTACGCCCGCCATGCAGCGGCACGCGGTCGCCGGCAATCGCCAGCCACTCGCCGCGCTCCAGGCGTTCGTGCAGCTGGAGCATGATCACCGGGTCGAGTTCGCTGACCTGAATCAGGCGCAGATTGGTCGCCCCGGCCTCGCCCAGCAGACGATTGAATTGCTCGGCGTGCTTGGTGTGCACTAGCACGTTCATGGTGACTTTCTCGCCGAGTTCCGCCAGTGCCCGGCACACTTCGAGATTGCCCAGATGCGCGCCGACCAGCAGTTGCCCGCGACTGCCGCGCAACTGTGTGCGCAGCAGCGCCGGATCAATGATTTCGATTTGTTCGATCTTCAGTTTGCCGTTCCACACATCAAGCTTGTCGAGCATCGAATCGGCAAACGCCATGAACTGGCGAAACACCCGCCAATGGCTCGGCTGCAGATCACTGCGCGCGTTGAAGTCGGCGAGGCGCTGCTGATACTGCCAGGCGCTGCGTCGCGCGGTGCGGCCGAACAGGAAAAAGTACAGGACGATGCCGTACAGCAGGGGACTGAGCAGGCGGCGCCCGAGGAGTTTGGCGGCGAGCGCGGTGAATTTCATCAGCAGGAAACTGCCGCGCTCTTCGCGGTCGGCCCAGTGTTTTTTATCAGTCTCGACGCTCATGTACGCCACCGTCGCCAAAGGATCTGCGGCAAGCGCAGCAACATGCCGAAGAACAGGCGGGTGTGCATGCTCGAGATCAGTACGTTGTCGTGGAACATCCGGAAGTGCGACACGCCATCCAGTGGGTAATGCACGCTGGTTTGCAGCCAGTGCATCGGCTGATTGCGCCACGCCAGACGCACCAGAATGTCGGAGTCGAAATCCATGCGCTTGCCGATCCGCGCCGAGTCGATCACCGCCAGGGTCGGCGGCAGCGGATACACGCGAAAGCCGCACATCGAGTCGCGGATCTGCAGCGACAGGGTATTGATCCACACCATCACGTGGGTCAGATAGCGTGCATACAAACGGCCCTTGGGCACGCTGGCGTCGTACAGCGGATAACCGCAGATCAGCGCTTGGGGATGAGCGCGGGACTCGTCAACGAAACGCGCGACGTCGTGCAAGTCGTGCTGACCGTCGGCATCCACCTGCAAGACATGGCTGAAACCCAGTCGCGCCGCTTCGCGCAGGCCAGTCATCACCGCGCCGCCCTTGCCTTGATTGACCGTCAGGCGCACCAGATAAACCTGCTCACGCTCGGCCAGGGTATCCAGCACCCGCGCGCACGATTGGGTGCTGGCGTCGTCCACCAGAATGCACGGCAGACCTTGAGCGAGTAGCGCGTTAACCACCGTGGTGATCGCGCTTTCGTGGTTGTAGACCGGAATGACTGCACAAGGGTTATGCATCAGTCGTCTCCAGCAAGATGCGGCCGCTGGAGCAGGTGGCGGTGTCGTTGCGATAGGTGAAATACAGTTTGCCGCGTGCCGGATCGAACCGCAGATGCAACTGGATTTCATCGCCGGGGCGTATCAGTTGCTGGAATTTCAGCACTTCCATACCGGCAAACGCGCCGGACAGGTTGAGCAACTGTCGACCAAGATTCAGCGCCCATTCGACCTGCACCACGCCCGGCAGCACCGGGGCTTTGGGGAAATGGCCGCTGAAGTACGCCAGATCTGGTGGAACGCTGAGTTGCAGGTTCCATTCACCATCAGTTTCACTTTGCTCAAGCACTTGCGCCGCTTTAGGTCGCGGCGCAAGCAACAGTGCCTCGACCTCGGACTGCGGCAGTTTGCCCTGAGTGTTCAGCGGCAACTGGCGCAGCAAACGCCAGCGGCGGGGCAGGGCCAGAGCTTCGCAGTGCTGACTCAAGTGGCGGCGCAGGGCTTCGGTCAGGCTGCGGCGGCCGTGCTCGCGCAGGGCAAACAGGCCGGACTCGCTGAGCACCAGCAACGCCCCGAGGGATGCGCGGTTTTCCTGGACCACGCCGAGGCGCGCTTCGGCGACCCAGTCGTGGGCGACCAAGGCGTGTTCGAGCATCGGCAGGGAGATGCGTTTTTCTTCGAGTTTGACGATCCGGTCGAGGCGACCGAGCAGTTCGAAACGACCATCGTGCGCAATGCGTGCAGCATCGGCGGTGTGTTCGATGTGCCCGGCAGGCAGATACGGCGAGGCGATCAGCAGTGCACCGTCGTCGTCCTGAGTGAGCTTGACGTCGGCAAATGGCTGCCAGAGTTGTGCGCCCTGACGCCAGGCGATTCCGCCGGTTTCCGAGCTGCCGAGGATTTCCGTCGGCCACTGGCCCAGACGCTGATGCAGGCTTTGCGCGGCATCCGCCGGCAGCGCGCCGCCGGAGGAAAACACCCGACGCACACTGCGCAAGGCTGGCCAGTCGAGGTTGTCGCCCATGCGCTTGAGTAACGCCGGGCTGGCGACCCAGGCGTAGGCCGGGTATTCGCGGCTGGCGCGTTGCAGGTCTTCGGGGAATGCCAGTTGTTTGCGCACGAACGGGCGCCCGGCGCACAGAGGCCACAGCACGCGGAACAGCAAACCGTAAATATGTTGAGTGGCGACGCTGCCGATGATGCAGGCTTGGCCAAGCTCGGCGCCCCACAGTTGTTCCAGGGCTTCAACTTCATTGGCCAGTTGGCGCAGGGTCTTGTCGATGCGCTTCGGCTCGCCGCTCGAGCCGGAGGTGCACAGGCTGAGTTGGCAGTGGTCGAGATTCAGTTCAGCGCCAGCCAATGGTGGCTGCTGAAAATCGCTCAGATGCGCGTCACCGGCCTGATCGGTCAGCCACAGATCGACTTCACTCGACCAGCGCTGGCGCGTTTGCGCTTGCAGGTCGGAAGGCAGCAACACGCTGACACCCGCGCGCCAGGCTCCGAGCAAGGCGACGGCCAGATCGACAGCATCTTCCAGATGCAGTGCCAGACGCCGTACGCCTTGAGCTTGGAGACCAGCGGCCAGACTCAGGGCCTGTTCGCGCAGTTGTGCATGGTCAAGTGCCGGCGCGTCGGTGACCGCGCGCGGCGGCAGTGCCTTGAGCAACAGCAGCTCAAGTTTTATCCAGTTCATGGGTGACCTCTTACCCGTTGTCGTATCAGCCATTCAATGGCAAACATCAGGCCGATCAATCCGTAGGAGATCAGGCCTGTGTACAACATCCACCAGTTCAGCGGTGCCCATAGCGTGAGCAGGGCGGCGCACAAACCGTTGCAGAAGAAAAAAATGCTCCAGGCCACGGTGACCTTGCGGCAGTAGCGCACTGCGATAGCTGGCAACTGCGGTTCACGCAGACGCGCCATGCGCTCGACCATCGGCGGGCCGTATTTCAGGCTCAGGCTGAACAGCGCCAACATGAAAGCGCTGATCAGCACCGGGTACCAACGCAGCAACAGCGGGTTGTCGAACAGCGCCAGCAGTACGCAGAACACGATTGCTACAACGGCCATCCACAGACTGCCGGGTTTGCGCTCGCCGGTCAGCGCGCGGGCCAGCCACAGACTGCCGAGCAGCAGCCCGAACTGCCACGGCGCGAAGTGCTCCATGCCGAAATACACCGCAAATGGGTACAGCAGCCCGGCCAATAGCAGGCCGAGGCCGATCAGTCGACTCATGCGGCCGGATGAACCAGACGGTAGACCGCCTCGACCACGTCGCCGACGGTGCGCACCGATTTGAATTCCTCGGCGGCGATTTTCTTGCCGGTCTGGCGCTTGATGTGGTCGATCAGGTCGACCGCGTCGATGCTGTCGATTTCCAGATCCTGATACAGGTTGGATTCCAGGCTCACACGGGCCGGATCCAGTTCGAACAGCTCGACCAAGGCAGCGCGCAGGGTGTTGAAAATATCGTCACGAGTTTGCATGGTCCGGTCTCAAGCTGCCTGTTTTGCCGTGACGAATGCCGCAAGGCTCGTCACGTTGGAGAAATGGTTGCGGGTGTCCTTGGCGTCGGCGTCGATCTTGATGCCGTACTTTTTCTGAATCGCCAGGCCAAGTTCCAATGCATCGACCGAATCCAGGCCAAGCCCTTCGCCGAACAATGTCTGGTCGTCGCCGATGTCGGCGACGCTGATGTCTTCGAGGCCGAGGGCGTCGATGATCAGCAGTTTGATGTCACGGTGCAGATCGCTCATCTTCGGCGAGCTCCTTGATAAAGAATTGATGCAAATAATCGTTGAGCTTGCGCGAGGCCTGCGGTGCAGGGCCTTGCGCGGCAAAGGTCTGTGGGTCTATATCGGCCCCGACCTGAAAACTGAAGTGCACGCGGCGATGCGGGATGCGATACCACGGTTCGGCCTTGGTCAAAGTGGTCGGGTTGACCTTGATCACTACCGGGGTGAGGATTCTCGCACCACGCAGGGCAATGGCCGCAGCGCCCCGATGAAAGGCCGGCGCCTGCCCCGGCTGGGTGCGCGTGCCCTCGGGGAAAATGATCAGGGTCTGGCCGTTTTGCAACGCCTGTGCGGCGCTATCGAGCATGTCCATGCTGCCGTCGTTGCTGATGTATTCGGTGCTGCGCAGCGGGCCACGGGTGAAGGGATTCTCCCACAGGCTTTTCTTCACCACGCAATTGGCGTGGCGTACCAGACCGATCAGGAACACCACGTCGATCAGCGACGGGTGGTTGGCGATGATCATCTGTCCCGGACGACCCAGACGCTCGGCACCTTGAATGTCATAAGTCAGCACGCCGGTACGCGCCATGAACCGTACGAAAAACCAGAACAGCCGACTGACCGTCCAGCGTGCCCGCTCGCGATGTTTGCGCGCATCGCCGGGCAGGCAGCTGAGCAGCGGAAACACCAGCACGCGCAGGCACAGACCGCCGAGCCCGAACAGCACGAAGCTTGCGGCAGTGGCCAGCAGGCGCCAGTAGTAGGCGTCGCGGGTTTTCCCGGTCACGGGTTGCGTTGCCAGTTCCATACGCGATTTTTCCAGGCATGTTGGCAGTGGGTTTGCTGGCCGAGCAGGGTTGGCAGCAGATTCAGCGCGTGGGGCCAGTGCGCTTTGGACAGTGCTTCAGGGGTGCTGTTCAGGGTCAGCCGCCAGTCGGTACCGGGGGTCAGCAACAGGCCGAGAGCGTAGGGGAACGGCACGTCGTCGATCCACGCCGAATAAGCTGCGGGCGGTTGTTCCTCGGTGATCACCAACAACACCGCGGGGGCGCCTTCGTTGAGCAGCGCGGCGGCTTCGAGCATGCCGTGTTCCAGACCGTCGCCAGCAGCGGCGAGGGCGGTCATTTCGCTGGTTTCGCCGCGCATTATCGACCACAGACCAATGATCGCGTTGTGCACCGACAGGCTGAACTGGGTCGGCGACAGTGGTTGTTCGTTGGCCAGATCGCTGAGGATTTCGTAAGTGCGTGGGGTTTCGCCGTGCCGGGAGATGAACACCAGTGGCAGGTCTTTCCGACCGTCGGCCAGTGGCCAGCCGACGCTGAAGGCCATGCGCGCCAGACGGCTGAGGCGACGGCGCTGCATGGCCGGGAGGAACGACACATCGGGCGCGGCATCACTGCTCTGCAGCACGACCGGCTGTCGACTCCAGGCTTGCCACGCGTCCACGCTGTCGAGCCCGGGGGCCCAGGCGCGCCATTGGGCGATGTTGAAGTTGATCACGGACATTCATCCCGCCCCTGCGGGCTTAAATTGACGCGCTGAGTCGCCCATGGCGCAGCTGACTTGATCTGGCGCGTGGCGCCGGGTGGCGCATTATCCCGGTGCGACGGGTGTGTAGCAAATGCTGGTTACATTTTGGCCAATGAAATGTACTGAGTGGTTCGTGGGAAAAACTGTCACTTGGCCATTATCCGGATCGCTGAAGGTTTGTCTGTCGGTCAGTTCGGCGATCAACGGCGGTTTTGGCACCGCAGGCATGGGGATATTTGCGCCTGACTCTGTAGTCCGTGTCGTTGAAGGTAGCGAAGCCATGCCGGGCGCAACTACACTCGGTCATTCTTTGATACACGGAGGTTTTGTCATGCGGCGCGTGGTGTTCAATCAGAAAGGTGGCGTAGGCAAGTCGAGCATTGCCTGCAATCTGGCGGCGGTCAGCGCCAGCGAAGGTTATCGCACGTTGTTGGTGGACCTCGATGCCCAGGCCAATTCCACTCAGTATCTGACCGGCCTCACGGGTAACGACATTCCGATGGGCATTGCCGATTTCTTCAAGCAGACCCTGTCTTCAGGGCCGTTCTCGAAGAAGAATCAGGCAGATATCTACGAAACACCGTTCGATAACCTGCACATCATCACCGCTACTGCCGAACTGGCCGACTTGCAGCCCAAGCTCGAGGCCAAGCACAAGATCAACAAGCTGCGTAAATTGCTCGACGAACTCTCGGAAGATTACGATCGGATTTACCTCGACACACCGCCAGCCTTGAATTTCTATGCGGTATCGGCGCTGATTGCCGCTGATCGCGTGCTGATTCCGTTCGACTGCGACAGTTTCTCGCGGCAGGCCTTGTACGGCTTGCTGGCGGAAATCGAAGAATTGAAGGAAGACCACAATGAAGGCCTCGAAGTCGAAGGCATCGTGGTCAACCAGTTCCAGGCCCGGGCGAGCCTGCCGCAGCAGATTCTTGATGAGTTGATTGCCGAGGGTTTGCCGGTGCTGCCGGTGTATCTCACCAGCTCGGTGCGGATGCGTGAGTCGCATCAGGCGAATACGCCGCTGATCCACCTCGATCCACGGCACAAGCTGACGCAGCAGTTTGTCGAGCTGCACAACCTGCTCGAAGCCTGAATTTCAAGCTACCCCACAAACCAATGTGGGAGCTAGCAAGCTAGCTCCCACATTGGGTGTGTTGTGTCAGATGCCTTGGCTACGCAACCACGCCATCAACTGCGGCAACGGAAATGCCCCACTCTGGCGCGCCACTTCGCGACCGCTCTTGAACAGAATCAAACTCGGAATCGAGCGAATCCCCAACTGCGCCGACAGTTGCTGATTCGCCTCGCTGTCGAGCTTGGCCAGCCGACACTTGCCCGCCAACTGCGCCGCCGCCTGCTCGAACACCTGTGCAAACGACTTGCACGGCCCGCACCAGTCCGCCCACACGTCCACCAATAACGGCAGATCACCCTTGATCTGACTGGCGTAATCGCCTTGCTTCAATTCGAACGGCTGGCTCATCAGCACCTCAGCCTTGCAGCGCCCGCACTTGGGTGCGTCGCCGAGGCGTTCGGCGGGGATGCGGTTGAGGCCGTTGCAGTGGGGGCAGGGGATGAGGAGTGGGTTGGACATGATGGGCTCTCGGGCAGGAAGTCTATGAACCTGATGTGGTGCCGTAGGAGTAAATTATCAATGTTGCAACTGCTAACAGTTACGCGCGTTCAATTGCCCAATCGATGACTAGGCTGCAAGCGAACTCATTTTTTTTGCGCTCGTCGTGGGGATGTCGCTTTGCTTATATCTGCGTGCTACTTTTGTTGCACTTATCAAGAAATTGATAGCCATATTTTTCCGGATCGGAGTGACCTCATGTCCGTAACCTCCAAAATACGTCGTCAGGGCGGTGCCGCAGTAATCACCATTCCGCCGACACTGCTGAAGCTTTTGCATCTCGAAGTCGGGGCGCAGGTGGAATTGAATGTGGTCGATGGTGAGTTGGTCGCGCGACCGGTGGCTCCTCTCGCACGCAAGCGTTACAGCTTGTCCGAACTTCTTGAGGGGGCAGAGTCGCTTCAGGAATTGAACGCCCAAACGGCCGAAGCTCGCGAAGGTGACCCTGTTGGTCGGGAGTTGGGTTGATGGTACGCAGGCAACCCCCTCAGCGGGGTGACGTTTATTGGGTCGATCCAAATCCGGTGGCGGGGCGGGAAATGATGAATCGACACCGCTTTGTAGTCATCACGCCTCGGGAAATCAACGCTTTGGGCGTCAGCATGACTGTCCCTGTGACCAGCGGTGGAAACTTCAGTCGAAACTCGGGTCTTGCCGTTGTTATTTCTGGCCACGAAACCAACGGCGTTGCAGTTTGCAATCAAGTTCGCAGCTTCGATATCGAACAGCGTGTACGAGACGGGTCGGCCAAATTCATCGAGCGTCTGGATGATGTCACGATGGCCGACATTGTTGCTCGCGTGGTCAGTGCTATCGATCCGCAGGACTGATTGCTCCTTACGAAGAACAACTGATCTCCAAATGCTTGCCCCACTCCGGAGGCCGCTCGGCGTAGCTGGCCATCCCCGGTTGTTCTTCGAACGGTTTGCTCAGCACTGCGTGCAAGCGCCGAACCTCCGAGTAATCACCTTGCTCAGCCGCATCGATAGCTTTCTGCGCCAGATAGTTGCGCAGGATGTACAGCGGATTCACCGCGTGCATCCGCGCACTACGTGCTTCTTGATCGTTGAGGCCGTCGCGCGCAACTCGAGCGACGTATTGCTCACCCCAGGCATCGAAGCCTTTGATGTCGACGAAGTCATCTCGCAGCCGAGCCACGGTCTGTTCGGCTGAATCCTCGCCTAAACGGCGGAAAAACAGCGTGTAGTCGACGCCGCTGTTCTGCATCAATTGCAGCAATTGCTCGATGAGTTTCTGATCGTCATCTTCTGCCGTGGTGAAGCCGAGGCGGCGGCGCATCAGGTCGAGGTAGTGCGCTTGATACAGCGGCAGATACAGGCCCAGGGCTTCGCGCAGGGCGTCGACGCTCATGAACGGCGTCAGCGCCTGGGCGAGGGAGCTGAGGTTCCACTGGCCGATCGGCACTTGATTGCTGAACGAGTAGCGGCCCTGATCATCGGAGTGGTTGCAGATGAAATTGGCGTCGAAGTCGTCGAGAAACGCGAACGGGCCGAAGTCGAAGGTGATGCCGAGGATCGACATGTTGTCGGTGTTCATCACGCCGTGGCAGAAACCGTACGCCTGCCACTTGGCGATCAGTTCGGCGTTACGCTCGACGATCTCGCGGAACATCGCCAGATACGGTTCCGGCTGCTCCAGACATTCCGGGAAATGCATCGCCAGCACATGCTCGCCGAGCAACTTCTGCTGTTCGGGCCGCTTGGTGTAGTAGAAATATTCGAAGTGGCCGAAACGAATGTGACTTGGCGCCAGACGCAGCACCATCGCGGCGCGTTCCTGCTTCTCGCGCCAAACAGGGGTGTCGGAGCCGATCACGCAAGCCGCGCGCGAAGACGGAATGTTCAGCCCGTACAGCGCTTCAGAAGCGAGAAATTCGCGGATCGACGAACGCAACACCGCGCGACCATCGCCCATGCGCGAGAACGGGGTCTGCCCTGCGCCCTTAAGGTGCAAGTCCCAATGCTCGCCGGCCTTGTTATACACCTCGCCCAGCAACAACCCGCGACCATCGCCCAGCTGCGGCGTGTAGCCGCCGAACTGATGCCCGGAATACACCATCGCGCGCGGTTCTGCGTCGGCCCACAACTTGTGGCCGCCAAACAGTTCAGCGAATTCCTGAGTTTCGGCCACGGCCGGATCGAGATCGAGCAGCGCCAGTGCGGCGGGGCTGGCGACTACCAGGCGTGGATTGTCGATCGGTTCGGGCAGCACATGGGCCGAGAACGCATCGCCGAGGCGGGCGAAACGATTGTCGAAGGTCAGTTCGTCGAGGGCTTTCACGGGCCGGCTCCAGCAGAATGTCCGGGCATTCTGCTGGGTCTGACCGGGTTAGTCGAGTTTGACCGGCGGCGGCTCTTGCAGCGGTTTCTGATCGTCGGGCACGGCGACGATGGTTTTGCTTTCGGGTTCGATTGGCACCAACTTGTATTCCTGGCCGTGCAGGTTCTTCAGGTAAACCTCCATCTGGCGGAACGAAATGTTGATGTGCTGCTTCTTGAACTCGCTATTGATGAAGCGGTTGACCTCATCCAGCACCGGGTTGCGGTCACCCAGATCGCGAACGTGCATGCGCAGTTCGTGGTCGAGGGTGCTTTCGCCAAAGTTGAGGAAGTACACGAGCGGCTCCGGTTCCTTGAGCACGCGCGGGTTTTCCCGGGCGGCCTTGAGCAGCAGCTCCTTGACCAGATCCAGATCGGAACCGTAGTCGACACCCAGTTTGAGGGTGACTCGAGTAACGGTGTCCGTCAGCGACCAGTTGATCAGTTGCCCGGTGATGAACGTTTTGTTCGGGACAATGATGTCCTTGCGGTCGAAGTCGGTGATGGTCGTGGCACGAATGCGGATCTTGCTCACGGTGCCGGACAGGTTGCCGATGGTGATGGTGTCGCCGATGCGCACCGGGCGCTCGAACAGGATCATGATGCCGGAGATGAAGTTCGCGAAAATCTCCTGCATACCGAACCCGAGGCCGACTGACAGCGCCGCCACCAGCCATTGCAACTTGTCCCAACTCACGCCGAGGGTCGACAGGGTCGAGACAAAGCCGATGCCGGCGATCACGTAGGACAGCAGCGTGGTGGTCGCATAGGCGCTGCCCTGCGCCAGGTTGAGTTTCGACAGCACGAACACTTCGAGCAGGCCGGGCAAGTTGCGGGCGAGGGCGAAGGTGATGCCGATGATGATCAGCGCCCCGAGCATGTCGCCGATGCTGATCGGCACCATGCTCATGTTGGCGCCGGTGCCGCTGGTGTATTCGTAGAGGGTGATGTTGTCGAGGTACGAGAACACCGAGATCAGATCCGACCAGACCCAGTACAGCGCAGCGATAAAACCGCTGAGCAGCGCCAGACGGATCAGGCGCAGGGATTGTTCGTTGACCTTTTCGATGTCCAGCGTCGGTTCTTCGATGATTGCTTCGCCGTCGCCAGCCTCTTTCGCCGCCTGACGTTTGGCCAGCGCACGCTGGTAAGCCAGGCGCCGCGCCGCAACCGACAGGCCACGCACGAAGGTGGCTTCGATCACCAGCCAGAACATCAGCAGGTACAGCGTGTTGATCAAGCGATCACTGAGCTTGAGCGCGGTGTAGTAGTAGCCAAAGCACACGGCTACGAACAATGCGATTGGCAGCAGGGTGAACATCACGCCCAATGTCTTGCGGAACAGCGAGGCGTTTTCGTGGGTCGGGCTGCTGATCAGCAAGCGGCTGAGCAACCACGCCATCAGGGCGTAGCAGGTCAGAACCACCGGCATACCGAGCACGTCGTCAGCCAATGCCGCCGGTTGCAACTCGGCGACCGCAACCACGGCTACCAATGCCATGACCACCAGCCCGAGTTTGCGCACCCAGCCTTGCAGGAATTCGACCTGCGGTTTCTCCCAGCGGAAGTGCAATTCAGCAACGCCGCCCGGCGCGAGAATCCGGTACGCGGTGTAGAACACCAGCCACGCCTGGCCCATTTGCAATAGCGCCGCGCCCATATTGGCGTTCTGCCCACGGGCGTCGATCTGCAACGCCAGACCGCACAGGCCGAGGCCCAGCGCCACCGGCATGGCCAGCAGGATGTTGATCAGAATCGCCTGCGGCGTGTGCCATTGGCTGTCGCGTTTGAAGTGACCGATGTCCTGGTGAACCTTGTTCAGGCGCCCGTACAGACTTTTGCGACGCCACAGCAGCGCGCCGATCAATAGGGCCAGCGGCAGGAACAGTAGCGGGCGCTGTGTCAGACCATCAACCAACTCGCTGAGGCTGGAAGTCCACGGCAACGTATCAACCTGGCGTTTCAGCCGCTCCGGCACGCCGCGCATCCACTCGGTGTCCAGCGGCTTGTTGCTCGGGATCCAGAACATCTGCTCATCGAGGGTCGCGCGCAGGCTCTGCGCGGTGCTCAGCAGTTGTTTCTGATTGAGTTGCAGGGTGATCGATTCATTGAGCATCGCGCTCAATTCGCGGTTCAGGCGTTCCAGCAGGTCGGCACGGGTGTTGGCCAGCTCCAGCAGGCTTTTGCGCAGTTGCGGTGTAATTTGCTCCGGCGGTTGCGTGGCGAGCAGAGTGTCGACGTAGGTGGCCGGATTGCTCAGCAGTTCGCGCTGCTGACTGACGTCGAACTGATACAGACGAATATCAGCGATCTGATCCGCCAGATCGCGGTCGACCTTGAGGCGCGGCAGCGCTTGCTTCTGCTTATAGAGAATTTTCGACAGCAGCAGACTGCCCTTGAGCACGTTGATCTGCTCGTCGAGCGCCGCGTCGCTCTGGGTCACGCTGTCCAGCTGCTGCTTGGTCTGCAGGTTTTGCTGGGTGACTTCGTTGAGGCGGTCGGTGCTTTTCAGCAAGTAATCGGAGAGCTTGAGGTTGGTCGCACTTTCAGTCGCGAGCAGGGCACTGCTGCCGGACTTCTGCGCTTCGATCGACTGCTGGGTGACGGTTTCCTGCGACTGCGCCAGACGCTTCTGGTTGATCAGTGTCTGCAGCTCTTGAATCTCGTGGTCGAGGCGCTCGGTTTTTTCCGACAGCAAGTCATGCTGGCTGTTGCCCAGATCCTGCAGTTGGTTGTTGCCGGCCAACTCCTGACGGCGCAGCGGAATCAGCGCATTCAGCGCTGCCAGCTCGGCGTTGAGCAGGTCACGTTGTTCGCTGCTCACGGCCTTGCCGTTGTCCTTGCCGGACTTGAGGATGTTGTTGATCTGCTGAATGCGCGTCTGGCTGCTGGAAATCTCCGCCTGCGCCCGCTCGGGGCGAGTCTGGGCGGTGATGATCAGGCTGTTGGCATCGGCCAGGGCTTTTTGCAGGTCGCTTTGCTGGGTCGAGCGCTCGGTGAGAATTTGCTCGAGCTGCTGAATGTTTTCCTTGGGAAAGCGCTGGGCAATCGGAATCACCGTGCTGGCCTTGAGGCGCGTCAGCTCGCGAGCATTCTCGATGGTTGCCTTCGGCGCGCTGGCCAACTGCTGCTTGAGATCGACCAGCTTCTGCTCGTAGTCACGCTGGTTATTGAGCTGGGTCAGCGTATTTTGCAGAACGGTTTGCAGAGTCTTTTTATCAGCCTCCGGCAGTTTGCTGTCGGCGATCTTGTCCAGGCTGGCCTGTACGGTGGCAGTGGACGGCGGTTCGGCGGCATACAGCGGGCCGACGGTGAGACTCAGGCCCAGCAGGGCGGCGGCGAAAACGGAGCGCAGGTTAGGCATAGAGACCGGTCGAGCAAGTGAGAGTGGACGCAGTTTAGAGGAAGAGACCGGGGCCCGGGCGACTTCCTTCGGGGAATCTGACGCCGACTTTGCCAATCTTGTTCCCGTCCATGACCGCAACCGTCCAGTGGGTGTTGTTCCACTCGACCTGGTCACCGACGATTGGCGCACCACCGACTTTGTGCGCGATGAACGTGCCCAGCGTCATATCCGGATCAATGCCTTCGGCTGGCAACCCATAAAGTGCTGCAACCGCTTTGAGCTGGGCGTCTCCTTCGAGCACGAAGTCACCGAAGAAACGCAGATCGAGGCCGCGTTGTGGCGCCTGGCTGAAGAGTTTTCCGAGCGCCGGCAGGTTGTGTTCATGGCCGATAACACACAGCAAATCATCGACTTCCAGCACGGTACTACCCGACGGATGGAGCAATTGTTGCCCGCGAAACAGCGCTGCGATGCGGGTGCCTTCGGGCATTTTCAGCTCGCGCAGCGGAGAACCGATGCACCATTTCTCGGCGCCGAGGCGATAAACGAACAGCTCCCACTCGCTGGTGACGTGTACTTCCAGCGCCGCGCGCGAGATCGGCGCAGGCTCCGGGGGAACCGTCACCTTCAACAGCTTGGCCACCCATGGGAGGCTCGTGCCCTGTACCAACAGCGACACCAGCACGATAAAGAACGCCAGGTTGAAGTACAGCTGCGCGTTCGGCAGCCCGGCCATCAGCGGGAACACCGCCAGAATGATCGGTACCGCGCCGCGTAGCCCGACCCAGGAGATGAACGCTTTCTCGCGACCATGGAAAGCTTTGAACGGCAACAACCCGACCATGACCGACAACGGTCGCGCAAACAGGATCATCCACAGCGCCAGACCCAGAGCGGGCAGGGCGATCGGCAGCAAGTCGTGCGGAGTGACCAGCAGCCCCAGCACCAGGAACATGCCGATCTGCGCCAGCCACGCCATGCCGTCGAGCATGTGCAGGATGCCATGACGACTGCGCACCGGCCGGTTGCCGATCACCAGACCACACAGGTAAACCGCGAGGAAGCCGCTTCCGTGGAGGGCGTTGGTCAGGGCGAAGACCACCAGACCGCCGGCGATCACCAGAATCGGATACAGCCCGGCGGCCAGATTGATCCGGTTGACCATTTGCAGCATCAGCCAGCCGCCACCGAGGCCGATCACGCCACCGATACCGAACTCGCGGATCAGGTGCGTCAACAGGCTCCAGTGCAGGCCGGTCTGACCACTGGCGAGCATGTCGATCAGGGTCACGGTGAGGAACACCGCCATCGGGTCGTTGCTACCGGACTCGATTTCCAGAGTGGCAGTTACCCGTTCGTTCAGGCCCTTGCCGCCGAGCAGCGAGAACACCGCGGCGGCGTCGGTCGAGCCGACGATGGCGCCGATCAACAGGCCTTGAATCATGTTCAGGTCGAACAGCCAGGCTGCTGCCATGCCGGTCAGGCCGGTGGTGATCAACACCCCGACCGTTGCCAGCGACAAGGCTGGCCATAACGCCACGCGGAAACTTGAGACCCGTGTGCGCAAACCGCCGTCGAGCAGGATCACCGCGAGTGCGAGGTTGCCGACCAGATAGGCCGTCGGATAGTTATCGAAAATGATCCCGCCGCCATCGACCCCGGCGGCCATGCCGACCGCGAGGATGATCACCAGAATCGGGATGCCGAGGCGCGAAGAAAGTGAGCTCACCAGAATGCTTGCACCTACCAGCAACGCGCCGATCAAGAACAGGCTGTTGATGGTCGTCGCATTCAAAGGCAGTACTCCAGAAGCGTGGAAACGGGCACAAACTGACCATGCAGTCTGCGTGCCAGCGATTCTAACCTGTTGAAATGTGATGCTGTCAAAAAGGTTTTTGCGTTGGCGCTTTCGAGTGATGGGCTCGGCTGGCTATTGCTGCCCTCACCCTAACCCTCTCCCGGGGGGAGAGGGGACTGACCGCGGTGGATGTTCAAGTTACGCCGACGTGAAATACCGCGTCGAACTCAAATTTTGAACATCCCCCGATCTGCCCCCTTTCCCCCTCGCCCCCCTGGGGGAGAGGGTTGGGGTGAGGGGGTTAGCCTTTGATCTTAAAGGCTAAACCGGCCAACCATGTTGTTCAGATCCAGCGCCAATCGCGACAGCTCATTGCTCGCCGCACTGGTCTGATTGGCCCCGGTCGCCGATTGCACCGACAGATCCCGGATATTCACCAGATTGCGATCAACCTCGCGCGCCACCTGCGCCTGCTCTTCAGCGGCACTGGCGATCACCAGGTTGCGCTCGTTGATTTCGACAATCGCCGTGTTGATTGTGTCCAGCGACATGCCGGCGCCACGTGCAATGTTCAACGTCGATTCAGCGCGCTCGGTGCTGTTACGCATCGAATCCACAGCATGCTCGGTACCGCTCTGAATGCTGCCTATCATGCGTTCGATTTCGCTGGTCGACTGCTGAGTGCGATGGGCCAAGGCACGCACTTCGTCAGCTACCACGGCGAAACCACGACCGGCTTCACCGGCACGCGCCGCTTCGATGGCAGCGTTCAGCGCCAGCAGGTTGGTCTGATCCGCCAAACCGCGAATCACATCCAACACCTTGCCGATATCACGGGATTCGTTGGCCAGATCGCCGATCAGGCTCGCGGTGCTCTGCACGTCGACGCTCATGCGCTCAATGGCGCTGACCGTTTCCTGCACCAGATCGCGACCATCACCGGCCGAAGCGGTAGCGTTTTTCGACGCTTCCGAAGTGCTGACCGCGTTGCGCGCAACTTCTTCCACGGCGCTGGTCATTTCGTTGACAGCGGTCGCGGCTTGTTCGATTTCGTTGTTCTGCTGGGTCAGGCCACGGGCGCTTTCGTCGGTGACGCTGTTCAGCTCTTCCGCTGCGGAAGCGAGTTGCGTGGCCGAGCCGGAGATGCGCTGCAAGGTGTCGCGCAGTTTCGATTGCATCTTGGCCATGGCCGCCAGCAGACGCCCGGCTTCATCTTCACCATCGACATGGATTGGCTGGGTCAGATTGCCCTCGGCGATGGTTTCCGCGGCCTCAAGGGCCTTGCCGATCGGTCGGGTGATGCTGTTGGTCAGCAGCCAGGCAAACAGAATCGTCAGACCGGTAGCGATCAGCAGCAAACCCACCACCAGATCGAACGACATCGAAAACTGGTCGCTTGCGCCTTGATTGGTTTCGGCAATCTGCTGAGTGTTGATCTCCAGCAGACGCGTCAGCGCGGTGTTCACTGCTTCGGAGTTACTCAGCAAATCGCTGTTGAGCATCTGGCGCAGTTCATCAACCTGATTGTTGCGCGACAAGGATTTCATCCGGTCTTCAAGTTGGCGGTATTGGTCGAGCAACTGGCGATACTGGTCGTACGCCGCGCGTTCCTGCGGGCCATCGATCAGCGGTTCGTAGGCTTTTTGCGCATCGGCGATCTGGCGGTTGCGCAAATCGAACAGCTCGATGGTTTTCTGCTGCACGTCCGGTTCACGGTTGATCAGCAAGCGATAGGAAAGCACTCGCAAGCGCAAAGTCAGTTGAGTGAATTCATCGATAGCTTTGATCGACGGCACGCTTTCATTGGCGATGTCTTCGCCGGCCGCGCGGATCTTGCTCATCTGGTTCAGGGCAAACACCCCGAGGATCAGCATCAGGCCGCCGATCAGGGCGAAGCCGGTGAACGCGCGGGGCGCGATATTCATATTGCGAAGGGACATGGGGCGGATACCGAAGAGGGCCGCATCCATGCGGGCAAATACTGCTGATGGATGACTTATCGGTCTTGAAAACGAACTCTTTAGTCCGTGCGCGTTTTTGTCGCATCCGGGCCGGATCGACGAAGTGCAGGAACCAGATCGGCAGATCACAGTCTTTAACACTCGCAAGAACGGTCCGTCGTCAGGAAAATCAAGGCTTTGCGCCGGTTTATCCCTAGCGTCCACGGCGACTTTTCTTTATCGTACGCGCCCTTTGAAATTGCTTGGAATTCATCATGTTGGAAGCATCCCTCAGCCAATTGGAACAGCTCGTCAGCGACCTGGTGCAACAGAACCAGACCCTTACGCAAACCAACCAGACCCTGTCCACGGAACTGGCCCAGGCCAAGGATGAAAACGAGAGCCTGCAACTGAACCTGATGGAACAGGAAGAAAAACACGGCGCCACCGCCGCGCGCATTCAAGCCCTGGTTGATCGCGTCAACGCCGGTCCGGTCAGCGCATGAACCACGGCACAGCAGGGGTAAAAGTCGTCTCGATTCTCGGGGAGGACTATTCGATCAAGGCACCGGCCGGGGAAGAACAGACCCTGCTGGACGCCGCATTGATGCTCAAGGCTGCATTGGCCGACACCAAACGCAAATACCCGACACTGATCGGTGATCGGCTGTTGGTGCTGGCGGCGATGAATCTGTGCTCGCAGCAGATCGAAATGAAGAAGCAGCATCAGCTGGAACTCGAGCGTTACCAAGAGCAAGTCAGCGCCACGGTCGAGACCATCGCCAAGACCATCAATCAGGGTTGATGGGTTGCGCACAACCAAAGAGTAAGATTGTCGATCGGGTTGTATACAATCGGCACGGCTGTTGCAGTGTTTCAGCCTCTTATTCTTTGGGGGTGCTCCATGCAGTTCTGGCGTCGCAGTATTCAGTGGCAGTTGATCCTCAGCATGGGCACCGCGCTGCTGGTGAGCATTCTGATCGTGGTTGGCATTTATACCCTGGTGGTCAACCGCCTCGCCCAGAGCTATCTGGTCGATCAAGCCCTGCCGTCGAGCATCGAAGCGACGCGCAATGATATCGAACGAATCCTCGTTCAACCCCTCACTGCCGCCAAGGACATTGCCAGCAACAGCATGGTGCGTGACTGGTTGGCCGCAGGTGAAGACGCCGGCAAAACGGCGGGCTTCGTGCAGTATCTGGAAGGCATCCGCGCCGAACACAAAGCTTTCACTGCGCTGATCGTCGGCACTGACTCCAATCATTACTTCACCGAAAAAGGCCTGGATCGCACCCTCAGCCGATCCAACCCGGCCGACGCCTGGTTCTATTCCTTTCTCGACAGCAATCAGCCGCGCACCCTGAATATCGACAACGACGGGGCCACTGGCGAGCTCGCGTTGTTCATCGATCTGAAGGTCGAACAGGCCGGCAAAGTGGTCGGTGTGGCCGGACTTGGCCTGAGTATGAAAGAGCTGTCGGAGCTGATTCACAACTTCAGCTTCGGCGAGCGCGGCAAGGTCTATCTCGTGCGTTCCGACGGTTTGATCCAGGTCCATCCTGAAGCGCAGTTCAGTGGCAAACGCACCTTGAGCGAGCAGTTGGGCCCGGATGCGGCGCAAGCACTGATGGGCCACAAAAATTCCGCCAACAGCAGATTCCACCGCGACGGCGAGGAATTTCTCGCGTTCAGCCTGCCATTGCGCGATCTGGGCTGGACGCTGGTGGCCGAAGTGCCGCAGTCGCAGATCTACGCCGAAGCCCGGCGAGCGATGTGGATGAGCAGCGGGATTGGCCTGGTGGTGGCACTGGTGTGTCTGGCACTGGTGGTCTGGTTGGCTCAGGGATTGGTGCGACCGATTCGTCAGGTAACAGCCGCGCTGGTAGCAATCGGTAGCGGTGGGGGAGATTTGACTCACCGGTTAGATTCCAGCCGCGCCGATGAACTCGGTGATCTTGCGCGAGGCTTCAACCGCTTCCTCGACAGCCAACGCGGGATGATCGCCGAAGTGCTGGCGACCAGCGAACGCTTGCGCACCGCCGTCGTGCAAGTGGCCAAGGTTGTGGATAACACCGCCGAGCGCTCAGGTCGCCAACAGGAAATGACCGACATGGTCGCCACCGCCGTTCACGAGATGGGCCTGACCGTGCAGGAAATCGCCCAGAACGCCGGCAACGCGGCGCTGGCGTCACAAACTGCTCGCGATGAAGCGATGCAGGCGCGCGAAGTGGTGGGCGGCTCGATTCGGCATATTGAAAGCATGTCGGATGAGATCGGCCTGGCGGCGGGTGCGGTGGGTGAGTTGGCGCATCAGGTGGCTTCGATCGATCAGGTGCTGGCGGTGATCCGCGGAATCTCCGAGCAGACCAATCTGCTGGCGTTGAACGCAGCAATTGAAGCAGCGCGGGCCGGGGACATGGGTCGTGGTTTTGCCGTGGTGGCGGATGAAGTGCGCACCTTGGCGCGCCGCACGCAGGCCTCGACTGACGAGATTCAGCAGATGATCGGCAGCCTCAAGCAGGGCGCGGAAAATGCGGTTTCGTCGATGCGCACCGGGCAGGCTGCGACGGGTACTGGCGTCGAATCGAGTCAGCGCACCGGGGCGTCGTTGACGGCGATTACCGGGCAGGTTGAACGCATCAGCGACATGAATCATCAGGTGGCGACGGCGACGGAAGAGCAGTCGGCGGTGACCGAAGAGATCAACCGCAACGTGCAGGGGATTTCCGATCTGGCGCGGGCGACGGCGGGGGAGGTTCGGGCATGTCGCGAGGATTGTCAGATGTTGCAGCGGCTGGCGGATGATCTGGCGCGGCAGATGGGTGGGTTCAAGTTGGGTTGAAGGTCAAGAGATCGCAGCCTTCGGCAGCTCCTACATTGGAATGCGTACCCTGTAGGAGCTGCCGAAGGCTGCGAGCTTCTGCTTTTCGGCGTCAGAACCACGAGTCCTGCATGCTCAGGCAAACATCATCCCGCGCTTCCAACAACGCCAGCTCATGATGACAACCCGGCACTTCCCACGTCAGAAAATACCGCGCCGCCTGCAACTTGCCCTTATAGAAATCAGCATCCGCCACATTCCCCCGAGCCAACCCTTCCTCCGCCCGAATCGCCTGCTCCAGCCAGCGCCAGCCAATCACCGTGTGCCCGAACACTTTCAGGTACAACGCCGAATTCGCCAGGCCGCTGTTGACCTTGCCCTGTGCCAGATCAGTCAGCAGGCCGATGGTCACGGTCTGCAAACGCGCCACCAGCTTCTCCAGCGGCTCGCGCAATGCGGTTAAGGATTCGTATGCCACGGCGCGCTCGGCGGTGGTGGCGATCAAGCGGATCAACTGCTTCAGCCCCGCACCACCGTTCTGCGCCAGTTTGCGCCCGAGCAAGTCCAGCGACTGAATGCCGTGGGTGCCTTCGTGGATCGGGTTCAAACGGTTGTCGCGGTAATACTGCTCCACCGGGTATTCGCGGGTATAGCCGTGGCCGCCGAGAATCTGGATCGCCAGTTCGTTGGCCTTCAGGCAGAACTCCGATGGCCAGGATTTGACGATCGGGGTCAGCAAGTCCAGCAACTCATGCGCCTGTTTGCGCTCGGTTTCGGTCTCGAGCGTCGTGGTGTCATCGAATAACCGCGCCGCGTACAGGCCGAGGTCAAACGCCCCTTCGACGTAGGATTTTTGCGTCAGCAGCATGCGTCTGACATCCGCGTGCTGAATGATCGGCACTGGCGCGGTGCTTGGGTCTTTGCTGTCCGGCACGCGACCTTGCGGACGTTCGCGGGCGTATTCCAGCGAGTACAGGTAACCGGCATAACCGAGCATCACTGCGCCCATGCCGACGCCAATGCGCGCCTCGTTCATCATCTGGAACATGTAACTCAGGCCCTGATGCGGCTTGCCCACCAGATAGCCGACACACTCGCCGTTATCGCCGAAGTTCAGCGCTGTCGAAGTGGTCCCGCGCCAGCCCATCTTGTGGAACAGACCGGCCAGCAGCACATCGTTGCGCTTGCCGAGGCTACCGTCATCGTTGACCAGAAACTTCGGCACGATGAACAGCGAAATCCCTTTCACCCCGGCCGGGGCGTCCGGCAGTTTGGCCAGCACCATGTGCACGATGTTTTCCGAGAGCGGGTGATCGCCACCGGAAATGAAGATCTTGTTGCCCTTGAGGCGATAGGTACCGTCAGACGCAGGCTCGGCGCGTGTACGAATATCCGACAGCGACGAACCTGCGTGTGGTTCGGTCAGGGCCATGGTGCCGAAGAAGCGGCCGTCGATCATCGGTTGCAGGAAGCGCTGCTTCTGCTCATCGGTGCCGAAGCTTTCGATCAGGTTGGCCGCGCCCATGGTCAGGAACGGGTACGAAGTCGATGCTGCGTTGGCCGATTGGAAATGCGCAAAGCAGGCTTGGGAGAGAAGCGTAGGAAGTTGCATGCCGCCCGCGTCGAAACTTCGCGCGGCGTTGAGGAATCCGGCCTCAAGGAAGGCATCCACCGCCGGTTTGACTTCAGGAATCAGAATCGCCTGACCGTTTTCGTAGCGCGGCTCGTTCTCGTCGCCCTTGCGGTTGTGCGGTGCGAAGTACTTTTCGGCGATGTTACGCGCCGTGCCGATGGCCGCGTCGAAGGTCTCGCGGTTGTGCTCGGCAAACCGCTCACGCCGGGTCAGACCCTCGGCATCGAGGACTTCGTACAGCTCGAAAGCCAGATTGCGGGAACTGAGCAGCGTCTCGGACATGGCGGCCTACCTTTTTTTGGAATGGGCCGAGTCTAGGCGGGGATATGTCGAGTGAACAGGAAGATAGATTTGCGTGATGCAGAAGCAAAAGATCGCAGCCTGCGGCAGCTCCTACACAGAAACACGATTCCCTGTAGGAGCTGCCGCAGGCTGCGATCTTTTGATCTTGCTTTTGATTAACCGATCGTCATCAGACTGGCATTACCACCCGCCGCAGCAGTGTTCACGCTCAACGCACGTTCAATCACCAGACGCTCCAGCGCAATGTTGGTCTCGCCCTGGGACAAGCCCTGAACCCCGACAATCGCACCGGCACGCTTGGCAACCTGCTGGCAAACCGCACGCAACTGGTCGGAATGGCCATGATGCAGGACCGCATCAAACACCACTTCGTCCTTGTTCCAGTCGGATACCAGTTTGATCCGTGCCTGAATCTCCTTCGGCAGGCGTGCGAACAATGCCTTGCTGATGTCGGACTCCGGCCATACCGCCGAACCGCCTACGGCCAATACCGCAGCCAGCTGCGTCAGCAGATCACCTTCAACGTCCGCCAGGCACAGCACGTGCTCGCGCGGCAGGATTGCGTAGCTGTTCTTCTCGCCGGTCGGGCCGGCCAGTACGCGGGTGATACCGCTCTGCGATTGCGCAGCGTACTGCACACACAGGGTGCTCAGGTCGGCAAACTTGTTGCTGTCGGCCCAGGCTTTCAGTGCGGTCAGCGGCTTGCTCATGGCGTCACGCAGACGTACGTCCGGTGCCACGGCAGCATCACCGCGAGCGAAGGATTGTTCGATGGCATCGGTAGGACGCGTCGACAGCAGGCGGAACAAGTACAGCGGGCCACCGGCCTTCGGACCGGTGCCGGACAAGCCTTCGCCGCCGAACGGCTGCACGCCGACCACGGCGCCGACAATGTTGCGGTTAACGTAGACGTTACCGGCGTTGACGTTGTCGATGACCTTGGCGATGGTCTCGTCGATACGTGTGTGCACGCCGAGGGTCAGGCCGTAACCGGACGCGTTGATCTGCGCGATCAACTGGTCGATTTCTTTACGCTTGTAGCGCACCACGTGCAGCACCGGGCCGAAGATTTCGCGCTGCAATTCGTCGAAGCTTTCCAGTTCGATCAACGTTGGCATGACGAAGGTGCCACGTTTGACTTCTTCGCTGTCGGCGATGGCCATCTGGTACACGGTGCGACCTTTGTCGCGCATGCCCTGGATGTGCTTCTCGATGCCCGCCTTGGCTTCGGCGTCGATCACCGGGCCGATGTCCACGTTCAGACGCTCCGGGTTACCGAGGCGCGATTCAGCCATCGCGCCCTTAAGCATTTCGATGACGCGATCAGCGGAATCTTCCTGCAGGCATAGAACCCGCAGCGCCGAGCAACGTTGACCGGCGCTGTCGAAGGCCGACGAAACCACGTCGATCACAACTTGCTCGGTCAGTGCCGAGGAGTCGACGATCATCGCGTTCTGGCCACCGGTTTCGGCGATCAGCGGAATCGGACGACCCTGGTTGTCGAGGCGACCGGCGATGTTGCGTTGCAGCAAACGCGCAACTTCGGTGGAGCCGGTGAACATCACGCCTTTGACGCGCTCATCACCCACCAGACCGGCGCCGACGGTTTCACCGCGACCCGGCAGCAGTTGCAGCACGCCTTCGGGAATCCCGGCTTCGAGCAGCAAACGCACGGCTTGCGCAGCGACCAGCGGAGTCTGTTCGGCCGGTTTGGCCAGTACCGGGTTACCGGCGGCCAGTGCGGCGGCGACTTGACCGCTGAAAATTGCCAGCGGGAAGTTCCACGGGCTGATGCACACCACCGGACCCAGTGGGCGGTGGGCGTCGTTGCTGAAATCGTTGCGCGCCTGCACTGCGTAGTAACGCAGGAAGTCGACGGCTTCGCGGACTTCGGCGATGGCGTTGGCGAAAGTCTTGCCAGCTTCACGCGCCAGCAGGCCCATCAGCGGCTGGATCTCGCCTTCCATCAGATCAGCAGCGCGTTCCAGAATCGCCGCGCGCTCGGCTGGCGGAGTGGCCTGCCAGATCGGTGCCGCGTTCAGCGCACATTGAATCGCGTTGTCGACGTCTTCGACGGTCGCTTCCTGTACATGACCCACCACGTCGCGCAGATCGGACGGGTTCAATACCGGGGCAGCGGCTTCATTGCTGGAAACGCAGCCAAGCATCGGCGCGGCTTTCCAGTTGTTGTGCGCGGTCGCCAGCAGGGCGCAGGACAAGGATGCCAGACGATGTTCGTTGGCCATGTCGATGCCGCTGGAGTTGGCGCGCTCGGCACCGTACAGGTCACGCGGCAGCGGGATACGCGGGTGCGGCAGGCCGAAGCCACCTTCCACGGTCGCCATCTGCTCGATCTGAGCAACCGGATCGGCTACCAATTCCTGAATTGAAATCGACTGGTCGGCGATACGGTTGACGAACGAAGTGTTGGCACCGTTTTCCAGCAAGCGGCGTACGAGATACGCCAGCAGGGTTTCGTGGGTGCCGACCGGAGCGTACACGCGGCACGGACGGTTCAGCTTGCCTTCGGAAACTTTGCCTACAACCTGCTCGTAGAGCGGTTCGCCCATGCCGTGCAGGCACTGGAATTCGTACTGACCGGGGTAATAGTTCTGACCGGCAATGTGGTAAATCGCCGACAGGGTGTGGGCGTTGTGCGTAGCGAATTGCGGGTAAATGACTTCCGGCACTGACAGCAGTTTGCGTGCGCAAGCGATGTAGGAAACGTCGGTGTACACCTTGCGGGTGTAGACCGGATAGCCTTCCAGACCTTCGACCTGGGCGCGCTTGATTTCGCTGTCCCAGTACGCGCCTTTCACCAGGCGGATCATCAGGCGATGACGGCTGCGACGCGCCAGATCGATCACGTAGTCGATCACGTACGGGCAACGCTTCTGGTAAGCCTGAATCACGAAACCGATGCCGTTCCAGCCAGTCAGTTGCGGTTCGAAGCACAGGCGCTCGAGCAGATCCAGCGACAGTTCGAGACGGTCGGCTTCTTCGGCGTCGATGTTCAGGCCGATGTCGTATTGCTTGGCCAGCAAGGTCAGCGACAGCAGGCGCGGGTACAACTCGTCCATCACGCGTTCGTACTGGGCGCGGCTGTAGCGCGGGTGCAGTGCGGACAGCTTGATCGAAATGCCCGGGCCTTCATAAATCCCACGACCGTGGGAGGCTTTGCCGATCGAGTGAATGGCTTGTTCGTACGAAGCGAGGTACTTCTGCGCGTCGTGTTCGGTCAGCGCCGCTTCACCGAGCATGTCATAGGAATAGCGGAAGCCCTTGGCTTCGAACTTGCTCGCGTTGGCCAGTGCTTCGGCGATGGTTTCGCCGGTGACGAACTGCTCGCCCATCAGGCGCATGGCCATGTCGACGCCCTTGCGGATCATCGGCTCGCCGCTCTTGCCGATGATGCGGCTCAGCGACGAAGTCAGGCCGGCTTCGTTATGGGTGGCGACCAGTTTTCCGGTCAGCAACAAGCCCCAAGTGGCAGCGTTGACGAACAGCGAAGGGCTGTTGCCCAGGTGCGGATGCCAGTTGCCGGTGCTGATCTTGTCGCGGATCAGTGCATCGCGGGTGCCCTTGTCCGGGATGCGCAACAGCGCTTCGGCGAGGCACATCAGCGCCACGCCTTCCTGGGAAGACAGGGAAAATTCCTGCAACAGGCCCTGAACAATGCCTGCACGACCGCCGGCACTTTTCTGGTTACGCAGTTTTTCTGCGATGGAGGCTGCGAGTTTGTTGGTGGCTTCAGCCATCGCTGCAGGCAGACGCGCCTGCTCGATCAGCATCGGCACGACTTCCGGCTCCGGGCGACGGTAAGCGGCAGTGATCGAGGCACGCAGTACCGACTGCGGCAGGATGCTTTCAGCGAATTCGAGGAAGCACTGGTGCGCGTGATCGTTGTGCACTTCGCCCGCTTCGTCGGCGTCCTTGGCGGTCAAACCGTTCAGCTCGGTCAGGGTTGCACCACCCTCGAGTTTTTCCAGGTAATTGAAAATTGCCTGTTTGATCAGCCAGTGCGGCGTGCGATCAATCGAGGTCGCGGCAGCCTTCAGGCGCTCGCGGGTCGGGTCGTCAAGTTTGACCCCAAGGGTGGTGGTAGCCATATTTTTATCCTCATAGGTGCCACAGTTGCGTGGCAGCAGCTGGCGGCAAGATTAGCCGTGCGCCGAAAGAGGTGCAACCGGGTGCAACCCTTTTTTGTCGGAAAGTTCTGCAGCTCGTCAGGAATTAATTTCTGGTACGAAAGTGCCGCCCCTGCTTGGTGCTTTTGCTTCTAGCAAAGCGCCATGACTGCGCTAAAAGGGAGCAAAAAACGACCTTTGTCAGATATTTCCGACTAGGTGCAACTTATTCTCGTGAAAGTGGTTGCACCTCATTTCATTTGTTGCATAGCATTCGCGCCCAAGGTGCAACCGGGCTATCCCTCTCGCACCGGCTGATGGCTTTCCTGGGGAAACATCAGTCTTAAACGCGCGGTATCCCGGATCGTCTGTCAAACGTCGTCGTTTGCGAGCGGTTCACCACCGCCGCTACATAAAAACAATGCCAGGGCGTAACTCAATGAGCGTAAGCAATCCAACACTGATCACATTCGTGATCTACATCGCAGCAATGGTGCTGATCGGCTTGATGGCCTATCGCTCCACCAACAACCTTTCTGACTATATTCTGGGCGGTCGCAGCCTGGGCAGCGTCGTTACCGCGCTGTCTGCCGGCGCCTCCGACATGAGTGGCTGGTTGCTGATGGGCCTGCCGGGCGCCATCTATATGTCCGGTCTGTCCGAAAGCTGGATCGCCATCGGTCTGGTCGTCGGTGCCTACCTCAACTGGCTGTTCGTTGCCGGCCGTCTGCGTGTGCAGACCGAGCACAACGGCGACGCATTGACCCTGCCGGACTACTTCGCCAGCCGTTTCGAAGATAAAAGCGGTCTGCTGCGGATCATTTCGGCGGTGGTAATTCTGGTGTTCTTCACCATTTACTGCGCTTCCGGCATCGTGGCTGGCGCCCGTCTGTTCGAAAGCACTTTCGGCATGTCCTACGAGACTGCGCTGTGGGCCGGTGCTGCGGCGACGATTGCTTACACCTTTATCGGCGGTTTCCTGGCTGTGAGCTGGACCGACACCGTACAAGCCACTCTGATGATTTTCGCGCTGATTCTGACGCCGATCATCGTCCTGCTGGCTACCGGCGGCGTCGACACCACGTTCCTGGCGATCGAAGCACAGGACCCAAGCAACTTCGACATGCTCAAAGGCACTACCTTCATCGGCATCGTTTCGCTGATGGGCTGGGGTCTGGGCTACTTCGGTCAACCGCATATCCTGGCGCGTTTCATGGCCGCTGATTCGGTGAAATCGATTGCCAAGGCACGTCGCATCTCCATGACCTGGATGATCCTGTGCCTGGCTGGCACCGTGGCTGTCGGCTTTTTCGGTATCGCTTACTTCTCGGCGCACCCGGAAGTTGCAGGTCCGGTGACCGAAAACCCTGAGCGCGTGTTCATCGAACTGGCCAAGCTCCTGTTCAACCCATGGATTGCCGGTGTCTTGCTGTCGGCCATTCTGGCTGCGGTCATGAGCACCCTGAGCTGCCAATTGCTGGTGTGCTCGAGCGCCCTGACTGAAGACTTCTATAAGACCTTCCTGCGTAAAACCGCCTCCCAGGTCGAGTTGGTCTGGGTCGGTCGCGCCATGGTGCTGCTGGTAGCACTGATCGCTATCGCATTGGCGTCCAACCCGGAAAACCGTGTCCTCGGTCTGGTCAGCTACGCGTGGGCTGGTTTCGGCGCGGCGTTCGGCCCGGTCGTGTTGATCTCGGTCATCTGGAAAAAAATGACCCGCGACGGCGCACTGGCCGGCATCCTGGTCGGCGCGATCACCGTTGTGGTCTGGAAGCACTTCGAACTGCTGGGCCTGTACGAAATCATCCCGGGCTTCATCTTCGCCAGCCTGGCGATCTACTTCGTCAGCAAACTGGGCCAGCCGACTGCCGGCATGGTGCAGCGCTTCGACGCGGCGGAAAAAGATTACAACCTGAACAAGTGATTGCGCTGAGCTAACGCTCAAGGCTTTTACTGACAAGAAAACGGCCCGTCTCCTACTGGAGGCGGGCCGTTTTTTATTGTGTACGATTTCTGATCAACGCTGAAGCTCCCACATGGATCTGCGATATTTCTGACGGACGTGTCTGTAGTTGATTGCGCTGATTCACGCAGGACAATTCGAAGTTTTTAGTAGGGCAAATCTGATTTTTCAGTCACCTAACCTGCACCCCTTGCCCCTCATGCAGAATCGCCCGCCTTCATTCTGCAGAGAGACATCGGATGTTCGCGCCTGCCAATCAACCGCGTTTCACGTTGACCGTCGAAGGTGCTCAGTTTGACCTCAAAGTCCTTGAGTTCACGGGCAAGGAAGCCATCAGCCAACCTTTTCGTTTCGACCTTGAACTGGTCAGCGAGCGGCCGGACCTCGATCTGGAAAGCCTGCTGCATTGTCAGGCGTTTCTGAGTTTCGACCAGGATGGTTCTGGTATCCATGGTCAGATTTATCAAGTCGGACAGGGCGATTCCGGCAAACGTCTGACCCGCTACCACGTCAGCCTGGTTCCGCGTCTGGCCTATCTGGAGCACCGCATCAATCAGCGGATTTTTCAGCACCAGAGCGTGCCGCAGATCGTGGCGCAGATTCTCAAGGATCACGCGATCCTGCGTGACGCCTTCGAGTTTCGCCTCGGCAGCGACTACCCGGCGCGCGAGTATTGCGTGCAGTACGCCGAGAGCGATCTGGCGTTCATTCAGCGCCTGTGTGCCGAGGTCGGGATTCACTTCCATTTTCAGCACAGCGCCGATGCTCACCTGCTGGTGTTCGGCGATGATCAAACTGTATTCCCGCGTCTGGCCGAGCCGACGATGTATCTGCCGGGCAGCGGCATGGCTGCGGCGGCGCCGGCGATCAAGCGCTTCACGGTTCGGGTCGAGACCCGTATTAGCGTGGTCACCCGGCGTGACTACAACTTCGTAAAGCCGCGCTTGCTAATGGAAGCTCGGGTCGATGGCGAGCAGCGCCCTGTGCTCGAGGATTATCACTTCCCCGGCCAATTCACCGAGCGCGAGTCCGGCAAACAACTGGCCCAGCGCAGCCTTGAGCGACATGTCGCCGACTACCGTCAGGCCGAGGGTCGCAGCGATCAATGCGCCTTGGTCAGCGGACATTTCCTGCAACTGACCGAGCATCCGCGTCAGGATTTGAACGACCTGTGGCTGCTGACTGCCATCGAGCATCGTGGCCGACAGCCGCAAGTGCTCGAGGAATCGGTCACCAGCGACGGGGAAGAATTCCGTGGTTACCGTAATACCTTTCTCGCCACGCCGTGGGCCGTGTTCTTCCGCCCGCCACTCGGCCCGGAAAAACCGCGCATGCTCGGCTATCAACCGGCCGTGGTCACCGGCCCGAAAGACAGTGAAATCCACTGCGACGAGTACGGCCGAGTCAAAGTGCAGCTGGCATGGGATCGCGACGGCGAACTCAACGAACATTCCAGTTGCTGGTTACGTGTCGCCACCGGTTGGGCGCACGACCGCTACGGCAGCGTGCTGATTCCACGGGTCGGCATGGAAGTGCTGGTCGGCTTCATCGATGCCGACGCCGACAAACCGCTGGTCATGGGTTGCCTGCCAAACGCCGCAACCCCGGTGCCGCTGGATCTGCCAGCCGACAAAACCCGCAGTATTTTCCGTAGCCAGAGCAGTCCCGGCGGCGGCGGTTACAACGAATTGCGCATCGAAGATCGCAAGGGCGCCGAAGAAATCTACCTGCGCGCCCAGCGCAACTGGACGCAGCATGTGTTGAATGATCAACAAGTGCAGATCGACAACCAGCGCAGCATCGTCGTCACCGGCCTCGCCAAACATGAATTGAAAGCCGACGAACAACGCATCACCCACGGTCAGCGTCAGACCGAGGTGAAGCAGGACGACCATCTCACTGTGACCGGCGACCGGCACATCCGCGTGAACAGTCAGGCGCTCAGCGCCAGTGCGCAATTCCACGTAAGCGCCGGGCAGCAGGTAGTGATCGATGGCGGCGCCAGCGCGACGATTCAAGCGGGCGGCCAGTGGATCAACATCGGCCCCGGCGGGATTTTCAGCAGCGTGCCGATTATGGTGGGCGGCGCGCCGATGGTGGCAACGAGTGCCGCGCCAACGGTGCCGGGTGTGCCGGAAAAACTGCTGGCTGCGCCGGCCGCGATGCTGACTGCCGCGCAAATCATGAGCCTGAAAGGCGATGCGCCGTTTTGTGAAGAGTGTGAGCGTTGCAAGGAAGGTGTCTGTGCAGCCTGATCAATGGTTGAAAAACGATCCGCTGAAACCGTCGGAGCAATTGTTTGCGATATTCAGCAGTGCCAGTGGAGCGAATCCGCTGAAGGCGTGGCCAATGGCAGCGCAGATGCCGAAGCCGATCTGGGCGGACACGATTTACAGCGAGTGGGATGCGGTCATGCCCTATGTGGGAATTGTCGACACTGACAGTGAGTTTCTGGATTGGGTGGCGACCACTGAGTCTCGCGATTGGGGTTGGCTGGCGGTTTCGTCGGCCAGTCTTGAAGTGGTGGTTGAGCACTTGCGCAGTTTGACTCAGGTGTTGATGCCGGGCGGCAAACGGGTGTTTTTCCGGTTTTGGGATGGGCGGTTTTTGCTGCCGATCCTGCAGTCTGACGAGGTGGATGCGGGCAAGTTATTGCCGGTCATCGAACGCGGTTTGATCAATGGCCATGCGCTGGAGATTGGTGGCAGGGCCCAGGTGTCGGGGCGGGTATTTCCTTGGTGGCAGGTGCCGGAAAAGCTGTTGACGGAGTTCGACGGGGAGGCGCGGGTAGCTAATGTCTTGCAGTGGTTGAGCGAGGAGCATCCGGCATTGTTCGAGGCGTTTTCCGGCAACGTTTTACGCAGCAAAGTTGTCAGGTTTTTTGCTGTTTCGGCGTCGGACGAATCGTCGGATTCGGCGTTGCTGGACTACTTGCGAGACGAGTCAGAGTGAAATTTCCGGGCGAAGCCGTCGGAAGTTTCCTGCGAGTTGCGGCGGTTTGCGTGAACTGGTGGGCGCGGGGTGGGAGGGATAGTCTTTTGGCTGTCACTGCGAGAGTGGTGACAGGGTGTAGGAACCCTCGCTTTCATGGCGTCACAGTTCGTTGGCATTTTGCGGCACTTGATTCAAGTCCGTAAGATCGTTCGCGGCGGCTGTGCGCAGGACACGCTTCGGCGTGACCGAGGTCCATGATTGCTCGGTTCCTACTCTTGCGCACGGCTGCCACCCAAACCTGTAGGAAGGTGCGTTGGCGGTTCACATTCACAATCATGGAGATAACAAAATGACGAATTTGCACCCCGATCCACCCTACGAAAAAATCATCCCCCATCCGAACAATCGCTTCATGGCCATGACCGACAATTGCAGCGACATGCCCGCTTTGTTCGTCGACACCCACGTCCCGCTCGACATCCTGATGGACGCCGCCAACTACCGCATCCGCGCCGTAATTCAGGTGTTGGAAAACATGTGCATGCGTGGCTCGGTCGAGTGCGACTCCGTCATCCTCAGCGACTTCGCCCTGCTCTGCGTGATTCCGTTGCGTGATGGGTGTGATGTGCTGGATGTGATTGGCAAGCGCTTACGGGGCTGATCAGTAACCATTGTGGCTGGGGGGATTGCTTTAGCCACAAGATCAAAAGATCGCAGCCTGCGGCAGCTCCTACAGTTCGATGGTTATTCGGAGATGTAAGGGTCTTGGGTCTTGATGAAGCTGTCGAAGGCTTTGGAGTTGTAGACCTCAAGGCATGCGTGGAAGACGACTTTCTGATTTGAGTATTTGCTGGCCGAGTGCGTCTGTTCGTAGGCTGCGAGGACGTAAGCCCTGGTTTGTTCGTAGGGATCGTGCAGGTCTTGCAGCGTGTCTTCATTCTGCAGGACTGTGTGCATGCCTTTGCCCATGAAGGAATAGGCTCCGGCGGACAGGCTGATGTCTTTTTTCAGTTCGGATGGTTCGGGGAAGGGCGCCAGGATGCATTGGCTCAAGCCGTAGTTTTTCAGGGTTTGGCGGGCTTGTTCGGTGTGGTTTTCGTTGGCGTGGGTTTGGGCTGATGTGAGTAGGCACGCTAAGGGAATGATCAGGCGGTGCATGTTTTTTGACTTCCTGTCTGGATTGTTCGGCCAGTGTAAGGCTTTCGATCGTGGCCCTCACCCTAGCCCTCTCCCAGAGGTAGAGGGGACCGACCGAGGTGTTTGGGAGATCTACGCCGACCTGCGGCTTCGATGGTGAACTTGGCTTGGCCAAGCCTGGGGTCGCAGGGGGCTGGGCTTGGCTTGGCTTGGCTTGGCCTGAGGTCGCGGTGATTTTTCAGGTCGATGTAAGCTGGGAGATCAACTCGATCAGTCCCCTCTCCCTTTGGGAGAGGGTTAGGGTGAGGGGCTCCTCGAGGATGTATGCGTAGCAAGACTGGCCACTCAGCCCGCAACCCCTGACTTGCCGCCCGGTAAAAGGTAAACTTCCCGCCCTGCGCAGGAGCAATCATGAATTATCGTCACGCCTTCCATGCCGGCAATCACGCCGATGTGTTCAAACACCTGACTCTGACCCGCCTGTTCGCCCTGATGGCGCGCAAGGAGCAGCCGTTTGCCTATCTCGACAGCCACGCCGGTATCGGTCTGTATGACTTGCAGGGCGATCAGGCCAATCGGACCGGCGAGTACCTGGAAGGCATCGCGCGCTTGTGGGATCAACCGGATCTGCCGACGCTGACCGCTGATTACATGCGGGTGCTGCACGAGATGAATCCGGATGGTCAGTTGCGCTATTACCCGGGTTCGCCGGAGCTGGCGCGGCGTCTGACGCGGCCGCAGGATCGGGTGATGCTCAACGAGAAGCATCCGGAAGACGGCGTGCTGCTCAAGGACAACATGGCCGGCGATCGTCGGGTCAAAGTGCAGTTGGGCGAGGGCTGGCATGTCGCGCGGGCGATGTTGCCGGTGCAGGAAAAGCGCGCGGTGATGTTGATCGATCCGCCGTTCGAGCAGCTCGATGAAATGCAGCGTTGTGCCGCGTCGATGAAAGAGGCGATCGGGCGGATGCGTCAAACCGTGGCGGCGATCTGGTATCCGGTGAAGGATCAGCGCGCGCTGCGACGTTTTTATCAGGATCTGGCCGGCACTGGCGCGCCGAAACTGTTGCGGGTCGAGCTGTTGGTGCATCCGCTGGATACGCCGAACAGTCTGAACGGTTCAGGAATGGCGATTGCCAATCCGCCGTGGGGGCTGGAGGAGGAATTGCGTGAGCTGCTGCCGTGGTTGTCGAAGAAGCTTGGGCAGACGCAGGGCGGTTGGCAGATGGATTGGTTGATTGCTGAGAGTTGATCAACAGATTTAGCGGTGTCTGATCAGACGCCATCGCGGGCAAGCCCGCTCCCACAGGTCATGCGAGATTCCGAAATCAGCGCTAGACCCTGTGGGAGCGGGCTTGCCCGCGATGCTTTCAGGGCTTAGTTCCCCGCTAGGCTCGGTGGCATGCACACGCCCGTGCCGCCAATCCCGCAGTAACCTTCCGGATTTTTCGCCAGATACTGCTGGTGATATGTCTCGGCGAAATACACGGTCGGCGCCTGCTCGATCTCGGTGCTGATTTCACCCAGGCCAGCCTTGCTCAGTTCAGCCTGGTAGGTTTCTTTGCTCTTCAAAGCCGCGTCCAGTTGCTGCGGCGAGGTCGCGTAGATCACCGAACGGTACTGGGTGCCGATGTCATTGCCCTGACGCATGCCCTGCGTCGGGTTGTGCAGTTCCCAGAACATCGCCAACAGCTCTTCGTAGCTGAGCTTGTCCTTGTCGAACACCACCAGCACCACTTCAGCATGACCGGTCAGGCCCGAGCAGACTTCTTCGTAAGTCGGGTTCGGTGTGAAGCCGCCGGCGTAACCGACCACGGTGCTGACCACGCCTTCGCGCTGCCAGAAGCGGCGTTCGGCGCCCCAGAAACAACCCAGACCGAAAATCGCAAAATCCACGTCTTGAAAGAACGGGCCGAGCAGCGGCGTGTCTGTGAAAACGAAATGATTTTCCGGCAGGGTCATCGCAGTTTCGCGGCCAGGCAGAGCTTGATCTTTAGTCGGGAGCACGTTTTTGTTCACCAGAATTTCCGAGCGCAGAACCATGATCAGTCCTCTCAGTCAGGTTGAATGTAAAAAATCAGACCGCCAGTGTGCCGAATGATGCCCGATTTCGCACTATTCAAATGTGGAGCGCAAATTCAGAGGCAGAGCGGGCCGCGCGGGTAGCGCTTGAGCGCCTGGATCAACTCGGCGCCGGGGATCGGCCGGTCGAACAGGTAGCCCTGGCCGACGTCGCAACGGTGACGGCGCAGGAATGCCAACTGTTCGGCGGTCTCGATGCCTTCGGCCACAACCTTGAGTTTCAGGTTGTGGGCCATGGCGATCACGGCGGAGGTGATTTCCATGTCGTCCTGGTTGTCCGGGATTTCGTGGATGAAGCTGCGATCGATCTTGATGATGTCGATCGGGAATTTTTTCAGATAGCTGAGCGACGAGTAACCAGTGCCGAAGTCGTCCATCGCCAGGGTCAGACCGAGACGTTTGAGCTGGTCGAGCTGCAAGTGCGTGTCTTCGGTGGCTTCCAGCAGCAGGCCTTCGGTCAGCTCCAGCTCGAGCAGATTGGCCGGCAGCGCTTCTTCCTTGAGGATATTGGCGATAGAGGCGACCAGATCCGGATCGGAGAACTGCTTGGGCGACAGGTTGATCGCCACTTGCAGATTGCCCAGCCCGGCCGCAGTCAGCGCTTTGCTCATGCGGCACGCCTGACGCGCGATCCACTTGCCGATCGGGATGATCAGACCGGTTTCTTCGGCGACGCTGATGAACTGATCCGGGCGAATCATGCCGCGCTCCGGGTGGTTCCAGCGCAACAGCGCTTCCATGCCCAATAGGCGGCCGCTGCGCAAACACAGCTTCGGCTGATAGAACACATCCAGCTCGTTCTGGGTCAGGGCGCGGCGCAGGTTGTTCTCGACGAACAGCTTGTAGCTGGCCTCGGCGTTCAGTGCTTCGGTGAACACTTGCACCTGATGTTTGCCGTTGGCCTTGGCCTTGTGCAGGGCCAGACCGGCGTTGCGCATCAACGTTTGCGGGTCGCGCCCGTGCAGCGGCGCACACGCCAGGCCGACCGAGCCGGTGACGCTGATCAACTGGTTGTCGACGAACATCGGTTTGTCGAGGGTCGCCAGCAATTGATTGGCAATCTGCTGACCCGTCACAAGGTCGGTGTCGTCCAGCAGCACGGCAAATTCGTTACTGGCGAAGCGCGCCAGACTGCCGCTCGGGCTGAGGCTGTTGCGCAGACGCCGCGCCAGACTGATCAGCAATTTGTCGCCAGTCTGATGGCCGAGGCTGTCGTTGATCCGCTTGAAATTATCGATGTCCACCAGCAGCAGGCTGATCGGCGAATCGCTGTCGCGGGCGAAGCGTTCGTCCAGATTGCGGATGAACGCCGGGCGATTGCCGAGGTTGGTCAGGTTGTCGGTATAGGCCAGACGCTCGATACGCTGCTGCGCGAGCTTGGTGTGGGTGATGTCTTCGTAGATGCCGATGTAATGAGTCAGCTCGCGGTTATCGCCGTAGACCTTGGAGATCGACAGCTGGCCCCAGTACGGTTCGAGATTCTTGCGGCGGCTCTTGAATTCGCCCTGCCAACTGTTGCTCTTGGCCAGCGCCGAGGGCGCGTCGAACAGCAATTCGCTGAGGTTTTCCAGTGCCGGCAGCTCCGACAGGCGCTGGCCGTGGACTTCGTCTGTGGTGTATTGAGTGATCGCGGTGAAGCTTGGGTTGACGTACTCGACCACGCCGTCGCAGTTGACCAGCAAAAACGCGTTGGCGCTTTGCTCGACCGCACGCTGGAACAGGTGCAGGGCGCTGGTGGCGGTGCGGCGGTTGTGGTTGTTGATGACTTGCGCGAACTGGTCGGCCAGCTCGCCGGCGAAGGCGATTTCGTCGGACTGCCAGGCGCGAGTGGCGCCGGTTTGTTCCAGGCACAGCACACCGACCACTTGGCCGTCGACGCGGATGCTCGCATCGAGCATGGCGTTGACGTCGCGCGGGCGCAGGGCTTCGGCCATCTCGCGGGTACGCGGGTCGCGCATCGCATTGTGGGCGTCGATGGCGCGGCTGCTGTGCAGTGCGTCCAGGTAGTCGGGGAAGCCGCTGACGTCGATCACGTCCGGCAGAATGTATTCCTGCGTGGCGCGATGATAGGCCGAGATCGGAATCAGGCGCTGATCTTCAAGATTCCACAGGCTGGCGCAGTCGATTTCGTAGATGTCGCAGGCGCAGCGGGTGATCAGTTCGGCGGCTTCTTGCAGCGAGTTGTGGCTGCTGTAGCGCTGACGGGCCAAGAGCAGGATCAGATCCTGTTGCGCGCGCACGCGCTCCAGATGTTGCAACTGTTCCTGCTGGGCGCGCTGGTTGAGTTCGAGGGCGATTTGCAGGCGCGAATTCTGCGTTTCCAGATCCAGCGAGGGTGGCGCTGGTGCAGCATCGAACACCGCATCGACCACCATCAGGTAGCCGCGCAGCAAATGACGATTGTGTTGTTTGTAGGCTTCGCCCAGTTCCAGCACATTCAGTGCGCCGGCCGGGGTGTGCAGGGTGTAGCGCGCCATGTAATGCGGGCTGGCGGCGAGTTGCTGCTGGATGGCGTCGTGCAATTGATAACGCGCTTCCGGCTCCATCAGACTCGCGTAGGGCGAACCGACCAGAGCGCATAGCTCAACCGCCGGCTGACCAAACTGACGCTCGCAGTTGGGGTCGAGAAACAGCATCGCCCAGCTCGCCTCATTCAAGCGCTCGAAACGCAGCATGCCGAGCCGCGAGGGCACGGGCAACTGCGTCACTACCTCGGCCACCATACGGCTGGCGGCATCGGGCTGGCTCTTCATTGAGGGAACTCGCTTGGATATATGCTGAACGCGCCGGGCTCTCGCCCTCATTACTCTTGCCTGCGGCAAGGTTGCATCATTGCGGCACTGACTGACAAGAGTGATGAAGGCCAAGTGCTATAAGAATGTGTCGGCTGCGTTCGGGTTTTCTCCAGCGGTTGGCTGAAATCAGCGAAACATGCTTCGATCTCGCACGATTCAGCGCAGATCTATCTTGATTCATTGCAGCTGTTTTCCATCGCGATCATGGTAGTTCACGCGGATCTGCCCGGCATCGACCAGCATGTGGGCAAAATTGTCCTGACTCACCACTGCGCTGGTCAGCTCATGCCGATAGTCACCGTCGGCCGTTAGCGCCAAAGGCTGATCGAGGATAAATGTCGAGGCTTTGGCGTAGGGCAGCAACTTGCTGTTGTGCAGCGGCGAGGAAACGATGGTATGGACTTCGAAGTCCTGGTCTGCGCTGTGGGTCAGGCGCGAGGTCAGTGAGCCATGCACATCGCCGGAGATGAACACTACGTTCTTCAGTCGATGGGTGCGAATCACTTCGAGCAGGCGCAAGCGTTGCGCGGGAAAGCTCTTCCACGCGTCATCGCCGTGGAGTTTGCGATCCGGATAAAACATCACACTGGTGACTACAAACTTGACCCGTGCCGGGCTTTCGATCAGCCATTGGCACAGCGCTTGCTCCTGTTCTTCGTCGAGAATCCGGCGGTCATCTTGCGCCAAGTTGCGCCGGGTGCGACTGTCAGTGACAAACCATTCGATATCTCCATCGCTGAACTGATACCAATAGTTTTTTAATACCTGGTCAACTTGTCCGTTGGAAGTAACCGCGCAGGCCGGACTGTGACTGGCTTGATATATCTCATAAGCCGTCATTGCGTTACGGAACAACGAAGCGTCGGACTTGTGGGCATTGACCGGCCAGTTATCTTCTATCTCATGATCATCGAGAATCATGTAAGTAGGCGTGCCGGACATCAAGCGTTGAACATTGGGTTGGGAGAACGCTGCGCGGTACTTCTTAAGAATTTCGTTATATTCCCGATCCGGCGCAATCAGGTTCAGATCGTCTACGTAGATCTGGTCGCCGGTCATCATGATCGCGCTGACTGGTGGCTGCGCGCCTTCGATCAACTGGCCGATGGATGAAAAAATACGGTCGCCCAAGTGCGGCAGTGACGGGATTCCCGCCGTCAGACGCAGGTAGCGACACGAGCCGAGGATATAAGCGCGCGGTTGCGTGATCGCAGCGGCGCGGGTGCGCAGACGATAAACTTCGCGAGGCCATTGCAGCGGCAGCTCCATCACGCTGTCCACAGTGTGGGTCGGACTCATCGGGCTAAACCAGCCTGCCTGGTATTCGTAGTCGGTGTCGGCGGTTAATTTGTCGAGCAGGATAACGGCTGACATGTCGCGCAGTAACTCAAGTTTTGCGAACGGGGCTTTCAGCCACTGTTGCGCTCCGGATACCCGGTAACGAATTCCACCGAACACTGCGGTATTTAATTGAAACTCACCGCGTATAAAAATTCGCGATTGATTAGTTGTGGTGTGGCCAATAATCGGGCCGACGGTGGGCTTGAGCATGTTCGAATCCATTCGAATTGATATAAGTTAAAAGTTACAGTTTCCCAACTATTGTCGGCGGTAACTTAGTTGCGCCAAGGTTAGTTGTGCGCGCATAAAAAATATCGACGCGAAGTGGACTTGGGCTGTGGCCGAATTCAGCAAAACTTGTGGGAAAAATTCGATCTACGTTTATTTCAGGCAAAAAAAGCCCCGCCAAACTGACGGGGTTGAGGTACGAGCGTGTGGCGCTCGAAAACGTGGAACGCGATTGGCCCTCCGTTGCCGGAGGGCCGATCGGCTTACAGCAGGATCGTGCGGATGTCCGCCAGCAGGCTGCTCAGACGCTGGGTGAAGCGTGCGGCAGCGGCGCCGTTGATCACTCGGTGATCGTAGGACAGCGACAGCGGCAGCATCAGTTTCGGCTGGAAGGCTTTGCCGTCCCAGACTGGCTGGATGGTTGCCTTGGAAACACCGAGGATCGCCACTTCCGGCGCGTTGACGATCGGCGTGAAGCCGGTGCCGCCAATGTGGCCGAGGCTGGAAATGGTGAAGCAGGCGCCTTGCATGTCGTCAGCGGTGAGCTTCTTGTCGCGGGCCTTGGCAGCCAACGCAGCCGCTTCGGCAGCCAGTTGCAGCAGGCTTTTCTGATCGACGTTCTTGATCACCGGTACCAGCAGGCCATCCGGCGTGTCGACGGCGAAGCCGATGTTCACGTATTTCTTGCGGATGATCGCTTTGCCGCTTGGCGCCAGCGAGCTGTTGAAGTCCGGCAGTTCCTTGAGCATATGCGCGCAGGACTTGAGCAGCAGTGGCAGGATGGTCAGCTTGACGCCAGCCTTCTCTGCAACGGCTTTCTGCGCGATACGGAACGCTTCCAGCTCGGTGATATCAGCCGAATCGAACTGCGTTACGTGCGGAATGTTCAGCCAGCTGCGGTGCAGACTCGACGCGCCGATCTGCATCAGACGAGTCATCGGCACTTCTTCGATTTCGCCGAAACGGCTGAAGTCGACGACCGGAATCGGCGGGATGCCCGCGCCACCGGTTGCGCCAGCAGCAGCGGCCGGTGCTTCCTTGGCCTTCTGCATCATGGCTTTGACGTACGCCTGCACGTCTTCTTTCAAGATGCGACCGTGTGGACCGCTTGCGCCGACAGCGTTCAGCTCGACACCGAACTCACGCGCCAGTTGACGCACGGCTGGGCCGGCGTGAACTTTGGCGCCTGGCTTGGCAGGAGCAGCAACCGCAGCGGAAGCCGCAGGTGCGGCGGCAGCAGGAGCAGCAGCGGCTGGCGCAGGTGCGCTCGGTGCAGCCGCGGCAGGTGCCGGAGCAGCAGCCGGAGCGGCGCCTTTGACTTTCAGTTTCAGAATCAGGTCGCCAGTGCCGACTTCGTCATCCAGCTTGACGGAAATGCTTTCCACCACGCCGGCGGCAGGCGATGGAATTTCCATGCTGGCCTTGTCGGATTCCAGGGTGATCAGCGACTGATCGGCTGTCACGCTGTCGCCAGCCTTGACCAGAACTTCGATTATCTTGGCTTTGCCGGCCGAACCGATGTCCGGAACGTGGATGTCCTGCACGCTGTCGGCAACCGGTGCAGCAGGCGCGGCAGCTTGAGCCGGCGCAGCAGCAGCAGCGGCCGGAGCAGCAGCCTGAGCCGGAGCGGCCGCAGCAGGCACCGCAGCACCCGCCACTTCCAGATCCAGAATCAGGTCGCCAGTGCCGACTTCGTCGTTGAGCTTGACGCTGATGGCCTTGATCACGCCAGCGGCTGGCGATGGAATTTCCATGCTGGCCTTGTCGGATTCAAGAGTGATCAGCGATTGATCAGCTTCGACGGTGTCGCCGACCTTGACCTGAATCTCGATGATCTGTGCCTTGCCCGCCGAACCGATGTCCGGCACGTGCACTTGCTGTACCGAAGCGGCAGCCGGTGCAGCAGCAGGCGCGGCCGGTGCAGGTGCAGCAGCCGGAGCGGCTTCCGCCTTGGCAGCCGGAGCGGCTGCCGCAGGAGCCGCTTCAGCGGCGCCCTCGACTTCCAGCTCAAGCAGTTCGTCGCCTTCTTTCAGGCGATCGCCCAGCTTCACTTTCAGGCTCTTGACGATACCGGCCTTCGGGGCCGGCACTTCCATGCTGGCCTTGTCCGATTCCAGGGTCAGGATGCTCTGGTCGGCTTCGATACGGTCGCCGACCTTCACAAACAATTCGATTACTTCACCTTCACCGCTGCCGATGTCAGGTACGCGAATGAGTTCGCTCACAGGGGTTCTCCTCAGCAGTCCAGTGGGTTGCGTTTTTCCGGGTCGATGCCGAACTTGACGATGGCTTCAGCCACCACCTTAGGTTCGATATCACCACGGTCAGCCAGTGCTTCCAGGGCTGCCAACACCACGAAATGACGGTCAACTTCGAAGAAATGACGCAGTTTCTTGCGGCTGTCGCTGCGGCCGTAGCCGTCGGTGCCGAGGACTTTGAATTCCTTGGACGGTACCCACTGACGAATCTGCTCGGCGAACAGTTTCATGTAGTCGGTGGAGGCGATGACCGGACCTTTACGGCCGTTCAGGCACTCTTCGACGTAGCTCAGCTGCGGCTTCTGGCCCGGATGCAGACGGTTGCTGCGCTCAACGGCGAGGCCGTCGCGACGCAGTTCGTTGAAGCTGGTAACGCTCCATACGTCGGCACCGATGTTGAACTCTTCACGCAGGATCTTCGCGGCTTCACGCACTTCACGCAGGATGGTGCCGGAGCCCATCAGTTGCACGTGGTGCGCAGCTTCGCGGGTGTCTTCTTCCAGCAGATACATGCCTTTCTTGATGCCTTCTTCGGCACCGGCCGGCATGGCAGGCTGCTGGTACGACTCGTTCATCACGGTGATGTAGTAGAAGACGTCCTGTTGCTCTTCGGTCATCTTCTTCATGCCGTCCTGAATGATCACCGCCAGCTCGTAGCCGTAGGTCGGATCATAGGTGCGGCAGTTCGGGATGGTCGCGGCCAGCATGTGGCTGTGACCGTCTTCGTGTTGCAGGCCTTCACCGTTCAGGGTGGTACGGCCAGCGGTGCCGCCGATCAGGAAGCCACGGGTACGGCTGTCGCCAGCGGCCCATGCCAGATCGCCGATACGCTGGAAGCCGAACATCGAGTAGAAGATGTAGAACGGCAGCATCGGCTGGTTGTGGCTGGAGTACGAAGTACCGGCAGCGATGAAGGAGCTCATGGCGCCCGCTTCGTTGATGCCTTCTTCGAGAATCTGGCCCTTCTTGTCTTCCTTGTAGAACATCACCTGGTCTTTATCGACTGGCTCGTAGAGCTGGCCGACGGAGGAGTAGATGCCCAACTGACGGAACATGCCTTCCATACCGAAGGTACGGGCTTCGTCCGGGATGATCGGTACGATGCGCTGGCCGATTTCCTTGTCCTTGACCAGTTGCGCGAGGATCCGCACGAAAGCCATGGTGGTGGAAATTTCACGGTCGCCCGAACCGTCGAGGATAGCCTTGAGGGTATCCAGTGGCGGCGTCGGGATGTTGAAGCTCTTGGCGCGGCGCTGTGGCACGAAACCGCCGAGGGCCGTGCGGCGCTCGCTCAGATAGCGAGCTTCTGCGCTGCCAACTTCCGGCTTGAAGAACGGCAGGTTTTCCAGCTCCTCATCCTTGACCGGGATGTCGAAACGATCACGGAACAACTTCAGGCTGTCGACATCGACTTTCTTGGTGTTGTGCGCAGTGTTTTTCGCTTCGCCGGCACCGGTGCCATAACCCTTGATGGTCTTGGCCAGGATGACAGTCGGTTGTTCTTTGTGGTTGACCGCTTCGTGGTACGCCGCGTAGACCTTGTACGGATCGTGGCCGCCACGGTTGAGTTTCCAGATCTCGTCGTCGGACAGATCAGCAACCATCGCCTTGAGTTCTGGCGTGTTGAAGAAATGTTCACGGACGAACGCGCCGTCTTTGGCTTTGTAGTTCTGGTACTCGCCGTCGATGACTTCGTCCATGCGACGTTGCAGGATGCCGTCGACGTCTTTGGCCAGCAGAGGGTCCCAGAAACGGCCCCAGATGACCTTGGTCACGTTCCATTGAGCACCACGGAACACGCCTTCGAGTTCCTGGATGATCTTGCCGTTGCCGCGAACCGGGCCGTCGAGGCGCTGCAGGTTGCAGTTGATGACGAAGATCAGGTTGTCGAGCTTCTCGCGGCCGGCCAGGGAGATTGCACCCAGCGATTCCGGCTCGTCGCACTCGCCATCACCGAGGAAGCACCAGACTTTCTGCTTGCCTTCAGGGATGAAACCACGGGCTTCGAGGTACTTCATGAAGCGTGCCTGGTAGATCGCCTGGATCGGGCCCAGACCCATCGAAACGGTCGGGAACTGCCAGAAATCAGGCATCAGCCATGGGTGCGGGTAGGACGACAGACCGTTGCCATCGACTTCCTGACGGAAGTTGTTCATCTGGTCTTCGGTGATGCGGCCTTCCATGAATGCACGGGCGTAAACGCCTGGCGAGGTGTGGCCCTGGAAGTAGATCAGGTCGCCGCCGTGTTCTTCGGTCGGGGCCTGGAAGAAGTAGTTGAAGCCGATGTCATACAGGGTCGCACTGGAAGCGAAGCTGGAGATGTGACCGCCCAGGTCAGAATCTTTCAGGTTCGTGCGCATTACCATGGCCATCGCGTTCCAGCGCACCAACGAGCGAATGCGGCGTTCCATGAACAGGTCGCCAGGCATGCGTGCTTCGTGGGTAACGGGGATCGTGTTGCGATAAGGCGTGGTGATGGCGTACGGGAGTTGCGAACCGCTGCGGGTTGCTAGCTCACCCATACGGGTCATCAGATAATGAGCGCGGTCTTCGCCTTCTTTATCGAGAACCGATTCCAGGGCGTCCAGCCATTCCTGGGTTTCGACGGGATCGAGGTCTTGCATGGCTTGCTCCAGGGCGGAAAGGCTTCCAGAATCGGTTGCCTGAGTTTGCGACTGGCCTTGTGGGCAGACGATTTAAAATTCTTGGATTGCCGACAGGTTGTTCCGGCGGCGTGTAGTTTTACTACAAATCTTCCGGCATTTCAGCCTTTCGCATGTATAGACGAGTAGTAAAACTACAGATGAAAGGCTTATGGCCTCCAGCTGCGTTGTGAGAATAATCGTTAAGGTTGGTCGTTTGCCATCCGAAAAAGGTGAAAGTTTGATGCTCGCTGCCAAAGAAGAAGAAAAATCAGCTATTTCTAACTTTTGTTCGACAGTCCATCGCGTAGCGGGTTTTCATCATTCACTACAAGCGGCCATTTACACGCCGATCAAGGATAGACCATGACCCTGCCCGTGCTTGCCGAACTGCCCGCCATTCTCCTGCCATTGGTCAGCCGATCTGCGCAGTCGTTCCACACGGCGGTTGCCGCGCTGGACGACGATCATGGCTTCGCATTGTGGACGCCTGAGCGCTGGGCGCAATTCGAGCGTGTCACCGCTGCGAGCGATTTCGTGATTGAACAGAGTGTTCGTGACCCTTTGATGTTGCTCGCGCTGGTGCAGTCCGGCGAACTCGACCGGCCGTTCGCGCCCGGTGAACTGTGCGCGCAGATCGCAGCGGCGGTGAGTGCCGCGCAGACCGAAGACGAACTCGGCCGCGTTCTGCGTCGTCAACGCGCCCGGCATCAGGTGCGGATCATCTGGCGCGACCTGACCCGTCAGGCCGATCTGGTGCAGACCTGTCGTGATCTCTCGGACATGGCCGACGCCAGCATCGATCAAGCCTATCAATGGCTGTACAGCCGCCATTGCCAGCAATTCGGCACGCCGACCGGCCGCCGCAGCGGCGAGCCACAGCAAATGGTCATCCTCGGCATGGGCAAGCTCGGCGCGGTCGAGCTGAATCTGTCTTCGGATATCGACCTGATCTTCGCCTACCCCGAGGGCGGCGAAACTGTCGGCGTCAAACGTGCGCTGGATAATCAGGAGTTTTTCATCCGTCTCGGCCAGCGTCTGATCAAGGCCCTCGATCCGATCACCGTCGACGGCTTTGTATTCCGCGTCGACATGCGCCTGCGGCCGTACGGGTCTTCCGGTGCGCTGGTGTTGAGCTTCAACGCGCTGGAGCAGTATTACCAGGATCAAGGGCGCGACTGGGAACGCTACGCGATGATCAAGTCGCGGGTGGTGGCCGGTGATCAAGTCGCCGGTGCGCAGTTGCAAGAGATGCTGCGACCGTTCGTTTATCGGCGCTATCTGGACTTCTCGGCTATCGAAGCACTGCGCACCATGAAGCAATTGATCCAGCAGGAAGTGCGGCGCAAAGGCATGGCCGACAACATCAAGCTGGGTTCTGGCGGCATTCGTGAAGTTGAATTCATCGCCCAAGCGTTCCAGTTGATCCACGGCGGACGCGATCTGAGTCTGCAACAGCGGCCTCTATTAAAGGTATTGAGCACGCTGGAGGGGCAGGGTTATCTGCCGCCGGCGGTGGTCAGCGAGTTGCGCGAAGGTTACGAGTTTCTGCGTTACACCGAACACGCGATCCAGGCGATTGCCGACCGGCAGACGCAAATGCTGCCGGACGGCGCGCAGGATCAGGCGCGTATCGCTTTCATGCTCGGCTTCGACAGCTGGGATGCGTTCCACGAAAAACTGATGTTCTGGCGCGGCCGCGTGGCTTGGCATTTCGCTCAGGTGATCGCTGATCCCGACGAAGAAGAGGGCACCGAAAGCGAAGTGGTGGTCGGCGGCGAATGGCTGCCGCTGTGGGAAGAAGCGCAGGACGAAGAAGCCGCTTGCCGACAACTGGAGGAGGGCGGTTTCGTTGATGCGAGCAAGGCGTTGAAAGCGCTGGCGAGTTTGCGTGGCAGTCCGCAATTGCGCGCGATGCAGCGTCTGGGCCGGGAGCGGCTTGATGCTTTTATTCCACGTCTGCTGGCTCAAGCCGTGGAGCACGACAATCCGGATCTGGTGCTGGAGCGCGTGCTGCCGTTGGTGGAAGCGGTGGCCCGACGTTCAGCTTATTTGGTGTTGCTCACCGAAAACCCCGGCGCATTGCGTCGATTGCTCACGCTGTGCGCGGCCAGTCCGTGGATTGCCGAACAGATCACTCGTTTCCCGCTGCTGCTCGATGAATTGCTCAACGAAGGGCGTTTGTTCAAACCGCCATTGGCGCCGGAACTGGCCGCCGAGTTGCGCGAACGCCTGACGCGTATCCCGGAAGACGATCTCGAACAACAGATGGAGGCGCTACGCCATTTCAAACTGGCGCACCGTTTGCGCGTCGCCGCTTCGGAAATCGCCGGCAGCCTGCCGTTGATGAAAGTCAGCGATTACCTGACCTGGCTCGCCGAAGCGATCCTCGAGCAAGTGCTGGCCCTGGCCTGGCGTCAGACCGTGGCCAAGTACGGCACGCCGCTGCGCACCGACGGCACCTTGTGCGATCCGGGCTTCATCATTGTCGGTTACGGCAAAGTCGGTGGTCTGGAATTGGGGCATGGTTCGGATCTGGATCTGGTGTTCATCCACGACGGCGATCCGCAAGCGGAAACCGACGGGGCCAAACCCATCGATGGCGCGCAGTTCTTCACTCGTCTCGGCCAGCGGATCATTCACTTGCTGACGGCACAGACCAACTCCGGTCAGCTGTATGAAGTTGATATGCGTCTGCGCCCGTCCGGGGCATCCGGGTTGCTGGTGAGTTCGCTCGGCGCGTTTGCGCGCTATCAGGAAAACGAAGCCTGGACCTGGGAACATCAGGCGCTGGTGCGGGCGCGGGTGCTGGTCGGCAGTCAGGATGTTGGCCAGGCGTTCGAGAAGGTTCGCGCGCAAGTGTTGGGCAAGGCGCGCGATCTGGCCAAGCTGCAACAGGAGGTCAGCGAGATGCGCGCGAAGATGCGCGGCAACCTCGGTAGCAAGAGCACCGCTGCCGGTACGGCGGCGAACGCCTTCGAGGCCACGGCGCCGTTCGATCTCAAGCAGGACGCCGGAGGTATCGTCGATATTGAATTTATGGTGCAATACGCGGCCCTGGCGTGGTCGCAGACCCACCCGGCGTTACTGCGCTGGAGCGACAATATCCGCATTCTGGAAGAGCTGGAACACGAAGGGCTGATGCCTGCCGAAGATGCCAGTCTGTTGCGCGAGGCCTACAAAGCCTACCGCTCCGCCGCGCACCGACAGGCCTTGCAGAAGGATCCCGGGGTAATACCGGGCGACCAGTTCGCGGACGAACGGCGCCAGGTAATGCGAATCTGGCGTGAGCTGGGGCTAAGCTGATTTTCGCGGCGGGGAGGCATTGGCCTCCCCGGTTCGTTTTTGGAAACCACATGAATATTCTGATCGTTGGGCCCAGTTGGGTCGGTGACATGGTGATGGCGCAGACACTGTTTCAGTGTCTCAAGCAACGCCACCCGCAGTGCGAGATCGACGTACTGGCCCCCGAGTGGAGCCGGCCGATCCTCGAGCGCATGCCTGAAGTGCGCAAGGCCTTGAGCTTCCCGCTCGGCCACGGCGCGCTGGAACTGGCGACGCGTCGACGCATCGGCAAGTCCCTGCGCGGCCAGTATGACCAGGCGATTCTGTTGCCGAACTCGCTGAAATCGGCGCTGGTGCCGTTCTTCGCCGGTATCCCCAAACGCACCGGCTGGCGCGGCGAATTCCGTTACGGCTTGCTGAATGACGTGCGCACGCTCGATAAAGAGCGCTATCCGCTGATGATCGAGCGCTTCATGGCGCTGGCTTATGAACCGAAAGCCGAGCTGCCGAAACCCTATCCGCGTCCAAGCCTGCAAATCGATCCGGTCAGCCGCGAGGCCGCGCTGGCCAAGTTTGGCCTCAGCCTTGATCGCCCGGTATTGGCCCTGTGTCCCGGCGCCGAGTTTGGTATTTCCAAGCGCTGGCCGTCCGAGCATTACGCCAAGGTTGCCGAAGCACGCATTCGCGAAGGCTGGCAGGTGTGGCTGTTCGGTTCGAAGAACGATCACTCGGTTGGTGAAGAAATCCGCGCGCGGCTGATTCCTGGCTTGCGTGAAGAATCGGTCAACCTCAGCGGCGACACTTCGCTGGCCGAGGCGATTGATCTGCTGTCCTGCGCCGACGCGGTAGTCTCCAACGACTCCGGGCTGATGCACGTTGCCGCTGCGCTGAATCGTCCATTGGTGGCGGTCTACGGTTCGACTTCGCCGGGCTTCACCCCGCCGCTGGCCGAGCATGTCGAGATCGTGCGCCTGGGCCTCGATTGCAGCCCGTGCTTCGAGCGCACTTGCCGTTTCGGCCATTACAACTGCCTGCGCCAGCTGATGCCGGACGCGGTCAACGAAGCCTTGCAGCGTTTGCAGGGCTCTGTGGTCGAGGTTCAATAGTTTGCGCATATTGCTGATCAAGACTTCATCGCTGGGCGACGTGATTCACGCGTTGCCGGCGCTGACCGACGCCGCCCGGGCCATTCCCGGAATCAAGTTCGACTGGGTGGTGGAAGAAGGCTTCGCCGAGATTCCGACCTGGCACCCGGCCGTGGGCAAAGTGATTCCGGTGGCGATCCGCCGCTGGCGCAAGAACATCTGGAAAACCATCACCAGCGGCGAGTGGAAGCGCTTCAAGCAAGCGGTACGCGCGCAGAAATATGACTTGGTAATCGACGCCCAGGGCCTGCTGAAAAGCGCCTGGCTGACGCGCTACGTCAAAGCCCCGGTGGCCGGTCTGGATAAAGGCTCGGCGCGCGAACCAATCGCTGCGCGGTTCTACGACCGCAAACTGGCAGTGGCGCGTGGTCAGCACGCGGTTGAACGTGTGCGTCAGTTGTTCGCCATCGCTTTAGGCTATGACTTGCCGAAAGGCTTGGGCGACTACGGCCTCAACGTCGAACCTCTGGTCGAGTTGCCACGCAAGAGCGCCTACGTGGTGTTCCTGCACGGCACCACGTGGGACACCAAACACTGGCCGGAAGCCTACTGGCGCGAGCTGACCGAACGCGTCGGCTACCTCGGCGTCGGCATCAAGTTGCCGTGGGGCAATCCGCTGGAGAAGGCCCGCGCCGAGCGCATCGCTGCCGGTTTCAAACACGCCGAAGTGCTGCCGAAACTCAATCTGGCCGGGGTCGGCAAAGTCTTGGCCGGCGCGCAGGCTTGCGTGGCGGTGGACACCGGTCTGGGCCACTTGGCCGCTGCGCTGGATGTGCCGACGATTTCCCTGTTCGGCCCGACCAATCCGGGCCTGACCGGCGCCTATGGCAAGCTGCAGATTCATCTCGGCAGTGACTTCCCGTGCGCGCCGTGCCTGCAAAAGAAATGTACGTATCAACCGACCGCGCAGGATGCCCGTCAGTTTGACCTGAAACGCGAGTGGCCTCTGTGCTTCACGCGTCTGAATCCCGAGCGTGTCGCCAGCCGTCTGAGCACGTTGTTAATGGCTGAGGAGCTGCGCTGATGCAATTGGCTTTTGTCCTGTACAAATATTTCCCGTTCGGTGGTCTGCAGCGCGATTTCATGCGCATCGCCCTCGAATGCCAAAAGCGCGGCCACAAGATTCGCGTCTACACGCTGATCTGGGAAGGCGACGTGCCGCCCGGTTTCGAAGTGCTGGTGGCGCCGGTCAAGGCGTTCTTCAATCACCGCCGTAACGAAAAACTCAGCGCGTGGATGGAGGCTGATCTGGCCAAGCGTCCGGTGGATCGTCTGATCGGCTTCAACAAGATGCCGGGGTTGGACGTGTATTACGCCGCCGACGGCTGCTTCGAAGACAAGGCGCAGAACCTGCGCAACTCGCTGTACCGTCGCTGGGGCCGCTACCGGCATTTCGCCGAGTACGAGCGCGCGGTGTTCGCCAAAGACGCGAAGACCGAAGTGCTGATGATTTCCGAAGTGCAGCAGCCGCTGTTCATCAAGCATTACGACACGCCGCTGGAACGCTTCCATTTGCTGCCGCCGGGCATCGCTCAGGATCGTCGCCGTCCAGCGGATGCCGACGAGATTCGTGCCGGGTTCCGCGCCGAATTCAATCTGAAAGACGACGAATTGCTGTTGGTGCAGATCGGCTCCGGGTTCAAGACCAAAGGCGTTGATCGCAGCCTCAAAGCACTGGCCGCGCTGCCAGCCGAATTGAAGAAACGCACCCGGCTGTTTGTAATCGGCCAGGATGACCCCAAATTGTTCCAGATGCAGAGTGCCACGCTGGGGCTCGGCGATAACGTGACGTTCCTCAAAGGGCGCAGCGATATCCCGCGTTTCCTGCTCGGCGCCGATCTGTTGATCCACCCGGCGTACAACGAAAACACCGGTACGGTGCTGCTCGAAGCGCTGGTCGCCGGGTTGCCGGTGCTGGTCAGCGCGGTCTGCGGTTACGCCCATTACATCGCCGAGGCCGACGCCGGGCGAGTGCTGGACGAACCGTTCGATCAGGCGCAGTTGACGCAATTTCTGACTGAAATGCTGCACGACGACGCTGCACGGGCGGCCTGGAGCCGCAACGGTCTGGCCTTTGCCGAAAGGGCCGACCTCTACAGCATGCCGCAGCACGCGGCCGATGTGATTCTGGCGGAGCACGCTTAAATGAAGTTGATGCTGGCTGAACCGTTCAAAAGCCTTTGGGCTGGCCGCGATCCGTTCGCGGAAGTCGAGGGCTTGCAGGGCGAGGTATACCGCGAGCTGGAAGCTCGGCGGACTTTGCGCACGGAAGTCGACGGCAACGGATTTTTCGTCAAGATCCACAGGGGTATCGGCTGGGGCGAAATCTTCAAAAATCTGCTGACCGCCAAGCTGCCGGTGCTCGGCGCGGGCCAGGAGTGGAAGGCGATCCAGCGTTTGCAGGAAGTCGGCGTGCCGACCATGACCGCCGTCGCATACGGCGAGAAGGGCAGCAACCCGGCGGATCAGCATTCGTTCATCGTCACCGAAGAGCTGGCGCCGACCGTCAGCCTCGAAGACTTCAGCATCGACTGGATCAAGCAGCCGCCGCAGCCGAAACTCAAGCGCGCACTGATCGCCGAAGTCGCACGCATGACCGGCATGATGCACCGCGCCGGGGTCAACCACCGCGACTGCTACATCTGCCATTTCCTGCTGCACACCGACAAACCGGTGACGGCTGAAGACTTCAAGCTTTCGGTGATCGACCTGCACCGTGCCCAGACCCGCACGAAGATCACACAGCGCTGGCGCAACAAGGATCTGGCCGCGCTGTACTTTTCCGCGCTGGACATTGGCCTGACTCACCGCGACAAACTGCGTTTCCTAAAAGGCTATTTCCAGCAACCGCTGCGCCAGATTCTGGCGGAAGAAGCAGCGCTGCTGAGCTGGCTCGAAGGCAAGGCCAACAAGCTTTATGCGCGCAAACAGCGTTACGGGGATGCGCTCTGATGGCCGGTTGGACTTTAGAGCCTGAGTACAGCGACCTCGCAGAAGATTTTGGCAGCCTTGAAGCGGTGTTCGCGTTGCAGGGCGAGCGCCTGACCTGGGATCCGCTGTCCGAGGTGATTCGCGTGCAGCGCAATGGCGTCAATTATTACGTCAAGCGCTACGTCGGTGCCGGCAAAGGCTTGCGCCGTTATCTGGGCAAACCTCGGGTGAAGATGGAGTGGCAGAACCTCAAGCGTTTCGCCAAATGGGGCATTCCCACAGCCGAGGTTGTGGCTTGGGGCCTGGAACGCAACGGCATGGCGTATGACCGTGGGGCGATGATCACCCGCGAATTGCCGCGTACCGAAGACCTGTCGGCGCTGGCTGATCGCAATGATCCAAAACTCAAGGATCGGGCCTGGGTCGATGGTGTCAGCCGCCAGTTGGCCGCGTATACCCGCGTGATGCATGACCATCGCTTCACCCACAACGATCTGAAATGGCGCAATTTGCTGATCGACGATCAGGCACAGCTGTTTCTGATCGACTGCCCGAACGGCGATTTCTGGCGCGGGTTCTGGCTCAAGTACCGGATCACCAAGGATCTGGCCTGCCTCGACAAGGTGGCCAAATATCACCTGTCGAGTACCCAGCGCCTGCGCTTTTACCTGCAATATCGCCAGCGTGACCGACTGAATGCCGCCGACAAGAAACGCATTCGTCACGTTGTGAGATTTTTCGAGGGACGCGAATGACTGATTTTCTCGCCGCTGAAGACCGGGCGCTGCTTGAGCGCCACGGCCTCGGTTCCTTCGACGCACTCTGGGCCAAACAGCTCGAAGCGGTGGATGAGCCGAACACCGCCGGCGGAGGCTGGAGCAGCGTGTTTCGCCTCGAGGTTGAAGGTCACGCCTATTACCTCAAGCGCCAGAGCAATTATCTGACCCGCACCTTGCATGCGCCGTTCGGCGAGCCGACCTTTGCCCGGGAATTTCGCAACATCAGTCGCTACAAAAAGCTCGGGATTCCAGCGTTGCAAGCGGTGTTCTTCGGTCAGCGCAAAGTCGAAGGCGAAGTCCGCGCGATCCTGCTGACCCGTGCCCTCGATGGCTGGGACGATCTTGATTCGCTGTTGCAGCGCTGGTCGAGTCTGAGCGCTGCGCAGCAATCGGCGATTCTCACGGCCTGCGGTCAACTGGCGCGGTATCTGCACGGTGTGCGTCAGGTGCATGGCTGTTTTTATCCCAAGCACATTTTCTTGCAGGTCGATGGCGCGGGCTATCGAGCGCAGCTGATCGATCTGGAGAAAACCCGGCCATTGCTGTTCGGTCAGCGTGACCGGGTCAAGGATCTTGAACCGCTACTGCGGCGTGCACCGCAGTGGAGCGAGGCGCAACAGCGCGAATTGCTCGCGGTATATCTTGAGCAATCGACCGACAGTTCGCTGGTCGACAGCTGGATCACGCGGCTGACCGCGCGGCGCAGCTACAAGAGGGCGCGCTGATGCAGCTGTCCGACCTGAAAAATGCCGGGCGCACGCCGAGTCTGCCATTGACTGTCTCGTTGGCGGATGCGGCGGGCACGGCGGATTTGCAGTTGCTCAGCCTGCTGCGAGTATTGCCGGGCCAGCGTTACGTCGGTGCCGGCGTGTGGCGCGGGCGTCCGGTGCTGGCCAAATTGCTGGTGGGCAGCAAAGCTGCGCGGCATTTTCAGCGTGAACTGCAAGGCGTGAAACTGCTGGCCGCGCAGGGCCTGACCACGCCGCTGCTATTGGCCGATGGTTTGAAGGACGGTGAGGGCGGCTGGCTGCTGTTCGAATTCCTCGAAAACGCGGAAAGTCTGGGTGATGCCTGGCAGCAAGTCGAAGCATTGCCGGTGCTGGCAGATGAGCAAACAGCCGTATTGGCCGAAGCCCTTGGCGCTATTGCTCAACTGCACGGCAAAGGGTTGTGGCAGGAAGATCTGCATCTGGATAACTTGCTGCGCCACGGCGGTCAGTTGTACTTGATCGACGGCGCCGGCATCTGCGCCGAAAGCGCGGGCCAACCGTTGTCGCGTCAGAAAGTGCTGGAAAACCTCGGGGTGTTTTTCGCCCAGTTGCCCAAGGCGCTGGAACCGTTCACCGAAGAACTGCTCGTGCATTACCTGCTGAGCAACGCCGAGCATGCATTGCCGCTGGAAGCCTTGCAGAAGCAGATCGACAAAGTCCGCGCCTGGCGTTTGCGCGACTATCTGATCAAGGTCGGGCGTGAATGCACGCTGTTCAGTGTCCAGCGCGGCGCGTTCGGATTGCGCGCGATTCGCCGCGAGGAAGAAGCGGCGATGCTGCCGGTGCTCGAGCAGGCCGATGCCTTGCTCGATCAGGGCCATCTGTACAAGACCGGCGGCGCGGCGAGCGTCGGAAAGGTCGAAGTGGCCGGTCGCGCGCTGGTGATCAAGCGTTACAACATCAAGGGGTTCGCCCATTGGCTCAAACGTTTCTGGCGTCCGAGCCGCGCCTGGCATTCGTGGCGTGAAGGCAATCGCCTGGCCTTCCTCGGGATCGCCACGCCGAAACCGCTGGCGGTGCTGGAGACGCGGTTTTTCTGGCTGCGCTGCAAGGCTTACCTGGTGACGGAATATCTGCCGGGGCCGGACATCATCGAGCGGTTTGCGCCGTACGTGGAAAACGGCGATGCGCCGGAAAATGAATTACTCGCGCTGGATAACTTGTTCGCGCGGCTGATTGCCGAGCGCATCAGCCATGGCGATTTCAAGGGCCACAACCTGTTCTGGCACGAGGATCGCTGGGCGCTTATCGATCTGGATTCGATGTGCCAGCACGGCTCCGTGGGCAGCTTTGCCCCGGCCTATGCGAAGGATCGCGCGCGGTTCATGCGTAACTGGCCGGAGAGCAGCGCGTTGTATCAACTGATTGATCAGCGTTTGCCCAAGGATGTGTCGGGCGCTGCGTGATTTATCTCGCATGCCTGTAGGGCCATTCCGCAAAAAATTCTGATGGGGCATGTGGCGACAAATCCTTGTGACTTGTCCTACAGCCTCTACAGAACCCATGAACTGCCCCTCCTTCAGGCCCGATGCTAATTTGCCCCAACGTTTGTGGAGGGCAAATCTTGAGCATAAAAACGGCTGTAACCATCGGCGCTTTTTCCTGGGCTTTATCCGGCTGCGGCACCGCCGTCACGGTGTTGCAGGATGATGAAGGCGCTACGCGAAGTCTGAGAAAACAAAAAACCTACTGCCAATCCATTCCACGCGTTTACAGCGGTCTGGCCCACGGCTTCTGTCTGTTGCATGCGCCTCCCGATCCCACGGGCATTCTGGTGCCCGTCGTCCTGCTTGACCTGACCCTGTCCGGGGTACTCGACACGGCGTGCCTGCCGTACACGATCTATCGCCAGACGGTGGATGGGAGCATCAGCATTTACTGGCGCGTGGGTCGCAGATAGCCCGCCAGGACGGGGTTCACCGGGTTGAAGAGCCTGGGTCAATTCGCACAGGATTATTCCAGCCACGTTTACGCTATAATCCCGCCCTTTAGCTGTCACTCGCCCGGTGCGAGGGCACATTAATTTTCGAGGCGCCTTGCGCCTGAATGCAGACTAAAGAGGCTAGACCCCTGTGGCATTGACGATTCTTGGCCTGTCCGGCGCCCTTAGCCATGATCCTTCCGCAGCCTTGTACATCGACGGCAAGCTGGTCGCGGCGGCTGAGGAAGAGCGCTTCGTACGCGATAAACATGCAAAGAACCGCATGCCCTACGAATCGGCAAAGTTCTGCCTGGAACAAGCCGGCATCAAGCCTTCCGACGTTGACGTGGTGGCGATTCCTTTCGCCCCGATCAGCCTGTTTGGCAAGGCGCGCTGGCAGTACGCCAAGCGTTACTGGTACGCCCCGGATCGCGCCCTCGATGCGATCCTGATGGGCAACCGTCGCTACAAGCGCTATCGCAACAAGATCGTCTTCTGCCTTGAGCAACTGGGCTTCGATCCGAAAAAAATCAAGATCGAGCCAGTTGAACACCACTTGGCTCACGCTTCCAGCGCCTATCACTGCTCGGGTTTCAAAGAGAAAACCGCGATTCTCGGTATCGACGGCAAGGGCGAATACGCCACGACCTTCTTCGGTTACGGCGAGAATGGCAAGATCCACAAGATCAAGGAATTCTTTGATCCGGACTCCCTCGGCGGCCTCTACGGCGCAATCACCGAGTTCCTCGGTTTCGATATGCTCGATGGCGAGTTCAAGGTCATGGGCATGGCGCCGTACGGCGACGCCAGCAAATACGACTTTTCGCGTCTGGCCTCGTTCGAAAACGGCGAGCTGGTGATCAACACCGACTACGCCAACGTCATCGGCCTGCGTCGTTACAAAGAGAAGGGCAAAGGCTATTACTTCTCGCCGAAGCTGATCGAGTGGCTGGGACCGAAGCGCGAAGGCGACATCGCCGACGAGCCGTACATCCACTACGCGGCGAGCATTCAAGCGCTGTTCGAAAAAATTTCGCTGCAGATGATCGACCACTACCTGGGCGACGTGCTCAAGGAAACCGGCAAGCTGGCCTACGCTGGCGGCTGTGCGTTGAACGTCAAGCTCAACCAGAAAATCATCGCGCGTGACGACGTAAAAGAACTGTTCGTGCAACCGGCGTCCGGCGATGCCGGCACTGCGGTTGGCGCGGCAGCTTACGTGTCGCACGCTCGCGGAGTACCGGTCGAGAAGATGGAACACGTCTACCTCGGCCCGTCGTACAGCAACGAAGACGTGATCGCTGCCTGCGCCCGTCATGCGAGCAAGCCGGCCTGGCGCAAGCTCGACAACATGCCGGAAAACATCGCCAAGATCATGGTCGACGGTAACCCGGTAGCCTGGTTCCAGGGCCGCATGGAGTTTGGTCCGCGTGCCTTGGGCGGTCGCTCGATCATTGGTTGCCCGAGCGCAATCGGTGTGGCTGACCGCATCAACCACCAGATCAAGTTCCGTGAGCGCTGGAGGCCTTTCTGCCCGTCGATGCTCGACACCGTCGCTCCGCAGATGATCAAGATCGATCACCCGGCGCCGTTCATGACCTTCACTTTCGAAGTGGCTGAAGAGTGGAAGACCCGCGTGCCGGAAGTCGTCCACGAAGACGGTACGTCCCGGGCTCAGGTGCTCAAGCGCGAATACAATCCGCGCTACTACGACATGATGAAAGCGCTCGAAGTGCTGACCGGTAACGGCGTGTCGCTGAACACCTCGCTCAACCGCCGTGGCGAGCCGATGATCTGCTCACCGACCGATGCGCTGAACATGTTCTTCGGTTCCGATCTACAGTATCTGATCATGGAAGACATCCTGGTGGTCAAAGAGGGCGCAAACGCTTATGACACGCTCGGCTGAACGCCATGTGTTGCAGTTCTGCCACGGCTATGACGGGCCGTTCCTGGACTGCGCGCGGCAGTATGCCAGCCTGTTTGTCGGCACCGGCTATCGGGTCACCACGGTCTTCCTGACCGGGGCGGCTGATAGCGAGGTGGCCGCGGCCTGCGCTTCCGATGAAGTGTTATTCATGGAATACAGCTCCAAGGCCATTCGTGGCCTGAAGCTGGGCGCCATTGGCGATCTGCGCAAGATCGCCGCTTCACGCAATTTCAGTTTCTGCATCGCCCATCGCTTCAAGCCGACCTACATCGCCTTGCTCGGCACCTCGCTGCCGGTGATTGGCGTGCATCACGCGTTTGACGATTACAAACGCGGCACGCGCCGACTGTTTGCGCAGTTCTTTCGCAAGCGTCTAAGTCTGCTTGGCGTGTCCGATTCGGTGCGCGACAACATGCGTCGCTGCTTGCCGAAGTGGCCGGCGGAACGTATTCAGACCCTGTACAACCGCATCGATGTGCTAGCGCTGCAGACCCGTCAGGTGTCAGTTCGCGAAGCCCGCGAAACTCTCGGTCTGGCATCCGATGCATGGATTGTCGGCAACGTCGGTCGCCTGCATCCGGACAAGGATCAGACCACGTTGCTGCACGGTTTCGCCGCGGCATTGCCCGGTTTGCCAGCCAATAGCCAACTGGTGATCCTCGGCATCGGACGTCTGGAGCAGGACCTCAAAGAGCTGGCTCGCGAGTTGGGTATCGGTGACCGGGTGCTGTTTCTCGGTCAGGTACCGGAAGCGCGCATCTACTTCCGCGCCTTCGATGTATTCGCTCTGAGCTCCGATCACGAACCGTTCGGCATGGTGCTGCTGGAGGCCATGGCCGCCGGTGTGCCGTTGCTCGCCACGGCGTGCTCCGGGGCCAGGGAAGTGGCCGAAGGCGTGGGCATTCTGTTCCCGGTCGGCGATGCCGAACGCTTGGCTCAGGGGCTACAACATCTGGCCGCGATGGACGATCATCAACGTCGGCAGTGTGCCGAAATGATGCTCGACCGCCTGCGTGAGCGCTTTTCCGACCGCGCGGTGCGCGAAATCTTCTGGCATTTGCCACAAGTTACCGATCTGGCACCGAGGGGCTGATGCTCAACCGATTTCAAGGCTGGCGTGAACGTGGCTGGTCGCTCGTCGACGCCTCAACTTATGCGCAGGCCTGGCAGCGTTTTGGCGGCAGCGTCGCGACCCATCCTATGGTGGTTGAGCGTCTGGCGGATCTGGCCGGCATTCCGGTGCGTTATCTGGCCTGGGAGCAGCAGGGCGAAATGCAAGCCGCGATCCCGACCTGGGGCCGCGATCTGGCACTGTCCAAGGATGTGCTCAAGCGCAATGGCAAAAAGGGCCTGTTTGATCTCGGTAACGCCGAGCTGATCCTGCCTGCCGCCGCTGACGCTCAGGCACCGCTGCGTCATCGCGGGCGCTACCTGTCGCAACTCAACGAAACTCGTTTCAGCGGTCTCAAACCGCAGACCGAACAACTGGCGATGGCCCGAACTCCCGAAGAACTGTCGAAGAAGTTTCGCTACAACCAGCGCCGCGAATTGCGTCTGCTGGAAGAGGCCGGCGGTGTGGTGCGACCGGTCAGCGAGTTTTCCAGCAGTGAACTGGCAGCGATCTACTGCGATCTGTTTCAGCGTCGTTGGGGCTTTCCTGCCACTGGCGCGGCGCGCATGGCTGAAGTCATCGAGCTGTTGCGCGAACTGTTGATCGGTTCGGTGATTTTCCTCAACGATGCGCCGATTGCGATCCAATTGGTGTATCGCGTCGAAGCCCCCGAGTGGATCAGCGTCGAGTACATCAATGGCGGCGTCGATCCCGAAACCCGTGAGTTCAGCCCCGGCAGCGTACTGAGTTTCCTCAACACGCAAAGCGCCTGGGAACATGCCCGCGCGCTGAACAAGCCGCTGCGTTTTTCCTTTGGTCGCGCCGACCGTGAATACAAGGATCGCTGGTGCAATCCTGTGCCGGTGTTCACCGTATGAGTCAGCCCATGAGCCGCAAACAGCAACTGCTCAAGCGTCACCGTCGCAACAAGCGTATCGGTCTGTTGATTGCGCTGGTCGGGTTGATTGCCTTCGGCGTTGTGGTCGTCTGGTGGTTGCCGCTGGTGCTGGCAGTCGTCGGCTGGATCGCCCATGAAGCCTGGTTTGCCGACCATTTGTTCTATTCGCCTAAAGACGATTACCAATACAGCTTTCCTCCCTATACCCCGCAGCCGAAAGTGCATTTGAGCGGTGAGCAATTGCGCCTGGACGAGGGCGTGATGCTGGTCGACGATGCCACGCTGATTCTCTCCGTACGGGTGAAAAGCTCTTGGCTCGGACGTTTTCTCGATCCGCGCGTCGAGTTGATCGGCGGAACCAATTCCGACGTGCAGACCTTCGAGCGAGGCGTTAACGGTTTGCGTTATCTGAACCTCAGCGGTCAGGCGCAGGCCTTGTCGCAAGGTCAGCTGCGCCTGCGCGGGCGCTATTGCCGAGTCTCTGGCGAACCCGTCCTGTGGGCGCTGGAACAGCCGGACTACCGCCGTCAGCGAGTCATGGTCATCGCCCCCCACGCCGACGATGCCGAGCTCGCCGCTTACGGTTTGTACAGCCAGGCCGATGACGCCTGGATCGTCACCCTGACGGCCGGCGAGATCGAAGCCGAGCACTACCAAAAGCTCGGCCTGAACCAGGTCGAGGCGGCACGGCTCAAGGGCCGGCTGCGTGCCTGGGACAGCCTTGCGGTGCCGCGCTGGGCCGGTGTGCCGCCGGAGAACTGCGTACAGCTTGGCTATTTCTGCCTGCAACTGGCGGCGATGCAAGCTGCACCAAGCCAGCCTGTTGGTTCGCGCGAAGCGGATTTGAACGACACTCGGCTGTTTCGCCAACTCAATCCGTTCACCTTGCCCGGCGATGCCGACGGCGCACCGACCTGGAACAATCTGCTGGCCGACTTGCGCGAAGTGCTGATCCGGGCGCGCCCGAGTGTGATCGTGCTGCCTCATCCGACGCTCGATCCGCACCCGGACCATATCTGTGCCCAACAAGCTGTGCTCGAAGCCCTCAGCGGTCTCGACTGGCAGCCAACGCTGCTGGGTTACGCCAATCATTTGCACGACAACGACCGCTGGCCGATAGGTGATTCCGGCCAAGGCATCGCACTGCCACCGGCGTTTGACGCATCGGTAGCGATGCAGCCGTTGTGTTTGCCGTTATCAATCGAGCAGCAACGCGATAAAGCCATGGCGCTGGGCATGATGCATGACCTGCAACCGCCGGCACCTTTCAAGCGCCGCTTGCGCCGGTTATTCCAGCGTTTTCTAGCTTGCAGGGCACCGTCGGTGTACGGCGAGAACGAATTCTTCAGAAAAGCCGTCAGACGCCATGAGTTGTTCTGGCTTTTGAAGCATGGTGAAACACCTGTGAAGCAGAATTGAAGCCATTCGCGGCTTAGCATTGACGTGTGTTTGATAGCGCCGGTGATTTACTGTGATCAATCCATACCCTCGGATTCTGTTTCTGATTCCGTATTTTGGCCAGTGGCCATTCTGGATGCCGTTCTTCCTTGAAAGTTGCCGGCACAATGCCGACATTGATTGGCTGCTGTTCAGTGACTGCGGTACACCGCCGAATCTGCCGCCCAACGTCACGGTCGAGGCCATGACGTTCGACGATTACTGCGGGTTGGTGTCAAAACGGCTGGGGATCGATTTCGCCCCTCGGGCGGCTTACAAGCTGTGCGACATCAAGCCTGCGCTTGGCCACATCCATGCCGATCGACTGCAAGGCTATGACTTTTGGGCATTCGGCGATATTGACCTCGTATACGGTGACCTGCGAAGTTACTTCACGCCCGATCGACTGGCCGGATATGACCTGTTTTCGACCCATGAACGACGGGTTGCCGGGCATCTGTGCCTGATGCGCAATACGGCGCGCAAGCGTGAGCTGTTCATGAAGATAAAGAATTGGCGACTGCGGTTTACCGATCAAGAGCACCATGCGCTGGATGAAGGAGCATTCAGTCGAATTTTTCTCTGGCGCAAGAATTTTCCCGAGCCGCTGTTCACTCTGGTGGGCAAGTTCAATCCGTGGCGTCGCCGCAGCGAGTTCACTGAGGCATTCAGTACACCCGGGGGCTGCATCAAGTGGCACGATGGCACCGATGATTTTCCGCGCCGCTGGTTTTGGCGCAATGGCAATTTGAGCAACGATCGCGATCGCGATGGCGATCGCCGGTTTCCGTATTTCCATTTCGTCTGCTGGAAGCGCAACGAATGGTCACGGTTACCTCAACCCGATCCGGCCGAGATCAGGCGCATTGCTGCCGATCCCGCCTGGATCATTGATGCAACGGGTTTTCACCGGGGAGATTTATGAGTCAACGGTCAAAGGTTCTGCAGCTGCAGCCAGACTACAACGTCAAAGCCCATGATTTCGCCGACCTCGCGGAGCAGATTGTCAAAGCCCTGCCGGCTGATCGCTTTGAGGTAACCGCAGCGTTTCTGCGCGGCAAACCAGGGCCAGGCGAGGCTGTCAGCCGGGCCGACCGTTCGGTGTATTTCGAGTTTTCCGACAAGTCGCTCAAGGGCCTGCGCTTGCGCGCGATGTGGGCGCTGTACAAGTTCTGTCGTCAGGAAAAATTCGACGTAATTATCTGCAACCGCTTCAAACCGGTGAACATGATGCTCACGCTCAATCGCTGGCTGAAAGTGCCGCTGTGCATCGGCATCTCCCACGGCTTTGGCGAATACGACCGCTTCTACCGGCGCCGTCAGACCCAGCGTCTGATTGATCGGCACTGGCGTTTCGTCGGCGTCTCGCCGGCGGTCAAGCAGTACCTGCTGGACTGCAAGTGCGGTTTCACCGACGCCAACACCTGGGCCATCACCAACGCCATTGATATCGAGCAGGCCGAAGGTTTGCAGCACAGCCGTGAGCGCGCTCGCGAGTTGCTCGGCATCGATCCGAATGTGCGTCTGATCGGCGCGCTGGGGCGATTGGTGTCGGTCAAAGGTCATACCTATCTGTTGCAGGCTTTCGCCGCACTTAAAGACAAATACCCCGACACGCAGTTGGCGATAATCGGTGCCGGGCGCCTGCAGGCGCCGCTGGCGGCCGAGATCGAGCAGCTTGGTCTGGTGGGACGTGCGCACTTGCTGGGCTTCAAGGAAAACGCCCTGCAATACGTGCGCGCATTCGATATCTGGACCATGCCGTCGCTGGCTGAAGGCCTGGGGTTGGCATTGCTTGAAGGCATGAGCGGGCACTTGCCGGTGATCGCTTCGAATGTGCCGGCAATGGTGCCGTTGATCGAAGGCGCTGGCGGTCTGGCGATTACGCCCAAAGACGTATCGAGCCTGGTCGCAGCGCTGGACACATATCTGGCGCTCTCGGATGAAGAGCTCAAGGCCAAGGGCGCTCAAGCCTACCGCTATCTGCAGGAACAGCACGACATAGAAGTGTTCCGTCAGGAGTACCTGGACCTGATTGACTCCGGCCTCGATCAAGCTCGCAAGGAACGCCCATGAGCGACACACAACCCATCGTCACGGTCATTATTGCGTCGTACAACCACGGCCCCTACATCGAAGAAAGCATCCTCAGCGTCATCAACCAGAGCTACAAAAACATCGAGTTGCTGGTGGTCGACGATGGTTCGCAGGACGACAGCGTCGAGCGCATCACGGCTTTGCAGGCGCTGCACGGATTCGATTTTCGAGTGCAAGAGAATCAGGGCCTGACCAACACGCTCAACGGTGCAATCGCACGTGCCAAAGGCAGCCTGATCGTACCCTTCGGTTCGGACGACATCATGTACCCCGACCGTATCGCCATCCAGGTCGCGCATATGGACGGCAAGCCTGAGGTGGGCATTTGTGCCGGTAACATCGAGCTGATTGACGCCGAAGGCAACTTGTATCCGGAGAAGCGTCAGCGCCGTGACGTGCCGTTCCGCCGCATCGATTTCGACGACATGTTTCTCGAGCGCAAACCCTATCCGCCGGCGCCGACGCTGATGATCCGTCGTGAAGCGCTGGAAAAGGTCGGCGGTTTTGATCCGACGATTCGCCTGGAGGACTTGCTGATCGAATTGAAGGTCACTCGCGCCGGGTATTTCATTGATGGCTTGAGCGTGGTGATGGCGCGCTATCGCAAGCACGCCTCCAACTCCTACAAGAATCACCGTTTCATGACTGACAACATTCTGCGCACCTACGCGTTGTTCAGCGATCATCCGCTGTACGACGAAGTGCGCTACAAGTTTCTCAGTTCGATGTTCCTCAAACTCGCCAACCGCGACCGCGCAATGGCGCGTGAGCTGCTGGCGCAGATTCCGTTTCGCGCGTGGAACAAGAAGACCTGGCGTGGATTGGGGCGCCTGTACTTTTCACCACTGGAAAAGGACTGAGGCTAACCCCGCTCGCGATCAGTTGACGGGGGCTGGAGTGCTGCCAGCCAGGACTTGCCTGCGCAAGTTATCCACCGCTGATTTCGACGCCGTTACGGCATACCCTTCAAGCAACGCATCAAGGTGTTCTTCGAACAGCCAGCGTTTGTCCACGGTGTAGCGTTGCATGTGGCGCAGATTTCGTTGGCGCAGCGAAAGGCTCAGGGGGGACGGGTAGACCCGCAGGTCGGCCAGATCAATCAGACCGAACTCACCATCCTCCAGAACCAGCACATTGCCCAGATGCAGCGAGCGGAAATACACGCCTTGCTCATGCAACTGCGCCATGAATTTGCCGAAGCGTTCCACCAGCGCGCCGCGCACCGCTGGTGCTGTGATGCTTTGCAGAACCTGGCGCAACGTGTGGCCCGGCAGTGGCTGGTAATGGACCGCGCTGCTGCCGTCCTCGAGGCGATACAGATTCAACACCTGTGGCGTCGGAATGCCCATGGTCCGCAGCTGCTCGCTGTTAACGGCAAAACGCTCGGAATACGGGTTGAAACTGCCCGACGTGTACCAGCGGCGGCGGCGGAACAGTTTGAGGAAACTGCCGTCAACCAGACGCAGCACTTTGGGGCCGAGGCCGTCTTCTTCGATCACCTGGGCATTGCTGCTCAGTTGTTGCAGGTCGGCCGGCGCGAGCTTTTGTACCGGCATCGCCAGCAAGCGTCGTGCGCGCTGATTGATGCTCAGCGCTGCGATCAGCGCCAGTGGAATCCACAGCAGAAACCAGTGCTCCTTGGGCCGCGAAATGATCCCGCCGCCCTCGGTCAGACCGGCGCCGATGCCGAACACCAGCCAGGTCGAGGCAATGATCAGCAACGGTTGCACGCGTTGGCGCCAACTGCTGAGCAAGCCCCAAGCCTGGAAAAACAACCACGGCAGCAGGCCGAGGATGCCCACGTAATAGAGCACGCCCAGCGCAAAGCTGTGTGGCTCTTCAAAGCTGTAACCGACGCCGGGATCAATCGCCAGGCTGGCGTTGTAGCCATGTCCGATCCATGGATGTTCGGCAATCTTTTGCAGGGCGATCTGCCAGATTTCGAAGCGATAGGAGTCGCCGCGCTCGATGAGCATTTTCGAGAACAGCGCGATCACCGCGATGCCGCTGGCGGCCAATGTACCCAATAGCAGCAAAGAGCGACGATTCCAGCAGATAAAGCCGAGCCAGAGCGCGGCCATGGTCAGTGCTACCAGCGGCGTTCTGGAGCCGGTTCCAATGACTGCCGCGAACATGATCAACATTGCCGGTACGCTCAGCCACAGTACACGGCTGTGCTTGCAGGTCATGCTCAGGCTTAACCAATAGGCACAGAAAAAACCGAACAGGTGCGAACTGAGCAGCGGATTGTCGAACGCTCCGCCACCGATCAGACGCATACCGGGCGTGTAGTAGTAAATGAACGGAATGATAAAACAGACCGTCGCGACCAATGCGACCAGCGCGGCGGAAAATAGCAGCGGGGCGAGGATGTCATTGCAATAGCGCACCAGCAGATAGCAACCGGCGAACAACATGATGGTGTGCAAGGGGGCCTTGAAGCTGCCGCTGATCGGCTCGTCACTCGGCCCCCAGCAGAGGCTGAGCAAGGCCCAGGCGGCGAACGTCAGTAGCGCGATGAAAATCGGTTCGCGCAGCAACTCTTTCAGTGCCCGCGGACGCAGGCACAGGGCAATCAGCGTCGGGATGCTGAACAAGCCATAAAACAGCTTGTGATGCAGGCTGCGGCCCGGCAGAAAGAACAGCGCGCACAAGAGCAAGAAATAACCGATGGGCAGAATCCACAGGCTGATGAAATCGAAAACTCGATTGGACGTATTGCTGAAGCCGCGAGATTGCATGCTGTGAGATTCAATCCTGAAGTTGATCGGCCATTTCGATGATGGCTATTTGATGCTGAAAAAGACGTCTAACAATAACAGCCTTTGCCCGATTGCCAGAACCCCGAAGAAGCTGTGCTAAAGTCACCGTCCTTTTTCTCGACCTTTCGCGTGATATGACCGACTCCAGTCCCGCTGCAAGCCCTTCGAGCTTGAAAATCTACTTCCGCCTGCTCGGCTATGTCCGGCCGTACATCAGTCTGTTCCTGATCAGCATCGTCGGTTTCCTGATTTTCGCTTCGACGCAGCCGATGCTCGGCTACATCCTCAAGTACTTTGTCGATGGCCTGTCCAATCCCGAAGCGGTGCTGTTCCCGAGCGTGCCGTACCTGCGTGATCTGCAGCTGTTGCAGGCCGTTCCGCTGCTGATCATCCTGATCGCCGCGTGGCAGGGGCTGGGATCTTATCTGGGCAACTATTTCCTCGCCAAGGTTTCTCTCGGTCTGGTGCACGACTTGCGGGTACAGCTGTTCAACAACCTGCTGGTGCTGCCGAACCGCTACTTCGACAAGCATAACTCCGGTCATCTGATTTCCCGTATCACCTTCAACGTGACAATGGTCACGGGGGCGGCAACGGATGCGATCAAGGTCGTGATTCGTGAAGGCATGACGGTGATCTTCCTGTTCGCCTCGTTGCTGTTCATGAACTGGAAGCTGACGCTGGTGATGGTCGCGATCCTGCCGCTGATTGCGATAATGGTGCGCACCGCGAGCAAGAAATTCCGCAAACAGAGCAAGAAAATCCAGGCGGCCATGGGCGATGTGACCCACGTCGCGTCGGAAACCATTCAGGGGTATCGCGTGGTGCGCAGCTTCGGCGGCGAAGTCTATGAAGAGAAGCGCTTCTTCGACGCCAGCCAGGGCAACACCGATAAACAGCTGCGCATGACCCGCACCGGGGCGATCTATACGCCGCTGCTGCAACTGGTGATCTACAGCGCCATGGCGGTGCTGATGTTCCTCGTGCTGTATCTGCGTGGCGACGCTTCGGCGGGTGACATGGTTGCCTACATCACATTGGCCGGCCTGTTGCCGAAACCGATCCGCCAGTTGTCCGAAGTCAGTTCGACCATCCAGAAAGGCGTGGCCGGGGCGGAAAGCATTTTCGAGCAACTGGACGTGGCCCCAGAAGTCGACACCGGTACGGTCGAGCGCGATGCGGTAACCGGTCGTCTCGAGGTGCGCAATCTGTGCTTCACCTATCCGGACACCGAGCGGCAGGTGCTCGACGACATCAGCTTCTCGGTCGAACCGGGGCAGATGGTCGCGCTGGTCGGACGTTCGGGCAGCGGTAAATCGACCCTGGCCAACCTGATTCCGCGTTTCTACCACCACGACAAGGGCGAGATCCTGATCGACGGTGTGGAAGTCGAGCAATACAAGCTGCTCAACCTGCGCCGCCACATCTCGCAAGTGACCCAGCACGTCACGCTGTTCAGCGACACCGTGGCCAACAACATCGCCTATGGCGATCTGGCCGGTGCACCGCGCGAAGACATCGAAAAAGCCGCGCGTGATGCCTACGCCATGGATTTCATCGCGCAACTACCGGAAGGCCTGGATACTCAGGTCGGCGAGAACGGTGTATTGCTCTCCGGTGGTCAGCGTCAGCGTCTGGCGATTGCCCGCGCGCTGCTCAAGAATGCCCCGCTGCTGATTCTCGACGAGGCCACCTCGGCCCTCGACACTGAATCCGAGCGGCACATTCAGGCAGCCCTCGATCAAGTGATGAAGGGCCGCACCACGCTGGTGATTGCCCACCGTCTGTCGACCATCGAAAAGGCCGATCTGATTCTGGTCATGGATCAGGGCCGGATCGTCGAACGCGGTACGCATGATGAGCTGCTGGCACAAAACGGCTATTACGCGCGGCTAAATGCCATGGGCCTCGACGCTCCTGCCGCAGATATCGCCTGATCCGACCCGAAATCACCGGGCGTGCAATGCGCCCGGCGATTCTTTCCAAGACGCTCCGTGCTCAAAAAGTGCACAAAAAAACCACCTGTTTCATCCTGTTGCAGCCAGCACGCAAGCCTGCGCCCACCCTGTGTTAATATCGCGCCCCTGTTCATTTTGTATGTGGGTTGCTCCATGAAGTTGTCCATGCCGCGATTCGATCAAGCCCCTGTCTTGGTGGTCGGCGATGTCATGCTCGACCGTTACTGGCATGGTGGAACCTCACGGATTTCCCCTGAGGCGCCGGTTCCGGTCGTTAAAGTCGAGCAAATCGAAGATCGTCCAGGCGGTGCCGCCAACGTTGCCTTGAACATTGCCGCGCTGGGTGCGCCGGCCTCGCTGGTCGGTGTGACCGGCGATGACGAAGCCGCCGACAGCCTGAGCAACAGTCTCAAGGGCGCGGGCGTGCGCGCGTTGTTCCAGCGCATTGCGCACCAGCCGACCATCGTCAAGCTGCGGGTCATGAGCCGGCACCAGCAATTGCTGCGTATCGACTTTGAAGAACCGTTCGCCACTGACGCGCTGGCGCTTGGTGCACAGGTTGACGAACTGCTCGAAGGCATCAAAGTGTTGGTGTTGTCCGATTACGGTAAAGGCGCGCTGAAAAACCATCAGGCGCTGATTCAGGTTGCCCGCGCCAAAGGCATTCCGGTGCTGGCCGATCCGAAGGGCAAGGACTTCTCGATCTACCGTGGTGCCAGCCTGATCACCCCTAATCTCAGCGAGTTCGAGGCGATCGTCGGCGGTTGCGCCGATGAACACGAACTGGTGAGCAAGGGCGCAACGCTGATGCACGATCTCGACCTCGGCGCGCTGCTGGTTACGCGTGGCGAACACGGCATGACTTTGCTGCGTCCGGATCATCCCGCTCTGCACTTGCCGGCACGTGCGCGTGAAGTATTCGACGTGACCGGTGCTGGCGATACAGTGATTTCCACTCTGGCCGCAGCGATTGCCGCTGGCGAAGAACTGCCGCATGCGGTGGCCTTGGCCAATCTCGCGGCGGGCATCGTGGTCGGCAAGCTCGGTACGGCGGCGATCAGCGCTCCGGAACTGCGCCGTGCGATTCAGCGCGAAGAAGGTTCCGAGCGTGGCGTGCTGGGTCTGGAGCAACTGCTGCAGGCAGTGGCCGATGCCCGTGCGCACAACGAGCGCATCGTGTTCACCAACGGTTGTTTCGACATCCTCCATGCCGGTCATGTGACCTACCTCGAGCAGGCTCGGGCCCAAGGCGATCGATTGATTGTCGCGGTCAACGACGATGCCTCGGTCAGCCGCCTGAAAGGGCCTGGCCGACCGATCAACAGCGTCGACCGGCGCATGGCCGTTCTGGCAGGTCTGGGCGCCGTGGACTGGGTCATCAGCTTCCCGGAAGGCACCCCGGAAAATCTGCTGCGCGAAGTAAAACCCGATGTATTGGTCAAGGGCGGAGACTATGGCGTCGATCAGGTAGTGGGTGCGGATATCGTGACAGCCTATGGTGGTACCGTTGCGGTGCTCGGGCTTGTAGCAAACAGCTCGACGACTGCGATCGTCGAAAAAATTCGCAGTCGTTGATCTCATGGATCTTTACCACAGCGCGCAGCGTGCGAATCAGATTCGCCTCGGGAATCGCCATGTAGGCAATTTCGGCGGTGGCGCACCTGCTTGCCTCTGTAGCGTGGTCAATAAACTATGAAAGTCATGCTTCTGGTCATGGACGAACAGCGTGTCATTCTGGATCGGCTCTACGAAATTGCGCAGCAGAACTGTGACGAATGTTTGATCTTCCGTTTGAGCAAACAGCAGCAGATGAACCTGGGGCCATTTCTTGCTTCGGTTGATTATCAGACCTTCGATCGTGTGGTGATTTTCTCCCGGGTCAAACGCCTGGCCCCGCAACTGCGGGTGCTCAAGTGCATCCCCGGTCTGGTCTTTCTTGAACACGATGCCTACCAGAACTACATGCCAGCGAGTAAGTACCGGCGTGTTTACTCGCGTCTGTACAAGCGCCTGCCGAGCTGCCGAGCCGTGGTTTCCGGGGCGGTCGTGGCGCAGCGGATGCAGGCTGAAGGCATCGACACGGTGTTCGTTTCCAAGGGCTACGACGAGCAGATGCTGCGCAATACCGGCGTCGAGCGCGACATTCCCATCGGTTTCCTTGGCAGTCTGAAAAGCACCGAGTACGCCCAGCGCAAGGCGTTGCTGGAGGCGCTTTCCCGGCGTACCGGCATGCTGGTGACCCGCACCAAGTCGGGTACCGAGTATCTGGAAACGCTCAATCGCATCAAGATTTTCGTCAGTGCCGATATCGGCATGAACGAGTTCATGATCAAGAACTTCGAAGCGATGGCTTGCGGTTGCGTGCTGTTGGCCTGGAGCCAGGGCGAGGAAGACCGCCTGCTCGGTTTTGAAGACATGCACAACACGGTGTTCTATCGCAGCGAAGCCGAGGCTGTGGAAAAGATCAAAATGCTCCAGGACGATCCCGAGCTCGCACAGCGGATCGCCGCCAATGGTCAGGCGTTCGCGCAAAGCCGCTACTCTTTCGCCCGCGTCGGTCAGACGCTTGCCCGCGAGATCCAGCGCGAAATGCGTCCGTGGCAGCCGCCTTCCGCGCTCGTGCGGTTGTGGGTGAAGTGGCGTTACGGCATGAAGGTTCCGGTCTAGATGACGGAGCTATCGCCGCAGGCTGCCGAACACATGGCGCTGGATGCACTGCCCGGCGGTCACCAGTCGGTGTTGGAAGCATTGCCGCAAGAATTGCGGGCATGCTTGCAGCGAGCTGCTCGTGTGGTGCTGATCGCCAACAATCCTGCAATTACCCTCGCGGACTTTCAGGCGCTCGACATCGGTGCTGATGACGTAGTGGTCAGCTTCAACAACTGTATCAAGGCACCTTTGCTCAATGAGCAGAGCGTCAATCTGTTCGTGCATGGTTTCAACGCGCCAGACGCGTATTTTTTTGGTCTGCCTTACGCGCCGGATGTGCAGCAGCTCTTCGAGCGGGCGGCCGAGCGTTGCTTCACGCTGTTGGTCGGTTGTGCTGCACCGATGTGTCCGTTGCCGCGAGTGGCCATGTACTGGGATCGCATTCCGTTGCCGCCGCTGTGGAACTACCCGGTCGACCGGCCAGGTGGCAAACGCTACGTCGGGCCTTCCACTGGTTTCAATACGTTGGTGCTGTTCGACTGGCTGCGCAGCCACAGCGGTTATGGCTTTCAGTTGATGACGCTCGGATTTTCCAACGAGGCCGGCAAACTCTGGGGCGGACATGCCTGGGATTACGAGCGCGAATGGCTGCAGAAGTCCGACGTCATCGTTGTTCCGCTGCAACCGCGGCGCTGGTGGCAGAAGCTGTTTCGCCGCAAATAGACAATCCCCGGTTCGCGCCTGGCAAGGCATCGAAAACCGGCCGAATGACGTGATCAAGGTGCTGTGCAGTGTTGAATATTGCGGTGGCTTTTTTCGGGATTCCGAGAAATTCGCAGATCTGTTTCCCTTCCATTCAAGAGAAGGTGTTGGCGTCACTGCCTGCGGACAGCAACGTCAAATGCTTTTATCACCTGTACAAAATCGACCAGATTCAGAACACCCGCTCCGATGAGCGCGGCGAGCTGAGCGCTGACAACTATCAGGTCTTCGAGTCGATGACTGGCACGCTGACCTCAACCGACGGCGTGCTGGAGCGTTGGGACTTTGAACAGGTCAAGGCGCAGGGCGATACCTGGGCGGATGATTACGCATCGCTACGCAACCTGATCTACCAACTCAATTCTTTGCACGCCGTGACCACCATGATGGAGTCGTTCAATCCGGATTTCGTCGTGTTCGTACGGCCGGACAATTTCTTCCATACAGCGCTTCCGGCGTATGTCTTCAAGCAGCCGGAAGCCCGGCGGCTGAATGCCTACATTCCGGACTGGCAGTGGTGGGGCGGGCTCAACGACCGTTTTGCCATTTGCGGTCGCGACACCTACGTTGCGTATGGCAAGCGCGTCGAGAAAATATTCGAATTCTGCAAAGCCACTGGCAGGAAGCTGCACTCCGAACGCTTGCTCAAATACGCGCTGCAACAGGCTGACGCCAAGGTCTGCGCCATGGCCACGCAGGCCTCGCGGGTGCGCATTACTGGCGCGTTTGCCGAGGAGTCGTTCTCGCCCAAACGTGGCATGGGCAAGCGCGAGAATCGCTATTTCCACTTGTTTGCCCGGTTACGTACCGGCCTCGACAAGCTGCGCAACGGCTAGCGTCAAGCCGCGTCACTTCTTGACCAGCCCCACCATTCGCAACGCCTTGATGCTCAGTTGCTTGAGTCCCGGGCGTGTGACTTTGGGCGCGGCGAAACCTTGTTGCACCAGCCAGTCTTTCCAGCGAATGCGCTCCTCGCGCACCACCCAGCCTTGCTGAGCGGCGAAGCTCTCGGCCAGATACAGCCCACGGGTGCTGGCCGGCGTGAGCTTGTCGCGCTTGAGGGTGTACAGCTCGGCCAGCGGTTGACCGTCCTGCAAGGGCATCAGATACAGATCCGGCCGCTTGCGATCAAGCCGTGCGACCAGTTGGTCGCCCTCCAGTCGCTCATCGACGTGGAACAGACTGAGGTTCTTGGCTTCCTTGGGTACGTCCAGCCGCAAGTCGTAGATCAACTGCAATGACGCGGTCGGCAAGTGCACATAGGCACGCGGCCGCTCGATCAATTGCAAATTGGCACAGCGCACCGGACGCGCCGAGCCGGACAGCGGCGTCAGGCGAAACGGCAACGCCTCGCGATAGTGCAGGGCGGTGGCGTAGGGCGCTGGCAGCCAGGTATCTTTGAAACGCCCGCCGAGCCAGCCTTCCGGGGTTTCCAGCAGGCATTCCTCCGCGACCTCCTGGATCGCCGTGTGCAACGGCAGATTGAGCTCATGCGCCGGCACGTAACCGGAAATCAGCTTCAATACCACGTCGCCGCGATCCTGTCGGCGCTGGCGCACCAGCACCCAGTAATCGCGATTCTGCCAATGCAGGGTCAGGCGTACCGAAACGCCGAGGTTGGCCAGTTCCAGCGCAAAACGCTCGGCGTCCGGCACCGTGACCGGACGCCTGCGTTGCAAAGTCTGGGAAAAATTCAGCGGCATGCCGACGCTCTGATAGGTCAGGCCTTCCGGGGTCGCTTCGACGAACAGTGGCAGGGTCTTGAAGTTGCTCGGGTTCTTTCTGATGAGCGTGCGCGGCATGTCGGCTCCAGCTTAGGGCCGCGAAGCGGCGTCAGTGACCACGAAGGACTTGAGCAACGGTCGCAACGTTGTGGGCGAGGTGCAGCGGATTGATCGTGCCGACAATAGCACTGGCTACGCCGGGCTGTTGGAACAACAACTCGAAACTGGCGCGCACCGGATCGACACCGGGGCTCAGACAAACGTGACCGCTGGCCAAGGCTTTCTTCACCAGAATGGCCTTGCCGTGGGCAGCAGCATAGTCAATGACTGCCTTCTCGCTCTGTTCGTTCAGATTGTAGGTGACCATCGCGCAATCGCCCTGCTCCAGTGCTTTCAAGCCACCTTCGACGGTTTTCCCGGAGAAACCGAAGCCACGGATCTTGCCTTCGGCCTTCAGTGCAGCGAGGGTCGCGTAGACCTCGCTGTCGTTGAGAATCGCCAGATCATTGCCGTCGGAGTGCACCAGCACCAGGTCGATAAAATCGGTTTCAAGACGTTGCAGGCTGCGCTCCACCGACATCCGTGTATGGGCAGCGCTGAAGTCGTGGCTGGACAACCCATCGGTAAATTCTTCGCCGACCTTGCTGACGATCACCCAGTCCTGACGCTGATCGCGCAACAGCGGGCCGAGGCGTTCTTCGCTGCGGCCATAAGCCGGCGCAGTGTCGATCAGGTTGATGCCGAGTTCGCGCGCCTGTCTGAGCAGCATGCGCGCGGTGTCGTCGTCGGGTATCTGAAAACCATTGGGGTATTTCACGCCCTGGTCGCGGCCGAGCTTGACCGTGCCCAGACCCAGCGGCGAAACCAGCAGACCGGTGCTGCCCAGTGGACGATGCAATTCGTGCAGGGTTGGCAGGCTCATGGCAGCAATTGATCCCAGGCAGGAACGCCCATTGGTGGTTTTGGCAGCTCGGGCAGCGGGGCAGGGTGGCTCGGCTGGATACCGTCGCGTTGCAAGGACGCGAAGACTCGATCAGCGAAGTCCGGCGCCAGCGCCAGTTTGGTTGGCCAGCCGACCAGCAGTCGGCCTTCTTCGGCGAGGAAAGCGTTGTCCGGGCGGGTCAGGCCGGTTTGCAGCGGTTCGGCACGGTCGACGCGCAAGGTTGCCCATTGCACGCTGCTCAGGTCGATCCACGGCAGCAACTGGCCGAGCTCTTTTTGCGCGGTGGTGATCTGTTCGGCAGGCGTGCGCGCCACACCGTCGGACTCGGCGATGTCGCCGCCCAGATACCAGACCCACTGGCCATCGGCGGCCGGGTGAGTGGTCACGGTGATGCGCGGTTTGGTGCCGCCACCGAGGCAGTGCGCGTACAGCGGTTTGAGGCTCGGGCCCTTGGCGATGATCATGTGCAGCGGTCGGCGTTGCATGGCCGGGTGCGTCAAGCCCAGCGCCTCCAGCAGCGCTGCGGTACCAGCGCCGGCGCTGAGGACGATACGTTGCGCGCGGATTTCGCGGCCGTCGACTCTGAGGCCGACCAACAAACCGCCATCAAGCAACGGTTCGATATTTTGCCCTGCGAGTAAACCGTCACCGGCCAGATCCGCCAGGCGCTCGATCAGGCTCGGCACGTCGACCACCAGTTCCGCGAGTCGGTAGACCTTGCCTTTGAAACGCTTGTCTTGCAGGGCTGGCGGCAGTTGCTCGCCCTTGACCTGATCAACCCGCCCGCGCACGGCTTTACTGGCGAAGAAACTGGTGAGGTTGCCGGCCAGCGTGCCCGGCGACCACAGGTAATGCGCTTCGGACAACAAGCGCACGCCGCTCAGATCGAGTTCGCCGTCGCCGGCCAGCGCTTCACGCCAGCGGCGTGGCATGTCGGCGATGGCTTCGGAGGCGCCGGTCAACGCGCCGTGCAGCGCGTACTTGGCGCCGCCGTGAATGATCCCCTGGGACTTCACGCTCTGCCCGCCGCCGAGGCTGGCGCTTTCCACCAGCACGGTCGAAAAACCCTGACGGCGCAGGCGCGCATTCAGCCAGAGGCCGGCGACACCAGCGCCGACAATCAGCACGTCGGTGGAAATAACGGATGGCATGCAGCGACCTCGGGATTTGAAGAAGTCGCAAGTTTCAAGCTTCAAGCTGCAAGCTGCAACCCGAAGCTGCTTTTAATGGCCGGCGGTTTTCGAGAACAGCTGGATGACGACCACGCCAAGCACGATCAGCCCCATGCCCAACATCGCCGGCACATCCAGCTTCTGCCCGTAAATGAACAGCGCCGCGACGCTGACCATCACAATCCCCATCCCGGCCCACACCGCGTAAGCGACACCCACCGGCACCGTGCGCACCACCAGGATCAGCATCCAGAACGCGATGGCATAGCCGACGATAACTACCAGCAGTGGCAGCGGGGTGCTGAAGCCTTTGACCGCTTTCATCGAAACGGTGGCCATTACTTCGGCGCAGATGGCGATGGCCAGGTAGGCGTAAGCGTTCATGTTCAATCCTCGTGTGAAGCGTGGCTTTCTGAGGTCGGCATTCTAGAGATTGTTCAGATGCGGTAAAGTCATTACCTATCTGTTTGAAAGATTGGTTGTCGCATGAGCATGCAATGGAATCTCGATCAGTTACGCGTGTTCATCGCCGTCGCCGAGCAGCGTTCGTTTTCTGCCGTGGCGCGTCAGCAACGCAAAGCGCAGTCGGCGATCAGCAGCGCGATTGCCATGCTCGAGGACGATCTGGGTGTCAGCCTGTTTGAGCGTAGCAGCGGGCGTCAGCCTAGCCTTACCGAAGCGGGCGAAGCGTTGCTCGAAGAAGCGCGCGAAGTGCTGCGCCAGTGCGAGCGTCTCAATGGCCGGGCGATGGCGATGCTGCGCGGCCAGGAAGCGCAGTTGCGCGTCGCGCAGGACGAGGCCATGCCGTATCAGGCGCTGGTGGAAAGTTTCGGCGCGCTGGCCGAGCAGTTTCCCAGTCTGGAAGTGCAACTGACCAGCGCTGCGCAGGGTGAAGTCGCGCGCAAACTGGTCGAGCGTCGCGCCGATCTCGGGCTGCTGTTCTATCACGACCAAATTCCCGAAGCGCTGGAGCGCCGCGTGCTGGGTAGCGTGGAAATGGTCACGGTGTGCGGCATCAATCACCCGTTGGCCAAGCAATCGGCGGTCAATTGCCAGCAACTGGCGCAACATCGGCAACTGTTGATGTCGACCCAGACCAGCGTCTACCCCGGCAGCGAGCCGGCCAGCCCGCAAGTCTGGCGTGCCGACAGTTTTTACGTGATGGCCGAATGGCTGGTGCGCGATCTGGGTTGGGCGTGGCTGCCACGGCATGTGGTGCAGTATTCGGCGTATCAGGGCTTGATGGTCGAACTGGATAGCGAATGGACGCCGCCGGCGCTGGTGGTCGAACTGGTCTGGCGCCGTGACGAGCCGCTGGGCCCAGCCGCCCGTTGGCTGGCTGAGCGTTTTGCCGTGCACTTGCGCGCGATTGGCGAGAAAAGTCGATAAACTCCGCCGCCATGAATAGAACTCTCTACACCGCGCTGTTTTACCTGGGGCTGCCATTGGTGGCGATTCGGCTGTGGCTGCGTTCGCGCAAGGCGCCGGCCTACGCCAAGCGGATTGGCGAACGCTTTTCCTACGGGATGCCGGCGCTGCAACCGGGCGGCATCTGGGTGCACGCGGTGTCGGTCGGCGAAAGCATCGCGGCGGCGCCGATGATTCGCGCCTTGCTGCAACGTTATCCACAGTTGCCGATCACCGTGACCTGCATGACCCCGACCGGCTCGGAGCGGATTCAGGCGTTGTTCGCCAACGAGCCACGCATTCAACATTGCTATCTGCCGTACGACTTGCCGTGTGCGGCAGCGCGTTTTCTCGATCGTGCGCAGCCGAAACTGGCGGTGATCATGGAAACCGAACTCTGGCCCAACCACATTCATCAGTGCGCCAAACGCGGAATTCCGGTGGCGCTGGCCAACGGTCGCTTGTCTGAACGTTCGGCCAAGGGTTACGGCCGGTTCCGCAAACTGACTGCGCCGATGCTCGCCGAGATGAGCCTGTTTGCCGTGCAGACCGAAGCCGAGGCCCAGCGCTTCCGCGATCTGGGCGCACGTCCGGAAACGGTCGAAGTCACCGGCTCGATCAAGTTCGACCTGACCATCGACCCGCAACTGTTGCAACGCGCTGCCGAACTGCGCGGGCAATGGCAAGCGCTGGAGCGCCCGGTGTGGATTGCCGCGAGTACCCACGAAGGTGAAGACGAAGTCGTGCTGGCCGCGCACCGTCGCTTGCTGGCCAATCACCCCGATGCGCTGCTGATTCTGGTGCCACGTCATCCCGAACGTTTTAACTCGGTGTTCGATCTGTGCCAGCGCGAAGGCTTTGCGACGGTGCGGCGCTCGAGTGGCGTGAACGTCGACGCCGGCACCTCGGTGCTGCTCGGCGACACCATGGGCGAATTGCTGTTTCTGTATGCGTTGGGCGACAGCGCATTTGTCGGCGGCAGCCTGGTGCCGAATGGCGGGCACAACCTGCTGGAGCCGGCGGCACTGGCGAAACCGGTGATCTGCGGCCCGCACTTGTTCAACTTCCTCGACATCGCCGCGCAACTGCGCAGCGCCGGGGCGTTAGTCGAAGTGGATGATGCCGAAGGGCTGGCGGTAGAAGTGCAGCGCCTGTTCGAACTGCCACGCGATGCGCAGCGCATGGCCGAAGCTGGACTGAGCGTGATGCGCCGCAATCAGGGCGCGTTGCAGCGCTTGCTGGATGGGTTGGGCAGGTTGATCAAGTAGCTCGCTGACATACCCATTGTGGCGAGGGGATTTATCCCCGTTGGGCTGCGAAGCAGCCCCTGACTCAGCCACCGCGATGTGTCAGACAAACCGAGTCTTCAGGTTTTAGGGCTGCTGCGCAGCCCAGCGGGGATAAATCCCCTCGCCACAGGATGCCGTTCGCAATTTGCTTTTAAGGCCGCGCCTTGAGCTGTTCGGCAGCAGCCTTGGCCAGATCCGGTGGCAGGAAGTCTTTGTCCGGGTTGTAGTCGGCTTTCAGATAGCGCGCCAGATCCTGCAAGTCGCCCGGGTTCAACGTGCCCGCCGCCTGCTTCAGCCGCAGGTTGTCGAGGATGTAGTCGTAGCGGGTGTTGTTGTAGTTGCGCACCGAGGTGTAGAGCTGGCGCTGGGCGTCAAGCACGTCGACGACGTTGCGCGTACCCACCTGATAACCGATTTCCGTGGCTTCCACCGCGCTCTGGTTGGAGATGATCGACTGGCGGCGCGCCTGCACCTGCTCGACATCGGTGTTGACCGCGCGATGCAGATTGCGCGTGTTCTCGACAATCTGACGGCGCAGACCTTCGCGCTGCTGCTCGGTCTGATCAAGGCGTGAGTAGGACTCGCGCACTTGCGAGCTGGTCAGGCCGCCGCTGTAGATCGGGATGTTCACTTGCAAGGCCAGCGTGCGCTGTTCGACGTTGCCGCCATACGGCGTGCCGAACGCATTCGGGTTGCTGAAGCCGAAATTATCGTTGTCACCTTTCTCGTACTTCGCCACTGCATCAAGGGTCGGCAAGTGCCCGGCCTTGCGCTGCTTCAAGGTCTGCTCGGCGGAGGCGACCGCGTAGTTGCTGGCGAGCAGATTGAGATTCTGTCTGGCAGCGGTGTCGACCCACGACTTGGCGTCGTTCGGTACCGGCGGCAAGATCGGCAGGGTGTGGACGATGCCCTGAATCGAGTTGTACTGACGGTTGGTCAGAGTGATCAGCGCCTGAAACGCATCATCGACCTGACGCTGGGCAACGATCCGGTTGGCCCGCGCCGTGTCGTAACTGGCTTGCGATTGCAGCACGTCGGTCTTGTCCGACAGGCCCACATCGAATCGTTCGTTGGACTGGTCGAGCTGACGTTTGAACGCGGCTTCTTCGGCCTTGGTCGAGGCCAGGTTGTCCTGGCTGCGCAGCACGTTGAAATAGCTTTCAGCACTTTGCAGGATCAGGTTCTGCTCGGTGGCCGAGAGTTGCAGCGCAGCCTGTTCGTTGACGTCCTTGGCCGCTTGATACTGGAACCAGCGGTCGGCGCGGAACAACGGTTGGGCGAGGGTCGCCTGATACGAATGCGCGCTGCGATTGGCCACCGCCGAGGGCTGATCAATCGCTGTGCGCACGTCGGCGACTTCGGCGCCACCCGACAGATTCGGCAGCAACCCGGCACGCGCCTGCGGCACGATTTCTTTCTGCGCGCCGTACTGCGCGCGGGCGGCAGCGAGATCGGCGTTGTTGTCGACCGCTTCCTGATAAACGCTGACCAGATCGGTCTTGGTCGATAAAGGCGCTTCTGCTGCCCAGACCGTTGCGGTGGAGGCACACGACACGGCAACAGCCAGTGAAAGTTTGCGCAGCATGAGGCGATCCCTAGCATGAATATTATGGAAGTAATCCGCGCGCCAAAGGTAAGACGCGGGCCGTGCAGCGTCAAGGCGCAGCATGGCGTAGCGAGTGTAGTTGCGCGCGCGCATCGCAACAATCCGCTAATTGCGCCATTCATCATGGTGTTTGCCACGGTGTTGGCGTTCTTTGCCGGTTGTGTCTAGACTGGCCGGGTTCTTGTCGGGGTGCCTTGCTATGAGGCTGAGATCGAATAATTTCGGATCCCGTTGAACCTGATCAGGTTAGCGCCTGCGTAGGGAACAAGATTTCTCGTCACCCGGCGAGTCCTCTTGTGCTTCGTCCGGGAAATTGTTCGACAATCGAACGCTCGACGACGATGCACAGCACCAGTCCTGGTGCGTCCGTGCCTTTCAGGTTCTGCTCCGACAATCCACTGCCTGGATGCTGTCTGGAGAGCCCGTGATGACTACAAAATCTAAAAACGCGATCAACCTGAGTGACTCGGCCAAGGTCGACGAACAATCGGTCAAGCCGTTCACCCGTTCGCAAAAAGTCTACGTTCAGGGTTCTCGCCCGGACATCCGCGTACCGATGCGCGAAATTTCCCTTGATGTGACCCCGACCGACTTCGGCGGCGAAATCAATGCGCCGGTCACCGTCTACGACACCTCCGGCCCGTACACCGATCCCAACGTGGTGATCGACGTGCGCAAAGGCCTGGGCGATGTGCGTTCAGCGTGGATCGACGACCGTGGCGACACCGAGCGCCTGCCTGGCCTGAGTTCGAACTTCGGCCAGCAACGCCTCGCCGATGCCGAACTGACCAAGCTGCGTTTCGCCCACGTCAACAACCCGCGCCGCGCCAAAGCCGGGGCCAACGTCAGCCAGATGCACTACGCCCGTAAGGGCATCATCACCGCCGAGATGGAATACGTCGCCATCCGCGAAAACATGAAGCTCGAAGTAGCCTGCGCCGCCGGGCTGCTGGACCAGCAACACGCCGGCCACAGCTTCGGCGCCAGCGTGCCGAAAATCATCACACCCGAATTTGTCCGTGACGAGATCGCCCGCGGTCGCGCGATCATTCCGGCCAACATCAACCACACCGAACTGGAACCGATGATCATCGGCCGTAACTTCCTGGTGAAGATCAACGGCAACATCGGCAACAGTGCGCTCGGTTCTTCCATCGAAGAAGAAGTGGCGAAACTGACCTGGGGCATTCGCTGGGGTTCGGACACGGTGATGGATTTGTCCACTGGCAAACACATTCACGAAACCCGCGAGTGGATCATCCGCAACTCGCCAGTGCCGATCGGCACCGTGCCGATTTATCAGGCGCTGGAAAAAGTTAACGGCGTTGCCGAAGACCTGACATGGGAGCTGTTTCGCGACACGCTGATCGAGCAGGCAGAGCAGGGCGTCGACTACTTCACCATCCACGCCGGCGTGTTGCTGCGCTACGTGCCGCTGACCGCCAAGCGCGTGACCGGCATTGTTTCGCGTGGTGGTTCGATCATGGCCAAGTGGTGCCTGGCGCACCACAAAGAGAACTTCCTCTACACCCACTTCGACGACATCTGCGAAATCATGAAGGCCTACGACGTCAGCTTCTCGCTGGGCGATGGCCTGCGTCCGGGCTCGATTGCCGACGCTAACGACGAAGCGCAATTCGGTGAACTGGAAACCCTCGGCGAGCTGACCAAAATCGCCTGGAAGCACGACGTGCAATGCATGATCGAAGGCCCGGGCCACGTGCCGATGCAGTTGATCAAAGAGAACATGGACAAGCAGCTCGAGTGCTGCGACGAGGCACCGTTCTACACCCTCGGTCCGCTGACCACCGACATTGCGCCGGGTTACGACCACATCACATCGGGTATCGGGGCGGCGATGATCGGCTGGTTCGGTTGCGCGATGCTTTGCTACGTCACGCCCAAGGAACACTTGGGCCTGCCGAACAAGGATGACGTGAAAACCGGGATCATCACTTATAAGATCGCCGCGCATGCTGCGGACTTGGCCAAGGGACACCCGGGTGCACAGATTCGCGACAACGCCTTGAGCAAGGCACGTTTCGAATTCCGTTGGGAAGACCAGTTCAACCTCGGCCTCGATCCGGACACCGCGCGTTCGTATCACGATGAAACCCTGCCGAAGGACTCGGCCAAGGTCGCGCATTTCTGTTCGATGTGCGGGCCGAAATTCTGCTCGATGAAGATCACTCAGGAAGTCCGCGAGTACGCGGCCAACCAGCGTATCGAAACCGTCGACGCCGAGGTTGCCCAGGGACTGGCAGAGCAGGCTGAGCGGTTTAAAAAGGAAGGTAGTCAGTTGTACAAGAAGGTTTGATCTGACCTGCGTGCGGCGGTGACATCACCGCCGTCATCGCGGGCAAGCCCGCTCCCACAGTGTTCCGCGTTGGCCACAAAATTTGTGATCAGCGAGGACCCTGTGGGAGCGGGCTTGCCCGCGATGGCGATTGAAAAAAACAACAAATGTCCCTCTGAGATAACACCCTTGAGCATTCAACCCAGCACTTACTCCCCCGATCTCGCCGTGCCCGCCGCCAAGCGGGTATTCGGCGGTCGAGATCTGTTTTCCCTATGGTTTTCCCTCGGCATCGGCCTGATGGTGTTGCAGACCGGTGCGTTGTTGGCGCCGGGTCTGGGCCTGTCGGGTTCGTTGCTGGCGATTTTCCTCGGCACGCTGGTCGGCGTATTGCTGCTGGCCGCCGTCGGCGTGATCGGCAGTGACACCGGCCTGTCATCGATGGCTGCGCTGAAACTCAGTCTCGGTGCAAAAGGCGCGAGCCTGCCGGCCGTGCTCAACCTGCTGCAACTGATCGGTTGGGGCTCGTTCGAGATCATCGTCATGCGCGACGCCGCCAGCCTGCTCGGCACCCGCGCGTTCAGCGAAGGTTCGCTGTGGTCGAACCCAGTGCTGTGGACATTGTTTTTCGGCGCCTTGGCAACCTTGCTCGCCGTCAGCGGGCCGCTGACGTTCGTGCGGCAGATCCTGCGCAAGTGGGGCATCTGGCTGCTGCTGGCCGCGTGCATCTGGCTGACCTGGAACCTGTTTGCCAAAGCCGACCTGGCCGCAATCTGGGCGCGCTCCGGTGACGGTTCGATGCCGTTCGCGGTCGGCTTCGACATTGCCATCGCGATGCCGCTGTCGTGGCTGCCGCTGATCGCCGATTACTCACGTTTCGGCAAACGGGCGAAGAACGTGTTCGGTGGCACCGCCATCGGTTTCTTCATCGGCAACTTTTGGCTGATGAGCCTTGGTGTGGCCTACACGCTGGCGTTTGCGCCGAGCGGTGAAGTCAATGCGCTGTTGCTGGCACTGGCCGGTGCGGGGCTGGGGATTCCGTTGCTGCTGATCTTGCTCGACGAGTCGGAAAACGCGTTCGCCGACATTCATTCGGCAGCGGTTTCCAGCGGGATTCTGTTACGCCTGAAAGTCGAGCACCTGGCCCTGGCCATCGGCGTGATCTGCACCTTGATCGCGCTGCTGGCACCATTGGCGCAGTATCAGAATTTCCTGTTGTTGATCGGTTCGGTATTTGCGCCGCTGTTCGGCGTGGTGCTGGTGGATCACTTCATCTTGCGCAAACGCAGTGGTCAGGTCGCATCGGCCGCATTGCGCTGGCCGGCGTTGTTGGCCTGGCTGGGTGGGGTAAGCACCTATCACTTGCTGGCCAATCTGTATCCGGATGTCGGCGCAACCCTGCCGGCGCTGGTGCTGGCAGGGCTGCTGCAACTCGTGCTCGGTCGAGCCTTCAGTTACGGCCGGGGAACAGCTCAGGCTTGAGGATGCCGTTCAGACGTGGATAAGGGATCTTCAGTTCGATGTGGCCCAGCGCGTAAGGCGCGATAGTCGACACTTCGTACTTGAGGATCACCCCGCCGTAGGTCAGTGCCACGTGCGGGGTTTTCACGAACGGCCAGCTCTTGATGAACTCGGCTTCCTGATCGAGTTTGGTACTGATCAGCCAGCTGTTGTGCGCAACCTGCGCAGCTTTCCAGAACGCATCTTCCTGACCCGGCAGCAACATGTCCGACAGATTCAGCACCTTGTGCTGCTGGCGCGAATAGTTGATGAAGCCGCGGCCCGGCGTGCCATGCGCGCCGCCGGTGTCGAGGTAGCTCGACAGTTCGATGATCACCAGACCGTCATGCTGCTCACGTACTTTCGCTTGCAGATAAATGCTGTTGCGCGGGCCGGCGTTCGCCAGAAACTGCTCGCGATAGGCGGCCAGTGTCGGCGCAACCGGAGCATTGGCGTCGGTGCGGGTCATTTGCAGCAGGCGTTTTTCGATGATGCCGTCCAGCGCAGGTTCGGCCGGGAAGCGCAGGGTATCGATATTCACCAGCGGGCAATCAGGGTTTGAGCAGCCGGGTTTGAGTTGTTCCGACGCATCGCGGGTGGTTTCCAGCGGCGTGCGCAGATTGGGCTGAAACAGGCTGGCGCAGGCGCCCAGGGTCAGGGCGATGGCGGCCACGGAGGCAATTTTGAAAAGCGACATGGGCGTCCTTTCTGAAACAGGGGAAGGCAAAAAGTTACCGCTTCGACTCTCAACGAAGCAGTCAGTTCGCCACTAAGCTAATTAGAGTGGGTTTCGGCTCCACCGTCCATCCCGATCACGGTAAAGGGGCTGCATCAAACGGTTCGGGCGCGTTAGGATGGCGCGAAGTCGAGGTTGCCAGCAACACCAGGCAGCCGCGTAACGGATTTGCAGTAAACGAGGATGCTCATGACTGATTTTGCCAACGCTACTCCGACCACCGTCGACATCGTGCGCCGCGAGAATTGCTATCAGGGCTTCTACAAGCTCGATCGCCTGCACTTGCGCCACGAGTTGTTTGACGGCGGCATGAGCCGCGAGATCAACCGTGAAGTGTTCGTGCGTCACGATGCGGTGTGCATGCTGCCTTACGATCCGCAGCGCGACGAAGTGGTGCTGATCGAGCAGTTTCGTGTCGGCGCGATGGGCAAGACGGCCAACCCCTGGCTGATCGAGCTGGTCGCCGGTCTGATCGACAAGGATGAACAACCGGAAGAAGTTGCTCACCGCGAGGCGCAGGAGGAAGCTGGGCTGAACATCAAGGCCCTGTGGCCGATGACCAAATATTTCCCGTCGCCGGGCGGCAGCAACGAATTCGTGCATTTGTACCTGGGGCGTTGCGAGACCACCGGCGTTGGCGGCCTGCATGGGCTGGAGGAAGAGGCAGAAGATATCCGCGTCACGGTCTGGGCATTCGAAGATGCCTTGCAGGCCGTACGCGACGGACGGATTGCCAACGCGGCGAGCATCATCGCCTTGCAGTGGCTGGCGCTCAATCGCGCCGAAGTGAGGGGGCTATGGTTGTAAACAAGTTGCGCGATCGCTATCGGGTTGACCTCGTGGGGCTGCAAGCCGCCTGCGAGGCCAACTACGCGCGCCTGATGCGACTGTTGCCGGACATGCGCAGCGATCCCGAAGCGCGGCGCATTGCCGTTTCCCAAGGCGAGCAAATGCTCGGCGTGCTGGCCCTCGAAGTGCTGCAAACCTGCCCGTACACCACCACTTTGCAAGTGCGTCAGGAACACAGCCTGCCATGGCTGCCGATCCCGCAACTGGAAGTGCAGGTCTATCACGACGCACGCATGGCCGAAGTGGTCAGCGCCGAGCATGCACGACGCTTTCGCGGCGTCTATCCTTACCCGAACGCGGCGATGCACCAGCCGGATGAAAAGGCCCAGCTCAATCTGTTCCTCGGGGAGTGGCTGAGTCATTGCCTGGCCTGCGGGCATGAGTACGCGGCGGTTCGATAACTGCGAGTTGTGAACTGTGCCCGGTTCGGTGGTTTCCTCTTTCGCTTGTCGCCCAGCATAATTGCCGCACCTATCCAGACCCGTTGCAGCCTTGGGAGAGCGCCTTGCCGAGCGTATCCACGTTGACCACCGCCGATGCCGCGTTGCTGGTGCAAATCTCTGACAGCCATTTGTATGCCGAGCCGGGCGGTACGCTGCTGGGCATGGACACCCGCGACAGCCTGCAAAAGGTCATTGAGCTGGTGCTTGCGCAACAACCGCGGATTGATCTGATTCTGGCCACCGGTGATCTGTCGCAAGACGGCACGCTGGAGTCTTACCAGCTGTTTCGCGAATTGACTGCACAGCTCGACGCTCCCGCCCGCTGGATCCCCGGTAACCACGACGAACCACAGATCATGGAAGTTGCCGCCGTGCACAGCGCATTGCTCGAGTCGGTTGTGGATATCGGCAACTGGCGTGTGACTTTGCTCGATTCGGCCGTGCCGGGTTCGGTGCCGGGGTATTTGCAGGATGAACAGCTGCAATTGCTCGCGCGTTCTCTGAGTGAGGCGCCGGAGCGCCATCATTTGGTGTGCTTTCATCATCATCCGGTGTCGATCGGCTGCGCATGGATGGAGCCGATCGGCCTGCGCAATCCCGAGGCATTTTTCGAAGTGCTGGATCGCTTTCCGCAGGCGCGGGCGGTGTTGTGGGGGCATGTGCATCAGGAGATTGACTGCGAGCGCAATGGCGTGCGCTTGCTGGCTTCGCCTTCGACCTGTATTCAGTTCGAGCCGGGGAGTGAGGATTTCAAGGTCGGCGAACAGAAACCAGGCTATCGCTGGTTGCGCCTGATGCCCGATGGCCGAATCGAAACCGGCGTGGAGCGCGTGACCGATTTCGAATTTACCGTGGATTATGGTTCTGACGGTTATTGACTCGACGATCAAAAGCCCCTCACCCCAGCCCTCTCCCGGGGGAGAGGGGGCCGACCGAGGTGTCTGGCGCTATACGTCGACCTGAGAAATCCAGTCGATTGTGGATTCCATGCAGTACTTTCACGTCGGCATATTTCATAAATATCCCCCAATCGGTCCCCTCTACCTCTGGGAGAGGGTTAGGGTGAGGGCCGCTCCTGACGATTCATCAAATTCTCCAGACCTCGCCCCCAACCCAAGCACATCTCCCTGTAAACTCCGCTCTTTCCAACCGACGCCCAGGGAGCTCAAATGTCCGGTTCGATCCTCTACATCCATGGTTTCAATAGCGCCCCGACATCGAAGAAGGCTTGTCAGTTGGTCGAGGTGATGAAGCAGCTGGGTTTGAGCGATCAATTGCGCATCCCGGCGCTGCATCACCATCCGCGCGAAGCCATCGGTCAGTTAGAACAAGCAATCACCGAGCTCGACCGGCCATTACTGGTGGGAAGCTCCCTCGGCGGCTACTATGCGACCTGCCTGGCCGAGCGCCATGGCCTGAAAGCCCTGCTAGTCAACCCGGCGGTCAGCCCGCACCGGATGTTCGACGGCTATTTGGGCACGCAGAAAAACCTGTATACCGATGAAACCTGGGAATTGACCCACGACCACGTTACTGCTCTGGCCGAACTGGAAGTGCCGGCGCCGCAGGATCCGCAGCGGTTTCAGGTGTGGTTGCAGACTGGGGACGAAACCCTCGATTATCGCCTCGCTCAGCAGTATTACCGGGCATGTGCCTTGCGCATTCAGGCCGGCGGCGACCACAGTTTTCAAAATTTCGCCGGACAAATTCCGGCGCTGCTGAGTTTTGCCGGCATTGGCGCCGATCTGTATCAGGCAATCGATTTCACCGCACTGTGAAATCTTGCCCCAATTTCACTGAATCATTGACGACGAGACCCTATGGCCACTCCCAGCGCTAGCTCCTATAACGCCGACGCCATCGAAGTCCTCTCGGGCCTCGACCCGGTGCGCAAACGCCCGGGCATGTACACCGACACCAGCCGGCCGAACCACCTCGCCCAGGAAGTCATCGACAACAGTGTCGACGAAGCGCTGGCCGGCCACGCCAGATCGGTGCAGGTCATCCTGCATGCCGACCACTCGCTGGAAGTCAGCGACGATGGCCGAGGCATGCCGGTCGACATCCATCCCGAAGAAGGTGTTTCGGGCGTCGAGCTGATCCTCACCAAGCTGCATGCGGGTGGCAAGTTCTCCAACAAGAACTACCAGTTCTCCGGCGGTCTGCACGGGGTGGGTATTTCGGTGGTCAATGCCTTGTCCACCGAAGTCCGGGTGCGGGTGAAACGCGACGGCAACGAATACCAGATGACTTTCGCCGACGGCTACAAGGCCACCGAGCTGGAAGTGGTTGGCGTTGTCGGCAAACGTAACACCGGTACCAGCGTGTATTTCGCGCCGGACCCGAAGTATTTCGATTCGCCGAAATTCTCCATCAGCCGCCTCAAGCATGTGCTCAAGGCCAAGGCTGTTCTGTGCCCGGGCCTGCTGGTCAGCTTCGAGGACAAAAGCACTGGCGAGAAAATCGAGTGGCATTACGAAGATGGCCTGCGCTCCTATCTGGTAGACGCGGTCAGTGAATTCGAGCGTCTGCCGAACGAGCCGTTCTGCGGGGTTTTCGCCGGTAATAAAGAAGCCGTCGACTGGGCGCTGCTGTGGCTGCCGGAAGGTGGCGACGCGGTGCAGGAAAGCTACGTCAACCTGATCCCGACCGCGCAGGGCGGTACTCACGTCAACGGCCTGCGTCAGGGCCTGCTCGATGCAATGCGCGAGTTCTGCGAATTCCGCAGCCTGCTGCCGCGCGGCGTGAAGCTGGCGCCGGAAGACGTTTGGGAACGCATTGCTTTCGTTTTGTCGATGAAAATGCAGGAACCGCAATTCTCCGGCCAGACCAAAGAACGTCTGTCGTCGCGTGAAGCGGCGGCCTTCGTCTCGGGTGTGGTCAAGGACGCGTTCAGCCTGTGGCTCAACGCCAACCCGGAAACCGGTCTGGCACTGGCCGAACTGGCGATCAACAACGCCGGTCGCCGTCTGAAGGCGAGCAAGAAAGTCGAGCGCAAACGCGTCACTGCCGGGCCGGCATTGCCGGGCAAACTGGCGGACTGCGCCGGGCAGGATCCGATGCGCTCCGAACTGTTCCTGGTCGAAGGTGATTCCGCCGGCGGCTCGGCGAAACAGGCACGGGATAAAGAGTTTCAGGCGATCCTGCCGTTGCGCGGCAAGATCCTCAACACTTGGGAAGTCGACGGCAGCGAAGTGCTCGCCAGCCAGGAAGTGCACAACATCGCCGTGGCCATCGGCGTTGATCCAGGCTCAGCCGACATCGCCCAACTGCGCTACGGCAAGATCTGCATCCTCGCCGACGCCGACTCCGACGGTCTGCACATCGCAACCTTGCTTTGCGCGTTGTTCGTCCAGCATTTCCGTCCGTTGGTGGATGCCGGTCACGTTTACGTCGCGATGCCGCCGCTGTACCGCATCGACTTGGGTAAAGAGATTTACTACGCCCTCGACGAAGCCGAGCGCGACGGCATTCTCGACCGGCTGGTGGCCGAGAAGAAACGCGGCAAGCCGCAAGTCACCCGATTCAAAGGTCTGGGTGAAATGAACCCGCCGCAACTGCGCGAAACCACCATGGACCCGAACACCCGGCGTCTGGTGCAGTTGACCCTGGAAGACTACCCGGCCACTGCGGAAATGATGGACATGCTGCTGGCGAAGAAACGCGCCGGTGATCGCAAGTCGTGGCTGGAATCCAAAGGCAACCTGGCCGAGGTTCTTGGTTGATGCGGGTTGGCTTGGCCCTGGCGTGTGCGTTACTTCTGACCTCGGTGTCGGCACTGGCCGAACCGCTGCCGGAGTTGCGCGTGCTGTCCGAGCATCCGGTGGACGGCATGCGCGGCGGCAATCTTTCGGGGCTTGCGCTGTGCGGCAACGAGTTGTGGACGGTGTCCGACCGCGACGATGATCAGATTTATCGTCTCGACACCCGGCAATCTACCTGGCAGGCCGAAACCGTGCACATCGACGTTCCCGAAGTGCCGGAAACCGGTTTGCCGTGGGGGTTGCGTTCGCGCAACTGGGCAGCATCGTTCGTGCGTGGCGGTGATCTGGATTTCGAAGGCATCAGCTGCGACAGCGCCGGCAATCGCTACATCGTCAGCGAAGGCCAGGCGGCGGTTTTGCAAGTGCCGGTCAGCGGCCCGGTTAACTGGCTGAAGATCTCGCCAATGCTGGTGCGCGAAGCGCGGGCCAGCGGCATGCTGCTGAAATTCAATGCGATATTCGAAGGACTGGCGATCAACCCGGCGGGTGATCAGATGTGGCTGGCCGCCGAACGGCAAAGTCGTGGCGTGTTGCTGATCAAGCGCCAGCAAACGCTGTGGGATTGCGACGGTCGCTGTGTACTGCTCAGCGAAGGCGGCAAGGAAATGCAGCCGCCGCAGTTCCCCAATGCCAAAGCGGTCGATCGGGATTTCTCCGATATTTCGTTGTTCAACGGCAAGCTGTTCACCCTTGACCGCAACGCGTTCCAGATTTGCCGGCGCGATGCGCAAACCGCCAAGGTCGAGCGCTGCTGGTCGTACGCCGCCGAGTTGTTGCAGGAAAATCGCCGCTATAAACAGAACTACGGGCTGGAAGAAGCGCTGATCGTCGATGCTGACGGGGCGTGGATCGGCGTCGACAACAATTTCGGCCCGCGCGCCGATGGCGAGGTCCGGCCGATTGTCTGGCGTTTCGCCGCCCCCGATGGTGGCTGGAGCGCCAAGCCATGAGCCAGCAACCGCCGGGCAAACGTGCCGGTCGGGTGCTGATGATTCTGGCATGGTGCGCGGGGCTGTTTCTCGCCACGCGGTTTTTTGGCGATTGGGAACAGCGCCAGCAGAATCCGAACGTAGTCGTCAGTTCGGAGCAGGGCGCAGGTTTTATCGAAGTGAAGCTGATCGGCAATGCCCAAGGGCATTTTGTCGCCAGTGGCCAGATCAACGGTCAGCCGGTCGAGTTCATGCTCGACACCGGCGCGACCGACGTGGCAATCCCGGCGGATGTGGCCAAGAGCCTCAAGCTGGAAGAAGGTTTCGGTGTGACCCTGAGCACGGCCAATGGCCTGAGCCAGGGTTATCGCACCCGTATCGACCGCCTGCAACTGGGCGACATCGTGCTGCGCGACGTGCGCGCACTGGTCGCGCCCGGCCTGCATGGCGATCAGGTGCTGCTCGGCATGAGCGCCCTGAACAAACTTGAATTTACCCAGCGCGGTGGCACCATGCTGCTGCGCCAGACAACGAACCGATGAGGCCCGCATGAGCGACTCCCTTGATCTCAGCCTGGATGGCGTAGAACGCCGATCGCTGGCTGACTTCACCGAAAGTGCCTACCTCAACTACTCCATGTACGTGATCATGGACCGTGCCCTGCCGCATATCGGCGACGGTCTGAAACCGGTACAGCGGCGTATCATCTACGCCATGAGCGAGTTGGGGCTGGACGCTGATTCCAAGCACAAGAAGTCGGCGCGTACCGTCGGCGACGTGCTCGGCAAGTTCCACCCGCACGGTGACTCGGCGTGCTACGAAGCGATGGTGCTGATGGCCCAGCCGTTCAGCTATCGCTACACGCTGGTCGACGGCCAGGGCAACTGGGGTGCGCCGGACGATCCCAAGTCTTTCGCCGCCATGCGTTACACCGAAGCGCGCCTGTCGCGTTATTCCGAAGTGCTGCTCAGCGAGCTCGGCCAAGGCACTGCAGACTGGGGGCCGAACTTCGACGGCACCCTGCAGGAACCACTGGTGTTGCCGGCACGTTTGCCGAATATCCTGCTCAATGGCACCACTGGCATCGCGGTCGGTATGGCCACCGACGTGCCGCCGCACAACCTGCGCGAAGTCGCCACTGCGTGCGTGCGTCTGCTCGATGAGCCGAAAGCCACGGTCGAACAGCTTTGCGAACATATTCAAGGCCCGGATTATCCGACCGAAGCGGAAATCATCACCCCGCGCGCTGACCTGCTGAAGATGTACGAAACCGGCAAGGGCTCGGTGCGCATGCGCGCCGTGTACCACGTCGAGGACGGCGACATCATCGTCACTGCGCTGCCGCATCAGGTCTCCGGGGCCAAAGTGCTCGAGCAAATCGCCGCTCTGATGCAGGCCAAACCGTCGAAAGCGCCGCAGATCGCTGACCTGCGGGATGAATCCGACCACGAAAACCCGTGCCGCATCGTGATCATTCCGGTCAATAGCCGGGTCGATCATGAAGCGCTGATGCAGCATTTGTTCGCCAGTACCGAGCTGGAGTCGACCTACCGGGTCAACGTCAACATCATCGGTCTGGACGGCAAGCCGCAGCTGAAAAATCTGCGCGCGTTGCTGGTCGAGTGGCTGGAATTCCGGGTACAGACCGTGCGCCGCCGCCTGCAATTCCGCCTCGACAAGGTCGAGCGCCGCCTGCACCTGTTGGACGGTTTGCTGATTGCTTACCTCAACCTGGATGAGGTGATCCACCTGATCCGTACCGAGGAACATCCGAAAAGCGCGCTGATCGCGCGTTTCGCCCTCAGCGATATCCAGGCCGAATACATTCTTGAAACCCGTCTGCGTCAGTTGGCACGACTGGAAGAAATGAAGCTGCGCAGCGAGCAGGATGAACTGCTCAAGGAACAAGCCAAACTCCAAGCCCTGCTGGGCAGCGAAGCCAAGCTGAAGAAACTGGTGCGCACCGAACTGATCAAGGACGCCGAAACCTACGGCGACGACCGTCGTTCGCCAATCGTCGAACGTGCCGAAGCCAAAGCACTGACCGAGCATGACCTGCTACCGAACGAGAAAGTTACCGTTGTGCTCTCGGAAAAAGGCTGGATCCGCTCGGCCAAGGGCCACGAAATCGACGCCACTGGCCTGTCGTACAAGGCCGGTGACGGCTTCAAGACCTCGGCGGCGGGGCGCTCCAATCAGTCCGCCGTGGTCATCGACTCCACGGGCCGCAGTTACTCGCTGGCCACTCATACCCTGCCTTCGGCACGCGGTCAGGGCGAGCCTTTGACCGGTCGTCTGACGCCGCCGCCGGGCGCGACGTTCGAGTGCGTATTGATGCCGGAAGAGGACTCGTTGTACGTGATCGCCTCCGACGCCGGTTACGGCTTCGTGGTTAAAGGCGAAGATCTGCAAGCCAAAAACAAGGCGGGTAAAGCCCTGTTGAGCCTGCCGAACAACGCCAAAGTGATTGCGCCGCGCCCAGTGGCTGACCGTGAGCACAACTGGCTGGCTTCGGTCACGACCGAAGGTCGCCTGCTGATCTTCAAAATCAGCGACCTGCCACAACTAGGTAAGGGCAAAGGCAACAAGATCATCGGTATTTCCGGTGAGCGGGTGGCCAGTCGCGAGGAATATGTCACGGACATCGCGGTCCTGCCGGAAGGTGCCACGCTGGTGCTGCAGGCCGGCAAACGTACCTTGTCGCTGAAGGCCGACGACCTCGAACACTACAAAGGTGAGCGCGGTCGACGTGGTAATAAACTCCCGCGTGGCTTCCAGCGAGTCGATGCGCTGCTCGTCGAAAACCTCAATCAGGCGTCCTAGACGGCTCGATCTACGATTTAACGCGTAGATCGACGCTTTGGCGCTGGAGTCGGAACGCATATTCACGGATGATATGGCCTTTCAAGCGCCGGCGTGGCCGAGCGTTCTTCATATTTATTGAGTATTTTCACTGTGGTCAGCTCTGTGGCGGCCACCTGGACGGGATGATGACTGCGCTGCGCCTTCCACTTGTTTTTTTGCTCGCTGGCGTTCTTGGCCTGGCGGGTTGCAGCGTTCACCAGCCGGTGTCGCTGTATCAACTGGACAGCGGAAGTCCGGTTCAGCCTGCGCAAAGCGCGGGCATGGCGGTTTTGTTGGGGCCAGTGGTATTGGCCGATTATCTGCAACGCGAAACCCTGTTGCAGCGTCAGCCGGACGGCAGTTTGCAAGCTTCGATGGACGGTCGTTGGGCGGGTAGCCTGTCGTCGGATATCGATCAGCTGTTGCTGCGTCAGGTGGCTGGTCATCTGGACAGCCAACGTGTTGTGCTGTCGCCGGCTACGCCGGGATTCACTCCGGATGTGCAGGTATTGCTGACGATCACGCGTCTGGATTCGGGCCAGAAGCAACCGGCGATTCTCGACGCGCAGTGGCGCTTGATCGATCGTCGTGGAAAGGTGCGCGATAACCGCATTATCCATTTGCAGGAGCAGCATGCCGGTACAACGGCGGCTCAGGTTCAGGCGCAAGGCGCATTGTTGCAGCGTCTGGCCGAGCAGTTGTCGGTGGCGCTGAAGCCGTTGGCCAATCAGCCTCCAATTGCTGAAGCCCCACGTAAATCGGCACCGAAACCGGCAGCGCCAGCGGCGGGAGCCGAGAAACAGCCGAAGATCCCGATGGCTTCGCCGATTCGCACGGATATGGAAGTGTTTCGCTTCTAGCGTTAATCGAGTCAAACCAGAGCCCGGCCTTGTGCGGGCTTTGTTGTCTCTGCGTACGCCCGCCCCTTGTAGGAGCTGTCGAGTGAAACGAGGCTGCGATCTTTTGATCTGTGGTCTTGGAGTCAAGGTCAAAAGATCGCAGCGTGCCGCAGCTCCTACATGGCGCGATGTCACTTGCCGAAGGCAGCGAACTTTTCAACAGGCAACAAAAAAGCCCGCAGACAATCGCTTGTCTGCGGGCTTTTGGCATCTGGGCTAAGGCTTAGGCCCGGCGCTCGTGCATCCGCGCCAACTGCCGCTCGAGCATCGACGGATAAGGCTCCATCAACCGCTCCACGCAGCAAGCGCCTTCAGGGCTGGCAATCGGCCGGATTCGCGCACGCTGACGGATCAGCGCGTCGTCACCGATCTTGCGTTCGACCAGCAGCAGATTGCGGCTGTGTTGCGACAGCGCCAGGGCATCCTGCGCCGAGTCAGTCAGCAGCAGGTCGATCTGACTCATGCCAAACAGCTCATCGCCAAGGGTCAGGCCCAACTGCAATTGCAGGGTAATGCCGCTGTCCGCGACTTCGATCTGCAACTGATGGCCCAGCGCCCGCAGCAGTTCGCCGCAGCAAATCGCGTTGGTCAGGTAATCGTCGCCGCTGTCTTCGGTGTGGAACAGCATCAGCGTGCTGCCGTCGTTCAGGGTTTCGATCTCGCCCTGATACAGCGAAGCAGCCTGTTCCAGGCAGTCGCGATAACGCTCCTGCAACTCATCCAGGCGTGCGCGCGGCAGACGGCGCAGTTGCTCCTGCGAACCCAGTTGCACCGCCAGCACCGCCGTGTGTTGCGGCACGCTTGGGGTCGGGCGGCGCACAGCCGGTTGCGGCGTGCTGTTTAGCGACTCGTCGCGCAGATCGGCGAACGGGTCTTCGTCATCGTCGTCCTCAACGGTGCTGACCACATGCCGCGGTGCAGGCTTCTTCGCGGCCAGCGGGCGGCTCTCGTCGAAACTCGGATCGCGCAGGTTGCGCACTTCGAATTCCGGCTCGACGTCGTCATCTTCGAATTCCGGTTCCGGCTCGGGCTCTACTACAGCCGGCTCCGGGGCGTAGCTGGCGTGCAACTGACGGGCAAGATCGCCGATTTCGTCCTGACGTTCGATACCCGGTGTGTGTTCGTCGATCCGCCGCAGCCAGACGCGCAATTGCAGCAGCGGCGTCGAGATGTGCCGGCCCAGACGCAGGCTCAAGGCCAGCGACAGTGCCAACAGAATCGCACTGAGGATGCCCATGCTTTGCAGGCTGATGGTCATCGGCTGCTGGAACTGATCCATGTCCAGGCTGATGCGCAGTTGCCCGGCAGTCACGTCCTGAAAAGTGATCTTGCTCTCGTACATGCCCTCGGCTTCGCCCAGCAGGCTGTGCTTGGGGCGCTGACCGGATTCGGCGAGGATGCGGTTATCCACGCTATAGATGGCGGCGTGGGCCACCAACTTGTTCTTGGTCAGGTTGTTGAGCAGCACGTTGAGGCTGAGGATGTCGTTGGACACCAGCAGCTCAGTGGCGGAGGTGGCGGTCTGCGTGGTCAGGCTTTCGCCCAGCGCATCGGCCTGCTCGTGCATGGCCTGCTTGAACTGCAAGCCCATCACGCAGGCATAGATCACCAGGGCCAGAGCGACCAGGATCACGTTATGGCTGGCAATGCGTAATGCAATCGGCACACGGCGATGACGCAGTGCACGGAAGATCAGCAGAAAGAAGTTATCGGTTTTAACTGGCGTGGGCCGGTTCACTGAGCTCGGCTCTTGTCCGTGAAGTTGACGCGCAGTATAGCGACAGGCCCTAGACCGGCAAAGCGCTGGCGGTGCCCGATGGTCACTGAAAGTGGGTAGAATGCGGTTTTTTTCCAGTTGCGGGGGTGCGCGTTGCGCGAAATCGTCCTGATTAACATCACGGGAGTCGACCGTCCGGGTCTGACTGCGGCCATTACCGGCGTTCTGGCTCAGGGTGGTGTGAACATCCTCGACATCGGTCAGGCGGTAATTCACGACACCTTGTCGTTTGGCATCCTCGTGGAAATCCCCGACTCCGAGCAAGGCAAGTCGGTGCTCAAGGATATCCTGTTCAAGGGCTACGAGCTGGATCAGCAAGTGCGCTTCACCCCGGTGTCCGAAGAGGATTACCAGCAATGGGTGGGCAATCAAGGCAAAAAGCGTCACATCGTCACCCTGCTGACGCGCAAAGTAACTGCCGGCCAGCTGCAGGCCGTGAGTTCGATCACCGCCAAATACGGGCTGAACATCGATCATATCGACCGTTTGTCGGGACGCATGCCGCTCGACACTCCGGCTGACCAGGGCAAAGGCTGCATCGAGTTTTCCGTGCGTGGCGAAGCGGCCGATCCGCAGGCGCTGCGTGCCGAATTTCTCAGTGTTGCCCAGGAATTGAATGTCGATATCGCCTTTCAGGAAGATTCGCTGTTCCGCCGCAACCGGCGTCTGGCGGTATTCGACATGGACTCGACCCTGATTGAAGCCGAGGTCATCGACGAACTGGCCAAAGCTGCTGGCGTCGGCGACCAGGTCTCGGAAATCACCGAGCGCGCCATGGCCGGCGAACTGGATTTCCGTGCCAGTTTCAAAGAACGTCTGGCGCTGCTCAAAGGCCTCGACGTCGGCGTGCTCGATTCGATTGGCGCGTCGCTGCGTTTGACCGAAGGTGCGGAAACCCTGTTCGCCGAACTCAAGCGCCTCGGTTACAAGACGGCGATCCTGTCCGGCGGCTTCACCTATTTCGCCAAGCAATTGCAGGCCAAACTCGGCATTGACTATGTGTTCGCCAATGAACTGGAAGTGGTCGATGGCAAGGTCACGGGCGTCGCGGTGGAGCCGATTGTCGATGCACAGCGCAAGGCTGATCTGCTGAGAGAGCTGGCGCACAAGGAAGGCTTGCGTCTGGAGCAGACCATCGCGGTCGGCGACGGTGCGAATGATCTGCCGATGTTGGCGATTGCCGGGTTGGGTGTGGCGTTCCGCGCCAAGCCCCTGGTCAAGCAGTCGGCGAAGCAGGCGATTTCGACCTTGGGGCTGGATGGCGTGCTGTATCTGCTGGGTTTCCGCGATCGTGACGGACAGCTGTAATTTGTAGATCAAAAGATCGCAGCCTGCGGCAGCTCCTACAAAGAGATGTCTGTTTCTCCTGTAGGAGCTGCCGAAGGCTGCGATCTTTTGCTTTTAAAGTGATTTCCACAACGAATCAAAATCCTCCGCGCTCGCGCCATTCTGCGCGGCCTCCAGTGAGCGATAGGCGAACTGATTGAAACTGTGCGTGCTCGACACCCGTCGATCCAGCCCCGCGCGGTGCTCCTCTCCTAGCGTATTGATCAACACCTTACTGCCCTCCTGAAACGGCAAACGTGGCGCTAATAACGTCGCCGGCAAGTCAATCGCACTAATCTCCGGCAACAACAAACCCCGTAAGTACTGACTGTGATCATCCCTCGACCGCACAAGCTGCAACCCGCAGGGCTGGGCATGCGGTGCCACCAGTTCGATACCCATTTGCGTCCCGCCACCGCGCACCTGACGAATCCAGCGCACCACGGCAATGCTCCAGCCCTGACTGACCGTGTCCTGAATCCCGAGCATTTCCCCGGCCTGCAATTCGGCCGGTACTTCGTTCGGCCAACCCACGCAATACCCGCCGGGGCTGTGATTGATCACCGGCAAGGCATAGGTCGGATAGTGCGCCGGGCTGTCGGCGTTGCCTTCGTTGTCGATCAGTTGTTCGTACTGAATTTCTTCGTAGGGCAAAAACTCATCGGTTTTGCTCTGCGGCGCGGCGTCGAACGCTTGACTCCAACTGTCCTTTTCACCTTGGGTCACCGTTTGGCTGAAGTTCGCGGGGCGGGCGCCGGGATGTTTGAGCATGTCGCTGAAGCTGCGTTCGCCGCCGAGGTAGAAGTGCAGGGCGCTCATGCCGACACACACGGTCAGACTGCCCTGGCCGACGGTGCGCTGAAAACTGCGCTCGGCGGCCTGACCCCAAGTCGCGTGCAGGTGTTGCAGGGTGTCGAGGCTCAGGCCATTCGGCACTGGCAGCGGCGTAGTCGTGTCCTGATGCAATAAATGCGCTTCGATGGCATTCACCAGCGGCTGCGGATCGAAACCGAGCAACCCCGGCAACTGCTCGCTGCGGAACATGCTGCGATAACGCGGACCTGCATCGATCTCCCACGAAATGGCGAACAAGCCGTCACCTGGATTGCCCGGATACAGCTTGAGCCAGCCACTCCACGGTTCCAGCACTTCGGCGAGGCGCGCGATCTGGTTCTGCCGTAGTTGATTGCAGCGCGCACTGCCGAGCAGCAGGGCGGCGATATAGGTTTGTTCGAGGCTCAGTTCGCCGCTCAGGCTGGCCAACTCGTCGCGCACCCGGCGATGTTGCAGCTGCAAACCGCATGCTGTGCGATACAACTGATGCAGCTCAAGCCACAGATGCTCCGGCGCTGAGGTATATAGCTGAGTGGCGCGCACCAGTTGGCCCTTGAGCGCATGCGCCGCGCGTTGCAGCGCCTCACTTACCAACGTTGCGCGGTCTTTGGAGTACTTCGGCGCAATGCGCATGACGATCTGCTTGTAGCCAATCGCCAGATGACTTTGCAGCGCCTGACACAGGTTACTGATCTTGCGCGAGCGCTCGTCGAGCACGATCGCCTGATGCAAAAAATGCCGCTCCAGATGCTGGCAGACGTAATACACCTCGGGCCTGAGCAGTTCGAGTAAGTGCAGGCGATTAGCGCTAGGCGTGAGCAGTTGATTGAGTTCGCCCAGCCCCTGGTAGAGCTGGCGCGCGGTTTCGCCGATGTTGGCCTTGGGCAGTTGGGCGATCCAGCGCTTGAGGTCGCGCGGGCTAGCTTCACAGAAAGACAGGCGCAACTGCGTCGGAGTGGGGGCGCGTAGCGCGGGTTGGAATTTAGGCTCACTCATGCCGTGCAAGGCTCCGGCGGCGAATTGGGCATTGCTGGAAACTCTAGCAGTTGTGGTCTGGTTCGCCGGATCTTGTAAGACATTCTAACCGTTGGTCTGCTGGCCGGATGCCAGTCGGCGAGCGCTACTAGGCTTTCAGGCGTGCGATCGGAAACGCACGGTTGCACGGCCTGCCGCTACTTCGGGCAGGTTTCGGAAAACTTCAAGGAGATGAGGTTCATGTCTAAATACGTAGTGGCAAATCAATGGGGCGGTAGTTCGGCACCTTGGCATCCGGGTGGAGACTGGGTGCTGGGCGCGCGGGATAACCAGAAAGTCGTCGCGATTGACATCAAGTCTGGCGATGGCGGCAAAAGCTTCACCGGCACCATGACTTACGCCGGCGAAGGTCCCATTGGCTTCAAGGCGCAACGCACCGGCCAGAACCAGTACACGGTCGAGAATCAGTGGGGCGGCAACGATGCTCCATGGCATCCGGGCGGCAAGTGGGTGATCGGCGGGCGGGATAACCAGAACGTTATCGCGTTGAGCGTCACCTCGAGTGACGGCGGGAAAAACCTCAGCGGCACCAATACCTACGCCAACGAAGGGCCAATCGGCTTCCGTGGGCAGATAGAGTAACGGCGCCACTCAGGTCGTGTCCGCCCCTGCGCAGACGTGCGCCGGGGCGGATCAACAGGTTCACGCGGTTGGCAGTGCCAAGGCTTGACCCATTTGTACTGGCGCACCTGCGCCCAGTTCTTCAACCCATTTCACTTGATCCGGCCCGAACAGCACGATCGCGGTCGAACCCAACTTGAAGCGCCCCAGCTCCGCACCTTTTTCCAGATGAATCGGCGCACGCGCAGCTTCGTCATAGCGGAAGGTTTTCAGTTCGCGCTTCGGCGGCGTGACCAGCCCGGCCCACACGGTTTCAATCGACGCCACGATCATCGCGCCCACCAGCACCACGGCCATCGGCCCACGCTCGGTGTCGAAGATGCACGCCACACGCTCGTTGCGCGCGAACAGTTCCGGGACGTTTTCCGCGGTGGTCTTGTTCACCGAGAAGATCCGGCCCGGGATGTAGACCATTTCGCGCAGGGTGCCGGCCAGCGGCATGTGCACGCGGTGATAGTCCTTCGGCGACAGATAAACAGTCGCAAACTCGCCACCCATGAACGGCGCGGCATTTGCCGCATCACCGCCGAGCAGTTCGAGCACGCTGAAGCTGTGGCCCTTGGCCTGGAAGATCCGCCCGTGTTCGATCGGGCCGCGCTGGCTGATTGCGCCGTCGGCCGGGCTGAGGATCGCGCCCGGCGTCTGGTCGAGTGGACGTGCGCCGTCTTTCAGTGCGCGAGTGAAGAAGGCGTTGAAGTGCTCGTAAGCCGTCACGTCTTCAACCAGCGCCAGCGACATGTCCACTTGATAGCGCTTGGCGAACCAGGTGGTGAAGGCATTCTTGAACCAGCGCACGCGACACTCGGCAACGCAGCCGGCGAGGCGCGACAGCAGGTGATGCGGCAGCAGGTATTGGCTGATGATAAACAAACGCTCTTTCATGACTGTCCTTAAAAATCCTTAAAGCTCGACGGGCGTGTCGGGGTGGTTGCCCCATTCGCCCCAGGAACCGGCGTAGCCCTTGACCCGCGGATAACCGAGGGATTTGGCCACCAGATAAGTGAAACCGGACCGGTGATGGGTCTGGCAGTGGGTAATGATTTCTTTGTCCTTGGTGATCCCGAGTTTCTCGAGGATCTGCGGCATGTCGCTGCGGATGCGCAATTGACGCGCCTGATCCATGCCCGCCGTCCATTCGAAATTGACTGCTCCGGGAATGTGTCCGGCCTTGGCCGCGAGGACTTTCTCGCCGGAGTATTCCAGTGGCCCGCGCGCATCCCAGATCGCCAGATCGGCGGCGCCGAGACGGCTTTGCAGGTATTCGCGGGTGGCGGTCGGTTCGTCGTGCAGGGTCAGGGCTACGGGGCCGCCAACCGCAGGAGGAATCTGGATCGACATCGGCGAACCTTCCGCCAGCCATGCCGGCAGACCACCGTCGATGTAGTGATATTTGTCGTGACCGATCACGTCGAGCAGCCAGATGAAACGCCCGGCCCAACCGCCGCCCTCGTCGTCATAGACCACGTAGACCGCGTCCTTGTGATGGCCGAGTTCGCCGAACAGTTCTTCGAGTTTTTCCTTGCTCGGCAGCAAACCCGGCGCCGGCGGCTGGCCGAGCTGGGTGCGCTTGGGGTCGACAAACCGCGCGCCGGGAATATGCCCTTCGGCATAGCGCGCCGGGCTGGTCAGATCCACCAGAATCAGGTTGCGGGCGTCGAGGCGCGCGAGCAGGTCGCTCGGCTCGATCACCAGCGACAGGCCAGAGAAGTCAGACATGTGAGGTCTCCAGAGCACAAAGGGGAACGATTGTAGCTGTCATTGGCCGCGCTGGCTAAAGCTGTGCAGGGCTTTCTCGATGCACTGAGCGGTTTTGCCGAAGGCTTGCACGCTGATGTCGGCAAACGGCCCGCCGCCCTGATCGGCAACCACGATCATGATCACTCGACCGTTATTGACCAGTGAGCGCAGAAACAGATGCTCGCCACGAAACAGCGTACGCAGGCTCGGCGGCAGCAGTGCGGAAAACTGGGCGTTGTTCTCGGGGTTGATCCGTACCTGCGCCTGTTGTGCAAGCAGCCGTTGCAGGACCTTGCTCTGGCTGACGACAAAATTCAGCGCCGCAGCGTCCTTGGGCAAACCCGAGGTTTGATGCACGCGCAGATTGGAATGGGTGCGGTCGGCCATCAGGATCATCACGCGGCGCATGCCGCTGGCGACCAGTGCATCGCGCGCAGCGACGGTCAGGCTCATGGCATTGGTGAAGCGGCTTGGCTCGGCCAGCAGTTCGGCGCATTGCTTGCGCCACGCGCTCAAATCGTCGGCAGTCGGCGCGGCAGCGGGCAACATCCCGGCGGGCAGGCGTCGAACACCCAACGGCCACAGCAGCGCAACCGCCGGGTGCCACAGGTCCGGCATGGCGTGCTGACGGGCGCTGTTGGCAGCTTGCTGGTGCAACTGTTGTTGCACCTCATCCATCGAGATTTGCAGATAAAGGCTGGTCAGGTATTGCCAGCGCTCACTGTGCGGACTGTCCCACGCCTGTTGCGCCGACAGCGCCAGACCGTTGGCCAGCAGCACAGTGTTGGCCGGCTGATTGAGCCAGCGGCGCAGGGTCGGGTCGTCGTCAAGGCGATTTTGCTGGCGCAACGGGTGATCGACATCCCGGGCGATGCGCAGGACTTTGACCAGTTCCCGTTGTTCGCTGAGCAACAGTTTGTAGCCTTGCTGGACCCAGATCGGCAGACGCCAAATATCCACCAGCGCCTCGGCGATCTTCAGCAGACGCACGCCAAACAGTTGCTTCTCGACCGTGTGCGCCGATTCGCCCTTGTGGATAACCCGCAGCTCCCATTCTTCGAGCAGCTTGGGGTGGGTCAGCGCCAATGGCCACAGCGGCGAGAGAAACAGCAAGCTGCCCCAATGAATGTCCTGCCACAGCCGCGCCAGGCGACTGGCGAAAAAACCGTTGGCCTGTTGCGTGGCGTGCTGGCTGATCATCTGCAATTGGCGCAGGGCTTGGGGAATCTGTTTGTTGGGTTCAGCAGGCAGGCGTGCGAGCAGCTCTTCGGTGCGCGCCAGACCGAGGCGATTGATCGCCACTTCAAGGTTTTCCGCCGGTTCGCTCCTGCTGCCGTGGGTGTGACGATTGGCCTCACGGATGATGCTCAAGGCTAGCGCTGGGCTGTCCTGCATCAGATCGGCGATGTCGCGCAGCGAGCTGCGGTCATCGCGGATTGCCCGGCAAACCCGGTCATGCGCTTCTTGCGGCACTGGCAAGTGAACACTGTCGAGCAGCTTGACCCAGCCTTCGAGCGTGGTCGGTGTCGGGTGTGGGACGTTCGTTTCATTAGCCATGTCTGGACGGGATCTTCATCTGCTGTAGACGCGCCCGGCACGGGCTAAATTGGCTTTTCGCCTGAACTGGCTATAGTCTGGCGCAGTTTTGCCGATAAGTAGAAGAAGAGATTTTTTAACTTCCGAATATGACCTTGAACCCGACTTAAATAAGTACTTTCTACCTATGGCTAAAATTATCGGCATCATCGTCGTATTCGCGAGCGTGCTCGGCGGATACGTGCTTTCCCACGGCAAGATTGCCGCCCTGATCCAGCCTTTCGAGGTGTTGATCATCGGCGGTGCCGCGCTTGGCGCTTTCCTCCAGGCCAACCCCAGTTATATGACGATGCACGTGCTCAAGAAATCCCTGAGCATGTTCAGTTCGCGTTTCAGCCACACGTTCTACCTGGAAGTGCTGGGTCTGATCTACGAGATCCTCAACAAGAGCCGTCGCGAAGGCATGATGGCCATCGAGGGCGACATCGAAGATGCCGCCGCGAGCCCGATCTTCGCCAAGTACCCGGCAGTGCTCAAGGACGAACGTATGACCGCGTTCATCTGCGATTACCTGCGCATCATGTCGTCCGGCAACATGGCTCCGCACGAGCTGGAAGGCTTGTTCGACATGGAGCTGTACAGCCTCAAGGAAGATCTCGAGCATCCTTCCCACGCGGTCAACGGCATTGCCGACGCCATGCCCGGTTTCGGTATCGTTGCGGCGGTACTGGGTATCGTGGTGACCATGGCCTCCCTGGGTGAAGGCGATCAGAAATCCATCGGTCTGCACGTAGGTGCGGCACTGGTTGGTACCTTCTTCGGTATTCTCGCGGCTTACGGTTTCTTCGGCCCGTTGGCGCATTCCCTGGCGCACGATGCCAAGGAAGAGCTGAACGTGTACGAAGCTATTAAAGCTTCCCTGGTAGCTTCGGCCTCCGGCATGCCGCCGTCGCTGGCTGTCGAGTTCGGGCGCAAGGTTCTGTACCCGGCGCACCGTCCAAGCTTCGCCGAGCTGGAACAAGCGGTTCGCGGTCGCTAAGTCATGGAAAATAACCAGCCGATAATCATCAAGCGCGTCAAGCGCATTGCTGCCGGGCATCACGGCGGGGCGTGGAAAATCGCCTTCGCCGACTTCGCCACGGCGATGATGGCGTTCTTCCTGGTGTTGTGGCTGCTGTCCACCGCGACCCCGGAACAGAAGATCGCTATCGCCGGCTACTTCAAAGACCCGGTCGGTTTCTCCGAGAGCGGCACGCCGTACATCATCGATCTGGGCGGCACGCCGACCCTGGCGCCGGAAAACACCCTCAACCCTGAGGTGAAGTCCCAGCCGCAACCGGACAAGGTCACGGTCGATACCGAGCAAGTCGAAGGCATGGCCGAAATGGTCGAGAAGGAACGCCTGGAACTGCTGCTGCAAGAATTGCAGAACAAGGTCGACGAGAACCCGCAACTGCAGAAGTTCAAGGATCAGATCCTGTTCGAAATCACCCCGAACGGCTTGCGCATCCAGATCATGGACGCGGAAAACCGGCCGATGTTCGACTCGGGTTCCGCACGCCTGAAACCGTACTTCGAAGACATCCTGCTGGCCATGGCGGACACCATCAAAGCAGTGCCGAACAAGATCAGCATCAGCGGCCACACCGATGCCAAGCCTTACACCGGCAGCGGCGATTTCGGTAACTGGGAACTCTCGGCCAACCGTGCCAACGCTGCACGGCGTGCGTTGATTGCCGGCAGTTATCCTGATTCGCAAGTGGCGCGTGTTGTCGGTTACGCCTCGTCGGCACTGTTCGACAAGGAAAACCCGTTCAACCCGGTCAACCGCCGCATCGACATAGTGGTACTGACCAAAAAGGCTCAGGCGGCCATCGAAGGTGCACAAGGCGCCGACGCAGCGAAGCCGGCAGAAGAAGGCCAAAACGGCGCCGCTCCGGCCGCGCCAGTCGACCCGAACGCCTTGCCGGCGGATCAGCAACCGGTGCCGGCGCACGAGCTGCGCGAACGACTGAACCTGTTCGACGACGCGGCGCCGAAGCCGGGTGACCCAGCGAAACCGGCTGAACCGCCCAAGCAATAACCCGCAAAAAAGCCACGACATTCGTGGCTTTTTTGTGTGTGCCTGCGTCACTCACTGCACAACGTTTCTTTGAATCATGGAAGATCAGTAATGGAAAGACTCAAGTCTTATTTTCAGCGGCATGGCAACGCGCCTTTCAAATTCGGTGAGGGGCGGGTCAGCGGCTATATCTCCGCGACTCTCGGCCTGTTGAGCCTGCTGGCGGTGTTGTGTTTTCTGTTCCCTGAGTGGCTGACCACTGCCGAACTGCGCAAGATCTACGACGAGCAGTTCGCGCGCACGACCTTGCTGCTCGGGCTGGTGCTGTCGTTCAGCCTCGGCACGCTGAACATTCTGCTGAACAAGCGCAAACGCCTGGGGATCACCGGGTTGGTTGCATCGGGCCTGGCGGTATTTCTCGGCGGCACCGATGTGCAGATCAACGCGATCGGCCAGACGCCTTATTCGCTGGGGCTGGACTGGTTCGTCCTGGCCTTGCTGGTGTCGGCCATCGTCTTCATTCCGCTGGAAAAGCTCTACTCCAAGGATCCCCAGCAAAACATCCTGCGCCCACACTGGCGCACCGATCTGACCTACTTTTTCGTCAGCCACATGCTGGTGCAATTCATCCTGATCTTCATTACCGCATCGTCGAGTTACGTCGCCGGTTGGGCGATGTCGCCGGACTTGCAGGCGAGCGTGCAGAGCTTGCCGATTGTGCTGCAATTTTTCCTCGCGGTGCTGGTGGCCGACCTTGGCCAATACTGGCTGCATCGCCTCTATCACGTGGTGCCGTGGCTGTGGCGCGTGCACGCCGTGCATCACTCGAGCACGCACATGGACTGGCTCGCCGGTTCGCGCGTGCATTTCATTGAAATCCTGCTGACCCGAACCGGCGTGCTGGTGCCGTTGATGCTGCTGGGCTTCGCGCCGCAAGCATTGAATGCCTATGTAATCCTCGTCGGCGTGCAGGCAGTACTGGCCCACGCCAACGTGCGGATTGATGGCGGCTGGCTGAACTACGTGATCGTGCTGCCGCGCTATCACCATTGGCACCACGCGCGGCACAAGGATTACATCTACAAGAACTACGCGATCCACACGCCACTGGTGGACATGCTGTTCGGCACGTTCAAGCTGCCACCGAAGGAGTGGCCGGTGCGTTATGGCGTGTTTGGCAAGGAGTTGCCCGGCGGGATAGTGCGTCAGCATCTGTATGCGTTTCAGAAGCCTGAGCCGAAGGTCGTAGCGCCGAAACCGCCGGCGAGCGTTTCCTGAGGCGAAAAAAAGCCGCGAGATGATCGCGGCTTTTTTGTGTCTGAATCCAGTCCCCTCGGGGGAGCGCTCCGACTCAATATCCGTTATCACCAAGGCTGGCAATAATCGACCGATAGCTGTTCATCCGCTGCTGCTGCACACGGCCATCTTCGAGGGCCTTGAGCAGCGCACAACCTGGTTCGCGATCATGTTTGCAGTCGCGGAAGCGGCAGGTGCCGAGCAGATCATCGAACTCGATGAAACCGGCCTCGACATCGGCGCGGCTCACGTGACCCAGACCAAACTCGCGGATACCCGGGGAGTCGATCAGTTCACCGCCACCCGGGAAGTGGAACAAGCGCGCAGTGGTCGTGGTGTGCGTGCCCTGGCCGGACAGTTCGGACAGCGGGCCGACACGGGTTTCGACTTCCGGCAGCAGGCTGTTGACCAGCGATGACTTGCCGACACCGGACTGGCCGACGAACACGCTGATGCGTCCGTCGAGCTGCTTCTGCAGCTGCTCCATGCCGTCGCCGTGGTGCGCGGAGACTTCCAGCACCGGGTAGCCGAGCGTGCGGTAGACCGCGAGCAAGGCATTTAGCGCCGGGGCATTCTGTTCGTCGATCAGGTCGAATTTGTTCAGCAGCAGCAACGGGCGGATGCCGGCGTGTTCGGCCGCGACCAGATAGCGGTCGATCAGGTTGGCATGCGGCTCGGGCAGCGGGGCGAAGACGATGACGATCATGTCGACGTTGGCCGCAACCGGCTTGAGCTGACCACGGCTGTCCGGGCGGCACAGCTCGGTGGTGCGCGGCAGTTGCGCGACGATCACCCCGATGCCCTGGTTGCCGGCACGCCAGACCACGGTGTCGCCGGTTACCAGCGCCGGCAGGTTGGCGCGCAAGTGGCAGCGGAAGACCTGGCCGGCCTGATCGCCGTCAATGGCTTCGACTTCGACCTGCACACCGAAGTGCGCGATCACCAGGCCGGTTTGTTCCGGGCCCAGATCGCCGCCCTCAAGGGCTTCAACAGCCGAGGACTCGCGTTTGGCGGCGCGGGCGGCGCGCTCGCCCTGAATTTTTTCGATACGCCAGTTTTGACGTCGATTGAGTTGGCGTTTGGCCATGGGTGTTCCGTATGAATAATGCAGCGATTAGGTAAAACGGCCGCGAGTTTAGCACGCCCGGGCACCTGCCTAAGCTAAACTGCGCAGCATTGCTCAGGAGCCGAAACATGCCAAACCCGCAGAATCTGATCTGGATCGACCTGGAAATGACCGGTCTGGATCCGGAAAATGACGTCATCATCGAGATGGCCACTATCGTCACCGACAGCGATCTGAACACCCTCGCCGAAGGTCCGGTCATCGCGATTCACCACAGCGACGAAGTGCTCGCGCGTATGGATGAATGGAACACCCGCACCCACGGCAACTCCGGCCTGACCCAGCGCGTGCGCGACAGCCGCGTGACCATGGCCGAAGCCGAAGCCGAAACCATCGCGTTTCTCGAGAAGTGGGTGCCGAAGGGCAAGTCGCCGATTTGCGGCAACAGCATCTGTCAGGATCGACGCTTCCTTTATACGCACATGAAGGCGCTGGAAAGCTACTTCCACTACCGCAACCTCGACGTGTCCACGCTCAAAGAGCTGGCCGCACGCTGGGCGCCGGACGTGCGTGACAGCTTCAAGAAGGGTAGCACCCACTTGGCGCTGGACGACATTCGCGAATCCATCGCCGAACTGCAGCATTACCGCAAGCATTTCATCAAGTTCTGACATCGGCGAACTTCACCATCGCGCGCCCTTTTGGTGCGATGGCGAAGTGAGTAGACTGCGCGCCTTCCTGCAAGGACCGCCACCATGTTGCTGATGCTCTACCTCGTTGCCATTACCGCTGAAGCCATGACTGGCGCCCTGTCTGCGGGCCGGCGCGGCATGGACTGGTTTGGTGTGGTGTTGATCGCCTGCGTCACTGCTCTAGGCGGCGGCTCGGTGCGCGATGTGCTGCTCGGGCACTACCCGCTGACTTGGGTCAAACACCCGGAATACCTGGTGCTGACGACGGTGGCGGCGATGTTCACCGTGTTCACCGCACGCTGGATGCGCCATCTGCGCTCGCTGTTTCTGGTGCTCGACGCCGTCGGTCTGGTGGCGTTCACCCTGATTGGCTGCATGACGGCGCTGGAAATGGGTCACGGCATGCTCGTCGCCTCGGTCAGTGGTGTGATCACTGGGGTGTTCGGCGGCATCTTGCGCGACATCTTCTGCAACGACATCCCGCTGATTTTCCGCCGCGAACTCTACGCCAGCGTCTCGTTCGCCGCCGCGTGGTGCTACATGCTCTGCCTGTATCTGAATGTGCCGAGCGAGCAGGCGATTCTGATCACTTTGTTCGGTGGCTTCCTGCTACGGCTGTTGGCGATTCGCTTTCATTGGGAAATGCCGAAGTTTGTGTATAACGACGAGCATTAACGTTCGGCGTGTTGCTTCAACGCCCATTCGACGTGCTCGCGAACCAGATCCGAAGGGTAATCGCGGCGTGATTTAAGCGCTTCCAGCACCGGAATGCTCGACGGCGCATTGCCCAGTCCCACCGCCAGATTGCGCAACCAGCGTTCATAACCGGCGCGGCGCAATGGCGAACCCTCGGTACTGCTGAGAAACTTGTCCTCATCCCACATGAACAATTCGGCCAGCTCCGCGTTGTCCAGATTGTGCCGTGGCTTGAAGTCGCTCTCTTTCGAGGGGCTTGCGAAGCGATTCCACGGGCAGCAGATCTGGCAATCATCACAGCCGAACACCCGATTGCCGATCAGCGGCCGCAAGTCTTCCGGGATCGCGCTTTTCAACTCGATGGTCAGGTAGGAAATGCAGCGCCGTGCATCCAGCACATACGGGCCGACGAAGGCATTGGTCGGGCAGATGTCCAGGCACGCGGTGCATCGTCCGCAATGTTCGGTGCTGTGCGGCTCGTCCACCGGCAACGGCAGATCGACAAACAGTTCGCTGAGGAAGAAATAGCTGCCGGCCTTGCGATTCAACACCAGGGTGTTTTTGCCGATCCATCCCAGGCCAGCCTGTTCGGCGATGGCTTTTTCCAGCACCGGCGCGCTGTCGACGAAGGCGCGGAAACCGAACGGGCCGATCTCGGACTGGATCTTGTCTGCCAATTGTTGAACACGCTTACGGATCAATTTGTGGTAATCGCGGCCCAAGGCATATCGCGAGACGTAGGCTTTTTCCGGTTGGGCCAGCAGTTGCGCCATTTGCGTGTCGCCCGGCAGGTAGTCCATGCGTAGCGAAACCACGCGCAAGGTGCCCGGTACCAGTTCTTCGGGGTGCGAGCGTTTGCTGCCGTGGGCACCCATGTAATCCATTTCGCCGTGGTAGCCGGCATCGAGCCAGCGTTGCAGGTGCTGCTCGTGTTCAGCCAGATCCAGACCGCTGATGCCGACTTGTTGAAAGCCCAGCTCGCGGCCCCAGTCCTTGATGGATTGGGCGAGGGCGGGCAGGTCTGTGGTGATGGCGGACATGAGGCGAGAGAAACCGGAGCTGAGGTGCGTATAATTCTGCCAGACATCGGAGCCGGAAGACGCATGCCGCACACTAAAGATGAATTACCCGACGCGCTGTACCGCGCCGCCCAGGTGCGAGCACTCGACGCGCGGCTGATCGCCGCCGGCACGCCGGGCTTCGAATTGATGCAGCGCGCAGCCCATGCGATGTGGCGCGCACTGGTCCGGCAATGGCCTGCAGCGCACGAGTTAACAGTGGTGGCCGGGCACGGCAACAACGCCGGTGATGGATATCTGGTGGCCGCGCTGGCGCTGCGTGCCGGGTGGCAAGTGCGAGTATGGGCTGTCGGCGATCCGCGACTCTTGAAGGGCGATGCTGCGCTGGCGCATGCCGAAGCACTGGCCGAAGGCGTTACCGTCAATGCTCAAGGTGAGTTACGCGGAGTCATCCTCGACGCATTGCTCGGCACTGGGCTGAGCGGCGAAGTGCGCGAACCGTATGCCTCTGCGATTGCGGCGATCAATGCCAGCGGCCTACCAGTCGCCTCGGTGGATATTCCTTCCGGACTTTGCGCCGATACCGGCCGCGTGCTGGGCGATGCGGTGCATGCGGATCTCACCGTGACGTTCATTGGCCTCAAGCTGGGACAGTTCACTGGTGACGCAGCTGATCACGTCGGCGAGTTGGTATTTAACGATCTGCAAGCCACTGACGAAACCTTCCGTGACATACCTGTCGCAGCCAAACGGCTCAACGCCGCTAATCTTGCCCTGCTGCCCGCCCGTGCGCCGACCTCCCACAAAGGCCGTTTCGGGCATGTCTTGCTGATCGGTGGCGATCATGGTTTCGGCGGGGCGATTCTGCTCAGCAGTGAGAGCGCTTTGCGCAGCGGCACCGGCATGGTGTCGCTGGCAACCCGTCCGGAGCATGTGCCGGCCGCGTTGAGTCGAGTGCCAGAAGCGATGGTGCTCGGCACTTCCTCGGCCAATCAGTTGATGGGTTTGCTGGATAAGGTCTCGGTGCTGGTAGTCGGGCCGGGATTGGGCCAGGCCGGTTGGGGGCGCAGTCTGCTGTCCGCAGCGGCCAATGCGCCATTGCCGCAAGTGTGGGACGCCGATGCGCTGAACTTGCTGGCAAGCGGTTTGGTCAGCTTGCCCAAGGATTGCGTGATCACTCCGCACCCGGGTGAGGCTGCGCGTTTGCTCGGGATCAGCACTGCCGAGGTGCAGGCTGATCGTCCGGCTGCGGCGTTGGCTCTGAGCAAAAAATATACAGCTGTCGTGGTGCTCAAGGGCGCCGGCAGCCTGATCGCCCATCCCGACGGGCGCTTGGCGCTGTGCCATCAGGGCCATCCGGCCATGGCCACTGCCGGTCTCGGCGATGTATTGGCCGGATTGGCCGGCGCGTTGCTCGCGCAAGGCATGGATGCTTTTGATGCCGCGTGTCTGGCGGTCTGGCTGCACGCCAACGCCGGAATGCAACAAGGCAAATTCGGCCGTGGGCTGGCGGCCAGTGATCTGATTCCAGCCATTCGTCAGTTGTTGGAGGAGCATGCACCGTGTCTGAAGTAACCCTGTACCTGGCCGATGAACAGGCCATGAGCGACTTTGGCGCACGCATCGCCCGCGTTACCCAGGGCCATGGCCTGATTTTTCTTGTAGGCAATCTGGGGATGGGCAAAACCACCCTGTCGCGGGGCATCATTCGTGGCTTGGGGCATATCGGTGCGGTAAAAAGTCCGACCTTCACTTTGGTCGAGCCCTACGAGATCGGCGACGTCCGCGCCTTCCACTTCGACCTGTATCGCCTGGTCGATCCTGAGGAACTGGAGTTTCTCGGCATCCGCGACTACTTCGAAGACGACGCCCTGTGTCTGATTGAGTGGCCCGATAAAGGTGCAGGCTTTTTGCCAAAGCCGGACCTGACCATTACCATTAGCCCGCAAGACAGCGGGCGTTCGCTGAATATTTTGTCCCAGGGCTCGCGTGGCGAGGCCTGGTGTGCCGCTTTGGCATTGGAATCCAATTAAATGATGGGGTCAGGTATGCGCTTTCGCGCGGTGGTAGCTGCCGTTGGACTGTTGTTGATGGCAGTAACCGTCAACGCTGTGGCCGAAACAAAGGTCAACAGCGTGCGCCTGTGGCGGGCGCCGGACAACACGCGACTGGTGTTCGACCTTAGCGGCCCGGTGCAGCACAGTGTGTTCACCCTGACGTCGCCGGATCGACTGGTGATCGACATCAACGGCGCCACCCTCGGCGCGCCGCTGAAAATCCAGTCGGCCAACACCCCGATCACCGCAATGCGCTCGGCGCAGCGCACGCCGACCGACCTGCGGGTGGTCATCGATCTGAAAAAAGCCGTCACTCCGAAAAGCTTCTCGCTGGCGCCGAACGCGCAGTATGGCAACCGCTTGGTGGTCGATCTATTCGACAACGCCGCCGATGCCGCGCCGCCGCCTGCGCCAATCCCGACCCCGGCGGTGGCGAACATCCCGGCGGTGCCGGTCACCCCGACCGAGCCGTCGATCAAAATGCCACCGGCCCCGCCCGGGAAACGCGACATCATTGTTGTGATCGACGCCGGTCACGGCGGCGAAGACCCGGGTGCGTCCGGCTCGCGCGGTCAGCGTGAGAAAGACGTGGTGCTGCAGATCGCCCGCGAACTGCAACGGCAGATCAACGGCATGAAAGGCTTCCGCGCCGAACTGACCCGTACCGGTGACTACTTCATCCCGTTGCGCGGCCGTACCGAGATCGCCCGGAAGAAGGGGGCTGATCTGTTCGTCTCGATCCACGCCGACGCCGCGCCATCTACGGCAGCCTTCGGTGCCTCGGTGTTTGCCCTGTCCGACCGTGGCGCCACCTCGGAGACCGCCCGTTGGCTGGCAGACAGCGAAAACCGTTCCGACCTGATCGGTGGTGCCGGCAACGTCAGCCTCGATGACAAGGACCGTATGCTCGCCGGTGTGCTGCTCGACCTGTCGATGACCGCGTCGCTGACCTCCAGCCTCAACGTCGGCCAGAAAGTCCTGACCAACATCGGCCGGGTAACTCCTCTGCACAAACAGCGCGTGGAGCAGGCCGGGTTCATGGTGCTGAAATCGCCGGACATTCCGTCGATTCTGGTCGAGACCGGTTTTATCTCCAACGCCAACGAAGCCTCGAAACTCGCGGCCTCCGGCCATCAGCAAGCGCTGGCGCGTTCGATCAGCAGCGGTGTCCGGCAGTTCTTCCAGCAAAATCCACCACCGGGAACTTACATTGCCTGGCTGCGTGATTCCGGCAAGATTGCTCAGGGCCCGCGTGATCACCGCGTCGGCCCGGGTGAAACCGTGGCAATGATCGCTGTGCGCTATCAGATCTCACCTGCCGCACTGCGCAGCGCCAACAATCTGAAAAACGATGAGTTGAAAGTCGGCCAGCACCTGACCATTCCCGGCACCGAACTGGCGTCCAAAGAATGAACCAGATGAGCAACACTGGCCGCATCGAACTGCTCAGCCCGCGGCTGGCGAACCAGATCGCCGCCGGTGAAGTGGTCGAGCGCCCGGCATCGGTGATCAAGGAATTGCTGGAAAACAGCCTCGACTCCGGTGCCAAACGCATCGATGTGGATGTCGAGCAGGGCGGCGTCAAACTGCTGCGGGTGCGTGACGATGGCAACGGTATTTCTGCCGATGACTTGCCGCTGGCGCTGGCGCGTCACGCCACCAGCAAGATCCGCAATCTGGAAGACCTCGAACAGGTGATGAGCCTGGGGTTTCGCGGTGAGGCGCTGGCATCGATCAGCTCCGTCGCACGCCTGACCCTGACCTCGCGCACCCGCGATGCCGATCAGGCGTGGCAGGTCGAGACTGAAGGCCGCGACATGGCCCCCCGCGTGCAACCTGCGGCGCACCCCGTGGGCACCTCGGTGGAAGTGCGCGACCTGTTCTTCAACACCCCGGCGCGGCGCAAATTCCTCAAGACCGAAAAAACCGAATTCGATCACCTGCAAGAAGTGATCAAGCGTCTGGCGCTCGCGCGTTTCGACGTGGCGTTCCATTTGCGCCACAACGGCAAGACCATCCTCAGTCTGCACGAGGCCCACGACGATGCGGCCCGTGCGCGGCGAGTCGCGGCGATTTGCGGGGCCGGGTTCCTTGAGCAGGCGTTGCCGATCGAGATCGAGCGCAACGGCTTACACCTGTGGGGTTGGGTCGGTCTGCCGACCTTCAACCGCAGCCAGGCCGACTTGCAGTATTTCTTCGTCAACGGCCGTGCGGTGCGTGACAAGTTGGTAGCCCACGCGGTGCGTCAGGCGTATCGCGACGTATTGTTCAACGGCCGGCATCCGACCTTTGCGCTGTTTTTCGAGGTCGATCCGGCGGCGGTCGATGTCAACGTACACCCGACCAAGCACGAAGTACGCTTCCGTGACGGGCGCATGGTGCATGACTTCCTGTATGGCACCTTGCACCGCGCGCTGGGCGATGTGCGGCCCGAAGATCAACTCGCTGCGCCTGCCGCAACTGCTGGCATCGTACGGCCAACCGGTATCGATGCCGGTGAGTTCGGCCCGCAGGGCGAGATGCGTCTGGCGGCGAATGCCTTGCTCGAACAACCGCAGGCGCAGCCGACGTTCAATACTTCATCCGGTGCCAGCACTGGTGGCGGTTACCAGTATCAATACACGCCGCGCCCGCAATCCGGCGTGCCGGCGGGTGAAGCGCAAGCGGCTTATCGTGAGTTCTTCGCGCCACTGCCCGAGGCCAATGCCAACGCATTGCCGGAAGGTCAGGAGGACATTCCGCCGCTGGGTTATGCGCTGGCGCAGCTCAAGGGCATCTACATTCTGTCCGAGAACGCTCAAGGTCTGGTGCTGGTGGACATGCACGCCGCTCACGAGCGGATCATGTACGAGCGGCTGAAGATCGCCATGGCCAGCGAAGGTCTGAGCGGCCAGCCGTTGCTGGTGCCGGAGTCGCTGGCGGTCAGTCAGCGCGAGGCCGATTGTGCTGAAGAACATGCGGCGTGGTTCCAGCGGCTGGGCTTCGAATTGCAACGGCTTGGCCCGGAAACCCTGGCGATCCGCCAGATTCCGGCCTTGCTCAAACAGGCTGAAGCCAACCGTCTGGTCGGCGACGTGCTTTCGGACTTGATGGAATATGGCACCAGCGACCGGATTCAGGCACACCTGAACGAACTGCTCGGCACCATGGCCTGCCACGGCGCGATCCGCGCCAACCGGCGTCTGGCCCTGCCGGAAATGAACGGCTTGCTGCGCGATATGGAAAACACCGAGCGCAGCGGTCAATGCAACCATGGCCGACCGACCTGGACCCAACTGGGCCTGGACGATCTGGACAAACTGTTTTTGCGCGGACGTTGATGAGCCAGTTACCTCCAGCGATTTTCCTGATGGGCCCGACCGCTGCGGGCAAGACTGACCTGGCCATCGAGCTGACCAAGGTGCTGCCGTGCGAACTGATCAGCGTCGATTCGGCGCTGGTCTATCGCGGCATGGACATCGGCACCGCCAAACCTTCGAAAGAGCTGCTGACCGAGTTTCCGCACCGTCTTATCGATATTCTTGATCCGGCCGACGCCTATTCGGCTGCGGATTTCCGCCGCGACGCGCTGGAGGCCATGGCCGAGATCACCGCGCGCGGCAAAATCCCGCTGCTGGTCGGCGGCACAATGCTCTATTACAAGGCTTTGGTCGAAGGTCTGGCAGATATGCCGGCGGCCGATCCCGAAGTGCGCGCGCAGATCGAAGAAGAGGCTGCACGCCTTGGCTGGCAAGCCCTGCACGAGCAATTGGCACTGATCGACCCAGTCTCGGCGGCGCGCATTCACCCGAATGATCCGCAACGCTTGAGTCGCGCGCTGGAAGTTTATCGAGTCAGCGGTAAAAGCATGACCGACCTGCGCCTGCAACAATCTGCGCAAAGTACTGAAGCTGCGGCATCGGGGCGCCAACAATTGCCCTATACTGTCGCGAACTTGGCCATTGCCCCGGCAAATCGCCAGGTATTGCACGAGCGCATTAAACAAAGATTCACAAATATGCTGGAACAGGGGTTCATCGACGAGGTCGTAGCCCTGCGTACAAGAAGTGACCTGCATTCGGGGTTGCCGTCTATACGTGCAGTAGGCTATCGCCAAGTCTGGGATTATCTGGATGGCAAGCTGACGTCAGCCGAGATGCAGGAGCGCGGCATCATTGCCACGCGCCAATTGGCCAAACGCCAGTTCACCTGGCTGCGCAGTTGGGAAGACTTACACTGGCTCGACAGTCTCGATTGCGACAATCTGCCACGCGCCTTGAAATACCTTGGGACCATCTCCATATTGAGCTGAGTCCTTGCAATTGCCGTCTATCCTTGGGGGTGTGACGGCGAAAGCCATCTGTTTACCTATTTTTATTATTGAATCCTTAAAGGAGTGCGGCACATGTCAAAAGGGCATTCGCTACAAGACCCTTACCTGAATACTTTACGTAAAGAGAAAGTTGGGGTTTCCATCTACCTGGTCAACGGGATCAAACTGCAGGGCACGATCGAATCGTTCGACCAGTTCGTCATCCTGCTGAAAAACACCGTTAGCCAGATGGTTTACAAACACGCTATCTCGACAGTCGTTCCAGTTCGTCCAATTCGTCTGCCTAGCGCAGCTGATGGCGAACAAGCGGACGCTGAGCCAGGTAACGCCTGATAGGAGTCTCCTTTGTTCTTTGAGCGCCACGGTGGTGGTGAGCGAGTAATCCTCGTTCACTTGGATGGACAGGACCCTGAGGCGCGCGAAGATCCGCAGGAGTTTCAGGAGTTGGCTAATTCGGCCGGCGCCGAGACCGTTGCGTTTTTTAACGTGCCGCGTCATCGGCCAACCGCCAAATTCCTGATTGGCAGCGGCAAGGTCGAGGAACTGCGCGACCTGGTGCACGCCGAAGAAGCCGATCTGGTGATTTTCAATCACGTCCTCACGCCCAGTCAGGAACGTAACCTCGAACGTGTTTTCGAGTGTCGCGTGATCGACCGTACCGGTCTGATTCTCGATATTTTCGCCCAGCGCGCCCGGACCCATGAAGGCAAGCTCCAGGTCGAACTGGCCCAGCTTGATCACATGAGCACCCGGCTGGTTCGCGGCTGGACTCACCTTGAGCGTCAAGGTGGTGGTATCGGCATGCGTGGCCCGGGTGAAACCCAGCTCGAGACCGACCGTCGTCTGCTGCGGGTGCGCCTGCGCCAGATCAAGGGCCGTCTGGAAAAAGTGCGTAGCCAGCGCGAGCAATCGCGACGCGGCCGCATGCGGGCGGATATCCCTACCGTATCTCTGGTGGGCTATACCAACGCCGGCAAATCCACGCTGTTCAATAACGTGACCAAATCCGACGTGTACGCGGCCGACCAGCTGTTTGCCACGCTGGACCCGACCCTGCGCCGTCTGGAGCTCGACGACCTGGGGCCGATTGTCCTGGCCGACACCGTGGGTTTCATTCGGCACTTGCCGCACAAGCTGGTCGAGGCATTTCGGTCTACGCTCGAAGAGTCGAGCAACTCCGACTTGCTGTTGCACGTGATCGATGCGGCCGAGCCGGATCGCATGTTGCAGATCGAGCAGGTGATGGTAGTGCTGGGCGAGATTGGTGCCCAGGACTTGCCGATCCTCGAGGTATACAACAAACTCGATTTGCTTGAAGGCGTTGAGCCACAGATCCAGCGCGATGCCGATGGCAAGCCGCAACGGGTCTGGCTGTCGGCGCGTGATGGCAGTGGTCTGGAATTGCTTGAACAAGCCATTGCCGAATTGCTCGGCAGTGAATTGTTTGTGGGAACTTTGCGCTTGCCGCAACGATTCGCTCGACTGCGTGCGCAGTTCTTCGAACTCGGCGCGGTGCAGAAAGAAGAACACGACGAAGAGGGTGTCAGCTTGCTGGCCGTTCGATTGCCGCGCTCGGAGCTTAATCGGCTGGTCAGCCGTGAAGGCGTTGTACCGGCTGAGTTCATCGAACAACACACTTTGCAATAAAAGCCTGAAAAAGCGGTTGTGCCGCAGTCGCAGGCATTCTGTAGCATTGGTCGGCGCGCCGTGGGTGCGTCTTTGCTTTATCAGATGGAGAGCGCTATGGCTTGGAATGAGCCGGGTGGCAACTCGAATAATCAGGATCCTTGGGGTGGCAAGCGCCGCAATAACGGCGACCGCAAGGGGCCACCAGATCTCGACGAGGCCTTCCGAAAGCTGCAGGAAAGCCTGAACGGGTTGTTCGGTGGTGGTAAGAAACGTGGTGGCGACGGCGGTGGTTCGAGCAGGAGTGGCGGCTTTGGCGGCCTGCTCGGCATCGGCCTCGTTGTGCTCGCGGCCGTCTGGCTGTACAGCGCGGTGTACGTGGTCGACGAGCAGGAGCAAGCCGTTGTGCTGCGCTTCGGCAAGTACTACGAGACTGTCGGCCCGGGCCTGAACATCTACTTCCCGCCGATCGACAAGAAGTACATGGAGAACGTCACGCGTGAGCGGGCGTACACCAAGCAGGGTCAGATGCTTACCGAAGACGAGAACATCGTCGAAGTGCCGCTGACCGTGCAGTACAAGATCAGCAACCTGCAGGACTTCGTGCTCAACGTCGACCAGCCGGAAATCAGCCTGCAGCACGCGACCGACAGTGCTCTGCGTCACGTGGTGGGTTCCACCGCGATGGATCAGGTGCTGACCGAAGGTCGTGAGCTGATGGCCAGCGAAATCAAGGAGCGTCTGCAACGCTTTCTCGATACCTATCGCACCGGTATCACCGTTACCCAGGTCAACGTACAGAGCGCAGCTGCACCGCGTGAAGTGCAGGAAGCCTTTGATGACGTGATCCGCGCCCGTGAAGACGAGCAGCGTTCGCGCAACCAGGCCGAAACCTACGCCAACGGCGTGGTGCCGGAAGCCCGTGGTCAGGCCCAGCGCATCCTCGAGGATGCCAACGGTTACCGCGACGAAACGGTCTCGCGCGCCAAGGGTGAGGCGGATCGCTTTACCAAGCTGGTTGCCGAGTATCGCAAGGCGCCCGAGGTCACGCGTCAGCGTCTGTACCTGGACACCATGCAGGAAGTCTTCAGCAATACCAGCAAGGTTCTCGTGACCGGCAACAAAGACGGCCAGAGCAATCTGCTGTACCTGCCGCTGGACAAGATGATTCAGAATGGTTCGGGCGGTAATGCGCCGGTAACCGGTTCGGCCGCAGCCACCAACAACACGGACGGCACGCCGCATGTCACTGACCAGCCGCAATCGCGTACAAGGGAGACCCGCTGATGAGCAATAAATCGCTGATCGCCCTGATCGTTGGCGTTGTGGTGCTGCTGGTGGGCTGGAACTGCTTCTACATCGTCGCTCAGACCGAGCGTGCGGTGCTGCTGCAATTCGGTCGTGTGGTTCAGGCCGATGTCCAGCCGGGTCTGCATGTGAAAGTGCCTTACGTCAACCAGGTGCGCAAGTTCGACGCCCGCCTGATGACGCTGGATGCACCGACACAACGTTTCCTGACCCTGGAAAAGAAAGCCGTGATGGTCGATGCCTACGCCAAGTGGCGCGTGAAAGATGCCGAGCGCTTCTACACCGCAACTTCCGGCCTCAAGCAGATCGCCGACGAGCGTCTTTCCCGTCGTCTGGAATCGGGCCTGCGTGACCAGTTTGGTAAGCGCACCCTGCACGAAGTGGTTTCCGGTGAGCGCGATGCGCTGATGGCTGACATCACTGCGTCGCTGAACAAGATGGCGGAAAAAGAGCTGGGTATCGAAGTGGTCGATGTCCGGGTCAAGACCATCGACTTGCCAAAAGAAGTTAACCGCAGCGTGTTCGAACGTATGAGCACCGAGCGTGAGCGTGAAGCTCGTGAGCATCGCGCCAAGGGTAACGAGCTGGCCGAAGGCATCCGTGCCGACGCCGATCGTCAACGCCGCGTGCTGCTGGCTGAAGCCTATCGTGAATCGGAAGAGGTTCGTGGTGACGGTGACGCCCAGGCCGCTGCGATCTACTCCAAGGCCTACGGCCAGGATCAGGAGTTCTACGGTTTCTACCGTAGCCTGCGCGCCTACCGTGAAAGCTTCGCGAACAAAACCGACGTCATGGTCCTCGACCCAAGCAGCGACTTCTTCCGTTACCTGGAAAAGTCCAAGCCTTGATACAACGTTGACCTGAATCGCCCCGCCTGGCGGCTAAAACCTGCGGCGGGGTGATCCTTTGGGAAAACGTGTGTATGATGCGGCAGCCGGGAAATTCCCGGCTTTTTTGCGTCTGCACGTTTGATTGCTGTTGTGGGTTGCAGGCGTCGGGTTAATGACCCGACAGTTTTTCGAGGAAAGTGATGGGCGAAGCCGCTGACAGGCCTTTCGCTGCGTCGTTCATGCGCGTGCGTTTTGAACAGACTGGTCATTTTCTGCTTCACTCAAGGCTCGCCCTAGTGCTGGCCGCCCGGATCAAAGGGGAATGGCGTAATGGCAACGGTAGACCGCTGGCTGCTGCCAGATGGCATCGAAGAAGTACTGCCACCGGAAGCGGCGCGCATTGAAGTAGCGCGTCGTCAGGTGTTGGATCTGTTCCAGAGCTGGGGTTACGAGTTTGTCGTGACTCCCCATATCGAGTACCTGGAATCCCTGCTGACCGGCGCGGGCTCCGATCTCGATCTGCGTACCTTCAAGGTCATCGACCCGCAATCGGGCCGGCAGATGGGTTTTCGCGCGGACATCACGCCGCAAGTGGCGCGCATCGATGCGCATACCCTGCGTCGCGAAGGCCCGAGCCGTCTGTGCTACGCCGGCAGCGTGCTGCATGCGCAGCCGCGTGCATTGTCTTCCTCACGCAGCCCGATCCAGTTGGGCGCCGAGTTGTATGGCGATGGCAGCCCGAGCAGCGACGTTGAAGTGATCAGCCTGATGCTGGCCATGCTGCAACTGGCCGATGTGCCGGATGTGCACATGGACCTCGGGCATGTTGGCATCTACCGCAGTCTGGCCCAGGCGGCTGGTCTGTCGGGCGAAGTCGAGCAACAGTTGTTTGACGCCTTGCAACGCAAGGCCATCGACGAGGTCATTACCCTGACCGAAGGCCTGCCGGCCGATCTGTCCGGCATGCTGCGTGCGCTGGTCGACCTGTGTGGCGGACGTGAAGTGTTGAGCGCTGCCCGCGAGCGTCTGGCCAATGCGCCGGCGCCGGTATTGGCGGCACTGGAAGATTTGCTGGCGATCGCCGAGCGCTTGTCGGCGCGCTTCCCGGAGCTGCCGCTGTACTTTGATCTGGGCGAGTTGCGCGGCTACCACTACCACACCGGTGTGGTGTTCGCGGTGTTCGTACCGGGCGTTGGCCAGTCCATCGCGCAGGGCGGTCGTTACGATGACATCGGCGCTGATTTTGGTCGCGCGCGTCCGGCGACTGGCTTTTCCACCGATTTGAAAACCCTGGTGACCCTGGGGCGTGCTGAGATCGAGCTACCGTCTGGCGGTATCTGGATGCCTGACAGTACGGATGCGGCACTCTGGCAGCAGGTTTGTCAGTTGCGCAGTGAGGGTCAGCGTGTCGTTCAGGCATTGCCTGGACAACCATTGGCCGCCGCCCGTGAAGCGGACTGCGACCGGCAATTGATCCAGCAGAACGGGCTTTGGCAAGTATCGCCACTGGCTTCTTGAGTTTTCCTGCCGGCTGACGCCGGCACCAAGTTTGCGCGAATGAGGACAAGTGTTATGGGTAAGAATGTCGTAGTCCTGGGCACCCAATGGGGTGATGAGGGCAAAGGCAAGATCGTTGATCTGCTGACCGAACATGCTGCCGCCGTAGTGCGCTACCAGGGTGGCCACAACGCTGGTCACACTCTGGTCATCGATGGCGAAAAAACTGTCTTGCACCTGATCCCGTCCGGCGTGCTGCGCGAAGGCGTGCAGTGCCTGATCGGCAACGGCGTGGTGGTTGCACCTGACGCCCTGCTGCGCGAGATCATCAAGCTGGAAGAGAAAGGCGTACCGGTGCGCGAGCGCCTGCGTATCAGCCCGTCCTGCCCGCTGATCCTGTCCTTCCACGTGGCGCTGGACCAGGCCCGTGAAAAGGCCCGTGGCGAGCTGAAGATCGGTACTACCGGTCGCGGCATCGGCCCGGCGTACGAAGACAAGGTTGCACGTCGTGGCCTGCGTGTTGGCGATCTGCTGAACATGCCGCGCTTTGAAGACAAGCTGCGTGAACTGGTGGATTACCACAACTTCATGCTGGTGGGTTACTACAAAGAGCCGGCCATCGAGTTCGAAAAGACTCTGGCCGAGTGCAAGGAATACGCTGAGCTGCTCAAGCCGCTGATGCTGGATGTGACTGCCGAGCTGCACGACCTGCGTCGCGCTGGCAAAGACATCATGTTCGAAGGCGCCCAAGGCTCCCTGCTGGACATCGACCACGGCACCTACCCGTACGTGACCAGCTCCAACACCACTGCGGGCGGCGTTGCCACTGGTTCGGGCGTTGGCCCGATGTTCCTCGACTACATCCTGGGCATCACCAAGGCTTACACCACTCGTGTTGGTTCGGGTCCATTCCCGACTGAGCTTTTTGACGAAGTGGGTGCGCACCTGGCCAAACAAGGTCACGAGTTCGGCGCTACCACCGGCCGTGCCCGTCGTTGCGGCTGGTTCGATGCCGTAATCCTGCGTCGCGCTATCGATGTGAACAGCATCTCGGGCATCTGCCTGACCAAGCTGGACGTACTCGACGGCCTGGAAACCATCAACATCTGCATCGGCTACAAAGATGCCGAAGGCAAGGCAGTTGCCCCGACTGACGCTGACAGCTACGTCGGCCTGCAGCCTGTGTACGAAGAAGTGCCAGGCTGGACCGAATCGACCGTGGGCGCCAAAACCCTGGAAGAGCTGCCAGCTAACGCTCGCGCGTACATCAAACGTGTTGAAGAGTTGATCGGCGCGCCGATCGACATTATTTCGACGGGCCCGGACCGCAACGAAACCATCGTTCTGCGTCATCCGTTCGCTTGATAAGTCGTTGATGTAACAACACAAAGGCCCCTTGATCGGGGCCTTTGTCGTTTATGCCTGTTGGACGGCATGACCTTTGCTGTGAATCTGTCTACAAGAGTGCCATCAAATTAATGGCGTCAGAAGTAGAGGGATTCAAAGTGTCAGCCGTTCTCTCACTGTTACAAAGCCGTCTGTTGCGGCCAGTGTTCGTTACCCTTGGTATCGCCCTTTTGGTGCAAGTGCTGGTGGCTGTTGCCCTGACACGGAGCACCGTCACCGCGCTGGAAGCCGATCTGGGCGCGCGGCTGGGTGCCGACAGCCAGAAACTCTCTGGCGAATTGGAGCAGGCCGGGCGTGAAGTCACGTCAAGCCTCGACACTCTCTCGACCAATACCCGTCAGCGGCTGACCGCCGGTTTGTCCACGCGTCTGAAGGATGAGCAGGCGCAACTGCGTGCGACTCTGGAAAAAGACCTGAAAGACTCGGCCAATGACATGGCCCAGTTGCTCGCCTCGGTGGCGCCACGGGCCATGTGGGACAGCGACGTGCCGACCCTGTCCGAATTCGCCCGCCGGGCCCAGCGCAATCCCAACGTGCTGTTCGTGGTCTACGACGACGCCACTGGCCAGCATTTGACCCGCTATTTGAACCGTGAAAACCCGATCAACAAGGCCCTTCTGGAAAAAGGCCAGGGTGAGCGCGCGCTGGATAAAGTGCTGGATGCGGCGAAGAACGATCCTTCGGTCTACTACCTCGAAGCCTCGATCAACCCCAACGGCGTAGAGATCGGCAAAGTGCTGATGGGCGTTTCTACCGCCTCGGTGGAAACTGATCTGGCAGCGTTGGATAAGCGCTTCACGGCGCTGATCGCCAGCAGCGATCAACTGGTCGCCGACAGCCTCAAGGGCGCCGCCGCCGACAGCGCCACAGCGATGCGCGCGCGCCTGCAATCAGCGCAGTCCACCGCCGCCGAGATGAAAGCCAACACCACCAGCACCGTGCAGGACGCCGCTGGCACCTTGCGCTGGCGCATCGGTATGGGGCTGGCGTTGGTCGGCGCCGGCGTGTTGCTGTTGATCGCAATCGTCCTCGGTCGGCGTGTGGTCAATCGTCTGAAGCTGCTGATAGCCGCAATGGATGATCTGGCGGCGGGTGAGGGCGATCTGACCAAGCGCGTGCAGATCAACAGCAAGGACGAGATCGGCGACATGGCCTCGGCGGTCAATCGCTTTGTGGATAAGTTGCAGCCAATCGTGCGCGAGGCAGGCGATGTGGCCCAGCGGACGGGAGTCGAAATTGGTGCCATGACTTTGCGCAATGCTGGCGCTGATGCAGCCGCCGGGATGCAGCGGGATGAGGTCGCGGAAAGTCTGCGCGCGTTGTCGCAGATGGCCGATGAAGCACAATCGGAAAGCCATGCGATGCAGGCCGCGTTGAAGCAAGTGGTCGATATTCGTCAGGCCACGGATGAAAACACCCGCACATCCGCCAAGGTCGGCAGCCTCATCGAAGCGCTGGCCGGCCAAGTCGATACCGGCTCGAAAGTTATCGAACGGCTGGCGCAGCAGAGCGAGCAGATTGAAGTGGTGTTGACCGTGATTCATGGCATCGCCGAGCAGACCAACCTCTTGGCGCTCAACGCTGCCATCGAAGCGGCGCGTGCCGGTGAGACGGGTCGTGGCTTTGCTGTGGTTGCCGACGAGGTGCGGGCCTTGGCGAGCAAAACGCAAAGCTCGACTGGCGACATTCAGGCGCACATCGTGGCGTTGCAGCAGGGCGCACGCGAGGCGGTGGAGGCGATCGGTCAGGCCGGACGTCAGGCCAGCGAAGGTTTGCTGGTGCTGCGCGACAGTGCGCGGTTGCAGCAGTCGGTGCAGGCTTCGGTCGAGCAGGTGCATGCGGCGATTGGTCTGGCAACCCAGGCCGCCGCGCATCAGGCGCAGGGTGCGCAGGCAGTGCGTGGGCGAGTCGAAACGATTCATGCACAGGCCGAGAAAGCGGCGCAGGCAGTGGTGGAAACCACGGCCAGTGGCAAGGTGCTGGATGGGTTGGCGGCGCAGCTCAAGGCGAGTCTGGGGCAGTTCAGAGCTTAAGATCAAAAGATCGCAGCCTGCGGCAGCTCCTACAGGGAAACGCAATATCCTGTGTAGGAGCTGCCGCAGGCTGCGATCTTTTTGCTTTTTCAGCGGCTCAGATACATCCGCGTCGTCAGCAGATAAACCGGCAAACCCGAGACCAATATCAACAACGCCGCATATGGCGCCGCCGCCGCAAACTCGACGTTCGCGGTATGCGCCCAAACCTCGGTGGCCAAGGTATTCAGCCCGGTCGGACTCAACAGCAGAGTCGCAGTCAGTTCCTTCATCGCATCGAGAAACACCAGCGCAAATGCCGCGCCCAGTGCCGGAAAAATGATCGGCAACGTCACCCGACAAAATGCCGAAAACGACGACGCGCCCAACGTACGAGCAGCCTCTTCCAACTGCGGCGCAGCCTTGTTCAGCGCCGTGCGGATCGGCGCCTGCGCCAGCGGCAGAAACAGCAGCGCATAAGCAATCAGCAACAACGCCGAAGTCTGATACAGCACCGGCACGTAATGCAGGGCGAAATACACCAGTGTCAGCGCAATGACCAAACCCGGCAGCGCATGCAGCAGATACGGCAGGCGCTCGGCCCAGATCGCCAGTTGACCTTTGTAGCGCACCACCAGCAGTCCAACGGGCACTGCCAGCACCAGGCACAACGCTGCGCCGCCTAGCGACAACGCCAATGACGACAGCAGCGCTTCGCTGATCGCTGCGACCGGGAATGCCGCCGACGAACCCACCGCCAGCCAGTAAGCGAGCATACCCAGCGGAATCCCGCTGCCGATGATCGCCAGACTCAGGCAATACACCTGACCCGCCGCCGCCCATCGTCCGAGGCTGACTTGCTCGGCCCGGCGCGCCGCACCCTGACCGATGCGCACATGCCGGCCCTTACCGCGCACGCGCAGCTCCAGCCACAACAACATCAGGCACAGCGCGAGCAGCACGGCAGACAGCATCGCCGCATTGGCGTTGCTGAATTCCAGTTCGAATTGCTGATAGATCGCCGTGGTGAAGGTTTGCAGGCCGATGATCGACAGTGCGCCGAATTCCACCAGCATGTGCAATGCGATCAGCAAAGAACCCGCCAACAGCGACGGCCAGAGCAAGGGCAGGGTGACGCGCAAAAACACCCCCCAGCGACTTTGTCCCAGTGTGCGCGCCGACTCTTCAAGGGACGGATCAAGATTGCGCAGCGTTGCGGCCACCGGCAAAAAGATCAGCGGATATTTCGACAGGCTCATCACCAGAATCGCCCCGCCGAGACCTTCGAACTGTGCGCTCAACGAAACCCAGGTGAAGCTGCTGACGAATGCCGGCACGGCGAACGGCAGACAAAGGATTACGCCCCACAAACGCCGCCCCGGCAGATTGCTGCGTTCCAACAGCCAGGCCAGCGACAGGCCGATCACGCCGCAGGTCAGTGTCACGCCAACCATCAGCGCCAGCGTGTTGCGCAGCAAGCCGAATACGTACGGGCGCCACAACAAATGCAGCGCCTCGGCCCAGCCAGCCTGCCAGGCTTTCAGCCCGACGTAGGCCAGTGGCAGCAGACTGAGCACCACCAGCAACAAAACCGGCAGCAGCAGCCAGATCGACGGCCGCTTGCGCCGTGGCACGTAACCCCCGCGCGCGGCGGGGGCGGATAACGATGCGCTCATCAGTTCAGGCCGACTTCACGTTCCAGATCCAGCGCCTCTTCGGCATTGCCCAGATCGGCCGGGGTGACTTTCGGTGCTTCCAGTTCGCTGAACGGCTTGAGACCGCGATCCGATTGCATACCTTTGTGCAGTGGGTATTCGGCGGTGGTCTGGGTGATCACGCGCTGACCTTCTTCGCTGGCCATGTAGGCGAGGAATTGCTGAGCTTCTTTCGGGTGTTTGCTGGATTTCAGCACGGCTGCGCTGGAAACCGTGATCAGCCCGCCGACGTCGCCGCCGGTGAAGTAATGCAGTTTCGAATCCAGCTGGCCTTTCTCGCGTTGCAGGGCGAACCAGTAGTAGTTGTTCACCAGCACGGTGGCGACTTCGCCGTTTTCCACGGCTTTGAGGGCGACCATGTTGTTGCTGTAGGTTTTGCCGAAGGCGCGCAGGCCGGTCAGCCATTCTTCGGCAGCGTCGCGACCGTGCAGCTTGATGATCGCAACGGCTTGCTCCTGGAATGCACCGCTGGTCGGAACGAAACCGACCTTGCCCTGCCATTTCGGATCGGAGAACTCCATGACCGATTTCGGCAGGTCTTTTTCATCGACCAGTTTCGGGTTGTAGGCGACTACGCGCACTCGCGCAGTGACGCCGATCCAGCTGCCGTTGCCGGCGACATATTCTTTTGGCAGGACGGCCAGCGTCGCGTCGTCAGCCTTCGCCAGCAGACCTTGCTCGCCGAGTTTGTTCAGCGGCGGGGATTCTTCGGTATAGATCACGTCGGCGGGGGAGCGGTCGCCTTCTTCGACGATCTGGCTGGCGAGCTGATTGCTGCTGCCCTTGCGCACGTTGACGTGGATGCCGGTCTTGGCCTTGAAAGCTTTGGCGATCGCATCGCCGACTTCCTTGTGTTGACCGTTGTAGAGCGTCAGGGAAACTGCATCGGCAGCCTGGGTGAGGGGAGTGGCGAGTGCCAGGCCGAGCAGGGTGAAGGTCAAGCCACGGCGCAGGGTATTTCGAAACATCATTCGCAGGGTTCCTCACTGTCGCATTGCAAAAACTTGTAACAATGATAAACGATATTGTTTCTCAAGTGCGCCTTGCGGGGAGGATGCGGGTTTGTTAGGGCGGGACGCGGAATGGTTTCTGAACGCCAGAAACGCAAAAACCCGCTTTCGCGGGTTTTTGTGAAATTCAGGGTCGTAACCATGAATTTGAATTGGTGCCCAGAAGAAGACTCGAACTTCCACGACCTTGCGGTCACCAGCACCTGAAGCTGGCGTGTCTACCAATTTCACCATCTGGGCATTCATCGCAAGCGTTGCCGCTGTTGATGTGGCGCACTATACGGAGCGTCTTTTGATCTGTAAACCCCTGATTTGGTTTTAATAAATCAGTTTTAAGAAAGTACGGGCTTAGAATGCAAAAAACCCGCTTTCGCGGGTTTTGTGTGAGTCTTGAAACTGATCTAGTCTCAAACTCGAAATTGGTGCCCAGAAGAAGACTCGAACTTCCACGACCTTGCGGTCACCAGCACCTGAAGCTGGCGTGTCTACCAATTTCACCATCTGGGCAGTATCGGCAGCGCGTCTGCGTCGTCGATGGCGCGCACTATACGGAGCACCTTTTTAACTGTAAACCCCCGTCGGGAAAATAATTGATTTTTTTTACCAGCGGCGTTGAAATCGCCTTTCAAAGGTCGATACAAGCCTTTAGATGGGCCTTTATAGCCTGAAATTTCCCGTTTCATGGCGCCTATGCCAAACTAACCCGCATATAGACAAGGTGAAAACTCTCTAATGGCCGATTGGCAGTCCCTCGATCCCGAGGCCGCTCGTGAAGCGGAAAAATACGAAAACCCTATTCCTAGCCGCGAACTGATCCTGGCGCATCTCGCCGATCGGGGTTCGCCTGCTGCCCGCGAGCAACTGGTCGAAGAGTTTGGTCTGACCACAGAAGACCAGGTCGAAGCCCTGCGCCGCCGTCTGCGCGCCATGGAGCGCGACGCTCAGTTGATCTACACCCGCCGTGGCACCTACGCGCCGGTGGACAAGCTCGACCTGATCCTTGGTCGCATCAGCGGTCACCGTGACGGCTTCGGCTTCCTGGTGCCGGACGATGGTTCCGACGATCTGTTCATGAGCCCGGGCCAGATGCGGCTGGTGTTCGACGGTGACCGTGCGCTGGCGCGGGTTTCCGGTCTGGACCGTCGCGGTCGCCGCGAAGGCGTGATCGTCGAAGTGGTCTCGCGTGCTCACGAAACCATCGTCGGTCGCTACTTCGAAGAAGGCGGCATCGGCTTCGTGCTTGCGGACAATCCGAAGATCCAGCAAGAAGTGCTGGTCACCCCGGGCCGTAATGCCAACGCGCAGATCGGTCAGTTTGTTGAAGTGAAGATCACCCACTGGCCAACGCCACGCTTTCAGCCGCAAGGCGACGTGGTTGAGATCGTGGGCAACTACATGGCGCCGGGCATGGAAATCGATGTCGCCCTGCGCGCGTACGATATCCCGCACGTCTGGCCTGAAGCGGTCCTGAAAGAAGCTGCCAAGCTCAAGCCTGAAGTCGAAGAGAAAGACAAAGAGAAGCGCGTCGATCTGCGCCATCTGCCGTTCGTGACCATCGACGGCGAAGATGCCCGCGACTTCGATGACGCGGTCTATTGCGAAGCCAAACCGGGCAAGTTGCGCCTGTTCTCCGGCGGCTGGAAGTTGTACGTGGCGATTGCCGACGTCTCCAGCTACGTGAAGATCGGTTCGGCGCTGGACAACGAATCTCAGGTTCGCGGCAATTCGGTGTACTTCCCCGAGCGCGTGATTCCGATGCTGCCTGAGCAACTGTCCAACGGCCTGTGCTCGCTGAACCCGCACGTCGATCGCCTGGCCATGGTTTGCGAGATGACCATCTCCAAATCCGGCGAAATGACCGACTACTGCTTCTACGAAGCGGTGATTCACTCCCATGCTCGCCTGACCTACAACAAGGTCAGTGCCATGCTGGAAACGCCGAAACTTACCGAGGCGCGTCAGCTTCGGGGTGAGTACAACGACGTTCTGCCGCACCTCAAGCAGCTGTACTCGCTGTACAAGGTGTTGCTGGCTGCCCGTCACGTGCGCGGCGCGATCGATTTCGAAACGCAGGAAACCCGGATCATCTTCGGCACCGAGCGCAAGATCGCCGAGATCCGTCCAACCGTTCGTAACGATGCGCACAAACTCATCGAGGAATGCATGCTGGCGGCCAACGTGGCCACCGCTGAATTCCTGAAGAAACACGAAATACCCGCGTTGTATCGCGTTCACAACGGCCCGCCGCCGGAGCGTCTGGAAAAACTGCGCGCGTTCCTCGGTGAGCTCGGCCTGTCCCTGCATAAAGGCAAGGACGGCCCGTCGCCGAAGGACTACCAGGCATTGCTGGCGAGCATCAAGGATCGTCCGGATTTCCATCTGATCCAGACCGTGATGCTGCGTTCGCTGAGCCAGGCGGTGTACAGCGCTGACAATCAGGGTCACTTCGGCCTGAACTACGAAGCCTATACCCACTTCACCTCGCCGATCCGTCGTTACCCGGACTTGCTCACGCACCGCGCGATCCGCAGCGTGATCCACTCGAAACAGGACACCCCGCACGTTCGCCGTGCCGGTGCGATGACTATTCCGAAAGCGCGCATTTATCCGTACGACGAAGCGGCTCTGGAACAGCTCGGCGAGCAGTGCTCGATGAGCGAGCGCCGTGCCGACGAAGCGACCCGCGACGTAGTGAACTGGCTCAAGTGCGAGTTCATGAAAGATCGCGTGGGCGAGTCGTTCCCGGGTGTGATCACCGCCGTGACCGGTTTTGGCCTGTTCGTTGAGCTGACCGATATCTACGTCGAAGGCCTGGTGCATGTCACCGCGCTGCCGGGTGATTACTACCACTTCGATCCAGTGCATCACCGCCTGGCGGGCGAGCGCACCGGTCGCAGCTTCCGTCTGGGTGACACGGTTGAGGTGCGCGTGATGCGCGTCGATCTCGACGAGCGCAAGATCGACTTCGAGATGGCCGAAAAAACCATCAGCGCGCCGATCGGTCGCAAGAAACGTGGCGCCGAAACTGCTGCGCCTGCTGCGAGGACTGCCGGTAAAACTGCAGGCAAAACTGCGGCAGAACCAGCGCCGGCGAAAACCGCTGGCCGCCGTCCTGCCAAGGAAAAGGCTTCTGAAGCGTATCGCCCTAGCGACGCCGTGGCGAAAAACGCCGAGCTGCGCAAAAGCCGTGAAATGAAGCAGGCCTTGCTGGCCGATGCCAAAAACGGTGGTAAAGCGGCGTCCGGGGGAAAGACCGGACGGTCGGCGCCTGAAAAGGACTCCGGCGGCAAGCCAGCCAAACCGAGCAAGCACCGTAAAGGCCCGCCAAAAACGGGTTCTGCTCCAGCCAAAAGTGGCGGGGCGCGTAAACCTAAGGCCAAGTCATGAGTCAGCTGGAAAAAATCTACGGTGTGCACGCAGTAGAAGCGTTACTGCGTCATCACCCTAAACGCGTCAAGCAGATCTGGCTGGCCGAAAGCCGCAACGATCCGCGGGTGCAGACGCTGATCGAGCTGGCCAACGAAAACCGCGTCCAGGTCGGTCAGGCCGAGCGCCGCGAAATGGACGCCTGGGTTGAAGGCGTGCACCAGGGCGTAGTCGCGGACGTCAGTCCGAGCCAGGTCTGGGGCGAGGCGATGCTTGACGAACTGCTTGATCGCACCGACGGCGCGCCACTGTTGCTGGTGCTCGACGGCGTGACCGATCCGCACAACCTCGGCGCCTGCCTGCGTTCGGCAGATGCTGCCGGTGCGCTGGCGGTGATCGTGCCGAAAGACAAATCGGCAACGCTGACACCAGTGGTGCGTAAAGTAGCCTGCGGCGCAGCGGAAGTGATTCCGTTGGTGGCTGTGACCAACCTTGCCCGTACTCTGGAGAAACTTCAGCAGCGCGGTCTGTGGGTGGTCGGTACGGCCGGCGAAGCTGAAGTCAACATCTACGACCAGGATCTGACTGGCCCGACCATTCTGATCATGGGCGCTGAAGGCAAAGGCATGCGTCGCCTGACCCGCGAACATTGCGACTATCTGGTAAACCTGCCGATGGCCGGTAGCGTCAGCAGTCTCAACGTGTCCGTGGCAACCGGCGTGTGCCTGTTCGAAGCGCAGCGCCAGCGCAGTGTCAAAGCCAAGGCTTCTGCCAAGAAGTCTTGATTCACGCGGCTCCTTGCAGGAGCTGTCGAGTGAAACGAGGCTGCGATCTCTTGATCTTGTTAAGGCAAAGTCAAAAGATCGCAGCCTTCGGCAGCTCCGACAGAGGGGTTGTGAATGTATCTCCAGTGATTGTTCAAATAATCACCAATTGCCTTGCACCTCCGCAGTCCCTTCTCTACAATTGCGCCCCTTGCTGTGACGGCAGGCACGCATGTGCCCCGCGCCAGCAAGTCCATAAGTGTCATTCACTCCTTGTCTGACCGTTTTTGAGCGGCAGGCTACAACCCGTAAGGAGCATTCATGCGTCATTACGAAATCATCTTTTTGGTCCACCCGGATCAAAGCGAGCAAGTCGGCGGCATGGTAGAGCGTTACACCAAGCTGATCGAAGAAGACGGCGGCAAAATCCACCGTCTGGAAGATTGGGGCCGTCGTCAACTGGCCTACGCAATCAACAATGTTCACAAGGCTCACTACGTGATGCTGAACGTTGAGTGCACTGGCAAGGCCCTGGCCGAGCTGGAAGACAACTTCCGCTACAACGATGCAGTGATCCGTAACCTGGTCATCCGTCGCGACGAAGCCGTTACTGGCCAGTCCGAGATGCTCAAGGCTGAAGAAAACCGCAGTGAGCGCCGTGAGCGTCGCGACCGTCCTGAAGACCACGAAGGCGCTGATAGCGCTGATCGTGATGACAGCGACAACAGCGATAACGCTGACGAGTAATCCACGGACCTTTTAAGGAGCCTATCAAATGGCACGTTTCTTCCGTCGTCGTAAATTCTGCCGCTTCACCGCTGAAGACGTGAAGGAGATCGATTACAAAGATCTCAACACTCTGAAAGCCTACGTATCCGAGACCGGCAAAATCGTTCCAAGCCGCATCACCGGTACCAAAGCTCGTTATCAGCGTCAGCTGGCCACCGCTATCAAGCGCGCCCGCTTCCTGGCCCTGCTGGCCTACACCGACAGCCACGGCCGCTGAGACCGGGCAGTCGACAAGTAGCAAAGGATAGAATGTATGCGTGCCTTAGCTGAGTTCATCATGCGCGGCCGCATGCAGGCCACTCTGGTAGTGGCTGGATGTGCAACATTGCCGTTGTTGTATTGGTTGGGTGCTGCCGCTGGAAGCTTCGTGCTTTTGCGGCGCGGATTGACAGACGCCCTCGGCGTTCTGTTGCTGGGACTGCTGCCAGCATTGGTCTGGTGGTTGTATGCCGATGACCCACGGGCACTTCTGGTGCTGCTGGGTTCTTCGGGGCTTGCGTTGGTATTGCGCGCAAGCGAGTCCTGGGTCCGCACGCTGCTGGTCAGCGTAGCCATGGGATTGGTGTTTGCAGTGGTGCTCGGGGCGGTTTTTGCGCCCCAGATCGAGATGCTCGCGCAGGCCTTGATAAAGGTCATGCCAGCGCTTCTCGGCGAGTCTTACCAACAATTGTCGGTAGACGAGCAAGCGCGTTTCGCGTCGCTGATTGCACCCGTCCTGACCGGACTGATTGCGGCCTTGTTGCAGATCCTCAGCGTTGTGAGCCTGATTGTCGGGCGTTACTGGCAGGCGTTGTTGTACAACCCGGGTGGTTTTGGTCGCGAGTTTCGCGCCATTCGAATCCCGCTGGGGCCGGCGATGTTACTGCTGGCGTTGATGCTTCTGGGCCCGAATCTCGGTGCACAGATGGCTATGTTGACGCCGTTGTGCAGTGTACCGCTGGTGTTCGCCGGGCTGGCCCTGATTCATGGGCTGGTGGCGCAAAAGCGACTGGCCGGATTCTGGCTGGTGGGGTTGTACGTCACGCTGTTGCTGTTCATGCAGCTGGTCTATCCGTTGCTCGTGGTCTTGGCCATTGTCGACAGCCTGATTGATTTTCGCGGTCGTCACGTGTCGAAAGACACCGACAGCGCGAACGGTGAAGGTTAAAAGTTAGAGGATTTTCACATGCAACTGATCCTTCTGGAAAAAGTCACCAACCTGGGCAACCTGGGTGACAAAGTAAACGTTAAGGCCGGTTACGGTCGTAACTACCTGCTGCCATACGGCAAGGCTACCGCCGCGACCCCAGCGAACATCGCTGCGTTCGAAGAGCGTCGTGCCGAGCTGGAAAAAGCAGCAGCAGACCGTAAAGCATCGGCTGAAAGCCGTGCTGCCCAACTGGCCGAGCTGGAAGTGACTATCACTGCCACCGCTGGCGACGAAGGCAAGCTGTTCGGTTCGATCGGTACTCACGACATTGCTGACGCACTGACCGCCTCCGGCGTTGAAGTTGCGAAAAGCGAAGTTCGTCTGCCGAACGGCACCATCCGCAACGTAGGTGAATTCGACGTGGCCGTGCACCTGCACGCCGAAGTTGAAGCCACCGTACGCGTTGTAGTGGTAGCAGCTTAAGCAACACCTGATCGGCTGGCGGCTTGCCCGTCAGACGGTTAACATCGGGCACGATCCTGTTTACAGGTCGTGCCCTTTGTCTTTCTGTACTCCCTGCTTTTACCTAACAAACAAGTGGCCATGAACGAAATCTCCGCTCCTGAGCAATACGATCTGCAAACCGCTGCCCTGAAGGTGCCGCCGCATTCCATCGAGGCCGAACAGGCCGTGCTCGGTGGTTTGATGCTGGACAACAACGCCTGGGAACGCGTGCTTGATCAAGTCTCCGACGGCGATTTCTACCGGCATGACCACCGTCTGATTTTCCGTGCGATTGCGAAGCTCGCCGATCAGAACTCCCCGATTGACGTCGTGACCCTTGCCGAGCAACTGGACAAGGAAGGTCAGACCTCGCAAGTAGGGGGCCTCGGTTATCTGGGGGAGCTGGCGAAAAATACGCCGTCCGTCGCCAACATCAAGGCCTATGCGCAGATTGTTCGCCAGCGTGCGACGTTGCGCCAGCTGATCGGCATCAGCACCGAGATCGCCGACAGCGCTTTCAACCCGGAAGGCCGCACCGCCGAGGAAATCCTCGACGAAGCCGAACGCCAGATCTTCGCCATTGCCGAGGCCCGGCCAAAAACCGGCGGCCCGGTAAGCGTGAACGACCTGTTGACCAAGGCCATCGACCGCATCGACACCTTGTTCAACACCGACAACGCGATCACCGGGCTGTCCACCGGTTACACCGACCTTGATGAGAAGACCAGCGGCCTGCAGCCGTCCGACCTGATCATCGTCGCCGGTCGTCCGTCGATGGGTAAAACCACCTTCGCCATGAACCTGGTGGAAAACGCCGTACTGCGCAGCGACAAGGCAGTACTGGTGTACTCCCTCGAGATGCCAGGCGAATCGCTGATCATGCGTATGCTCTCATCGCTTGGGCGTATCGATCAGACCAAGGTGCGTTCCGGCCAACTGGAAGACGACGACTGGCCGCGCCTGACCTCGGCGGTCAACTTGCTCAACGACCGCAAGCTGTTCATCGACGATACCGCCGGCATCAGCCCGTCGGAAATGCGTGCGCGAACCCGACGTCTGGCGCGCGAGCACGGTGACATTGGCCTGATCATGATCGACTACCTGCAACTGATGCAGATTCCGGGTTCCGGCGGTGATAACCGGACCAACGAGATTTCCGAGATCTCGCGTTCCCTCAAAGCCCTGGCCAAGGAATTCAACTGCCCGGTGGTCGCACTGTCCCAGCTCAACCGTTCCCTGGAACAGCGCCCGAACAAACGTCCGATCAACTCCGACCTCCGGGAATCCGGAGCCATCGAGCAGGATGCTGACGTCATCATGTTTGTGTACCGGGACGAGGTGTATCACCCGGAAACCGAACACAAAGGCATCGCCGAAATCATCATCGGCAAGCAGCGGAACGGCCCGATCGGCTTTATCCGCCTGGCGTTCATCGGCAAATACACACGCTTTGAAAACCTCGCGCCGGGTAGCTATAACTTCGACGACGACGAGTAAGGGCTGGCCGGTGAAAACCGCCAGGCCCTTTCCCGGTAACCCTTAGTTCGGTGGATTGATGTTGTCCCCAGCGGCAGGGGCGTCGAGCTCCTGAATCGTCAGGGTCTGCATCAGCGCCGCCTCTTCTATCGCCAACTGAGCCTGCAAGTCTTCGCTTTTCGCTTTGTACTCGATCTCGGTCAACTGCCGATCGACGAAGCTGTCATGCAGGTCGGCCAGTCGATCCTGAAACGGCGCACGTTGGTCCTCGAATTGCTGGCGATGTTTATTCGTCAGATAGTCCTTCCAGAATTCCCGGGACAGCAACGCTTCACGCTCTTGCGGCGAATTATCCAGCGCCTTGACCGTGTCATGGGCGCTGTCCAGTTTGTCCTGATCGACCTTGCCCATGTGGGTGAAGCTGGTTTGCTCGGGCTGTCCCGGCAAATCAAGCCGCGTCTTCAGGCCAAAACGATAAGCCAGTCTGATCTCGACCTCTTCTGAAAGACGCAGGTTATGCCGATGTCTGTCGTCTGCCGAAGTGCCGGGATTGCGAACTATGGCTTCGCTGTTCTGGATGTCGAGCGATGCGAACTTGTCGACTTCATGCAAGCGGAACAGGCGTCGGGAGAAGTCTGCCAACTGTTGGCCCTGAGACTGGTCCAGCGCTTGAGTCCGTGCCTTGTACGCCATGGACAGAACTTCAAGATTGCCGAAAGAGAAGGCTGCGCGGTCACAGCAGGCAGGTTCCCCTGCGCGGTTGAACAGATCGTCGCGCAGGCGCTCCGACTCGGGACTGTTTTCGCTCATGGTATCCAGCACATCCCAGACCCGGCGTTGCTGATCGGTATGGCCGGCACCGCCATGCTTGAGGCGGTTGAGAATCTCAAAGAACGGGTCCGAGCCTTGATGCGCCTTCAAAACCTGCCACTGCGCGCGTCGGATCGTTGTCTGCTCTTCTGACAAACCTTCCGACCAGCGCTTGAACGGCGAGTCCGCCAGGTTGTTGGCCTGTCTGCGATTGGTCCGAGAGTGCGCGGTGGCGACCAGGCGATTGGGGCGACCGGGTTCGGTCAGTGCGTGCCTGTTCAATCGTTCGGCATAGTGCTGCACTTGCTCCACCGTCGCATCGGACAACGGATTGTCGCTCAGGTTGGTCACGTCGTTGATGCGCGTCATCTGCGCCAACCGGGAATCTGTCGGCGCAATGACCGAGTCGGGAATTGTCGAGATCCGATTGCCAGCCAGATTGATCAAGTCGAGCGAAGGTTGCTCGGCCAGCCCGTTTGGCCAGACTTCGATCCGCGTATTGGCTAAATTCAGCGAACGCATATCACTGATCAAGCTGAAATCCGGGGCGATGCCCAGCGGGTTTTTTTCCAGCATCAACGCTCGCAGCGTCACCCGCTCGGAAAGGATCCGTGCCGTGTCCGGGGTGAGCATGATCTGGTTGTTTTGTAGAAACAGACGCGTCATTGCGTGCATCTCGCCGATGGCGGGGGGCAGGTCGCGCAGTTGATTGTTCGACAGGTCCAGCCAGCGAACATGGCGAAAACCCGACAGGAAGCCTTCGGGAGACGCGCTCAAATTCATGTTGTTGAGTTTCAGTGCACCCACATGGCTGAAATCAATATCCAGGTCCGGCAGGCTTGGCAGGGTGAGGCCGCTCAGATCGAGCATCAGCCCTATGGGCGTGCCGTCGTTTGCCAGTTTCTGCGGCGTTTCACGGCGCCAGCACTGAAAGATACGGCGCCTTGCTTCATAGCGATCGCCCACTTCGCTCTGGTCCAGGCGCATCTGGTTGGCGCGAACGTAACGCTGCTGCGCGCCGCCACCAGAAAACGACCATGCACCCAATTGATCCTCCAGAACCTGATATTCGCGTTCCAGGCGCAGCAGCTCAGGCTCGGCCCCGGCGCCGAGCGCCCTGACGAATTGCCTCGCCTCTCGCAAGGTTTTGTCCGGGAACATAAGCCGATAGCAATCGACTTTAGGGTTTGCGCTATCGAAAGCGCCGGGCGTGGCGAGTGCCAGCAAGTCCGGCCGCTCCAGATGCAAGCGTTGCCAGTACGCGTCGAAGTGATGCCAGTAATCGGCAGGGAACGGATTGCCGTCCAGCAGTGTGACGCCGTTGATCTTCGCGACCGCCTCGAGCTGCCCGGCTGGCGGGTTCAGGTAGGCCGGTGGCACCTCACGCAAGCGGTTGTTGCGCAAATCGAGGATTTCCAGACCTGCACGGGTCTGCAAACCTGCGGGCCACTGCTCGATGGCGGTGTCGCTCAGATTGAGCACTTTCAACGCGGACATGCCCTGCAGGTCGGGCGCAACGCCCAATGTATTGTGCGACAGATCAAGTTGTTCGAGCCGGGTGGGCGCGCTGAGGCGAGCGACGCCTTCAGCGTTGATCTTGATGCGATTCGCGTGCAGGTCCAGCGTGGTCAGATTGTGCATCCCCAGGATCGCAGCGGGAACTTCTCCCAGAGTGGAGCGCACGATGCTCAGATGATTCAGCGCGGAGAAATTGCCGAGGAAGGCTGTGGCAGTGTCGGACCACTCGATTGCCCGCAAATTCAGAGACTCGATATGCTCGAAATCCGCTTTCAATGCCGGCAAGGCTCCGCCTGCCTCTGGCAGCGTAAGCATGGTCCCGGTTTCCCGGCGCCAGCCACGCAGGATTTCTGCGGAAACGTCCTTGGCCCAAGTCCCGGGAGATCCCGCGGCGGTTTGCTGGCTCCAGGTTTTCAGCTCCTGCTTGAGGGTTGCCAGTTGAGTTTCCCGGCGGGTCAGCCCTGCTGCAACGTCGCCCCCAAGCGATTGAATAAACACTTCGATCCCGGCCTGGTCCATTGCTGGAAACAGTTTGCGAGCGCGGCTTTGCGCACTGCGCAGATGTTGATTCACCGCGGCGCCCAGTTGCCTGCGCCAGGAGCGCTCCTGGCCGCTGAACATCCCGCCCGCACCGCCGACAATCAGGCCGGTCCAGCCGATCTGCCGGTTGAAAAACACCGGCTCCGATTTGCCCGGTCGCGTGGCGACGTAACGGTTATTTTCGTCACTGGCGACGGGGTCCGCGGGCCGGACGATGCGCATCACGGCCAGCTCGGGCGATGACGCATCGAGATCATGCATGACCTGATAGGCCTGATCCTCGATGACTGCATACACGCGCTTTTCGAAGTGATAGAGCCCGGCACTGTCAGGTTGCGCGGCGCCGAAGTCCAGCGCCGTGCGGTAGTCCTGGAGGCGGCTGGCCGATAGCGCGAAGGTCATCGCTTCCAGCTGTTGCAGTGGATGCCAGAGGCCGGTTTCCGGGTCACGCAGCAGATCAGGCCCGGAAGCTTTTTGTTCACTCTGCAGTTTGGCCCGGTACAGACCGCTCTCAGGATCGCGACCTACGTGCAGGGTGCTGCCATCGTAGCCGTCGACGAACAGGCGACCCTTGAAACTGCGTAGGCCCTCAGCGTCCGCCGCCGGCAGGTGATTGGCGTTGGGAACCCGGTAGTCCTCCAGCGGGCGGCGCAGTGGCCTGGATTCAATCTCGGAGGGCGGCAGTTCGTTGATGGTCAGCGATGACTCCGGGAGGATTGCATCCAGGTCGGTGTCGGCCGGTCCTTTGTTGTGTCCGCGCGGTTTTTGTCCGGGGCTGAAAATCGAAGTGTCAGGTTCGAAATGGCCCGGCGCGCCGATGCGCGGCGGGGTTTCATTCCCGGGGCGGAGGCGCGGTGTGTGCACCTCGACGTGGGTACTGCCCCTGACAGGCGGTTTCAATGGCATGTTTGTTCATCCTTGTGTGTAGGCGCATCCGTCGAAAAGAGACTGGCGAGCGTTCGGCTTCATTGCCGGTTTTGCAGCGACTGGGTGGAGTTGGGCGGGGGCAAAGAGAAACCGACCATTGCCGTCGGAATTGGTTATTTTTTGTGCTATATTCCGCGCCCGCGATTTTTCATCTCAACACCGGTCGTCGACATGCAAACAGCCAAGCCGTTATTTGACTATCCAAAATACTGGGCCGAATGTTTCGGCCCAGCGCCATTCCTGCCGATGAGCAGGGAGGAGATGGATCAGCTTGGCTGGGATTCCTGCGACATCATCATTGTTACCGGAGATGCCTACGTCGATCATCCGTCGTTCGGCATGGCGATCATCGGCCGGCTGCTGGAGTCGCAAGGCTTTCGCGTCGGGATCATTGCCCAGCCGAACTGGCAGTCCAAAGACGACTTCATGAAGCTCGGCGAGCCGAACCTGTTCTTCGGCGTCGCGGCCGGCAACATGGACTCGATGATCAACCGCTACACCGCCGACAAGAAAATCCGTTCCGACGACGCCTATACCCCCGGCGGTATGGCCGGCAAACGTCCGGATCGCGCCAGCCTGGTCTACAGCCAGCGCTGCAAGGAAGCCTACAAAAACGTGCCGATCGTGCTCGGCGGCATCGAAGCTTCCCTGCGCCGCATCGCGCACTACGATTACTGGCAGGATCGCGTGCGTAACTCGATCCTGATCGACGCCTGCGCCGACATCCTGCTGTACGGCAACGCCGAGCGGGCAATTGTCGAAGTCGCCCAGCGTCTGTCCTACGGTCACAAGATCGAAGACATCACCGACGTGCGCGGCACCGCGTTCATCCGTCGTGACACGCCGGCGGGCTGGTACGAAGTCGATTCGACGCGCATCGACCGTCCGGGCAAGGTCGACAAGATCATCAACCCGTACGTCAATACCCAGGACACTCAGGCTTGCGCAATCGAGCAGGAGAAGGGCCCGGTTGAAGATCCGCAGGAAGCCAAGGTCGTACAGATCCTGGCCAGCCCGCGCATGACTCGCGACAAGACGGTGATCCGTCTGCCGTCGATGGAAAAAGTCCGTGGCGATGCGGTGATCTACGCTCACGCCAACCGCGTACTCCATCTCGAAACCAACCCGGGTAACGCCCGCGCGCTGGTGCAGAAGCACGGCGAAGTCGACGTCTGGTTCAACCCGCCGCCGATTCCGATGACCACTGAAGAAATGGACTACGTGTTCGGCATGCCTTACGCACGGGTTCCGCACCCTGCTTACGGCAAGGAAAAGATCCCGGCCTACGACATGATCCGTTTCTCGGTGAACATCATGCGTGGCTGCTTCGGCGGCTGCACTTTCTGCTCGATCACCGAGCACGAAGGCCGGATCATCCAGAACCGGTCCGAAGAGTCGATCATTCGCGAGATCGAAGAGATTCGCGACAAGGTTCCGGGCTTCACCGGTGTCATCTCCGACCTTGGCGGCCCGACCGCGAACATGTATCGCATTGCCTGCAAGAGCCCGGAAATCGAATCCGCGTGCCGCAAGCCGTCCTGCGTATTCCCCGGCATCTGCCCGAACCTGAACACCGACCACTCGTCGCTGATTCAGCTGTACCGCAGCGCCCGTGCATTGCCGGGTGTGAAGAAGATTCTGATCGCTTCCGGCCTGCGCTATGACCTCGCGGTCGAGTCGCCGGAGTACGTCAAAGAGCTGGTGACCCACCACGTTGGTGGTTATCTGAAGATCGCCCCGGAACACACCGAGGAAGGTCCGCTCAACCAGATGATGAAACCGGGCATCGGCAGCTATGACAAGTTCAAGCGCATGTTCGAGAAGTACACCAAGGAAGCCGGCAAAGAGCAGTACCTGATTCCGTACTTCATCGCCGCGCACCCGGGCACCACCGACGAAGACATGATGAACCTGGCCTTGTGGCTGAAGGGTAATGGCTTCCGTGCCGACCAGGTGCAGGCGTTTTATCCTTCGCCGATGGCCACCGCCACCGCGATGTACCACTCGGGCAAGAACCCGCTGCGCAAGGTCAGCTACAAGAGCGACAGCGTGACCATCGTCAAGAGCGAAGAGCAGCGTCGTCTGCACAAGGCGTTCCTGCGTTATCACGACCCGAAAGGCTGGCCGATGCTGCGTGAAGCGCTGATCCGCATGGGCCGCTCCGACCTGATCGGGCCGGGCAAGACCCAGTTGATCCCGGCACATCAACCGGCGACTGACAGCTACCAGAGCGCCCGTCGCAAGAACTCGACGCCGGCCGGTAGCCACAAGGTTGCGGGTGAGAAGACCACCAAGATCCTCACCCAGCACACCGGTTTGCCACCGCGTGCCAGTGATGGCGGTAATTCGTGGGACAAGCGCGAACAGGCCAAGGCCGCGGCATTTGCCCGCAACCAGCAAGCGGCCAAGGATCGCAAGGACGCAGCGAAGGGCAAAGGGCCGAAACCGGCACGCAAGCCTGTAGTGCCGCGCTGAGTCTTTGTTGAAGTGAACAGAACGCCAGCCTTCGGGTTGGCGTTTTGCGTTTCCGGGTTCAAGAGTTGTGCTGAAGCCATCGGCCTCATCGCTGGCAAGCCAGCTCCCACAGGGTTATCTGTCGTTCACGAAACTGTGGCCACTGAAGATCCCTGTGGGAGCTGGCTTGCCAGCGATGGCGTCGGATCAGGCAACGCATGAACAACTGCTCGCAACATTTGCGTGCAACTGTCATCAACCATTTCCTCGCATCGCCCGTTTTTGGTGCTGTACTGCCCTGAGCATTTCCGGAAAAGCGCCCAGGCCTGTGCATGGCATAACTCTTGCGCGCTTTCCAATACGCTTAGGCTCGCAGGAGGCACGCCGTGTCGATTCATGTCGCATTGCATCACGTCACGCATTACCGCTACGACCGCGCTGTCGAACTCGGTCCGCAGATCGTTCGCCTGCGCCCGGCCGCCCACAGCCGCACGCGGATTCTCTCGTATGCGTTGAAAGTCTCGCCCGAGCAGCACTTCATCAACTGGCAGCAAGACCCGCAGGGCAACTACCTTGCGCGGCTGGTGTTCCCCGAGAAGACCGACGAACTGCGCATCGAAGTCGACCTGCTCGCGGAAATGGCGGTGTTCAACCCGTTCGACTTCTTCCTCGAACCCTACGCCGAGAAAATCCCCTTCGATTACGCCGCCGATGAGCGCAAAGAGCTGGCGCCGTATCTCGAAACCCTGCCGCTGACCCCCGCGTTCAAGACCTATCTCGACCGGATCGACCGCACACCGCTGCCGGCCGTGGATTTCCTCGTCGCGCTGAATCAGCGTCTGAGCGAAGACATCAGCTACCTGATCCGCATGGAGCCGGGCGTGCAAACCCCGGAACACACCCTTGAACACGCCTCCGGTTCCTGCCGCGACTCGGCATGGCTGCTGGTGCAACTGCTGCGCAATCTCGGACTGGCCGCGCGTTTCGTCTCCGGTTACCTGATTCAACTGACGGCAGATGTGAAAAGCCTCGACGGGCCGTCCGGCACCGAAGTGGATTTCACCGATCTGCATGCCTGGTGCGAAGTGTATTTGCCGGGAGCAGGGTGGATCGGTCTCGATGCCACGTCCGGGCTGTTCGCCGGTGAAGGGCATATCCCGTTGGCCTGCAGTCCCGATCCATCGTCGGCGGCGCCCATCAGTGGTTTGGTCGAACCGTGCGAGACGCAATTCACTCACGAAATGTCGGTGGAGCGGATCTGGGAAGCCCCGCGCGTCACCAAGCCCTACACCGATGAACAATGGCTGGCGATTCAGGCGTTAGGCCGGCAGATTGACGCCGACCTGCTGGAAGGCGATGTGCGCCTGACCATGGGCGGTGAACCGACCTTCGTGTCCATCGACGACCCCGACGGCGCCGAATGGAACACCGCCGCCCTTGGCGCGGACAAGCGCAAACTTTCCGCCGAATTGTTTCAGCGTCTGCGCAAACACTACGCGCCCAATGGCTTGGTGCATTTCGGTCAGGGCAAATGGTATCCGGGCGAGCAACTCCCGCGCTGGTCGCTCAATTGCTATTGGCGCCGCGACGGAGTGCCGATCTGGCACAACAGCGCATTGATTGCCGACGAACAGCAGGACTACGGCGCCGATGGCGCTCTGGCCGGACGCTTTCTGGCGAGTGTCGCCGAGCGTTTGAAGCTGCCGGCGCGATTCGTGTTTCCAGCCTATGAAGACAACTTCTATTACCTCTGGCGCGAGGGGGCGTTGCCGAGCAACGTCAGCGCCGAAGACTCACGTCTGGAGGAGCCACTGGAGCGTGCGCGGCTGCGCAAAGTGTTCAGCCAAGGCCTCGACAAGGTGATAGGACAAGTGCTGCCGCTGGCGCGCACCGCCAAGGGTGATCAGTGGCAGAGCGGCCGCTGGTATCTGCGCGACGAGCACTGCCGGCTGGTGCCCGGAGACTCGGCGCTCGGCTATCGCTTGCCATTGGCTTCGCAGCCATGGGTGAAAGCGGCCGAATATCCGTTTATCCATCCGAACGATCCGAACCAGGACTTCCCCCCGCTGCCCGACACTGCGCAGCTCAGTAACCACGACGCGTCAGCCACGGCTGACGAACGTGTGCCGAAGATCGACGAATCCGCCGACTGGCTGACTCGCACCGCATTCTGTGCCGAGGCGCGCGAAGGCCGTTTGTACCTGTTCATGCCGCCACTGGAGCAAGTCGAGGATTACCTGGAACTGGTGGCGGCCATCGAAGCCACCGCTGAAGAACTGCGCTGCCCGGTGCTATTGGAAGGCTACGAGCCACCGAGCGATCCGCGGCTGAGCAACTTCCGTATCACCCCGGATCCGGGCGTGATCGAGGTCAACGTGCAGCCGTCCGCGACCTGGGACGAGTTGGTCGAGCGCACCGAATTTCTCTACGAAGAAGCTCGACAAACCCGCCTGACCACCGAGAAGTTCATGATCGACGGCCGCCACACCGGCACGGGCGGCGGCAACCATTTCGTCCTCGGCGGCGCGACACCGGCGGACTCACCGTTTCTGCGGCGTCCCGATCTGTTGCGCAGCCTGATCAGTTACTGGCACAACCATCCTTCGTTGTCCTACCTGTTTTCCGGGCTGTTCATCGGCCCGACCTCGCAGGCGCCTCGCGTGGATGAGGCGCGTAATGACGCGTTGTATGAACTGGAAATCGCCTTTGCGCAGATGCCCGAACCGGGTGAGGAGTGCGCGCCGTGGCTGGTGGATCGGCTGCTGCGCAATTTGCTGATCGACGTCACCGGCAACACCCATCGCGCCGAATTCTGCATCGACAAACTGTACTCGCCGGATGGCGCGACCGGACGCCTCGGCTTGCTTGAGCTGCGCGCGTTCGAAATGCCACCGCATGCGCGCATGAGTCTGGCGCAGCAACTATTGCTGCGGGCGCTGGTGGCGCGCTTCTGGCGTGAGCCTTACGCGCCGCCGAAACTCGCGCGCTGGGGCACCGAACTGCACGATCGATTCCTGTTGCCGCACTTCATCGAGCAGGATTTCGCCGACGTCATCGTCGAACTGAACAATGCCGGTTATCCGCTGCGCGCCGAATGGTTTGCCGCGCATCTGGAGTTCCGCTTCCCCAAGGTCGGCGATTACGCCGTCAACGGCATCGAACTCGAGCTGCGACAGACGCTTGAGCCTTGGCATGTGCTGGGCGAGGAGGGCGCGGTGGGCGGCACGGTGCGTTATGTCGATTCATCGCTGGAGCGCTTGCAGGTCAAGCTCAAAGGCTTGCCGCCGCAACGTTATCTGCTGACCTGCAACGGCGTTGCGGTGCCGCTGCAATCGACCGGGCGCGTTGGCGAGTTTGTCGCTGGGGTACGCTTTCGCGCCTGGCAACCGGCCAACTGTTTGCAGCCGACCATCCCGGTGCACGCGCCGCTGGTGTTCGACTTGCTCGACACCTGGATGCAGCGTTCGCTCGGCGGTTGTCAGTACCACGTCGCCCATCCGGGCGGGCGCAATTACGAGACCTTGCCGGTGAATGCCAATGAAGCCGAGAGCCGGCGCATGGCGCGTTTCTTCCGCATCGGACACACGCCGGGAAAACTTCCTGTACCGATTCTGGAAACTACTGACGAGCTACCGATGACGCTCGATTTACGACGTTTCTAAGTCGTACACGACGCCCGGATTTTTCGTATATCCGGGCGTCATGTGCCTGCGTTAGTCTGACCGTTCACTGCTGGCTGCCGAGCTTTCCATGCCTGATCTGCTTGACCGCTACCCGCTGACCGCGGGCACTTACCACGAACTGCTCGACGATAGCGGGGCCGTGCGCCCGCACTGGCGGCGGCTGTTCGACCAATTGCAGCGCAGTACCCCGGCGCAACTGGTGCAGCGTCAGGCATTGCTGGCGCGGCAGATTCAGGAAAACGGCGTCACCTACAACGTGTATGCCGACCCCAAAGGCGCCGACCGCCCGTGGGAGCTGGATCTGCTGCCGCATGTGATCGCGGCGGATGAGTGGCAACAATTGTCCGCCGGGATCGCTCAACGTGCGCGGCTGCTCAACGCAGTGTTGGCGGATCTGTATGGGCCACAGAAGCTGATCAGCGAAGGTTTGCTGCCGGCGGAGCTGGTGTTCGGGCACAACAACTTTCTTTGGCCGTGTCAGGGCATTACGCCGCCTGACGGAGCGTTTCTGCATCTGTACGCCGTGGATCTGGCACGCACGCCGGATGGCCGTTGGTGGGTGACGGCGGATCGTACCCAGGCGCCGTCCGGTGCCGGTTATGCGCTGGAAAACCGCACCATCGTGTCGCGGGCCTTTCCCGAGTTGTATCGCGATCTGAAAGTGCAGCATCTGGCCGGATTCTTTCGGACCTTGCAGGAGACGCTGGCGCGGCAGGCGCCGAGCGACGATGAAGCGCCGCTGATCGTGCTGCTGACGCCGGGGCGTTTCAACGAAAGCTATTTCGAACACCTGTATCTGGCGCGCCAGCTCGGCTATCCGCTGGTCGAGGGCGGCGACCTGACGGTGCGCGATGCCACGGTTTATCTGAAAACCCTCAGCGGTCTGCGTCGGGTGCACGCAATCATGCGCCGGCTCGACGATGATTTCTGCGACCCGCTGGAGCTGCGCACGGATTCGGCACTGGGCGTGCCCGGTCTGCTCGAAGCGGTGCGTCAGGGGCGGGTGCTGGTGGCCAACGCGCTGGGCAGCGGCGTGCTGGAATCGCCGGGTCTGCTGGGGTTTCTGCCGAAGATCAATCAATACCTGTTCGGCGAGGAACTGATCCTGCCGTCCATTGCGACCTGGTGGTGTGGCGAGCCGCCGGTGTTGGCCCAAGCGTTGGAAAAATTGCCGGAGTTGCTGATCAAACCGGCATTCCCCTCGCAAAGCTTCGCTCCTGTGTTTGGCCGGGATCTGAGCGAAAACCAGCGCCAAGAGCTCGCCGAGCGCATGCGTGCACGGCCTTACGCTTATGTCGCGCAAGAATTGGCTCAGCTGTCTCATGCGCCAATCTGGCAGCCCGAGGACGATCAACTGCAACCTCGGGCTATCGGCATGCGCATGTATGCGGTGGCCAGTCGTGACGGCTACCGGGTGTTGCCGGGAGGCCTGACCCGGGTCGCCGCTGATGCCGATGCCGAAGTGGTGTCGATGCAACGCGGCGGCGCGAGCAAGGACACCTGGGTGCTGGGTGACCGACCTCCCAGCGGCGAACAGTGGAAGGCCCAGCGCAATATCGGTGTGCATGATTTGGTGCGGCGCGATCCGTATTTGCCGTCGCGGGTGGTGGAGAACCTGTTCTGGTTCGGCCGTTACTGTGAGCGCTGTGACGACAGTGCGCGGCTGTTGCGCATCATGCTCACACGCTACGTCGACGGCGATGATCCATTGGCCCTGCAAGCAGCGGTGGAACTCGGCGAACGGTTGATGCTGCTGCCCGAAGAAGGCGAACTGCCGGAGCGCTTGCTCGCGGCGCTGCTCGGTGATGACTGGTCGTTCAGCCTGCGCTCCAACCTGCAACGCTTGCAGTGGGCGGCTTCGCAGGTACGCGGCAAGCTCTCGCGGGAAAACTGGCAGGCACTGGTCGAATTGCAGCGCGAAGCTATGGAGCTGGAAACCGCCGATCCAGACTTCGGCGAACTGCTGGATTTCCTCAACCGCTTGGTAATGTCGCTGGCGGCGCTGTCCGGTTTTGCTCTGGACGACATGACCCGTGACGAAGGCTGGCGCTTTTTGATGATCGGCCGGCGGATTGAACGGCTGCAGTTTCTCAGCAGCAGTCTGGCGGGATTCCTGCGCGGTGCCGGGGCGTTTGATCAGGCCGGGCTTGAGTGGTTGCTGGAACTGGGTAACAGCAGCATTACTTACCGCTCGCGCTATCTGGCGGTAGCGCAGTTGATTCCAGTGCTCGACCTGCTACTGCTCGACGAGCAGAACCCGCATGCGGTGCTGTTCCAGCTGAAACTGGTGACGCGCACCGTCAAGCGCTTGAACCAGGACTTTGCCGCGCCTCGCGAAACCGCGCTGCCCGAGTTGGTCGAGCGTCTGGCGCGTTTTGACTTGGGTTGCCTGGAGAATCCTTTGTTCGGCGAAACCAGCGTACGTGAGGCACTCGATGGTCTGGCGGATCTGTTGCAGGAAATCGCCGATGCCAGCGGCCAAGTCTCTGATCGACTGGCGCTGCGTCATTTCGCGCATGTCGATGATGTCAGCCAACGCACGGTGTCCGTCTGATGAGCGCGCATTACCAGATCCTCCACGACACCTGCTACCACTACGACAGTCCGGTGTCCCTCGCTCAGCAATTGGCGCACCTGTGGCCGCGAGAGTGCGCGTGGCAGCGCTGCACTGAACAACAACTGCTGATCAGCCCGCAACCCTCCGCGCGCCGGGATGAGCTGGACGTGTTCGGCAATCCGCTGACGCGGTTGGCTTTCGAACGGCCGCATGATGAATTGCAGGTCAACGCCCGCCTCACCGTTGAAGTGCTGGCGCGACCGGCATTGGATTTCAACCTGTCGCCGGCGTGGGAGCTGACGCGCAATGCACTGACTTACAGCTGCCAGCCGTTGTCCGCTGATGTACTCGAGGCCTGCCGTTATCGTTTTCAGTCACCCTATGTTCACTTGAAGCGCAGCTTCGTCGAGTTCTCTGAAAGTTGTTTTCCAGCCGGAAGACCGCTGATGCTCGGCGTGCAGGCGTTGATGCAGAAGATATTCAGGGAATTCACTTTCGATGCCGAAGCCACCCAGGTCGCAACGCCACTGGTCGAAGTGCTGGAGCGGCGGCGCGGAGTGTGTCAGGACTTTGCGCACTTGATGCTCGCTTGCGTGCGTTCCCGAGGGCTGGCAGCGCGTTACATCAGCGGCTATCTGTTGACACAGCCGCCACCGGGCCAGCCACGGCTGATCGGCGCTGATGCGTCACATGCGTGGGTTTCGGTGTATTGCCCGGTACTGGGCTGGGTGGATTTCGATCCGACGAACAACGTGCAACCGGCACTGGAACACATCACTCTGGCCTGGGGCCGGGACTTTTCCGATGTATCGCCGTTGCGCGGGGTGATTCTGGGAGGAGGGAGCCATGATCCGGAAGTGCGGGTCACAGTGATGCCGCTGGAATAAGGACGATTTATTGTGGGAAGCTTTTGTGGCGAGGGAGCTTGCTCCCGCTCGGCTGCGAAGCAGTCGCGAAAGTTTTGGGGGCGCTGCGCAACCCAGCGGGAGCAAGCTCCCTCGCCACAAATCAATCATTCAAGCGTCAGGCGCCTGCTCTTTCGGTGCATCGGTATCTACGTCTGCAGCATCTTCCGCTGCCACTTCACCGTCAGGGTTCAGTGCTGCTTCTTCAGCTGATTGTTTCTTGCGCTGAAGCTTTTCCTCTTTCTTCTTTTCCTTTTCCAGGTCACGTTGACGTTTGGCGAAGGAGTAATTGGGTTTGGCCATGGGCGATCCTCTTGGGTCGAAGGTGAGGTTGAGCGGCGCGTATTCTGCCCTGTATCGGGGCTCGGCTGTTAGCCGGGTTTTTGATCGACCCACTTCGGCACGACGGTTGGCCGTCATTGGTCGAGGGCATCGAGCAGGGAAAGAGGCGATTCGCTCACTTGCAGCATGTCACGGTGTGGTGCGCGAACGAAGCCTTCGCCGACGATATGGTCAAGAAAAGCCGTGAGTTTGCTGTAGAAACCCTTCACTTCGAGCAGTCCCAGCGGTTTGCCGTGGTAGCCGAGCTGGCCCCAGGTCCAGACTTCGAACAATTCTTCGAGAGTGCCAAGGCCGCCGGGCAATGCGACGAAGGCATCGCTGAGTTCGGCCATCCGCGCCTTGCGCGCATGCATGCCGTCGACCACTTCCAGACGTGTAAGGCTTTTATGGCCGATTTCCTTGTCCATCAGGCTCTGCGGAATGATCCCGATCACTTCACCGCCTGCCGCCAGCGCAGCGTCGGCGACGATACCCATCAAACCCACGGCGCCACCGCCGTAGACCAGGGTCAATTTACGCTCGGCGAGTGCTCGGCCAAGTGCGACGGCAGCTTCGGTATAAGCCGGATCAGTGCCGGCGTTGGCACCGCAAAAAACACAAACGGATTTCAAAGACATGCCTTCCTCCTGGATCAATCAGGCTCACAGGGTAAAGGCTCACAGCGCTCGATCCAAGGACTACGCGTCGCGCTTCGGCGTTTCGTAAGTGCCGCTGGCACCACAGGCGTAAGCGGCAAGCAGACTGCACAACAGGCTGTTGAAGGACATGGCGAAGACTCCGGTAATTAACGATGCGCCGATAATAGGGCGGGGCCAGAGCATTCGCCGGTAGATTGTTTCGATGAGTGTCATAGCCTGAAAGTTGTATACAATTTTTGACGCAGGTCATAGGAACTTGCGAAGATTTCAGGCAGTCTTCCAACCATTAGCGTTTTTGTTAACCCTGCCTTGGAGATTCACCATGTTTTCCAAAGTTATTGCGGTATCCCTGCTGGCGCTGGCCAGCAGCCAATTGATGGCTGCCGAGTGCAAAACCACCATCGACTCCACCGACCAGATGTCCTTCAACACCAAGGCCATCGAAATCGACAAGAGCTGCAAGACTTTCACCGTCGAACTGACCCACTCCGGCAACCTGCCGAAGAACGTCATGGGCCATAACCTGGTGATCAGCAAAGAAGCTGACATGCAGCCGATCGCCACCGACGGCCTGGCCGCCGGCATCGACAAGAACTACCTGAAAGACGGCGACGAGCGCGTCATCGCTCACACCAAAATCATCGGCGCCAAGGAAACCGACTCGGTGACCTTCGACGTGTCCAAGCTCAAGGCCGACGAGAAATATGGTTTCTTCTGCTCGTTCCCGGGCCACATCTCGATGATGAAAGGCACCGTGACCCTGAAGTAATCAGGTTCACCCCACACCCTGTGGGAGCGGGCTTGTCCGCGATGAGGCCATTAGCGTCGATAGATGTTTCGGCCAAAGAAAAAGCCCGCTGAGAATCACTTCTCAGCGGGCTTTTTCATGCATTCATCGATCAAGGCGCGAACGGCATGACCCGTTTGTGATGCGTCTTGTTGTAAGTGTTGACGATGATGTCGAACGCTTCCTGCCGCACCGACTCGCCATGCAGAAACGCATCGATCTCGGCATAGGTCACGCCATGCGACGCCTCGTCAGGCTTGCCCGGCGACAAGTCTTCCAGATCCGCCGTCGGCACTTTCTCCACAAGCGATTCCGGCGCGCCGAAACTGCGCGCAATCGCCCGCACCTGATTTTTCACCAGCCCGCTGAGCGGAGCCAGATCACAAGCGCCATCGCCGAATTTGGTGAAGAAACCCATCACCGCTTCCGCCGCATGGTCGGTGCCAATCACCAGCCCCTGCGCTGCGCCAGCGATGGTGTACTGCGCAACCATGCGCATCCGCGCTTTGGTATTGCCGAGCACGAAATCTACCGATACCGCATGTTTGCCTTCAAACGCTGCCACTTCATTGGCCAGCGATTTGACCGCCGGGCCGATGTTCACCGTGTGGCGTTCATCCGGGGCGATGAAGTCCACCGAAGCCTGGGCATCTTGCTCGTCGAACTGGGTTTCATACGGCAGGCGCACGGCGATGAACTTGTAGGCGTCGTCGCCCGTGCGCTCGCGCAGTTCGCGCATGGCGCGTTGGGCCAGCAGGCCGGCAGTCAGCGAATCGACGCCGCCGCTGATACCCAGCACCAGCGTCTTCAGGCCGGAATTGGTCAGGCAGTCCTGAATGAAGCTGATGCGTCGGGCGACTTCCGTTTCGAGGGCCTGTCGATCGGCGAACGGTGGCTGAACCTTGAGCTGTTCAGCAATCTCACGCTGTACGGCTTGCATGAATTCACTCCTTGCTAGATGTGCTGGAAACGGCAGGAACCTGAAACACATGCCGCAGATAGGCGACGAAATTCGGGTCTTTGCAGTGAGTCTTGCCTGGCTCGTCGGAGATCTTCGCCACCGGTTGGCCGTTGCAGGCGGTCATTTTAAGCACGATGCTCATCGGTTCAACCCCCGGAATGTCACAGGTCAGGTTGGTGCCGATGCCGAAGCTGACATTGATCCGCCCGCGCAGCGCACGGAATATCTCCAGCGACTTGGGCAGCGTCAGGCTGTCGGAGAACACCAGAGTCTTGCTCATCGGGTCGATGCCGAGCTTGTGGTAACGGGCGATGCATTTTTCGGCCCAGATCACTGGATCGCCGGAATCGTGGCGCAGTCCGTCGAAGAGCTTGGCGAAATACAGGTCGAAATCGCTGAGGAAAGCATCGGTGGTGATGCAATCGGTCAGCGCAATCCCCAGCAGCCCGCGATATTCGCGCACCCAGCAATCGAGCGCGGCAATCTGGCTGTCGATCAACCGTGGGCCGAGTTGCTGGTGCGCCATGATCCACTCATGGGCCATGGTGCCCAGCGGTTTCATGTCCAGTTCGCGCGACAGGTGCACGTTGCTGGTGCCGACAAAACGTCCGGGAAAATCGTGCTTGAGCACGCTGACCACTTCTTCCTGTACGCGGTAGGAAAACCGGCGACGCGTGCCGAAATCGGCGACCTGCAACTCGGACAATTCCTCGCTCGAAGCGTTGGCCGTCAGCCAGTCGAACTTTCGATACAGCTGTTCGCGCGCCTGTTCCAGCACGGTTTCGCGATAGCGATAGCGGTTGCGCACTTCGCTGACCAGCGCCAGCAGCGGCACTTCAAACAGAATCACATGCAGCCACGGCCCGCGGATGCGGATAAACAGCTCACCGTTTTCGATGCCGGTATGCAAATAGCGCAGGTTGAAGCGGAACAGTCCGAGAAAGCGCAGGAAGTCCGGCTTGAGGAAGCTGATGCGCTCGAGAAAACTCAACTGATCGGCACTCAGGCTCAAATCCGCCAGGCGCTCGATCTGAAAACGGATCTCGGCCAGATACGGGCGCAGATCCTCACTGTTACGGCAACGAAACTCCCATTCGACTTCGACGTTGGGGTAGTTGTGCAGCACCGCCTGCATCATCGTCAGTTTGTAGAAGTCGGTGTCGAGCAGGTTCTGCACGATGCGATCGGCAAACACGCTCTCGCTCATAACGGGGTCTCCAGACGGGCCGCGCGGTGGCGCGGAAGCAATCAATGGCGCTAGTGGCGCATATCAATGGTGCGTTGTGCCAGCGATTTTTCGTGGCGGATGATCATTGTGGCGAGGGGATTTATCCCCGTTCGGCTGCTAAGCAGTCGTCGCGCTAAGATTTTTGGGGCCGCTGCGCGACCCAACGGGGATAAATCCCCTCGCCACAGGAGTATTTCAAGTCTGGGATTCGGTAGGGCTGTCGATCTGCTCCAGCATCCACTTCACAAAATCGCGCACCTTGGGCACTTCCGCCGAGTGTTCCGGATAAGCGAGGTAATACGCGTCCGTGCTGGGCATTGCATGCTGCCAGGGAATGACCAGTTTGCCGTCGGCCAATTCCTCTTCCACCAGAAACCTCGGTAACAGCGCTACACCGCAACCGACCTGGGCGGCGCGGATGCACATATAGAAGGTTTCGAAGCGCGGACCGTGGTAGCTGTGTTCGGTGTGGTAGCCCTGAGCGTCGAACCATTCGTGCCAGGCTTGGGGGCGTGAGGCGTTTTGCAGCAGCACCAGATCGGTGAGTTGCGTCGGGTCGGTGAACGGTGTGGCCGGCAGGCTGGACGGCGCGCAGACCGGCACCAGCTCTTCACCGAACAACTTCAGGCATTCGGTGCCGGGACGCGCCCCCTGGCCGAAGTAGAACGCCAGATCGCTGCGCCCTTGCAGCAAGTCATCGGCTTCCTGTTCGTTGCACAAGTCCAGATGAATCGACGGATGGCGCAGACGCCAGCCCTTCAGGCGCGGCACCAGCCAGCGCGCGCCGAAGGTCGATGGCGTGGAGACGCGCAGGACTTCGGTCTCGCCGCCGTAGGAGCGCAGGTAATGCGTAGACATTTCCACCTGGGTGAGGATTTTTCGCACTTCCACCAGGTACAAATCGCCGGCCGGGGTCATCTGCAAACGTCGACGTACGCGACGAAACAGCAAGTGCTGCAGCAGTTCTTCCAGCTGCGCCACCTGTTTGCTGACGGCGCTCTGGGTCAGGTTGAGTTCCTCGGCGGCGCGGGTGAAGCTCAAGTGCCGGGTCACGGCTTCGAAGCACTGCAACGCGGTGATCGATGGCAAGTGGCGTTTGTTGAGCATGGCTGATCCTTTTTCTTGTCTTTGTACGGCACGCAACGCGCAGCATGAATAAACGGAATGATATCTCGCTTAATGGTCGTTTGTTGCCTCACCGAAGGAGCGCTACAACTAATGGTCTGCACGGGTGGAAAACAGCGCCCGCACACATTCAGTTTTTTGCTTGAGGAGTGACCCATGGTTGCCGCATTGCTTGATCGTCTAGGTGTGAACCCGGCCCTGTATCAGAACGGCAAAGTGCCGGTGCATTCGCCCGTCGACGGCAGTCGCATCGCGGCTGTGAACTGGGAAGGCGCGGCCGAAGTCGAGCAGCACATCAGTCGCGCAGATCATGCGTTCGAGCATTGGCGCAAGGTGCCGGCCCCGCGTCGCGGCGAACTGGTGCGGCAGTTCGGTGAAGTCTTGCGCGAGTACAAAGCCGATCTCGGCGAGCTGGTGTCCTGGGAAGCGGGCAAGATCACTCAGGAAGGTCTGGGCGAAGTGCAGGAGATGATCGACATTTGCGATTTCGCCGTCGGTCTGTCCCGTCAACTGTACGGTTTGACCATCGCCTCCGAGCGTCCGGGCCATCACATGCGTGAAACCTGGCACCCGCTGGGCGTGGTCGGCGTGATCAGCGCGTTCAACTTTCCGGTCGCGGTGTGGGCGTGGAACACCACGCTGGCGCTGGTCTGCGGCAACCCGGTGGTGTGGAAACCATCGGAGAAAACCCCGCTGACCGCGCTGGCCTGTCAGGCGTTGTTCGATCGCGTGGTGAAGAATTTCAGCGACGCGCCGGCGAATCTTTGCCAGGTGATCATTGGCGGCCGCGATGCCGGCGAAGCGCTGGTGGATGATCCGCGTGTGGCGCTGATCAGTGCCACCGGTAGCACGCGTATGGGCCGCGAAGTGGCACCGAAAGTCGCCGCACGTTTCGCGCGCAGCATTCTCGAGCTGGGTGGCAACAACGCCATGATCCTCGGCCCGAGCGCTGATCTGGACATGGCCGTGCGCGCGATTCTGTTCAGCGCCGTCGGCACTGCCGGTCAGCGTTGCACCACGTTGCGTCGCTTGATTGCGCATGAATCGGTCAAAGAAGAAATCGTCACTCGTCTCAAAGCCGCCTATTCGAAGGTACGCATCGGCCATCCGCTGGAGGGCAATCTGGTCGGCCCGCTGATCGACAAGCACAGCTTCGAAAACATGCAGGACGCGCTCGAGCAGGCACTGAGCGAGGGTGGTCGGGTGTTTGGCGGAAAACGTCAACTCGAAGATCAATTCCCCAATGCGTATTACGTGTCGCCGGCCATCGTCGAAATGCCCGAGCAGAGCGACGTGGTGTGCAGCGAAACCTTCGCGCCGATTCTGTACGTGGTCGGTTACAGCGACTTCCAGGAAGCGTTGCGTCTGAACAATGCCGTGCCGCAGGGCTTGTCGTCGTGCATCTTCACCACCGATGTGCGTGAGGCTGAGCAGTTCATGTCGGCGATCGGCAGCGACTGCGGGATTGCCAACGTCAACATCGGCCCGAGCGGTGCGGAGATTGGCGGCGCGTTTGGCGGTGAGAAAGAGACCGGCGGCGGGCGTGAGTCGGGTTCGGATGCATGGCGCGCTTACATGCGTCGGCAGACCAACACCGTGAACTACTCGCTGGAATTGCCGCTGGCGCAGGGCATTACCTTCGATTGACAGTTCCTCGTTCCCACGCAGTGCGTGGGAACGATCATTTTGGTGTGTTTGGCAGGTTTCTGTTGGAGTCTGGCAATGCCGTTACGCGAAGAATGTCTGTGGGAAAAGCTCACGCCGCAAAGGCCGGATAATGCGGCGCTCAGGAGTGAAGTCAAAGTCGATGTCTGTGTGATCGGCGCCGGGTTTACTGGTCTGTCAGCAGCGCTGCATTTGTTGGAACAAGGCAAAAGCGTCTGCGTGCTTGAGGCGCATCGTGCTGGTCACGGTGGATCGGGGCGCAACGTCGGGCTGGTCAACGCCGGGATGTGGATCCCGCCGGACGAGATCGAAGCCGGCTTCGGCGAAACGGTCGGCAGCCAGCTCAACCGCATGCTCGGTGGCGCGCCGGCGCTGGTGTTCAGCCTTGTGGATAAATACAACATTGATTGCCAGTTGCGCCGCGAAGGCACGTTGCACATGGCGCACAACGCCCGTGGCGAGGCGGATCTGCGCAGTCGCGAGGAACAATGGAAACGTCGCGGTGCCCCCGTCGAGTTGCTCACCGGCAAGGCCTGCGAGCAAGCCACCGGCACCAAAAAAATCGCCGCTGCGTTGCTCGATCGACGCGCCGGCACGCTTAATCCGATGGCTTACACCACAGGTCTGGCCAACGCCGTGCTCAGTCTCGGCGGGCAGATGTTCGATCATTCGCCAGTCACCCGTCTGGAGCGCCAAGGCGCGCAATGGTCGGTGCAGACCGAACATGGTTCTGTTCTCGCCGAGAAAGTGGTGATCGCCTCCAACGCCTACACCGAAGGCGACTGGACCGAGCTCAAGCGCAATTTTTTCCCCGGTTATTACTATCAGGTCGCCTCGGTGCCGCTGACCGAAGACGCCGCGCAGGAAATTCTGCCGGGCGGGCAGGGCTCGTGGGATACCCGGCAGGTACTGAGCAGTATTCGCCGCGACAAAGAAGGCCGGCTGTTGCTCGGAAGCCTGGGCAACGGCAACCAGAAACCGGCCTGGTTCCTCAAGGCCTGGGCCGACCGCGTACAGCAGCATTACTTCCCCAATCTGAAACCGGTGGAATGGGAATGCACCTGGACCGGGCGCATCGCCTTCACGCCAGATCATCTGATGCGGCTGTTCGAACCGGCACCGGGACTGGTCGCGGTCACCGGTTACAACGGACGTGGCGTCACCACTGGCACCGTGGTCGGCAAAGCCTTCGCCGACTATCTGTGCAACGGCAATCCGCAAACCCTGCCGATTCCCTTCGCGCCAATGCAGCCGCTGGCCGGTGTCGGCTTGCGCAGCTGTCTGTACGAGGCCGGATTCTCGCTGTACCACGCGGGCCAATGCCTGCGCATTGTTATCTGATTGTTGAAATATGTTGCCGGAAGCGGCGCTTTTCGATGCAGCGACTAGCCTGTAATGGTGCGGGTTGTAGCAGTTCCGCACCAGCAGTGTGCAGTTCGGTGACGCGGGCTGTTACAGGCTGGTTGCACGTCGTTTGCTGGCGCGGTTGCAATGATGGCGCACGCGGGTTGCGCCTGAAAATATTTACGGTTTCACCTTCCGCGGTTTAGACGGTTGCACGCCCAATGAAAATGGGATCGAAACAGTCGAAATAACAACAAGGCAGCGACTTTTTGCAGAATAAAAAACCGATGGCACGGCGCTTGCTCTGAGCATCCAGTGAACTGAAGTCGCAGTGCCAACTAAAAAAAACCTTGGAGCACCACCTCATGTCCCAGACGTTTTACAAGAAAGGCTTTCTGGCCCTCGCAGTGGCTACTGCGTTGGGTGTTTCTGCGTTTGCACAGGCTGATGTGAAAATCGGTGTCGCCGGTCCGATGACGGGCGCCAACGCGGCATTTGGCGAACAGTACATGAAGGGTGCACAAGCGGCGGCCGATGCGGTCAACGCAGCGGGCGGCGTCAACGGGGAAAAAATCGTACTGGTCAAAGGCGATGACGCCTGCGAACCGAAGCAGGCCGTGACGGTCGCCAAGGACCTCACCAACCAGAAAGTCGCCGGCGTGGTCGGTCACTTCTGCTCCTCTTCGACCATTCCAGCGTCGGAAATCTACGACGAAGCCGGGATCATCGCGATCACCCCGGGTTCGACCAACCCGCAAGTTACCGAGCGTGGTCTGAGCGCCATGTTCCGCATGTGCGGACGTGACGACCAGCAAGGCATCGTCGCTGGCGACTACATCGTCGACGTGCTCAAGGGCAAAAAGGTTGTCGTGCTGCACGACAAAGACACCTACGGCCAAGGCCTGGCAGACGCCACCAAGGCGCAACTGGTCAAGCGCGGCGTTACGCCGGTGCTGTACGAAGGCCTGACCCGTGGCGAGAAAGACTTCAGCACCATCGTCACCAAGATCCGTGGCGCTGGCGCCGACGTCGTGTACTTCGGCGGTCTGCACCCGGAAGCCGGTCCGCTGGTTCGCCAACTGCGTGAGCAAGGTCTGAAGGACGTGAAATTCATGTCCGACGACGGCATCGTGACTGACGAACTGGTGACCACCGCTGGCGGCCCGCAATTCGTTGATGGCGTGCTCATGACCTTCGGCGCCGACCCACGCATGCTGCCTGACAGCAAAACCGTGGTGGACGCTTTCCGCAAGGCCGGTACCGAGCCTGAAGGCTACACCCTGTACGCCTACGCTTCGGTTCAGACCTTGGCTGCTGCGTTCAACGGCGCCAAGTCGAACAAGGGCGAAGAAGCGGCCAAGTGGCTGAAAGCCAACCCGGTGAAAACTGTCATGGGCGAAAAAGCCTGGGACTCCAAGGGCGACCTGAAAGTCTCCGACTACGTGGTTTACCAGTGGGACAAGGATGGCAAGTATCACCAGCTGGAAAAACAGAAGTAAGGGCTGACTTGATCGGCTGATCTCCATAGATCTCCAGTGGAGGTCATCCCGATCCTGACTGACATTGCTCCGACGTATATCTGTATTTTCCTTAGAAGAGCCGCACACTTTCGGGTGTGCAGGTTCTCACTGCGTGAGATTGCGTTATGGATGGTATTTTCCTGCAGCAACTGGTCAACGGCCTGACCCTCGGGTCGGTCTATGGCCTGATCGCCATCGGCTACACAATGGTCTACGGCATCATCGGCATGATCAACTTCGCCCACGGCGAGGTTTACATGATTTCCGCTTACCTCGCGGCAATCAGTCTGGCTCTGCTGGCGTACTTCGGTATCGAATCTTTCCCTCTGCTGATGCTCGGTACGTTGATCTTCACCATCGTCGTCACGGCGGTATATGGCTGGGTCATCGAACGTGTCGCCTATAAACCGCTACGCAACTCCACCCGACTGGCACCGCTGATCAGCGCCATCGGTATTTCGCTGATTCTGCAAAACTACGCACAGATTGCCCAAGGCGCCAAACAACAGGGCGTGCCTACGCTGCTGACCGGCGCATGGCGGGTCGAAGTCGGTACCGGATTTGTCCAGCTGACCTACACCAAGGTGTTCATTCTGATCGCCGCGTTTGTCGGCATGGGACTGCTGACCTACATCATCAAATACACCAAGCTCGGCCGCATGTGCCGCGCCACCCAGCAAGATCGCAAGATGGCTTCGATCCTCGGCATCAACACTGATCGAGTGATTTCCTACGTGTTCATCATCGGTGCAGCCATGGCGGCTCTGGCCGGCGTGCTGATCACCATGAACTACGGCACGTTCGACTTCTACGCCGGCTTCATCATCGGCATCAAGGCGTTCACCGCTGCGGTACTCGGTGGAATCGGCTCGCTGCCCGGCGCGATGTTGGGCGGGATCATCCTCGGCATCTCCGAGTCGCTGTTCTCCGGTCTGGTCAACTCCGACTACAAAGACGTGTTCAGCTTCTCGCTGCTCGTACTTGTTCTGGTCTTCCGGCCGCAGGGCCTGCTGGGCCGTCCTCTTGTGTCGAAGGTGTAAGCGATGTCTGCAACCACTGAAAAATCCATTGATATCAAAAAGAGCCTGGTTGAGGCGATTCTGGCCGGTCTGATTGCCCTGATCGTTTTCGGGCCGATTGTCGGCGTCGTACTCGATGGCTACAGCTTCAACCTCGAAACCACCCGCGTGGCGTGGATCATCGCCATCGTCATGGCCGGCCGGTTTGCCCTCAGCCTGTTCCTGCAAACGCCGAAAGGCCTGAAGATTCTCGACGGATTCGAGAGCACCGGCTCCGGTGTGCATGTGTTGCCCGCCGATCACAAATCCAGCCTGCGCTGGATCATTCCGCTGCTGATTGTGCTGGCGGTGATCGTACCGTTCGTTTCCAACTCCTATCTGCTGGGCGTGGTCATCCTTGGGTTGATCTATGTGCTGCTGGGGCTGGGGCTGAACATTGTGGTCGGTCTGGCCGGTCTGCTCGACCTCGGTTACGTGGCGTTCTACGCCATTGGCGCCTACGGTCTGGCGCTCGGTTATCAGTACCTGGGGCTGGGTTTCTGGACGGTGCTGCCGCTGGCGGCGATCACTGCAGGGCTGGCGGGGTGCATCCTCGGGTTTCCGGTGTTGCGCCTGCACGGTGACTATCTGGCAATCGTGACCCTCGGTTTCGGTGAAATCATTCGTCTGGTGCTCAACAACTGGCTGTCGCTGACCGGAGGCCCAAACGGCATGCCGGCGCCGCTGCCGACGTTCTTCGGTCTGGAGTTCGGCAAGCGCGCGAAGGATGGCGGGGTGCCGTTCCACGAGTTTTTCGGCATCGCCTACAACCCGGACGTGAAGTACTACTTCATCTACGCGGTGCTGTTCCTGGTGGTGCTGGCCGTGCTGTACATCAAACATCGTCTGGTGAAAATGCCGGTCGGTCGCGCCTGGGAAGCGCTGCGTGAGGACGAGATTGCCTGCCGCTCGATGGGCCTCAATCACGTGCTGGTCAAGCTCTCGGCGTTTACCATCGGTGCGTCGACTGCAGGTCTGGCCGGGGTGTTCTTTGCCACCTACCAAGGCTTCGTCAACCCGACCTCGTTCACTTTCTTCGAATCGGCACTGATCCTCGCCATCGTCGTGCTCGGCGGCATGGGTTCAACCATCGGCGTGGTGATTGCAGCGTTCGTGCTGACGGTTGCTCCGGAATTGCTGCGCGGCTTCGCTGAATACCGCGTGTTGCTGTTCGGCATCCTGATGGTGTTGATGATGATCTGGCGACCACGCGGGCTGATCCGCATCAGCCGGACCGGGGTCAAACCACGCAAAGGGGCGATTCACTACGAGAGGGCTGCGCCATGAGTGAAGTCGTTCTCTCTGTGGAAAAACTGATGATGCACTTCGGTGGCATCAAGGCTTTGAGCGATGTCAGTCTGAAGGTCAAACGCAACTCGATCTTCGCCCTGATCGGCCCCAACGGTGCGGGCAAGACCACGGTGTTCAACTGCCTGACCGGGTTCTACAAAGCCTCCGGCGGCAAGATCGAGCTCAACGTGCGCGGCCAGCAGACCAACGTGATTCAACTGTTGGGCGAGTCGTTCAAACCGACCGACTTCGTTTCGCCGAAAAGTTTTCTCAGCCGTATGTACTACAAAATGTTCGGCGGTACCCATCTGGTGAACCGCGCAGGCCTGGCCCGAACTTTCCAGAACATTCGTCTGTTCAAGGAAATGTCGGTGCTGGAAAACCTGCTGGTGGCCCAGCACATGTGGGTCAACCGCAACATGCTCGCCGGCATCCTCAACACCAAGGGCTATCGCAAGGCCGAGAGCGACGCGCTGGACTGCGCGTTCTACTGGCTGGAAGTGGTCGATCTGGTGGATTGCGCCAACCGTCTGGCCGGTGAACTGTCCTACGGCCAGCAACGCCGTCTGGAGATCGCCCGGGCCATGTGCACGCGTCCGCAGATCATCTGCCTCGACGAACCGGCCGCCGGCCTCAACCCTCAGGAAACCGAAGCGCTGAGCGCGATGATCCGGCTGCTGCGCGACGAGCATGATCTGACCGTGGTGCTGATCGAACACGACATGGGTATGGTCATGAGCATTTCCGATCACATCGTTGTACTGGACCACGGCATCGTCATCGCCGAGGGCGGACCAGAGGCAATTCGCAACGATCCGAAAGTGATTGCTGCGTATCTGGGCGCCGATGAAGAGGAGCTGGTATGACGCAACCCATCCTCGAACTCAAGGAGCTGGACGTGTTTTACGGGCCGATTCAGGCCCTGAAAAAAGTCTCGCTGCAGATCAATGAAGGCGAAACCGTGAGCCTGATCGGCTCTAACGGTGCTGGCAAATCCACGCTGTTGATGTCGATCTTCGGTCAGCCGCGCGCGGCCAGCGGGCAGATCCTCTACCAAGGTGTGGACATCACCCACAAGTCATCGCACTACATCGCCTCCAACGGCATCGCGCAATCGCCGGAAGGGCGGCGGGTGTTCCCTGACATGACCGTCGAGGAAAACCTGCTGATGGGCACCATTCCGATTGGCGACAAGTACGCCAAAGAGGATATGCAGCGCATGTTCGCGCTGTTTCCACGGCTCGAAGAACGTCGCACGCAACGGGCGATGACCATGTCCGGCGGCGAGCAGCAGATGCTTGCCATCGCCCGCGCGTTGATGAGTCGGCCGAAGTTGTTGCTGCTGGATGAGCCGAGCCTGGGGCTGGCGCCCATTGTGGTGAAACAGATCTTCGCCACCCTGCGCGAACTGGCGAAAACCGGCATGACCATTTTCCTCGTCGAGCAGAACGCCAACCATGCGTTGAAACTGTCCGACCGGGCGTATGTGATGGTCAACGGCGAGATTCGCCTGTCGGGCACCGGCAAGGAATTGCTGGTGAACGAGGAGGTGCGCAACGCCTATCTGGGCGGGCACTGAATTCTCCGCAGTTATAAACAGCCCCGCGACGCAAGTCCCGGGGCTTTTTTACATCTGAATTTCGAGGAGTTTCTGAAATTGTGGAAAACAAATTCGCCAAGCTCGTAAAGCGCGACATAAAGACGCTGCAAATGGCTGTTTTTGCACAGTTTTGACTTGTCCCCATTCGCTGTGGAGCTGGCTGTGAATAACGTGGGAGTAGCTGGCTGAAAGCCTCTGAAACCGTGGCTTGCAGGCTTGTGGTTGTTTTTTGATCAGACGTTTTCTGGTAAGCAGACGCTTCGCTTGTCAACCTTTTTATAGGCGACGAAAATCGGTGAAGGGCTAGTGCATCAACCTGTGGATAAGTCTGTGATTAAACTCTGGAAAGACTGCGCTAAGGGCCGTGATTGCTGGCCTCGCGCAATCACGTCCATGAGCGGGTAGTCGTGCAAAATGCCCTGTCCCGCACATCCCTCGGTTCAGGGTCAAGCAAAAAACTTTCAAAATCCTGCGCGAAGCCTTGTGTGGCGGGGCTTTGCGCTTTTGCACTTGCCCCCGTTATCTGTGGAGCAGACTGTGGATAACATGCGCGCACATGGCTACAGCCCGCGCAGGCTATGGCGCTCAAGGCGTTGATCGTTTTTTGTACAGGGTTCGGTGGTTGCCTGTGATTGCCGGGCCGGGCATGCTGCCCGCTGATGGTCCATTTCAATGGCTGCCACGGCGGTCGAAGTCAGGAGAACACGATGTCCAACACCCTGTTTATCACCGGCGCTACTTCCGGTTTTGGTGAAGCCTGTGCCCGTCGTTTTGCCGAGGCTGGCTGGAAACTGGTGCTGACCGGTCGTCGTGAAGAACGCCTCAATGCGCTGTGTGCCGAGCTGTCGAAGCAGACCGAGGTGCATGGCCTGGTGCTGGATGTGCGTGATCGCAAGGCGATGGAGGAGGCGATTGCCAACCTGCCGCCATCGTTCGCTAAACTGCGTGGCCTGATCAACAACGCCGGGCTGGCGCTGGGTGTCGATCCGGCCCCCAAGTGCGACCTCGACGACTGGGACACCATGGTCGACACCAACGTCAAAGGCCTGATGTACGCCACTCGCCTGCTGTTGCCGCGCCTGATCGCCCATGGCCGTGGCGCCGGCATCGTCAACCTCGGCTCGATCGCCGGCAACTACGCGTATCCGGGCAGCCACGTGTATGGCGCGACCAAGGCATTTGTTAAACAGTTCTCGCTGAACCTGCGTTGCGACTTGCAGGGCACTGGCGTGCGCGTCAGCAACATCGAGCCGGGCCTGTGCGAGAGCGAGTTCTCACTGGTGCGCTTTGCTGGCGATCAGGCGCGCTACGACGCGACTTACGCGGGTGCCGAGCCGATCCAGCCGCAGGACATCGCCGAGACGATTTTCTGGGTGATGAATGCGCCGGCGCATATCAACATCAACAGCCTTGAGCTGATGCCGGTGAGTCAGACCTGGGCTGGCTTCGCCATCGAGCGTAACAAGGCTTAAACACAAAACCCTGTGGCGAGGGGGCTTGCCCCCGTTGGACTGCGCAGCAGGCCCTGCTATTTGGGGGGGCGCTTCGCACCCCAACGGGGGCAAGCCCCCTCGCCACAAAAACGATCTAAACCGGCAGTAAGGTAAACTCCCTCCCCGCAACCCCACCGCACCCCTGCGGTTTTCAAGGTTTTCGAGGAGTTAAAGTGAGTAACCGAGGTGAGCAGTCGCTGCTCAAACAATCCACCCTTCTGATGTTTGCCGTATCGATCGCCGGGATCGTGACCGGTTTTATTTCTGGTGCCGAATCCATCCTGTTCGATGGTTTTTTCTCGCTGATCGCGACCTTCATCAAAGTGCTGATGCTGATCACCGCCAGGTTGATCGCCAAGCAAAGCAACCACAGATTTCAGTTCGGTTTCTGGCATCTGGAGCCGATGGTGCTGCTGATCGAAGGCAGTTTCCTGTTCTTGATCGCCATCTATGCATTTCTCAACGGCGTGTTCGGCATCATCAGCGGCGGGCGTGAAGTCGAGCTGGGCATGGTGATCATCTATGCGGCCGTGTTTACCGTCATAGAGTTCGCCTACTTCTTCTACATTCGTCACCGCAATCGCAAGATCAAATCTACGCTGATCCAGTTCGACAACATCAGTTGGCTGGTGGACGCGATGCTTTCTGTCGGCCTGCTGGTGAGTTTTCTCACGGCGTTGTTGCTCAAGTCCCAGGGCTATGACGAGTGGGCGCTTTACGTCGACCCGTTGATCCTGATTCTGCTGGCCCTGAGCATGCTCGCCCCGGCGTTCAAAATTGTGCGCCCGGCATTGCGTGATGTGTTGGGGATCGCCCCGAACACGCTGGATGAACAGGTGCGCCAAGTAATGGAGGCGGCGAAAGTCGAGCATGGATTCGACGATTACATGTCCTACGTGCAGAAGCACGGCCGGGCGCGGTTCATCGAGATTCATGTGATTTTGCCGTCGGATTATCGGCTGGAGAGCGTCGGCCAACTCGACGTCTTGCGTGAGGATATCTCGGCCAGATTGGGCAAGCCGGATGCCGCCCGATGGCTGACCATCAGCTTCACCGGCGACAAGAAGTGGGTCGCCTGACTGTAGGTCAGCGCAGGTATTCAGCCAACCCGCGATAGCAGGTCGCAAGGTGATACGGCGTGGTCGACGGCATGTCCTTGCGGCTGACCTCGCCCTGTTCGTCGCGACACTCATACCAGCCCCCCGCATGCAGGAAGTGCTGTTGCAGCGCCAGCAATTGGCGCAGCACAGCGGCTTCGGCATTGGGGCGCAAGGTCAGCGCCCGCAGGTATTCAGCCTGCGCCCAGATGCGTTGGGTTGAATCCTTCGGCCGTCCATCCAGCTCCAGATCGAGCATCGCCCGTACGGCACCGGATGGCTCGACCACGCCGAACTGCTCGGTGAACGCAAACGCCCGATCCAGATCCGCGTGCAGTTTCGAATCGCGCAGCAGTGGCGAGGATTCGAGCAGGAAATACCATTCGAACTGATGCCCCGGCTCGTACCAGTTATCCACAGCGCCCAGCGGTTTCTCCATCAACACGCCGTATTGCGGATCGACGAATTGCTTGTGCATGGCTGTGCATAACTCGCTCAACGCTTTCTGCGCCGCCGGGTCTTCACGCACCGCGATGGTCGCGAGGAATGCTTCGGCAAGATGCATCAGCGGATTTTGCAGCGGGCCGGTTTGCAGGGTTGCCCAGTCGCGCTCAAGACAGGCTTCGAAGAGGCCATCGCCAGTGGCGAAGCGTCGGCCGATGACTTCCAGCGCAGCGTTCAAGGTCGATTGAACCAGCGGCTCACGGGATTTTTCCCAGTAATGCGCGCAGGCGAACAGGATAAACGCGTGGGTGTACAGATCCTTGCGCTGATCCAGCGGTTTGCCCTGTGGATCGATGCTGTAGAACCAGCCGCCGTGCTCGGCATCATGAAAGTGCCGGTGCAGGGACTGGAACAGCGCTGCCGCGCGAAGCTCGGCGTTATCCACAACCCCGATCAGGCTGGAAAACAGATACAGCTGCCGCGCACAGGCCATTGCGCGATAGCGCTGCGGTGGCAGTGGTTGATGCGCGGCGTCCAGCGCCTCATAAGGCAATGCCATGTCGGCATTCCAGCCCGGGCCTTGCCAGAGCGGCACGATCACGTCGAGAAAGTGCTGGTGCACGTCGCCGAACAGGGCGGTCAATTCAGGCTGGGAGGCAGAGCGGGAAGCGTGGGGCATGGGCGGACGTCGTCACGGCAGGGGCGATTGCGCGACATGGTAGCAGAGAGACTGGCATTAGAGACTCGGTGTCTGTCAGGCCACGATCCCTGTAGGAGCTGCCGAAGGCTCGGGCCGCGATCGGACGATCTTTTGATCTAAAAAAGCAAAAATCAAAAGATCGCAGCCTGCGGCAGCTCCTACAGGTGGTGTGTCGATTACCCGGCCAGCAACCACGCACCAGTCACCGCCGAAGCCGCTCCGGCCAGGCGCACCAACGGCGCCGCCGCTTGAGGCAGCACGCGCACCACGCCATAACCCGCCGCGTGCAGCGCAGCCGTCGCCACCACAAACCCCGCCGCATACGCCCAAGGACTGGACATCTCCGGCAACTCCAGCCCATGCGCCACGCCATGGAACAGCGCAAACACCGCCGTCGCCGCAACCGCCATCATCAGCGGCGGACGCACTGCCAGCGCCACCGCCAGACCCAGCGCCAGTACCGATGCCGCAATCCCGCTTTCCAGTGCTGGCAACTCCAGTCCTTCAAACCCGAGCATGCCGCCAATCAACATGGTGCCGACGAAAGTGCACGGCAGCGCCCAGCGCGCGGCGCCTTGTTGCTGCGCAGCCCACAGGCCTACCGCGAGCATTGCCAGCAGGTGATCGAGGCCGCCAATCGGGTGGCTGATGCCGGCGATCAGGCCGGTGTCGCCATGCCCCGGATGGGCGAAAGCCAGCGCCGGGGTCAGCAGCAGCGCGACTGCGCCGAGAATGCGTTTGAGTGTCATGAATAAGCTTCCTTGTTGTTAAAAATCAGGCAGCGGTGAGCAAGCCCTGGCGTTCGATGAAGGCGATGATTGCTTCCAGGCCCTGACCGGTTTTCTGGTTGCTGAAAACGAACGGCTTGCCGTTGCGCATGCGTTGGGTGTCGCTGTCCATCAACTCCAGCGAGGCGCCCACCAGCGGCGCCAGGTCGATCTTGTTGATCACCAGCAGGTCGGATTTGCAGATGCCGGGCCCGCCCTTGCGCGGCAGCTTGTCGCCGGCCGAAACGTCGATCACGTAGATGGTCAGGTCGGAGAGTTCCGGGCTGAAGGTCGCGGACAGATTGTCGCCACCGGACTCCACCAGAATCAGATCCAGCCCCGGAAAGCGCCGGTTCAGTTGATCGACCGCTTCAAGGTTGATCGAGGCGTCTTCGCGAATCGCCGTGTGCGGACAGCCGCCGGTTTCCACGCCAATGATGCGTTCCGGCGCCAAGGCTTCGTTGCGCACGAGAAAATCGGCGTCTTCGCGGGTGTAGATGTCGTTGGTGACCACGGCCAGGTTGTAGCGCTCGCGCAAGGCCAGGCACAGCGCCAGAGTCAACGCGGTTTTGCCGGAACCGACCGGGCCGCCGATGCCGACGCGCAGAGGTTGTGAGGTCATGGTTGTTTCTCCTAAGAACGGAACAGGCGGCTGTACTGGCGCTCATGGGCCATGCATGCCAGGGACAGACCGAAAGCGGCGCTGCCAATGTGTTGGGGATTGCTGCGAGTAGCGTCCTGCTGCGTCTGTTGCAACAGCGGCAGCAATTGACTGGTCAGGCGCTGGGCGGCTTGCTGGCCAAGCGGCAAGGTTTTCATCAACACCGCGAGCTGGTTTTCCAGCCAACTCCACAGCCACGCGGCGAGCGCATCCTGCGGACTGATGTGCCAGGCGCGGGCGGCCAGTGCCCAGCCGAGGGCCAGGTGCGGCTCGCTGCATTGTTCGAGGAAATCTCGCGCCGGTTGATCGAGCTCCGGCAAACCGTTGAGCAACTGCTGCAACGAATAACCCATCTGCCGGCTCTCCAGATGCAGCTCGCGCGTCTCCCGACTGGCGCGGTGGGCTTCGCAGATTTGCAGCAACTCGCCCCAGTTTTCCTCGGCAGCGGCCTGGCAATGGGCGAGTAACAGCGGCGCTTCGAAACGCGCCAGATTCAGCAGCAGTTGATCGCTGATCCAGCGCCGCGCGCTGTCGGGGTTGTTGACTCGACCGTTATCCACCGCCATTTCCAGACCTTGCGAATAGCTGTAGCCGCCAATCGGCAATTGCGGACTGGCCAGGCGCAGCAGCGCCCAGGCCGGATTCATAAACGCACGCCGAACTGATGCAGTTTCGGTGCGTAATTGAACGCTTCCTCGCCGTGGCGTGAATGGTGATGGCCGCCACCGTAGGCACCGTGTTCCGGCTGGAACGGCGCTTCAATCGCTTCGACCTGTGCACCAAGTTGTTCAAGCATGGCTTTGAGCACGTAATCGTCGAGCAGGCGCAGCCAGCCGTCGCCGACTTGCAGGGCGACGTGGCGGTTACCCAGGTGATACGCGGCGCGGGTCAGTTCGAAAGCACTGGCGCAAGTGACGTGCAGCAGTTGCTCGGGACGGGCGCAGACTTTGACGATGCGGCCGTCCTCAGCCTCAAGGCATTCGCCATCAAACAACGGCGGCTGACCGCGCTCCAGAAACAGCCCGACGTCTTCACCCTCGGCACTGAAACAGCGCAGACGGCTTTTGCTGCGTGCTTCGAAGGTCAGGTGCAACTCGGCGGCCCAGACGGGTTGAGGCGCGATTCTGCGATGAATCACCAGCATCGGAAAGCTTCCAGCAATGGACAATGCTCAGGCTAGAGCAAGGGGCTTGCCAATCGGACGAGATGTGGGAAATCCCTGTCGGAGCGTAGTTGATGTTTCAGAATGTTGCGGAGATATGAGAGGTTTTGGTGCGTGAAGGTTTTTACATGCACCAATTTGCGGCGCAAAAAAGCTCGCAGCCTCCTGTAGGAGCTGCCGAAGGCTGCGATCTTTTGATTTTTATTCGGTGCTGCCCAGGCCTTGCCAATGCTTGAGGCCGATAAAGATAAAACGCAGTTGCTGCGTAATCTTCGCTTGCGGCATCAGGTGCTCGGGCAGCGCTTCGGCCGGCGGATCGATGATTTCCGGCAAAGTGGCGAACACCGATTTGACGATCAGATCCGCAATCACGCTCAAACCATCACGGCTCAGATGCTGCAGTTTCGGCATGGAGGCCAGATCGGCCGCGAGGTCGGAGCTGATGTCTTCACGCAAGCGGCCAATCGCTTGGCGCACTTGCAGCGATCCACCGTACTGCTCGCGCGCGAGAAACAGGAATTGCGAACGGTTGGCGCTGACCACATCGAGAAAGATCCGCACGGACGCATCGATGATGCCGCCCATGACGAATTCGTTGTGGCGCACCAGGCGAATGGTTTCGCGGAAGGTCTGGCCGACTTCGCTGACCAGCACCAGGCCGAGCTCGTCCATATCGGCGAAATGGCGGTAGAAACCGGTAGGCACGATGCCAGCGGTTTTCGTCACTTCACGCAGGCTCAGGCTGCCGAATCCTCGGCCGCTCTCCATCAAATGGCGGGCAGCATCCATCAGGGCGTTGCGGGTCTGTTGTTTCTGTTCGGCGCGGGGCAGCATCGCAAGGTGTGTTCTGGTCGGGACAAGCGCCGCACTCTAGCAAATCGGCTTCGTTGGCGTCGAACGGCAGCGGGGGTGTAGCGGGGAATTAGCGATTTGTTTATGCCGGCGTTCTAAAAGTCAAAAGCCCAATCCGGTGATTGGGCTTTTTTTCCAGGCCGCCAAGGGCTTAACTCAAGGCACTGTTGCGTTCGATCACACGGTCACCACCACCTTCGGCAACAGCTTGGCCTTGTGGGGTTTTGTCGTAGCCGTCTTCAACCAGACCTTTCTCTTCCAGACGATTTCGACCGTTTTCGGCTACAGACTGGCCTTGTGGGGTTTTGTCGTAGCCATCTTCGACCAGGCCTTTTTCTTCCAGACGATTGCGACCGTTTTCGGCGACAGTCTGGCCCTGTGGAGTCTTGTCGTAGCCGTCTTCAGCGAGGGTCTGGCTGAACACAGAGTGGCTGGCTTTGACTTGTGGAGTAGCTTGATCAGCGGCTGGCAGAGCGAAGGCAGTGCTGGCCAGCATCGAGAGGGTAAGACTAAGCAGTAATTGGCGTTTCATGATGGGTTGCTCCTCGGGAGGGCGATAAAGTGGGTACGAGGGCAATGATACTCTCGATAAGTCGATATAAAAGTTCATAAACGCAATGGTAATAATCAACAGAATTGATTGTTCTGCTGGAAGGCTCTAGATCGGGCCTTTCAGGCGAGTGGTTTTGCACCGAGGTGGGTATTTTCCACCCACTCGCGCCCTGCAAAAGTGCGGGGGCGGTAACGCCAACTCGACTGATCGGTCAGAATCGCGGCAGCTTTTTACCCGCGAATCGGACTTTCAATTAAACCTGCGGCTGCTTTGTCAGTCACAGAACTCATAATGGGGCCGCTTTCGGCCCACCGTTTCAGCTGCGTCGGGTTCTCGGACGCAGTCGTCTTCAGGAGCTTTGTGCAATGACGCGCACTCGTAAAATCCTCGCCTGGACCTTCACCACTTTTGTTCTGCTATTAGCGGTGCTGGTGTTGGTCATCGTGTTCTTCGACTGGAACCGCATCAAACCGCCGCTCAACGCCAAAGTCTCGGAAGAACTGCACCGACCGTTTGCGATCAATGGCAACCTGGCGGTGGTCTGGCGGCGTGAGCTGGACGAGGGCGGCTGGCGCGCCTGGGTGCCGTGGCCGCACGTGGTGGCCGAGGATTTGAGCCTGGGCAACCCCGAGTGGTCGAAAAAGCCGCAAATGGTCACGCTCAAGCGCGTCGAACTGCGTATCTCGCCGTTGGAATTGTTGACCCAGCGCGTGGCGATTCCGCGCATCGACCTGACTGAGCCGAATGCCGATCTGCAACGCCTGGCCGATGGTCGCGCCAACTGGACGTTCAAATTCGATCCCAAGGACCCGAATGCCGAACCCTCGAACTGGGTGGTGGACATCGGTGCCATCGGTTTCGACAAGGGCCACGTCACCCTTGATGACCAGACGCTGAAAACCAGTCTCGATGTGTTGATCGATCCGCTGGGCAAGCCGATTCCGTTCAGCGAGATCGTCGGTGACAAAGCCGCGAAAGCTGCGCAGGACAAGCATGCTGCGCCGCAGGATTATGCGTTCGGCCTGAAAGTCACTGGCCAGTACCACGGCCAGAAACTTGCCGGCCAAGGCAAGATCGGCGGCCTGCTGGCATTGCAGGATTCGCGCAAACCGTTCCCGTTGCAGGCGCAGGCGAAGATTGGCGATACCAGCATCGAACTCGCCGGCACCCTGACTGATCCGCTGAATCTCGGCGCCCTTGATCTGCGCCTGAAACTCGCTGGCGCCAGCCTCGGTAACTTGTATCCGCTGACCGGCGTGACCCTGCCGGATACTCCGCCATATGCCACCGACGGCCATTTGATCGCCAAGCTGCAAGACCCTGCTGGCGCGCAGTTCCGCTACGAAAAATTCAACGGCAAGATTGGCGGCAGCGATATTCACGGCGATCTGGCCTACGTCGCCAGTCAGCCACGACCAAAGCTCAGCGGCGCGCTGCTGTCCAATCAATTGCTGTTCGCCGACCTCGCACCGCTGATCGGCGCCGATTCCAACGCCAAGCAGAAGGCTCGCGGCGGCGAGAGCAAGCAGCCAACGGATAAAGTGCTGCCGGTCGAAGAATTCAAGACCGAGCGCTGGCGCGACATGGACGCCGACGTCGAATTCACCGGCAAGCGCATCGTTCACAGCGAAGAATTGCCGTTCACCGACCTCTATACGCATCTGGTGCTGACCGACGGCGTCCTCAGCCTGGAGCCGTTGCGTTTCGGCGTGGCCGGCGGCAATCTCGACGCGCAAATCCGCCTCAATGGCCGTGCCGAACCACTCGAAGGCAGGGCCAAACTCACCGCGCGGCGCTTCAAGCTCAAACAGCTGTTCCCGACTTTCGAACCGATGAAGACCAGTTTCGGCGAGCTGAATGGCGACGCCGACATCAGCGGTCGCGGCAACTCGGTGGCGAAGCTGTTGGGCAGCGCCAACGGCAATCTGAAAATGCTGATCAACGACGGTGCGATCAGTCGTGAGTTGATGGAGTTGGCGGGGCTTAATGTCGGCAACTACGTGATGGGCAAGATCTTTGGCGACAAGGAAGTAAAGATCAACTGCGCGGCGGCGGACTTCGACATCAAGACCGGCCTGGCCTCGACACGTTTGTTTGTGTTCGATACCGAGAACGCGATCATCTACGTCGACGGGACGGCGAACATGGCCACCGAACAGCTGGACCTGACCGTGACGCCGGAATCCAAGGGCTGGCGTTTGATTTCGCTGCGTTCGCCGCTGTATGTGCGCGGCAAGTTCATCAAACCGGATGCCGGGGTGAAAGCGGTGCCGTTGTTGCTGCGTGGCGCGGGGATGGTGGCGCTGGGCGTGATTGCTGCGCCGGCGGCTGGGCTGTTGGCACTGATAGCGCCGAGCGGCGGTGAGCCGAATCAGTGTGCGCCGTTGCTCGAACAGATGAAGGCGGGCAAGGCGCCCGTCACTGTCAAACCCACCAAGTAAAAGATCAAAAGATCGTCCGATCGCGGCCCGAGCCTTCGGCAGCTCCTACACAGGATTGAATTACACCCTGTAGGAGCTGCCGCAGGCTGCGATCTTTTGCTTTTACCGGTTATCAAAGGTCGTTGAGGATGTCGGCCATGTCATCCGCATGCTCTTCTTCCTGCGCGAGGATGTCTTCGAAGATGCGCCGCGTGGTCGGGTCTTTTTCGCCGATGTACTGAATGATCTCGCGATAGCTGTCGATCGCAATCCGCTCGGCCACCAGATCTTCGTAAACCATCTCTTTCAAGGTGTTCCCGGCGACGTATTGCGCGTGGGACATCTTCGACAGCAGGTCAGGATTGAATTCCGGCTCGCCGCCCAATTGCACGATGCGCTCGGCCAGACGGTCGGCGTGCTGCGCTTCCTGAGTGGCGTGTTCCAGAAATTCCTCGGCAGCGACATGCGCCTTCACACCGTTGGCCATGAAGTAGTGGCGCTTGTAGCGCAACACGCAGACCAGTTCCGTGGCCAGCGACTCATTGAGCAGGCGCAGCACTTCGTCGCGGTCGGCGCTGTAGCCTTCGGTGACGGCACCGTTTTCCACGTTTTGCCGCGCGCGCTCGCGCAGGGTTTGAACATCAGACAAATGCAGATCGCTCATTTCAGTCTCCTGGAGGCTAATCCGATTGGCGCCACGCTCTACAGGCGTGATCGCTACCCAAGTTGTGAGTTGCGCGTGAGGCGAAAAGTTTTATCTGATTCAGCGCGGGGCCTGCGGCCACGGCAGATGTTCAGGATGACCTAGACTGCTCGTCGAGTTGTCATCATCGCTAGTGATGCTTGGCGGGCGTCTTGCACGCCTTGCGTCACTCACCGACCACAAGGATGTCTACCCCATGTCGCAAGGTTCGGCTACGCGTTATCCATTGGTGCTGGTGCCCGGCATGCTCGGGTTTATCCGCTTGCTGCTGTATCCGTACTGGTACGGGATCATCGCGGCGCTGCGCCGAGGTGGTGCCACGGTGATTGCCGTTCAGGTGTCGCCGCTGAATTCCAGCGAGGTGCGAGGCGAGCAGTTGCTGGCGCGGATCGAGGAGATTCTGCGCGAGACCGGCGCGCAGAAAGTCAATCTGTTCGGCCACAGCCAAGGCTCGCTGACGGCGCGTTATGCAGCGGCGAAACGCCCGGATCTGGTGGCTTCGGTGACATCCGTGGCCGGGCCGAACCATGGTTCGGAACTGGCTGACTATCTGGCAAAACACTACCCGGCGGACAGTGCAAAGGGCCGTATTCTCGAGGTTTTGCTGCGCTTGATCGGCGCATTGATGAGCCTGCTGGAAACCGGTTATCGCGGGCCGAAACTGCCGGTGGATATTCACGCCTCGCACCAATCGCTGACGACTGAAGGTGTCGCGCTGTTCAATCAGCGTTATCCACAGGGCTTGCCCGAAACCTGGGGCGGGCAGGGGCCGGAGGAAGTTAACGGCGTACGGTATTACTCGTGGTCAGGGACTTTGCAACCGGGCAAGACCGACCGTGGCGGCAATCTGTTCGACGGTACCAATCGCAGCTGCCGGTTATTCGCCAAAACCTTCGTGCGCGAGCTGGGGCAGTGCGACGGCATGGTCGGCCGCTATAGCTCGCACCTGGGCACGGTGATTGGGGATGACTATCCGCTGGATCACTTCGACATCATCAACCAGTCGCTGGGGCTGGTGGGGAAGGGCGCGGATCCGGTGCGCTTGTTTGTCGAGCATGCGGCCCGGCTGAAAGCCGCCGGGGTTTAGCCAGCCCTTGTGGCGAGGGAGCTTGTCGGATCGCCGCACCGTCCCGCTGGGGCGCGAAGCGGCCCCGCTTTCCAACTCAAAAGCGGGGTCTGCTGCGCAGCCCAGCGGGAGCAAGCTCCCTCGCCACAGGTGACCGGGTCAGGCGACGCTGAGTTTGCGGCCAAGCACGGTGGTCCAGCGCTCGGACAGGATCACTCCGCCCAAGGTCAACAACCCGCCCACCAAGTGATACAGCGCCAACTGCTCCTTCAACACCACCGCCGCAATCAGTGCGGTGATCAGCGGCAGCAGATTGAAGAACAACGTGGTCCGGCTCGGCCCCAGGCGTACCACGGCCTGCATCCACGCCAGCGGCGCGACCATCGAAGCCAGCAGGCACGCGTACAGCACCAGCGGAATGTTCTGTAGCGTCAGCCCGGTTTTCTGCGAAACCGCGAACAGCGGAAACAACACCACCACCGCCACCAGCACCTGCAGATACAGCAATACCAATGGCGGCAGGCGCAGTTGCCATTTTTTCAGCAAGGTGCTGTAGATCGCGTAGGCCAGGGTCGCGATCAACATCATCGCGTCGCCCAGATTCACCCCGTGTTGCAGCAGTGCACCAAGACTGCCGGACGACACCACCACCAGCACCCCGGCGAACGACAACACCGCACCGACCAGCGCGCCCGCGGTCAGGCGCTGGCCGAGGCTGACGATCGCCATGGCCAGCGACATCAGCGGCATCAGCGACAGGATGATGCCCATGTTGGTCGCGGTGGTCATTGTGGCGGCGAAGTAAGCCAGGCTCTGATAAACCGCCATGCCCAACACACCAAGGACGAAAATCTTGCCCAGATTCGGGCGAATCTGCGGCCAGTGCGCAATGACCTTTTTCAGCATGAACGGTGTGAACAGCACAGCGGCGAACAGCCAGCGGTAAAAACCGATCTCGGCCGGGAAGATCGCACCGACCGCCAGTTTGTTGATCACGGTGTTGCCGGCCCAGATGAAAATTGCCAGCAGGGGAAACGCGTATTGCATGGGGGGAAAACCATTACGTTGATGAAACGCGATTATCCACTGTCTGGATGCAGCCCTATACTGCAAAACAGACAGAGCGCCCCTTGCGACGGACAACATGAACAGCAAACACATCGACCTGCTGGATTTCAGCGAATTGCCGTCGGCGGTGTATTTCCGCTACGCCGACTTCAACACCCACGAATACGCCGCGCCGCACCGCCATCCGTGGGGGACTCTGGAGTATGCGGCGCACGGCGTGTTGCACATGGATGTCGACGGCAGCCGCTTCATGTCGCCGCCGCAATACGCCGTTTGGGTGCCGCCGCAGGTCGAGCACAGTTTCTACAGTCATCAACCGGTCAACTACCGGGCGGTGTGTCTGGAATCGGCGGTGTGCGCCGATCTGCCGCCAACTGCCTGCACGCTGGCAATCAGCGAAATCCTTAAAGCGATTCTCAAGGACTTCGCCAGTCGCGATGTGAAGATTCCCGAGTCGGATACCGATCAGCGACTGGCGCAGGTGCTGGTTGATCAACTGCGCCAGGCGCCGGTGCACGAATGCTATTTGCCATACGCCAGCAGTCCGGCGCTGTTGAGCATTCTCGAAGCACTGCAGGCCGAACCCGGCGACAACCAGCCATTGGCGCATTGGGCGCTGCAAGTGCATGTCAGCGAACGCACGTTGGCGCGGCTGTTTGTGCGCGAGTTGGGCATGAGTTTCGGTGAATGGCGCCAGCGTCTGCGCTATCTGGCGGCCATCGAGGCGTTGGAAACTTCGCGCAGCGTGCAGGAAATCGCCTTTGACCTCGGCTACAGCAGCGGCTCGGCGTTTATCGCAATGTTCGCCCGCCAGGCCGGTTGTACGCCGGAGCAGTATCGTCGCAGTCATTTGCCCACTAGGAAGGTGTAACAAGCTTTGACTACACTGCGGGAGAGGCCGCATCCATCGGTGCGGTAACAAGGAGAAAACTCCATGAAGATGTTGCGTGTCCCGTTGCTGATGATTGGCCTGCTGCTGTGTTCCCAGGGTTTTGCCGCCACCGCGCAACAGAACAAGATGACTACTTGCAACGCTGACGCCACGGCCAAGAGCCTCAAGGGCGATGAGCGCAAGACATTCATGAGCACCTGCCTGAAGGCGGCGCCAGCGGCGAATGATGCGAAGGTGCTGACGCCGCAGCAGGAGAAGATGAAGACTTGTAATGCGGATGCGAAGACCAAGGCGTTGGCGGGTGATGCGCGCAAGGCGTTCATGAGTGATTGTTTGAAGAAGAAATAGTGTTGGATTGGCGGGGTGTGTTCGGCTTGGGATCCAGCCCTCACCCTAGCCCTCCCGAAACGTCGGACCGCCCGGAGGGAGAGGGGACCGATTGCGGGATGCTCGGAATATTCGCCGAGCTGAAAGTGTGATGTTGAATCCGGAATCGACTTGGTCCGGCAGGTTGCAGAAGTAGGCTGGATCAACTCGATCAGTCCCCTCTCCCCCCGGGAGAGGGCTAGGGTGAGGGGCCGTTCCCAAGCCGAACCCGAAAACCACGACCACCGCATATCCCTAGTGCTCCCCAAGGAACGCTGGCAGACTGCCAATCCTTTTACGCCGTTCGTTTTGAGGCTGTATGCCAACGTTTTCTGAGCGTCATGTGTTGTTTTGGGTCAGTTGCATCATCATCTTCGGCGGTTTGCTCCTGGTTTTGCCATTGCGTTTGCTGCCAAGCCTGCTGGCCGGGCTGCTGGTGTTCGAACTGGTCAACATGCTCACCCCGCAGCTGCAACGGCTGATCGAAGGTCGGCGCGCGCGTTGGCTGGCGGTAGCGTTACTGGGAACATTGGTGGTCAGCGTGCTGGCGCTGATCTTCGCCGGGGCCATCAGTTTTCTGCTGCATGAGGCAGAGAATCCTGGCGCATCACTGGATAAATTCATGGGTGTGGTTGATCGTGCGCGCGGGCAGTTGCCGCCGTTCATCGACGCCTACCTGCCTGCCAGTGCCGCCGAGTTTCGTGTGGCCATTGGCGAATGGATGAGCAAGCATCTGGCCGACCTGCAACTGGTCGGCAAGGACGCGGCGCACATGTTCGTGACGCTGCTGATCGGCATGGTGCTCGGTGCGATTATCGCGTTGCAGCGTGTACCCGATCTCACCAAGCGCAAACCGTTGGCGGCAGCGCTGTTCGACCGATTGCATCTGCTGGTTCAAGCCTTTCGCAACATCGTCTTCGCACAGATCAAGATTTCCCTGCTCAACACCTTTTTCACCGGGATCTTCCTGGCGGTGGTCCTGCCGATGTTCGGCATTCATCTGCCGCTGACCAAGACCCTGATCGTGCTGACCTTCCTGCTCGGCCTGCTGCCGGTGATTGGCAATCTGATGTCGAACACGCTGATCACCATCGTCGGCCTGTCATTGTCGATCTGGGTGGCGCTGGCCGCGTTGGGCTACCTGATCGTTATCCACAAGCTCGAGTACTTCCTCAACGCGCGGATTGTCGGCGGGCAGATCAGTGCCAAGTCGTGGGAGTTGCTGCTGGCGATGCTGGTGTTCGAGGCCGCATTCGGCCTGCCGGGGGTGGTGGCGGGGCCGATTTATTATGCGTATCTGAAGAGTGAGTTGAAGCTGGCGGGGATGGTCTAGGAGCAGTTGCAAGCTCCAAGCCTGAAGCTGCAAGTAAAAGCAACTGCGCAGTTGCTTTTACTTATGGCTTGTAGCTTGAAACTTGCAGCGGCTGTTAGTTGCCATAGCGCTTCATGGCTTCAATCGCCAACCCGCTGCCAATGCTGCCAAAGATATTGCCTTCGACATGCCGTGCATTCGGCAGCATCGCCGACACGCTGTTGCGCAGCGCCGGAATCCCGCTCGAACCACCGGTGAAGAACACCGTATCGACCTGATCCACCGCCACATTGGCGTCGCTCAGCAACTGCGTGACGCTGCCGCGTACTCGCTCCAGCAAAGCGTCGATGGCCGATTCGAACAACACGCGAGTCAGATCCACGCTCAGGCCCGGTTCGATGCGGTCCAGCGGCACGTGGCGGCTGTCGGCGTGGGTCAGCTGGATCTTGGTTTCTTCGACTTCCATGGCCAGCCAGTGCCCGGCGCGCTGTTCGATCAGCTTGAACAAACGATCAATGCCGCCAGTGTCTTCGATGTCGTAGCGCATGCTGCCCAGCGCGAGGCTGGATTTCTGCGAGTACACCGAGTTGATGGTGTGCCAGGTCGCCAGGTTCATGTGGTGGCTGGTCGGCATGTAGGCGCCGCTTTTCATGCGGCTGCCGTAGCCGAACAGCGGCATCAGGCCTTGCAGGCTCAGCTGTTTGTCGAAGTCGGTCCCGCCGATGTGCACACCGCCGGTGGCGAGGATGTCGTCATGGCGGTTATCGAAGTTACGCCGCTCGGGTGACAGGCGCACCAGCGAGAAGTCGGAGGTACCACCGCCGATGTCGACGATCAGTACCAGCTCTTCTTTCTCGATGGTCGACTCGTAGTCGAATGCCGCCGCGATGGGTTCGTACTGGAACGACACTTCCTTGAAGCCGAGCTTGTGCGCGACCTCGACCAAGGTGTCTTCAGCTTCCTGGTCGGCCAGCGGATCGTCATCGACGAAGAACACCGGACGGCCCAGCACCACTTGTTCGAACTCACGCCCGGCAGCGGCTTCGGCGCGATTCTTGAGCTGGCCGATGAACAGGCCGAGCAAATCCTTGAACGGCATCGCCGTGCCGAGAACGCTGGTGTCGTGCTTGATCAGCTTGGAACCGAGCAGGCTCTTAAGCGAGCGCATCAGTCGGCCTTCGTAGCCTTCCAGGTACTCGTGCAGCGCCAGACGACCGTAGACCGGACGGCGTTCCTCGATGTTGAAGAAGACCACCGACGGCAGGGTGATCTTGTCGTCTTCCAGCGCGATCATCGTTTCCATGCCGGGGCGCAGCCAGCCGACGGTGGAGTTGGACGTGCCAAAGTCGATACCACAGGCACGGGCTGGAGAGGCGTCTTTCATGTCTTTCGGTTCCGGTCAAAAAACGGCCGCGCAGTGTATGTCAGTGCGCGGCAGATTCGAAGGCCGGTCATCTGCTATTTCGCTACTAAACTCGCTTGAAAGCGCAGGTTTCGCCCCAAACTTGCTGGCATGGGCCGGCAGACATACCGGCGGTCGCAAGAACCGCCGCCCACTGCCGATAAACTTCTGCTGCGCCACCCGGTCACAAATTTGAGATCGGTCAACCCGGCACGCGCGAATCGGCGCATGCTGGCGGCGCGAAACCGATAACGGATGGTGACTCCTTCAATGGACTTCAAAGACTATTACAAGATACTCGGCGTGGAGCCGACAGCAGACGACAAGGCGATCAAGGCTGCCTATCGCAAGCTGGCGCGCAAATACCACCCCGATGTCAGCAAGGAAAAAGACGCCGAGGCCAAGTTCAAGGACGCCTCGGAAGCTTATGAAGCGCTGAAAAGTGCCGACAAGCGCGCCGAATACGACGACCTGCGCCGTTACGGTCAGCACGGTCAGCCGTTCCAGGGGCCACCGGGCTGGCAGAGCCGTGGCGGCTTCGGCGGTGGCGGTCAGGACACGGGCGACTTCTCGGACTTCTTCAGTTCGATCTTTGGCAATCGCGGCCCCGGTTTCGGTGGCGGCGCTGGCCGGCAATCTCATAGCGCCGGGCGCCGAGGACAAGACGTGGAAATGGAATTGGCGGTCTTTCTCGAAGAGACCCTTTCGAACGAGTCGAAAAAGGTCACCTTCCAGGTGCCTCAGTACAACGCGGCGGGTCAGCACGTCAGCAACACCAGCAAAAGCCTTAACGTGAAGATCCCGGCGGGTGTGGCCGACGGCGAGCGTATTCGCCTCAAAGGCCAGGGCGCACCGGGCGTCGGTGGCGGTGCGAATGGCGATCTGTACCTGACCATTCGTTTTGCGCCGCACCCGAAATTCGATGTCGAGGGCAATGACCTGATCATCACCTTGCCATTGGCACCGTGGGAGCTGGCGCTGGGCGCCGAAGTGGCCGTGCCGACCCTGACCGGCAAGATCAACCTCAAGGTGCCGGCCGGCAGTCAGAATGGCCAGCGCATGCGCGCCAAGGGCCATGGTTTGCAGAACAAGGCCGGCGAGCGCGGCTTCCTGTTCGTCCAGCTCAAGGCTGTCATGCCGAAAGCCAGCGACGACGAGGTCAAGGCACTGTGGCAGGAGCTGGCGAAAAAAGCCGCTTTCAACCCGCGTGAGAACTTCTGAACCCAGCGATGGAGTAGCCCGAAATGAGCAGCCCCCTGATCGTTCAACTGGACATGGCAGAATTCTGTGAGGCGACCGATTTGTCGGACGTCTACGTGATCGAAATCGTCGAACACGGCATCCTCGAACCTCAGGGCGCGCTGCCCAAGGACTGGCGTTTCACCGATTACGAACTGGCGCTGGCCAAACGCGCCGCCAAGTTGCGGCGCGATCTGGAGCTGGAATGGGAAGGCGTCGCGCTGGCGCTGGATCTGCTGGAAGAAGTGCAGGAACTGCGCGCCGAGAACCGCATGCTCAAACAGCGGCTGGCGCGGTTAGTGGTGGAATGATCAGGTTTTTCTGGGTAACACCACGCTGAACAACGTCCCTGCGTCGGCACTCGAACTAACCTCGATCGTCCCGCCGTGGGCGCTCACGACTTCCTTGACGATAAACAGCCCAAGGCCAAGGCTGGTCGACGGCTGTCCGAGTTCTTCGTCAGCGCTGCGCACCAACGGATCGAAAATCGTGCCAATGGCTTCTTCGGGAATCGGCGGGCCGTAGTTGTGCACGCTCAGGTGCACGCTGTCGATTTCACCGCGCAGTCTGATGAACACCGCACGCGGATCTGATCCATGCTGCAAAGCATTACCGATCAGGTTCTGCAGCAGTTGATCGAGGCGCCCGGAATCCCAGACGCCGCGCGTATCGCCTTCGATGTTCAACGTCGGATCGCATTCCGGATTGCCGGCGCTGGCCTCGGCAATGGCGGCCCGTACCGTGTCTGCCAAGTCCATCGGCCGCGGCTCGATCGGCAGGCTTTTGCCCAGTCGGCTGCGCACCAGTTCCAGCAAATCGTTGACCATCGCCGCCATGTGCCGCGCACCTTGCTTGATATTCAGCGCGCAAGTCAGCGCCTGGCCTTCAAGCGTGGTTTTGCGCATCAACAGTTCAGTGGACATGCTCACCGCTTGCAGCGGCGCACGCAGGTCGTGCCCGAGAATCGCGAGAAAGATATCCCGCGAGCGATTCAGCTGTTCGGCATAAGCCGCTGTCGATTCGGCCAAAGCTTCGTCGATGGCTTCGTTGAACCGGATCATGTCCTGAAGGTACGCCTGGTCTGGAGTCTCCATGCTCTCGACCCAGCGGCGGATCACGCAGGCACGCAGGTGACGGAATTCCGAAGTCATCTGCACCAGATCGAAACCCACCGTATGGCGCAGCTCGCCGTGACTGGCCCCGGCCTCGTCCAGGCTCGGGGTTTTCTCCGGACCTTCGCCCCGCGCTTTGGCCTTTTGCTCACTGGCGGTTTGCGCGGTGTCCATGTCCCGCGCGGCGGCCAGAAGAATCTCCCGGGCATGATCGCGCAGCGCGATGCTGTCCATATGGTCTGCGGCGGGTGTGATGGTCTTGGCGAATTGTTCCCACTCGTCGACGATGCGATCCGCGTGGTGCCTGATGAAATCGGATAAACGCATGTACGGGTTCCTGAACTTTTTGGCGGGGCGTGGCGAATAGTAGTCCCTTTGTGCGGGGAATGTAGCGTCCACGGGCCGGAAATGTCCGCTGACACACCAGCCCGCGTCGATACATATGTACCGCAAGCTCACGGCACCTGCATGGTCTGCTTTCGCTCCATTTCAAGGAGAGAGACCATGCCCGAAATCCCCGCCACCGTGACCCGCAGTCTGCACGGCGCGTTTCTGCAGGATGCCAGCCCCGACTGGCTGGTTGACGCGCCCGCGCAGCGTCGCATCGACCTGAAAAATACTGATCCGACACCCCCCGATTGGTACACAAATGCCTCCCGAGCGCAGCGCAAGGCATTGCACGACAGCCTTGGCGCAAGCCTCGGCGCCCAGACCCGGCTCGACCGGGCCATGGCGACGTTGCAAGACATCGACACCTTCGCCGCGCCTTTGCTGATCGCGGCGCTGAAGGACCGCTTCAACGTGCAACTGGATGTCCACAAGACCTGGCTGCAGCTCAACAAACCGATAGAGATGGGGATATTCGCCATCGATATCGGCCACTTCGAAGTGTTGAAGCTGCCGCTGCTGCAGGCTGCGTTGCACAACTTCGAACGTGTCGAATGCGCCGACGGCGCGTTCCATGAATCGTCGGGATTTCACCTGGAAACCTCGACCCCCGGCACGCTCGCACCGTTGAGTACGCAATTGACGGTCGAACAGTTCACCAGCCTGTGTCGCTCGTTGGACATCGGGACGAAATATCAGGATTACCTCAAGCGCTATCTGCACCCTGCAGATGGCGTCGCCGACCAGGCGCTGCGCGAGAAATTCACCGCTGCGCATAAAACCGCCCTGCGCGCTGCGGCCGAGATCGCCCTGTTGAAAGGCGACATTGGGCGTGAGGACTACGCGTCGATACTGGCGATCCTCGCCGGTGAACTGCATCCGCGTCAAGGCAATCGGCAGATCTGGTTCTGCGATCTGGGCCTGATGGGGCGGCGCATGACCGGCTGTGTGTTGTTCACGATCTGCGAGAAGTACCGCTACAGCGACGACGCGATTCTCTACATTCCCGGCGACCCGGAACATCCGCTCAAACGCTACAGAGGTCAGGAAATCGCGGCCATGTTCAAGCGCCGCTTCACTGCCCGCGACAGCACGCAGGCTGATGCGGCCGAACCGAATGCCTACCAGCGGTTTTTCAGCCAGTTTGTCGCCTATGCCGACCGGCCGCGCTACTTCAGTCAGTTCACCGAAGACACGCCGGACCGCTCGTTTGGCGAACGACTGGCGCCCTACGAACCTCTGCTCAAAGAGTTTCTCAGAGCACTCAACCCACTCGATCTGGTGTTCACCGGGATCAGGCAACTGCCTCCAGCACCGGCCATCAAGCAGGTGCCGAACGCTGACCCGTATCTCGCACCGACTGATCTTTCGCGCAAAGGCCACGGCATCTGGGCGGAAAATATTGATCTGTGGGATTACCTGTTCGGGCAGCATCGCGACCGACTGATAGCGGATGCCCGCAGCCACGCGGTGCCGACGGCGGATGTCGATGCCAAGGTACGCTCACAAAAACTCGCCGCGCTGTTGAACATCGGCATGTTGGTGCTGACCGGGGTCTCGATGTTCGTGCCGGTGCTGGGCGAAGTCATGATGGTGGTGATGGCAGGCCAACTGCTGGAGGAAACCTTCGAAGGTGCCATCGAGTGGAGTGAAGGCGATCGGCGGGCCGCCACGGCGCATCTGGTAGATGTCGCGCAAAACCTCGCGCTGCTGGCGGTGATGGCTGGCGCCGGCAAAGGTTTTGCCCGACTGACGGCGGCGAAATCCGTGCCGGTCATCGAAGGTCTGGATCAGGTCGAATTGCCTGATGCGACTGCGCGATTATGGAAACCCGACCTGCGCGGATACGAAAGTCCAGTCGCGCTGGACCAGAGCATGACGCCCAACGCGCTCGGGCAGTACGAAACAGGTTCAAAGAATTACATTCGGCTGGACGGCCGGCCTTACGAACAAACATACGACCAGACGCTGCAAAAATGGCGCATCAGGCACCCGAGCGATCCCCACGCTTATCAGCCGATTCTGACGCACAACGGCGCCGGTGCCTGGCGGCATACGCTGGAACGCCCGCAGCGCTGGGACCGATTGACGCTATTACGGCGCATCGGCCATGCCACCGAGTACTTCAGCGACGCCCACTTGCTGACGATTGCCGACGTCAGCGGCGTCGCTGACAACGCCTTGCGCAAGATGCACCTGGATAATGAGCTGCCGCCGCCCGAACTGCTGGACGCGATGCGCCTGTTTGAGCTCGACAGAAACGTTGGCCAGGTGATCGAACAAGTGGTGGGTCGCAGCCCCATCGACGATGACTATTTGCACATACTGCCGATGCTCCCCGAAATGCCCCGCTGGCCATCGGGGCGGGTCTTGCAGGTCTACGAGAATGCCGATCTGACAGGCTCATTCACCCGTTATGGCAGCGAATCAACGACGAAGGCGCCGATCCGCATCAGTCGCGCCGATGTCTTGCGCGGTGAATTGCCCACGCGCATTCTCGCGACGCTTGATGAGACGGAAATTGTCGGGCTGCTCGGTGGCGAGCCGGCGCGAGTGCCTGCCGCCAGGGCGTCGGAATTTGCCAGGCAGATCGCCGATCTCCTGCAGGCCCGACGGCCGGCCCTGTTCGACAGTCTTGCGAAGACCACGCAAATCGTCGAGCCGCGTGTGGCGAAACTGCAGCGGGTCTGCCCCGGGCTCACTGAGCAGGCTGCAAAAACCGTGCTGCGCCAAGCCGATGCCGACGAGCTTGCGCGGCTGGACACCTCGGCGCGGGTGCCGCTGCATTTGCAGGAATTGAGTCGCTGGTATGCGCAAGAAGGCCGGCTGACCCGTGCCATCAGCGGGCTGCACAGCGAAACCATGGCCTCGACAGACACTGCACGATTGGCACTGCATACGCTGGAGCGACTGCCTGGCTGGTCGAACGACCTGCGCCTGGAGATTCGCGACGGCAGCATCAGTGGCGTGTTGATCGATGGAATTGGTAGCGAAGCTGCTGCCTGGCACAAGTATCTGGTCAAGAACGGGCGGTCATACCAGGCCTTCAATGATCGGGGCGAAGCGCTGAACAGCATACCCAGGCATGGCGATAATTTTTTCAGCTCGTTGATGCATGCGTTGCCCGATGAGGCGCGGCAGGCACTCGGGATTCCTGACGTGGCCCGGAGCGCAGATCTGCGGCAGTCGATCATCGATCATGCGATCAGCCACCGCAGTCAGTCGACGCAGATATTACAGGCTGCATTCGCGCCGAAACCGTGGTTCAACCCACCCCGACGCATCAGCGCCACACTGCGCGGTTATCCGGCCAGCGGTCGCGGGGAGGGGGTGGATCCGGCGTTGACCAGCAGGGTCCAGGATGTCTACCCACTGGACGACGCACAGGCCCGACGCTTCATCCTCGAACAGTGGCGCACGGGCAAGAACGACCAACAGATTTTCCATCTGCTCAACCTGCGCCTGCGCGAGTGGACAGAGCTTGAGACCGCGTTGAACCAATGGCTGGCGAGCCAGGATATGCGTCTGCAGATTGCCGAGGACGAGTTCCGCGGGGTCGCGCAAAACATCAGGAACAGTTGGCGCAACTCGCCGCTGGCTGCGCACGAGCCACATGCGGCGCAGCTGACATTGACCAGTCAGACCGCGTTGCCGACGCTGGCGGCGGACTTCGCTCACGTGCGCGAACTGACGCTGCGCGCACCGTTGGCCGCCGACACGCTGACGGCGTTTCCCAATCTGGAACAACTCGACGTGCTCGCCCCTGGGCAAACCTTCGACGCGGTGTTCGCACGCGTGAAAACCATGCGCCACCTGACGCGCTTGAAGTTGCGGACACCGATCAATGATCAGGTGGCTTCGAGGATTCGCGAGTTGACCCGACTCGAGGATCTGGAGCTGCACTGCACGTCCAGCGGCGCCAACCCCGTAGTACCGACAGCGCTGAATGTCAGCGGAATGCGTCAACTGCGCAGGTTGGAAATCGACAGCCCGCAGATGGGCGAGTGGCCACTCGGGATGCTCGATCTGCCGCGGCTGGAGCGCTTGAACCTGCGTCGGACGTCGATCAAGACCCTGCCGGTGGAGCTTTATGAGGCGCACGAGCGACTGCTGAGCGGACTGTCGCTGGACTGGTCGAAATTCAGCCGCAGGACCTTCAAGCCGATCTACGAATTCATCAAAGTGCAGCCGCAGCATCTGATCGACCTCGAAGAGATGGTCAGAGACTACTGCCGTGGTGAACTCAAGCGCTTTGTCGGTATGGAATCCAGTCTGTTTGACGTGCTTTCGTTGAAATTCTCCTTGCAATGGCCGGGTGCCGACGCCAGGTTTCAGGCGATTGAGGCCTTGAGCGCTCAGTTCGGCGAGATCAACGCGCTTGAACAATGGGTCGGCCCCGAGCCGACCGTGCGCAACGGTGGCCATGCCCGAGCGGCGGTGGCCGACGCGCTCAAGACCAGTTGGCGCAACGGGTTGTTCCAGCGCTATGGCTCAAAAACCGAGAATTCGTTTTTCGATCTGTACATCGGCATGTCGGGCGATGCCTCGGTACTGGATATTCTCGGCTCGCCGATGGACAACTTGCCGCGGTTACCGTCGGACGCTTTTGCCCACGTCAAAATCCTGCGCCTGGCAGGCCTCGAGGCTCCGGTCGCACAGCTGCGTGATTTCATCCGCACGTTTACACAGGTCGACACGCTGGACCTGAGTCACTGTCGCTTGTCCGAATTGCCGCTGGCAGCGGATGACTTGCCGGCGCTGGAATACCTGAACCTGCACAACAACCCCATCACCGGTGTCGATGTTCGTGGAATGAATCGGCTCAAGGCTCTCGATCTGAGCGCCACGGCAATCCGCCAATGGCCGAGCGGGGCCGAGGATCTGCCGCAGTTGACCTGGCTTGATCTGGGCGACAGTCAACTCACTTCTGTGCCGGAGGCGGTTCTGGCCCGCGATGAGCTGTTGCTCGACACCAATCTCAACGGCACGCCGCTGACGCCGCAGGGCGAGGCTGGTGTGGCTGCTGCGCGGCAGCGCATTGAGCAGACCAGGGGCTTGTCTGCGGGGACGCTGCAACGCTTCGCCCTGGAGGAACCGCGGCATCGCACGCCGCCCAAGGAAAGCGGCTCGGTGATCGCGCGACGTCTGCTGCCCCTGCCGCCATCGGTACCTGCGGGCGAAGGTGTCAGCTGGTTGGCCAAGCGCTTGCAGCGCTTGCGCCCGAACTACCAGGAGGAGCACGCCCGGCTGGCGATCGAGCGCATGCAGCTTGAGGGCTTGAGCGAGGTACAGATCAGCGGCCGGATTGATGAGTGGACCCGGACATTCGAATCGCTGACGCGGCGCTTGAACGATTGGTTGTTCATCCACGAAAGCCACGGTGCGAACTGGACCGTGTCCTCACAAACCCGCCAGCTCGCCGCACGCCGGGTGATGCAATGCTGGTACGACGGTTTGCTTGACTGGAATGGCTTTGCCGACCGCGAACTGAATTTCGATGGCCTGCAAGTGGGCAATTTTCCTGAGCTGCCCGCGGTATTTCCCCGGGTGAACAGTCTGAACCTGGCCGGCACGCGGATCTCCACCGACGGCTCCAACGGCTTCCTGCGGGCGTTCAGCCAGATACGCCGGTTGAATCTCAATGCCAATGATTTGCGCGCGCTGCCCGAACCCGTGAGCCAGATGCACCAACTGCAGCGTCTGGAACTGTCCTTCACCGGTCTCGTCGACCCCCAGGCGCTGAATCAGTCGCTGAGCGGGCTTGCGCAGTTACAGTGGCTGGATCTGAGCCATAACAGCTTGCGTACCTTCAGCGTCAACCGTCTTGGTCGTCTGGAGCGCCTCGACCTGCGGGACAATCTGATGACCGACTGGCCCGAAGGGGCGCTGCAATCTGCGCATTTACAGGCGATAGATCTGAGCAACAACGAAGTAGTGGCGATTCCCCCGGCGATCTATGACGGTAGCCATGACGCATTGCTCGCGGGCACCAATCTGTCGGAAAACTATGAACTGTCACAGCAAAGCCTTTTGCGCCTGCGTGAGTATTCGGGTACGCACGGGCGCAACGACGTACTGGGGCTGACTTACGCCGATATCGACCGGATGATCGATGACATGGACAGCACCACGGAAAGCGACGAGGAAACCCCGGACAGTGATGTTGAGCCGGATGAACAGGTGCCGATTCTTGAGGAAAGTGTCCTCGACCAGCAGGTGACGCCGTGGATCGAAAACATCCCTCAGGAAGACGCCGATCGTTATCGGGCGATGTGGCAGCGAGTGGCGGCTGAACCGGGCAACGCCGCGTTCTTCCATCTGTTGTCGGTGATGCCGGACACCGAAGAATTCCGCATTTTTCGCGCTGACCTGACACGTCGGGTGTGGGAAGTGATGGAGGCTGCCGATGGCAGTCAGGCACTTCGCGATGAGCTGTTTCCCATGGCCGCCACGCACACCACCTGCGTCGATGGTCGAACGCTGGCTTTCAGTGAAATGGAGGTCAAGGTGTTCGAGCACAACACCTTGCAAAATATTCAGCCAGGTCTGGCGTCCAAGGGCCGCGCCTTGCTCGACTTGTCACGACAATTGTTCCGCCTGGGCGAGGTCGAAGCCCTGGCCAGAGTGCGTGGCGGTGACCCCGCGGAGGTACGCCTGGAATATCGAATCGGCCTGACCAGCGGATGGCGGGACGGGCTGCAATTGCCGGGGCAGCCGAGTCACATGCGATTTGGCAAACCCATCAGCGGCAGGGTGCTGGACACCGCCCGGGAGGCGGTGGAAAAAGCCGAAAAAAGTCAGAAGTTTTATGAAGAACTCATCACCCGTGACTATTGGGTGCAATACCTCGAGGAGAAATACCCCACCGAACTGAGTCCGCTGAAACAGCGCGCCGATGAAAAACTGGCGCACCTTGAGGATGAACACGAAGACCTCACCAGCAGCGCTTATCAACAAGCCGTGCAAGTGCTCGAGATTGAACGCACCATCGAGCGCAATCTGAAACTGATCGAGCTGTCCCGGCGGGAAACGGGCGAGCCAGTTCCAGTCGAACGCGATGACAACCGCCCCGGTACGTCACGCGATCTGACCGGCTGAAGCCGCAGGCAAACAGATGCTTTCAGACCCCGGAAGTCGCTGGAACCGGCCACCGGGGTCTGCTGCCAGCTCGCATCAGAACAGAAAATAGCGCTGCGCCATCGGCAGGGTGTCCGCCGGTTCACACCAGAGCAATACGCCGTCGGCCTTGACCTGATAGGTCTGTGGGTCGACGTCGATGTGCGGCAGGTAATCGTTGTGGATCAGATCGGTTTTCTGCACCTCGCGGCAACCTCTGACCACGGCGATTTTCTTTTTCAATCCCAGTGCTTCGGGCAGTCCCGCTTCTTGCGCCGCCTGACTGATGAAGGTCAGGCTGGTGGCGTGCAGCGAGCCGCCGTAGCTGGCGAACATCGGCCGGTAGTGCACCGGTTGCGGAGTTGGAATCGAAGCGTTGGCGTCGCCCATCAGGCTCGCGGCGATGGCGCCGCCCTTGAGAATCAGCGTCGGTTTGACGCCGAAAAACGCCGGCCGCCACAGCACCAGATCCGCCCATTTGCCGACCTCGATGGATCCCACTTCATGGCTGATGCCGTGGGTTATCGCCGGATTGATCGTGTACTTGGCGATGTAGCGTTTGGCGCGGAAGTTGTCGTTACCTTCGCCATCCTGCGGCAGTGGGCCGCGCTGTTTTTTCATCTTGTCGGCGGTCTGCCAGGTGCGCGTGATGACTTCTCCGACGCGGCCCATGGCCTGGCTATCGGAACTGATCATCGAGAACGCGCCGAGGTCATGCAGGATGTCTTCGGCGGCAATCGTTTCGCGGCGGATGCGGCTTTCGGCGAACGCCACGTCTTCGGCAATGCTCGGGTCGAGGTGGTGGCAGACCATCAGCATGTCGAGGTGTTCGTCGATAGTATTACGGGTGAACGGTCGGGTCGGGTTGGTCGAACTCGGCAGCACGTTGGCGAAACCGCAGGCCTTGATGATGTCCGGCGCATGCCCGCCACCGGCACCTTCGGTGTGATAGGTGTGAATGGTGCGGCCCTTGAACGCACCGAGGGTGGTCTCGACGAAACCCGATTCGTTGAGGGTGTCGGTGTGGATCGCCACCTGCACGTCGTATTGGTCGGCAACGCTCAGGCAGTTGTCGATGCTCGCCGGGGTGGTGCCCCAGTCTTCGTGTAACTTGAGGCCGATGGCGCCGGCCTTGACCTGCTCGATCAACGGCTCGGGCAGGCTGGCGTTGCCCTTGCCGGTCAGGCCAATGTTCATCGGGAATGCGTCGGCCGCCTGCAGCATGCGCGCCAGATGCCACGGCCCGGAGGTGCAGGTGGTGGCGTTGGTGCCCGTGGCAGGCCCGGTGCCGCCGCCGATCATGGTGGTGACGCCGCTCATCAGCGCTTCTTCGATCTGCTGTGGGCAGATGAAATGGATATGCGTGTCGATACCGCCCGCAGTGAGGATCATGCCTTCGCCGGCGATGACTTCGGTGCTGGCGCCAATGGCGATGCTGACGTTGGGCTGTACGTCGGGGTTGCCGGCCTTGCCGATCACGGCGATGCGCCCATCCTTGAGGCCGACGTCAGCCTTGACGATGCCCCAGTGGTCGATGATCAGCGCGTTGGTGATCACGGTGTCGACTACTTCGGCGGCGAGCAACTGACTCTGGCCCTGACCGTCACGGATGACTTTGCCGCCACCGAATTTCACTTCTTCGCCGTAGGTGGTGAAGTCTTTTTCGACTTCGATCCAAAGCTCGGTGTCGGCCAGACGCACTTTGTCGCCGACGGTAGGGCCGAACATATCGGCGTAGGCTTGCCTGGAAATCTTCATCTAGCGTCCTTCAGGAAAATAGCGGTGAGCCTGCGACCCTCACCCTAGCCCTCTCCCAAAGGGAGAGGGGACTGATCGCGGTGTGGCGGCTATCGGTAATCAGCTCCCTCTCCCTCGGGCGGTCCGACGTTTCGGGAGAGGGCTGGGGTGAGGGGCTGCGGTACACACGGACTTACAGGTCACCCATAACCCGTCCGGCAAACCCGAACACCCGCCGCTGCCCCGTGTAATCCACCAGTTCCACCTCGCGACTCTGCCCCGGCTCAAAGCGCACCGCCGTGCCCGCCGGAATGTTCAGACGCATACCCCGGCTGGCCGCGCGATCAAAGGTCAGCGCGTCATTGGTTTCAAAAAAATGGTAATGCGAGCCGACCTGAATCGGCCGGTCGCCGCTGTTCGCCACTTTCAGACTGACCGTGCGGCGGCCGACGTTGAGTTCGATGTCGCCGGGCTGGATCTGGTATTCGCCGGGAATCATCAATGGGCTCCTTGCAGGACTTTGTAATAGAGCGCGGTCGCGCGGTAATTGCCGTGCGGATCACAAGCGTAATCGGGGATTTCACCGGCGCGCGTATAGCCCAGCGCCTTGTAGAAATCTTCAGCAGGCGAGCCGGCTTCGGTGTCGAGGTAGAGCATGCCGCGCTTGCACTTGGACGCTTCAAGCTCCAGTGCCTGCATCAACTGCTGACCGAGACCGCGACGACGAGCGTGTTCGCGCACCAGCAGTTTTTGCACCTCCGCGCGGTTCAGACCGTTGGCCTTCTGGCACAAGGTCAACTGCACGCTGGCCTGCACCACTTCGTCCTTGACCACTACCCACAGCAATACATTGCCTTTGTTCAGATGGTCCTGAACGTCATCGAAATACGCGCGGGCCTGAACGGCATCGAGGTCGGCCATGAAACCGACGCTGGCGCCATAACCCACGGCATCCAGCAGCAAGTCGATCAGGCCCTGACGATAGTGGGCAAAACTCTCAGCATTGACGCGGCGCAGTTGGGCGGCGTTCATCGATGTCATTCCTTGTTGGCAGATGGCGGCTCCGCGCCAGGATTGAGGGTCAGTTGCATGAACGTCAGATCGAGCCAGCGGCCGAACTTGGTGCCGACCTGCGGCATCTGCCCGGTGATGCTGAAACCGGCGCGCTCATGCAGCCGAATCGAGGCCGCGTTGCCACTTTCGATGGCGGCGACCATTACGTGTTTGTCGCAGGCTCTGGCGCGTTCGATCAGCGCGCTCATCAGCTGCGGGCCGAGGCCGTTGCCACGTTGGTCGCTGCGCACATAGACCGAGTGCTCGACGGTGTGGCGGAAACCGTCGAACGGCCGCCAGTCACCGAACGAAGCGTAGCCGAGGGTGGTGTTGTCGGCGTCGACGATCACCAGGATCGGATAGGCCTGAGCCTGACGTGCGCTGAACCACGCCTGACGGTTGCCGAGGTCGACCGCTTGTTCGTTCCAGATCGCCGTGGTGTTGAGCACGGCGTCGTTGTAAATATCACGGATCGCCGGCAGATCGGCATGTACAGCATCGCGGATGGTGTAAGTCATGGCGCCGCCTCAGACGATCGGTTGGTGAACGGTGACCAGTTTGGTGCCGTCGGGGAACGTCGCTTCGACCTGGATCTCCGGGATCATTTCCGGGATGCCTTCCATCACTTGTTCACGGCTGAGCAGGGTGGTGCCGAAATGCATCAACTCGGCCACGGTGCGACCGTCACGGGCGCCTTCGAGCAGTGCGGCGGAGATGTAGGCCATGGCTTCCGGGTAATTCAGCTTCACGCCGCGCGCCAGCCGGCGTTCGGCAACGAGGCCGGCGGTGAAGATCAGCAGCTTGTCTTTTTCGCGTGGGGTCAGGTCCATCGTTGGCAATCCATTCTGGGCAGATTTGTGTGGTTCTTGCGGTGAGCGGGATGTCAGTTGGAACCGCCCCTCACCCTAGCCCTCTCCCGAGGGAGAGGGGACTGATCTCGGTTGTTTGTCATGGCCGGTTCAGTCAGTTGAATTTTTGTGTCTGCAGCATTTCTAGCGGTCACCTCGGTCAGGCTCCCTCTCCCTCCGGGAGAGGGCGGGGGGTGAGGGCTGGTTATCAGGTGCTCCATATTCTTGGGGCTACTGCCTCGCGCCCAAGCAAAACCGGCCTCAGCAGTCGCCACAATTCAATCAACCACCCCCGCGCCAGCAACGCTTCACTGGCCAGACAGCGGGCGACCAGCAAACCCGGCAACTGCGTCAGGTCTCCGCGCACTGGGTTCTCCAGCGAGCGACAGCGCTCCAGCAGCTCGGCATCAATCTCCCCGGTCACCAGCAATGTGGCGAACACCGGTTGCCCATCCAGCCCGATCGGCGAGTCGAGCAACCCGTCATCCCCGACAATGCGCTGACGCTCATGCCAGAGCAATCGCCCATCGCGGCGAATATCCAGATGCGCCTGAAAATGCCCCAGATCAAAACGCTCGCCACTGGCCGGGCGCCCCAGCGCCACCACGTCCCAATAGAGCAGCCGCGCATCGGCCTCAAGCTCAATCGAAGTCGTGAGTTCAGCCTGCGCCGCGCTGTAGACGATGGTTTCCTGCGGCAGCCATTCCAGAGTCGCGCCGGCAGCCACGTGCAAGTCGAGCTTCTGATAAGCGGGGCCGGCCGCGCGATACCACTTGGCTGCGCCGGGGCTGGTGATCTGCGCCCAAGCGTTTTTCTCGACGCGGGCGCTGATGTCGAGTCGGTCGCCGCCGGCAATCCCGCCGGGCGGGTGAACGATGATGTGCTGGCAGACCTCCGGCCCTTCGGCGTATAGATGTTTTTGCACGCGCAGCGGGCCGAAATGCCGACGCTGAACCGGCCGCGTGCAATCGCCGAAACGCGCGTAGGCCAGCTCCAGCTCAGCGTGCCAGCTCGGGGTAAACAGGGCAGTGGGAATAGGTAAATTCATATTTTCTGATTATCGTCAGGACGCTACAGACTAGATCGTTACCAATCCCCGTACACCCTCGGCCTCCATATTTTCTCCGCGTCCCTGCTGCACGATCTCGCCCCGGGACATCACCAGATACTGATCGGCCAGTTCAGCGGCGAAATCGTAGAACTGCTCCACCAGCAAAATCGCCATGTCGCCGCGCGCCGCGAGTTTCTTGATCACCGCGCCGATTTCCTTGATCACCGACGGCTGAATGCCTTCGGTGGGTTCGTCGAGGATCAGCAGGCGCGGACGGCTGGCCAACGCTCGGCCAATCGCGAGTTGCTGTTGCTGACCGCCAGACAAATCACCGCCGCGTCGCTGTTTCATTTGCAGCAACACCGGGAACAATTCATAGATGAACGCCGGCACTTCTTTGGCTTCGCTGCCAGGAAAGCGCGACAGGCCCATCAGCAGATTTTCTTCCACCGTCAGGCGTCCAAAGATCTCCCGACCCTGCGGCACGTAAGCAATCCCGGCGTGCACGCGTTGATGCGGCTTAAAAGTGGTGATCGGTTTGCCTTCCCAATTCACCGCGCCTTCCTTGGCCGGCAGCAAACCCATCAGGCACTTGAGCAACGTGGTTTTACCCACACCGTTGCGTCCGAGCAGGCAGGTGACTTCGCCGACCTTCACCTCAAAACTCAGGCCACGCAGGATGTGGCTACCGCCGTAATACTGGTGCAGCTTGTCGACTTGCAGCATTTCGAAATCTCCTCAAATCCCTGTAGGAGCTGCCGAAGGCTGCGATCTTTTGATCTGGTTTTTGAAGTGCAAGATCAAAAGATCGCAGCCTGCGGCAGCTCCTACAAAGAACAATCTTTAGCGGCCCAAATAGACTTCGATGACTCGCTCATCGGCCTGCACCTGCTCCAGCGATCCCTCGGCCAAAACACTGCCTTGATGCAACACCGTGACGTGGTCGGCAATCGAGCCGACGAAGCCCATGTCGTGTTCCACCACCATCAGCGAGTGCTTGCCGGCCAGCGACTTGAACAGCTCGGCGGTGAACTCGGTTTCGGCGTCGGTCATGCCCGCTACGGGTTCGTCGAGCAGCAACAGTTGCGGGTCTTGCATCAGCAGCATGCCGATTTCCAGAAACTGCTTTTGCCCGTGGGACAGCAGCCCCGCCGGACGATTGACCGAGGTGGTCAGGCGAATGGTTTCCAGCACTTGGCTGATGCGATCCTTCTGCTCCCCGCTCAAACGCGCACGCAAACTGGCCCACACCGACTTGTCGGTTTTCTGCGCCAGTTCGAGATTTTCAAACACGCTCAACGCTTCAAACACTGTGGGTTTCTGGAACTTGCGACCAATCCCGGCTTGAGCAATTTGCACTTCGCTCATCTGCGTCAGATCCAGCGTTTCGCCGAACCATGCCTTGCCGTGACTCGGCCGGGTTTTGCCGGTGATCACATCCATCAGCGTGGTTTTGCCCGCGCCGTTGGGGCCGATGATGCAGCGCAATTCGCCGACGCCGATGTACAGATTCAGATTGTTCAACGCCCGGAAGCCATCGAAGCTGACGCTGATGTCTTCCAGGGTCAGGATCGTGCCGTGGCGGGTATCCAGACCGGGCTCGACGCGCTGGCCGAAGCCGATCGAATCGCGGCTGGTGCCGGCGTCCTTGTTCGGTTCGACCGGGAAGAACGCCGGTTCGAGCATGAATTCAGCACTGGCCGTGACTCTCATGATTCACCTCGTTTCTTCAGCAGACCGATCACGCCTTTGGGCAAGTACAGGGTCACGATGATGAACAGCGCGCCGAGGAAGAACAGCCAGTATTCGGGGAACGCCACGGTGAACCAGCTCTTCATGCCGTTGACCACGCCCGCACCGAGTAACGGCCCGATCAGGGTTCCGCGTCCGCCGAGAGCGACCCACACCGCCGCTTCAATCGAGTTGGTCGGCGACATTTCGCTGGGGTTGATGATCCCCACTTGCGGCACATACAGCGCGCCCGCCAGACCACACAACACCGCGCTCAAGACCCAGACGAACAGCTTGAAACCACGCGGATCGTAGCCGCAGAACATCAAGCGGTTTTCCGCATCGCGCAACGCGGTCAGCACCCGACCGAACTTGCTGCGGGCCAGGCGCCAGCCGATAAACAGGCTCGCCACCAGCAGCAGAACGGTCGCCAGAAACAGCACCGCGCGCGTGCCCGGTTCAGTGATGCCGAAACCGAGGATCGTGCGGAAATTGGTGAAGCCGTTGTTGCCGCCAAACCCGGTCTCGTTGCGGAAAAACAGCAGCATGCCGGCGAAGGTCAGTGCCTGGGTCATGATCGAGAAATACACGCCTTTGATCCGCGAACGGAAGGCGAAAAAGCCGAACACCAGCGCCAGCAAACCCGGCGCCAACACCACCAGACACATTGCCCAGAAGAAGTTGCCGGTGCCGCTCCAGTACCACGGCAATTCCGTCCACGACAGGAAGGTCATGAACGCTGGCAAACCATCACCGGCCGCCTGACGCATCAGGTACATGCCCATCGCATAACCGCCGAGGGCGAAGAACAGACCGTGGCCCAGCGACAACAGGCCGGCGTAACCCCAGACCAGATCCAGCGCCAACGCGACGATGGCGTAGCAGAGGATTTTGCCAACCAGCGTCAGCGTGTACGCCGAGATATGCAGCGCATTGTCAGCGGGCAATAGCGAGAGCAATGGCAGGGCGATCAGCAGCGCCAGAATCAATGCGCCAACCGCAATGGTGATTTTCGGGCCGGCCTTTTGCGTGGCCGTAACGAGCAGGGGCTGGTTCATCAGTCGATCACCCGTCCTTTCAGTGCGAAGAGGCCTTGCGGACGTTTCTGGATAAACAGAATGATCAGCGCGAGGATCAGGATCTTGCCGAGCACCGCACCGATCTGCGGTTCGAGAATCTTGTTGGCGATGCCCAGGCCGAATGCAGCAAGCACGCTGCCGGCGAGTTGGCCGACGCCGCCGAGCACCACCACCAGAAACGAATCGATGATGTAGCTCTGGCCCAGATCCGGGCCGACGTTGCCGATCTGACTCAGCGCCACACCACCAAGCCCGGCAATGCCTGAACCGAGGCCGAAGGCGAGCATGTCCACGCGACCGGTGGGCACGCCGCAGCAGGCGGCCATGTTGCGGTTCTGGGTGACGGCGCGCACGTTGAGACCGAGGCGGGTCTTGTTCAGCAGCAGCCAGGTCAGCACCACCACGAACAGCGCGAACGCAATGATGACGATGCGGTTGTACGGCAGCACCAGATTTGGCAGTACCTGAATCCCGCCGGACAGCCACTCGGGGTTAGCCACTTCGACGTTCTGCGCACCGAACAACAAACGCACCAGTTGAATCAGCATCAGGCTGATGCCCCAGGTCGCGAGCAGGGTTTCCAGGGGGCGGCCGTAGAGGTGGCGAATCACCGTGCGCTCCAGCGCCATGCCGATCGCGGCGGTGACAAAAAACGCCACCGGCAGCGCGATCAGCGGATAGAACTCGATGGCCTGCGGCGCGTAGCGCTGGAACATCAGTTGCACCACGTAGGTCGAGTAGGCGCCGAGCATCAACATCTCGCCGTGGGCCATGTTGATCACGCCGAGCAGGCCGAATGTAATCGCCAATCCCAATGCTGCGAGCAGCAGAATCGAACCCAGCGACATGCCGCTGAACGCCTGACCGAGCACTTCGCCGATCAGCAGTTTGCGTTTGACTTGCGCGAGGCTGGTTTCGGCGGCGGTGCGCACACCGGCATCGGCTTCGACGCCGGGTTCGAGCAAGCCTTCAAGGCGCGTGCGGGCCAGCGGGTCGCCGGTTTCGCCGAGCAATCGCACGGCGGCCAGGCGCACGGCCGGGTCGCTGTCGACCAGTTGTAGATTGGCCAAAGCGAGACTCAGGGCGGCGTGGACGCTTTGATCTTTTTCACCAGCCAGTTGCTGGTCGAGGAATTTCAGCTGCGCCGGTTTGGCGCTTTTCTGCAATTGCTGCGCGGCGCTCAGACGGATTTTGGCGTCGGCGGCGAGCAATTGGTGGCTGGCCAAAGCAGTGTCGATCAGACCCCGCAGGCGATTGTTCAGGCGCAGGGTTTTTGCTTGGCCATCGATGGTCAACTCGCCTTGTTGCAGGGCGTTGATCAGTTCGATACGCGCCGGCTCGGGCTGTGCGGCCCAGGCTTCGAGCAGTTTGGCCTGCTGCATGGGGTTGGCGGCGACGAAGTCTTCGGCGTCGCCGGCGTGGGTGGCCAATGGCAGCAGCAGGGCGATAGCCAGGATCAAGCGGTAAAGGGCAGTGGGCATGGGTGGTGTCCTGTTCAACCGCCCCCTCACCCTAACCCTCTCCCGGGGGGAGAGGGGATTGACCGAGGTGTTTGGGCGTTGTGTTGCGACTTACGAATCTGAGTCGAACTCAGGCTTTGAACAGCTTGAAGATCGGCTCCCTTTCCCCCTCGCCCCCTTGGGGGAGAGGGCTGGGGTGAGGGGGGAAATCTCAGTCCCACCTCAGTTTCGGAATCAGCCTCAGTTACTCTTCACCGCATAATCCGGCTTCTTGTCATTCCCCGAGATAAACGGGCTCCACGGCTGCGCGCGAATCGGCCCCTCGGTCTGCCACACCACGTTGAACTGACCATCGGCCTGAATCTCGCCGATCATCACCGGTTTGTGCAGGTGGTGATTGGTCTTGTCCATGGTCAGCGTGTAGCCGGATGGCGCGGCAAAGGTCTGGCCGGCCAGCGCTTCGCGGACTTTATCGACGTCGGTGGATTTGGCTTTCTCAGCCGCCTGCGCCCACATATGAATGCCGACGTAAGTGGCTTCCATCGGGTCGTTGGTCACGGCTTTATCCGCGCCCGGCAGGTTGTGTTTCTTCGCGTAGGCCTTCCAGTCGGCGACGAATTTCTTGTTTGCCGGGTTAGCCACCGACTCGAAGTAGTTCCACGCCGCCAGGTTGCCCACCAACGGTTTGGTGTCGATGCCGCGTAATTCTTCCTCGCCGACCGAGAACGCCACAACTGGCACGTCGGTAGCCTTCAACCCTTGGTTGGCCAGCTCTTTGTAGAACGGCACGTTCGAGTCGCCGTTGACCGTGGAGATCACAGCGGTCTTGCCGCCAGCGGAGAATTTTTTGATGTTGGCCACGATGGTTTGATAGTCGCTGTGACCGAACGGGGTGTAGACCTCTTCGATGTCTTTGTCGGCTACTCCTTTGGAATGCAGGAACGAGCGCAGGATCTTGTTGGTGGTGCGCGGGTAGACGTAGTCGGTGCCGAGCAGGAAGTAGCGTTTGGCGCTGCCGCCTTCTTCGCTCATCAGGTATTCAACTGCCGGGATCGCTTGCTGGTTCGGCGCCGCGCCGGTGTAGAACACGTTCGGCGACATTTCTTCGCCTTCGTATTGCACCGGGTAGAACAGCAGGCCGTTGAGTTCTTCGAACACCGGCAACACCGATTTACGCGACACCGACGTCCAGCAACCGAACACCACGGCGACCTTGTCCTGGGTCAGCAGCTGCCGGCCCTTTTCCGCGAACAGTGGCCAGTTCGATGCCGGGTCGACCACCACCGGTTCGAGCATCTTGCCGTTGACGCCGCCCTTGGCGTTGATCTCGTCGATGGTCATCAGCGCCATGTCTTTGAGCGACGTTTCGGAGATCGCCATGGTGCCGGACAACGAATGCAGAATCCCGACCTTGATGGTCTCGGCGGCCTGCACAGTCCAGGTCATGCCCATCGCGGCAATGGATGCCGTGAGTGTGAAAGCCTTGATCAAACTGCGACGCTTCATTGTGCGATCTCCATGAACGTTAAAGTTTTTTATGGTTGGCAGATGCGGACGACTGAAGGTGTGTTTTGCAAGGGCTGTGCCCGGTCGGAGTTTGGCCGGGAAATGTCGGTTTAGAGCGCTTGCGCGGGAGTGGCGGTGCACCAGGAAGGCACGGGGTGGATGCGGCGGTGCGACCGGATGCGCCAGATTGGGGCGCTTCGGTGTGTCAGGTGGATCGATCCCCCTCACCCCAGCCCTCTCCCCCAAGGGGGCGAGGGGGAAAGGGGGCCGATCACCGTAAATTTCAGACCTGAGTTCGACGCAGATTTTTCAGGTCGATGTAGCGTCAACAAACAACACGCTCGGTCCCCTCTACCTCTGGGCGGTCCGACGTTTCGGGAGGGTTAGGGTGAGGGGTGAAAGTTTCGGATCAAAAAGAGTAATCAGCAGTGACAAAAAACGACCGCGGCTCCCCCAAAATCCACTGCTGCCCCTCGTTGTACTGACTCTGCGCATACCGGCGGTCAAACAGATTATTCACCTGCAACCCCAGCGTCGTATTACGCAACGCCTGCCAAGACAATGTGGCATCCACCACGGTGTAACTCGGCAGCTCATTACGATTCGCCATATCGGCAAACCGCGCATCGACATACCGCACGCCAGCGCCAGCCTTCAAGTCATCAGTAATCGCCTTGCTCAACCAAAGATTGGCGGTACGCCGTGGCACATCCACCGGACGGTTACCGTTACGCGAAACCGGCACGCCACCGACCACTTCTTCAAAGTCGTCGTACCTGGCTTTGACCATGGCCGCGTTGGCCTGCAACTGCCAGGCATGCGGTAATTGCACATCGAGGCTGGCTTCCAAACCCTTCGATGATTGCTGCCCGACCTGCTGCTTGAGCGTCGGATTGCCCGGATCATCCGTCAGCAGTTTCTTCTTCACGATGCGATAAGCCGCCAGCGTGAATTCGCCGCGCTGATCCCAGAACAACTGCTTCATGCCGATCTCGGTCTGCCGGGCCGTGGACAGGTCATATTGCTGCTGACCCGGACTCAGGGATATCAGCCCGCCGATGCCGTCAGTGCTGGTCGCAACCTGACCGTAGAACGAAGTCTGCGGCGTCAGTGCAAACACCAGACCGGTCTTCCAATTGTTGCCGGTCAGGGTCTTGTCGCTCTGACTGCCGTCCAGCAGATTGTTGCGATCCACGTGCATGTAATCGCGGCGCACGCCGGTCACCAGCGACCAGCGCTCACTCAGTTGCGTACGGTTTTCCGCGAACATCGACATCTGTTTGCTGGTGCTGTCGAATTGCTCGCGATATTGATTGGCACTGTCGAAGTAGCCCGCCTGCGGGTGATACAGATCCAGCGGCTGCCCGTCTGCCAGCACGTCGTTGAATGGCGAATTGCTGTTGAGCTGGAAGCGGATGCGGTTGTATTCGACGCCGGTCACAGTCTGGCTGTCGAGACCCAACAGCGAGTGCTTGAAGGTGAAGGTCTGGCGGTCGCCGAGTTGCTCCTGTTGATGGCCTATGCCGAAGTTACCGCTGCGGCTCAGTTGCTGAGTGCCGGCATCGAAATTGTAGTTCTCGGCGTTCTGCCAGCGGCGCTGGGCCTTGAGGTAGTACAGCTCGTTGCTGGCGCTGACGGAATCATTGATCTGCCATTCGCTGCTCAGGCGCGTCCATTGATCGTTGTAGTGCTGCTTATCGTCGCGCACGTTGTAGTTTTTGTTGCGCAGGCTGTCTTGCAGATGGTCGTTGATCAGCGGCGTGCCGAAGTAATTTTGCGGGCGCTGATCGCCGTAATCGTGGGCGAGGGTGAAGGCCAGATCGTCAGTCGCCTGCCAGCGCAGTGCGGCGCTGATGAAGTCGCTGGAGGAATCGCCACGATCAATCCAGCCGTTGCTGCGCAGACGATTGAGGTTGAGGCGATAGCTCAGGGTGTCGCTCAGCGAACCGCCGCTGTCGAGCGCCTGCTGCTGACTGTCGAACGAGCCATAACCGATGCGCACATGGTTTTCGATTTCACCTGTGAACGGCTTCTTCGGGATCGTGTTGACCACCGCGCCGGTCGCGCCTTCGCCATACAACACCGAAGCCGGGCCGCGCAGCACGTCGACGCGCTCGACGGACCAGGTATCGACCGGGAAAGTCCCGGTGCCCATGCCGGTGTACAGGCGGTTGCCGTCATACAGTGTGCATCACCGAACTCTGCCCGGTGAAACCACGCGCCTGCAACGATGTACCGCCATCGCCCGGCGTACCGGTGCGGCTGATGCCGGTGCTGCGCGAGACGGCGTCCTGCACGCTGCGCTCGCCACGGGCGCGGATCTGTTCGCCGCTGAGGCTTTCGACGCTGGCCGGGGTTTCCATCGCTGTGAGGTTCAGGCGCGAGCCGGCAGTGGTCGGCGTGGTCAGGCTGACGTCTTCGTCGTCATTGGCCAGGGCGGTGATGGTGCCGGTGGGCAATGTCAGCGGGGTGCTGTCGGCCTGCGCGCTGTTCATCGCGAACAGGCACAGGCTGGACAAGAGGTACTTGTTCATCGGGACGGTAAATCGCTTCTGCAAAAGAAAACCCGCAGCTGTGGGGCTGCGGGTCGGGCGGCACACTTGCTTGATGTGGTGACATCAAACGCTGCCGAGGCTTAAGCCCCGGCAGTGTACAGAAGCGTCTAAATCGCGCATCTCGGATGATTCATGATGAAGTTGAGGCGGATTCAGTTTCGCGGCCAAGACGCGACAGCACAAACCGATCCAACACCCACACCACCACCAGCGAAGCGCCGACCAACGGAAAAATCACCGCCAGTGCGAGCATGATCAGCACCCCGGTTTTCCACTTCGGCAGATCGTGACGCAGCGGCGGCACGCCGAATTTGCCTTGCGGCCGGCGCTTCCACCAGATCACCACGCCGCTGACCGCGCTGAGCAGAATCATCAGGCAGATCAGCAGCACGATGATCTGATTCAGCACGCCGAACATCTTGCCTTCGTGCAGCATCACCCCGATTTCGGTAGCACGCGCGACAGTGCCGTACTGCTCGAAACGTACGTCGGCGAGGACTTTGCCGGTGTATTGGTCGACGTGCAGGGTGGCGTCGTTGCGTGGGTCATCGGCGAACACGGCGATGGTGAATACGCCGGTGGCGGTGGTCGGCAGGGTGATGCTGTAGCCCGGCTCGACTTTGCTTTGGGTGGCGATGTTCTGCACATCTTGCAGGCTGATGCCTGGTGCGGCGGGGCCGTGTTGCATGCCGCCGTGGGCCATGTGTTCGGCGTGGTCGCCGGACATCGGCATCGGCGTGTTTTCCATCGCCCAGGGCACGGTCTGACGGGTAGCGCTGTTGAGGCTGCGCGCTTCGACGTCGGAAGTCGGCACGTTGTCCCACATCGCTGCCGGAAACACGTTCCACACCTGCGCGTATTGCTTGCCCCAGAAGCCGGTCCAGGTCATGCCGCTGAGCAGCATCACCAGTAGCAACGTCGCGCCCCAGAACCCGGTGACGGCGTGCAGATCACGCCACAGCACGCGACCGCGACTGTTCAGGCGTGGCCATAGAATCCCTGCGGCCTGACCGCGCGGCCACCACAGAAACACCCCGGATACCACCAGCACCACGCCCCAGCCAGCGGCCATTTCGATCAGTCGGTCACCGACGGTGCCGATCATCAATTCGCCGTGAATCGCGCGGGCGAGGGCTTGCAGGTTCTGCTTGGCATCCTGCTCGCCGAGGATGTCGCCGTGGTACGGGTCGACGAACACGTTCAGCTCATGCCCGGCGTTGTTCACAACGAATTGCGCGCTGCGTTCGGCGTTGACCGGTGGCAGATATTGCGCGATCTGGCCTTGTGGATAAGCACTTTTGACCTTTTGCAGCATGTCATCAGCCGACACCGTGTGATGCCCGGCCGGGACGTTGAGCAGGCTGCTGTACATCAGCGAATCAAGTTGCGGTTTGAACAGATAAATCATGCCGGTCAGGGCCAGCATCACCATGAACGGCGCGACGAATAAACCGGCATAAAAATGCCAACGCCAGGCCAGGTTGTAGAAATTCGGTTTGGGCTTTTGCATCACGTGTGCTCCGCTTGGCTTGGATCTTCTAGTTGTTCTGCAACCCTTGTGGGAGCGAGCTTGCTCGCGAAGGCGTTGTATCAGGCGACATCAATGTCGGCTGTGCCGTCCCCTTCGCGAGCAAGCTCGCTCCCACAGGGTGGGTGTTGAGGGTCAGAAACTCATGTCGACCTTGGTCCAGAGCGTGCGCCCCGGTTCGTTGATCGCTTGCGGGTCGTTGGCCGGGTAGCCGAATCCGGCGTTGCCCGCCAGGTTCAGGTGTTCGGCGTAAGCCTTGCCGAACAGGTTGTCGACGCCGCTGCTGACCTTCCAGTTTTTGTTGATCCGATAAGCAGCATTAAGCGAGAACACGCCGAAGCCCGAACTCTTGTCGTAATCCTTGCCGACCAGGTTGCCCTTGTTTTGATCGATACGGTTTTGCGCGGCAACCACCCTCCACAGCGCGCCGGCGCTCCAGTTGTCTTCGCTGTAAGTCAGACCGAAACGCGCATCCAGCGGCGGCATCTGCGGCAGCGCCTGGCCGTCGCTGCTGTTCTTGCCCCAGGCGTAGGCGAGGGTCGCATCGGCTTTCCAGTTGTCGCTGAGTTTGTACGCGGCACCCAGTTCACCGCCCATGATCCGCGCGTCGATGTTCTCGGCGCGCGAGGTGCTGCCCATCATTCCCGGGGTGTAATCAAACAGGATGTAGTCACGCACCTGGCCGATGTAGGCCGAGGCCCAGGCTTCAAGTTCGGCGCTTTTGTAGTTGAGGCCGAAGTCGAACTGCGTAGTTTTTTCCGGTTTGATCGAATCGAAGGCATTCACTGAACCGACCGGGCCGGACTTGGGCGAGAACAGTTCCCAGTAATCCGGAAAGCGCTGCACGTGACCGAGGCCGGCGTAGAGCGTGGTCGGGCTGTCGGCCAGATCATGTTCGTAACGCACGAAGCCGCTGGGCAGGGTGTCAGCGCGGGTCTGGTCGGCGGTCGGGTTCGGGCGCGACATCATTCCCGAGCCGGTGCGCTGGCGATAATCCTTGGCCGAAGCGCGGTCGAGGCGTGCGCCAGTGATCAAGCGGTCGCGGTCGGCGGCGTACCAGGTCATTTCGCTGAACACGCCGTAGTTGTGGAAATCCGCGTCCTTGGTGCGCGGCACGTTCTTGTAAGTGTCGATGCCCATCGCGCTGCGCTGGCGGTGTTCGTTGGTCTGCGCATCGAGGCCGGTGATCAGCTGAATATCGGCCCAGCGCCAGGTGGCTTTGATCCGCGCGCCGAGGGTGCGGCGGTCGACGTTGGAGGCCATGGGGCCGGCCATCATCCCGGTGCCGGACGGCGTGCGCAGGGTGTAGTTGTCCATCACATGGTCGGCGTAGTTGTAGTAGACCTGGGTTTCGAGCTTCTCCAGCACGTCGTTGATGTTGGATTTCTCGAAGCGCAGGCCGAGGCTTTCGCGCAGGAACTGCGAGCCGTCCATGCCGCGTCCGGCGTAGCGCGCTTCACCGTCGCCTTTGCCGGCAGTCAGCTCCAGCAGAGTGTCGGCGTCCGGGGTCCAGCCGATCGCGACGTCGCCGTTCCACTTGTCGTAGCGCGAGGCAACGACGTCGTTGTTGCCGTCGCGATAGTCGTCGGAATGCGCGGTGTTGCCGATCACCCGCACGTAGCCCAATGGCCCGCCAGCGGCGGCATCGACGACCTTGTCGAAGCGCCCATGGGAGCCGGCGAGCACGCTGGCATTCACTCGGGTACCGAGTTCGCCGAAGCTTTCCGGCTCACGGTCGAACAGCACGGTGCCGGCCGAGGCGCCCGGGCCGTAGAGCACGCTTTGCGGACCTTTGATCACCGTGAGTTTGTCGTAGGTTTCCGGTGAAATGTACGAGGTCGGTGCGTCCATCCGGCCAGGGCAGGCGCCGAGCATCATGCTGCCGTTGGTGAGGATGTTCAGGCGCGAACCGAACATGCCGCGCAATACCGGGTCACCATTGGTGCCGCCGTTACGCACCAGAGCGAAGCCGGGAATGGTCTTCAAATAGTCACCACCGTCACTGGCCGGCACCGGTTGGCGCGGGTCTTTCGGGTTGGTGACGATGGTCAGCGGCGAGCTCGGGGCGATGGCGGTGATCACCGTCGGACTGAGATCTTCAGCATGGCCGGCGTGTTCATCGGCATGCACCAGCGGGGAGAGCAATACGCCGCAAAGTACGGCGCTCGCGTGCCTGAAACGCAGGCGCGAGTGATTCAGGGCAAAACACGTTGGGGCAGAACCCGAACGTGGCACAGCAGAAAACCTGGACATGACAATTTCCATCAAACAGTCGTAAACGACACGGTCGGCAGCCTGAAGCTGTCTTCTCAACCGTGTGCAATCAGAAGTGGGTGTTTACGCTGGGACGGGCGGTGCGCGGCTGCGGGCGCCGGGGAAGACGGTTTGCCGGGCGTAACCCAGGCGCGGGGAGGGCGTGCTGAAGGTGTTGACTGGCGCGATGCTGAACGCGGCGAAACTGCCGCCGCCGGTCAGCGCCGGGCAGTTGAACAGCAGGCTGCAGTAGCCGCACTTTTCCCACATTGCGTGGTGCGAAGATTGCGGCGGACAGTGTTCGGCCGAGGCTTTGGCTGCATGCGCGGAGTGATCCATGCCCGGCATGTCCATCGACATCTCCATGCTGACTGGCATGGAATTCGAGGCGTGTTGATCCATCGGCATCGACTGAGAAATCAGTGGGCCGATGAAGATCATCAACATGGCGAACAGGGCGATCCAGCTGCCGTGTTGGTGGCGCTGGTGGATAGACCTGGCGCTAGGCGGGCGCATGCTTGCGATCAGCCGGGCGGATTACTGCGCGTGGGCGTGAGCCTGCGTGGTTTCCGGTGGCTTCTTCTGCACCGCGACTTCGACGGTCACAGCACCGGCCTTTTCGAAATGCATCGTCAGCGGGAAGCGTTTGCCGTCGGTCAGCAGGCTGCGATCGGTCGGGTTCATCAGCATCACGTGATAGGCCATTGGCGCGAAGGTCACGTCTGCGCCCGGCGCGATGGCCACGCTCGGCACTTGCTGCATCTTCATCAGGTCGCCCTGCATGACGTGTTCGTGCAGTTCTGCAGTGGGGGCAATCGGCGAGTCGACGCTGAGCAGGCGGTCGGCAGTCTTGCCGTTATTGTGGACCACGAAATACGCGGCGACGGTCGGCGCGTTCGGCGGCAGCTCCTGCGACCACGGATGGGCGATTTCCAGCTCACCAGCCTTGTATTCATGAGCATGGGCGAAGCACGCAGGCAGCAACAGCGCAGCGATGACGATGAGTTTGTTCAACATGGCAGTTCTCCGGGACGATTCGAAACGCAGTCAAATGCGGGAACAAATCAAACCAGAGGCGAGGCGCGGGGGTTGAGGCTGGGCCATTGCTGGCGCGGTGTCGGGGTTTTCAGCGAGGCGGGAGCAATGCTGCGATTACTGGTGTATTGCGCGAAATACAGCTGCGGCGAATGCCCCGGCAGCGCTACGACTGGCGCCGATCCGGAACAGCACCAGCAATGCTGCATGGTCGAATGCTTGTCACCGCTTTGCGGCGCGTTCTGATCGACGCTGCCGATATTGATCGCGACCATTTTGGTCCCGCTGCCGGTGCAGAAACTGCTCCACAACACTTGCTCGGCGGGTGATTGCGCGGCTTGCGCCATGGCTCCCGTCAAAGGCATGGCGAGCATGTTGAACAGCACTGCAAAGCAGGCAATCCAGGCAATGGCAAGCCGATGTCGGTTCATGGGGCAGATCCGTCGGGGTGGGCGATCAGGCGCGGCTATTTAGCCTGATCAGGGCCGATAAGTAAAAAAGCGCTGTGCGGTTTGGTGTCGCAGCGCCCTCTCAAAAGAGTGTAGCGGCTTCGGTTTGTATTGCAGGGAGCAGATTTAGAGCGCGGCGATGACTTCCTCGACTGAACCAAACTCCCGATCAACCTGCGCCAACACCGGCCGCTTCAACACAATCACCGGCACCCCCCGCTCGCGCGCGACTTCGAGTTTCGGCTCCGTCGCGGTGCTGCCGCTGTTCTTGCTGATCAGTACGTCGATCCGCCGGCGCTCGAACAGCGCACGTTCGTCATCCAGCACAAACGGCCCACGTGCGCCGATGACTTCGCAGCGTTCGTTGCCGGGATAAACGTCGAGGGCGCGCAGGGTCCAGAACTGGTTCGCAGGGATTTCGTCGAGGTGTTGCAGAGGTTCGCGACCCAAGGTGAACAGCGGTCGGCGGAAGGTTTTGAGGGCGGTGATCAGTTCTGGCCAATCGCCAACTTCACGCCAGTCATCCCCCGGCTGCGGTTGCCACGCCGGGCGGCGCAAGGCCCAGCATTGAATGCCGGTCAGTTGCGCAGCGGTGGCAGCGTTCTGGCTGATTTGTGCTGCGTAAGGATGGGTGGCATCGAGCAAAAGACTGACGCCCTGATCGCGAATAAACTGCGCCAGGCCTTCCGCACCGCCATAGCCGCCAACGCGCACCTGACAGGTCAAATCGCTCGGCACCCGACCAACGCCCGCCAGGCTGTAAATGTGCTGTGGCCCCAACGTGCGGGCAATCGCCAGCGCTTCAGTCACGCCACCCAGCAACAAAATCCGTTTCATACAAAAGCCCCCGCATGGCCAACGACGCCGCCCTGCCGATCAATCGCAAACACCTCGACCTGCACCTGCTCCGGCACCACGCTACGGGCGAATTCCAAGGCATGCCGACAGACTTCATCGCCGAGCGCGATCCCCGCCGCACTGGCCATGGCCAGCGCTTGCTGACTGGTGTTCGCCTCGCGAATGTTCTGCTGTAAAGCTTCATCAGCACCAATCGCCGCCGCCCATTCGGCCAGTTGCGGCAGGTCGATGCTTGAATGCCGCGAGTGCAAATCCATATGCCCGGCCGCGAGTTTACTGATCTTGCCGAAACCGCCGCACAAGCTGAGTTTATCCACAGGCACTTTGCGCAGGTGCTTGAGCACGGCGCCGACGAAGTCGCCCATTTCGATCAAGGCGATTTCCGGTAGGTTGTAGACCCGGCGCATGGTGTCTTCGCTGGCATTGCCGGTACACGCGGCGATGTGCAGATAACCGTTGGTTTTCGCGACATCGATGCCCTGATGAATCGAGGCGATGTACGCCGCGCAGGAAAACGGCCGGACGATGCCGCTGGTGCCGAGGATCGACAAGCCACCGAGAATCCCCAGGCGCGGGTTCATGGTTTTCAGTGCCAGGGCTTCACCGCCCTCGACGTTGACCGTGACGTCGAAGCCGCCGCGATAGCCGGTTTCTTCGGCGAGCAAGCTGAGGTGATCGCTGATCATTTTGCGCGGCACCGGATTGATTGCCGGTTCGCCGACGGCCAACACCAGACCGGGACGGGTCACGGTGCCGACACCGGCACCTGCGTTGAAGCGAATCCCCGGCTCGTCGATTAACCGCACCCGAGAATAGAGCAGGGCGCCGTGGGTCACGTCCGGATCGTCGCCGGCATCCTTGATGGTTCCCGCTTCAGCGCCGTCATCGGTCAACCGGCAGAACTCCAGACGCATCTGCACTTGCTTGCCCTTGGGCAACACGATCTGCACCGCGTCAGCCGCTCCGCCGCCGAGCAACAGGCGTGCGGCGGCGAGGCTGGTGGCAGTGGCGCAACTGCCGGTGGTCAGGCCGCTGCGCAGAGGGGCGGGTTGTTCAGCGGTTTCGTCACGCATCGAGAGGTTTGACCAGGTCCAGCAGAGTGATTGGCAGCGCCTGACGCCAAGTGTCGAACTCGCCCAGCGGTTGCGCCTGCGCGACGTGGATGCGCGTGAGTTCACCACCGTGGCGTTCGCGCCAGGCCATCAGGGTCACTTCGCTTTGCAGGGTCACGGCGTTGGCTACCAAACGTCCGCCGGGTTTGAGTTGCGCCCAGCAAGTGTCAAGCACGCCGTCGCGGGTCACGCCGCCGCCGATGAAAATCGCGTCCGGACGTTCCAGCCCTTCAAGTGCTTGCGGCGCACTGCCACGAATCAGTTGCAGACCGGGCACGCCCAAGGCGTCGCGGTTGTGTTCGATCAATTGCTGACGGCCGTCATCGGCTTCGATGGCCAGCGTGCGGCAGCTCGGGTGGGCGCGCATCCACTCGATGCCGATCGAGCCGCTGCCGGCGCCGACGTCCCACAGCAATTCGCCAGGCGTCGGGGCGAGGCGGGCGAGGGTGATCGCGCGTACGTCCCGCTTGGTCAGTTGGCCGTCGTGCTTGAAGGCTGAGTCAGGCAAACCGGCGAGGCGCGAGAGGCGCGGAGTATCAAGGTCAGCCAGGCATTCGATGGCGATCACATTGAGGTCGGCAATCACCGGATCGTTCCAGTCGTTGGCAATCCCATCGACACGTCGCTCGGCGTCGCCACCCAGATGCTCAAGGACACTCAAGCGACTCGCACCGAATCCGCGTTCGCGCAGCAGCGCTGCGACGGCCGCCGGACTCTGACCGTCGTTGCTCAGCAATAACAGGCGCACGCCGCTGAACAACTGGGCGTTCAACGCCGCCAACGGGCGCGCGACCAGCGACAGCGTGACCACGTCCTGCAACGGCCAACCAAGCCGCGCCGCTGCCAGCGAGCAGGACGACGGCGCGGGCAGGATCAGCATTTCGTCGGCGGCTAGCTGACGCGCAAGGCTGGCGCCGACGCCGTAAAACATAGGATCGCCGCTGGCCAGCACACACACCGCCTCACCACGGCGCTCCAGCACAGGCGCAAGAGAAAAGGGGCTCGGCCACAGCTCGCGTTCGCCTCGTATGCACACCGGCAACAAGTCCAGCTGCCGCTGCCCGCCGATGATTCGCGTAGCACCGAGCAAAGCGCGGCGGGCACTTTTGCCCAGGCCCGTGAAACCTTCTTCACCGATACCGATAACTGTCAGCCAGGGTGTCATGCCGTTCCTTATCCCAATGTTCACGCTGTACACGGGCGGCATGATAGCGCGGCTTGAATAAGTTGACGCTGCTCGATTGGCGTAATTATTTGCAGTGTCCGGGAAATGTAATGTTATGGAATGGGTGTTTTATTCAAAAGCAGGTTTGTTAGTGTGTCTGGAAGTTGTCGCGCAGATGCGCGTGTACTTAATAATCAGCTAATTAATTGAGTGAGCGCCAATCTGGCGCCAAGGTGTAATCATATGAGTGTATTAGCAACTTCCAGGCATCAGTCCACGTTGCTCGGAAATATTCTGCTTACGGGAATTGAAGGGCTGCGTAGCGCGGACTACCAGTTCGCATTGAACTGTAATCATCTGGCCTTGCAACAGGCGGACAGTACTTATAACAGCGAGAAAAACCCAGGGCGCTGGATCGATTATTATACCGATGTTTTGTGGTCGCATGGCTGGAATCGGGATCAGCCTGCCGTTGAGTACGTCAAGCCGAAGTTCTCCGGAAGTGTCAAACAGGCCTGGTCGAACGTGGCGAATTATATTCTGCCCGCCGAGCAGGTTGCGGGTGTCGAAGTCGGGCTCGCCAATCTCGAAAAGCAAGTCGACCTGCTACAAAAGATCAAAGGCGTCAGTGATAAGGTTTTTGACTTGAAAATAGTGCCCGTGAGATATAACGATAATGGCGAAATGGAAATGGTCGTTACCCATATCAGGTTCATCAAGTCGAGTTTGAATACTCAATTTCTGTTCTGGGACATTTCACAAGCGATGACCCAACTGGATATCCGGGCGCGGCGGGTCGTCATCAGCCAGCGGGTCATTGAAGGGCGTCGATCCAGTGTTGAAGCTGCACTTAAGAAGCAAGCCACGAGAATCGAGCATTACCCGATCTGAACGGGCTTCAGCAAGCGGGTTGGGGATTCCGACCAGGTGGCTTTTCATGATGTCGGGCAAAGCAGGCATAATGGCGACCTTTCGCCCGCTCCACGCGTCCACTCAGCCGGTCACTCCTTGAACGAACAGCCGAATTCATCCGTCTTGCGCCCCTCGGCTTGTCCGGGGTTGCTGCGTATCGTCCAGGCGCTGGATGGCGGGATCTGTCGGATCAAGCTCAACGGCGGTTCGATCACCGCGGATCAGGCCGATGCGGCGGCAGATGCCGCTGAGCAGTTCGCCGGCGGGGTCATCGAGGCGACCAATCGCGCCAATCTGCAGATTCGCGGGATCGGCGCGCAGTCCGGCGCGCTGATTGATCGCCTGCTGGCCGCGGGTCTGGGGCCGCGTACCGCGGCTGGCGATGATGTGCGCAATCTGATGCTCAGCCCGGCTGCCGGGATTGATCGGCAGATGGTTTTCGACACGCGTCCGCTGGCTGGGCAAATCCTCGAGACGTTGCAGCGCCATCCACGTTTTCATGAGCTGAGCGCCAAGTTCGCCGTGCAACTGGATGGCGCTGAAGCGTTGGCGATGCTCGAACATCCGCATGATCTGTGGTTGTCGGCGTTCGAGCGCAACGGTGAAACGTTGCTGGCGTTTGGTCTGGCCGCTTGCCCGACAGATCAACCGTTGGCCGCCGTCAAACTTGCAGACGGCCATGCGCTGGTGGTCGCGGTGCTGGAGTTGTTTCTCGAGCTGGCGCGACCGGAGCAGACGCGGATGCGCCATTTGCTCGGCGAATTCAGCGCAGTGCAGTTGCTCGAAAAAATCGGCCAACGTGTTGCTCTGCTAACTGTCGACGATTGGCATCGTTCGCCTGCACCGGACGCTTTGCATATCGGCGCTTATCCACAGGCTGCGGCAGGGCTGGTCTACGTTGGCGCGGTGCCGCCGCTGGGGCGCCTCGACCCGGCGATGCTGCGCGGTGCTGCAGAAATCTCCCGCCGATTCGGCGATGGCAGCCTGCGCTTCACCCCTTGGCAAAGCCTGCTGCTACCTAATGTAAAAGCGGCCGATGCGGCTGAAGTCCTGCAAAGTCTTGAGCAAAACAATCTGCTGACCAACGCCACCGAGCCACTGTCGCGCCTGATCGCCTGCACTGGCGCCAACGGCTGCGGCAAAGGCCTGGCCGACACCAAGCACGATGCCCGCAAGTTAGCGACATTGTTGTCGCACGCCCGCGACGTGCACTTGTCCGGCTGCTCGCGTTCCTGCGCGGCGGCGCACCGCGCCCCGGCGACCTTGCTGGCGGTCAGCAACGGTCATTACGACCTCTATTTTCGCGATGCAGCACAGCTGGGATTCGGCGCGCTGCACGCACGCAACCTTACTATTGAAGCGGCCGCGACTCTGTTCGCCGGCCACTCACGGAGCTCACTTGATGCTTGATTACATCCGCGACGGTCAGGAGATCTATCGCAACTCCTTCGCGATCATTCGCAGCGAGGCCAATCTGGCGCGCATCCCGGCCGATCTGGAAAAACTCGCGGTGCGGGTGATCCACGCTTGCGGCATGGTCGAGGCCATCGACGGTCTGCAATTCTCCGAAGGCGCAGGCAAGGCCGGGCGCGATGCGCTGGCTGCCGGTGCGCCGATCCTGTGCGATGCGCGGATGGTTTCCGAGGGCGTGACTCGCACGCGGCTGTCGGCCAACAACCCGGTGATCTGCACCCTGCGCGACGAGAGCGTGCCTGAGCTTGCGCGCGAACTGGGCAACACCCGTTCCGCCGCTGCGCTGGAACTGTGGCGTCCGCATCTGGAAGGCAGTGTGGTGGTGATCGGCAACGCGCCGACTGCGCTGTTCTATTTGCTGGAAATGCTCGATGCCGGCGCGCCGAAACCGGCACTGATTCTCGGCTTCCCGGTAGGTTTCGTCGGCGCCGCCGAGTCCAAAGCCGCACTGGCCGCTGACAGCCGTGGCGTGCCGTTCGTGATCATGCAGGGTCGCTTGGGCGGCAGTGCAATGGCCGCCGCCGCCGTCAACGCACTCGCCACGGAGATCGAATGATGCAAGCCCAAGGACGTTTGATTGGCCTGGGCGTCGGCCCCGGTGATCCGGAACTGATCACCGTCAAAGCCCTGCGCCTGCTGCGCGAATCGCCGGTGGTCGCGTACTTTGTGGCCAAGGGCAAGAAGGGTAACGCGTTCGGCATCATCGAAGCGCACCTGCAAGACGCACAGAATCTGCTGCCGCTGGTGTACCCGGTGACCACCGAAACGTTGCCGGCGCCGTTGTCTTACGAACAAGTGATCAGCGACTTCTACGATGCCGCCGCCGAGCAATTGGCTGCGCACCTGGATGCCGGTCGCGATGTGGCGGTGATATGCGAAGGCGATCCGTTCTTCTACGGTTCCTACATGTATCTGCACGACCGCCTCGCCAATCGCTACCCAGCCGAAGTAGTGCCGGGTGTGTGTTCGATGCTCGGTGGTGCGTCGGTGCTCGGTGCGCCGCTGGTGTATCGCAATCAGAGCCTTTCGGTGCTATCCGGCGTGCTGCCGCATGAAGAGCTGAAACGCCGACTGGCCGATGCCGATGCGGCAGTGATCATGAAGCTGGGGCGCAATTTCCCGAAAGTCCGCGCCGTGCTCGAAGAACTCGGTCTGGCCGAGCGTGCGCTGTACGTCGAGCGCGCGACCATGGCCAACCAGAAAATCGTTGCGCTGGATCAGGTCGAGCCGATGTCGTCACCGTACTTCTCGCTGATCATTGTCCCGGGCGAACGGTGGCAAGGCTGATGACTCATTCCACGCCGGCCATCGTCATTCTCGGCCAAGGGGCGCTGGCCACGGCCCGACGTCTTCAGCAAATTTATCCGGGCGCGCAGATCCACGGCCTGAGCGGTCGGGTCGAAGGCGCTGATCGAACGTACGAGGATTTCGGCGGTACCCTGCGCGAGCTGTACCAACAGGACACACCAATTATTGCGCTGTGCGCGGCGGGTATTGTCATCCGTACGTTGGCGCCGGTGCTGCTGGAAAAAGGCGTCGAGCCGCCAGTGCTGGCCGTCGCCGAAGATGGCAGCGCCGTGGTGCCGCTGCTTGGTGGTCTGGGTGGGGTAAATGTCATGGCGCGCACGATTGCCTCGGCATTTGATGTGGCTGCGGCGATCACCACCAGTGGCGAATTGCGCTTCGGTACTTGCCTGCTCAACCCGCCCAGCGGTTACGCCCTCGGTGATCTGGAGCAGGGCAAGCGCTTCGTTTCCGATCTGCTGGCCGGGCACAGTGTGCGCATCGACGGTGCTGCTCCGTGGCTGGCTCAGGCGCAGCTGCCGGAAGATCCGCAGGCGCAGCGCTCGATTCATGTTGGCAGCGCTGCACGCGCGTTGAGCGCCAATGAATTGCTGATCTACCCACGCAGTGTTGCGGTGGCGGTGAGCGGCAATATGGCGGATCTGCCGAGCGTTGTGCGCTCTGCATTGCAGCAGGCGAACCTTGCGCTGCCGGCGCTGGCCTGTCTGGTCGCGGCTGATGCAGCGATGGCCTCGTCGAGTTTGCGTGAAGCAGGCATCGAACTAGGCGTGCCGCTGCGCTTCGTCTCTGCGGCGAGTGACGTAGCGCAATTGGCGCGCAATGTGTCGCCGCAAGCTTCAATCATCGCCAGCTCTGACGAGATCGCCATCGCGGTCAGTGACCAGCCGCTGGACGTAGCGCAAATCGGTCGCCCGCGCGGTCGTCTCGCCGTGATCGGCCTCGGCCCCGGCGCGGCTGAACTGATGGTGCCCGCCGTCAAAGCCGAACTGACCCGGGCCACTGATGTACTGGGCTATGAAACCTACGTGCGCATGGCCGGGCCGTTCCGCGACGATCAGGTGCAGCACTGCACCGACAACCGCGAAGAAATGCAGCGTGCCCGCCACGCCTTCAGACTGGCTGCCGAGGGCCGTTCGGTGATTGTGGTTTCGTCCGGCGATCCGGGCGTGTTCGCCATGGCCGCTGCGGTGCTCGAAGCGTTGCACGAGTCAGCCGATCCGGCCTGGCACAGCGTTGATCTGGAGATTCTGCCGGGGGTGTCCGCATCGCTGGCCACCGCCGCTCAGGCCGGTGCGCCCCTGGGGCATGACTTCTGCGTGATGTCGCTGTCGGACAACCTCAAGCCGTGGTCGATCATCGAAAAGCGTCTTGATCTGGCAGCTGAAGCGGATCTGGCGCTGGCCTTCTACAACCCGATCTCCCGCGCCCGCCCATGGCAGTTGGGCCGTGCACTGGAAATCATCGCGCAGCACCGTACGCCAGAAACGCCGGTGGTGTTGGGCCGTGACATCGGCCGGCCGGGCCAGACGTTGCGAACCATCACACTGGGGGAGTTGACCCCGGATCAGGTGGACATGCGCACCATGGTGCTGATCGGTTCATCCACCACCTGCACCTTTGCGCGTGCTGACGGCAGACAGTGGGTGTATACGCCGCGCTGGTACGGTGAAAAACCTGCGAGTTGAGTAACTCGATACTTCCTGTTGCCACAAGCAAACAGGAATAAAAAACAGGGCCCCGAACTCATGATTCGCGGCCCTGTTTTTTTATGTGTTCGTGAATAATATCAAGTTGTATGTCGATTGATTTCTGATTGGTTGGCTTGATGTCAAAGTTTGTTTCCATTGACATTGTTTGAATGGCTTCGTGTTTGTCTGCAAGGTTTTTTTATATTAGTTTCGCGGTCAAGACGTGATTCGCGTTGTTTTGCTCTGATTCAATAAAGTTTCACTTCGGCACAAGTTGCAAGTGTGGCGGGATTTCATCTGCTCGTATGTCAGGTTTTTCGGGTAATTCATTATTTCAAGGAGTTATGTTCATGCAGGGTGCAAAAGTTTCCAGCGCCGACGGCGGTTATGTAAAGTTCGTAAATCTTTTCAAACTCAGTGACCTTGAACAGGCGTTGTTGCCACATAAAGGCACCCGGCAATATGACGCCGTAATCCGCTATTACTTCGCCTGCATCGGGTTGCTCGACTCACCGCGATTGGTGCAACCACTGGCCCTGTTCAAACAGGCGCTTGCAGAGTTTGGTGCGCAACGTGAGCGCCGCGATGCGGAAAATGCACCTGCGCCAAGCCCGGAGAACGAAACGGCGCCCGATCTGGCGGAAATCAGTGACAGGGTCGACGGATTTGCATCGCGCCTGAATTACAGTATCGAGCTGATGAAAACAGCCGCGACGCCAGTACCGAAAATTTTGCACTTCGTCTGGCTTGGTGGCGGGCTTGGCGATATTCAGCGTGATTACATCAATTTGTGGAAAAAAGTACTGGCCGGGCAAGGCTATAAAATCAACCTCTGGTATGACAGCGATGCGCTGCTGGCTTATGAGACCAACCGGCTGATTGTCGAGGCGGCCAAGGCCGATGCCATGCAACAGGGGGGTGTCGACAGCACGTCCGAGCGGGGTTTGGGCGAGTTGTACGTTGCGCGCGCCATTGCGCTGAAACAACAGATGTATGAACACATCAATGATTCGGTGGCAAAAGGCACATCCGCCGATGCGGCGCGAGTGCAGTTGCTGGCCCGTGCCTACGGACAGGATGCGCAGGATTTACAGCGTCTGATAAGCAAAAACCGCGAGAGCATCAATGCACTCGTTGAAGGCGACGTGCATGTGCGTGATTTGGCCAGCACCGAAAAGCCGTTGTACTTGCAGGAAATCTACCAGCGCGAAATGCGTTTGCGCGGCAACTTCGCTGCTGCGTCGGACGTGGTAAGAGCAGAGGTCTTGCACTTCGAGGGTGGTGGTTACAGCGATGTCGATAACTTGCCACCGTTACTGAAGGTGATTGGCGGGGTCGATATCAGCGGGTTCGGTGAAGATGCACGACGGGGCGTGATGCAATTGTTGCTCAATGAAAATCCTGAGTGGATGCCGGGCCGTCAGGCAATACGTGGCCGATACACGGATATGACTGGGCAAATTCCCGAACCGCATCGTCTGATGCTGCAAGCGTTTGCCAAAAGCAAGCCTGCGCTGACTCAAGTATTTCAGCCGCCGCAGGACTTGCTGCTGCGACCGTACGCTTTGCGGGCAGTGACTGTGAAAAGCACCATCAGTAATGCGTTCATGATGGCGCACGCGGGTTCGGCGGTACTTGAGTCGGTGCTTGAGCGTTTCAAATTCAACTTCGGTTTGGTGGATGTCACTTTCCGGCTGGCTTTGGAGCGAGGCATCAAGCTCGAGGATGTGGATGCGATGCGTCCTCTCGCGATTGAAGTGCTGGAACGCTCCTATGGTGCACTCAACGACCTGCCAGACGTCGAGTTCATTTTTGCTTTCCATCTGGCTGATGCGGTTGCGGGTTATTTTGACGACGGAATCCGTCCGCAGAGTCAGGGCACGATTTATTTGAGCGGGCCGGCAGGAATCAAAGACGGGGTCTCGGACTTCGAAAAGGCGCGTTTGACGCCAGAGGGTGCCGTGGCATCGCGTGCGGAAATGCCAATTGATGGCCTGCATACAGTCAATCGGGATACCGAAGAAGAGCAGGATCACTCCTGGAAAGACGACGAAACCGACTTTGACAAGTGGGTGGAAACCCAAAAGCAGCAATGGCGCGACGGGCAATTCAAAACCCGCTACGCCGGTGATGTCACTGAGCTGCTCAAGCACTCGACTGTCGAATTCGAACTCGGCTGGCCGATCATCGAAGGCCGGCATGTTTTGAACACTGAACTGCTGCAACGCATGGCCGACAAACTTGGCGAACCTTTCACCAAGGCCATGATGAGCAGCCACGATGGCCCCGTGGTGTTTACCGAGCGGTTGCCGCTGGGTTTCGATGATCGACAAACCATCCGCGGCCAGGACTTGCGGCTGCGGCCGCCAGCGTCCTTGAGCACCAAAGAGACTCAAGGCCTGGCACTGGACGAGGTGCTGATCCGTCTGGGCAAGAACAAGTTTCACCTCGAGCAACTGAGTCCCTTGCAGCGCCTCACGCTGGGTGGGGTGCTCGGGGCGCCAACGCTGGATGACCGGAGTTTTGCGGCGCTGAGCGTTGCGCAGGACAACCTCATCAACAGCGTCCGCGAGCGCGGCACGGCGGAACGCTATGCCGTGATTGAAAAGCAGCTCGCCGCACGGATGACGCCATCGTTCAAAGCCGGGCTGGACAGTCCGCTCGAGCAACACCCGACGCGTTCGCCGAGTTCGCTGAGCCTGAAAAAAACGGCGCTGTCTTCGGCCGTGACCCTGTTTGAATGGGGACGCCAAGTGGCGAAAATCCGTGAAGTCGCAACTCGGGAGTATCGCGAACAGGTCAAGGAGCGCCTGGAGCAGGTGCTCGATCAGGCTATCGCGAAGACTGGCAGGATGGTGCCGCAAGATATGCTGCTTGCCCAAAAGGATGGCACACCGGCCGGCCGCTGCTTCCCGCTTGCGTTGGCGATGAGTGCCGCGCTCGCACGGGGTGAGATGTCAACGCGAGAATTGTTTGGGCGTTTTTACCTTGCGGTCGACGAGCCAGCGGCCTCCGATTCGGTCACCTTCCTGACTGCTCTGGAGGAATTGCGAAGTGTGCAAATCAGCGAGGTCGGCTCGGTGCTGGGGCGGGTCGATCTGGACAAGGTGGTCGCGACTATCGAGGAGTCTGCCGGCACCCGGACGTTGATGCTCAACTCGGACAATCACTCGATGCTGGTGGCCAAAACAGTGCAAGGCACGGCGACCACTTATCACTTTTATGATCCCAATTTCGGTCTGTTCGAGTTCAACTCGGCAGACATTTTCAAGGCCACCGTCACGCAATTTTTCAAGGTGCCGGGCCTGGCGGAACACTATGCCGTTTTCGGTCAGCCTGGCCTGCCGCAGTTCGATCTGATTGATGTGCACGCAGAACAGGTTGCCGAGCTGGAACTGTCGCCCGAGGTCAAGGTAGCGCATCTGCTTGAAGAGGGCGCATTGCCGGGTATGCCGGCGCGCTCTGTGCGTCAGCGGGTCAACAGTGCTCACGGACGATCGTTGATTGCAAACCCGCGCCTGGGCAACTCTCTGTTGAAACTCGATAACCACTGGTGGGCGGAACAGATCGCCGACGTGACGTCGCGCTTGCAAGAGGGGCATGAATCGGTGACGCCGCTGGTGCCATTGTTCGATTCGCTGGAGATCGCCCCCGAGGGTGGGTTCCGGGTGAGCATGGTCGATCCAAAAAGTGGCGAACATATCGCGACGGTCACCAGCCAAGACAATCGTCTGCTGCGCATCAAGGGCTATTTGTCCGAGCTGTTCTCGACGCTGGCGCGAAAACCTGCGCGCACTAACGCACCGGTAGACCCGACCGAAGCTGCTGCGATTCACACCCTGAATGCCGGATTCGCCGTTCAAGCACTGATGAATGCCCTGCGCACCCGTGAAGGCGCTGACCGCACGTTGACCACCGCCGTGCAGTGGCATGCCTACGTCAACTACGCACAATTGGTGCATGGCAATGTGGTGGATGCGGCGGGGCTGATCGGGCTGGTGCAAACGGCGCTGCGTGATGAAAAAATCATTGCCCGCACCAGTGCGCAGGTGGTCGGTGAGGCACTGGGTCCCTTGGCTGGCAAAGCCATCGGCGCTGCGGGGCATGTGGCCAATGAAGGTCTCGGCGCGGTACTCGGGCTGGCCAATGTCGGCTTCGATATCTATCAGTTGGTGAATGCGCAGAATGATGTCGAGACTGCGACCTACGGCACTCAGCTGGGTTTTGACGCGGCAAGTCTGGCCCTGACCGGTGCGGGCCTGGGCGCGGCATTACTGGGTGCGGGTACAGCGGCTGCGGTGCTCGGCGGTGCCGGGGTGATCCTCGGTGGGCTGGCCGTCGGCGTGGCCGCACTGGCGCAGAATTACGCGATGATCGCTGAGGAAGCGAAAGCGGTCGGTCTGTTTTTCGCCGAGCTGGAACAGGCGCATCACGCCGACGGCTATTCCTGCAACGGCACACAGGGCGCCTGGCTGCCACGACCATCGCTGATCATCAAGCACCTTGATTTGCGCACCGGCAAGTTGCAGCTCGACAGCACCCGACTGTACCCGCTGCGCGATCATTTCGGCGTGCCGGAATTCGAGGGCGATTACTTCCGCGCGATCAATCTCAGTGCTGAATTGGGCTATCCCGACGAGATGGATTTCGCACCACCTGCCGGACAGCCGATCGTCCTGCCTTGCACCCCTCTGAACTGCTACCGCTACGTGTACCAGACCTTGCCGTTCGCTTCGCAGCGTCACGATCAGGGCTTCGACATCGCCCGGCGCCTGGAGAAGAAAAAGGCAGATGGAGAGTGGCTGTTTCTGTTCTCGTTCTATTCCTTTCCGAGTCACTACATCGTCTATCAGATCTACCCCGATTACCGACCGCTCGAGATCAGCGTCAAGCTCGATGCTCTTGAGCGAAAACTGGTCGTGCCGGTGATACCGGCGCCTTGGCGTGGCAAGATTTCCTATCGGTTACAGGGCGGCGCAGGCACTTGCACGCTGGTGCTCAATCCCGGTGTCAACGTGGCGCTGGAAGCCAGCGCTGCGCAAAAGGATCGCTGGATCATCGTCGCGCCGTGGGCGCGCGAAAGTGACATCGTGTTCGGCAAGAATGGCCAATTCAACGTCAAGGATTGCCAGTTCGAGGTCACCGCAACCGTGGCACCCGAGCTGTTTGTGCTGGTGGAAAACGGCAAGCTGTTCAGCATCACAGGCGGCGTCCTGAATCTGTTGCAGGACCAGCCGCCCAAAGGCGTGGACGCGCAGGTATTGCAGGATCATTTGCAAGCACTGGCCCGCGCCCATCGGCTCACGCTGCGCTATACGCCAATCCGTGATTATCTGATTCCGTTCGAAAAACCCCAGGCGCCGCGATATACCACCGGCTGGTATGACGCGGTCGAGGATCGCATCCTGTACGCGCGCGATGACCAAGTGTCGGATGAGGATGTGCTGTTGTCGGTGGTGGTCGGCGAGTCGGCGTTTTTCCATGACCCGAGCAGTTATGACATCTGGCAGGTCGATGCGAACACCGGGCTGCTCAGCCATCGCTATCGATTGCTGCTCAGACAGAAGGGCGTCAGCACGATCCGCAGTGTCGAAGCGGACGGCCACGGCGTGGTCCATGTGACGCAGGAGTATGCCCATGTCGATGGCTCTGTGGAGCGAATCAATTACCTGATTCACGATGGACTGCTGTGGCTCAGTTCGATCACCCGTGACTCTGAGCCGACATTCGCGGCGCTGCTTGATGACAAGGCACCACTGAAAGACTGGGCCCCGGTGCTGGGTGAGCACACCGTGTTCGGGCCGGCGCATGACGGAAAATACGCGACAGTCGACTGGCAGTTGGCGTCCTACGTGTCGGTCTGCTGGAAGATCGAGGCCACTGTTCGGGATATGGCCTGGATTCGCACCCGCGATAATCTGATCATTCGCCCGGTGCCGAGGCGTCATCGCGCCCGTGGCTGGGCGGACTCGATCCAGGACCTCAACGATCTGATGCTGCTGACGGTGGCCCATGACAACGACGTATTCGTTATCTACGACCGTAAATTTCAGAGCTTGTGTCGAGTGCAGCGCACGGTGGTTGAGGGGGCAAGTCAATGGTCGCAGCGTTGGGTGCAGCCCGATGGACTGACGCAGGTTGCGGTGCAGGACGATGGCTATCTGGCAAACACCAAGGACGGACTGTCGTTTGCAATCGGCACCGACGGTGAAGTGCGTTTCGCCGGGCTGGGTAAACAATGGCTCAAGGGCCGTGCCAAATGGTGGCTCGAACTGGAGGCTCTGGCCAACAAACATGGCGTTGAGCAGTTCGCCATCGTCGGTGTGGCCAATGCTGGCAACGATGCACGCTTGCACGGCTGGTACGTCGACAATCGTTTGCTGTTATGCGCGGCAAAACAGCCGGATGTACGCTTGCTCGGCCTAACGCCGGATAACCAGTCGGCGTGGCTGTTCGAGGCCTCGAGCGGAGAAATCTGGCGCCAGGCATTTATCGATTCGCAGCAACTCGATCAAGCGTTCGGCACCGGTACACAGCTATTGCAGGCGGATGTGCTGCCCAAACCCGAGCGGCAGTGGGCGCCATGGCACTTTGCCGATGTGCGGATTGACGGTGCCGGCCTGTTGGGGACGACCCTTGATGACGTGGTGCTGGAGTTACAATTCGACGAGCCGCCGATCATTGTCGGCGTGGGGCGTGATTGGGTGGCGGCGCACAGTGAACAACTCACCCGCGACCTCCAGACGCTGCTGGAGACGCAGTCCCATCGCCCATTCATTTCCGTCGCCGCAAATGATGCCAGCGTGCGCTGGTATATCGTCGACAGTGCTCGGCTGATCCGGGTCGCGAGCTCCGACTTGCCTGCGGACTTCGAACTTCTGGGCACCCGGCGCCACACCGATGTGTTGTTGCACGAACCGCTGGAGCGTCTGGTCCAGGGTTATCCGAGCAAGCGTCAGATCGGTCCGCTGGATTACGTCGAGCGCAACGCCGAGGTGCTGGTAATTGAAGGACGGGTGGATGCGCACGATCTGCGACCACTGATACCTGATGACGTACGCACATTGGTGGTGCGCATGGGGGGCGGCTTCATGAAGTGCCATTTGACTCAGGCGTTGTCGCGCAGGCTGGATGCGATGGTCGTCGATTGCCGGCATCCGCTGGCTGGCAAGCCTATGGTGATGAGCAGACTGATCTGGTCAGCGGACGCGCCGCAGAAGCTGGAAGTGGGCATTGTCGAAGAACACCTGGTGGTGGTCGATCCTGACGCCGAGCACTGTGTACTTTTTCGCCATGCCTATGCGCTCGACCCTCAGTTGCGTGGCGATGCGATGCTCGAAGTGCAGGGGCTGCGACCTGTTCTGGTGTCGACGCTGGCGCGCGGGATGAAAGCGCGCAAGGGCACGGACAGTGTGACGCTGAAAGCGCTGCTGGATGAATTGAAGGCACGCAATACCGCAGCCTCGCCTGGCTGAGAACGCCCGGCGCTGACTCAGACCGCCGACTGCAGGGTCGGCGGTCTTTTGCTGGGCGGGTTCAAGGCACCAGGTAACCCTTGACGCCGGTAAAGATGATCTGCGCTGCCAGCGCACACACGAACAGTCCCATCAAGCGGCTGACAATCTGCAAACCCTGATCGCCGAGAATCCGCTCGATACGGTTCGACAGATACAACACCACGCCAACCGTGAAACTGGCCAGCGCAATACTCATGATCGCCGTGAGTTTGTCATCCCAGTGCGGCTGGCTGATGCCCATCACCAGTAACGCACCGATGGTGCCAGGGCCGACCGTCAGCGGAATGGTCAGCGGCACGATGGTCACGTCCTGCTGCACGTTATCGGTCTGCACCACCGATTTGCCTTGGGCCATGCCCAGCGCCGAAATGAACAATACGCTGCCGGCGCCGATGCGGAACGCATCCACAGTGATCCCGAACACGTCGAAAATCACTCGCCCGAACAGATACAGCAATACGCTCGAGACCAATGTGGCGGTAGCGACTTTCCAGGCCAGGCGCCGCTGTTCCTTGCGCGAATAACCTCGGGTCAGGCTGATAAAGCAGGACAACACGAAGAACGGGCTGTAGAGCACCAGCATCTTCAAGTAAACACTGAACAACACATGGAGCATCTTTGAGTCCCGCTACAGGAGAGTTGTGCCTGAGTCTATCAGTTGACGAGTTTTCTGTGCGCGGCATCTGAGAAAAGTTTCGCTTGGTGTTTTCTAATAAAAACTGCGATCCAGTGGCAGGAGATTATCTTTGGCTGGATATGGTGTTACATGTTCTGGTTTGTGATTGGTTGTTAGTTTGGTTATTGTTTGTTCGCGGACTCATGAGGAGTTTGTTATTAATTAAGTTATGGATTTATTATTATGAATAACCAAGTTATTGTTGATCGTTATATTGCCACCTGTGTCGAGAACATCAATGAATATGATATGGCTGATGTGATATACGCTCAGCCTCGCAGTGCTGCAATATCTGGACTGGTCGTAGAAGAACCATCCAAGGCGGCTATCGTGGGAGAGGGTATTCTGACATTTACCGGTCAGCTCACTGGCGATAACAAGTCCGATGCACAAAACGCCTTTCTCTTCGCGACGCTGGTAGCTAACAAGAAGTTTCGTGCAGAAGATCAGGGAAAGGAGTGGTACCAACTGTTTCGTCAGGTGATGACCGACTGCGGCTGGACGCCTGTCTCCAAGTACTACAACGATTTGCACATCGCCGGTAACACTGTCCGTATGGACAAGCTGGTGCTGGACATCCTCGGCTCCGTTATCGCGGGCATCGCCTTGCCGGGTCCCTCCACTGCATTGATGCTGAAGGTCGCAGGCGATGCGGTTGCGGCACTGCAGAAACGTGATACAGCATTGACACTCTATGAGCGCAATCTTCTGGATAACGGTGTCGGCGGCATGGCGGCCGCTTCATGCACTGAAGTTGCCGGCGAAGCGATCATGGCAGTCGGTGCGGTACGCTTCAAACGCAAGAATACTTCGACCAAAGTTCTGTTTGTCGATGTCGATATTCGGAATGTGAACTTGTATCGCGGCGAGACTGTATTCGCCAAAAACACACTGGTCGCAGACGCGACACGTGAAAGTATCAAAGTCAGACTTGGTGTTAACGCTGTTGAAAAGATCGATGAATACGAGATCTGATTGATTCAGGAGGGGCGCTGGATAGTGTCCCTCTTTTTATAATTGAGGTGGCTATGAAAAATGACTTTTTTTTAATGGCAGTGGGCTCGGCTCTGTTGATTGTTTCAAGGGCGCACAAAGTGCAGGCCTATGACGATTTGGTATCTTCGATATTGTTGGCGCAACTGGTTGCGAATAAAAAAGTAGAGAAGGAATCCGCGCAGGACTGGTATGACTCGTATGTGAGCGTATTGGATGACTTCTGGCTCAGGAGTTCACGCGCCCGTCGAGACGTGCAGGTGAATGCGGGCATCACCCAGACTCCACTGCAATGGCTTGCGAGTCTGGAAAACGTTGCGACGTTGGTAAAGGGACAAGTGTTCGCCGAGGCATTGGCGCACGCGGCAGGTATCAACTGCACAGAGTCGGCCATGAGAGTCATGCACAAGCACATGGAAAAACCCCCGAAAACTGAAGCGCCCCTGATGCCTCGGCCAATCAAGGATGTGCACATGCTGGTAATTCTGGCGCCCACTCCCACAACGTTCGACAGTGTCTATCTCGAGTTCAGAACCCGCCAGGAAACAAGCTTCACGCCCTGGGCGCGTTTTCAGAGCGAAGATGTCGAGGGTTCTGTTTGCATCCGGACTGCGCGGGCGAATCTGTCAGAAACGCTGTACCAGCCGGTGAGAGATGCAATTGCCATGAAAATCAGGGATAAGATCGACGGCAATGTCGTACATCTGACTATGGAAGATGCGGCTCAAGATGTTGAAGCCACGCGATTCTGCTGATCGCGCTGGGCCACCCAGTGTTCGATCAGCTCGCGCAGTTGCGACAGCTCCACCGGTTTGGCCATGTGTCCGTCCATCCCGGCCTGGCGCGCGCGTTCCTTGTGCTCGGCGAGAATGTGCGCAGTCAACGCGACAATCGGCGTGCGAATGCGTTGGTTGCTGACTTCCCATGCGCGTAGTTGCTGAGTGGCGGAGAAACCGTCAAGCACCGGCATCTCGCAATCCATCAGCACCAGGTCATAACGTTGGGCTTTCATTGCCTGCAAGGCCTCTTCGCCATTGCTCGCGGTGTCCGGCTGCAGGTTGAGCTTGCCGAGCATGCCGCGAATCACTTTGGTGGAAATCGTGTTGTCCTCGGCCACCAGAATGCGGAAATCGCTCGGCACTTTGACCGCGGTTGCCGGGCCGACGACTTGCGGCTGGAATACTACCTGGCCGCGATTGCGCTGGTTCAATTCATCGGCCAGCGTGGTTTTCAGCGTGTAGCCGGCCACCGGTTTGGCGAGGATGCGTTTGATCCCCGAATTGCGCGCGATGATCTTGCTCGGCGCATTGCTGATGCCGGTGAGCATGATCAGCAGGATGTCGTGGTTCAGGCTCGGGTCTTCCTTGATCTTGGCCGCCAGTTGCATGCCGGTCATGCCGGGCATGTTCTGATCGAGTAACACCACATCGAAGTAGTCACGCAGATGCGCCTTGGTGCGCAACAGCGCCAGCGCTTCCTTGCCCGACGGCACGGCGCTGACGTTCAGCCCCCAGGCGCTGCATTGCTGCACCAGCACTTTGCGGCAAGTGTCGTTGTCGTCGACCACCAGCACCCGCGCACCTTGCAGCGGACTGTCCAGATCAGACGTCGGGTGTTCGAGGCGATCCGGATCCAGCGGCAAGGTCAGCCACAAGGTGCTGCCCTGAGTCGCACCGCTCTTGATACCGAATTCGCCCTGCATCAGACGAATCAACTGCCGCGCGATGACCAGCCCGAGATTGCCTCCGAGGCGATTGGCCGACAGGAAATGTTTGCTGTGCAACTCGGCGTGCATCAACGCGTCGCGCTCTTCCTGCGGCATCGGCTCGCCGCTGTCCTGCACGGCGATGCGCAGGCGCGGCTGGGTGCTGCGTTCGTCGAGGGCAACCACCACCAGCACCTCGCCTTCGTCGGTTTTCTTCAGGGCGTTTTCCAGCAGACTGAGCAGGGTCTGGCGCAGTCGCGTTGGATCGCCGCTGATCACTCGCGGCACTTGCGGCTGGATGAAGCTGATCAGCTCGACGTTCTGCTGTTCGGCCTTGGCCCGGTAAATGCTCAGGCAATCGTCGATCAGCGCGTTGAGGTCGAACTGCACATCGTCCAGTTCGATCTGCCCGGACTCGAGCCGCGAGATGTCGAGAATCTCGTTGATCAAGGTCAGCAGCTCGTTGCCGGCGCTGTGAATGGTTTGCACGTAGTCACGTTGCTTGACCGACAGCGGCGTGCCTAGCAGCAGTTCGGTCATGCCCAGCACGCCGTTCATCGGGGTGCGGATCTCGTGGCTGATCTTGGCGAGGAATTCGGCTTTGGCGTTGATCTCGGCGTTACTCGCGGCGAGATCACGGCTGATGCTGAAATCTGTCTCGGTGATGCTGCGCTGGCGCTCGCCCAGGGCGATGCTCATCAGCAGGCCGCTGATGCAGATGAAGCCCATCAGCACCATGATCAGGCCTTGCGGCGCGACCAGTGTCAGCCCGAGCAGCGCCGGAAGAATGATCAGCGTGCCAATATTGAACACCACCATCGCCGCCACGAACAGCCGCGCCGGGCGATAGCCTTTCTGCCAGTGATAGAAGCCGACCAGCAACATGCTCAGACCGGCCAGTGCTACCAAGGCGTAGGTGATGATGTTCAGCGGCAGCGTGTTGACGAACAACAGCAGCAAGCTGCAGATCACGATGAACAGAATGTCGCCGAGCAACAGCTTGTTCAGCGGATGCGCGCCGAGCGGGGCGAAAAAACGCAGGGCAAACATCAGGCCTGCCGGGGCGGTCAGCAGCAGCGCCAGATAGGCGCCGGGCGTCTGGATTGCGTGCCAGTTCGGCAGCCACGGGCCGGCCAGATTGAGCAGCAGCAACAGGCTCAGGCCCAGCAAGCATTCACACACGGCCAGCCACAGGCTGCTGCGCGAACGGGTGTACGCGTAGCGGATCAGGTTGTGCAGGATCAGCATGATCAGGCAGCCGAACAGCAGACCGTAAATCAAAGTCTGGTTCTGGCTGGCCGCGCTCATCACCGCCGATTGCAGGGTGATGTACGGGCGCAATTGGTGATCGGAAACCAGTCGCAGGTAAACGTCGAGGGTCTTGTCGGTTTGCGGCAGCGGCAGCATGAAGTCGCTGCTCGGCAGTGGCCGCTCGGCCTGCGGTTGGGTGGTGCCGGTTTCGCGTTGCTCGATCAGCTTGTCGCCGTCGAGCACGTAGAGATTGAGGTGTGACAGGTCTGGGGCGAAGATTCGCAGCACTTGCTCATGCTTGCCGGGCGCCAGTTTGAAACGCAGCCACAACGCTCCATCGGGCTCGGCCGCGGTGAGGCGCTCAAGGTCGATGGGGCTGAATTGATTGGTGTAGCGGGCGGAGCGGATGTCACTCAGTTGCAGGTTGCCCTGATCGTCGAGCAATACCGACCAGCCACTGCCTTGCGCGGCCAGGGCCGGGAGCATGCAGAGCATTGTCAGCAAAGTGACGGTGAAGCCTATGGCAATCCTGAGCCAGCGCACGGCGAAATCCCTTCGTAGGTTGATGCCAGATTATAACGATGCGCCGCGTCGCAACAGTCCGGCAAGAGCCTTGAGCCCTTACCGGATACACAGCGTAGCTTATTGCTGGGTTTCGCCGCGCTCACGGGCAATGGCACGGTAGCCAATGTCGTTACGGTAGAAGCAGCCTTCCCAGTCGATCGCTTTGGCCAGTTTGTAAGCCTGCTCTTGCGCAGCACCGACGCTGGCGCCCATTGCGGTGGCGCACAGTACGCGGCCACCGGCAGTCACCACCTGGCCGTCTTTCAACGCAGTACCAGCGTGGAAAACTTTGCCTTCCAGCGCTGCTGCCGCGTCCAGACCGTTGATCGGCGTGCCCTTGGCGTAGTCGCCCGGGTAACCGCCAGCGGCGAGTACGATGCCGATGCTCGGACGCGGATCCCACTGTGCTTCGACCTTGTCCAGCGCCTGCGCCAGTGCGGCTTCGACCAGCAACACCAGGCTCGACTGCAAACGCAGCATTACCGGTTGGGTCTCAGGATCGCCGAAGCGGCAGTTGAACTCGATGACTTTCGGATTGCCGGCCTTGTCGATCATCAGCCCTGCATACAGGAAACCGGTGTAGACGTTGCCTTCATCGGCCATGCCGCGCACGGTCGGCCAGATCACCAGATCCATCACGCGCTTGTGCACTTCGGCGGTCACCACCGGGGCAGGGGAGTAGGCACCCATGCCACCGGTGTTCGGGCCGCTGTCGCCGTCGCCGACGCGTTTGTGATCCTGGCTGGTGGCCATCGGCAGAACGTTCTTGCCGTCGACCATGACGATGAAGCTGGCTTCTTCGCCGTCGAGGAATTCTTCGATGACGACGCGCGAACCGGCTTCACCGAAAGCGTTGCCGGCGAGCATGTCACGCACGGCGTCTTCGGCTTCTTGCAGGGTCATGGCGACGATCACGCCTTTACCGGCAGCGAGGCCGTCAGCCTTGATCACGATCGGTGCGCCTTTTTCACGCAGATAAGCCAGGGCCGGCTCGATCTCGGTGAAGTTCTGGTAATCGGCAGTCGGGATCTTGTGACGCGCGAGGAAATCCTTGGTGAAGGCTTTCGAGCCTTCCAGTTGCGCAGCGCCGGCGGTCGGGCCGAAGCAATCGAGGCCACGGGCGCGGAACAGATCGACCACGCCAGCCACCAACGGCACTTCCGGGCCGACGATGGTCAGCGAAACGTTTTTCTCGGCGAAATCGGCGAGCTGCTCAAGGGCCAGCACGTCGATGGCGACGTTTTCGCACTTGGCTTCAATCGCGGTGCCGGCGTTGCCCGGAGCAACGAAAACCTTCTGCACGCGCGGATCCTGAGCCACTTTCCAGGCCAGAGCGTGTTCACGGCCACCGCTGCCAATGATCAAAACATTCATTTCAAAAACCTCAGGAAACTATGGGGTGCGCTGCAAGCCCTTGTAGGAGCTGTCGAGTGCAACGAGGCTGCGATCTTTTGACGTTGTTTTTACCATCAAGATCAAAGATCGCAGCCTGCGGCAGCTCCTACAGGGGGAGCGAGTATCAGTGACGGAAGTGGCGCATGCCGGTGAACACCATGGCGATGCCGGCTTCATCAGCCGCAGCAATCACTTCCGCATCACGCATCGAGCCGCCCGGCTGAATCACCGCAGTGATGCCAACCTTGGCCGCGTTGTCCAGGCCGTCGCGGAACGGGAAGAACGCGTCGGAAGCCATGACCGAACCGGCCACCTGCAAACCTGCGTGCTCTGCCTTGATCGCGGCGATACGCGCGGAATTCACACGGCTCATCTGGCCAGCGCCGACACCGATGGTCTGACGGTTTTTGGCGTAGACGATGGCGTTGGATTTAACGTACTTGGCAACTTTCCAGGCGAAGATCAGGTCGTTGATTTCCTGTTCGGTCGGGGCGCGGTTGGTCACGACTTTCAGGTCTTCGCTGCCGATCATGCCAATGTCGCGGCTCTGTACCAGCAAGCCGCCGTTGACGCGCTTGTAGTCCCAGGCAGCGGCACGGTCAGCCGACCACTCGCCGCAGGCCAGCAGGCGCACGTTGGCTTTGGCGGCGACGATGGCGCGCGCTTCTTCGCTGACGCTTGGGGCGATGATCACCTCAACGAACTGACGCTCGACGATCGCCTTGGCGGTTTCAGCATCCAGTTCACGGTTGAACGCGATGATGCCGCCGAACGCCGACTCGGTGTCGGTGGCGTAAGCCAGTTCGTAAGCCTGACGAATGCCACCTTCAGCGTCCGGGCTCACGGCCACGCCGCACGGGTTGGCGTGCTTGACGATCACGCAGGCCGGTTTGACGAAGCTCTTCACGCATTCCAGCGCTGCGTCGGTGTCAGCCACGTTGTTGTACGACAGCTCTTTGCCTTGCAGCTGGGTGGCGGTAGCGATGCCGACTTCGGCCGGCTTGGCTTCCACGTAGAACGCCGCGCTCTGGTGCGGGTTCTCGCCGTAGCGCATTTCCTGAGCCTTGATGAACTGGCTGTTGAAGGTGCGCGGGAATTCGCTGCGACCGGAGGTCGAGAGGGTCTCGGCGGCCTGGTTCACGGTGCCCATGTAGTTGGCGATCATGCCGTCGTAGGCGGCGGTGTGCTCAAATGCCTTGAGCATCAGGTCAAAACGCTGAGCGTAGGTCAGGCCACCGTTTTTCAGGTTTTGCAGGACGTCGGCGTAATCGCTGGCATTCACCACGATTGCTACGTCTTTATGATTTTTTGCAGCCGAACGGACCATGGTCGGGCCGCCGATATCGATGTTCTCGATGGCGGTCGGCAGATCGCAGCCCGGCTTGTTGATGGTGGCTTCAAACGGGTACAGATTGACTGCAACCAGATCGATCGGCTTGATGCCGTGCTCGCTCATGATCGCGTCGTCGATCCCGCGACGACCGAGGATGCCGCCGTGGATTTTCGGGTGCAGGGTTTTCACCCGACCGTCCATCATCTCCGCGAAACCGGTGTAATCCGCGACTTCCACTGCGGCCACGCCGTTGTCCTGCAGCAGTTTGAAGGTCCCGCCGGTGGACAGAATCTCCACGCCCAGGGCTTCCAGCTCCCTGGCGAATTCGAGGATCCCGGTCTTGTCGGAAACGCTGATCAAGGCGCGGCGGATCGGCAGGCGGGTAGTCTGGTCGGTCATCTCAATTTCCATCAAAAGCAAAGGAAGTCAGCAAAAAAGGCGACCGGTTTTACGCGGGCGCCTTTCTGGTTTGATTGAATGCTTACAGCAGATCGTACTGCTTGAGTTTCTTGCGCAGCGTGCCTCGGTTGAGTCCGAGCAGCTCGCTGGCCTTGGTCTGGTTGCCCTTGACGTAGTTCATCACGCTTTCGAGCAGGGGAGCCTCGACTTCGGAGAGCACCAGGTTGTACACATCCGTGACGGCAGCGCCTTCAAGGTGGGCGAAATAATTGTGCAGCGCCTTCTCGACACTCCCGCGAAGGGTCTGGCCTTCTTCGCTCGGCGTATTGAGGTGCTGTTTCAAATTCACGTTGTCGCTCACGGGTGCTGTTCCACTCACTAAAGTCTCGGTCATCATCGTCATGCGGCCACCCCTTCTTCGTCCCCTGTCAGGCTCTTGTAACGCTCGGCGAAGAACTCCCGAACGTTGGCGCATTGTGTTTCCGTACCATCCAAACGATTGAAGTGGGCGCGAAACTCCCTGGCGCCCGGCAAGGTTGCGAGATACCAGCCCACATGCTTCCGAGCAATTCGCACGCCCATCACGTCTCCATAGAAAGCGTGAAGTGCGGCCAGATGCTCCAGCAGAATGCGTTCCACCTCGACCAGTTCCGGCGCCGGCATGATTTCGCCGGTACGCAGGAAGTGTTCGATCTCGCGAAAAATCCATGGCCGCCCTTGGGCGGCGCGGCCTATCAACAGGCCATCGACACCGGTCGCGTCGAGCACGTAGCGGGCCTTTTGCGGTGAATCGATATCGCCATTGGCAAACACCGGGATCGACACGGCCTGCTTGATCGCGGCAATCGTGTCGTACTCGGCTTCACCGGTGTACAGATCGGCGCGCGTGCGGCCATGCACTGCCAGCGCGGTGATCCCGGCCTGCTCGGCGATCTTCGCCACGGTCAGGCCGTTCTTGTTGTCGCGATCCCAGCCCGTGCGGATCTTCAGGGTGACCGGCACATCAACCGCAGCCACGACGGCCTGCAGGATCTCGGTAACCAGTGCTTCATCCTTCAACAGCGCGGAACCGGCAGCCTTGTTGCAGACCTTCTTCGCCGGGCAACCCATGTTGATGTCAATAATCTGTGCGCCCAGTTCGACGTTGGCCCGGGCCGCATCCGCGAGCATCTGCGCATCGCCACCGGCAATCTGCACCGAGCGTGGCTCGGGATCGCCTTCGTGGATCATGCGCATGCGCGACTTGCGGGTGTTCCACAGGCTCATGTCGCTGGTGACCATTTCCGAAACGACAAGCCCTGCGCCCATGCGTTTGCACAACTGACGAAAGGGCTGGTCGGTGACGCCCGCCATAGGGGCGAGAATCAAGCCGTTGCTTAATGTGTATGGGCCGATGCGTACCGCCGACATAGGACTTCCCTGAAGTGGGGCCGGATCATGAGAGTTCGAAAAAGGGTTGGCATGATACCCGCTCTCGATGACTGGAGAAAGGCTGAATTGAACAAAATCTGAACAGTTATTCCGTTATTGCCAGCGGTTTGGTTGGCCGGGGCGAAGTCAGAAAACTGCCGTCAAGCGCGCAGCGGTGAAGCGTTTCACTCGGGCGAGTGGAAACTCAGGCTGTAGTTCACCGCTTTGGGTCCCGGATCGAGGATGTCCAGGGCGATGTGGATCGGCGTCTGCGGCGGCATTTCCGCCATGCCTTCGAGGTCGCCGTTGAGGTATTCGCCGGGTTTGAAGCGGCGGCTGGCAATCAGATGGCCGTTGAGGTCGGCGAAACGCAGTTCGAGTAACGGGAACGGTTGCGAGAAGGTTGCGCGGTTGTAAATGATCGCGTCCACCACCAGTGCACCGCTGAATTCCGGGTGGCTGCGCACCACCAGATTGCTGCTCTTGATCCTGGCTATATCGACTTTTGAGGGCACGCTGCAGCCGATTTGCGGGCACACCTGCTGAAACCACGGGCGGTATTGATCCTGACGCGCCAGCTCATCGAAGTGATAGGCGATGTATTGCCCAGCGAGGCCGGCGGCGGCCAGAGTGATCAGCAACAGCCAGAGAATGCGTCGGCCCCACGGCGAGCGGCGTTTCTGCCAGTCGAGTTGCAGCGGATCATCGGTCAGGTCGTGCAGCGCTTCGGCGCGCACGCTGGTTTCCGGGCGTTCGCGTTTTTGACGCGGCGCTTCGATCAGCGGCAGGTCGTCATCGGCTTCAGCTTCAGGCCTGGCGGAAAAGCGTTCGCGGCGGGCATTCGGGTCGATGGGGTCATGCAGGCGCAGTTGCGGGATCGGCGGTTCGTCATCCAGATCCACCGGCTCCAGCGACAGCGAAGGCTCGGTGCGCGCCGGTTTGCCGGGTTCGTAGTCGACGGCTTCGGGTTCGTCGTCCAGCTTGAGGCTGCGCTCATCGGCCGGTTCGCTGAACAGGCTATCGGACCACGGCGCTTCTTCCGATTCATGATTATCGCGACGGGCGCTGAGCGAATCTTCGCGGGCGCGGCCAAACTCGGTGGTCGGCTGGATTTCGCGCTGTTCGAGGCGAGCGAGCTCTTCGTCCAGATCGAGGCTGTCCAGATCCAGATCGGCGGCGTTCCATTGCTTTTGGCTGATGGCGCGTGGCTCAAATGGTTCGACGACGCTCGGCAGCTCGGCAATCACCGGCGGCTCGGCGACAGGCTGTGCAACCGGCGCAAGCGCTTCCTTGCCAGCACTTTGTTCAAGCAGCTGCTTGGCCGCGTTGAACACTTGCAGGCAAGAGCCACAGCGAACCACTCCGCGCGCCACGCTCAATTGAGCATGGCTGACGCGGAAACTGGTTGAGCAATGCGGGCACTGAGTGACGAAGCTGTCGGTCATGCGACGATCCGGATTAGGCAGGCGGCCATTCTAGCGCCGACGGCCGGTGATGCGTACCCAGCCATCACGATTGGCGATCAGATCGAGATCGAAGTCCTGCGCATAGGCCTGGGCGACTTCTTCGCCTTGCTCGGCGAGGATGCCCGACAGCGCCAGACGCCCGCCGGTCTTGACCAGGCTGGACAGTTGCGGGGCCAGCGATACCAGTGGCCCGGCGAGGATGTTGGCAACCAGCACGTCAGCCTGAACTTGTGGCAGATCTTGCGGCAGGTACAGCGGGAACAGCTCGTCGGCAATGCCGTTGCGCCCGGCGTTGTCGCGCGAGGCTTCCAGCGCCTGCACGTCGATATCGGTGCCGACCGCTTCCTTGGCGCCGAGCAGCAGGGCGGCAATCGCCAGAATCCCCGAGCCGCAGCCGAAATCCAGCACGTTGCAGTCTTTCAGGTCCTGACCGTCGAGCCATTCCAGGCACAAAGCGGTGGTTGGATGCGTACCGGTGCCGAACGCCAGGCCCGGATCGAGCAGCAGATTCACTGCATCAGGTTGCGGCGCGGCGTGCCAGCTCGGCACGATCCACAGGCGCTGACCGAATTGCATCGGCTCGAAACCGTCCATCCAGCTGCGTTCCCAGTCCTGATCTTCGATCACTTCGCTGTGGTGCTCGGGCAGCGGGCTGCCGGTCAGCAGTTCCAGATGGGCCAGAACCGGTGCCGGTTCAGTGCCGCCTTCGAACAGCGCCAACAGATGCGTGTGCGCCCACAGCGGCGTGGTGTTGAGTTCCGGCTCGAAGATCGGCTGATCTTCGGCGTCCATGAAGGTCACCGAAACGGCGCCCACTTCAAGGAAAGCGTCTTCGTAGGTTTCGGCTTGTTCTGGGCTGATGGCGAGACGGACTTGCAGCCAAGGCATGGCGGGCACCTTTGAAAAATATTGATTGCAGCCTAGCGGCCTGCGAGAAGCGCGCAAGTTTACGCGAGCGCAAAGCTTTTGTGGGAGCGAGCTTGCTCGCGAAAGCGGATTGCCAGTCACTTTGATGCTGACTGATGCGCCGCCTTCGCGAGCAAGCTCGCTCCCACAGGTTTTTTGTAATCTGTAGAAACAACAAAGCCGCCCGAAGGCGGCTTTGTCAGGTGCGGGCTGAAGCTTAGTGCTTCTCGGCAGCCAGCTTGTGCTCGAGGTAGTGAATGTTCACGCCCCCTTTGCAGAAGCCTTCGTCACGAACCAGATCCCGGTGCAGCGGGATGTTGGTCTTGATCCCGTCGACCACGATTTCGTCCAGGGCATTGCGCATGCGTGCCATGGCTTCGTCGCGGGTTGCGCCGTAAGTAATCAGCTTGCCGATCAGCGAGTCGTAGTTCGGCGGAACCGCATAACCGCTGTACAGGTGCGAATCGACGCGAACGCCGTTGCCGCCTGGGGCGTGGAAATGCTTGACCGTACCCGGGCTCGGCATGAAGGTTTTCGGGTCTTCAGCGTTGATCCGGCATTCCAGCGAGTGACCGCGGATAACCACGTCTTCCTGGGTGAACGACAACTTGTTGCCAGCGGCGATGCTGAGCATCTCCTTGACGATGTCGATCCCGGTGACCATTTCCGAAACCGGGTGCTCCACCTGAACACGAGTGTTCATTTCGATGAAGTAGAAACGACCGTTCTCGTACAGGAACTCGAAAGTGCCGGCGCCACGGTAGCCGATGTCGATGCACGCCTTGACGCAGCGGGCGAAGACTTCCTGGCGAGCCTTCTCGTCGATGCCCGGTGCCGGCGCTTCTTCGAGAACTTTCTGGTGGCGCCGTTGCAGCGAGCAATCGCGGTCACCCAGATGGATGGCGTGGCCCTGGCCGTCGGAAAGCACCTGAACTTCCACGTGACGTGGATTGGTCAGGAATTTTTCCAGATAGACCATCGGGTTGCCGAACGCTGCACCGGCTTCGGTGCGGGTCAGCTTGGCGAAGGAGATCAGGTCTTCTTCTTTATGCACCACGCGCATGCCGCGACCACCACCGCCGCCAGCGGCTTTGATGATCACCGGGTAGCCGACTTCACGACCAATGCGCAGTGCCGTTTCTTCGTCTTCCGGCAGTGGGCCGTCGGAGCCTGGAACGGTTGGCACGCCTGCTTCGATCATCGCGTGCTTGGCTGATACCTTGTCGCCCATCAGGCGAATGGTGTCGGCTTTCGGACCGATGAACGCGAAGCCGGAATTCTCGACCTGCTCGGCAAAGTCGGCGTTTTCCGCGAGGAAACCGTAGCCTGGGTGAATGGCGGTAGCGCCAGTCACTTCAGCGGCCGCGATGATTGCCGGGATATGCAGGTAGGAGTGAGTGGCAGACGCCGGACCGATGCAAACGGATTCGTCTGCCAGACCCAGGTGCATCAGCTCTTTGTCCGCCTTGGAGTAAACGGCGACGGTCTTGATGCCCATCTCTTTGCAGGCACGCAGAATCCGCAGAGCGATCTCACCGCGGTTGGCGATCAGAACTTTTTCCAACTTCGCAGTCATCAAAGTTTCTCCGCGGTTCAAACGATGGTGAACAGCGGTTGGTCGTACTCAACCGGCTGGCCGTCTTCAACGAGGATGGACTCGATCACACCGCTGGTTTCAGCTTCGATGTGGTTCATCATCTTCATGGCTTCAACGATGCACAGGGTGTCGCCTTTCTTCACGGTCTGGCCAACTTCGACGAAGGACGGCGAGGACGGCGAGGATTTGCGATAGAAAGTGCCAACCATCGGCGAACGGGCAACGGTGCCGTTCAGCGCTGGAGCAGCAGCGGCAACCGGAGCGGCCGCAGCCACTGGAGCTGCGGCAGGTGCAGCAACCGGAGCTTGCATCGGAGCCGGAGCGTAGTACTGCTGCGCCGGAGTCTTGCTGTGGCGGCTGATGCGTACGGACTCTTCGCCTTCCTTGATCTCAAGCTCGTCGATGCCGGACTCTTCCAGCAATTCGATCAGTTTCTTAACTTTACGGATATCCATGAATCATCAACTCCCAAGGGTCGGTCAGGGGCGTATAGCTTGGTGTTCAAGCTGCTCTAGTGCAGCCTCCAGGGCCAGTCGGTAACCGCTGGCGCCAAGGCCGCAGATCACTCCCACCGCTACGTCGGAGAAGTAAGAGTGATGGCGGAAAGGTTCGCGTTTGTGCACGTTGGACAAATGCACTTCGATGAATGGGATGCTCACCGCCAGCAGCGCGTCACGTAAAGCGACACTTGTGTGTGTAAAAGCTGCTGGGTTGATCAGAATGAAGTCCACACCTTCGCCGCGCGCGGCGTGGATGCGGTCGATCAATTCATATTCGGCGTTGCTTTGCAGGTACAGCAGATGATGGCCGGCTTCGCGGGCGCGGCGTTCCAGATCCTGATTGATCTGCGCCAGCGTCGTAGACCCGTAAGTCCCCGGTTCGCGGGTGCCGAGCAGGTTCAGGTTGGGGCCGTGCAGCACCAGTAGCGTTGCCATCTGCGTGTTCCTTGTTATGGGTGAGCCTCGTCAGAACCCGGCGACTATGCCGCAAAGACTTTATGACTGTCCAGTTCTCTGCAATAGCCAGCACGATGACCGATGTTTGCGCAAAGTATGTGACCGGGCGATTAAATCCGGTCATTCGCGACAAGCGCGGTGTCAGACGCGGAAGGCCTGCACGGCTGTGTGCAGTTGTCCGCCCAATGCCAGCAGATTCTCACCTTGCTCGCGGCCCTGGCCGATGCGCAGCAAATTATCCCCACCCAACTGGTGAATGCGTTCGCTGTGATCGCGGATCTCGCTGACGGCGCCGCTCTGCTGAGCGGTGATGTCTGCAATGCGGATCGCCGTGTCGGAAATGGTCTGGATCGCGCCGACTATCTTGTCCAGTGCGCCGTCCGCCGCTTGTGCCTGATTGGCCGTGGCTTCGGCGTGTTCGACTTGTGCGCGCATGCCTTCGACCGATTGCCGGGCAGCGGTTTGCAGGCCGGCGATGAGTGTCTGGATTTCTGCGGTGGCCCCGGCGGTACGTTGCGCCAGTGAGCGGACTTCCTCGGCAACCACGGCAAACCCGCGGCCCATTTCCCCGGCACGCGCCGCTTCAATTGCCGCGTTGAGTGCAAGCAAATTGGTCTGATCGGCAATCGAGCGGATTACCGTGAGTACGCCGCCGATGGTCGCCGACTCTTCGGCCAGATGCTCGATCATCTGCGCGTTGCCTTGCACCTCGCCCACCAGTGCATGCAGGCCAGTGAGGCTTTGGCCGATGACTTGCTGGCCGTGTTCGACCGCCAGCCCGGCATGCCGACTGGCGTCCGCTGCTTGACGCGCATCACCGGCCACTTGCTGGATGGTCGCTTCCAGTTCGCTGAGTGAATCGCGAATCAGCGCGGTATCGCCAGCCTGATGTTCGGCGCCGCTGTGCAAGTCATTGCTCAGGTCGGCGAGTGTGCGGCTGCTGCCGGCGACTTGTTCGGCATTGCCACGAATTGTTCCGACCAGGTCCACCAGATACGCACGCAAGCGGTTGAGCGAGGCTTCGATGTCGTGCAGTTCACGGTTGGTTTTGCCCAGATGAATATCGCCGCTGAAATCACCCTCGGCCCAGGTTGAAAGCGCCGGAGCAAGGTTGGTCAGGGTGCGGGCCAGACGCCGCTGCAAGGTATCGATCAGCAGCGCGATCAACAAAATCAGGCCGATCATCACGCCTTGCATCAGACGGACTTCGCCCTGGATCTGCCCATGTTGGGCGCGCACCACCGGTTCCAGTCCGGCGATGGCTTGCTGCACAGCGGCGATTTTCAAGTGGGTGGCCGCGCTGAGTTCGCTGCGTTTCTGGATTTGATCGCGAGTACGTGACAGTTCGGCCGGATAGCGGCCGAGCAAACTGTTGAGTTCGCGTTTGAGGCCGACGCCGGCATCTTCGGCGACGGCTTTTTCAGTGTTCTCGATGCCCATCATCGCGGCGAAATCGTCGGTGCCGGACTCGCTGCTGGTGACCACGCCAAGCAGCGGCAGGGCGTCAATCGCCTGCGCCTGTGTGCGAATATTGCTCACTTCACGTTCGACATCGGCAGCCAGTTCACTGCGTCCGCTGCTGACCAGTTTGTTGCGCGCCAGCGACAGCTTGCCGAGGTGCTGGGAAGCGGCGAGCAGCGGTGCCAGATAGCTCGCGTTGCCAGTGGCGTAGGTGCTGAGCTGATCGAGACTGGCGCTCAACTCGCGCTCGGCTTGCAACAACAACGCTTGCGGATCGCCCGCGAGTTTGCCAGCGGCCAGCAGATCGCTCTTGCTGAATTCGTCGAGGCTGGAAAGGCTTGGGCGCAAGGTGTCGGCGAGGGCAGGCGGCAGTTCGCCAAGTTCTTTGTGGAGCGCCGCTAAAGCCTGGCTGGCACTGCTCAGGCGCAGGGCGTCGCCGCTGGCGAGGTAGTCCTCGACATTGCGCGCCGCCTCATTCTGAAATTGCTGGGACAACCCCAGGTAACGCTCCATCAGAAGATATGGGCGTTCCAGGGCTTTTTGCGACCACCACAGCGTGGCGCCGAGGGCCACGCACACGGCGACCAGCAACAGGGTGTTGAGATTGGTGAGCAACTTCAGGCGCATGACAGCTACCAACGGCAGAATGGTAAGCGCCTGAATTTATTGCGGTTCTGTTACAGGGTTATGACCGAATGGGTCGATTCCGATGAAAAAGTGGCACTTTGCTTTGAGTCGCGCGCGGCCTGCACCCGATTGCGTCCGCCATCCTTGGCGCGGTACAGCGCCTCGTCGGCCTGGCTGGCCATCATCAGACTGTCGGAGTCATCGCGCATCTCCACCACGCCTGCGCTGAAGGTGCACCACAGATCGTGTGGCTGGGCCGGGTAGTGGATTTCGGCGAAGCGCTGACGGATCTCGTCGAGCACTTTGTGCGCAGATTCAATATCAGTATCGGGCATGACGATGGCGAACTCTTCGCCGCCGTAACGGCCGATGAAATCGGTTTTGCGCAGGCGTTGTTTGAGGAACAGCGCCAGGCTTTTGATCACGCGGTCGCCCATTGGATGGCCGTGGCTGTCGTTGACCCGTTTGAAGTGGTCGATGTCGAGCATGGCAAAACTCAGTGGCTTGTTCTCGCGGCGGGCGCGGAACGAGCAGTCTTCAAGCAATTGCAGGATGTGCGTGTGGTTGTACAGGCCGGTGAGGCTGTCGCGGACCATCCGCGCTTTTAGATTGCGAGCGCGGGCGGCGCGGTTGCGCACCGTGGTGATCAGGTGGCGCGGCTTGATCGGCTTGGTCAGGAAGTCGTCGCCGCCCTCGCTCATGGCGTCGAGCTGCTTGTCCAGATCGTCTTCGGCCGACAGGTAAATGATCGGCACGCTGACGTAACGATCATTATGCCGGATGACCTTGGCCAGTTCGGTGCCGGTACAGGCCGGCATGTACATGTCGAGGATGATCAGATCCGGCTGGAAATCCGCCAGTTCGGCCATCGCCTGAATCGGTTCGATCAAGGTGCGGGTGACGATCCCGGCGCTGTTGAGCAGGCGCTCGGTGTGCATGGCCTGGGCGCGCGAGTCGTCGATGATCAGCACTTTATAAGGTTCGTATTGGGCGACGCAGGTCAGGACTTCGATTTTCTCCAGCAGGCTCGAGGCTTCGAGGGTGCCGGTGAGGAATTCCTGGCCACCGGCACGCACGGCGGCGAGACGGGTCGGGGTGTCGGTTTCGTGCAGGCTGAAAAACAGCAGCGGCAGCGGTTCATCCAGACCAACCTGCGCTTCCGCGGCCAATTTAAGACCGACGCCGGCACCGCTGAAATCCACGTCCATGACGATCGCCGCCGGCAGGCGCTCGACCATCGATGAGCGAAACGCTGCCACGCTGTCCAGCGCCTGGGCGCTCAGACCGAAAAACTCCAGCTGCTTGGCCAGACGCTCGGCGCGATCATGATCCTGCAGCATCACGTAGATCGGCTTGCGCAGCGGCGGCAGGAAGGTCTGATCGAGTTGATCGCCATGACGCAGGCCGGTGCGCGACAGACGCTGCATCAAACGGTTGAGGTCGGTAATCAGTCCGCTGCTCAGGCGTCCGCGATTGGCGTCCACGGCTTCCAGCGACTGGCTGATATGGTGCGCCAGATGCGTGTGTTCGGGCTGTTCGAAGCGCTCGGCGAAACGCAGCAGGCGCAGATTCGCCTCGCTCAGTTCGGCGAGGTCGGCGGTGGACCATTCGCTGCGTTGCAGGCGCTGCCATATCTCAAGAATCTGACGTGCCTGATGAATTACCCGCTGGGCAAAATGGTGCTTGAGGCGCTCACGGCTGGGGTCTTCTGGCTCGGTCATATCCTGACTACTAGTTAGGGTGCATGCTGAGATCGACTGGTGGCTCTATGCTAGCACCTCTTTCCGGTTACATGAGTGTCGTGCGTCAATAATCTGCTGCCGAGCACAATTCAGTTTCTGACCCACGGGTTTCGCTCGGCGAAACACCGACTGTCAAATATGACGGGTGCCAGCCCTTGGCACGTTGTTGTATGGTTGTGGTCGAACCGTTGAACCCAAGTTTGAAAGGATATCGCCATGCTGGACTGGAAGAACCGCGCGGGCAGTGCGCCTGAACGTGCCGCTGCGCCCAAGTCGGCCACCCGCAGTTACGTCGGCGGCTTGCTGTTCAGCCGCGCGCTGGCCACGCTGGTCGGCATTTATCTGCTGGTGACCATTGGCCTGGGCTGGTACTGGAGTCAGGAGCCGGCGCTGTTTCCGGTCGCGCAAAACGCGCAGGTTGCCGCCGAGAAAGAAGGCAAGCAAATGGTGGTCGGCTACACCACGGTCGAAACCCTCAAGACTGTCGCCGGCACGTTGCTGAGCAAGCCGGGCGGCTACATTTCCAACGACCGTTTCCCCCCGGGCCTGTGGATGGACAACATGCCGAGCTGGGAATATGGCGTGCTGGTCCAGGTCCGCGACCTGAGTCGCGCATTGCGTAAAGACTTCGCCCGCTCGCAGTCGCAGTCGGCCGAAGATGCTGATCTGGCCAAGGCCGAGCCGCGTTTCAACTTCGACAACAAGAGCTGGATTCTTCCTTCCAGCGAGTCGGAGTATCAGGAAGGCATCAATTCCTTGAGCCGCTATCAGGCACGCCTGTCTGACCCGACCCAGAAAAACGCGCTGTTCTACGCCCGCGCCGACAACCTGAACAACTGGCTCGGCGATGTCGGCACCCGTTTGGGTTCGCTGTCGCAACGTCTGTCGGCCAGCGTCGGGCGGGTCAAGCTCAACACCTCGCTGAAAACCGAAGTGCCGGCTGTAGGTCAGGTGCCACAGGTTGACGAGGAAGTCGTCGAAACTCCGTGGATGCAGATCGACAACGTGTTCTACGAAGCCCGCGGTCAGGCTTGGGCCTTGTCCCACTTGTTACGTGCCATTGAAGTCGACTTCGCCGATGTGCTGGCGAAGAAGAACGCCACCGTCAGCGTGCGCCAGATCATTCGTGAGCTGGAAGCATCGCAAGAGCCGGTCTGGAGTCCGATGATCCTCAACGGCAGCGGCTTCGGTGTACTGGCTAACCACTCGCTGGTCATGGCCAACTACATCTCCCGGGCCAATGCTGCTGTGATCGATTTGCGTCAACTGCTCAATCAGGGCTGAGTCATGGACGAAAGCGCCAAAGAGGCGGCACACCGCGCCGCCTCGGATGCCGAACAGATCGCGTGGGTCGACGAGCAGGACAACCTGCTCGGTTCTCTGGTGCGCGCCGATTTGCGCGAACGCGGGCTGATCGGGCGCGGCACTTACATCATGTTGTTCAACTCTGTCGGCGAGTTGTGTGTTCACCGGCGTACCTTGAGCAAGGCGATTTATCCGGGTTACTGGGACGTCGCGGCTGGCGGCATGGTGCAAGCCAACGAAACCTACGCCGAATCGGCAGCCCGTGAGCTCGAAGAAGAACTCGGCGTGAGCGGGGTAGAGCTGACCGCCCACGACCATTTCTACTTCGAAGACACCGGCAATCGCCTGTGGTGTTCGGCGTTTTCCGCGGTGTGGGACGGCCCGTTGATTCTGCAACCCGAGGAAGTGCTCGAAGCGCGCTTCATTCCCATCGAACAAGTCATGCAGGAAATCCGGCAAAAGCCTTACTGCCCGGACTCTCTCGCCGCGTTGAAGCGCTATCTCAAGGCTCAGGGGCACGACGTCGCAAACAACACATAAATTGGCGCCGATTGGCTCTTAGCAAGTCGGCTTTTTGCCGTTACACTGCGCGACCTTTTCAAACTGCAGCGGCAATGCCGATGCAGTAGCGCTGCCCCTGCCTGAGTGGGGCTTCGCGGTCGATAGCCTTGCCCAAGGCTGCGATCAGTCTTTGTCCTCCCAAGAGGATTGCCGGTGGCCAAAAAAGCCGCATCCTTCGCCGCCCTTGGCGGTCTGGTATTTTCCACCGACGCAGGTCGTCATTGCCCGGATTGCAGTCAACCGGTGGACGCCTGTATCTGCAAACAAACCCTGATCCCGGCCGGCGACGGCATTGCCCGCGTACGCCGCGAGAGCAAGGGCCGTGGCGGCAAGACGGTGACCACCATCACCGGCGTGCCATTGGCCGAAGAGGCGCTCAAGGATCTGGCCACAACGTTGAAGAAACGTTGCGGCACCGGCGGCGCGCTCAAAGACGGGATCATTGAAATCCAGGGCGATCATGTCGAGCTACTCTTGGCCGAGTTGATCAAGCTCGGTTTCAAGGCCAAGAAGTCCGGCGGCTAGCAGCCTCTGTGAAAACCACCCGCGGCTTGTCTCAGTCCCCAGTGTGTTCGGGTCTGACGTCGTTTCCATGGTTTTCACAGAGCCTGTTCATGACCGGTTTCTAAACTCAACGCTGTCAGCGTGGTCTACCACCGCGCTGACGAACCGTCATTTTCATTCTTTAGACTGCGCCGGCCTGAACTCAGGCGACGCACAATGACTTCTTTATAGGGGACTTCGATGTCCGTACGACGCACACGCAAAGACGATGGCAGCCAATGGACAGTTGCGGACAGCCGCAGTGTTTACGGGATTCGCCATTGGGGGGCCGGATATTTCGCGATCAATGAAGCCGGTCGCGTCGAAGTTCGTCCGAACGGACCGAGCAGCTCGCCTATCGACCTGTTCGAGCAAGTCGATCAACTGCGCAAAAGCGGTTTGTCCTTGCCGTTGCTGGTGCGCTTCCCTGACATCCTGCAAGACCGCGTGCGCCAGTTGACCGGTGCTTTCGATGCGAACATTGAGCGCCTGGAATACCAGAGCAAGTACACCGCGCTGTACCCGATCAAGGTTAACCAGCAGGAAGCAGTGATCGAAAACATCATTGCTACCCAGGACGTGTCGATCGGTCTGGAAGCCGGCTCCAAGCCTGAGCTGCTGGCCGTGCTGGCACTGGCGCCAAAGGGCGGCACCATCGTCTGCAACGGTTACAAGGATCGCGAATTCATCCGTCTGGCGCTGATTGGCCAGAAGCTTGGCCACAACGTGTTCATCGTGATCGAGAAAGAATCCGAAGTTGCGCTGGTGATCGAAGAAGCTGCTTCGCTCAAGGTCAAGCCGCAGGTTGGTTTGCGCGTGCGCCTGTCATCGCTGGCTTCGTCGAAGTGGGCTGATACCGGTGGCGAGAAATCCAAGTTCGGTCTGTCGGCAGCGCAGTTGCTGTCGGTAGTCGAGCGTTTCCGCGCAGCGGGTCTGGATCAGGGCATTCGCCTGCTGCACTTCCACATGGGTTCGCAGATTGCCAACCTGGCTGACTATCAGCACGGCTTCAAGGAAGCGATCCGTTACTACGGTGAGCTGCGCAACCTCGGCCTGCCGGTCGATCACATCGACGTTGGCGGTGGTCTGGGCGTCGATTACGACGGTACGCACTCGCGTAACGCCAGTTCGATCAACTACGACATGGACGATTACGCCGGTGTCGTGGTCGGCATGCTCAAGGAATTCTGCGATGCGCAGAACCTGCCGCACCCGAACATCTTCTCCGAGAGCGGCCGTTCGCTGACTGCGCACCACGCCATGCTGGTGGTGCAGGTGACCGACGTCGAGAAACACAACGACGACGTGCCGCAGATCGACAACAAGGAAGAGCTGCCGGAAACCGTGCAGTGGCTGGTTGACCTGCTCGGCCCTACCGACATCGAAATGGTCACCGAAACCTACTGGCGCGCTACGCACTACATGAGCGACGTGGCCGCGCAGTACGCCGACGGCAAACTGACCCTGGCCCAAAAAGCCCTCGCCGAGCAGTGCTACTTCGCTGTATGCCGTCGCCTGCACAACTCGTTGAAAGCCCGTCAGCGTTCGCACCGTCAGGTGCTCGACGAGCTCAACGACAAGCTCGCCGACAAGTACATCTGCAACTTCTCGGTATTCCAGAGCCTGCCGGACACCTGGGCCATCGGCCAGGTTCTACCGATCCTGCCGCTGCACCGTCTCGATGAAGAGCCGCTGCGTCGCGCGGTATTGCAGGATCTGACCTGCGACTCCGACGGCAAGATCAAGCAATACGTCGACGAGCAGAGCATCGAGACCAGCCTGCCGGTGCACGGTTTGAACGAGGGCGAGGACTACCTGCTGGGTATCTTCCTGGTCGGCGCGTATCAGGAGATTCTCGGCGACATGCACAACCTGTTCGGTGACACCGACTCGGTGAACATCTACCAGAACGCTGACGGCAGCGTGTACCACGCCGGGATCGAAACCCACGACACCATCGAAGACATGCTGCGTTATGTGCACTTGTCGCCGGAAGAACTGATGACCCACTACCGCGACAAGTGCGCCAGTGCGCGCATCAGCCCGACCGAGCGCACGCAGTTCCTCGATGCCTTGCGTCTGGGCCTGACCCGCTCCTCCTACCTGTCTTCCTGAGACCAGGTTTCAATCGCACCAGGTTGTCTGAAATTGTCCCGCGCGCAGCGGAAGTTTCAGATGATCTGGTGGGATTTCTCTGTTTTTTCTGCGTGAAACGGCCTGCTTCCTGACAGGGGAAGTGATGTCGTCTGCTTTTCGCGTAGGTCATTTCCTAAGTTGTACTTCGCCTCTCTACTCGGCCATGGCTCTCGGCGAGAATCCCCGCCCGCCCCTCCTGTAGAGAATCGCCCATGTTCGATCCAGCCGACGAGCCGTCGTTTCGCCTCGATGTAGCGGGTCTGTCCGCCCCGTTCGAAGTCCTCGCTTTCACCGGTTGCGAAGCCATCAGCGAACCCTTTGCGTTTGAAATCGATCTGTTGATCGATGATCCGCATCTGGATCTCGCTGGGTTGCTGTATCGCTCGGCACAACTGTTTTTCGGGCCGAAGGGCAACCGCGTACATGGGCAGTTGCACAGCCTCGTTCAACACGAGCACGGTCACGGTGCGCGATTATGTCGGGCGCGGCTGGCGCCGAAACTCAGTTGCCTCAATCTGCGTTTCAGTCGGCGTATTTTCAGTGGCCAATCGGTGCCGCAGATCCTCGACCAGGTGCTCAAGGAGCACGGCATCACCGGCGCGCAGCGTCGCTTTGACCTGCATGCTGATTACCCACCGCGCAGTTTTTGCACGCAATACCGTGAGTCTGATCTGCAACTGGTACAACGCTTGTGCACACAAGCGCAAATTCACTATCACTTCGAACATGCTCAAGACGGGCATTGCCTGGTGTTTGGCGATGATCCGCAACGCATGCCGCGGGTTGACGTAGCAGCGGTCGACGACGAGGGCAACAGTGGTGCGCCGGCCGTGCGCCGCTGGCAAATGCGCGAGGACGTCAGTCAGCGCTGGTCGAAAGTAAAGTCGGCCCAGGGATTTTCCGATCAGTCGACGCTGCGCAGCGGCCGCTGGTTGAGCATGTCTGGCGACCCGTCGAATCCTTGCCCTGCCAACTGGCTGCTGACCCGTATCGAGCATCGCGCCGATCAGGCGCTCGAACCGCCCTACAGCAACCTGATTCGGGCTACCGACCGCTGGCACGGTGTCTCGAGCGCTGCATGTTCGAGGTTGCACATGCAGGGGCTGCAACGCGCATGGGTGGTGACAGTTGACGAGCCGCAACCTGATTGCCTGCGGCCGGTCGCCGTGCAGTTCGACTGGCTCTATCAGGGCGAGGGGGCCACGCCCAGCCATTGCTGGTTGCCACTTGCGCCGGCATTGGCTGATACGCCGCCGGCGCTGTTGCGTGAAGGCGCCGAAGTGGTGGTGAGTTTTCTTGAAGGCGATCCCGATCAGCCGATCATCAGTGGGGTGCTCCAGCCGTGTGCGCTGCAGTCCGACCTCCAGGAGGAAGAACCGCTGTCCGCGCCTGAAAAGCTCGCGACCGAAGGCATGGCGCAATGGCTGGCCGCTGCCGAACCGTTGCTGCTGTTGTGTCTGATACCCGGTGGTGGCAGTTTCAGTCATTGCCCGCAGGCGTTATGCAGCTGTCGGCTGGTTGCCGGGCTGAATCCGGGCGACGGGAGATGAGCGGCGCAGCGCCCGGGCAGAATGCGCAATGGTTGATGCTGGATGTCGCAGATTCACCGCGAGCCTTGCCGATGCTGCAACGCGGATTCAATCACGTACCGCGCCTGCGATTGTTCGATGGCACCGAGTTTGAACCCTTGGGTGAGCGGGGGCCGCTGTTGATCGATTTGCGCGCTTGCCCGGCGCTGTCAGCCTTGTGTCACTCCGACCCGCAGACCTGGCATGGACTGCTGCTGGGCAGCGCAGCGCCAGAGGAACAATTGCGCAGCCACCTGCAGCGCATGCTCACCGTCTCGGTCGGCCTGAATCACCGCGCGCTGCTCAATTATTACAATCGCCAGGTTGCCAGCTATTTTTTCGATGCCTGCGATGCCCGGCAACTCAGCCGCTGGCTCGGACCGCTCGGCTGGGTTCGCTGGTTCGGCGGTACGTGGGCCGACCGCGCGAACGGCAGTCAGGGTTGGCAGCAACTGCGCAATCCGCAGTTGCAGGTCGAATCGCTGGGTATCGAAGAAAGCCTCACGCGTGGTCAGCGTGAGCGCCTGCAAAGTTGCCTGTTGGATCAGCACCTCTGGCGCTGGAGTCGATCAGTTGGAACCGACTACACATCGCTGTCCTCCCATTTACAGCAGGGCCAGGCGCTGGGTTTCAGCGAACGCGCGGTGCTCGACGACTGGTTGTGGCTACGCTTGCAGCATCCGCGTGCACTGCTGGTGCAACCGCCGTCGGGGCTGAGTCAGGCGCAGCGGCTCGAGTATCTGCGGCAACACTGGCAAAACCATCAACCTTGAGGCGAGGCGCGCATGGCACATTCTTTACGGCAGTGGTTTGGCGTGATTGGCGGCGCGTTGTTACTGATGCTGCTCAGTGCCTGCTCGCCGCTGAAAATCCTCAATGGCCTGACACCGCAGGACACTTTCAGCAAGACCGCGGGCATTGCTTATGGCAATGACCCGCGGCAGAAACTCGATGTCTACGTGCCGCATCACGCGCCCAAAGATGCGCCAGTGCTGGTGTTTTTCTACGGTGGCAGCTGGAACAGCGGCGACCGCGAGGACTACAGTTTTGTCGGCGAGGCGCTGGCGTCGCGCGGCATCGTCGCGGTGATTGCGGATTATCGCTTGTATCCGCAGGTGCGTTATCCGCTGTTTCTTGAGGACGGGGCCAAAGCCGTGGCTTGGACCAAAGCGCACATTCAGGGATTTTCCGGCGACCCGCAGCGCGTATATCTGATGGGCCATAGCTCCGGCGCCTACAACGCAGCGATGCTGGCGCTTGATCCGCAGTTGTTGGGCAAGGTCGGAATGTCGCCGAAAGAGCTACGCGGCTGGATCGGTCTGGCCGGGCCCTACGATTTTCTGCCGATCAAGAATCCCGATGTGCGCCCGGTGTTCTTCTGGCCGGATTCACCGCCGCAGTCGCAACCGATCAACCACGTCAGCCGCGCGGCACCGCCAGCGCTGCTGATCGCCGCTAGTGAGGATGAGTTGGTCGACCCGATGCGCAACACCGGCGGCATGGCGCGCAAACTGCGCGAGGCCGGGGTGCCGGTGCGCGAGTTGTATTACTCGCGGCCCAGCCACATAACGCTGGTGGCGACTCTGTCGCGACCGTTACGCCAGTTGGCGCCGGTATTCGATCAAGTGGTTTCGTTCATCAAGCACACGCCGACTCAGTGAGCGGTGCCGCTGAACCAGCCGTCGTCACGCCGCAGCCATAGCGCCAGAGCGCCGAGGGTCAGGCTGCGCAGGACCATGAACAACAGGAAGGTAATCCACAGTCCGTGGTTGCCCAGATCCTTGAGCGCCCAGGCGATCGGCAGCAACAACACGACAGTCAGAAGCATCCCATTGCGCATTTCTCGCGCACGAGTGGCGCCGATGAACAGACCATCGAGCAGGTAGCTCCAGACCGCGATCAACGGCAGCACCGCGAGATACGGCAAATAGATGAACGCGGTATCACGCACGCTCTGGATGTCGGTCTGCATCTCGATGAACAAATGCCCGGCGCACAGGAACAGCGCGGCAAAACCCAGACTCGCCAGCAACGACCAGCCTCCCGCCACCACCAGTGAACGCCGCAGCGCCAGCCGATCACGCGCGCCGATGGCATGGCCGCACAAGGCTTCGACCGCATGCGCCAGTCCGTCCAGCGCGTGCGCGGTCAGCAGCAGGCCGTTGAGCAGCAGCGCATTGGCCGCAACCGTCGCATCACCGAGTCGCGCGCCTTGTACGGTGATCAGGAAAAACACCGATTGCAGCGCCAGGCTGCGAATGAAGATATCGCGATTGACCGCCAACAGCGGGCGCCAGCTCTGCCACAACTTCAGCGCGGCCCAGGCGATGTGCCCGGGATAGGCGCGCAAGGCTTTGCGGGTCAGTAGCAAACCGACCAGCGCGCCGCTCCATTCAGCAATCACCGAAGCGCGGGCCGAGCCAACCACGCCCCAGTCCAGACCCATGACGAACCATAGATTGAGGACGATGTTGATCAGATTGGTACTGAGCAGAATCGCCAGCGGCGCCCGGGCGTTCTGGGTGCCGAGGAACCATCCGACCAACGCATAACTGGCCAGCGCTGCGGGCAAGCCGAACAGGCGCGTGTGGAAGAAGTCGCGGGTCAGTTGATCGAGCTCTGCCGACGGCTGCATGAAGTGCAGGGCCACGCCGCTCAGCGGTACGCCCAGGGTGCCGAGCAGCAACGACAGTCCCAACGCCAGCAGCAAGCCTTGCAACAGAATCTGCCGCAACGCCGCGCCATCACTGCGCCCGGCGGCTTGCGCGGCAAACCCGGTGGTGCCCATGCGCAGAAAACCCATGGCCCAGGCCAGAAAGGTATACAGGCTGGCGCCCACCGCCACCGCGCCCAATTGATGGGCGTGGGGCAGGTGGCCGATGACGGTGCTGTCGACCAGCGCCACCAGCGGCACGGAAATGTTGGAAAGAATCATCGGCGCGGCAAGCGCCCAGACCCGGCGATGGGTCGGGCGGTCGCGCCAGTCGGTGATCAGGTTGGGCATGCGGGCTCCTTGGGAGCGAGCATTGTAGCGATTCACTTGGGAAATGCTTTGGCTGTGAAATCCAACCCCCTCACCCCAGCCCTCTCCCCCCAAGGGGGCGAGGGGGAAAGGGGGCCGATCTCGATCAGGGTGGCGATTTATATTCAACCGGAAAATTTCAGGTCGATGTAACCCGAGAGACACTTCGGTCAGTCCCCTCTCCCACCGGGAGAGGGCTAGGGTGAGGGGCTCTTCAAAACGACTAATGAATAATCCAGCTCAACAACCACAACCCCAGCAACAACCAGATAATCCCCGCAATAATCGAAGCATTCATGAACGCCCGAATTGCCGACCACAACAGCATCAGCCCGACGATCAACGCGATGATGCTGATGATCGATGTGTCCATCCCCAGCGTCTTCGACAATCCGTCGACAAAGTTGCTGCCGGCATTACTCAGCAGATTGAACAGCCCGCTGAGGCCATCAACAATAAAGCGGATAACCGAACCAAGTGCCTGGCCGAGCCATTCGAAAAAGCTTTCTACCTGCATGTGAGCATCCTGAAATTGGGCAATGAGCCTTGGGCCGCAGCGGCGGCGGCTGTAGGAGCTGCCGAAGGCTGCGATCTTTTGATCTTTTGATTTTGAAGCATCGCAGTCTACGCGAGCTCCTACAACCCCTTGCCTTCCCCCCGCATCCCCCCGAAGCTATACGCCTTCAGGAGAGCCCGATGAACCTTGTTGAACTGACCGAACGCCTGCACGCCATTCGCGACCGCAATGACTGGCGGCAATTTCACAGCCCGAAAAACCTCGCCATGGCCGCCAGTGTGGAAATGTCCGAGCTGGTGGAAATCTTCCAGTGGCTGACTGAAGACCAGTCGCGCCAGTTGCCGGCAGACAAACTCGCCCACGCCGGGCAGGAAGTCGGCGACATCGTTTTGTATCTGTTACTGCTGTGCAGCGAGTTGGGGTTGGACATGAATGAAGTGGTGCGCAGCAAACTCGCCGACAGCGAACGGCGGTTCAGCTGATGAGCGACCGTCATTTCGATCAGTTGGCCACCCGTTTCGCCGAAAAAATCTACGGCGGGGCCAAAGGCGCAATCCGCCTCGCCGTGTTGCAAGCCGACCTCGCCGAAGCCTTGCCGGATCGCCCGTTGCGCGTGCTGGATATCGGCGGCGGTCTCGGCCACATGTCGCTGTGGCTGGCCGAGCGTGGGCACGACGTGACTTTCACCGAGCCGGCCGAACCGATGCTCGAAGGCGCGCGCCAGCGGTTCGCCGACGCCGGGCAGACTGCAACGTTCATTCAGGCGCCGTGGCAGGAACTGCTCGGCCAACTCACCGAACCCTATGACCTGGTGATCTGCCACGCGGTGCTCGAATGGCTCGCTGAACCGCACGCGATTCTGCCGGTGCTGCACCAACTGACCAAGCCCGGCGGCTGGCTGTCGCTGGCGTTCTACAACCGCGATGCGCTGATTTACCGCAATCTGCTCAAAGGCCATTTCAAGAAAATGCGCAAGAACGACATGGCTGGCGAGAAGCAGAGCCTGACCCCGCAGCAGCCACTCGATCCGCGTGAATTGGCAACGCAACTCGCAGGGTTGTGGCAGGTCGAAAGCCAAAGCGGGGTGCGGGTTTTCCACGATTACATGCCGGTGGAGTTCCAGAACCGCGTCGAACTGGCGGATTTGCTGGAGATGGAGCTCGCTCACCGTCGCCACCCAAGCTTCGCCGGGCTTGGGCGTTACTTGCACTGGATCTGCCGGCCGATCTGATCGGAGCGCGAAATGAAAGCTCATGCTGGATTGTTGCTGATCTGTCTGGGGTTGGCTGCCTGCCAGGGCAGCAACCCTTATGTCGCGCAGTCCCGGCCATTGCCGCCGGCACCGCCGCAAGCCGCCAACACCTTCGACCGCAGCGCCTACCCGGCACCGCCCCGCGATTACGGGCGCTACCGCAGCTGGGCGTGGCTCAACGGACGCATGCCGCCGGGCACGGCGTGGGCGGATTCGGCGCAAGTCGCCGAGGCGGTCAGCAGTGCCCTCGATCAACGCGGCTTGCGCCCGCTGCATGACAATCGTCCGGCCGACCTGTTCGTCAGCGCCAACCTGCGGCTGGAAACCCGTATGCGTCAGGTGCAGGACGATTACGGTTACGGCGGCGGGTACTACGGCGGCGGTTATGGCGGCTATGATCGTTATGGCCGCGGTTACGGCATGTACAACTCGGTGCCGATCGTGCGCACTTACCAAGAGCAGGTCGTGGTGGTGCAGGTCGATCTGTTCGATGCCGGCACCGGCCAGCCGGTCTGGAGTTCGAGCGCTGAAACCGCCAACAAGGGCAGCCAGACTGATCGTACCGATGCGATTCGTGAGGCTGTGGAAAAGGCTATGTCGGCGTATCCTCCGAGTTAGCTTCCCGCCTGTGAGTGGAGAAAAACCATGTTCCGCCGTCTCGCTCTACTGGTAATGGCCGCGCTGCTCAGCGCTTGCGCCTCCAACCAGGTCAATCACGACTTCGACGCCAGCCGCGACTTTGCTGCGTATCGCAGCTGGAGCTGGAAAGACCCCGCCCTGCAATATCGCCCCGACGATCCGCGGATCAAGAGTGATCTGACCGAACAACGCATCCGTCAGGCCGTGGCCGATCAACTCGACCAGCGCGGTTTGCGCCCGGCAACCAACGGCGCCAAGGCGGATCTGAATGTGCAGACCTACCTGATCGTCGAGGATCGCCAGCAACAGGTGACCACCAACTACGGCGGCTGGGGCGGTCCATGGAACGGCTACTACGGCGCGCCGATGTACAACGAAACCCGCAACATCACCTACAAAGTCGCGACCATTCAGGTCGACCTGCTCGACGGCAAGGACGGCAAACTGGTATGGCGCGGCAGCGATGAACAGATCATGAGCAGCACGCCGAACCCTGCGGATCGCAGCAATGCCGTTCGCGAAACGGTGGGGCGGATTCTCGCGAACTACCCACCGCGTTAATTCGCAACCGTGTCTACACTCAACTGCACCAACGGAGGTAGCGCTCGGCTGTGCGCCGGCAAAGGAGTGCGCGATGTCGCCTGGTTTTCGATTCTGCGGCCCGGCTCGGCAACGTGGGGCGATCGGTTTGACCGCCGCGCTGACCCTCGGCATGGCCCTGATGTTCATCCTTGTGGTGGTCGACAGCGGCCGTTTGTACCTGGAAAAACGCAACCTGCAACGCGTCGCGGACGTGGCCGCTCTGGAAGCCGCGACCCGTGGCGGCAATTGCAGCGCCGGCGCCACGGCCAATGCTTACGCCCTCGCCAGTGTCATCCGCAACGGCTTTGCGATTCCCAGTGCTGGCCGTACGTTGGCCGTGGCTTGCGGCGCACTGACGCTGGATGCGAGTAACTTCCGCGTGTTCACCGCCAACGCCGCCAGCACTCAGGCAATCCGCGTGGTGGTCACCCATGCGGTGACGCAAAGTTTCGCCGGCGGCATCGGCGCGCTTTTCGGCGGGGCAGGCCGCGGAGCAACCGTCACCCTCAGCGCCACCGCCGTCGCCGCGTTGCCGCCGCCGCTCGCCTCGTTGACCATTCGCAGCACCGCGCTGAGTGTCGATACAGCCAAATCCGCCGCGCTGAACGCGTTGTTCGGCGGATTGCTCGGCGGCAATCTCAACCTCAGCGCCGTGAGCTGGAACGGCATGGTCAACACCAACATCAATCTGCTGGGCTATCTGGACCGGTTGAAGGTCGATATCGGCCTGAGTGCCGGCGGCTACGATCAAGTGCTCGGTAACACCATCGCCGTCAGCCAGTTGATCCAGACTGCGATCAACGTCCTCGACCCCAACGGCACGCTCGGCGCCACGGCGACCATCATCGGCTTGCAGGCGATCAAAGCCGCGGCCGGTGCGACGCAAGTGGTGCTGGGCAAATTGCTGAATGTGCAGGCCGGCACTCAGGCCTCGGCGCTGGCGGTGGACCTGAAAGTTTTCGACCTGATCGAAGGCTTCGTGCAACTGGCCAACAAGCAGAACGGCCTGGTGGCCAACCTGCCGATCAACCTCGCCGGCCTGGCGCAGATCACCGCGCGCGTGCAGGTGCTGGAACCGCCACAACTGTCGGCGATCGGTGATCCACGGCTGGCCGCGCAAAACCCCTTGGGACCCAACCGGATCTATGTGAAAACCGCGCAGGTACGCACACTGTTGTCGATCAACCTGCCGATCCTCGATTCGATCCTGAACCTGGTCAATGCGGTCACTGACCTGGCGGCACCGTTGACCAACACCCTCAATGCCCTGTTGCATCTGAATCTGGTCGGCGTGATCGATTCTCTGGGTTGCGCTCTTGGCGCGCCGTGCGAGACGCCTTCGATTGTCCTGCTGCCGGGGCCGATACGCCTCGACGTGGCGCTGGATGTGGCGGCGGCCAATAGTTATGTCACGGCGTTCAGTTGCCTGACCCCGACCAACAAAACCCTGACCACCAACACCACAACCGCCGTGGCCAATCTGCGCATCGGCAATATCGATCCCGCCACCGCGTTCGGCAACAACACCACTCCGCCGAATATCGTGGTGCAGCCGTTGAAGATCATCGACATCGGAGTGAAGACTTGCCGACGCTTTCTGATCCTGCCGGTCAGTTGCGATCCGCGCATCCCCAGCGTGGGTGGCGGCCTGGATATTTCCGCCGACACCACCATCGGCCAGAACGCCAATACGCCGCACGTGTACTCCGCGCCGCCTGCCGCCAGCCTGCCGGAAATCAATCAGGCGCCGTTCTACTACTCGTTCAGCACCACTAATGTGGTCAGCAGCCTGGGTGACACCTTGAGCAATATCAATCTCAACATGCACGGGCCGACCGGCAGTCTGGTCGGTGGGCTGGGGGCGATTCTGACCACGGTGAAAAACCTGCTGGTGACCGCGATCAACACCGTGCTCGGGCCGTTGCTGGATACCTTGATCAATACCTTGCTGGTCAGCTTGGGTATCGACCTGAACAAGGTTGAGGTCGGCGCCAACCTCAGTTGTCAGTCGGGTCGGGCGACGCTGGTGATTTGATCATCGACGGCCATCGGCAACTCGATACAGAACCGCGCACCGTCGTCGCCGTTGCGCACGCTCAGACGTCCGCCCATGTTTTCGACGATGCCGTAACTCACCGACAAGCCGAGACCGGTGCCGACGCCCACCGGTTTGGTGGTGAAGAACGGCTCGAAAATCCGCTCCAGCAAGCGCGGATCGATGCCGCCGCCATTGTCCTCGACCCACAGACGTACGACGTGCTCGTCATGTTCGGCGCGCACACCGATCCATGGCTGGAAGTCGCGATTCGCCTCGCGTTTGCTCAGCAGCGCGTCGCGCGCATTGACCATCAGGTTGATCAGCACTTGCTCGAGTTGATCGACGTAACCGCGAACCTGCACCTGAAAATTCGCTTCACTGACGCGCAGCTCGACACCTTTGCCACGCAGTCCCTCGGACAGCAGCGACAGGGTGCCTTCAATCGCATCGAGGGGATTGAACGGCTGCTGTTCGATTTCCGAACGCCGGCCAAACACGCGCATGTGATCGACCACCCGCGCCGCTCTTTGCACTTGAGCGTCGATGCGGTTGAGCTTGTCGGTCAGGTAGTCGATCTCCACCTCGCCTCTGCCCAGGCGTTTGAGCACGTTGACGATGGCCATGCGCATCACGTTCAGCGGCTGATTGATTTCGTGGGCCAGCCCGGTGGCCATCTCGCCGAGGGTGGCCATTTTCGCGCTCTGGGTCAGTTGCTGTTGCGAGCGCCGCACTTCCGTGTTGTCGCGGCCCACCGCCTGTATTTCAAGCAAGCGACCCTGTTTGTCGAATATCCCGCGATCCGCCCAGATCCACCAGGCATGTTCGCGACCCGGCAGCCGCAGACTGATTTCGGCGCTGCTCACCGGCACTTCCGGCGTGAGTTGCGCAAGGCGCTGGACGAATGCTTCGCGCTGCTCGTCCGACATCCAGCTGCCCAGATTGACCCCCGGCAATTGTTCCGGCGCGCATTCCAGATACGCCGCCAATGGCCGGTTGCCGAAGGTCAGAGTCAGATCCGGGTAGTATCGACAGATCATCGCCGGTGAGTCCTCTACCAGAATCCGGTAGCGTTCCTCACTGGTCTTGATTTGCTCGGCGGCGAGGGTGGCTTCGGTGACGTCCAGCCACAGCCCGACGGCTTCCACCGGCAGCCCGAGGTCGTCACGCAGCAGCTTGGCCTCATCCAGCAACCAGTGCGCCTGCCCCTGGGCATCGAGCACGCGATAGCGTGCGCTCACTGAACCTTCGCGCAGCAGTTGCCGCGTGCGCTCGAAGTAGCGCGCACGATCATCCGGGTGCACGTGCTCGACCAGCGCACCATCCACGCAATCGGCAAGACTCCAGCCCAGCAGCGGTTGCAAGCTGGCGCTGAAAAAACTCGGTTGCAGTGCACCTTCGACATAGCGCTGCACATAGATCACCGCCGGTGAACTGGCGATCAGGTTGTCCAGCCGCGCATGGGCGGCGGCGGCTTGCTGTTGCTGATTCTTGATGTCGCTGATATCCAGCATGAAGCCGACCAGGCGCCGCTCGGCGCCAATCCCCAACGACTGGCCCTGCACGCGATACCACAATGCCTGCGGCTGCTCGGTGCGTTGCAGGCGCACACACAATTCCAGCGCCAGCCCTTCGTCCTGCAAGGCTTGCAGACGACTGCGCAACTCCTCGCGGTCGGCCGGATGCACGTGGGTGAACCAGTCCTGAACCGGCAGTCGAGCGGTGCTCAGGCCAAGATTCTCGGCGAGGGCGGGGGCGAGCAAAACTTCGCTGCTGTCGTGGAACAATTCCCACCAACCGGTGCCGAGCAGGCTTTGCAGAATCTCCAGACGTTGTTGCTGCAGATGATGTTGATGTTCGCGCAGCCGCTCCAGCAGCGGCGCGGCCACGGCAGCTGCCAGTTGCAGCCAGTCCTGGTCGCTCAGATCTGCCGCATGTTGCTGCGCATCGAAGCATCCGCAGAGCAACCACGCGGCCACGCCGTGAGCATCGCGGTAGGGCGTGGCCAAGCCTTCGCTGAGGCCGAATACGCCGCTCAGCAGGTGATGCTCGCCCGGCAGCACGCGTTGTGGTGCCGCGCCGTTCAAGCTATCGAGTCCGCTGCCCAGACGTTGCGCCGGGCGCCACAACTGCGGCGCCTCAGGCGCATGGTAATGCTGATGAATCTGCCAGCTCAGGGACTGCTCATCGAGCAACGCTACCGCCATGCAGGGAATGTGCAGTTGCTGACTCAGGCGCTGCAACTGCTCGCCGAGTACCTCCGGCAAACGCGCGAAGCTGCATAGACTCAGTTGATCGCGGATCTGCCCGGCCAGCCATTGGCATTGTTCGCGACTGCGCGCCTGTCGCCGTTCGTCCAGCAGGTCGCCGATGTCCAGCAGTTGCAGAAGCCAGCCGCGCGCCTGCGGTTGCACCCAGCCACGCAGGTGCAGGGGCGGGCCGGCGAGGCTGAAAAAATCCAGATCGAGCGACTGCCCCTGCCACTCGGCGGGCCGGCCTTCGACCGCAAGATTGCTGTGCGGCAGCAGATAATCCAGCAGATGCGCGTTGCCGGCAGCCGCCAGCGGTTGCGCAAGCAGATGGCGCAATGGCCCGGTCAAGTGCATGACCTCGCCGCCGTCATTCAGATGCAGCTGCAAACCGACACTCTGCACGCCCGGGACGTCCACAAGCTCGGCGGGTGTGGACGGTTGACGGTTGAGCAAACGGTCGAACAGCTTGTCACCGGCACTCAAAATTGCAGGCTCGAACTGGCAGTGAGATTGGCCGGCAGACGTGGCACTGCGCCGATGCCGGGCAGCACCAGAAACGGCAGCGCCTGATTGAGCTTGCTGGTCGGGTAATTGATGCGCACCGTCAGCAAGCCGCCGACATACGTCACGCTGGCGTCGGTAGTCGCATTGAAATTCAACGACGCAGGCAACCACGCCAGGCGACGGGCCAGCTCGGTTCTGGCGACTGTCTGGACGGCGGTTGCGTAGTCGGCGGTCGATGGATCCAGCGCCACACTGCGACGCACGGCTTCCGAGGTCGATTGGGTGAACGCCTGCATCAGCAGCATCGGCAGGCTGTAGCTGACGATTCCGTAGAACACCGCGAAGAAGATCACGAATACCAGCGCGAACTCGATCGCGACGGCACCTTTTTGTTTGCGCGGGAGGGCGGTTTTCATGAGTGCGTCTACCCTGACTATCACTACGTAATGTCAGCATAGAATCATTCAGCCAAAACGGACGTTTTTTACCGGATGCACAGCTTTGTCCTCTTGCTCTGGCTGACGCTTTGCGCGGCACAGGACGCCCGCGAACGCCATATCGGCAATAGCCTGACGCTGGGCATTGGCGGGTTGGCGTTGATTTATCTGCTGGTCACCGGCAGCACCTGGCTGGGCGCCAACGCTGCACAGGCTGCCTGGGCCGTGCTGTTGGCGTTGGCATTGACGTTACCCGGTTACGCGTTGCGCCGATTGGGCGGCGGCGATGTGAAATTAATGACAGCACTGGCTCTCGCGACGGACGGTCAACACCTGCTCGGCGCCTTTATCGGCGCCGCGCTGGCGAGTGCAGTGTGGATGCTGCTTGTGCCAAAACTCTGGCTGCATGCAAGTCAACGGCTTAGAGAACATTTACGAAATTTCAGCCCTGAACTGTCAAAAAAGCTGCCATTTGCGCCGTTCGTGCTGATTGGCACGCTCCTGACTGTGTTGTGGATCCATTAGTCGCCAGTCGCCACTACTGCTATGTACATAGTCGGAAAGTACGTCTACTTTCAAATGAGCAGTTATACAGCTATCGACTGGCAGTACAGGAATGGTCAGCTTTGGCCTGGGCATGGAGTGGCAAGTGAACAAGCTTACGTCGGCAGTAAAAGTCTTGGTGGTCGACGATCAACCGTTGATCGTCGAGGAACTGTGTGAATTTCTGGAAAGCAGCGGTTATCGCTGCGTCCCTTGCGAATCCAGCAAGCAGGCTATCGAGCGTTTCAGCGAAGACGCAACGATTGGTCTGGTGCTGTGCGATCTGCATATGCCGGACATGGACGGCATCGAGCTGGTGCAGGCGTTGCAGCGCCTGGCCGGTAAACAGCGGGTGTTCGAGGCGATCATGCTCACTGGTCGCGCTGACAAGCAGGACGTGATCAAGGCGTTGCGTGCGGGGATTGCCGACTATTACCAGAAACCGGTCAATCTGGATGAATTGCTCGAAGGCTTGCAGCGTCAGGAAGTGGTGTTGCAGGAGCGGCACAAGACTTTGCAATTAGGACACTTGAATCAGAAGCTGCAGGATCTTTCGTCGTCGATCGATGATTTGTATCAGGACCTGGACAAGGTTCGGCGCGGGCCTGCGCCTTCCGAACAAGTGCAGGGTGAGGTTGGTGAGATGCCGGCGATCTTTGCGCAGTTGTCGCCGCGTCAGCTGGATGTGGCGCGGTTGGTGGGCAAGGGGCAGACCAATTATCAGATTGCCTGTGAGTTGGGGATTACCGAGAACACGGTGAAGTTGTATGTGTCGCAGGTTTTGCGTTTGACGCATATGCATAACCGGACGCAGTTGGCTTTGGCTTTGTCGCCTTCTTCGGCTCGGCAGCGGGTTACGGCGCATTAGACTCGGCGGCTTTTGGGGTTTTGGGTGTATATCCGTTGCTGCGGGTGTTGCGGCTGACGGTTTCGCCCTGACGGTCGACTCCCTTTGGCAGACGCCCCAAAGGAAGCAAAGGTCTTTACCCTGACGTTCGGCCCGCTCGCTTAGGCTCGGGGTTCCTTCGCTCCGGGATTCATCCGGGGGCATCGCCTCCGGTTTGCTGCGCTGCACCTCCTCTCGATGTGTTCGACTTCGTCGAACGGCGCTGCGCGCCCACCCCGGATGAATCCCTCCACTCAGCCTGCCGATGGGCGCTTGAGATCAAGAGCTGCAGCCGAGCTAACGCTCATCCTGTTGAGTGGTTTAAGGGCAAAATCTGAGCAGGCTTGTGCTGTTCAAAACCTGAGTTCGGCTCGGCAATTCAGGTCGATGTAATTTGTTTGAGCAACTCGGTCAGTCCCCTCTCCCTCCGGGAGAGGGTTAGGGTGAGGGGCTTTTGACTGAAGCGTAATCTTCGTTAACCCCCCGAGCCGCTATCCACTTCCCCACCCTGATCCTGATCAAAAAACTCCGGAATCTCATGCGTATAGCTCTTCAACCAGCGCTGCATGCTCAGCTCGCGCTCGGTTGGTGTGCTGGTCTGCGGTTTGGGTGAGGCGACTTTGTTGCGGCTTTGCAGCAGTAGCCAGCCTTCGGTTTCCTGTTGTTGCGCGGAGGCGGGGCCGGCGTCGATGGCGTGGGCGGTCAGGGGCAGGGGCAGGGTGAGCAGGGTGAGACAGAGCGCGGCGGCTTTCATGGCGGGCCTCGTTATTGGAGCATCGCGGTGGCGGCTGCGGTGGTTGGGCTTGGGGTTTTGAGTTTTTCGGCGCGGGTCTGGGCTTCGCTGAATTGTTCGGGGCTGAGGTTCAGGCGGCTGACCAGTTCGGCGGCGCGGGTCCAGTCGTCCTGGTACAGCAGCAACGTCACCAGGTTCAGTGCGGCCAGTTGATCGCCTTGCTTGAGTTCCATCGCGGTGAGGAATTCGAAGCGTGCGTCTTCGAGGCGCAGTTGGTTGAGGTAGACCACGCCGAGGTCGTTGCGGATTTTTTCGTCGGTCGGTGCCAGGCGTGCGGCGCGTTGCAGGTGGGCCTGAGCCAGACCATAGTCGGATCGGGCGGCGGCGAGTTGGCCGAGGCCGTGTTCGGCTTCGGCGGCGAGGCAACTGCCGAGCAGGCTGCGATACAAAGGTTCGGCTTCGCTGCGTCCGAGCAGGCGGTAGACCTTGGCTTTGCGCAGGCGCACGTCGGCGAGGTTGTCCGGCAGGCTTTGCAGGTTGGCCAGGCTGGCGTGCAATTTGCCGTCCTTGGCCATGTCATCGGCAAGGGTCAGCGACAGTTGTTGCTCCTGGCTCAGTTGGCCGCAACTGACGTTTTGCGTCAGGGCTTGCCAAGGCGCTTGTCCGTTGGTGGCGCAGCCACCGAGCAGCAGCAGGGTCACACCGGCAATCATTGTTTTCATCACGATCCCTCTAGGAGCCCAACGCGCGCGCCAGGGCACTGAAGCCCGGGCCGGCGAGGACGATCAACAGTGCCGGGAAGAGAAATATCATCATCACGACGGACATTTTGGCGGACATTTTCGAGATGTATTCCTGCAGCCGTGTCAGGCGCCGGTCATCGAGCAACTGCTTGAGCGCGAGCAGCGATTTCATTGCGCCGCCGCCCTGCTGCAGCAGTTGCTGGAGGATCACGCAGGTGTCGGTGAATTCATCCACCGCGAGCAGGCGGGTGGCCTTGTTCAGTTCTTCGCCCAGCTCCAGCCCTGAGTCGACGCGGGCCAGCACCAGGCGCAACTCCTCGGTCAGCACCGGCAGCAGCGACCGCGCTTCATGGCTGAGTACGCGCAGTGCCTGTTCCACCGCCATGCCTGATTCGAACAGGATGCGCAGTAATGGAATGAAGGTCGAAATCTCCGTGGCCAGTTGTTGCTGGCGGCGATTGGCGGCCCACGCCAGCAGGCGTTTGGGCAGCAAGTAGCCAATGCCGACCGCGAACAGCGGCGCGATCCACTGGCGTTCGGCGTTTGCAAACAGCACCCCTTGCACGAGCACCGCCACGGTCAGCAACAACAGCGGCGAGCCGATCTGGCAGGCGGCGAACAGCGAGCGCTGGCGGGCGCTGCGCCAGCCGAGGCGGTTGAGCAGCGTCTGGGTTTCGTTGTCGAGTTTCACTGCACGCTGGCCGAGGTTGCTGTCGCCGAGCACTCGCAGCAAGTTGCCGAAACGGTTGTCGCGCAGCAGGTCGCCTTCCAGGCGCCGGTTGACCTGTCTTGTGCGGCGGCGTTGATCGAGCAGGCCGCTGATCAGCAGCAGCGCTGCACCGAGCATCAACAGGGCGCTGATCATCAAGGGCATGGTCATAGGCTACGCAACATCCGCCAGAGCATCAGGCTGCCGAACACCTGCAAGCCGAACGCAGTAGCGAGCATCATCTGCCCGGAATGGTCGTTCCACATCGCGATCAGATAGCGCGGATTGGACAGTAGAAAATACCCGGCCAGCCCGACTGGCAGCAGCCCCAGAACCCACGCGGTGATCCGGGTTTCGCCGGTCATGGCGCGCAGTTGCCGCGAGGCCTGATCGCGTTCGCGGATCATCTTGATCAGGTTCTCCAGCAGTTCGCTGGCGTTGCCGCCGTAGCGGTGATTGACCTTCAGGCCGACCGCGAACAGGCGCAGTTCATCCTTCTCGTACAGCTCCGCCAGATCGGCCACCGCCTCCGGCAGACTCACGCCCAACTGCACGTTGCGCTGCACCCGGCCCATGGCGTTTTTCAGCGGATCTTCGCTGGCGTCGATGGCGCCCAGCACTGCGTCGGCCAGGGTGCGTCCGGACTTCAGGCTGCGCACCGTGTGGTCGAGCAGTTGCGGCAGTTGTTCGATCATCCGCCGCAGCCGCCGCTGGTAACGCCAGCTGATGTACAGCCGCAACCCCAACGGCGGAATCACCAACAACAGCAGCAAACCGATCCAGCCACCGAGGATCAGCCCGAGCAAAATACCCAGCCCCCACAGTAGCAACCACAGCCCCAGGCGCTCTGTCGGACGGCCGAGGCCGGCGCGCAGGAAGGCTCGTTCCAGACCGGCCCAGCGCTGGCTTTGTGTAGTGAGTTGCGGTTGCCCCTGATTCAAACGATCGAGTACGCGCTCGGTGCCGTTCTGGCGCCAGCCGTTGTAGAACAGGCGCAGTGACAGGCCCAGCAGCGCGAGGCAGATCAGGATCAGCAGCAGCGGTTTGAGCATGCGTCGGCCCTCAATGCGGCAGCGTCGGTTCGCGACGCAATTTGTCGCCGGCCGGGTTGATCGCCTCGCGCAGGAAGCCGAAGCCGCTGCGCCGGTCAAGCCGGAACAAGGTGTTGGTGACGTACACGTCGTCGCGCACACCGACCACTTCCACCACTTCGCTGACGCAGCGCCGGCCATCAGGCATGCGCGTCAGTTGAATGATCACGTCGAGCGCGGCGCAGATCATCTGGCGCAAGGTACGTTCGGCGATGGTGCGCCCGGTCAGGCCCACCAGCGTCTCCAGGCGCAGCAAGGCATCTTGAGCATTGTTGGCGTGCACGGTGCTCATCGAACCGTCGTGGCCGGTGTTCATCGCGGTCAGCACATCGACCACTTCAACCCCGCGAATCTCGCCGAGGATGATCCGGTCAGGGCGCATGCGCAGGGCGTTGCGGATCAGGTCGCTGGACTTCACTTCACCGTGGCCCTCGGCATTCGGCGGGCGGGTTTCCAGGCGTACGACGTGCGGATGACCGAGCTGCAATTCGGCGACGTCTTCGATGGTCACCAGCCGCTCATGCGGATTGATCAACTGGCTGAGAATGTTCAGCAACGTCGTCTTGCCGGTGCCGGTGCCGCCGCTGATCAAAATATTGCAGCGTTTGCCGACCGCTTCTTCGATGAAGTCGAAGATCGCCTGATCGATGGTCTGCATCGCCATCAGGTCGGTGCTTTTGAGCATGTCCTTGCGAAATTTGCGAATCGACAGGCACGGCCCGTCGAGGGCAATCGGCGGGATGATTGCGTTGACGCGGCTGCCATCCGGCAGGCGTGCATCGACCATCGGCGACGACTCGTCGAGGCGCCGGCCGAGCGGGGCGAGGATGCGTTGCATGACGCGCTCGACGTGATGCGCATCGATGAAACGCAGGTCGCTCAGGTGCAGCACGCCGTCACGTTCGATGAACACCCGGTGCGGGCCGTTGACCAGAATCTCGGTCACGGCCGTGTCGCGCAGCAGCACTTCCAGTGGGCCGAATCCGGTCAGCTCATCGACGATTTCTTCGGCCAGGCGCTCCATTTCGTAACGCGAAATCGCCAGGTGCAGACGCGCGATGTATTCGGCGACCTTGTCGATGACAAATTGCGCCAGCACCTGCCGCGAACCTTCCAGCAGGTTTTTTCCCGACTCTTCGATGGCGTCGATGATGTAGCGATGCAGCACCAGTTTCAGGCCATCGTGATCGGTGTTGCCGGTCACGGGGCGCTGCGGGCCGCCGAACAATTGCTCGCCGCTCATGAGGTGCCCCGCAAGCGGTTGAACCAGTTGACCTTGGGTTTGGCCAGACCTTCGGAGCGTTTCGCCAGACGTTCGCCGAGGGTACGCAGGCTCTGGCTGAGGGCTTCACGCGGCGCCAGCTCGAACAGACTCACGCCCTGATTTTTGGCGTTGAGGCGAATCTCCGGGCTGTAAGCGAGCACTGCGATGACTTCCAGACCGAAGGTTTTGCCGAGGGTGTCGGAATCCGGCGCAACGTTGCGCAGATAGCGATCGACCAGCAATCGGCCGTGGTCGAGTTTCATGCCTTTTTCGCGCCACAGATTGAGCACCGCCAAATTGCGCCGGCAGTCGAGCACGCTTTGATCGGTGTACCACAGCAACTTGTCGCAATGGCTGACGAAGGTGCGCAATGCATCGCTGTCGGGTTGCCCGGTGAGGTTCACCACGATGTGCTGAAAATGCTGCCGCAAGGCACTGAGCAACATGTACAGCTCGGCTGCGCTGGTGCGCTCCAGCGGTTCGTCGCCGGGCGCATAGGCGAGAATGCGCAGACCGGCCTCGGCACTGGTGAATGCGCTGTCGATCAGCGTCGCGTCGAGGCGACGCAAGTGGCGCAGCGCGTCGCCGAAGAAAAACGAACTCTCCAGCCCCAGCAACGCGAGACTGTCGCCGCGCGGCAGGCCAAGGTCGAGCAGCAACGTCTGCTGGCCGCTCTTCTGCACCACCAGCGCCATGTGATTGGCGAGCAGCGCGCCATCGGCATTGCTCTGGATGCCATACAGCACGGTCAGACCACCCAGTTGGGCATTCTGCGCCACCGCTGGCAGGCGTTTGCTCAGCCGTCGCACCAGCCCGGCGACTTCACTGGAGCGCGATCCATAAGCGACAAAATCCCGCGCCCCGGCACGCATTGCGTTGAGTACCAACTGGTTGTCCATGCCGTCACCGAGGGCGACGATCGCCAGCATCGGCTTGGCTTCGAGCACGCCTTCAATCAGTGCACTTTGCGCCACCAGATGCTCACGATCCAGACCGACAAACACCAGGCTGGCGAAGGTCACATCAACCAGTGCGAGCAACTCGTCGAGGCTGCCACTGTCGGCGTTGACCACTTGGCCGAGCGGCGCGAGGGCGCCTTGCAACCACTCAAGATCAGTGTTGTTGCGGGTGATGGCGAGGAAGGTCTGACTCAGGCTCTGGCTCATTGCGATAACCCGCTGCGTTTATCGAAGTTGCCGTTTTCCAGGAAGTACAGGCGATACCAGTTCGGGTCGTAATTGCGCAGTTTTTCCCCAGGCAGCGATGGCAGCGGCGCGTTGGCGGCCAGCGGTTGCACCAGGTGCGGGGTGACGATCATCAGCAGTTCGCGCTCCTCGCGATTGATCGAGGAATTGCGGAAAAACGCGCCGAGCACCGGGATGTCGCCCAGCCCCGGAAACTTGTTCACCTCAGATGCGTTGCGGGTGCTGATCAAACCGCTGATGACGAAGCTTTCGCCATCGGCCAGGGAGATGCTGGTGTCGGTGCGGCGGATGGTGAACGCCGGCACTTTGGTGCCGCCAATGGTCACGCCATTGTTGTAATCCAGTTCACTGACTTCCGGAGCAACCTTGAGCGCGATGCGGTTTTGGCTGACCACCGTTGGCGTCAGCGTCAGGCGAATGCCGAACTCTTTGTATTCGATCGAATAGCTGTTGCTGTTGGCGCTCGGCACCGGGATCGGCACTTCGCCGCCGGCGAGGAAACTCGCGCTCTGGCCACTGATTGCCACCAGACTCGGTCGCGCCAGGGTGTAGGCGAAACCGCTGCCCTCCAGTGCGTTGACGATGCCGAGGAACTTGCTGCTGCCGCCGCCCCAGACAATGTTGAACATGTCGTTGGCCAACGGAATGCTCGGTACCGCGATGCGCGGATCGGGCAGGTTGCGCAACGGCACAAACCCAGGGGTGACAGCCGTATTCGGGACGGTGCCCGGCCCGCCGAACAGAAAGTTGTTCGAGCCTTTACCGTAAATCGAGGTGCCGGCCTCTTTGAGTTTGGTGCGGCTGACTTCGACGAAGCGAATGTCGGTCTGCACCTGCGACGGCAGGATGTCCTCTACGCTGGCCGGGGTGGCCACGGCCGTCATCGCCGCGGTGGCCTTGCCTTGCACGAACACCATGCTCTGGCGTGGCGTACTGGAGCAGGCGCTCCAGATCATCAATGTGGTGGCGCCGGGGCCGACGCCCGTGAGTAACACCCCTTGATCGCCGGTCACGCGCACATCGGCAATCTTCGGATCACCGACCGCCACGCGGGTGATCGCCACGGGTGATTGCACTGCCTGTTGCAGGCCTTCTCCGACTTGCAGCACCGCCGGCAACGGCGCGAGCGCGGCACAGTTACTGGCGGCCGCGAGGGCGCTGCCGGTTGAAGCAACGCTCAACAGCGAGACCCGGAGCAAGCCGAGGATCAGGGGCGTGAAGCATTTGCGCATGAATGTGCGTCCTTGCTCGATTCAGTGAGTGGGGGCTGCGGATTCAGTGCCGCGTATTACTTCCACGGCGGGTTTGCGCGGCGCCGGTTGACTGGCCACGGTGAGTGGTTTGGGCGGCGATGTGAGTGACAGTTGATTGAATTCGATCAGTGCGCGGCGCGGTGTATCGAGGCCTGCGGCGACGTTGTCGTCGCCGGCCCAGTATTTCGCCAGTTGCTGTTCATCGGCGCTGCGCACCGCCAGGCGCAACACCCCGGCGCTGGACGCCAGCATCAAACGATTGAGCAACGCTTCGGGCACCGCCAGCACCACGCTGCGTGCGGCGTTGCGCAGTTGTTCCTGTTTGAGTTTTTCTTCTTCGCTGTGGGCGGGGGTGGCGGGTTGGCCGTTGTTGGTCAGGCCCATCTGATTGCCCACGCTCAATACACGAACCGCCGGTACCACCAACTGCGCGGACGGCTGCGGGTTGCTCTCGTCCTTGCGCAGAAACAGCAGCACATCGACGTAGTCCCCCGGCGCCAATTGGCCACCAGCGTTGATCACTTCATCTACGGAAACCGCGAGCGCGCGTTCGCCTGGGCGGATCATCCGTGACAGCGGGCTGCCGGCTGCAAAACTTTCATCGGTCAACCAGGTGCCGGCGCTGAGGGCGCGCCATGGCGTGCGGCCGATCACTTGCTCGACGCTGCCCAGGCTGCCGGCAGGCGCGGCGCGCAACTTTTCTACGGTGACGTCGGCGGCGCTGATTTTTACGAACGGGGCGATGTCGCGGAGCAGCACCACGACCGGTTGACGGGTCGGATCGTCCACCGGTAACGCGGCAGTGATGGGGGGGGCTGCGGGTTCAGCGGCGACGGTGACGACAGGTTCGGCAGGCGGAGTCTGGCGACTCAGTGTCAGGCCCCAGTAACCGGCAATGATGGCACCGAGCAGCAAGGCACCAGCCAGGCCCAGCGTGACGCGACTGTTCATGATGGCTCTCCCTTTCCCGCTGCACTGATGCTCATGTAAAAACCGTGACTACCAACGAGATGATTTCGCAATCAGACAGCTATGAATCAGTAACTATTTTGCTATTTGAAGGTAGCCCAGCCCGAACAAAACGCCATTAGCCACAGTGAAATATCCAACGAAAGTAGGGGGCTATCGCGCCAAACATGGTTTTTTGCGGTTGTTTGGCGCGTTACTACTTTGGTGTTAATCCGTTCTTACAGTTGTCGGTCCGGGCATTGCCGACAATGCTGATGCTGGCACAGGGGAATCATGTTGCGAGCACGCAACACCCGGTGTCTTTCAAGGAGAAGTCGCTATGTCCCTTTCGAAAAAAGTCGTGCAGACAATCAAATCCCAAGTCGCTTTTTACAAAGGTCTGGTCAAGGACACCGAGGGCGCCTCGGGTATCGAATACGCAATCATTGCCGGTATGGTGGCGGTGGCGCTGGCGGTGTTTGTTACGCCGATTTCGGCTGCCATCACCACCATGTTCACCACCATTCAAAACGCACTCTGACCGGATGCTGATCATCGGCCGGCAACTTGCGAATGCGCCCAAGGGGTTCTAACGTCAGCGCTAAGTCCATCGCAGGGTTTGCCCATGTCTTCCTCACGTCCGCTCCGCCAGCAGTTGCTTCTTGTCGATGATGAGGAAGATGCACTGCTGGAACTGGCGGAGTTGCTCGAGGGGGAGGACTTCGTCTGTCATACCGCGACGTCGGTGAAACTGGCGTTGCGGCATCTGACTCAGCATCCGGATATTGCGCTGGTGATTACTGATTTGCGCATGCCGGAAGAGAGTGGCATGTCGTTGATCAAGCGGCTGCGTGAGCATACTTCGCGTGCGCATTTGCCGGTGATCGTGACGTCGGGGCATGCGGATATGGAAGATGTGAGCGATATGTTGCGGTTGCAGGTGCTGGACCTTTTTCGCAAGCCGATTTATCACGTTCGGTTGTTGGAGACGCTTGATAATTTGTTTCCCAAGGGGTGAGGGGTTGTGGTGTTGCTGATGGTGGTTCCGCCCTGACGGTCGGGTCACTTTGGCAAAAGCCGGAATGCCGGCCCAGCCCAAAGTAACCAAAGGTCTTTACCCTGACGTTCGGCCCTCGCTGTGGCTCGGGTCCCTTCGCTCCGGTATTCATCCGGGGGCATCGCCTCCGGTTTGCTGCGCTGCACCTCCTCTCGATGTGTTCGACTTCGTCGAACGGTCGCTGCGCTCCCACCCCCGGATAAATCCCTCCACTCAGCCTGCCGATGGGCGTTCGAGATCAAGATCAAGAGCTGCAGCCGAGCTAACGCTCATCCTGTTGAGTGGTGGTGGGGCAAAATCTGGAGCGGGACTTTGCAGAATTTGAATTCACCTCGGTGGGGCACGTCGGCGTACATCTTCCAAACACCTCGGTCAGTCCCCTCTACCTCTGGGAGAGGGCTAGGGTGAGGGCCAGCTCTCAAGGCCGATCAAAGATCCCTCGAAACCCGCAATCCGCTCTGCATTCCATCCGCTTGCGTTTAAAAATGTTTTGAATTTGCCGAACCTTCCCACAGGGTTTTCAGGTTGTCCGTCGGACGTGCGCTCTCTAGTCTTTGGCTGTCGCTGCCTATCAGCGAGCAGGTGTGGAAACCTGAATTTCAAGTAGATGCATTGCAGCGCTACCGTAATCGTTGCCGACGTTGTCTTTCGTCTGCAAACTGCGTCGCGGCGGCTGTGCGTGGGCAGACTTCGGTCTGGCCGGTTGCCTACTTATCGGTTTTCCACCCTGCGTACAGCTGCCACCTTTTTGTCGTGTGGAAACGACGGAAGGTGGCTTCACAGCCAAGTAGGAGTTTTTATGGACAAGCTGATTCCCGATCCACCCGAAGACCCCACCACCCCCCTCGAAGAAGCCCTGCGCATCGAAGACCTCGCCCGCAACCGCGAGGCCATCAAACGCGCCCTCGATTTCTACCTCTGCCCAAGCCTTTCCAAACCCCGGAAGCCGAGCACCATGTTCATGGTCACGCCGAATATCGATACCGAAAGTCTGCTGGCCCACGCCTGTGAATCCCTGGCGTCGGCCAGTACGCTGGCGAGCAATTTTGCCAATCAGTTGAGCGGCGAGCAGCGGCATTCGGCGCTGGCGATTCAGCAGATCATCATGCTGGCGGAGTTGGCGGTGAATCGGGCGCTGGATCGGGTTGATCCGCAGACTTAAACATTCAGTCAGTCTTACCGCGTTATCGTTCATCGCTGGCAAGCCAGCTCCCACAAGGTCATGCGCCATTTTGAAATACGCGCGATTCCTGTGGGAGCTGGCTTGCCAGCGATAGCGGTTTAAAGTTGATAGCTGAAACTGATGCTGTAACGCGGCCGACGATTAAACGTGTCCAGTGCCTCATCCGACATCGGCTTGGCCGCCTCCAGCGCCACGTTGTAGTACTTGGCATCACCAAACCGCAGCCCGATCGCTGCCGAGGACAGGTCGTTGTCTTGCACGGCAAGTTTGTTGAACCAGGATTTCGAGCGGTCGAGCACGACGTACGGTTGCAGGATGCGCACCCAGTTGCCGTCGCGGTTGAAGCTGTAGTTGATCTCGTATGCCACGCCCCAACCCTTGTCGCCGGACGCTTGATCATCGGGATAGCCACGGCCGAAATTCTGTCCGCCGAACACGGCGCGTTCGCTGTCGGGCAGGCTGTCGTTGCTCCAGTACAGCGCAGCCGAGAGCACGCCTTGCCAGTTGTCGAAGAACTTGTCGCTCTGTACCCCGGAGACACGTACGCGGAAGAAGTCCAGGTCGAGTGCGCTGTTGTTGGTTTTCGCGCCCATGCTGTCGAGGCCTTGATAGACGCCGCCGCTGAGGATGCGCAGTTGCCGCGCGTCAGCCTTGCGCCAGTCGCTTTCGAAGGCGAGGGCGCGAACGTCGGTGCGCTCTTCGACGCTCAACGGGTAGCCAACGACTTTGTAGCGGGTCTTGTCGTTGACTGCGTACAGGCGTGATCCGGCAGTCAGCAGTTCATTCGAGGCGGCAATCAGCGGCAGGCTGAAACCGATTGAGTAGCGATCATTCTCGCGGTGCGGTTTGAGCTCCAGGCCATTGGCGAGCCGCACGTTGGTGCCGGGGTCGGCGCGATAGCGCGAGGCCGACAGACTCAGCTGCGTGCCTTCGGCGTCGATGAACTGGTTGTAGTCCGCCCGGTAGTAATGCTCGTCATCATCACCCGGCGGAAACAGGCCGCTGAGTGACAGTTGTTCGCCCATCGAAGTCTGTGAATTGCTGCTGACACCGAGCAGGGCCTGGGTGCCGTTGCGGTTGTCTTCTGTGGTGCTCATGCTGGTGGTAAATGGTTTGCGGCTGGCCTGGGCGATCAACGTCGTGGCGCCATCGGTGGTGCCGGGTGGCGGCACCTGGGCCTGCACGGTAACGCCGGGAATGCGTGTCATCAGCGTGGTGTAGCGCTCGAATGTCTTGCGCGTCAGCGGCCGTTCGGCCTGCATTTTCGCCACCAGTTTATCCAGCAGACTTTTCACCCGGCCGACATCGCCCTGCAACTGGTAATCCTTGACGTAACCCTCGACCAACACTACCCGCGCCACGCCGTCATCGAAGGTTTGTTGCGGCAAAAATGCGTAGGACAGCAGGTAGCCGTCTTGCTGGTAACGCCGGGTGATATTGCGCGTCGCTTCGATCAGGTCGGCGAGGCTGGTTTCGCGACCGATCAAGGGTTGGTAGATCGCCGCCAGCTCGTTGAGCGGGTAGATTGTGCCGCCTTCGATCTGCACGGTTTTCAAATTGATTTTGGTGCCCATCATCAACGGCTCTGCGGCGGCACCCGGTTCCGGCACTTGCAGCGGTGCGGCGGTCGGGCGATAGGCGTCGGCAGGCAGGTTCGGCACCGGCAGGTTGCGGATGGTTTCGTTGCTGTTGAGAAAGCTCGGGAGGGTGTCGGCGAGGGCAGCGGAACTGAGACTGAGGAACAGCAGGGACGCCATAACGCGCATAGGACACTCCATGTTCAGGCCGCAGGAATTGGCGGGTTTCTCCAAAGAAAAAAGCGGAAGACTCGTAGGAATCTTCCGCCCTCAACCAAGCGTAGGCGCTGTAGGTGAGGCCGTCGAATCGGCCAGGTGCAAATTAGCGTTGGTTGCCGCCCAAGGCGCCGGTCAGGCCACCGAGTACACCGCCCAGCCCGCCGCCGGTGGTGCCGCCGCTGGTAGTGCCGTTGACCAGCCCACCCACGGCGCCGACGGTTGCGCCAACGTTGCTGACCAGACCACCAACCGCGGTGGTGACCGGGTTGTTCGTGGCGGCAATCGCGCCGCCAAGGTTGCTGACCGCACCGCCGACCTGGCCGGTGAGACCGGCGACTGGCGCTCCGATACCCGTGGTGGCGCCGACATTTTGGGTCAGGCTGGTCACGGCGCTGGTCACAGGGTTCAGCGCTCCGCCCACCGTGCCGCCAACCGTTGCCAGTGCTGAAGTAGGCCCGGTGATCGGTGTACCCGAACCGCCAAGCACGGTGTTGATTGAAGCGATGGTATTACCCAGACCGCCCGCGGTGACGCCACCGGCACTGACCACGCCATTGGTGCTGCCGGCGTTCAAGCCTGTGCCGAGGTTGACCACTGCGCCCCCGACAGTTTGCAGCAGACCTGTGCCACCGAGACCGCCCCCAATACCACCCGTACCTGAACCGGTGCCATTAGACACCAGCCCACCAGCCTTGCCGACGGCAGTGCCGGTGTTGCTCAGCGCGCCGCCGAGGGTGTTGGTCAAGGCGTTGCCATTACCCGCGTCAGCGACCTTGTCTCCCAGGCCATTCACCGCGCCGCCGACTTTCGCAACCACACCCTTGAGCGGATCGCCCAGGCCGGTGGCATCACCGATTTTGTCCGTGGTGCTTTCGACCATGGCGATTACCGGCACCAGTTTGCCGCCGAGTTCGTTGGTCAATTTGCTGGTCGGGCCGTTGGTCAGCGTAGTAGTGAGCGTATCGCCCAGCATGGTGACCTTCTGGCCGACCCCACCGAGCACCGGCGCCACTTTCGTCACTACACCGCCAACCACCGGGACGCGATTGGTCGCGGTCGCCAGTTTGCCGCTGAGGTCGGAAACGCCGTCGCCGACATCCTGCACAACGCCGCCGACCGAAGAGACGGTGGTGGTCAAACCTTTGGGATCAGTCGCCAGTTTACCGATGCCGTTGGTCACGCCATCGCCGAGTGTGCTGACGACGTTACCGGCGGTGTTGGCGGCGCTCTGCACCACGCCACCGACTACAGGCACGCCGCTCAAGGAGTCGCCGATCTGGCCAACGCCATCACCCACTCCGCTCACAGTTTTGCCGACATCCTGCACCAGCGTGGTAGTGACCAGCGAAGGCGTTGTTGGATTGGTCGGGTTGGTCGGATCAGTCGGGTCAACCGGGTTGGTTGGATTGGTTGGGTCCGTAGGATTGACAGGCGTTGTACCGCCGCCGGTTCCGCCAGTACCACCTGTGCCGCCAGTGCCTGCTGTATCACCCGTGCCGCCGGTGGCGCCGGTTCCACCAGTGCCTGCGCCTGCGGTCGAATCGCTCGGCGACGAACTGCCTGAGCTACTTTTATGGCCGCCACCGCCGCTGCTGCAACCGGTGAGGCCGAGGGAGAGGATCAATGCCAGAGCGATTGCCGATTTGCACCACACTTGAGTTTTCATGATTGAGATTCCTGCACCTTGTCACAACGTTCGTTGTATTCGATGGCTCGCCGATTCTGTTGGCGGCAATGCCTTCGTCCGTTGTGCTCATCTCACTCGCAAGGCTGGATCCAGACCATTCTCAAGTTGGTATTAACGCCTTTATATAGGGATGGGAAATTGCTGCCTAAGGACTAATACCGAGGATATAAGCACGCAAAAAAAAGCCTTGAGAATCAAGGCTTGGATTTGGTTTCAGTAATTTACGAAGCGCGAAAAAACTTAAGTGATATACACACAATTTACAGGTCTGCCTGGCCTTGGAATTCAGGCAATCGGCTGCCATTTGCCGACCATGTGCTCCAGCTCACCAGAGCCGATCAAGCGCAATTCACCGCTCGATCCGGCCGCGCTGGCGAACAGCGATACCTCACTTGGCAGGCGCACCGGTTTGCGAAAGTGCACGGCAATTTCCAGGTTGGCGGTGGGCAGGTGATCACTCAGCGCGGCGAGTGTCCGCGCCTTGTTCCACAGGCCGTGAGCAATCGCACTGGGGAAACCGAACAGCTTGGCGCTGGCGGCGCTCAGATGGATCGGGTTGTAGTCGCCGGAGACCTTGGCGTATTGCCGGCCGATGTCCGCCGGAGCTTGCCATTGCGCCACTTGCTGCAGTGGCAAGGTCGGCTCCCAGGTCTGCTCGACCGGCTCGCCTTCAAGTTTCACGCCGCGACAGAGCATCTGACTTTCCGCCTCCCACAGCGGCCCGAGTTGATCGTCGAGAGTAGTCAGCAAATCGAAAGTCGCGCCTTTCGGATGCGCTTGCAGATTGCTCACGCGCACACTGACTTGCGCGCGGCTGATCCCGCCCATCGGCCGCAATACACGAATGCGGTTGCTCAAATGAATCAAGCCGAGCAGCGGAAACGGAAACTCTTTGGCTGTGAGCAATTGCATCTGCAAGGCGAACGCGAGGATGTGTGGATAAGTCGGCGGGAGCAGGCCATCGTCGGCAAAGCCGCAGACCTTTCGATAGTCCGCCAGACGCTTGCCATCGACGTCGACCAGGCAGCGCAGTCCGCTGTCGGGAAGTTGAGTGCCGGTGATTTTCCGTCGGGACGCGGCCCGGACATACAAGCCGGGCAAGCTCGGTTCACGCGCTAATGTTTGCCATTCGATGCTCATGGTCAGGCCCCCAGAACGCTTTGCCCGCAGACGCGCAACGCCTGCCCGGTGAACGCGCCGGTGCCGGGTTGCGCCAGCCACGCCACAGCTTCGGCGACGTCCTGCGGTAGGCCACCCTGACCGAGTGAGCTCATGCGTCGTCCGGCTTCACGCAGGCCGAACGGAACGCGTGCGGTCATCTGGGTTTCGATGAAGCCCGGCGCCACGGCGTTGATGCTGATACCGCGTTCCAGCAGGGTTGGCGCCCAGGCTTGCGCCAGGCCAATCACCCCGGCCTTGCTCGCCGCGTAGTTGGTTTGCCCGCGATTGCCGGCGATGCCGCTGATCGAAGCCAGCAACACCACTCGCGCGTTGTCACGCAGGGTGCCGTTGTCGAGCAGGGCTTTGGTCAGCACTTGCGGCGCGTTGAGATTGACTGCCAGCACAGCATCCCAGAATTCCGGGGTCATGTTGGCCAGGGTTTTGTCGCGGGTGATCCCGGCGTTGTGCACCAGAATGTCGAGGCCATCCGGTAGCTGTTCGATCAATTGCGCGGCGGCGTCTTCGGCGCAGATATCGAGGGTGATGCTGCGCCCGCCAAGTCGCGCGGCGAGGGCGTCGAGATCGGTCTTGGCCGGTGGCACGTCGAGCAGAATCACCTCGGCGCCATCGCGGGCCAGTGTTTCTGCGATGGAGGCACCGATGCCGCGTGCGGCGCCGGTGACCAGCGCTTTGCGGCCGGCCAGGGGGCGCGTCCAGTCAGTCACAGGTGTGGCGCAAGCCGTCAGACGAATCACTTGTCCGGAGACAAACGCGCTTTTCGGCGACAGGAAAAACCGCAACGGGCCTTCCAGTTGCTCCTCGGCACCTTCGCCGACGTAGATCAATTGCAGCGTGCCGCCGCTACGCAGTTCTTTGGCCAACGAGCGCGAAAAACCTTCCAGCGCCCGTTGTGCACTGGCGGCGAATGGCTCGCTGAGGGTTTCCGGGGCGCGCCCGAGAATCACCAGATGCGCGCTGCTGTCGAGGTTCTTCATCAGCGGCTGGAAGAACTCGCGCAGCTGTTTGAGTTGATCGGTGTGCTGCAAATCGCTGGCGTCGAACACCACAGCTTTGAGCTTGGGGCCGAGGCCGGGAATCCATTGCGTGGCGCTCGCAGGCTCGTCGCCGTAGCGATAAATCCCGTCGGTCAGGCGATTGGCGAAGCTGCTGACCTGCGCGGCCAGCGGTCCGCCACCGATCAGCAGCGCGCCGTCTACTGGTCGCAGGCGCCCAGCCTCCCAGCGTTCCAGCCGCACCGGCGACGGCAGGCCCAATGCGCCGACCAGACGGTGGCCGATGGACGAGTTGGCGAAGTCGATATAGCGGTCAGACATGGAACGCTCTCCAGAAGATGGGGTTCAAAGTGTGGACTGCGCGGGGCAATCAATCGTTCGATCCGCGCAATAAGGCCTACGCTAGAACACTGAGGTTTAGCAGGTCTTGCAGATAAATGCGGAAACTGTGGGAGCGAACCTGTGGCGAGGGGATTTATCCCCGTTGGGTGGCGAAGCCGCCCCAAATCCTCAATCGCAGTGAATCTGGCAAAACGCATGCACAGATTTCACGACTGCTGCGCAGCCGAACGGGGATAAATCCCCTCGCCACAAGGACCGCTTAGGTATTGGGTTTCAGATCACAAATTAAGGAGCTTTTCATGATTCAGCTGCGCCGCGTCGCGATCATCGGCGGTAACCGTATCCCTTTCGCCCGATCCAATGGGCCGTACGCCACTGCCAGCAATCAGGCGATGCTCACCGCCGCACTGGAAGGCCTGATCGAACGCTACAACCTGCACGGCCAGCGCATCGGCGAAGTGGTCGCAGGCGCGGTACTGAAATTGTCACGGGATATGAATCTGACCCGCGAATGCGTGCTTGGCTCGCGTCTGTCTCCATCGACACCGGCGTATGACATTCAGCAAGCCTGCGGCACCGGTCTGGAAGCTGCGCTGCTGGTGGCCAACAAAATCGCCCTCGGCCAGATTGAATGCGGCATCGCCGGTGGGGTCGATACCACGTCGGATGCGCCGATCAGTGTCAGCGAAGGCCTGCGCAGAATTCTTCTGCAAGCCAACCGCGCGAAAACTACCGGTGACAAGCTCAAGGCCTTTCTGCAACTGCGCCCCAAACACCTGATCCCCGACTTGCCGCGCATTGGCGAAGCGCGCACCGGCCTGTCGATGGGCGAACACTGCGAATTGATGGCGCAGACCTGGAATATCCCCCGCGAAGCACAGGATCAACTGACCTTCGAAAGCCACCACAAACTCGCCGAGTCTTACAGCGAGGGTTGGCACAACGATCTGATGACCCCGTTTCTCGGCCTGACCCGCGACAATAATCTACGCCCGGACTTGACCCTGGAAAAACTCGCCACGCTGAAACCGGCCTTCGAGAAAAGTGACAAGGGCACGCTGACCGCCGGCAACTCGACACCGCTGACCGATGGCGCGGCAGTGGTGCTGCTGGGCAGCGAAGAATGGGCCAGGGAGCGCGGCTTGCCGATTCTCGCGTATTTGCGCGACGGCGAAACCGCTGCGGTGGATTTCGTCAACGGCGCGGAAGGCCTGTTGATGGCCCCGGTGTATGCCGTCCCACGCTTGCTGGCGCGCAACGGTCTGACCCTGCAGGATTTCGACTACTACGAGATTCACGAAGCATTTGCCGCGCAAGTGTTGTGCACGTTGAAGGCCTGGGAAGACGCGGAGTACTGTAAGACCCGTCTGGGGCTGGATGCGCCGTTGGGCTCGATTGATCGCAGTCGGCTGAACGTGAAGGGCAGTTCGCTGGCGGCCGGGCATCCGTTCGCCGCGACGGGCGGGCGGATTGTGGCCAATCTGGCGAAGTTGCTGGATGCGGCGGGGCGAGGACGCGGATTGGTTTCGATCTGTGCGGCTGGCGGCCAGGGTGTTACCGCAATCATCGAACGCTAGGCGATTTTTTCACTGTGTCAGATTCTGTCGCAAATGCCCTCAACGCCGGTTGCCAACATTTTGCGCCGGCTCAGCTATGATTCGCAGCGGTCGATTTTTCCGGCACAGTGTGTGCATCCACAGGTTCACAGGTCGGCAACCCCTCCCCGAGACGCGAGGATTGCCGTATAACGAGTGACATTCGCGTGTTTGGCAATACAGGACCCACAATAAAAGCTGATGAAGACTCCAAAACGCATTGAACCCCTGATCGAGGACGGTCTGGTCGACGAAGTGCTGCGCCCACTCATGAGTGGTAAAGAAGCAGCTGTTTATGTGGTGCGCTGCGGTAATCAGTTACGTTGCGCAAAGGTCTACAAGGAGGCGAATAAACGCAGTTTCCGCCAGGCGTCCGAATATCAGGAAGGGCGCAAGGTACGTAACAGCCGACAGGCCCGGGCCATGGCCAAGGGCTCGAAGTTCGGCAAGAAAGAAACCGAAGACGCGTGGCAGAACGCTGAAGTTGCGGCGCTGTTCCGGCTGGCCGGCGCTGGTGTCCGGGTTCCGCAACCGTACGACTTCCTTGAAGGCGTGCTGTTGATGGAACTGGTGGCCGACGAGTACGGCGATGCCGCGCCGCGTCTGAACGACGTGGTGCTGGAACCGGATCAGGCGCGCGAATATCACGCGTTCCTGATTTCGCAGATCGTGCTGATGTTGTGTACTGGTCTGGTACACGGTGACCTCTCGGAGTTCAACGTGCTGCTGACGCCAACCGGCCCGGTCATCATTGACCTGCCGCAGGCAGTGGACGCGGCGGGCAACAACCACGCGTTCACCATGCTCGAACGTGACGTTGGCAACATGGCTTCGTATTTCGGTCGCTTTGCACCGGAGTTGAAGGCGACCAAGTACGCCAAGGAAATGTGGGCGTTGTACGAAGCCGGCACCTTGCACCCGAACAGCGTGCTGACCGGCGAGTTCGACGATCCGGAAGAGCAGGCGGATGTCGGCGGTATCCTGCGCGAGATCGAAGCAGCGCGACTCGATGAAGAGCGCAAGCAAGCGATCCGTGCGGCAGATGATGAGCCCAAGGGCAAGTCGGACGAACCGCCGCCGCCACCGTGGATGCAGTGATTGTGTGAAACGAGAGACCCGGCTTCGGCCGGGTTTTTTGTGGGTGTCGATTTTTCTTTGTGTGTCAGTGGGATTTTTTACCCTCACCCCAGCCCTCTCCCGGAGGGAGAGGGGGCCGACCGAGTTGTTCTTTCCGGGTACATCGACCTGAAAGTACGCGTTGAACTTGAGTTTGTTTACTGCCAAGGCTCACACGTCACTCATTCTGGAGTTCACCCGGAAAATTTCAGGTCGCTGTATCCCGTAAGAACACCTCGGTCAGTCCCCTCTACCCCTGGGCGGTCCGACGTTTCGGGAGGGCTAGGGTGAGGGCACGGCTTCCGGATCCATACAAATTAGCGTCTACTGTCCACCGCCCCCAAAACCCACACTCAAGGACTGAATGTGCTCCCACCCCGCAACGCCCGTCTGATCATCACCGCCCGCCTGATCTCCGACTTCGGCGCGTTCCTCAACATGGTCGCGCTTGCCACCTACGTCTATCTGCTGAGCAATAGCGCCATGAGCGTCGGAATTTTCCTTGCAAGCCGGGTCGGCGGCGGGATCTTCGCGAGTCTGATTGGCACGATGTTCTATCGGCGCTGGAGCGGACGCATTCCGCTGATTGCGTTTGATCTGCTGCGCGCGGCGGTGCTCGGCTTGTTGCTGATTCTGCCGGTCAGCCAGCAGGCGCTGTGGTTGCCGGTGATTGCATTCGGCTTGGGTTTCGGCAATTCGATGTTCGCGATCGGCCTCAACAGCCAGTTGCCGCGACTGATCGAACCGGCACAGTTGCTCAAGACCAATGCCTGGATCACCTCCGCGTCGTCGCTGGCGATGGTCGGCGGCAGTCTGGTATCGGGTTTGCTGGTCGCGGGGTTTGGGTTTGAAACGGTGTTCGCGCTGAACGCGCTGACCTATCTGCTGGCGGCGTTGCTGATTGTGCCGCTGCGTTTCAGCAAACCTGAGCCGGTTGCCGAAACCAAAGCCGAAAGCGGCGAATGGGCAGCGCTGCTGCAAGGCCTGCGCAGTGCGCCGGTGATTGCCGCAATGCTCGCGGTGACGATGGCCGACACCCTGGGCAGCGCGGCGCACAACGTAGGGTTTCCGATCATCTCAAAACTGCTCACGCCGGATTCAGCCAGCACCACGCTGGGCCTGATGCTGGCAGTGTGGGCGTTGGGAAAACTGCTCGGCGCGCGAATTGCCAGTCGCCTCAAAGGCTCGGAAAACATCAATCTGGAGCGGCGGTTTTTCTGCGGTGTGCTGCTGATGTCCTGCGGGTTCATCCTGATGTTCCAGCAACAGAGCCTTTACGGTTTGCTGCTGTTTTCGTTGCCGGCGGGGCTGGGCGACGGATTCTCGGAGGTCGGTCTGATGTCGCGCCTGCAACGCGAGCCTGAGCAACTGCGCCTGCCGATTTTCAGCTTTCTGACGCTGTTGCAAATGACCGGCTTCGGCGTCGGCATGCTGATCGCTGCGCCGTTCTATGCGTGGTGGGCGCCGGGTGCCGTGGTGATGCTTTTCCACGGCATTCCCCTCGGCACGTTGCTACTGATGAAGCTGCTGGCAATCAGGCGCGGGCAGGTTGCGCGCAGCAGCCCGACGCCAGTTCCTTGAGGATCGGGCAGTCGGGGCGATGGTCGCCCTGGCAGTGCTCGACCAGATCCTGCAAGGTGTCGCGCAGTTCGCCGAGCTCGCGAATCTTCTGATTCAACTCATCGATATGCTGGCGTGCCAGTGCCTTCACATCCGCGCTGGCGCGCTGGCGATCCTGCCACAGGGTCAGCAGCTTGCCGACTTCCTCCAGCGAAAAGCCCAGATCGCGCGAGCGCTTGATGAACGCCAGCGTGTGCAGGTCGTCATCGCCGTAGATGCGGTAGCCGCTGTCGCTGCGATGTGCCGCTTTGAGCAGGCCGATCGACTCGTAATACCGAATCATCTTCGCGCTGAGGCCACTGTGGCGGGCCGCTTGGCCGATGTTCATTGCTTGTCCTCCAGATCCTCGGGCTTCCAGGTTTTCAACAGTAGCGCATTGCTCACCACGCTGACGCTCGACAGCGCCATCGCCGCGCCGGCCAGCACCGGGTTGAGAAAGCCGAAAGCGGCCAGTGGAATGCCGATCAGGTTGTAGACGAAGGCCCAGAACAGGTTCTGACGGATCTTCGCGTAGGTCTTGCGGCTGATCTCGAGCGCCGCCGGCACCAGTCGTGGATCGCCGCGCATCAGGGTGATCCCGGCCGCGTGCATGGCGACGTCGGTGCCGCCGCCCATGGCGATGCCGATGTCGGCGGCGGCCAAGGCCGGGGCGTCGTTGATGCCGTCACCGACCATGGCGACGACGCCGGTTTTCTTCAGTTCGGCGACGGTGGCGGCTTTGTCGGCGGGCAGGACTTCGGCGTGCACGCTGGTGATGCCCAATGCCTCGGCGACCACGCGGGCGCTGCCCCGGTTATCGCCGGTCAGCAAATGGCTGTGGATATCGCGTTTGGCCAGTTGTTGCACTGCGTGCAAAGCGCCGGGTTTGAGCGTGTCACCGAAGGCGAACAAACCGAGTACGCGTGATGAGGGGCTTTGTTCGATCAGCCACGAGAGTGTGCGGCCCTCGGTTTCCCAGTCTTTGGCGGACTCGGCCAAGGCACCGGCGCTCAGACCGTTCTCGTCCAGCATCCGCCGATTGCCCAGCGCCAGACGCCGACCGTCGAGCGTGCCGGCGATGCCGCGACCGGTCAGCGATTGGCTGTCGCTGACATCTGGCACATGCAGTTCACGTTCGCTGCACGCATCGAGCACGGCTTTGGCCAGTGGATGTTCGCTGCCGCGTTGCAGTGCGCCGGCCAGTTGCAGCAAAGTGTTTTCATCACCATCCACCGCGCTGAAGTGCGCGATGCGCGGGGTGCCGGAAGTCAGGGTGCCGGTCTTGTCGAACACCACCGTGCTGACTTCATGCGCGCGTTCCAGTGCTTCGGCATCCTTGATCAGAATCCCGTAACGCGCGGCCACGCCAGTGCCGGCCATGATCGCGGTCGGTGTCGCCAGACCGAGGGCGCATGGGCAAGCGATCACCAGCACCGCGACGGCGTTGATCAATGCCACTTCGATGGGCGCGCCGTACAGCCACCAGCCGATCAGTGTCGCGAGGGCGATCACCAGCACGGTCGGCACGAAGACCTGACTGACTTTATCCACCAGTTTCTGGATCGGTGCTTTCGCCGCTTGGGCGTCTTCCACCAGGCGGATGATCCGCGCCAGCACGCTTTCCGCGCCGAGCGCGGTCGTGCGCACCAGCAAGCGACCTTCGCCATTGATCGCGCCACCGGTCACTTTGTCGCCGGGTTGTTTCGGCACTGGCAGGCTCTCGCCGCTGATCAACGCCTCGTCGGCATGGCTCTGGCCTTCGACAACTTCGCCGTCCACCGGGAAGCGTTCGCCGGGTTTGACCAGCACCAGATCGTCAAGACGCAGGGCAGTGATTGCGACATCCTGCTCGCGGCCATCGATGACTTGAATCGCTCGTTCCGGCCGTAAGGCTTCAAGTGCGCGAATGGCGCTGGCGGTCTGGCGTTTGGCGCGGCTTTCGAGGTATTTGCCGAGCAGCACCAGCGCGATGACCACCGCCGAAGCTTCGAAATACAGATGCGGCATGCGCCCGGCGGCGGTGGCCCATTCGTAAATGCTCAAGCCATAACCGGCGCTGGTGCCGAGGGCGACCAGCAAGTCCATGTTGCCGGCGCCGGCGCGCACGGCTTTCCATGCGGCCACGTAAAACCGTGCGCCGAGGATGAATTGCACCGGAGTGGCGAGGGCGAATTGCGCCCAGGCCGGGAGCATCCAGTGAATGCCGAACGGCGCGAGCAACATCGGCAGCACCAGCGGCAAAGCGAGGACGATGGCGCAGATCACCGCCCAGCGTTCATGTTGCAGACGCTGTTGCTGGTCACCGGTTTGCGGCTGTTCAAGGGCAAATTCGCTGGCCGAGTAGCCAGCCTTGGTCACGGCGCCGATCAGAATCTGCGGCGCGACCTCATTGAGCAATTCAACGTGCGCCCGTTCATTGGCGAGGTTGACGCTGACACTTTTCACCCCCGGCACTTTGCTCAAGGCCCGTTCGACCCGACCGGCGCAGGAGGCGCAGGTCATGCCGGCAATCGACAGATCGAAGGCGCTGGAATCGGACATCGGTCTTACTCCCTGTAGAAGATGTCCACAGGATCAACCTTGCCATGCAGGCAAGGTCAAGCATCAAAAACTCAATACCCCAGATCAGCACGCTTGAGGTACATGCCTTCCTGCGTCATGGCGATCCGGTACTTCTGCACATCACCCGCTTGCAGTTTGATTTCCTGCGAACCCGGCGCCAGCAATCCCGGATTGCAACCGGCGACTTGTCCCGGCAGCAATTTCAGGCGCAGCGAGACAGTGCCCGGCGGCAGATTGAATGAAGTGCTCTGTTCCTGGAACAGCCGCGCCGAGAGTTGATCCTGGATATACACGCCGATCTCGCAGTTGGTCGCCACTTCGAGGCGCTCGCGGGAAATGATCAGCACGCCGTAATCTTCCCCGGCGGCATGCACCGAAGGAATAGCGGCAAACAGGCTGAGGAAGCCAAACAGGCTGAAAGCTGACCAGCGCATGCTGAATCTCCTGAGTTTAGGTCATTGATGCACGCAGCTTGGCCGAGCGCGGCGCCGATTGCCAGCCCGGCAGTTTTTTGCAGAACTTGACCTTGCCATCGTGGCAAGCTCGAAACTGCCGGCAACCTCACTCAAGGAGTCATTCCATGCAAGTGTTCAATGTTGAAGGTATGTCCTGCGGTCACTGCGTCAAAGCCGTCACTCAAGCCGTGCAGAGCCTCGATCCTGCCGCCAGTGTGCGGGTCGATCTGGCTGCCAAAGAGGTCGGCGTCGAAAGCGCTTTGAGCGCCGAGCAGGTAATCGCCGCGATCAGCGAAGAAGGCTACATCATCAAACTCGCCTGATTGATTTGATTGTTAGCGAGCTATCGGAATGTTCAAGGCGTCCTCGCGCGGCTAGACTGTCGGGCTATGCCTGTATTGGCTGAACAGCAGCCCACCTGGACGCCTGATGAACTTCCGTACGATTCTTATTCTCGGTGCCTTGAGCGCCTTCGGCCCGCTGGCGATTGACTTCTATCTGCCGGCATTTCCATCGATGGCACTGGCCTTCGGCACCGATGAAAAGCACGTTCAGCTGACGCTGGCTGCTTACTTTTTGGGCCTGTCCATCGGCCAACTGTTGTACGGCCCGGTGGCTGACCGCTTTGGTCGACGCATTCCACTGCTGACGGGCGTCGGCTTGTTCACCGTGGCTTCGCTGGCCTGCGCGTATGCGCCGGACCTCGAATGGCTGATCGGCGCGCGCTTCGTCCAGGCCTTGGGCGGCTGCGCGGGCATGGTCATCGCGCGGGCGGTGGTCAGTGACAAGTGCGATGCAGTGGGTTCGGCGAAGGTTTTCTCGCAGTTGATGCTAGTGATGGGCCTGGCGCCGATTCTCGCGCCGATGCTCGGCGGTCTGCTGGTCAACACCACCGGCTGGCAGTCGATCTTCCTCGTGCTCACCGGTTTCAGCGCGCTGGCCGGACTGGCCGTGGCATTGGGATTGCCGGAAAGTCTGCCGGCGCACGTGCCGCGCCAACCGTTGTCCGGTGCGCTGCGCCAATATGGTCGGCTGATCAAGGATCCGATTTTCATGGGCCACGCCCTGACTGGCGGTATCGCGGTTGCCGGGATGTTTTCCTACATCGCCGGCTCGCCGTTCGTCTTTATCAAACTCTACGGCGTACCCGCTGAGCATTTCGGCTGGTTGTTCGGCACCAACGCGGCGGGTTTCATTCTGGTAGCGCAGGTCAATGCACGACTGCTGGCCAAACGTGGCCCGGCGTATCTGCTGTCGCGTGCGGTGTGGGTGTATCTGGCGGCAGGTCTGGCGTTATTGGCAGTCAGCGCGATGCACACCGAGGCGTTGTGGCCGCTGCTGATTCCGCTGTTTATCTGCATCGCCAGCCTCGGCTGCATCCTGCCCAATGCCTCGGCCTGTGCGATGAACGGTCAGGGCGCACGGGCAGGCAGTGCTTCGGCGCTGCTCGGTTGCCTGCAATTCAGCGTGGCGGCCGGCGCGGCGGCGTTGGTCGGCGTGTTGCACGACGGCACGGCCATGCCGATGGCAATGGTCATCAGCCTGTGCGGCGTGTTGGTGGTGAGCGTCGCGATGCTCACCCGACGTTTGCAGAATGCGCGGGCGCTGGCCAAAGCGCAGGCCGAGGCCTGAGTCGATGGCCTCAGCCCGCAGCGCGCTGCTGGTTGGGATCGGGAATCTGATGGGGCGCGTGCAGGCGCGCTTCGAGCGTGCGAGTAAAGGCCCGAGCTTCGGCCTCACTGCGAAATGTCACGGCGTGCTGGTCAAGGCGAACTTGCCATTGGGACTTTGCCATTTCTTTTATCAGGATCTTCATTGCTGACCTCCCATACGTAAAAGATGCACCGCAAAGGTCTGGATTGTAGTCCTGAATACGGTCGCAATTGTGACAAGGATCAACTCTCGGACTGACGGCACAATCATCTCGCAGGCCCCGCGCCAGACTCTTTGGTGACGGGCGCAGGCTGCGATTTTCAACTCGTCAGAAACCTTCTAATACAATTTTGCCCTTGGCCGTGCCGCTTTCCAGCAGCGCATGCGCGCGACGCAGGTTGGCCGCGTTGATCGTGCCAAAGTGCTCGCCGACCGTGGTTTTCAATGTCCCGTCGTCAATCAGCTCGGCCACTCGGTTGAGCAGTTTGTGCTGCTCGATCATGTCCGCCGTTTCGAACAGTGAGCGGGTGTACATGAACTCCCAGTGCAGCGACAGGCTCTTGCGCTTGAGTTTGCTCACATCGAGCGCTTTCGGATCGTCGATCAACGCCAGTTTGCCTTGCGGCGCCAACGCTTCGACCAACTGATCCAGATGCTGATCGGTCTGAGTCAGGCTGGCGACATGGGTCACGTGCTGGATGCCGGCGCGCTTCAGTTCTTCGCTCAATGGCTGGCTGTGGTCGATCACCAAGTCAGCGCCAAGTCCGTTCACCCAGTCGCGGGTTTGCGCACGCGATGCAGTGCCGATCACTTTCAGGCCGGTCAATTGGCTGGCCAGTTGGGTGAGGATCGAGCCAACACCGCCGGCCGCGCCGACGATCAGCAGGCTCTGGCCTTCGTCACTTTTGCCTTCACCTATTTGCAGACGCTCAAACAACAGCTCCCACGCGGTGATCGCGGTCAGTGGCAGAGCTGCCGCTTCGGCAAAACCCAGCGACTTGGGCATATGCCCGACGATCCGCTCATCCACCACATGCAGTTCGCTGTTGGCGCCAGCGCGAGTGATCGAGCCGGCATAGAACACCTTGTCGCCAGCCTTGAACAAGGTCACTTCGCTGCCGACAGCCTTGACCACACCTGCTACGTCCCAGCCCAGCACTTTCGCCGCGCCAGCTTCAGGCGCGACGTTCTGCCGAACCTTGGTATCAACCGGGTTCACCGAAATGGCTTTGACTTCCACCAACAGGTCGCGCGGGCCGGCAACCGGCTCCGGCAGTTCGATGTCCTGCAGGGATTTGGCGTCGCTGATTGGCAACGAGGCGTAATAGGCGATGGCTTTCATGGATGACTCCAAAAAGTTGATAGAAGATGGATTCAGGCGATAGTGCGCAGGCGCTTGAGTTCGAAGTGCTCAAGGAAGTCGCCGGCCTTGGCGCGGAAGTTCTGCACATGCGCGCTGGCGTCGTGGGCTTGCAGGGCTTCGTCGCTGGCCCAGTGTTCGATCATGTAGAAGGCCAGCGGGTTGGCCAGGTCCTGATGCAAATCGTATTGACCGCAACCGGCCTCGACGCGAGTCGGCTCGATCAGCGCACGCAGCGCGTGTTCGAGTGCATCTTGCTGGCCGGGTTTGGCGATCAGGGTGGCGATGGCAGTGAATGGCTGGGACATGCTCGACTCCAAAAACGGGTGGATTACGTTGGGACGGATGATTGGCTATTTCTCTGCAAGATAAAACCGGCTAAAAGAGCAGGCTCTTTCAATATTATTTTGATAATCGAGGCTGAGATGCTGCGCTTTGACGATTTGCAGTTGTTTGTCCGGGCGGCTGATCTGGGCAGCCTGTCGGCGGCGGCGCGGGTGATGGACATGTCCGCCGCAGTGGCCAGCGCAGCGCTCAAACGCATCGAAGGGCAACTCGGCGCGCGTTTGTTGGCGCGTTCCACGCGCAGCCTGCGCCTGACTGCCGAGGGCGAAGGCTTCCTCGAATATGCGCGCGCGGCGTTGGGCAGTCTGGACGAAGGTCGGCGCCTGCTCGCTAGCGGTCAGGATCAGGTCAGCGGCATTCTGCAGCTGTCGGCGCCTTCGGATTTTGGCCGTAATCAGTTGCTGCCATGGCTCGACGATTTTCAGCGAGAACACCCCAAGCTTTCAGTGCGGCTGTTATTGGGCGACCGCATCGCTGACCTGTTCCGCCAACCGGTGGACATCGCCCTGCGTTACGGCGAGCCGGAGGATTCCAGCCTGGTGGCCATGCCAATCGCCCCGAACAACCGCCGCGTGCTGTGCGCCTCGCCGGATTATCTGAGCAAACACGGCGAACCGCTGCAGCTCGAACAACTGGCCCAGCACAATTGCCTGTTGTACATGCTCGGCAGCCGGGTTCACGACTATTGGAGTTTTCACGATGGCAAGCGCGAGGTCGGCCTGACCGTCAGTGGTGACCGCTTCAGCGATGACGCCGATGTAGTGCGGCTATGGGCGGTCGCTGGTGCGGGGATTGCCTATAAATCCTGGCTCGACGTCGCCGAAGATGTGCTCGCCGGGCGCCTGAAAGTGCTGCTGCCGGAGCTGCTGTGCGAGCGCGCTCCACTGAATCTGCTGTGCGCCCATCGCGCTCAATTGAGTAAGCCGGTGAACCTTCTGAGGGAGATGCTTGCCAGCCGATGCGCTGATTTAAGTAGTCATTTTCCCGTTTTCTCGAAAGCTGATCATTAGTCGCAGGTAAATAGCGAAATTTCTCTCAGGAACAATCACCACCCACGCCGGCTCGGACGCAGGACGCGGCGAGCAACCCGCTTATACTAGCGCCCGCCTCATGCCTGCACTGGCACCTTGGCCCGGGCACGCTCAGACCGAGCCACCCGGGTGTGATCGAGGGTCGCGCCAGTGCTGCTGATTGTTGCGCACAGTCCGCTGCGTCAGCGGTCTGCCTTGCCTGGGGTGATGGCGATTTCCGCGTCTTGGCCGAGGACTGATTACTGGTCAAGATGTCTGCGAGCAGCAGACGATACGATCCAACAGGGAGTGAATACATGGAACATGCACCTTGCATCAGCCAGATCGCCGCGTTGCTGGCCGATCCCAAACGGAGCGCGATGATGTGGGCGCTGATGGATGGCTCGGCCCGGCAGACCGAGGAACTCGCGTTGCTGGCGGGGCTGTCGCCGTCTTCGGCCAGCGCGCATCTGGGGCGTCTGTCCGCTGGCGGTCTGCTGAAAGTCGAGGCCCGTGGGCGCAAACGCTTCTTTCGTCTGGCGGCTCCCGAGATCGGCGCAGCCATCGAAGCGCTGGCCAGTGCCACGATCGCCAGCGCGCCGCGAGAGGTTCCCGAAATGTACAAACGCAGCACGCCGATTGCCCGACCGCAGGCGGCGCCTTCCTCATTGTTGCGTGCGCGGTTTTGCGATGACCATTTGGGGGGGACGCTGGCAGCTGACCTTTACCAGCGCCTGCTTGACTCCAGGTGGATCGAGCAGCTCGAGCATCGAGTGGTAGTCACGCACAAGGGGTCGACGCAACTGGCCAAGCGTGGGGTGTTCATTCAGGCGTTGGCGCACCGTAATGCACAGGTGGCTTGCGCCTGCCCGGACTGGAGCGAGCGCCGCCCGCACATGGGTGGCTCGCTGGGCGCGGCACTGTTGCAGCTGTTCATGCAATCGGGATGGTTGATGCTGCCCAATGATTCTCGCGCCTTGCAGCTGACAGATGCCGGGCAGCGCGAGATTCATCGTTTCGCCAAGGAAACCGAACTGGAAATGGCGCTGTAACGCGCCGTGCTTACGGCTTGACCAGTCGCGCATCCAGGCTGTTCTGCGCCAGGCGTCTGGCCTGATCCTGGGTCATGCCCAAGTGCGTGTGCAGCGCGTGGAAGTTCTCGGTGACGTAACCGCCGAAGTACGCCGGGTCATCGGAATTGACCGTGACTTTCACACCGCGCTCGAGCATGTCGAGGATGTTGTGCTGGGACATGTGATCGAACACGCAGAGCTTGGTGTTCGACAGCGGGCACACGGTCAGCGGGATCTGCTCGTCGATGATGCGTTGCATCAGGCGTTCGTCTTCGATGGCGCGCACGCCATGGTCGATACGCTGGATTTTCAGCAGGTCGATGGCTTCCCAGATGTATTCCGGCGGGCCTTCTTCACCGGCGTGGGCCACGGTCAGGAAGCCTTCGTGACGCGCACGGTCGAACACACGCTGGAACTTGCTCGGCGGATGGCCCATCTCGGAGCTGTCGAGGCCGACGGCAACAAACGCATCGCGGAACGGCAGCGCCTGGTCGAGGGTTTTCTGCGCTTCGTCTTCGCTCAAATGGCGCAGGAAGCTCAGGATCAAACCGCTGGTGATGCCCAGTTGCTGCTCGCCATCCTTCAGTGCTGCGGCGATGCCGTTGAGTACCACTTCGAACGCAATGCCACGGTCGGTGTGGGTCTGCGGATCGAAGAACGGTTCGGTGTGGATCACGTTCTGTTCTTTACAGCGCAGCAGATACGCCCAGGTCAGGTCGTAGAAATCCTGCGAGGTACGCAGCACGTCGGCGCCCTTGTAGTACAGGTCGAGAAACTCTTGCAGATTGTTGAAGGCATAAGCCTTGCGCAGGGTTTCGACATCGTTCCACGGCAGAGCGATCTTGTTGCGTTCGGCCAGGGCGAACAACAGCTCTGGCTCAAGCGAGCCTTCGAGGTGCAGGTGCAGTTCAGCCTTGGGCAGGGCGTTCAGCCAGTCGTACATATTCTTTTCTCATCAGGTGCAGATGGCAGCCATTCTACAGATGCACGCAGAAACAATTGGCAAAACCTGACCAGACGATCCATCACGATGCTTGCTGCTCACGGCGATAGGCGTAGGTATCGGCGAAACGTGACAGCAGGAATTCAGCGCAGGTGGTGGTGGGATATTTCGCCGGATGCTCTGAGTCCTGGCAACCGGGCAGGCATTCTATGCGGGTGTCCGGATGCGGTTCGGCGAAGAACGGCATCGAGTAGCGGTCCACGCCCAGCGGGCTGATCACCCGATGCGGGGTCGAACGATATCGGTCGTTGCTCCAGCGCGCCATCATGTCGCCGAGGTTGACCACGAAGGTGCCATCGATCGGTGGTGCATCGATCCACTGATCGTTCACGTTCTTCACTTGCAGGCCGCCGGCGCTGTCCTGATACAGCAGCGTGATGCAGCCGTAGTCGGTGTGCGCGCCGGCGCCTTGCTGTTCGGCGGAGCTGGCGGTGTGGCGCGGCGGGTAATGGATCATGCGCAGGACGCTGACCGGCTGGTTGAAGCGGGTGTCGAAAAAGTCCGGTTCGATATTCAGCGCCAGGGTCATGGCCCGTAGCAAGGTTTGCGCGAGGGCCTGCATGTCGAGGTAATGCTGTTCCATCAGCGCTTCCCAACCTTCTTGGGCTGGATGACGGTTGGGACCGCGCAACGGTTTTTCCGACAGCACTTCGGGATGATCGGCCGGCAAGTGCAGGCCCATGTCGAAGGTTTCTTTCAGATCGCTGGGCTTGTCCGGGTCGAGTTGTTCGGTGGCGATGGCGCCGTACCCACGGTGATGGCGGGTCCGGGTGATGTCGATCTTGAGCTTTTCGGCGGCGGGCAGTGCGAAGAAGCGTTGCGCGTGGTCGAGCAGGGCGGCAATGCGCTGCGCTGAAATCGGATGACCCTTGATATAGAAGAAACCCCATTCGCGGCAGGCGTGGTCGATTTGGCTGGCGACCGAGTTCCACGCTTGTTGATCGTCACTGTAGAGCGGACTGATGTCGATGATGGGAAGACTGTTCATACGTTTTTCCTGAAGAAACACAGACTTGAGAACACCGAAGAACCCTGTGGGAGCTGGCTTGCCAGCGATGGCGGTCTACCAGACAACAATGATGTCGAATGTGATTGCCTCATCGCTGGCAAGTCGAATCGTCGCACCGCAGCTCCCACAGGGTCGAGGTGTGTTTTGGGGAGATTTACTTCGGCATCTCAGCCTTCATCCCTTCCACGTAATAGTTCATCGACGCCAGCTCCGCATTCGTCGCACTCACGCCCGCGGGGATTTTCTCGACCCCGGCCTGATCCTTGATCGGCCCGGTAAACGGTTGCAACGCGCCACTTTTGATATCGGCAATCATCTGCTCGGCCTCGGCTTTCACCGGCGCCGGCACCAGATCGCTGATCGGCAGTTCAACCGTACCTTCCTTCAGCCCGCCCCAGTAATCCTGGGATTTCCAGCTGTGGTCGATCACGCTTTGCGTGGCCTGAATGTAGTGCGGCGCCCAGTCGTTGACGATCGAAGTCAGCACCGCTTTCGGCCCGAAGTGCGCCATGTCCGAGGCGTAACCCACCGCGTATACGCCACGTCGTTCGGCCGCCTGAATCGGCGCCGGGCTGTCGGTGTGCTGGAACACCACGTCCACGCCTTGATCGATCAGCGCGTTGGCGGCGTCGGCTTCCTTGCCCGGATCGAACCACGAGTTGACCCACACCACTTTGATCTCGGTGCCGGGGTTGTATTTGTTCAGGGCCAGTTGAATGGCGTTGATGTCGCGGATCACTTCCGGGATCGGGAACGAGGCGACGTAGCCGATCTTCTTGGTCTTGGTCATCTTCGCTGCGAGGAAACCGCCGACGTATCGGCCTTCGTATGTGCGTGCGAGGTAGGTGCCGAGGTTCTTGTCCTGCTTGTAACCGGTGGCGTGCTCGAAGGTGACTTTGGGGAATTGCTTGGCGACTTTCAGCGTCGGGTTCATGTAGCCGAAGGACGTGGTGAAGATCAGGTCGTACTTATCCTTGGCCATGTTGCGGATCACCCGCTCGGCATCCGCGCCTTCGGCGACGTTCTCCACGTAGTTGGTGGTGATCTGCGCGCCGAACTTTTCCGCCAGCGCCTTGCGCCCCTGTTCATGCTGATACGTCCAGCCATGGTCGCCGATGGGGCCGATGTAGACGAAGCCGACTTTCAGCGGGTCGGCGGCAGCGGCGCTCAGACTTATCCCCAGGCCAATGGCGGCGCACAGCAGTTTGTGCAGCGGACGTATTTGCATGAAATCGAACTCCCTTTTTTTGTGTGTGGACAGGGCAATGCAAATTGCTGACCAACAGGACAACAAAGCCAAAGCTCGCAGCCTTCGGCAGCTCCTACAGGGGGACGCCGATCAAATGTAGGAGCTGCCGAAGGCTGCGAGCTTTTCCATGTCAGAACCAATCCAGTGCAACTGAAGGAACTCAAGCCATCGACTGGTGCGCTAATGTGTAACGAAACGTTAGCGCCGCGCCGCAGTCAGTAGCTCATTCCTCTTCTCGGCAAAAAAGGCCCGCCATGTTCTCGATTCTCAAGCAAGAAAGCTTTCTGTTGCTGGCCCTGCTAGCCGCCATCGTTGCCTATCCACTGGAACACTGGTTGCTGCACACCGGCCAGATCGTTGCGCTGACCGGCGGCCTGGTGCTGATCGCCTTCATCGTCGCCGCATCGATGCGCGTCGCCCACCACGCCGAACTGCTCGCGGAAAAAGTCGGCGATCCCTACGGCACGATGATCCTGACCCTCGCCGCCGTGCTGGTGGAGGTGGTGATCCTGGCGATCATGATGAGCAACGAAGCCTCGCCGACGCTGGTGCGCGACACGATCTATTCAGCGGTGATGCTCGACATCAACGGCATCCTCGGCCTGGCCGCGCTGATGGGCGGGATCAAGCATGGCGAGCAGTCCTACAACGACGATTCGGCGCGCAGCTACAGCGTGATGATCCTCACCGCCATGGGCGTGTCGATGGTGGTGCCGGAGTTCATCCCCGAAGCCAACTGGAAGATTTATTCCGCGTTCACCATTGGTGCAATGGTGGTGCTTTACGCGTTGTTTCTGCGGATGCAGGTCGGGCCGCACAGCTACTTTTTCAGCTACAGCTACCCGGACAAACGCCGCAAGAAAGAGCCGCAAGACGCTGAGCAGAAATCACCCAGTATTGGTCTGTCGATCGGCATTCTTGTGTTTGGCATTGTGGTGATCGGCGCGTTGGCCGAGGTGATGTCCAAAACCCTCGATCTGGGTCTGGAGGGCACGGGTGCTCCGCCGGTGATCACGGCGATTCTGGTGGCGGCGATCTCGGCAGCACCGGAGATTCTCACGGCATTGCGCGCAGCCTTGGCCAACCGCATGCAATCGGTGGTCAATATCGCCATGGGCGCGTCATTGTCGACGGTGATCCTGACGGTGCCGGTGATGGAAGCGATGGCGCTGTACACCGGCCAGCCGTTTCAAATGGCGATGACCCCGGTGCAGACGGTGATGATCTTCCTGACGTTGATCGTCAGCGCAATCAACTTGAATGACGGCGAGACCAATGCCATCGAAGGCATGACGCACTTTGTGTTGTTTGCGACGTTTATCATGCTGTCGCTTTTAGGTTTGTAAAAGCATCGCGGGCAAGCCCGCTCCCACAGGGGTCTGTGTTAACCACAAATTTTGTAATCGACGCGGACACTGTGGGAGCGGGCTTGCCCGCGATGGCGTCAGATCAGTCGCCTGCGATCAACTGTCGAGCAGCCTGGCTGTGATCAGCAATCAGGCCTTTCAGATCCAGCCCTTCAACCTGGCCGTCAACCACGCGCCACTTGCCGCCAATCATCACCCGATCCGCACGATCAGCGCCGCACAGCAGCAGCGCCGAAATCGGGTCATGGCTGCCGGAGAAGCGCAGCTCATCCAGCTTGAACAACGCCAGATCCGCCTGCTTCCCGACCGCCAGTTCACCGATATCGGTGCGGCCCAGCAGACTCGCCGAACCTTTGGTCGCCCAGCCAAGCACACGTTCTGGAGTGATTTTTTCAGCACCGTAACGCAGGCGCTGGATGTACAACGCCTGGCGCGCTTCGAGGATCATGTTCGACGCATCGTTCGACGCCGAACCGTCCACACCCAAACCGAACAATGCGCCGGCATCGGTCAGGTCGATACTCGGGCAGATGCCGGAAGCGAGGCGCATGTTCGAACTCGGGCAATGGCAGATGCCGGTGCCGGCCGCGCCGAGGCGGGCGATTTCGTCGGGGTTGAAGTGGATGCCATGGGCCAGCCAGGTGCGCGGGCCGAGCCAGCCGACGCTGTCCAGATAATCCACGGTACGCAGGCCGAAGCGCTGCAGGCAGAAATCTTCCTCGTCGAGGGTTTCGGCGAGGTGGGTGTGCAGGCGCACATCGAGCTTGTTTGCCAGTTCGGCGCTGGCCGACATGATTTCCGGAGTCACCGAGAACGGCGAGCACGGTGCCAGAGCGATCTGGATTTGCGCGCCGTCACCACGCTCGTGGTACTCGTGAATCAACCGCTGGCTGTCGTCGAGAATCACCGAACCTTCCTGCACGGTTTGCTGCGGTGGCAAGCCGCCGTCCTTCTCGCCGAGGCTCATTGAGCCACGGGTGAGCATGGCGCGCATGCCCAGTTCACGCACGGTTTCGACTTGCACGTCGATGGCGTTTTCCAGACCGTCCGGGAACAAATAATGGTGATCAGCAGCGGTGGTGCAGCCGGACAGCAGCAACTCGGCGAGCGCGACTTTGGTGGCGAGGGCAAGTTTTTCCGGGGTCAGCCGTGCCCACACCGGGTACAGGGTTTTCAGCCACGGGAACAACGGCTGATTGACCACCGGCGCCCAGGCGCGGGTCAGGGTTTGATAGAAGTGGTGATGGGTGTTGATCAGGCCGGGCAGGATCACATGCTCGCGGGCATCGAACACTGCGTTGCACGGTGCGGACGGTTGTTGACCGAGGCCGAGCACTTCGACGATCACACCGTCTTGCACAACCAGACCGCCACGGGCATCAAGCGCGTTGGCCGTAAAAATGGCGAGGGGATTTTTTAACCAGGTACGGGTCGCAGGCATTGTGGCCGGCTCCTCTGAAAGTTGGGTTCAGGGTTGCCAGCTCAGTGTTGCCCTGTCTGCTGATCCAGGGTCGCCGCGAAGGACGAGGCGCGCAGTTTCAAACAAATCGCCATCGCGGGCAAGCCCAACCCGACCGGTGTTACCAGGGAATGGTCTCGCCTTTGTAATTGACGAAGTGATGGCCGCCCTTGCCGGCAAACGCATTCACCTGATCGACCAGACCGCGGGTGCTGGTCTCGACGTCGATGTCTGCACCTTCACCGCCCATATCAGTCTTCACCCAACCCGGATGCAGCGACAGTACGGTGAGTTTTTGCTCGCCCAACTGCGTGACGAAACTGTTGGTCATCGAATTCAGCGCAGCCTTGCTTGCCTTTTACAGCGCCAGTTCCGGCGCGTCGGGCATGGTCACGCTGCCGAGCACCGAGCTCATGAACGCCAGCACACCGCTGCCTTCACGAATTTGCCCGGCAAAGCGCTGCGCCAGATTGATCGGCGCCACCGCGTTGGTGAAAAACAACTGGCCGACTTCTGCCAGCGTTGCACCGCCCGGCGTCTGTACATCCGGGCCTTTGACTCCGGCGTTGACGAACAGCAGATCAAACGTGAAACCTTTGAGTTGTTGGGCGAGAGCGATCACTGCTTGCTGATCGTCCATGTCGAGTTTCTCGATCTGCACCTTGCCCAGCGCTTGCAGCGCCTCGGCGTGCGCAGGGTTGCGCACCGTGGCGGTGACTTGCCAGCCGTCGGCGAGCAAGGTTTTCACCAGACCCAGGCCAAGGCCCCGCGAGGCGCCAATGATCAATGCATGCTTTGGAGACATGAGGGGATTCCTTGAAAGTGAACGATCATGGATTCAATGGACAGCTTTGACCGAGCCGTTGCTGCAACTCGTGACGCAGCTCGCCGAGTTCTGCCATACGAGTTTCGATCAGTTTGAGCTTGTCTTGCAGCAATTGCGTGACGGCGCTGTCCGGGTTCGGCGATTGCCACAACGCGGCGACGCTGCTGCCGATCTCGCCGAGGGTAAAGCCCAGACGCTGCGCAGTCTTGATGTAGAGCACAAGTTGCACCATCTCCGGCGGGTAGTCGCGATAACCGTTGGCCGAGCGCTGCGCCGCGATTAGTCCGCGCTGTTCATAGAAGCGCAAAGTGTCGCGGCTGACCGCGCTGGCCTGGGCTAACTCACCGATGCGCATGCTGGACATCTCGAAAGTGTTTGACCCTGGAGCATACTCCAGGCTTTAGCGTAGGTGCTCCTTGAATTTCTGGAGCATGGACGATGTGGACTTCAACGCAATATCGCAATCTGGTGCGCGGCAGTGCCTGGTATGACTTGCTCGTGACGGCGGCGTTTGTCACGCCTTGGAGTTTTGCTGCGTTACATGGGGTATTGACTGCGGTCAGTCAGGCGCTGGACTTGCCGGGTGATTTGCCGGCGTTTGAACCGCTGTATATGTTGATGGCCAATCTGTTGGGGTCGGTGGTGTGTGTCTGGGCGGTGCTGCGGATTCGAGATCCGCAGCAGCTTTATGGCCGGTACGACGCGGTGGCGCGGTTTCTGTTCGCAGCATGGCAAGCGTATGCCCTGGCCCATGGCGCCAGTTCATTGCTGGCGGTTTTCCTGTTGTTTGAACTGGCGTGGGGCATTGCACAGGTGTTGCCTGTCAGGAACCCATCGCTGGCAAGCCAGCTCCCACAGTGTCCGGGTCGTAGACAAAACTTGTGATCACCGCTGTACCTGTGGGAGCTGGCTTGCCAGCGATGGGGCCAGTGAAATCAACGCCCTAACGCCCGGACTGCCACGGCTGCCCCAACGACACCGGCGCATACAACCGCGTACGCAACGCATCGCGCGACAACAGCACCAGCACCAGAATAGTCGCGACATACGGCAGCATCGCCAGCAGACTCGACGGAATCGCCAGCCCCAACCCCTGCGCCACCAGGTGCAGGATGCTGGCGAGGCCAAACAAATAGGCGCCGAGCAACAAGCGCCCGACGCGCCAACTGGCGAACACCACCAGCGCCAAGGCTATCCAGCCGCGCCCGGCGGTCATGTTCTCAGCCCACATCGGCGTGTACGCCAGCGACAGATACGCCCCGGCTAACCCGGCCATCGCCCCGCCAAACAACACCGCCAAGGTGCGCACCAGCAGCACCGGCAAACCCATGGCACTCGCCGCATCCGGATTTTCGCCGACCGCTTGAATGATCAGCCCGACACGGCTTTTCACCACTACCCACGCCACCAATGCAAACAGCGCGAACGACAGATACACCAGCAGATCCTGAGCAAACAGCATCCGCCCGATCAGCGGGATTTCGCTCAACAAAGGAATCGCAATCGGCTCGAACCCTGCCAGCGGTTTACCCACCCACGCCGCGCCGACAAAAGTCGACAACCCGACGCCAAAAATTGTCAGCGCCAGCCCGGTGGCGACTTGATTGGCATTGAAAACCAGCGCGACCAAGGCAAACAGCGACGACAACAGCATCCCGGCCAACATCGCCAACAACACGCCGAGCCACAGATTGCCGCTGCTGAACGCGACGATAAAACCGATCACCGCGCCGAACAGCATCATGCCTTCCTGACCGAGATTGAGCACACCGCTCTTCTCGCAGATCAACTCCCCCAACGCCACTAACAACAGCGGCGTGCCGCAACGCACCATGGCGTAGAAAATATTGCTCAGCAGATCGATGTCCATCACAGCGCTCCGGCGGTTACGGGAGTGGCAGCAGGGCGGCGCGCCCAACGCAGGTTCAGGCGCGGGCGATAAACAATCAGCACGTCACACGCGAGCAGGAAAAACAGCATCATTCCCTGAAACAACTGGGTGATCGCTTGCGGCAGATTCAAGGTCATCTGCGCGCTCTCGCCGCCGATGTACAGCAGCGCCATCAACAGACTGGAAAACAGAATGCCGATCGGATTGAGCCTGCCGAGAAACGCCACGGTGATTGCCGCGTAGCCATAGCCCGGCGAAACCTGCGGCACCAACTGACCTATCGGGCCGGTGACTTCGCAGACCCCGGCCAATCCCGCCAAACCACCGCTGATCAACAGCGCCAGCCAGATCAGACGCTTCTCGCGAAAGCCGACAAACCCCGCTGCGCGTTTATCCAGCCCGAGTACTTTGATCTGGAAACCGACAAAGCTTTTCTGCAACAACACCCACACTGCGACCAAAGCGAGCAGGGCGAAATACACCCCGGCGTGCACCCGGCCATCCTCCATCAGTAGCGGCAAGCGACTGGCGTCGCCGAACATCGCCGACTCGGGAAAATTGAAACCGGCCGGATCTTTTAACGGCCCGTGTACGCAGAACAGCAGCAGATTCAGCGCGATGTAATTGAGCATGATGCTGGTCAGGATTTCGTTGGCGTTGAAACCTGTGCGCAACCACGCGGTCAGCCCGGCCCACGCGGCACCGGCGAAGGTGCCGGTGAGCAGGATCAACACCAGCGCCCAGCGGCTCTGCATGTCGATGATGTTCACCGCCAGCGCACTGCCGGCCAAAGCGCCAAGGAGTAACTGTCCTTCGGCGCCAATGTTCCAGATGCGTGCCTGATACGCCACCGCCAGACCCAACGCGCAGAGCAGAATCGGCAACGCCTTGACCAACAATTCGGACACGCCATACAGATCGCTGACCGGCGCGATCAACAAGGTGTGCAAGGTTTGCAGCGGATCGTGACCGAGGGCGAAAAACAGCAGCGAGCCGCAACCAAGGGTCAGCAGCGCCGCCAGCAGGGGCGAGCACCAGAGCATCAGGCGCGATTGACGGCCCCGGGGTTCGAGGGAAAGCAGCATGGGGAACTCCGTTAAACCGTCGCGTGGGAATGAGAACTGCCGAACTGGCCGGCCATCCAGCCGCCAACATCGCTGAGTTGCGTATCTGTCGTGGCTTGCAATGCCGACAGGCGCCCGGCGCACAGCGCGCCGAGGCGGTCGCTGATCTGGAACAGTTCGTCGAGGTCTTCGGAGATCACCAGAATCGCCGCGCCAGCATCGCGCAAGGCGATCAGTGCGCGGTGAATGGTCGCCGCCGCTCCAACATCCACGCCCCAGGTGGGATGCGCGGCGATCAGCAATTTCGGTTGCTGGAGGATTTCCCGACCGAGGATGAATTTCTGCAAGTTGCCACCGGACAGACTGCGCGCGGCGGTTTGTGTGTCCGGAGTTTTCACGCCGAAGCGCTGGATGATCTGTTCGGCAAGCGCTTCGACTTTGCCGCGCCGGATCAGACCGTGGCTGACCAGGCCTTGTTGAAAAGCCGTGAGCAGGGCGTTATCGGCCAGGCTCAACTCAGGCACTGCGCCGTGGCCGAGGCGCTCGGCGGGGACGAACGCCAGACCGAGTTTGCGCCGCGCATCCGGGCGTAAATTGCCCACTGCCTGGCCATTGAAACTGATGGTCGGCGCAGCTTCGCGTGGCAGGGTTTGCTCGCCGCTGAGCAGCGCGAGCAATTCGTCCTGCCCATTACCCGCGACGCCTGCGATGCCGACGATTTCGCCGCTGCGCACCTGCAAGTCGATATCGCTGAGCGAGCAGCCGAACGGATCCGGGTTGTGCCTGCTCAACCCGCTGACCTGCAAAAACGGCGCGCCGCCGTCGACCTTCGGAAAGTCACCAATCATCGCCGCCGCTTCACCGACCATCATTTGCGCCAGCTCACGATCCGAGCAATCAGATGGCACGCAATGCCCTGCGACCCGCCCGCCGCGCAGCACCGTGGCGCTGTGACACAAGGCGCGCACTTCACCAAGCTTGTGGCTGATAAACAGGATGCTGCAACCCTCGGCCGCGAGTCGGCGCAGGGTCACGAACAATTCGTCGGCCTCTTGTGGCGTCAGCACCGAGGTCGGTTCGTCGAGGATCAGCAGACGAATGTCCTGCATCAGGCAGCGAATGATTTCCACCCTTTGCCGCTCGCCGATCGACAGACTGTGGACAAGTCGTTCCGGCTCCAGCGCCATGCCGTAGCGCCGCGAGACTTCGCGAATTTTTGGTTCAAGCTGTTTCGGCGTACCGGCCGCCGCGCCCATTGCCAGCGCAATGTTCTGCGCCACGCTCAAGGTTTCGAACAGCGAGAAATGCTGGAACACCATACCGATCCCCAACTGCCGCGCCTGGGCCGGATTGCGCATGTTCACCCGTTGACCCTGCCAAAGAATTTCGCCGGCATCGGCTTGAGTCACGCCGTAGATGATCTTCATCAGCGTGCTTTTGCCTGCACCATTTTCCCCGAGCAGAGCGTGGATTTCACCGGGCGCGATGCTCAGGTCGATGGCGTCATTGGCCAGACATCCGGGATAGCGTTTGCTGATATGGCGCAGTTGCAGGCGCGGGATCGGGTCTGCATTGGTAGAGGAGATCGGCATGACAGGCTCGGCTGCTTGGAGTTATGCCTGTGGATAAAGCAATTTCCTGGCCATTGAGTCAGGAACGCCGGCAGACACTGATCGCCCGAGCCTGATGCAGAGCTTTCGCAGTTAGTTGCGCACGATACCGAGCACCACTTGAGGGCGAAGCCGTTGATCAGGCTCCAGTTTTGCCCGCGTGCAACTGATCAAAAAACGAGCAACTGCGCCGGAGCTATACACAACCTGCGACTGCGCCAGTCATGAACGGGTTATCCACAGGTTGCTCCACAGTATTTGTGCGCAACATGAACCACTGGGTATAAGCGCTGTGGTGCTTTCTTCTAATGGTGCTAAACGGGGATAACTCATTGTTTATACGAAAAAATTACAGGTGGCATGAACGATTGAGCGAAAAATGAACAATTCGCGCAAAGCCGCATGACAGAAGGGTTACAGCGGTATGTGCTCAGGTTATCCACAGCCGGGTGCACAGCGGATGTGGGCAATTTGTTTCAGTTGTAATTTTTGCCGTGCCCTAAAAGATCGCAGCGTGCCGCAGCTCCTACTTTGTTCTAGCGCTGCAGCAAAATCCGCCCACGGCTCAAATCGGCCAATTGGCTTTGCAACAAATCGATGTGCGCTTCACCGACCGCCAACTGCAACTCGACGCCGTTGGCCGTGAAGTTTTCCTCCACCACCAACCCACCCAAATCCGCGACCCGCAACTTGACCAACGGCAGCTCGGCGAACCCACACGCGCAACTCAACGGCACCCGACTGATCAACTCGACCTTTGCCGCCGCTTGCAGGCACTTGTTGGCGCCGCCGCCGTAAGCGCGGGCCAGTCCGCCAGTGCCCAGTTGAATGCCGCCGTACCAGCGAATCACCAGCACCGCGACCTGATCGCAATCCTGTGCTTCGATAGCCGCCAGAATCGGTCGGCCCGCTGTGCCGCCGGGTTCGCCATCGTCGCTGCTGCGGTACTGCGCACCGAGTTTCCACGCCCAGCAATTGTGCGTGGCGTTCAAATCGCTGTGCTGATCGAAGAACGCCTGCGCATCGGCAGGACTGGCGATTGGCGCTGCGAAGGTGATGAAGCGGCTTTTGCGAATCTCTTCGCGGTATTCGCAAAAGTCGCTGAGGGTGAATGGCATAACGCGTCTTATATAGAAGGAGTGAGGCCGCAGCCTTTGAGGATGATGCGGATCAGGTTGTCGCCGGCGTCTTGCATGTCCTGCTTGGTCAACTTGCTGCGACCGCTGACGCGGCATATCTGCGTGGCGAAGTCAGCGTAATGCTGAGTGCTGCCCCACAGCAGAAAGATCAGGTGCACCGGGTCGACCGGGTCCATTTTGCCTGCGTCGATCCATGCCTGAAACACACCGGCGCGGCCTTGGAACCAGGCGCGGTAGTCCTGATTGAAATATTCGGTCAGGCATTCGCCGCCGCTGATCACTTCCATCGCGAAAATGCGCGAGGCTTGCGGCTGACGCCGGGAGAATTCCATCTTGGCGCGGATGTAGCGGCTCAGCGCTTCGGCTGGATCGTCCTCGGCGGTGAGGGTGTTGAAGGTGCTGTCCCACAACTCGATGATATTGCTCAGCACCGCCACGTACAACCCGAGTTTGTTGGTGAAGTAATAATGCAGGTTCGCCTTGGGCAACCCGGCCTTCACGGCGATGGTGTTCATGCTGGTGCCTTTGTACCCGTGACGAGCGAACTCGTCTTCGGCGGCTTTGATGATGGTCTCTTCGTTCTTCTGACGAATGCGGCTGGCGGGTTTGCCGCCGTGAGCTGGGACTTCAAAGGTCATAGGCACTTCCGGGTTTGTCTGTGGGTGCAACCAGATGCGTTGATAGCGCACCCACCGTTTTACGACAAGTCCCGATACGATAAATCGTTACGCCTGTTCGATCTTGTTCAGCGAGTGGCCGCCAGACTCTCCAGAAAACTTTCCAGCACCAAATGTGGGCGTCGGCCCTTGCGTGTGACCGATGCGAGGCTCAGATCATAAAACCGCGTATTCGCCTTGAGCGCACGCAAGCGCCCCTGTTGCACCCAGAGGCTGGCGTAGTGATCCGGGAGATAGCCGATGTAGCGCCCGGTCAGAATCAGAAACGCCATGCCTTCGCGGTCAGAGGCACTGGCGGTGCAGTTCAGCGCCTGATAGTGCGCCTGAATATCCGCCGGCAACCGGAAGGTCGGGGCAATCGCGTCCTGACTGTTCAGGCGCTCGTCATCCAGTTGTTTGTCATCGACATAAAACAGCGGATGGCCGACCGCGCAATACAGCAGTGAGCGCTCGCTATACAACGGCTGATATTCCAGGCCCGAAAGCGCACTGGCCTGCGGCACTACGCCTACATGCAGGCGACCGTCGAGCACGCCTTGCTCGACTTCATTCGGCGCGATCATGCGGATCTGGATCTGCACATCCGGCCCGCGCTCCTTCAACTGGGCGAGGGCGTGGGTGATGCGCATGTGCGGCAGGGTGACCAGGTTATCGGTGAGGCCGATGATCAACTCGCCGCGCAAATGCTGGTGCAGACCGTTGACCTCGGTGCGGAAACTTTCCAGCGCACTTAATAGTTGCAGCGCCGATTGGTAAACCTCACGACCTTCCTCGGTCAGGGAAAAACCGGCGCGCCCGCGCTGGCACAGGCGCAGACCGAGACGCTGTTCCAGATCGCTCATTTGCTGGCTGATCGCCGAACGGCCGATGCCGAGCACGGTTTCCGCCGCCGAGAAGCCGCCGCTTTCCACCACGCTGCGAAAGATCCGCAGCAAGCGGATATCAAAGTCGCTGACCTGGGCCAGTGGATCGGGGCGGCGGGTGCTCATGGCTTCTCGGCTTAATGTTTAGTCAGGTACTAACTAAAGGTTAGAAGAGTTGGATTTCACCGACTTTATCGGCGTGGCAACTTAGCCGCAACAACGACTTTTAGCTCCCTGTCGCTTTCTGCCCTGCGAGGTTTTGTAAATGAACATGCCCGAGAACGCTCCGTCTTCACTGGCCAGCCAACTGAAACTGGACGCGCACTGGATGCCGTACACCGCGAACCGCAACTTCCAGCGCGATCCGCGACTGATTGTGGGTGCCGAGGGCAGTTGGTTGATCGACGACAAGGGGCGCAGGGTTTACGACTCGCTGTCCGGTCTGTGGACTTGCGGCGCCGGGCACACTCGCAAGGAGATTCAGGAAGCGGTTTCCAAGCAATTGGGCACTTTGGATTACTCGCCGGGCTTCCAGTATGGCCATCCGCTGTCGTTCCAGTTGGCAGAGAAAATCACCGACCTGACGCCGGGCAATCTGAATCACGTGTTCTTCACCGACTCCGGCTCCGAGTGCGCCGATACAGCGGTGAAAATGGTCCGTGCCTACTGGCGGTTGAAGGGCCAGGCGACCAAAACCAAAATGATCGGTCGTGCCCGTGGTTATCACGGCGTGAACATCGCCGGCACCAGCCTCGGCGGCGTCAACGGCAACCGCAAGCTGTTCGGTCAGTCGATGATGGATGTCGATCACCTGCCGCATACCTTGCTGGCGAGCAATGCGTTCTCCCGTGGCATGCCGGAGCAGGGCGGTATCGCTTTGGCCGATGAGCTGCTGAAGCTGATCGAGCTGCATGACGCGTCGAACATCGCAGCTGTATTCGTTGAACCGATGGCCGGTTCAGCGGGCGTGCTGGTTCCGCCACAGGGTTACCTCAAGCGTCTGCGCGAGATCTGTGATCAGCACAACATCCTGCTGGTGTTCGACGAAGTGATCACCGGTTTTGGCCGTACCGGCTCGATGTTCGGCGCCGACAGTTTTGGCGTGACACCGGACCTGATGTGCATCGCCAAGCAAGTCACCAACGGCGCGATTCCGATGGGCGCGGTGATTGCCAGCTCCGAGATCTATAAGACGTTCATGAATCAGCCGACGCCTGAATACGCAGTGGAATTTCCTCACGGCTACACCTATTCCGCGCACCCGGTGGCCTGCGCCGCTGGCCTGGCTGCACTCGACCTGCTGCAAAAAGAAAACCTGGTGCAGAGCGTGGCCGAAGTCGCGCCGCATTTCGAAAATGCGTTGCACGGTCTGAAAGGCTCGAAGAACGTTATCGACATTCGTAACTACGGCCTCGCCGGTGCGATCCAGATTGCCGGTCGTGACGGCGACGCGATCGTGCGTCCATTCGAAGCCGGTATGGCGCTGTGGAAGGCCGGGTTCTACGTGCGTTTCGGCGGTGACACCCTGCAGTTCGGCCCAACTTTCAACAGCAAGCCGCAAGACCTGGATCGTCTGTTCGACGCGGTCGGCGAAGTGCTGAACAAGATCGACTGATTTTCCTTCTATCTATACCTACAAAAACGGGCACTCCCCGACGGGTGCCCGTGGACAAGAATTCAGGAGTTTTCGATGAGCGTTATTCCGCATTTGATCAATGGCGAACTGGTGACCGAGAACGGTCGCTCGGTTGATGTGTTCAACCCGTCTACCGGTCAAGCGATCCATAAACTGCCGCTGGCCAGCCGCGAAACCATTCAAAGCGCCATCGATGCCGCCAAGGCTGCGTTCCCGGCCTGGCGCAACACACCGCCGGCCAAACGTGCGCAGGTGATGTTCCGTTTCAAGCAACTGCTGGAGCAGAACGAAGCGCGCATCGCGCAATTGATCAGCGAAGAACATGGCAAGACGCTGGAAGACGCTGCTGGTGAACTGAAGCGCGGCATCGAGAACGTCGAGTTCGCCTGCGCCGCTCCGGAAATCCTCAAGGGCGAGTACAGCCGCAACGTCGGCCCGAACATCGATGCCTGGTCGGACTTCCAGCCGTTGGGCGTGGTTGCCGGTATCACCCCGTTCAATTTCCCGGCGATGGTGCCGTTGTGGATGTATCCACTGGCAATCGTCTGCGGTAACTGCTTCATCCTCAAGCCATCCGAACGTGATCCAAGTTCGACGCTGCTGATCGCACAGCTGCTGATCGAGGCTGGTCTGCCCAAAGGCGTGATGAGCGTGGTACACGGCGACAAGACTGCAGTGGACGCGCTGATCGAAGCGCCGGAAGTCAAAGCGCTGAGCTTCGTTGGCTCGACGCCGATTGCCGAGTACATCTACGCCGAAGGCACCAAGCGCGGCAAACGCGTGCAGGCACTCGGTGGCGCGAAGAACCATGCGGTGCTGATGCCGGATGCGGATCTGGATAATGCGGTCAGCGCGCTGATGGGTGCGGCTTACGGTTCTTGTGGTGAGCGCTGCATGGCGATCTCGGTGGCCGTGTGTGTTGGTGACCAAGTGGCGGATGCGCTGGTAGCGAAGTTGGTGCCGCAGATCAAAGCGCTGAAAATCGGTGCGGGCACTTCCTGTGGTCTGGACATGGGGCCGCTGGTTACCGGTCAGGCGCGGGACAAGGTCAGCGGTTATGTCGAAGACGGCGTGACGGCGGGCGCGACCCTGGTGGTCGATGGTCGCGGTCTGAGCGTGGCGGGGCATGAAGAAGGCTTCTTCCTCGGTGGCTGCCTGTTCGACCACGTCACCCCGGAGATGCGCATCTATAAAGAAGAGATCTTCGGGCCAGTGCTGTGTGTCGTTCGGGTGAACAGCCTGGAAGAGGCGATGCAACTGATCAACGATCACGAATACGGTAATGGCACCTGCATCTTTACCCGTGACGGTGAAGCGGCGCGGTTGTTCTGCGACGAGATCGAAGTTGGTATGGTTGGGGTCAACGTGCCGTTGCCGGTCCCAGTGGCTTATCACAGCTTCGGCGGCTGGAAGCGTTCGCTGTTTGGCGACTTGCATGCTTATGGGCCGGATGGTGTGCGCTTCTACACCCGGCGCAAGGCAATCACCCAGCGCTGGCCGCAACGTGCGAGCCATGAGGCTTCGCAGTTCGCCTTCCCTTCTCTATAAGTAGAGGAGGGCAGAAGGCCGACCTCTATAGGTCGGCCTTCGTGTTTTCAGGGGTTTTTGACCTTTGTGACAGAAATATGAAAATAGC
>NZ_JBMFBT010000004.1:0-676623 GCF_048822895.1 Pseudomonas sp. P4795 | reverse complement strand
TAAAATTCGCCGTCAACCCCTAATTCCCGCTTTATTCAGATTTCAGCGTAATCCGCGCAAAAGCCTTCTTGCCAGCCTGGCAAACGTGGGTCGCACCCAGTACGTATATAAAGGAGCGATCAACGACCTCACCATCTATACGAACACCACCGGAAGCCAGCAGATCACGCGCCACTGCCGAGTTCTTCACCAAGCCTGCCTTATTGAGAACAGCCGCAATCGGCATATCCTCGGAAGCAGTCAGCTCGATCTCAGGCAGATCATCCGGCAGCTCGCCATCCTTCATGCGGTTACCCGCTGCACGGTGAGCATTCGCCGCAGCCTCTTCGCCATGGAAGCGCGCAACGATCTCTTCGGCCAGCTTGATTTTGATGTCGCGCGGATTGGCACCCGCCTCTACATCCGCACGGAACGCATTGATCTCATCCATCGAACGGAAGCTAAGCAGTTCGAAGTAGCGCCACATGAGCGCGTCCGGAATCGATACCAGCTTGCTGTACATAACACCCGGCGCCTCCTGGATGCCGACGTAGTTGCCCAAGGACTTGGACATCTTCTTCACGCCATCCAGACCTTCAAGCAGCGGCATAGTGAGAATGCACTGAGCCTCCTGACCATAACCGCGCTGCAATTCACGCCCCATCAGCAAGTTGAACTTCTGATCGGTACCACCCAGCTCGACATCCGCGCGCAGAGCGACCGAGTCATAGCCCTGAACCAGCGGATAGAGGAACTCATGAATGGCGATTGGCTGATTGGTGGTGTAGCGCTTATCGAAGTCATCGCGCTCGAGCATACGAGCAACTGTGTACTGCGAAGTCAGTCGAATGAAGTCCGCAGGCCCCATCTGATCCATCCAGGTGGAATTGAATGCCACTTCGGTCTTCGCCGGATCAAGAATCTTGAACACTTGAGTCTTGTAAGTCTCGGCGTTTTCCAGAACCTGCTCGCGCGTCAGCGGAGGGCGCGTCGCACTCTTGCCGCTCGGATCACCGATCATCCCGGTGAAGTCACCTATAAGGAAGATCACCTGATGCCCCAGCTCCTGGAACTGGCGCAGCTTATTAATAAGCACGGTGTGACCGAGATGGAGATCCGGCGCAGTCGGATCGAAGCCAGCCTTGATTCGCAGTGGCTGGCCACGCTTGAGCTTTTCGATCAGCTCGGACTCGACCAACAGTTCTTCCGCACCACGTTTTATCAGCGCTAGCTGCTCTTCAACCGACTTCATAACAGACCCGCAAGGCTCAGATTCAAAGGGAACCAACCATACAAGAACGCGCACCAATTACAAGTTTTGCCCGGCGCACGGACACCAATCCACAGACAGACTGTCTGTAGACTTGCCTCAGAGATGATTTGGTTATATTTTATACAGTTATTTCATCTTCATCATGTCATTCATCTTTTCCAATTCATCTTTATCAAAGTCAAAAATCACTTATGACCACTGAACCGTCTAAAGCGCCACCGCTTTACCCGAAGACCCACCTGCTCGCCGCAAGTGGGATCGCCGCCCTTCTCAGCCTGGCGCTCCTGGTATTTCCTTCCAGTGATGTTGAAGCCAAAAAGACGACCCTGAGTCTGGAACTGGAAAGTCCTGCTGAACAACTGACACAAGATCAAGACGCTGCTGACGCGGTTCAAGCCACAACCGAGCCGGTAGCCTCGCCCTTCGCGCAGATCGAAAACAGTGCCGAAGACACCCTGAAAGCCGAAGCAGAGCCTGCGCCAGTACCGGTTGCAGAAGAAAAGAAAGCGCCTAACCACAGGGAAGTAATGGTTGCCAAAGGCGACACGCTTTCAACCCTGTTCGAGAAAGTCGGTCTACCCTCCGCCGCAGTGCATGAAATCCTCGCCAGCGACAAGCAGGCCAAGCAATTCAGCCAGCTCAAGCGCGGCCAGAAGCTTGAATTCGAACTGAACCCGCAAGGCCAATTGATCAATCTGCACAGCAAGCTGAGCGACACTGAATCCATCACCCTCACCAAGAACGACAAGGGTTATGTATTCAACCGTATCACTGCCAAACCAACCGTCCGCACCGCTTACGTCCACGGCGTGATCAATAGCTCGCTGTCGCAATCCGCCGCCCGCGCCGGTCTGTCCCACAGCATGACCATGGATATGGCGAGCGTATTCGGTTACGACGTCGACTTCGCTCAGGACATCCGGCAAGGTGACGAATTCGACGTCATCTATGAGCAGAAAGTCGTCAATGGCAAAGCCGTCGGCACCGGCCCGATCCTGTCCGCGCGCTTCACCAACCGCGGCAAGACTTACACTGCCGTGCGTTATACCAACAAACAAGGCAACAGCAGTTACTACACTGCTGACGGCAACAGCATGCGCAAGGCGTTCATCCGTACTCCGGTCGACTTCGCGCGCATCAGCTCAAAATTCTCCATGGGCCGCAAGCACCCGATCCTGAACAAGATCCGCGCCCACAAAGGCGTGGATTACGCAGCACCACGCGGTACGCCAATCAAGGCCGCCGGAGATGGCAAAGTGCTGTTGGCAGGCCGCCGCGGCGGTTACGGCAATACCGTGATCATTCAGCACGGCAACACCTACCGCACGCTGTACGGGCATATGCAAGGCTTTGCCAAAGGCGTGAAAACCGGCGGTTCGGTCAAGCAGGGTCAGGTGATCGGCTATATCGGCACCACCGGCCTCTCCACCGGCCCGCACTTGCACTACGAGTTCCAGGTCAACGGCGTTCACGTTGATCCGCTGGGTCAGAAGCTGCCAATGGCCGACCCAATCGCCAAGGCCGAACGCGCGCGCTTCCTCGCGCAGAGCCAGCCGTTGATGGCGCGCATGGATCAAGAGAAGGCCACCATGGTCGCCTCGAGAAAGCGCTGAGTCATGGCTCTCTATATAGGTGTGATGTCCGGAACCAGCCTCGACGGTCTGGACATCGCTCTGATCGAGCAAACCCCGGCGATCAAATTGATCGCCACGCACTACATTCCCATGCCTGATTCCCTGCGCGCCGAGCTGCTTGGCTTGTGCGCCAGCGGCCCTGACGAGATTGCCCGCTCCGCAATTGCCCAGCACAACTGGGTGACGCTGGCGGCGCAGGGCATTCACAGCCTACTCGAACAGCAGAACCTCAAGGCTGAAGATGTCCGCGCAATAGGCAGCCATGGCCAGACCATTCGCCACGAACCGGCTCGCGGCTTCACTGTACAGATCGGCAACCCTGCCCTACTCACCGAGCTGACCGGCATCACAGTGGTCAGCGACTTCCGCAGCCGTGATGTAGCCGCTGGCGGCCAGGGCGCGCCGCTGGTGCCAGCCTTCCACGAAGCGTTGTTCGAAGAGCGTACGGGTAATCGTGCGGTGTTGAATGTCGGCGGTTTCAGCAATCTCAGCCTGATCGAGTCGACCAAGCCTGTAGCCGGTTTCGACTGCGGGCCAGGAAATGTTCTGATGGATGCCTGGATCCGTCAGCAACGCCGCGAGAACTATGACCGCAACGGCCAATGGGCGGCCAGTGGCTCGGTCGAGCCAACCCTGCTCAAAGCCTTACTGAATGATCCGTTCTTCGCCACCAAAGGCCCGAAAAGCACCGGCCGCGAAGTGTTCAACCTGCCGTGGCTGGAACAGCACCTGTCACGCTTGCCGAGTTTCCCCCCGGAAAACGTGCAAGCCACACTGCTGGAACTGACGGCACTGACCATTATCGAGTCGCTGCAAAGCGCTCAATCGAATACGACAGAATTACTGGTCTGCGGTGGCGGCGCCCATAACGCTACATTGATGAAGCGGCTGGCCGACTTGCTACCCAACGCGAAAGTCGCCAGCACCGCCACCCACGGTGTCGATCCGGATTGGGTTGAAGCCATGGCTTTCGCCTGGTTGGCGCACTGCTGCCTGGAAGGCATCGCAGCGAATCGGCCGAGCGTCACCGGCGCCAAAGGGCTGCGCGTGCTTGGTGCCATCTACCCGAACTAAGTAAAACGCACACAGCAAAACGCCGCAGAACCGTGAGGCTCTGCGGCGTTTTGCTGTGTAGCGTGAAGTGCGATCAGATCGAGAACGAGGAGCCACAGCCGCAGGTCGTAGTGGCATTCGGGTTCTTGATTACGAAGCGCGAACCTTCCAGACCTTCCTGGTAGTCCACCTCGGCACCGGCCAGGTACTGAAAGCTCATCGGATCAACCACCAGACTGACGCCTTCGCGTTCGACGATGGTGTCGTCCTCAGCCACATCTTCATCAAAGGTGAAACCGTATTGAAACCCTGAACAACCGCCGCCCGTAACGAATACGCGCAGCTTCAAGCGATCATTCCCCTCTTCATCGACCAGGCTCTTCACCTTGTGCGCGGCACCGTGGGTGAATTGCAAAGCCGTGGGGGTGAAGGATTCGACGCTCATGCTGACTATCTCCCGGCGTTACGCCGCCATAATGCGTGATGACGCGCATTATCCGCTTCTCCTAGAAAATCGGTCAACTATTGTTACGGTATATCAATCAAGCGTTTTGCCAACCGAGAATGCAAAAAGGCCCGTTCACCGGGCCTTTTCGCTACGCGCAAGACAGTGTTACGGCAGCATTCCAGCGTGGGACAGACCCAGGCGCTCATCCAGCCCGAACATGATGTTGAGGTTCTGCACCGCCTGACCCGACGCGCCTTTGACCAGATTGTCGATTACCGACAGCACCACCACCAAGTCGCCATCCTGTGGACGATGTACGGCGATGCGGCAGACATTGGCACCGCGCACGCTACGGGTTTCCGGATGGCTACCGGCCGGCATCACATCGACGAACGGTTCGTTGGCATAACGCTTTTCAAACAACGCTTGCAGATCCACCGAGCGATCAACCACGGTCGCGTAGAGCGTGGAGTGAATGCCACGGATCATTGGCGTCAGGTGCGGGACGAAAGTCAGACCGACATCCTTGCCAGCCGCGCGACGCAGGCCTTGGCGAATTTCCGGCAAGTGACGGTGACCTTTGACCGCATACGCCTTCATGCTTTCCGACGTCTCGGAGTACAGCGAACCTACTGCCGCACCACGACCGGCGCCGCTGACGCCTGATTTGCAGTCGGCGATCAGGCGCGAAGTGTCAGCCAGACCTGCTTCGAGCAGTGGCAGGAAACCCAACTGTGTCGCCGTCGGATAGCAACCCGGCACCGCGATCAAACGTGCTTTCTTGATTTGCTCACGATTGACTTCCGGCAGGCCATACACGGCCTCGTCCAGCAGTTCAGGCGCGCCATGCGGCTGACCGTACCACTTGGCCCATTCTTCAGCGTCCTGCAAGCGGAAGTCCGCAGACAGATCGATAACCTTGGTGCCCGCCGCCAGCAGCTCGCCCGCCAGTGCATGGGCAACGCCATGCGGAGTGGCGAAGAACACCACGTCGCAAGCACCCAGAGTTTTGATGTCAGGCACGCTGAATGCCAGGCCGTCATAGTGACCGCGCAGGTTCGGGTACAGATCAGCCACGGCCAGACCGGCCTCGGATCGGGAAGTGATCACGACCACTTCTGCCTGCGGATGCTGTGCCAACAGACGCAGCAGTTCGACACCGGTGTAACCCGTGCCGCCGACGATACCGACCTTGACCATAAACCTGCCCTCAACGAACCCACTGGAAAGCCGTCGATAATAGGGGCCGCGCGCCCCTGCGACAACCGTCAAGGTGACGCGCGGCCGCTCAAGCCTCTACTATCCGGCCTACCGTGAACCTGGGAATAACTGAAAATGCTCTATTTATGGATCAAAGCCTTTCATATCGTCAGCATCGTCTGCTGGTTTGCCGCGCTGTTCTACCTGCCGCGACTGTTCGTCTATCACGCACAAAGTGAAGATACGGTCAGCAAAGAACGCTTCAGCGTCATGGAGCGCAAGTTGTATCGCGGCATCATGGGTCCGGCGATGATCGCCACGCTGATCTTCGGTGGCTGGCTGATCTACCTCAACCCGAGCATCTTCAGCTCGGGTGGCTGGATTCACGCCAAGCTGACTCTAGTGGTCCTGCTGATCGGCTATCACCACATGTGCGGCGCGCAGGTGAAACGTTTTGCCCGTGGCGAGAACACCCGCAGCCATGTCTTTTATCGCTGGTTCAATGAAGTGCCGGTTCTGTTATTGCTGGCTATCGTAATTCTGGTCGTGGTCAAGCCGTTCTAACTTCAACAGGTTCAACTTTCCGGGGTACTTCCGATGTCGCTGCCCACTTTGCTCGAACAACGTCTGCGCCTGCCTTTAGTGGCTGCGCCGATGTTCCTGATTTCCAACCCTGAGCTGGTGCTGGCCTGCTGTCGGAATGGCGTGGTCGGCAGCTTTCCTGCGTTGAACCAGCGCGAAAGCAGCGGCTTCAAAGCCTGGCTGGAGGAGATCGAAGCGGGCCTCGCGACTCTGGAAAACCCGGCGCCGTATGCGGTGAACTTGATCGTGCACAACAGCAACCCGCGCTTGCAGGCGGATCTGGCGATCTGCGTCGAACACAAAGTGCCAATCGTCATCACCAGCCTCGGCGCGGTGAAGGAGTTGGTGGACGCGGTGCATAGCTATGGAGGTCTGGTGTTTCACGACGTGACCACCCGCCGCCATGCGGAGAAAGCCGCCGAGGCTGGCGTCGATGGTCTGATCGCCGTCGCGGCTGGCGCGGGTGGGCACGCAGGCACATGGAGTCCGTTCTCGCTGATTGCCGAGATCCGTCAGTTCTTCGACAAGACGCTCCTGCTTGCAGGATGTTTGAACCACGGCCACGAGATTCTCGCCGCGCAGCTGCTCGGCGCGGATTTGGCCTACTTCGGCACGCGATTTATCGGTACCACCGAAAGTCATGCGCCTGACGCCTATAAGCAGATGCTGCTGACAGCCAAAGCAGCGGACATCATCCATACTCCTGCCGTGTCTGGAGTACCCGCCAGTTTCATGCGCCAGAGTCTGGAAGCCGCCGGTTTCGACACGGCCAAGCTACAAGGCAAAGGTGAAGTGAATTTCGGTGACAAGCTGAAACCGATCAGCGATGAAGCCAAAGCCTGGAAGACCGTGTGGTCGGCGGGCCAGGGTGTCGGCGACATCAACGATCTGCCGAGTGTAGAGCAACTGATCGCACGCCTCGACGCCGAGTATCGAAAAGCACTGGAACACGCAGCGCAATTTCCGACTCGCTGGCCGCGCTGAGAAAAAATCCGGCCAGTTTTCAACGTGCTGACCTTACACTCACGCCTTGTAACACTCTCCAATTCAATTGTTTTCGCGACAAGGATGCCTCGGCCATGAGCGAACCACGCTACAAGATCGTTTTCGACGGTGCGCTACAGCCCGGTGTCGACCTCACCACAGCCAAACTCAATCTGGCTGACCTGTTCAAAAGCGAGGTCGCCGCCATCGAGCGCCTGTTCAATGGCAGCACTGTCGCCCTCAAGCGCGACCTGACTCACGCCGACGCCCAAGCGTATCTGCAAGCGTTGAGCAAGACCGGGATCGACGCCCGGATCGAACCAGAAACTACCATCGAACTGAATCTCGCCGATGTCCATGAGCACGCGCCCGCCATAGCGGAGCCTGCCTCGCCGTACGCGCCGCCTCGAGCCAACGTCGGTGAAAGCTACCCGGCATTTGCGACGCTCAAGCCATTCGGTGTCGAGGGCCGCATCGGCCGTCTGCGCTTCCTCGCCTGGGCGATGGTGCAGTGCCTGGTGACCCTGCCCATCATCGCCGTATTTGCGCTGATTGCTCTGGGTATGGTCAGTGACGAATCGACGACCGGCCTGATCATTGGCGGCATCCTGGCGTTCTTTCTGTTCCTCGCCTTCTTCATCGTCAACATTATGATCAGTGTGCAGCGTCTACACGATATCGGCTGGTCTGGATGGCTCTGGCTGCTGAACCTGGTGCCGTTTGTGGGCAGCTTCTTCCCGCTGGTGATGATGGTTGCGCCGGGCACCACCGGCGCCAACCGCTACGGCCCACCCCCACCGCCCAACAGCACCGCGGTCAAAGTGCTGTGTTCATTGTGGGTGGTGCTGTTCACGCTGGTATTGGCCGGTGGAATACTCGGTGGCTTCTCGGCTATTCAACAGGAATACGAAAGCAATCTGGAAAGCAGCTATGACAGCGGCTCAGTGAACACTGATGAAATCGAGGTCGAGGTCGAACCGGAAGCGAATGCCACCGACGATGCAGCTGAAGCAGCCGAAGAGGCCCAGCCCCCTGTAGACTCTGCGAAAGAATGAACAGCGCTCCCCGTCGTGACACCCGCGTCGACGGCGCGGAGCTGTTGCGATGGAGATTTGCATGACCCGTTACGCTCTGATCACCGGTGCCTCCAGCGGCATAGGCCTGGCCATGGCCGAAGCCCTGGCCCGCCGTGGCCGCAGCCTGATTCTGGTGGCCCGCCAGCGTGATCAGCTGGAAAGTATTGCAATTGAGCTGACCCAACGTTTTGGAGTTGAGGTGCTGTTCCGCGCCTGCGACCTCGGCGAACCGTTGCGCCTGTCCGGTTTCCTGCTGGAACTGGAAGAAGGTGACCGGCAGATCGATCTGCTGGTGAACTGCGCAGGCATTGGCACTTGCGGCCCGTTCCTGGCACAGGACTGGATGACCGAGCAGGACTTGATCGAGGTGAATATCCTCGCCCTGACCCGGCTGTGCCATGCGATCGGCAACAGCATGGCGCTGCAAGGTGGCGGGCAGATTCTCAATGTGGCTTCTGTAGCGGCTTTCAACCCCGGTCCGTGGATGAGCACTTACTACGCCAGCAAAGCGTATGTCCTGCATTTTTCCGAGGCGTTGCGGGTTGAACTCAAACAAAGCGCCGTGAAGGTCTCGGTACTCTGCCCCGGCCCGACCCGCACCGCATTCTTCCGCACCGCACAACTGAACAGCGACAAACTCAAAGACAGCAAACTGTTGATGAGCCCCGAGGAGGTCGCGCTGTACACCGTGCGTGCGCTGGAGAAAAACCGCGCGATCATCATTCCGGGACGACGCAACCGCTGGTTCGCGTTTTTGCCGCGACTGGGATCGCGCTGGCTCAATCGCACCATCGTCGGCATGCTCAACAAGGCTTACTGCCCGCGCTGAATAGTCCTACGGTAAAACACTGGGCGGCTTCATCCGCCCTGAGTACACTCATGCCAGCCCATACAACGGAGAAAACAGCAGTGGATACTCTGTTCACCAAGATCATCAACCGGGAGATCCCGGCCAGGATCATCTACGAGGACGACCAGGTTCTGGCGTTCCACGACATCGCGCCACAGGCGCCAGTGCATTTTCTGGTGATCCCGAAGAAACCGGTGCGCACCCTCAACGACCTCACCGAGGACGATAAGGCACTGGCCGGGCACATCCTGTTCACTGCCCAACGCCTGGCGCTGGAGCTCGGTTGCGAAGAAGGCTTCCGCGTGGTGATGAACTGCAACGAACAGGGTGGGCAAACTGTCTACCACATTCATATGCACGTCCTCGGTCAGCGCCAGATGAACTGGCCACCGGGCTGATCCGCAGCGATATCTGTGGGAGCGCCCCGCTCCCATATGACCCAGCGCAAACCTTCCCCGGCCGATTCGGTTAAACTGGCCGTCGAGATTCTTCCCGGAGGTCAGCATGACTACCCAACGTCACTACTCGCCGATTGACCGACTTCTGCTGCAAGCCGATGCCGCGATGCGCACCCTGCTGCCATTCAGCGGTCAGCCGTACCGTCCGTCCCCGGCTATCGTGCAGCCGGACGTGCAGATGAGCGACGAAGACACTCGCCATGTCGCCGGTCTGATGCGCATCAACCATACCGGTGAAGTCTGTGCCCAGGCGCTGTATCAAGGCCAGGCGTTGACCGCCAAGCTCCCGCAAGTGCGCGCGGCCATGGAGCATGCGGCGGAAGAAGAAATTGATCATCTGGTGTGGTGCGAACAACGCATTCATCAGTTGGGCAGCCACACCAGCGTGCTCAACCCACTGTTTTACGGCATGTCGTTCGGCATCGGCGCTGTCGCCGGTTTGATCAGCGACAAGGTCAGCCTCGGTTTCGTCGCGGCGACCGAGCATCAGGTGTGCAAACACTTGAACGAACATCTGGAGCAATTGCCAGCGGAGGACGAAAAGTCCCGGGCGATTCTGCAGCAGATGCGCATTGATGAAGAGCATCACGCCGAGAGCGCGCTGGAGGCTGGTGGTTTCCGTTTCCCGGCGCCGGTGAAGTTCGGTATGAGTATTCTGGCCAAGGTGATGACCAAGAGTACCTACAGAATCTGACAGCGGTAGTGCCAGACGGGCACTCATCGCTGGCAGGCCAGCTCCCACAAGCAATAAAAAAGGCGACGGTCCTGAGACAGTCGCCTTTTTTGTGCCTCGATTTCTTAGCTCGGCATGTTGCGAGCGTAGAAAATCTCGAGCATTTCGTGTTTCACACGCTCCGTCACCTGGGCGCGTTGCTCAGAGGACAGGTTGTTGGTGGCGTCGCCGAACAGGTAGTTATCCAGTTCGAAGTTCTTCAACAACATTTTGGTGTGGAACAGGTTCTCCTGGTACACGTTCACGTCGGTCATCTGGTACGCGCCGCGCGTGTCTTCGGAAAGGTAGTTCTGGATCGAATTGATCTCGTGGTCGATGAAGTGCTTTTTGCCTTCAACGTCACGTGTGAAGCCGCGCACACGATAATCCACGGTCACGATGTCCGAATCGAACTGGTGAATCAGGAAGTTGAGTGCTTTAAGCGGTGAAATGACACCACACGTCGACACATCGATGTCCACACGGAAAGTCGCAATGCCTGCATCCGGATGGATTTCCGGGTAGGTATGCACCGTGATATGGCTCTTGTCGAGGTGGGCCAGGATGATTTCTGGCAGTGGGCCTGGGGACTCTTCGATCTGGCTTTCGGTCGGGGTCACCGGCTCTTCCGAGATCAGAATCGTGACGCTGGCACCCTGAGGCTCATAGTTCTGACTCGCAATGTTCAGAATGTTGGCACCAATGATCTCGACAACTTCTGTGAGAATCTGCGTCAGGCGTTCGGCGTTGTACTCTTGATTGATGTACTCGACGTAAGCCTGCTGGTCTTGCGGGGTTTCCGCGTAGCAGATGTCATAGATGTTGAAGCTCAAGGTCTTTGTCAGGTTATTGAACCCGTGGAGCTTGAGTTTGCTTTTCACCGTTAAAAACTCTCTATGTATGCGGCATGGCCGCGTGATCAAGCATGCCCGTCAAATGCGAACAACGCACCTGCGTAGGACGGTTAACACCTCTTCGCGATGGCGATTTTGGTTATCTGTTCAGGCGGATGATCCGTCGACTGACCGATCACTGCCCTGAAAAAAGTGGCGCATTATGCAGACGTCAGCGGGGGATCGCCAGAGTCTGCACTGCTTTTATGATAGTTGAATGTCGGTTCAACCGAGTTCGATGATTTCGTAGTCGTGGGTGATCGCCACGCCAGCCGCGCCGAGCATGATCGAGGCCGAGCAATATTTCTCTGCCGACAGCTCGATGGCGCGTTTGACCTGGGCTTCTTTCAGGCCACGACCCTTGACCACGAAGTGCATGTGGATCTTGGTGAAGACTTTCGGATCTTCAGTCGCGCGCTCGGCTTCGAGGAAGGCTTCGCAGCTTTCAACCGCCTGACGCGACTTCTTCAGAATGCTCACCACGTCGAAGTTGCTGCAACCGCCAACACCGAGCAGGAGCATTTCCATCGGGCGGACACCCAGATTACGACCACCGGCGTCCGGCGGACCGTCCATGACCACCACATGACCGCTGCCGGATTCGCCGAGGAACATGGCTTCGCCAGCCCATTGGATGCGTGCCTTCATCGCCAAGACTCCACTGTATAAAAAAGGGTCGCCAGCTTAGCACAGGGTTTTGCTCCGACAGCGCGGCGTGCACGTCGGACGGATGCGTCTATAACGTAGGTAATTTCTCGAATCTTCAAGGAAGTGTCTGGTAAGCTGGCGCCAATTCGCTGGCGCCTGCCAGCCGGGTAACGTCCGTTTCAGCGCCCCATAAAAAATCAAACATTACCGTGCAGTCTTTTCGGGATACAACCATGGTTGGTATTACCCCCACACCCAAAATCAAGAACCTCGACAAGCTGTTGATGCACTGCCAGCGCCGCCGTCATGCGGCCAAGAGCAACATCATCTGCGCGGGTGATCGCTCCGATACGCTGTACTTCATCATCAAGGGTTCGGTGACGATCCTGATCGAGGATGACGACGGCCGCGAGATGATCATCGCCTACCTCAATGCCGGGGATTTCTTCGGCGAGCTAGGCCTGTTTGAACAGGCAGGGCAGGAACAGCAACGCAGTGCCTGGGTGCGGGCCAAGGTCGAATGCGAAGTCGCGGAAATCAGCTACGTGAAATTCCGCGAATTGTCGCAGCAGGACCCGGACATTCTTTACGTCCTCAGCGGACAAATCGCACAACGCCTGCGCAACACCACGCGCAAGGTCGGCGATCTGGCGTTCTTCGACGTGACCGGGCGGGTTGCCCGCTGCCTGCTGGAATTGTGCAAACAGCCAGATGCAATGACCCACCCGGACGGCATGCAGATCAAGGTGACTCGTCAGGAAATTGGGCGGATTGTCGGCTGTTCGCGGGAGATGGTCGGTCGCGTGCTCAAGGATCTTGAAGAACGCAACCTGGTAGACGTCAAAGGCAAGACCATGGTGGTCTTCGGTACGCGTTAAGCGCGCTATCTAGCTGGCGTACATCTGCGCCAGCATCAAACGGAACAATTCATCGAGCCGCGCCAGTGCATCTGGCGCCGAGAATTTCTCGTGCAGCGCGATGTGGCTTTCTGCCCGCACCCGCTGCTCAAGATCGCACGCCTGATTGAAGCGATTGACCGCCGCAATCATCGATTCGCGCTCGTCATCAATCAGCATCGCACCGTGCACCAACCCCACCGGACGCTGACCGCCCTGGCTCTGACGCCAGCGCTGCGCGGTGCCGACCATTTTGCGTCCGTCGAGGTTGACGTTGAACCGGCCATCGCAAAATGCGCCGTCGATTTCGCCCACCGACGCTGTGCCGCCCAACTCATCCAGCAACTCACAGATCGGGTCGCACAGACGCCGGTAACCGGTTTCGATGCGATTCAGATCGCCTTCGCTGCGTGGTGGTGCGTAAACCAGAGCAATGTTGATGGTGGCTGCGGATTGTGGCACCGGCTCGCCGCCGGTTTCGCGCAACAGTACCGGCCAGCCAGCGGCGGCCGAGACTGCGCAGGCGTGATCGAATTCAGGTAGACGGTTCAAGCGACGAGGCATGACCAGCGCGCGGTCGCTGGGTTGCCAGAACAGCAGGCCGAATTCGGCGTCGCCGGCACAGACCGAGGCCAGCAGATCCTGTTCGGCTTGCAGGCCGGCTTCGATAGTCAGGGAGGTTGGCAGCGACATGGAGGGCTCCGGCAGATCTGGAATCTTTAGAGATTGTGAGGGCCTTTTCGCGAGCAAGCTCGCTCCCACAGGGGAAATGCATTCCAATGTGGGAGCGAGCTTGCTCGCGAATGAGTCGACTCGCTCTGGATCGAATCAGTCGAGGGTCGACCCGATTACCGCAGTACCACGCTCCGGGAAGAACAGGCGCTGTAATTCAAGACCAGGACTCTCGGCGCGCATGAACGCTTCGCCGACCAGGAACGCATACACGTCGCTGATTTCCATCAGCTCGACATCGGCCCGGTTAAGAATCCCGCTCTCGGTAATCACCAGACGATCACGCGGAATGCGCGGCAGCAGATCAAGAGTGGTTTCCAGGCTGACTTCGAAGGTGTGCAGGTTACGGTTGTTAACCCCGACCAGCGGCGTGTCGAGAGTTTTCAGCGCGCGCTCCAGCTCATCGCCGTCGTGCACTTCCACCAGAACATCCAGACCAACACCTTTGGCCACGGCTGCCAGTTCGGCCATTTTCACGTCGTCCAGTGCGGAGACGATCAACAGCACGCAATCGGCGCCCAAGGCACGGGCTTCGATGATCTGGTAGGGATCGATCATGAAGTCCTTGCGGATCACCGGCAATTTGCACGCCGCGCGCGCCTGTTGCAGGTAAGCGTCCGCGCCCTGGAAATAGTCGATATCGGTCAGCACCGACAGGCAAGTCGCCCCGCCCTTCTCGTAGCTATTAGCGATGTCGGCTGGCACGAAATCCTCGCGGATCACGCCTTTGCTCGGTGAAGCCTTCTTGATTTCGGCGATCACGGCCGGTTGTTTCTTCTTGGCCTGCGCCAGCAATGCCTGGGCAAATCCACGGGGTGCATCGGCCGCCTTGGCCAGACTTTCCAGCTCGCTCAGGCTGACACGAGCGCTACGCTCGGCGACTTCCTGAACTTTGCGCGCCAGAATGTTTTCCAGAACCGTCGGTACACTCATCCCTCATTCTCCACTCTGAATACCGCGGTAAAGGCACCCAACTCCTCGAGTTTTTCCCGAGCGAGGCCGGTGTGCAAAGCGTCGTGCGCAAGCTCGACACCTTGTTTCAAACTGCTGGCGACGTCGGCGGCGTACAGCGCTGCACCGGCGTTGAGCACAATCATTTCGGCGGCTTTCTGGCCGTTCTCGGTTTTGCGCTTGCCCAGTGCATCGCGGATCAGCGCCAGCGAAGCCTCCGGGCCATCGACCGACAGGCCGTGCAAGCTCTGGCTCTTCATGCCGAGATCTTCCGGCTCGACCCAATACTCAGTGATCTGATCATTCTTCAGCTCAGCAACGAAGGTCGGCGCGGCGAGGCTGAACTCGTCCAGCCCGTCCTTCGAATGCACCACCAGCACGTGTTTGCTGCCCAGACGCTGCAAGACTTCAGCCAATGGTCGGCACAGCGCAGGGGTGAATACGCCGACTACCTGGTGTTTGACACCGGCCGGATTCGTAAGCGGGCCGAGCATGTTGAACAAGGTGCGCAGGCCGAGATCGCGGCGCGGGCCGGCGGCGTACTTCATGGCTTTGTGATGGGTCTGGGCAAACATGAAACCGATGCCGACGTTGTCGATGCAACGGGCGACTTGAACCGGCGTCAGGTTGAGGTAGATGCCGGCCGCTTCGAGCAAGTCGGCACTGCCGCTCTTGCCGGATACCGCACGGTTACCGTGCTTGGCAACGGTGCAACCAGCCGCTGCGACCACAAAGGAAGACGCAGTGGACACGTTGAAAATGTTCGCCCCGTCACCACCGGTGCCGACCACATCGACCACGCCGTCGAGGGTCTTCAGCTCAACGGTATCCGCCAGCTCGCGCATGGCCGAAACGGCGCCGACGATTTCGTCGATGCTTTCGCTCTTCATGCGCATGGCCATCATGAACGCGCCGATCTGCGCGTCAGTGCATTGGCCGGTCATGATTTCGCGCATCACGTCGCGCATTTCATCGGTGCTGAGGTCAAGGTGATCGACGATACGGCTCAGGGCTGTCTTGATATTCATGGGAAGTCCTTAGCGCGCGCCGCCGGTTTGTTTGAGGAAGTTGGCAAACAGTTCATGGCCCTGTTCGGTGAGGATCGATTCAGGGTGGAACTGTACGCCCTCAATGTTCAGGGTCTTGTGACGCAGGCCCATGATTTCGTCGACCGCGCCGTCAGCGTGTTGCGTCCACGCGGTCAGTTCCAGGCAATCAGGCAAGGTTTCGTGCTTGACGATCAGCGAGTGGTAACGCGTGACGGTCAGCGGGTTGTTCAGACCAGCGAACACGCCCTTGTCCTCGTGGAATACCGGGCTAGTCTTACCGTGCATCACCTGGCGGGCGCGGATCACGTCACCGCCAAAGGCCTGGCCGATGGACTGGTGGCCGAGACACACGCCGAGGATTGGCAATTTGCCGGCGAAGTGCTTGATGGCTTCGATGGAGATGCCGGCTTCGGTCGGTGTGCACGGACCGGGGGACACCACGATACGCTCAGGGTTGAGCGCTTCGATTTCGGCGATGGTCAGTTCGTCGTTGCGCACGACTTTGACTTCGGCACCCAGCTCGCCGAGGTATTGCACAACGTTGTAAGTAAAGGAGTCGTAGTTGTCGATCATCAGCAACATGGCGTTTCGAACCTCTTGAATTCTGACTTGAAGACAGCCTTCAGATGACTTGCCCGCAGGGCGCTGCACGATGTCGGACGCGAGAAGCGGCGGCAAAGCGGCATTTCAAACGAGCAAGGAAGGCAAAGCGATACAGATCCGGCCGGGCCGGCAGAAAGATTCAGGCGCGCCAACGCCAACGGGCGTGTGCCTTGATGACTTGATCCGGAAGTTTGCTGACGATCAACACGGGGAAGGTCTCATTCATACGTCTCGGCACAGTAACTTAGCTGGGCGGAGCGTGCAATAAGGCGCGGCCGGCGTGGGATAAATCAATTTGAAGGCTCGCGACCGATGGCAAAACGCCGGAAGTTTTTGGTACTGTCGTTTCGTTCACTACAACAATAAATAAACGGACTTGCTCATGATCAAACAGACGTTGTTTGTACCGCTCGCCGGATGCCTGCTCGCAATGGCCTGCGCCCAGGCGAATGCCGCACCTAATCCTTACTCGAATTTCATCGTCTTCGGCGACAGCCTGAACGACGCCGGCACCTTCGCCGACAGCGGAGGCCCCGCGGGCGCTACTCAGCGCTACACCAACCGCACCGGCCCGGTGTATCTGGATGGCAGCGGGGAATTGCGCTCGCTGAACGCCACGCAGATTCTCGGCGGCAAACTCGGGTTCTCACCGGACCAGACAGCGTCCTCTTCATCGGCAGTACGCGCTGGCGAAGGCTTGCCCGACGGCAACAACTGGGCGGTCGGCGGTTATCGCACCGACCAGATTCTCGATTCGATCACCACGCAATCCGCCACTGGCGAACGCACCCGCGCTGGTTATCTGCCGTCGAGCGGCTTTCGCGCGGATCCGAATGCGCTGTATTACCTGTCCGGCGGTGGCAATGATTTCCTTCAGGGCCGCGTGACAAATCTTGCGCAGGCCGGTGCCGCAGCTGATCGTCTCGCCAGCAGTGCGCAAACCCTGCAGCAGGCCGGCGCCCGTTACATCGTGGTCTGGCTGCTGCCGGACATCGGCTTCACCCCGGCCTTCAACGGCTCGCCGCTACAAGCATTCACTTCGCAGCTCAGCGCGCAGTTCAACACTGAACTGGTCAGCCAGTTGCAGGGCATCAACGCCAACATCATTCCACTGAACATTCCGGTGCTGCTCAAAGAGTCATTCGCCAACCCGGGACAGTTCGGCCTGGCCACAGACCAGAACCTCAGCGCCACTTGCTTCAGCGGCAGCGGTTGCACCGAAAATGCGCGGTACGGCATTAACAGTGCTACGCCGGATCCGACCAAGTTGATCTACAACGATGCGGTGCACCCGACCGAAGCCGGCCAGCGTCTGATTGCCGACTACACCTATTCGCTGTTGTCCGCACCATGGGAAGCCACCCTGCTGCCACAAATGGCCCAAGGAACGCTGCGTTCGCATCAGGATGAGCTGCGTAACCAGTGGCTGGCCGACTGGCAGAACTGGCAAGGCGTGGGTCAATGGCGGGCTATTGTCGCCGGTGGCGGCCAGCGTCAGGACTTCGACACCCAGGACAGCGGCGCCAGCGCCGACGGCAATGGCTACAACCTCAACGTCGGTGGCAGCTATCGCCTGAATGACGCGTGGCGCGTTGGTCTGGCCGCAGGTTTCTACAACCAGAAACTAGAAGCAGGCGATAACGATTCGGACTACAAGCTCAACACCTACATGGGCACCGCTTTCGCTCAGTATCAGCAGAATCGCTGGTGGGGTGATGCGGCTGTGACGGCTGGGCATCTGGACTACGACAGCCTGAAACGTAAATTCCAGCTCGGCGTCAACGAACGTGGCGAGAAAGGTGACACCGACGGCTACGTGCTGGCCTTCAGCGGTCGCGTCGGTTACGACATCGCGCCAGAGGCAAGCAGCCCATGGCACCTGTCGCCATTTGTCAGCGCAGATTTCGCCAAGGTTGAAGTCGATGGCTACTCCGAAAACGGCGCTGACTCCACCGCGCTGACCTTCGATGACCAGTCGCGCATCTCCCGGCGTCTCGGTGTTGGTATTCAGGGCAAGTACCAGATTACCGCGCAAACCCAGGTGTTCGGCGAGCTCGCGCATGAGCGCGAGTACAACGACGACACTCAGGATGTGACGATGAGTCTCAACAGCCTGCCGAACAATCACTACACCCTGGACGGCTACACCCCGCAGACCAACCTCAATCGCTTGAACCTGGGCGTGAGCCACAACCTCACCAAAGACCTGGCATTACGCGCCAGCTACAACATCCGCAAGGATGATGACTTTACCCAGCAAGGGATCAACCTTGGCGTAGCGCTGGACTTCTAAAAACAGCAGGCAATAAAAAACGCAGCGTCCTTGCGGGCGCCGCGTTTTTTTATGCCGATCAATCAGTCCGGAGTCTGTTCAGCCAGTGCCACGGCACGGAACATCGCGCGGCGCTTGTTCAGGGTTTCTTCCCATTCCAGCGCCGGCACCGAGTCGGCAACGATGCCGCCACCGGCCTGCACATGCAGTTCGCCGTTTTTGATCACAGCGGTACGAATCGCAATCGCGGTGTCCATATTGCCGTTCCACGCGAAGTAACCGACCGCGCCGCCATACACGCCACGTTTGACCGGTTCCAGCTCGTCGATGATTTCCATCGCGCGGATCTTCGGCGCGCCGGACAAGGTGCCCGCCGGCAGAATCGCCCGCAGTGCATCCATCGCCGTCAGCCCGGCTTTCAACTGGCCGGTGACGTTGGACACGATGTGCATCACGTTGGAATAACGCTCGATGACCATTTTCTCGGTGAGCTTCACCGAACCGATTTCCGAGACGCGACCCGTGTCGTTGCGCCCCAGATCGATCAGCATCAAATGCTCGGCGATCTCTTTGTCATCCGAGAGCAAGTCTTCTTCCAGCGCCAGATCGGCTTCTTCGGTCGCGCCACGCGGACGCGTACCGGCAATCGGCCGCACGGTGATCAGGTTGTCTTCAACCCGCACAAGCACTTCCGGCGAACTGCCGACGACGTGGAAGTCGCCGAAGTTGAAGAAGTACATATAAGGCGTCGGGTTGAAGCAACGCAGCGCGCGGTACAGATCGATCGGTGCAGCCTTGAAGTCGATCGACATGCGCTGCGACGGCACGACCTGCATGCAGTCACCGGCGAGGATGTATTCCTTGATGGTGTCGACGGCTTTTTCGTAGTCACTCTGGGTGAAGCTGGAGCGGAAGATCGGATCGGCCGCTTGCTGCTTGCTGAAATCCAGACCGCGGCGCGGGGTGATCGGCTGGCGCAGTTGCTCCAGCAATTCCTGCAACCGCGCCTGACCTTGCTCGTAGGCATCGCCCTGCGCCGGGTCGGCCAGCACGATCGCGTGCATCTTGCCGGCGAGGTTGTCGAAAACAACTACCGCGTCGGAGACCATCAGCAGAATGTCCGGCACGCCCAGCGGATCCGGGTTCGGGCATTTGCCGAGGCGTTTCTCGACGTAGCGCACGCAGTCGTAGCCGAAGTAACCCACCAGCCCACCGTTGAAACGCGGCAGACCGGCGATGGTCGGCACGTTGTAGCGCGCTTTGAAGTCTTCGACGAAAGCCAACGGGTCCTCGACATCGTGGCTTTCAGTCTCGACGCCATCGACGGTGATGCTGACGTGATGGTCGTGAACCCGCAGCACGGTGCGGCACGGCAGACCGATGATCGAATAGCGGCCCCATTTCTCGCCGCCCTGCACCGATTCGAGCAGGTAGGAGTTGGGCTGGTCGGCCAGTTTCAGGTAGATCGACAGCGGCGTGTCGAAGTCGGCCAGAGTTTCGCAGGCCAACGGGATACGGTTATAGCCGGCAGCGGCCAAACGCAGGAATTCTTCGCGGATCATGGTGTGCCTCGTGGTGTGAGGTGCAATCAGTCAGGTGTGCAAACGTGCCGGCAGGCCGGCCAGGAACCAGTCAGGCGCGCCAACGCCAGCGGGCCAGGGCCTTGATGACTTTCATCCAGAGTTTGCGAGTGACCACCACGATGGCGTTTCCAGCAGGGGGTTGAACAGCGTCGGGCAACGTTATCCCAGCGGCCGTATCCAGGCAACCGGGAATTAGTCTGCGCAGATCATCGATCACCAGCGTCGGCGATTCCTCGGCAATCGGCCGGCCGTGGTTGTAGCCATAACTCAACGCGACACACTTGACCCCCGCCGCTTTCGCCGCCAGTACATCGCTGCGCGAGTCGCCGACGAACAGCGATTGCGAGGCCGGGATGTTGGCCATTTTCATCACGAAGAACAGCGCAGCCGGATCAGGTTTTTTCTGCGGCAGGGTGTCGCCGCCGATGATCCACTTGAAGTAGCGGCCGATCTTCATCTGATCCAGCAGCGGCGCGACGAAACGCTCCGGCTTGTTGGTGATCAGCGCCATGGCCACGCCTTGCTTGTGCAGCCATTTCAGGGTGTCGCGCACGCCGGGATAGACCACGGTCAGCTCATGGCTGGCGCCGTAAGCTTCCATGAACACTTCCAGTGCGTGCTCGGCTTCGACGTCATCCACCGAGGAATGCTCGATGCCACCGGCCAGCGCGCGGCGCACCAGCACTGGCGCGCCGTTGCCGACCCACTCGCGCACCGATTCGAGACCGGCCGGTTTACGCCCGAGGCTGAGCAGCATGTGGTCCACCGCCACCGCCAGGTCGGGGACCGAATCGATCAGCGTGCCATCCAGATCGAACATCACCAACCGTGGCAGTTTGCCCGGGAACAGCTGCTCAAAACCGCTCATGGACGCGCCAGCGCCAGTTCGGCACGCATCTTGTCGATGACTTCCTGATAGTTCGGCGCGTTGAAAATCGCCGAGCCGGCCACAAAGGTGTCTGCGCCGGCAGCAGCGATTTCACGGATGTTGTTGACGTTGACCCCGCCGTCGATTTCCAGACGAATGTCACGCCCCGACGCATCAATGATTGCGCGCGCTTCACGCAGTTTGTCGAGGGTGCCGGGAATGAATTTCTGCCCGCCGAAGCCCGGGTTGACGCTCATCAGCAAGACCATGTCGACCTTGTCGATCACGTACTTGAGCACGTCCAGCGAGGTTGCCGGGTTGAACACCAGGCCGGATTTGCAGCCGCCCTCACGGATCAACTGCAGCGAACGGTCGACGTGTTGCGTGGCTTCCGGGTGGAAGGTGATATAGGTCGCGCCGGCTTCGATGAAATCGCCAACGATGCGATCCACCGGGCTGACCATCAGGTGTGCATCGATTGGCGCGGTAACGCCGTACTTGCGCAGTGCCGCGCAAACCATCGGGCCGATGGTCAGGTTGGGCACGTAGTGGTTGTCCATGACATCGAAGTGGACGAAGTCGGCACCGGCGGCCAGAACGTTGTCCACTTCTTCGCCGAGGCGGGCGAAGTCGGCGGAGAGAATCGAAGGAGCAATTACGAAGGGCTGCATGACGCACCTTTTCTGAGCTAAATCACGATGGCGCGCATTGTATACCTCAAGTTTCCGCGCGCGCACCGTGACTGCGATGATCAGTAGGCGGCGCGGTAAATCTTCTCGATATCCGCAGCGCTGAGCTTGCGCGGGTTATTGCGCATCAGACGCTCGATGCCCGCGGCCTCCACGGCCATGGCCGGGATGGCATCTTCCGGCACGCCGAAACTACGCAGGCCTTGGGGGATTTCCACCGCCGCACACAGATCGGTCATGGCCCGCACCGCACTGTCCGCCGCCTCGTTGAGACTCAGATGAGCGGTCTTCACTCCCATGGCTTCGGCGATATCCTGCATGCGTTCGACGCTGGCCATCTTGTTCCAGGTCATGACGTACGGCAGCAGCAGCGCATTGCTCACGCCGTGGGCAATGTTGAAACGCCCACCGAGCGGATAGGCCAGCGCATGCACCGCGCCAACCCCGGCATTACCGAACGCCATGCCGGCCATCAGGCTGGCGGTGGCCATGTCTTCGCGGGCTTGCAGGTTGGACGGATTGGCGTAGGCCTTGGGCAAGGATTTGGCGATCAACTTGATCGCGCCGATCGCCAGCGCATCGGTGATCGGCGAGGCATTCAATGACAGGTAGGATTCGATCGCGTGCACCAGCGCATCGACACCACTGGCAGCAGTCACGCTGCGTGGGCAGGTCAGGGTCATTTGCGGACTGACCAGCGCCACGTCCGGCAGCAGATAATCGCTGACGATGCCCTTCTTCAATTGCGCGAGCTTGTCCGAGAGAATCGCCACGTTGGTGACTTCCGAACCGGTACCGGCGGTGGTCGGAATGGCGATCAGCGGCGGGCCTTTGCGCGGCACCTGATCAACGCCGAATAAATCTTCCAGCGCGCCGTGATAACCGGCATACGCAGCGACGCTTTTGGCGATGTCGATGGCGCTACCGCCGCCCAGCCCGATCAAACCGTCATGCCCGCCTTCGCGGTAAACGCGCATGCAGTCCTCGACGATGGCGATTTCCGGGTCTGGCAGCACGCGGTCGAAGATTTCGTAACTACGCCCGCCGAGATGCGCCAGTGCCAGCTCGACCGTGCCGGATTTGACCAGCGCGGCGTCGGTAACGATCAGCGGGTTGTCGATGTCGAGTCGCGTGAGTTCGGCGGCGAGCAGCTCGATGGCGGCGGCGCCGGTGATCAGCTTGTGGGCGATTTTGAACGAGGAAAGACTCATGGTGCGCAGCCTCTTATAGATGTGGGAGCTGGGCACAAGATTAGCTTGGGATTTGGGGTTGTCTGGTATTCAGACTGTGAATGGTGGGGTGAAGAGCAAGATCAAGAACCCCTCACCCTAGCCCTCTCCCGGAGGGAGAGGGGACTGACCGAGGTGTACTCTCGAGGTACATCGACCTGAATTACCGAGCCGAACTCAGGCTTTGAGAACCATGAAGATCTGCTCCCTTCCCCCCTCGCCCCCTTGGGGGCGGTCCGACGTTTCGGGAGGGTTGGGGTGAGGGGGTAAGCTCTTGATCTGGCCCTTAAACCTGAGCGGTGCGCAGTTTTTCGCTGCGGCCACGCAACCATTCCAGCGTCAGCAACAGAATTACCGAAAATGCGATAAGCAGGGTTGCCGCAGCGGCGATGGTCGGACTGAGGTTCTCGCGAATCCCGCTAAACATCTGCCGCGGCAAAGTCGCCTGCTCCGGCCCTGCCAGAAACAACGTCACCACGACCTCATCAAACGAAGTCGCAAAGGCAAACAGCGCACCGGAAATAACCCCCGGCGCAATCAATGGCAAGGTCACCCGACGAAACGCGGTCAGCGGCGAAGCACCGAGACTGGCCGCCGCTCGCACCAGATTATGGTTGAAGCCCTGCAAGGTCGCCGACACAGTGATGATCACAAACGGCACGCCCAGCACCGCGTGCACCACGATCAGCGAGAAGAAGCTGTTGCCCAAGCCCAACGGTGCGAAGAACAGATAACTCGCCACACCAATGATCACCACCGGCACCACCATCGGCGAAATCACCAGCGCCATCACCAGCGCCTTGCCAGGAAAATCTCCACGGGTCAGGCCAATCGCCGCCAGCGTGCCGAAGATCATCGCCAACACGGTCGCGGCAGGGGCGACGATGATGCTGTTCTTCAGCGCACGCATCCATTCCGCCGAGGCGAAGAAGTCGTGATACCACTGCAACGAAAAACCTTGCAGCGGGTACACCAGAAAACTGCCTGAGTTGAACGACAGCGGAATGATCACCAGCACCGGCAGGATCAGGAACAACAGGATCAGGCCGCAGAGAATCCGCAGGCTGTAGAACCACACCCGTTCGATGGGCGACATGTAAGGACTCAGCATTTCAAATTCCCCTTAGCTCAGGCGCAGGCGACTGGCGCCCACCAGCCAGCTGTAGATCAGATAAAGCACCACGGTCGCCAGCAGCAACAACCCGCCAAGTGCGGTGGCCATGCCCCAGTTGATGCTGGTGTTGGTGTAGAAGGCGACGAAGTAGCTGACCATTTGATCGTTCGGGCTGCCGAGCAGCGCCGGGGTGATGTAGTAGCCGATGGCGAGGATGAACACCAGCAGGCACCCGGCGCCGATACCGGCATAGGTCTGCGGGAAATACACCCGCCAGAAACTGGCGAACGGGTGGCAGCCAAGGGAAATCGCGGCACGCATATAGGTTGGCGAGATGCCTTTCATCACGCTGTAGATCGGCAGGATCATGAACGGCAGCAGGATGTGCACCATCGAGATGTAGACTCCGGTGCGGTTGAACACCAGCTCCAGCGGCTTATCGATGATGCCCATGGCCATCAGCCCGCTGTTGATCAATCCGCCCGATTGCAGCAGCACGATCCACGCCGCGACGCGCACCAGGATCGAGGTCCAGAACGGCAGCAACACCAGAATCATCAGCAGGTTGCTCTGGCGCGACGGCAGGTTCGCCAGCAGGTAGGCCAGCGGATAGGCGAGGACCAGGCAGATCACGGTGATGACCAGGCCCATCCAGAACGTGCGGGCGAAGATGTCGAGGTAGATCGCCTGATCCGGAGTGGCCGGGGCGATTTCGCCGAGGTCGTCGATGCGGTGATCAACCGATGCCAACAAGTAATACGGCGTGATGTTACTAGTGTTACGGCGCACCGCTTGCCAATAGGCCGGGTCGCCCCAGCGTTCATCAAGGGCTTCCAGTGCTTCTTTATAAGAGGCCGGTTCGCTGGCGAATGGCAGCGCGCGGGCGGTTTTGGTCAGCAGGCTGCGATAGCCGGCCAACTCCATGTTCAAGCGCTTGGACAGATCGCCCAGGGTCTGGTTTTTGCGGGCTTCGGCGAGGTCTTCGCTGGCGGCTTTGTACACTGGCTCAGCGGGCAGGCCGCGGCCGTCCCAACTGGCGATGGCCGCCACGGTGCGCGGCATGCCGCCGACCACTTCCGGGTTGCCAACACTTTTGTAGAGCAGCGCCACAATCGGCACCAGGAACACCAGCAACAGAAACAGCACCAGCGGCGCGATCAGTGCCTGGGCTTTCCAGCGGTTGACCCGCTCGGCGCGCTTGAGCCGCTGCTTCAAAGTGGGGCTGTTGCCCGCGTTCAGGGGAACGGCGATGGCCATGACGTACTCCGCAAATCGATCTTTCTAATTCATACAACCTGTGGGAATTGGCTTGTGTGGCGAGGGAGCTTGCTCCCGCTTGAGTGCGCAGCACTCACAAGTATTTTGGGGCTGCTTCGCAACCCAGCGGGAGCAAGCTCCCTCGCCACAACAGTTCAGTCCAGAAGTTGGAGTTTTGGTTATTTCGCAGCCCAGGAGTTAAAGCGCTGCTCCAGTTGCTCGCCGTTGTCAGCCCAGAAGCTGACGTCGATCTGCACCTGGTTGGCGATGTTTTCCGGAGTGGTCGGCATGTCTTTCAGGACATCCTTGGCCAGCAGCGGCACGGCTTGGGTGTTGGCCGGGCCGTAGGCGATGTTTTCCGAGTAGGTCTTCTGCTGCTGCGGCTGTACCGAGAACGCGATGAATTTCTTCGCAGCTTCCGCACGCTTGGCGTCCAGACCTTTCGGGATGGCCCATGCGTCGAAGTCGTAGATGCCGCCGTTCCACACCACTTTCAGGTTGGATTCTTTCTGCACTGCAGCGATGCGGCCGTTGTAGGCGGAGCTCATCACCACGTCACCGGAAGCCAGGTACTGCGGCGGTTGCGCGCCGGCTTCCCACCATTGAATGCTCGGTTTCAGCTCATCAAGTTTCTTGAACGCGCGATCCTGACCACCCTTGCTCGCCAATTCCTTGTAGACATCTTTCGGCGCAACACCATCGGCCATCAAGGCGAATTCGAGAGTGTATTTGGCGCCTTTGCGCAGGCCACGCTTGCCCGGAAATTTCTTGGTGTCCCAGAAGTCTGCCCAGCTGGTTGGCGCGGTTTTCAGCTTGTCGGCGTTGTAGGCGAGCACGGTCGACCACACGAAGAAGCCCACGCCACACGGCTGGATTGCGCCCTTGACGTAATCTTCGGTCTTGCCGAACAGCGCAGGGTCGAGCTGCTCGAACATGTCTTCATCGCAACCACGGGACAGTTCCGGCGATTCAACTTCCACCAGGTCCCACGACACACTTTTGGTATCGACCATGGCTTTGACCTTGGCCATCTCGCCGTTGTACTCGCCAGCGACGATCTTGCCGTTGCCCGCCGCTTCCCACGGTGCGTAGAAGGCTTTGACTTGCGCCGCCTTATTCGCCCCGCCAAACGACACCACGGTCAGATCCGGGCCGGCGGCCATTGCGCTGGCCGCACCCATCAGGCCCAGGATCAGGGCTGTGAACTTCAGGGATCTCAACATTTATTGTTCTCTCCACGTGCAGGGTTGGTGTTGGTGTTGCCGGGGCGATTAATGCGCCTCTAGAAGTGGATCGAGCGCGCGAACGTGTTCGACCTGCCAGCCAAGCGGTACCACGTCGCCGACGGCGAGCGCTGGATCGAGCTCGGCAATCGGTTGTTTCACGAAGAAGTCGGTCTTGCCGCAGACTTCCAGGCGAACCCGGACGTGGTCGCCCAGATAGATGAATTCGGCCACTCGCCCGGAGAAGCGGTTGACGCATTGATCGCTCGAACCGTTGAGGCTGACGCGCTCCGGACGGATCGACAGGGTCACCGGTTCGCCGGTCTGGCCGACGTTGACCGCCAATGCCTCGACCTTTTCCCCACGGCCCAGCTCGACCACGCAGCGCTCACCGCTCTGACTGACCAGACGCCCGTTGAGTCGATTGTTCTCGCCGATGAAGTTGGCGACGAAGGTGTTTTTCGGTTCTTCGTAGAGGGTGCGCGGCGGTGCGATCTGCTGGATCTCGCCCTGATGGAACACCGCGACGCGGTCAGACATGGTCAGCGCTTCGCCTTGATCGTGGGTTACGTAGACCACGGTCACGCCGAGGCGCTGGTGCAGGTGTTTGATTTCCATCTGCATGTGTTCACGCAGTTGCTTGTCGAGGGCGCCGAGCGGTTCGTCCATCAGCACCAGTTGCGGTTCGAACACCAAGGCGCGGGCCAGTGCCACACGCTGTTGCTGACCGCCGGAGAGTTGCGCCGGATAGCGCTGGGCGAAGGCGTCGAGCTGCACCATGCTCAGGACTTTCTTCACCCGATCGCTGACGTCGCTTTTGTTCAGGCCGCGCACGGTCAGCGGGAAAGCGAGGTTTTCGGCAACGGTCATGTGCGGGAACAGCGCGTAGTTCTGGAACACCATGCCGATGTCGCGCTTGTGCGGCGGCACGTTGTTGATCGAACGCCCCGCCAGCAGAATTTCCCCGGCGGTCGGCGTTTCGAAACCGGCGAGCATCATCAGGCTGGTGGTCTTGCCCGAACCGGACGGCCCGAGCAGGGTGAGGAATTCGCCCTTGCGAATATCCAGGTTGAGGTCTTTGACGATCAGGTTCTCGCCGTCGTAGCTCTTCTGCACTCCACGAAAGCTGACCAGCACGTCACTGGCCCCTGCGTTTGAATCGACCTGGCTCATACCCACACCTTTGTTGTTGATGACTGCTTGTGTATCAAGCCTAGTGGCTGGCGGCAGTCACGCAAATCGGGGTGCAGGAGAGAATCGCCTCAGCGGGATGGAAGGTTGCGGGTAGGGATTGCCCTACAAGGATGGCGCGTTTGGGCAAGTCAGCGGCAAGCTTGAAGCTACAAGCCGCCAGCACAGGCAAAAGCCGCTGTCGCTAATGGATATGCCCACCCAAAGCTGTAGGAGCTGTCGAGTGCAACGAGGCTGCGATCTTTTGATCTTGCTGCTAAAGATCAAAAGATCGTCCGATCGCGGCCCGAGCCTGCGGCAGCTCCTACAGGGGAATTGTGCGAGCAGTCAGAGAAGTTTGTGTTCCATCGCGTACTTCACCAGTTCGGCCAGCGAAGTGATGTTGAGCTTTTGCATCAGCCGTGCCTTGTGCGTGCTGATGGTCTTGCTGCTCAGGGCCAGTTGCTGGGCGATATCGTTGACGTTGGCGCCTTGGGCGAGGCGCTCGAACACCGAAAACTCGCGCTCCGAGAGCAATGAATGCAACGGCCGCGCATCGGTCAGGCCGACTTCGAAGACCATGCGATCGGCCAGATCCGGATCGATATAGCGCCCACCCGCCGCGACCTTGCGGATCGCCGTCAGCAGCAGCGCCGGATCACTGTCCTTGGTCGCATACCCGGCGGCGCCGACCTTCAACGCTCGCGCGGCCATTTGCGCTTCGTCGTGCATCGACAGCACCAGAATTGCCGGTGGATTGTTCAGCGCACGAATTCGCGGGATCGCCTCGAGGCCGTTTACACCGGGCATCGAGATGTCCAGCAACACGACTTCGCACGGCACATGGCGCAGAGTCTCGAGCAGTTGTTCGCCATTGCTCGCCTCCCCCACCACCAGCAGATCTTTGGCCAGGCCGATCAATTGCTTGATGCCTTCACGGACGATGGTGTGGTCTTCGGCTACCAGTACACGGATCACTTACTTCTCCTCATCCAGCGGCACTCGCACACTCAGGGTCGTGCCTTCACCCGGCTGACTGTCCAGCGCCAACTGCCCGCCCATGATCAACACGCGTTCGCGCATTCCGACCACCCCGAAGGAAGTCGGCCGACCGCCAGCGGCGACAAATCCTACGCCATCATCGCTGACCGTCAGACACAATTCGTCGCCTTCCAGCGCCAGCGTCAGTTCCACAGTATGCGCCTGAGCGTGGCGCATGACGTTGGTCAGCGCCTCCTGCAAGATCCGGAACAGCCCGATGGCCTTGGCGTCGCTGAGCGGCGGCAGGTTGTCCGGCACCTGCACCAGACACGGAATCTGCGTACGCGCTTCAAAACGCCGCGCCTGCCATTCAATCGCCGACGCAATGCCGGCATCGAGAATCGGTGGACGCAACGCCGTTGCCACATCGCGCACCAGTTGAAACAACTGGGCGATCAGGCGCTTCATGCTGTTCAGCCGTTCGTTCAGACCGGGATCAAGTTGCGCGTAGGCCAGTTCGCACATCGATGTCTCCAGTTTCAACACCGTGAGCATCTGCCCCAGCTCATCGTGCACTTCACGGGCAATCCGCGCCTTTTCTTCTTCGCGCACGCTTTCAAGGTGCGCCGACAGTTCGCGCAGTTGCTCGCGCGATGCGGCCAGTTCCAGTTCGATGCGTTTGCTCTCGCTGATGTCCCAGACAATGCCGTCCCAAACGTAGGCGCCATCCTCCAACTGCCGCGTGATCGCTTTGATTTCGGCCCAGCGCTGCTCGCCGTGACGGGTGACAATCCGCCCCTGCCAAGTCCAGTCGCTGTCAGTGTCCAGCGCCTGATCCTGAGTCCGGTGATAACTGGCCTTGTCATCCGGGTGCACCAGACTGCGCAGGCCCATGTCGCGATGGGCAATGGTTGCCGGCGCATAGCCCACCAGACTTTCGCTGCCCTCGCTGATGTAGGCGAAGTCGATCTGCCCCGTGACCGGCGCCCGCTCCAGTCGGAATACCAGACCCGGCACATTGGCGGCAATGCCCTGCAAACGTGCTTCGCTTTCCTGCAACGCGGCCAACGCGCGACGGCGCTCGGTGACGTCAGTCAGGTAAACCACCAGATATTCGCTGTCGCGAAAACGCAGGAAGCTCAGCGACACATCGGCCGGCAACACGCTGCCATCGGCGCACACGCAGTTGGTTTCAAAGCTTAGCGGCCCTTCTTCGCTGGCGCGGGCGCGTTTCCACAGGTTGAGCCAGCGATCCATGTGCAGGCCGGGTTCGAAGTCAATCAGCGGCCGCTCGATCAGCGCGCCCTGCGGATAACCGAGCATGTTTTCGGCCGCGCGGTTGGCGTAGCGCACGTGGCTGTCCCAATTGACCCAGAGAATACCCACGGTACTTTGATCGATAGAAAACTGCGTCAGACGAAGCGCTTCCTCGCTTGCCGCACGCTGAGCAATGTCCTCGCGCGCCGCGAGCAGGCGTAGCTCAAGGCTGTGTTGCTGACGCCTTTGCCACCACACAATTGCGGCGCAACTGAGCAACAGCACAGCGAACAACAGGCTGAGGTTCTGCCAGAAGCCCGGCGACTCGGTAAGACGCGGATATTTAGGCTGCAACCATTGTGTGTGCAAGCGTTCCAGATCCTTGGCCGGGATCGCGCGCAAGCCGCTTTCGACGATCCCCGCCAGTTGCGGCCAGTCACGTCGGGTGGCAACCCGCAGCAATTGCGGCAGGCCAATGTCACCGACCACCACCAACCCGGCGAACTCCGGTTCCGCCGACAGTCGTCCAAGCTGCGCCTCATCGACCACCGCGTACGACGCTTGCTGACTCAACAACAGTTGTAAGGCCTGGCGCTCCAGCGGCACGCCTTGCAGATTCAGATGCGGATAATTGCCACGCAGATAATCGGCGGTGACGCTCGGCATGCGCACCGCGACGCGAGTCTGACTGTCGAGTTTTTCCAGCTCCACCGCGCCGCTGGCCTTCTGGTCGCTGACCACCAGTTGCGGCACGCGCATGTACGGGTCGGAGAATTGCCACAGGCGCAGCGCACCCGGCGTCTGAGTCAGACCCGGAGCGATGTCGACCTCGCCGTCACGCACCGCGGCTTCCAATTGCGCCAGGTCTGGAAAATTGCGCCAGCTCAGCTCGATGTTCAGCGCCTGGGCCAGCCACTTCATCAACTCGACATTAGCCCCGGACAGACGCTGCAAGCGCCGGTCGTATTGCGCATAGGGCATCTGCAACACCAGCCCGACGCGCAACTCGCTGTGCTGCGCCAACCACTCTTGCTGGCTCGCCGACAACTGCGCGCTGTGCTTCGGTGGCGCAGGCGCCGCCCAGCCCATCAAGGGAATGCACAAACAGCCGATAACCCACAGGCAGCAAAAACGCATCATTGAAGTCTCATACACTGACAAATTCTGACCAACCCATTAGGCTGCCGGGATACTTTCTGGCCTGGAATAACCGATGCCCCCTGTCTCCCGCCTGGCAATGCCAGCATTGTGCCTGTCGCTGATCCTGCCTAGTGCGTTTTCCGTCGAAGCCGCCGATCCGGCGCCCGCCGCTGCAACGGAGAAATCCGCTGCAGAAAAACCGGTCGAACGCTCGCCACTGCTTGAGCGTAGTCAGGAAGAAGCCGCTGCACTCGAACGCACGGTTCCAGCCCAGGAACAGCAGCAGTTGCAGGCAGGCAGCGACACCTTCCTCGCCCTGTGGAAGCCGGCCAATGTCGCCGAACCCGAGGGCGCGGTGATCATCATCCCAGGCGCAGGCGAAACCGCTGACTGGCCGCAAGCCATCGGTCCGCTGCGGCAAAAACTGCCGGATGCCAAGTGGAGCAGCCTGAGTATCACCCTGCCCGATCAGCAAAGCGAAGCCATCGCACCGCGCGTAGTTGAAACCCCGGTCGCGCCGAAACCCGCCGACCCCGGCAGCAAGGACTCGACCACCGCCCAGCCGATCGAGCAAGCCGCGGGCGGTGAAGCCGATGTCGCTGACAAGGTGGTTGCCGAAACCGCTGAAGAGCAGTCCAAGGCTGACGCCGAACGAATTTTCGCGCGCATCGACGCTGCGATTGCCTACGCTGAATCGCAAAGTGCCCGCAGCATCGTCGTACTCGGTCACGGCACCGGCGCCTATTGGGCGGCGCGTTATCTGAGTGAGCGGCAGACATCGCAAGTGGCAAAATTTCTGATGGTTGCAGCGCAGGTTCCGCCGAAGGCCAAGCCGGAACTGGTGGAACTGACGCCGACCCTGAAACTGCCGACCGCCGACCTCTTCTACATGGACAAGCCGCTGGATCGCAACGCCGCGCTGGAGCGGATGCAGGCGAGCAAGCGTCTGAAGACTCCGGCATTCAGTCAGGTGGCGCTCAAGGCGTTGCCGGACAACAAGGCTGAGCAGGAACAGTTGTTTCGTCGCGTGCGCGGGTTCCTGAATCCGCAAACCCCGGACTGATTGCAGCAAAAGCAAAAGATCGCAGCCTTCGGCAGCTCCTACACGGGTTTGATGTGAACCCTGTAGGAGCTGCCGAACGCTGCGATCTCTTGATCTTCAGCCGTTAGCGAAAGTCTCTGCGCTCTCGAATCAACGTATACGCGCTATGTAACTCACGGGTCTTGTCGGTCGCGTCACGCACCTGCGCCTGACTCGCCCCCGTCCCGGCAATTTTGTCCGGATGATGCCGACTGAGCAGGCGCCGATAAGCGCGCTTGATCTGCGCCGGCTCGCTGCTTGCTGAAACCCCGAGCAGACTCATCGCCTCCTGATAGCTCAGCGCAGCACTCACCACCGGACGCTTGTTCGGTTCGTAATCAGCGGCCAAGGCCTGGATCTGATGAGTGCTCCAGCCCAGCCATTTGCCCCACTGCGCCAACAACTCACGCTCACTGGCACCGGCCCGGCCATCGGCCCAGACCATGCGCAAGCAGGCCCGCAACACACCTTCGGCGGCGTGCGGCTGACCACTCAAGCGCCGCAGATAACCGCGCAAATTGTCACTGCCGGACTTGCCGCGATTGAACGCAGCAATCGCCCGGCGCTGTGCCGGCTCGCTCATCTCCAACGCGCGCATCTCCTGTCGCGCCTGCTGAATATGCCCGTCCGTGACGCGTCCGTCGCGTTTGGCCAGCCGCCCGAGCAACACGAACAGCAGTTCGTCGTTGCGCAGCATCGGCTTGCCGCCGAGTTTTTCCCGCAAATGCCCCCAGCTCTGCAGTTGCAGGCGCCGATCCAGCGCTTGCCCCAACAAAGCCCCAAGCATGGCCCCCGGAATGCTTGCAATCGCAAAACCCGCTCCGGCTCCAATCAGAGTCCCTGGCCACAACATATCAGCGACTCGCTTCTATCAAGGTTTCGGCTTCGGCCAGACGCTCGTGAGTGCCGACATCAACCCAGTGGCCTTTCAGACGCTCGCCTGTCACCTGCCCTTCGCCCATGGCTTTACGCAATAACGGCGCGAGTTTGAATGCGCCGTCCGTGCAGCCATCGAACAACTGCGGATGCAGGACTGCGATGCCGCTGTAGGTCAGGGTCGCAGCACCGGGCTGAGCATCCTGCACCTCACCATCGACCAGCATGAAATCGCCTGTCGGGTGATGCGCCGGGTTGTCCGCCAGCACCAGATGCGCCAGGCCGTTGCTCGGCTGATGCAAGACGCTGAAGTCGTAATCGGTCCAGATATCACCGTTGACCACCAGAAACGCGTCATTACCGAGCAGCGGCAAGGCGCGGAAAATCCCGCCGCCGGTTTCCAGAGGTTCGCCTTCCGGCGAGTACTGGATGCTGACGCCGAACTGCGAGCCGTCGCCCAGGTAATCCTCGATCTGCTGACCGAGCCAGGCGTGGTTGATCACGATTTCGTTGAAGCCCGCCGCCGCGAGGGCGCGCAGGTGATATTCGATCAGGGGAACCCCGCCAGCGCGCACCAGCGGTTTGGGGGTGGTCAGGGTCAGCGGGCGCATGCGCTCGCCTTTGCCTGCCGCCAGTATCATCGCTTTCATGCAGTCACTCCGCCGCGCAGGCTGCTCAACAGCGCTTGCAGATCCGCCAGCTCAGGACGCCGCGCGATCACCGCTTCTATATAGGCAAAGAAACGCGGCACATCCGCCAGATAACGCGGCTTGCCATCGCGGTGGCAGATGCGCGCGAAAATGCCGATGACTTTCAGATGACGCTGCACACCCATCAGATCGCTGGCGCGCAGGAAGTCTTCGAAGTCCGGCTGCACCGGAATGTTCAACGCTGCTGCTTGCTGCCAATAAATTTCCAGCCAGCCGCGCACACGTTCTTCAGGCCAACTGAGAAAGGCATCCTTGAACAGGCAGGTCACGTCGTAGGTCACCGGGCCGTAGACCGCATCCTGGAAATCCAGTACGCCGGGATTCGGTTCGCTGAGCATCAGGTTGCGTGGCATATAGTCGCGGTGCACCAGGACTTTCGGCTGAGCCAGAGCGCTGTCGATCAGCAGATCGCTGACCTGCTGCCACAGTTGCTGCTGAGCCGCATCGAACTCGATACCCAATTCACGCTTCACATACCACTCAGGGAACAATTCCAGCTCGCGGCGCAGCAATGCCACGTCATAGCTCGGCAGTGGCGCGACCATTGGCAACTGCTGGAAAGCCAGCAATGCTTGCAGTGCGTCGTCGAACAGATCGTCGGCATTTTCGCCATTGATCACATCCAGATAGGTCTGGTTGCCGAGGTCATTGAGCAAAAGAAATCCGCGTTCGAGGTCTTCCGCGTAAATTTTTGGAACATTTATTCCGGATTTCGCCAGCAAAAACGCGATATCCACGAACGGTTTGCAGTTTTCCTGGGGTGGCGGTGCGTCCATCACGACAAAACTGCGACCCGCGCCTTCCCAGCGGAAGTAACGGCGAAAACTCGCGTCGCTGCTGGCCGCGGTCAACGTGGCCGGGGGTACGGCGCCCCAGCCTTGCGCGGCAAAAAGGCTTGCCAGTTGCTCATCGAGCCAAACTTTCAGGTGTTGCAAGCGTACATCTTGGTCAGGCATTGCAAGGGTCTCCGACGGCGCTAGCCGTCAAGCGGGTCATGCTTTATTATCCAGCATCTTTTTCAGACCATCGAGAGGCGTGCGGCCCACACCGCGGGCAGATGGCACGCAGGAAGCCCGGACTAATAAGATGGCATTGAAATCCCCCGCGTTTCGTAAAAAATTTCCGTTGTTGGTAACCGGCAGTCTGCTGGCTATGCAACCTCTGGCCAGTTCCTTCGTTGTCGCCGCCGAGCAGTATGACTGTTCCGTTTCGGCTACGGGTGCTTGGGACTGTGCGCCCAAGACGCCGGCGGCTGCTTTGCCTCCGCGTCCGGTACATGACGGCAGCGCCGTCAGTGCCGCTGGCGAAGCCAAGTCCGAGGAAGGCACCAGCCAGGACAGCGGTCCGAAAACCGCACTGGTTACCGAGTCCAAGGGCCGCGGCCTGAAGTCCCGTAGCGAAGACTACAGTCACCTCGACTGGGTTCCGCGCGAGAAGCTCACCGCCGCCCAATTGGCCGAGACCGGTCCTTACTGCTCTGGTTCCTATATCGAACCGATTCGTCCTGGCATGAATGACAAGACGAATAAAAGTGACGCCCCGACCTTCATCGGTGCCAAGGCGTCGCGTTATCAGCAGGATTCCCAGGTCGCCAGCCTTGCCGGTGACGTGGTCATGCGTCAGGGCAGCATGCAGGTCGAGGCCGACGAGGCCAACCTGTATCAAGCCGAAAACCGTGGCGAACTGGCCGGCAACGTGCGCATCCGCGACAACGGCGCGCTGATCGTTGGCGACGCCGCTCAGGTGCAACTCGATACCGGTGAAGCCAAGGTCGACAACGCGGAATACGTGATGCACAAATCGCGCATTCGCGGTAACGCGCTGTACGCCAAGCGTGCCGAAAACGCGATCATCCGCTTGAAGGACGGCACGTACACCACGTGCGAACCGAACAGCAACGCCTGGCAGCTCAAGGGCAACAACATCACCTTGAACCCGGCCACCGGTTTCGGTACCGCGACCAACGTGACGCTGCGGGTCAAGGACATTCCGATCCTGTACACGCCGTACATCTATTTCCCGATCGATGACCGTCGCCAGTCCGGCTTCCTGCCGCCGACTATTGGCACCGGCAGCGATACCGGCTTCACGCTGGTTACTCCGTATTACTTCAACCTGGCGCCGAACTATGACGCCACGTTGTACCCGCGCTACATGAGCAAGCGCGGTATGCTGGTGGAAGGTGAGTTCCGTTATCTGACCCAGTCGAGCGAAGGTCAGTTTGGCGCCGCGTATCTGAACGACGACAACACCGATCGCAGCAAGCAGACCGATTACGAAAAAACCCGCTACATGTACAACTGGCAGCACAAGGGTGGTCTCGACTCCCGCGTCCTGACGCAGGTTGATTACACCAAGATCAGTGATCCGTATTACTTCCAGGATCTGCAGACTGATCAGATTGGTGTGAAAAGCGACGACTTCGTGAATCAGCAGGGCTCGGTGACCTATCGTGGCGACAGCTACACCGCCCGTCTGAACGCCCAGGCGTACCAGTTGGCTACCGTGTCCAACATCACGCCGTATGATCGTCTGCCGCAGATCACTTTCAATGGTCGGTTGCCGTACCATCCAGAAGGCCTGCAATTCGATTACGAGACCGAGCTGGTGCGGTTTGATCGCGATCTGAATGACGGCAATTTCGTCAACGAAGATGGCACTGTCGAGAGCCGCCTGGATAACAACGTTCAAGGCCTGGCCCGTGCCAACGGTGATCGACTGAACTTGAAACCAGGCGTCAGCCTGCCGATGAACTGGACTTACGGGTTCATCAAACCATCGCTCAAGTACCAGTACACCCAGTATCAGCTGGATCTGGACGGCACCGGCAAGTCGCAGATCGCTGCACAAACCGCAGCGCAACAAGATCTCAACGGCCGATTCGACAGTAACCAGAATCGTGGCGTACCAATCGCCAGTATCGACAGCGGCCTGTATTTCGACCGCAACACCCAATGGTTCGGCAAAGACTACCGTCAAACCCTGGAACCGCGTCTGTTCTATCTCTATGTACCCGAGAAAGATCAGGCGGATATCCCGGTGTTCGATACCAGCGAATACACTTTCAACTATGCATCGCTGTTCCGCGACAACCGCTTCTCCGGTGCCGACCGTGTCGGCGACGAGAACAAGCTGTCGCTAGGTGTAACCAATCGCTGGATCGAAGACGATGGTTTCGAACGCCAACGCATCAGCGTCGGTCAGGCCTTGTACTTCAAGGATCGCAAGGTTCAGTTGCCAGGTATCGCGTTCAGCGATCGCGATGACGCCAAATCCAACGTCTCGCCGTACGCACTGGAATACGAATACCGCTGGAACCGCGATTGGCGCACCACTGCCGATTACAACTGGGATCCGGACAGCCGCAGCCCACGCTCCGGCAGCGCCATGTTCCATTACCAGCCGGAAGACAACCCGAACAAGGTGGTCAACGTTGGTTATCGCTATCGCAACGACCAGGTCCGCTATGACCAGAACACGGGTAAATGGACCGTCGGTGGTGGTGACTACGGCACTCCGGGTCAACCGGGGTACGTGAAGGATTACTACAAAATCCAGCAGCACGACTTCTCGGTCATCTGGCCGATCGTGCCGCAATGGAACGCCATCAGCCGCTGGCAGTATGACTACAACCGTAACCGCACGCTGGAAGCCTTCGGTGGTTTCGAATACGACAACTGCTGCTGGAAACTGCGCCTGATCAACCGTTACTGGGTCAGCTATGACGAGAACAGTCAGAACGCCCCGGAAAACGAAAAAGGCGACCACGGCATCTTCCTCCAAATTGTTCTGAAGGGACTCGGCGGCCTCACTGGCGCCAAGGTAGAGAGCTTCCTCGACAAAGGCATCCAAGGTTATCGTCAACGTGAAGACCAAGCTTTCTGATTGTCTGCGCCCGCTGATGCTGGGCGCGCTGTTCCTGGGTACCGCGGCCAACGCCGCGGTACAGTCCCTCGATAAAGTGGTGGCCATCGTCGACAACGACGTGGTCATGCAGAGCCAGCTGGATCAACGCGTCCACGAAGTGCAGCAAACCATCGCCAAGCGTGGCGGTGGCGCGCCGCCTCAGGGCGTGCTGGATCAGCAGGTGCTCGAGCGCCTGATCGTCGAAAACCTGCAACTGCAGATCGGCGAACGTTCCGGCATTCGCATCACTGATGAAGAACTGAACCAGGCTGTCGGCACCATTGCCCAGCGCAACAATATGTCCGTGGATCAATTCCGCGCCGCTCTGGCTCGCGACGGTCTGTCTTATGACGACGCCCGTGAGCAGATCCGCCGCGAAATGGTCATCAGCCGTGTGCGTCAGCGCCGTGTTGCCGAACGCATTCAGGTCTCGGAGCAGGAAGTGAAAAACTTCCTCGCCTCCGATCTGGGCAAAGCGCAATTGTCCGAAGAACTGCACCTGGCCAACATCCTGATTCCGACGCCGGAAAGTGCCAACTCTGATGCGATCCAGAGCGCTGCACGCAAAGCCATGGACGTCTACCAAAAACTCAAGCAAGGCGCTGACTTCAGCCAACTGGCCGTTGCCAACTCCGCCAGCGACAACGCACTGGAAGGCGGCGACATGGGCTGGCGTAAAGCTGCTCAACTGCCACCTCCGTTTGATCGCGAACTGAGCACCATGTCCGTTGGCGAAGTGACGCAGCCGGCACGTACTCCGGGCGGCTTCATCATCCTCAAGCTGCTGGGCAAACGTGGTGGCGAGGCTCAGGTACGTGACGAAGTGCATGTACGGCACATCCTGGTCAAACCAAGCCCGATCCGCGATGAAGCGAAAACCAAGGCTTTGGTCGAGTCGCTGTACTCACGTATCGAAGCAGGCGAAGACTTCGCCACCCTGGCCAAGAGCTACTCGGAAGATCCGGGTTCCGCCCTCAACGGCGGCGACCTGAACTGGATCGACCCGAATGCCCTGGTACCGGAATTCCGCGAAGTGATGGCCAAGACCCCACAAGGTCAGTTGTCCAGGCCGTTCCAGACTCAATATGGCTGGCACGTTCTGGAAGTCCTTGGCCGTCGCGCCACTGACGGCACCGAACAGGCCCGTGAGCAGCAAGCAATGACCGTCCTGCGTAACCGCAAATACGACGAAGAGCTGCAAACCTGGCTGCGTCAGATCCGTGACGAAGCGTACGTAGAGATCAAACTCCCTGGTGCAGACCAGGCAGCGCAGTGAAACCCAAGCGTTTCGCGCTGACACCCGGCGAACCGGCCGGCATAGGTCCAGACCTGTGCCTGCTGCTCGCCTCGCAAGCCCAGCCACATCCCCTGATTGCCATCACCAGCCGCGACCTGCTCCTTGAGCGGGCCGCGCAGCTGGGGCTGACTGTCAATCTGCTAGCGGTGTCGCCCGGTCACTGGCCGGACGCGCCGGCGCCGGCCAACAGCCTGTATGTCTGGGACACTCCGCTCAGTGCCCCGGTGATTGCCGGGCAGCTGGACAAAGCCAACGCCGCATTCGTGCTCGAAACTCTGACCCGCGCCGGCAATGGCTGTCTGAACGGCGACTTCGCCGGGATGATCACCGCTCCGGTACACAAGGGCGTGATCAACGAATCGGGCATCGCATTTTCCGGGCACACGGAATTTCTGGCTGATCTGACGCACACCGCACAAGTGGTGATGATGCTCGCCACCCGCGGTTTGCGCGTGGCACTGGTCACCACCCACCTGCCCTTGCGCGAGATTGCCGATGCGATCACGTCTGAGCGGCTGGAGCGGGTCACGCGGATTCTTCACAGCGACCTGCAACAAAAATTCGGCATCGCCCAACCGCGCATCCTGGTCTGCGGGCTCAACCCGCACGCCGGTGAAGGCGGACATCTGGGCCATGAAGAAATCGACATCATCGAACCTACATTAGAGCGCCTGCGCGGCGAGGGCATGGACCTTCGTGGCCCGCTGCCTGCCGACACTCTGTTTACCCCAAAATATCTGGAGCACTGCGACGCGGTGCTGGCGATGTACCACGACCAGGGCCTGCCCGTGCTGAAGTACAAAGGCTTCGGCGCGGCGGTCAACGTGACCCTCGGCTTGCCGATCATCCGCACCTCGGTCGACCACGGCACCGCCCTGGATCTGGCCGGCAGCGGCAAGATCGACACCGGCAGCCTGCAAGTCGCCCTGGAAACCGCCTACCAGATGGCCGAGACCCATGTATGACTGAGCATTACCAACACAAGGCGCGTAAACGCTTTGGCCAGAACTTCCTGCACGATGCCGGCGTTATCGACCGCATCCTGCGCTCCATCCACGCCAAACCCGAAGATCGCCTGCTGGAAATCGGTCCGGGCCAGGGCGCGCTGACCCAAGGGCTGCTCAAGAGTGGCGGGCAACTTGATGTGGTGGAGCTGGACAAGGACCTGATCCCGATCCTCAACCAGCAGTTCGCCGGCATGAGCAACTTCAATCTGCATCAGGGTGATGCGCTGAAGTTCGACTTCAATAGCCTCAACGCCGCGCCGAACAGCCTGCGCGTGGTTGGCAACCTGCCGTACAACATCTCCACGCCGCTGATCTTTCACCTGCTGAACAACGCAGGGATCATCCGCGACATGCACTTCATGCTGCAAAAAGAAGTGGTTGAGCGTCTGGCTGCCGGCCCAGGTGGCGGTGACTGGGGTCGCCTGTCGATCATGGTTCAGTACCACTGCCGCGTTGAGCATCTGTTCAACGTCGGCCCGGGCGCGTTCAATCCGCCGCCGAAGGTCGACTCGGCCATCGTGCGTCTGGTGCCACACGCTGTGCTGCCGCACCCGGCCAAGGATCACAAACTGCTGGAGCGCGTCGTGCGCGAAGCCTTCAACCAGCGCCGCAAAACCCTGCGCAATACGCTCAAGCAATTGATGAGCAACGACGAGATCGAAGCCGCCGGCGTCGATGGCAGCCTGCGTCCCGAGCAGCTCGATCTCGCCGCATTCGTGCGCTTGGCCGACAAGCTCGCCGAGCAGCCAGCGCCACAGCCTGCAGCCGACTGACAGGCAATGATCGCTATCGGGCAGCCAGCCAGTCTGGTTTACTGCCCGATACTTGCCTAGACTGAATCCCGATCAGCTACGCCTCCGCGCTCCGCTTCTAAGGCCTTTTTGCATGTCCGATCCTCGTTATCAGGTCGACGTCAGTGTCGTTACGCACTATCTGGCAGACCAATCACAACCCGAGCAAGACCGCTTTGCCTTCGCCTACACCATCACCGTGCACAACAATGGCGAGCAGCCTGCCCGGCTGATTTCCCGGCACTGGGTGATCACTGATGGCGACGGGCATGTCGAGGAGGTTCGTGGTGCTGGCGTCGTCGGTCAGCAGCCGTTGATCGACGCCGGTCAGAGCCACACCTACAGCAGTGGCACAGTGATGACCACCAAGGTCGGCACCATGCAGGGCACCTACGAAATGGTCGCGACTGATGGCAAACACTTCGACGCGGTCATCAAACCCTTCCGCCTCGCCGTTCCCGGATCCCTGCACTGATGACGACTTATGCCGTCGGCGACCTGCAAGGCTGTCTTGAGCCACTCAAGTGCCTGCTCAAGCAAGTCGCCTTCGACCCGGCTCACGATCGCCTGTGGCTGGTGGGTGATCTGGTCAACCGTGGCCCGCAATCGCTGGAGACCCTGCGCTTTCTGTATGGCATGCGCGAGTCGCTGGTCTGCGTGCTGGGCAACCATGATCTGCACCTGCTCGCGGCCGCGAGGAACATCGAGCGCATGAAAAAAAGCGACACCCTGCGCGAGATCGTCGAAGCCCCTGACTGCGCCGAATTGATGGAGTGGCTGCGCCAGCAAAAGCTCATGCACTACGACGAACGCCGCGAAGTGGCGATGACGCATGCGGGCATTCCGCCGCAATGGTCATTGCGCCGGGCCTTGAAGTGCGCCGGCGAAGTTGAAGCGGCATTGCGCGACGACAACCTGTTCCCGGCGTTTCTCGATGGCATGTACGGCAACGAACCGGCGAAATGGGATAACGATCTGAAAGGTGTGACCCGCCTGCGGGTGATCACCAACTATTTCACGCGCATGCGCTTCTGTACCGCCGAGGGCAAGCTCGACCTCAAAAGCAAGGAAGGCCTCGACAGCGCCCCGCCCGGCTACAAGCCGTGGTTCCAGCACAAGGAACGCAAGACCCGTGGCCTGCGGATTATCTTTGGTCATTGGGCGGCGCTGGAAGGCAATGTGCATGAGCCGGGCATCTGCGCCCTCGACACCGGATGTGTGTGGGGCGGCAGTCTGACCCTGATGAACGTCGACAGCGGTGAACGCCTGTCGTGCAAATGCGACGAACACGGCGGCCTGCTGCCCGCAGTCGCGCCACTTATCACCGAATCTTCGCCAGCCAGCGCCCCGCGCTAGACTGCGTTTTCAGCCGAGCCACAGGAACCCGCCATGAGCGAATTCAAACGTATCCCCCCGGAACAGGCCCAGACTCTGCGCGAGCAAGGCGCCGTGGTGGTCGACGTCCGCGATCCCGCTACTTTTGCTGCGCTGCACATCAGCGGCTCGAAGCATCTGGACAATCATTCCCTGCACGCCTTCATCCAGGCTGCCGACCTCGACGCACCGACCGTGGTCGTCTGCTACCACGGCAATTCCAGCCAGGGCGCCGCGGCTTACCTGATCAGCCAAGGCTTCTCCGACGTCTACAGCATGGATGGCGGTTTCGAGTTGTGGCGTACGACTTATCCTGCGGAAACCGCGCAAGGCACCCCAGAATAATTTTTTTGTGACGCCCAAGCCCCGGCTCCTGCGGGCTTGGCGGTGGCAGACGAACGGTCTGCCACAACTAATTACGTATCTCGCCTTTACCTCCCGAATTCCCAACTATCCTTAAGCCCAGGCCATCCAAATCAGGGGAGAGCCGGTACACCGGCGCGCGGGTCATCGGGAGTAGCTTTCGGGGTTGTCTGCTTCGAAAGAGTTCTGGGGGGTAAACAACTGTCGTCAAAAACGACTGTTGCCAGCATCGACTGAGTGATCCGGCGTCGGCTCCACGTATCGAGCGAGGTGACGTCATGAGTATCTTTAGCCACTTCCAACAACGCTTCGAGTCCACACGCCAGGAAGAACTCTCGCTGCAGGAGTACCTGGAGCTGTGCAAAAAAGACCGGAGCGCCTACGTTTCTGCCGCCGAGCGTCTGTTGCTGGCCATCGGTGAACCGGAGCTCCTCGACACCTCGACCAACTCGAGGCTGTCGCGAATCTTTTCCAACAAAGTGATCCGTCGCTATCCGGCCTTTGAAGACTTCCACGGGATGGAAGAATGCATCGACCAGATCGTGTCGTATTTCCGCCATGCTGCTCAGGGCCTGGAAGAAAAGAAACAGATCCTCTATCTGCTCGGTCCCGTCGGTGGCGGTAAGTCGTCGCTGGCCGAGAAGCTCAAACAGCTGATCGAGAAAGTGCCGTTCTACGCGATCAAGGGTTCGCCGGTCTTCGAATCGCCTCTGGGTCTGTTCAACGCCACTGAAGATGGCGCGATCCTCGAGGAAGACTTCGGCATTCCGAAACGCTACCTGAACACCATCATGTCGCCATGGGCGACCAAACGCCTGGCCGAATTCGGCGGCGACATCAGCCAGTTCCGCGTGGTCAAGCTGTACCCGTCGATCCTCAATCAGATCGCCGTCGCCAAGACCGAACCGGGTGACGAAAACAACCAGGACATCTCGGCGCTGGTGGGCAAGGTCGATATCCGCAAACTCGAAGAATATCCACAGAACGACGCCGACGCTTACAGCTATTCGGGCGCGCTGTGCCGGGCCAACCAGGGCCTGATGGAATTCGTCGAAATGTTCAAGGCACCGATCAAGGTGCTGCACCCACTGCTGACTGCGACTCAGGAAGGCAACTACAACAGTACAGAAGGTCTGGGCGCGATTCCGTTCACCGGGATCCTGCTGGCCCACTCCAACGAATCGGAGTGGCACACCTTCCGCAACAACAAGAACAACGAAGCGTTCATCGACCGGATTTACATCGTCAAAGTGCCGTACTGCCTGCGTGTAAGCGACGAGGTAAAAATCTACGACAAGTTGCTGTTCAACAGCTCGCTGGCCAAAGCGCATTGCGCGCCTGACACCCTGAAAATGCTCGCGCAGTTCACCGTGCTTTCGCGCCTGAAAGAGCCGGAAAACTCCAACATCTACTCGAAGATGCGCGTGTACGACGGCGAAAACCTCAAAGACACCGATCCGAAGGCCAAGTCGATTCAGGAATACCGCGACTCAGCGGGTGTTGACGAAGGCATGAATGGCCTGTCAACGCGCTTCGCCTTCAAGATTCTGTCCAAGGTGTTCAACTTCGATCCGCATGAAATCGCCGCCAACCCGGTGCACCTGCTGTATGTGCTGGAGCAGCAAATCGAGCAAGAGCAGTTCCAGGCTGAGACTCGCGAGCGCTATCTGCGATTCCTCAAGGAATACCTGGCTCCGCGCTATATCGAATTCATCGGCAAGGAGATCCAGACCGCTTACCTCGAGTCCTACAGCGAATACGGCCAGAACATCTTCGACCGCTACGTGCTGTACGCAGACTTCTGGATTCAGGATCAGGAATACCGCGATCCGGAAACCGGCGAGATTCTCAACCGCGTCGCGCTCAACGAGGAACTGGAGAAGATCGAAAAACCGGCCGGCATTAGCAATCCGAAGGATTTCCGCAACGAGATCGTCAACTTCGTGTTGCGCGCCCGGGCCAACAACAACGGCAAAAACCCGACCTGGCTCAGCTACGAAAAACTGCGAGTGGTCATCGAGAAGAAAATGTTCTCGAACACCGAGGATCTGCTGCCGGTCATCAGCTTCAATGCCAAGGCCAGCAAAGAGGATCAGCAAAAGCACAACGACTTCGTCACACGAATGGTCGAACGTGGCTACACCGACAAACAGGTACGGCTTCTTTCCGAGTGGTACCTACGGGTCCGGAAGTCGCAGTGAGGCAGCAGCAAGCTACCGGCTGCAAGCGGCAAGAAGAACGCGCGCGAACCCCGGTTTACGGGTAACGGCTTCTACTTGCAGCTTGCGGCTCACAACTTGAAGCTGCCCGGAGGGCCACCCATGAGCTATGTGATCGACCGACGTCTGAATGGCAAGAACAAGAGCACGGTGAACCGTCAGCGCTTTTTGCGACGCTATCGTGACCACATCAAGAAGGCTGTCGAAGAGGCGGTCAGCCGCCGCTCCATTACCGACATGGAGCACGGCGAACAGATCAGCATTCCCGGTCGCGACATCGACGAACCGGTGCTTCATCACGGGCGCGGAGGCAAACAGACAGTCGTTCATCCGGGCAACAAGGAATTTACCGCCGGGGAACACATCGCCCGTCCACCGGGAGGCGGTGGTGGGCGCGGTCCGGGCAAGGCCGGCAATTCCGGCGAAGGCATGGACGAGTTCGTCTTCCAGATCACCCAGGAAGAATTCCTCGAATTCATGTTCGAAGACCTCGAACTACCGAATCTGGTGAAACGCAATCTCACCGGCACAGACACCTTCAAGACCGTACGCGCCGGCATCAGCAACGAGGGCAACCCATCCCGGATCAATATCATCCGCACGTTGCGCTCGGCGCATGCGCGACGCATTGCATTGTCCGGCAGCAGCCGCAAAAAATTGCGTGAAGCGAAAGAAGAACTGGCTCGGCTGAAACGCGAAGAACCGGACAATTTCGGCGACATTCAAGAGCTGGAAACGGAAATCGAGAAGCTCAGCGCGCGCATCCATCGGGTGCCGTTCCTCGATACGTTCGACCTGAAATACAACCTGCTGATCAAGCAGCCGAACCCCAGCTCCAAAGCGGTAATGTTCTGCCTCATGGACGTTTCCGGTTCGATGACTCAGGCGACCAAGGACATCGCCAAGCGCTTCTTCATCCTGCTTTACCTGTTTCTCAAGCGGAACTACGACAAGATCGACGTTGTGTTCATTCGCCACCACACCAGCGCCCGGGAAGTCGACGAGGAGGAGTTTTTCTACTCGCGGGAAACCGGCGGCACCATTGTTTCCAGCGCTCTGAAACTGATGCAAGAGATCATGGCTGAACGCTATTCGAGCAACGAGTGGAACATCTACGCCGCCCAGGCTTCCGATGGCGACAACTGGAATGACGATTCGCCGATCTGCCGCGACATCCTGATCAACCAGATCATGCCGTTTGTGCAGTACTACACTTATGTAGAGATCACCCCGCGCGAACATCAGGCCTTGTGGTACGAATACGAGCGCATAGCCGAAGCCTTTTCTGACACTTTTGCCCAGCAGCAACTGGTCTCGGCCGGGGATATCTATCCGGTCTTCCGTGAACTCTTCCAGCGCAGGTTAGTGACATGACCGCCAAAACCGCCAAAGAGCAGAAGCGCCAACCGATTTCCACCGGCTCTGAATGGACGTTCGAGCTGATCCAGGCCTACGACCGCGAAATCGCGCGTATCGCGGCTGGCTACGCGCTGGATACTTATCCCAACCAGATTGAAGTGATTACCGCCGAACAGATGATGGACGCCTACGCGTCAGTCGGCATGCCGCTCGGCTATCACCATTGGTCCTACGGCAAGCACTTCCTCAGCACCGAAAAATCCTACAGTCGCGGACAGATGGGGCTGGCCTACGAGATTGTGATCAACTCGGACCCGTGCATCGCCTATCTGATGGAAGAGAACACCATTTGCATGCAGGCACTGGTGGTGGCTCACGCGTGCTATGGCCATAACAGCTTCTTCAAGGGCAACTACCTGTTTCGCACTTGGACTGACGCCAGTTCGATCATCGATTACCTGGTGTTCGCCAAGCAGTACATCATGCAGTGCGAGGAACGCCACGGCATCGATGCGGTGGAGGACTTGCTCGACTCCTGCCATGCCTTGATGAACTACGGGGTCGACCGCTACAAACGTCCGTATCCGATTTCCGCCGAAGAAGAACGGCGCCGGCAAAAAGATCGCGAAGAACACCTGCAGAAACAGATCAACGACCTGTGGCGCACGATCCCCAAAGGCGCGGACAAATACAGCGACAAGGACAACGCCCGCTTCCCGGCCGAGCCACAGGAAAACATCCTGTATTTCATCGAGAAGCATGCGCCGCTACTTGAGCCGTGGCAGCGCGAGATCGTGCGCATCGTGCGCAAGATCGCTCAGTATTTCTACCCGCAACGCCAGACTCAGGTGATGAACGAAGGCTGGGCAACGTTCTGGCATTACACGTTGATGAACGACCTGTACGACGAAGGCCTGGTCACCGACGGCTTCATGATGGAGTTCCTCACCTCGCACACCAGCGTGGTGTTTCAGCCTGGCTTCGACAGCCCGTACTACAACGGCATCAACCCGTACGCACTGGGTTTTGCCATGTACCGCGACATTCGGCGCATGTGCGAAGAACCTACCGATGAGGATCGCCACTGGTTCCCGGATCTGGCCGGTTCCGACTGGTTGTCGAGCATCAAGTTCGCCATGAGCAGCTTCAAGGATGAGAGTTTCATCCTGCAGTACCTGTCACCCAAGGTGATCCGTGACCTGAAGCTGTTCAGCATTCTCGATGACGACCAGAAGGATGACCTGTTGGTCCCAGCGATTCATGACGAGCCCGGTTACCGGATCATTCGTGAAACCCTGGCAGCGCAATACAACCTCGGCAATCGCGAACCCAACGTGCAGATCTACAGCATCGACCGCCGCGGTGATCGTTCGCTGACCCTGCGCCACCAGCAACATGACCGCAAGCCGCTGGGCGAATCCACCGAGGAAGTACTCAAACACCTGCACCGGTTGTGGGGCTTCGATATTCATCTGGAAACCCTGCAAGGCGACCAGATCATGAAAACCCACCACGTTCCACCGCGCAGTGAACACGGCGAAGGCGATTACGGTCGACTCGACCTGGCCGTGATTCATCTTTGATCCGGTTCCGGCCTCCGCAAATCCGATGCAAGGGTTATCCTGTCGGGCTTACGGAGGTTTTTCATGCAGATTTATAAAGTCGGCGGCGCGGTCCGCGATCGCCTGCTGGGCAAACCGGTCACCGATATCGACTGGGTTGTGGTCGGCGCCACGGCGGACGAGATGCTCGCTAAAGGCTTTCGTCCGGTGGGAGCGGATTTTCCGGTGTTCCTTCATCCGAAAACCGGCGAGGAATATGCCCTCGCCCGCACCGAGCGCAAAAGCGGTCGCGGTTATGGCGGGTTCACTTTTCACGCCAGCCCCGAAGTCACCCTCGAAGAAGACCTGATCCGCCGCGACCTGACCATCAACGCCATGGCCGAGGATGATCAGCAGAATCTGACCGACCCCTATCATGGCCGACGCGATCTGGATGATCGGGTATTGCGTCACGTTTCTCCGGCGTTCGCCGAAGATCCCCTGCGAGTGTTGCGTGTTGCGCGCTTCGCCGCTCGTTATGCAGGACTGGGATTTACCGTCGCGCCCGAGACGCTTGAGCTGATGCGCGAGCTGAGCGAATCCGGTGAGCTTGAGGCGCTGACCGCTGAGCGTAGCTGGAAGGAAATTTCCCGAGCATTGATGGAAGATCAGCCGCAGGTATTCATTCAGGTGTTGCGCGACTGCGGCGCGCTGAAAGTGCTGATGCCAGAGGTCGACGCGTTGTTCGGCGTACCGCAACCGGAACTCCATCATCCGGAAATCGATAGCGGGATTCACACGTTGAGCGTGCTCGAGCAATCGGCGCTGCATAAACAACCGCTGACAGTGCGCTGGGCCTGCTTACTGCACGACCTCGGTAAAGGTCTGACGCCGGAAGAACACTGGCCACGGCATATCGCGCATGAGCACACAGGCCTGAAGCTGATCAAAGCAGTCAATGAGCGCTTCAAGGCGCCGAAAGACTGTCAGGAATTGGCACTACTGGTCGGTCAGTATCACACCCATGGCCATCGCGCCCTGGAGCTGAAAGCTTCGACTTTGCTGGAGTTATTGCAGAGTTTTGACGTTTATCGCCGACCGCAGCGCTTCGAGGAGTTTATCGTTGCTTGCGAGATGGATGCTCGGGGGCGTAAAGGGCTGGAGCAGCGCAGTTATCCACAGGCGGATTATCTGCGTGGCGCGGCGAATGCTGCACGTGGCGTGGCGGTGCAGCCGTTGCTGGAGAAGGGTTTTAAAGGCCCGGAGTTGGGCGAAGCGCTCAAGCGTGAACGGCTCAAGGCTTTGAAGGCTTACAAAGAGCGCGCATGAGGCAAGATCAAAAGCTCGCAGGCTGCGAGCTGTTGTTTTAAATGTTTGCCGGGGTCAATTGCTCGCCGCGCCACTCGAACGCTACCGGCGCCAGCACCTGATCGATCTGCGCTTCGGCCCACAACGTTGCGAAGCTTTTTCCCACGCCCGGGTGTACTCGATCCGGCGCAATCAGCGACAACGGCCACAGCACAAAGGCGTTCTTCAGAATTTCTGCACGCGGCAGGAGCAATCCGTCGAAGTTGCCCGCCAGATCGCCATACAGCAGTACATCGATATCCAGCGGCAAACCCTTGCGATCCGGCGCATAACGCCCGTTATCCGCCTCAATGAATTTCAAGCGGCGATCCAGTTCCATCAACGGCAGGTCGGTAAACGCCGACACCACGAAGTTGAAGAACGGACCGCTCTTGATCCCCACTGGCTGACTCTCGAATACCGCCGAACAGCGGATATCCACCAGAAACGTCGCCAATGCATCAAGACCTGCCCGCAAATGAGTTTCGCGCTCGATATTGCTACCGAGCCCGAGATAGACCTGAGTCAGCGACATCCGCGCTCGATCTCCACGCCCACACCACCCTTGGCGGCAGGTACTGCACCAGGCTTGGTCAGCTTGAGCCGCACCCAAGTGATCTTGAATTCGCTCATCAGCGCTTCAACCAGGCGCTCGGCGAACGTCTCGACCAGTTGAAACTGCGCCTGCTCGGCAAAGGCCTGAATCCGTGCGGATACACTGGCGTAGTCGAGCGCCAGGGTCAGGTCGTCACCGGCTGCGGCCGGGCGATTATCCCAGGCGAAGCTCAGATCAAGACGCAGGCACTGTCGGATGCCGCGTTCCCAGTCGTAGGCACCGATCACGGTGTCGACTTCCAGGCCCTCGATAAACACTCTGTCCAAGCCTTTTTCTCCGTTGCACGACAAGGGCGCGATGCGCCGTTAGAATCAGGGCGTCCTCGCCCGGAATAGTTAGCATGTTTTGGTTACTGGCGATTCTCGCCTACCTGCTCGGCTCGCTGTCCTTCGCCATTTTGCTCAGCCGCCTGACCGGAAACCCGGATCCGCGAATGAGTGGCTCGGGCAATGCCGGCGCTACCAACATGCTGCGCCTGGTCGGCCGCAAACTCGCCATCCTGACCCTGCTCGGTGATCTGTGCAAAGGCCTGCTGCCGGTGCTGCTCGCTTCGGCAATCGGCCTGTCGCTGCAGGATCAGGCGTGGATCGGCGTGTGCGCCGTGATCGGTCACCTGTTCCCGTTGTACTTCCGCTTTCGCGGTGGCAAAGGCGTCGCCACGGCGGCCGGCATGCTGCTGGGCCTGTATCCACCCGCCGCGCTGCTCGCCGTGTGCGTCTGGCTGCTGACGTTTTACCTGACCCGCACCAGCTCGCTGGCAGCACTCATCGCTACGCCACTGACCCTGCCGCTATTTGCGTGGCAGGAGCCTGCGGCGCTGTTGCCGATGAGCGCGCTCACGCTGCTGATCGTCTGGCGCCACCGCGGCAATCTACGCGACCTGTTTGCCGGGCGCGAACGGCATTTTTAAAAACCCGCCGATCACAACGGCGATAACTGCTCCATCGGCCAGCGCGCCTGCACGCTGATCGCCAGACTCTCCTGCTGACCGGCCTGCAAGCGCTGGCAACCGGCAAACGCGATCATCGCGCCATTGTCGGTGCAGAACTCCGGACGGGCGTAAAACACCTCGCCGTGCATGCCGCCGAGCATTTTTTCCAGCGAAACCCGCAGTGCCTTGTTGGCGCTGACGCCGCCAGCGATCACCAGACGCTTCATGCCAGCCTGCTTGAGGGCACGCTTGCACTTGATGGTCAAAGTCTCCACCACGGCCTGCTGGAACGCCAGAGCGATGTCGCAACGGGCTTGCTCGCCGTCGTCCCCGGCGCTGACGCATTGCTGCCAGGTATTGAGCGCAGAGGTTTTCAGGCCACTGAAGCTGAATTCCAGACCCGGGCGGTCGCACATCGGACGCGGGAAGGTAAATCGTCCTGCAACGCCCTGCTCCGCCAGCTTGGCGATTTCCGGCCCGCCCGGATAATTGAGGCCCATCATCTTCGCGGTCTTGTCGAATGCTTCGCCCGCCGCGTCATCCAGCGTCTCGCCAAGCAAGGTGTATTGGCCGATGCCATCGACCTGCACCAGCTGTGTATGACCGCCGGAGACCAACAAAGCGACGAACGGAAATTCCGGCGGTTTTGGCTCGAGCATGGGCGCGAGCAAATGGCCTTCCATGTGATGCACGCCGAGCGCTGGAATGCCCCAGGCAAACGCCAGCGCTTGAGCGCAGGAAGCACCCACCAGCAGCGCGCCAACCAGGCCAGGACCCGCGGTGTAGGCGATGGCGTCGATCTCGGTCGGCACGCAGTCGGCCTCGGCCAGCACCTGCCGGATCAAGGGCAACATGCGCTTGACGTGATCTCGCGAGGCCAGCTCCGGCACCACGCCACCATAGGCGCGATGCAGGTCGATCTGGCTGAATAGTGCATCGGCCAGCAGACCGCGCTCACTATCGTATAAAGCGACACCGGTTTCGTCGCAGGAGGTTTCTAATCCCAGTACTAGCATGGGTTTGCGCCTTGTTTAGGCTGACTTCGAAGGCGCGCATAATAGTCCTCGAGTGGTGCCCCGACCAGCGGTTTTCGATCAGAGGCTTTGCATTCCGGCCAATGAGGGGTTAACATCCGCAACCCTTAAAAACCGACGACCTCAGCCGCGAATTTTTTGCGACGAGAACGTTGATCCCGGTAATGAAAGAAGGTAGCTCTGGATGCCAGCCGTCAAAGTTAAAGAGAACGAACCCTTCGACGTAGCTCTGCGTCGTTTCAAGCGCTCCTGCGAAAAAGCCGGTGTACTGGCTGAAGTTCGTAGCCGCGAATTTTACGAGAAGCCAACTTCTGAGCGTAAGCGTAAAGCAGCAGCCGCTGTTAAGCGTCACGCCAAGAAAGTTCAGCGCGAACAGCGCCGCGCCGTTCGTCTGTACTAATACACAGACGATCGTAGCAAGCTTCTGCCAAGCCCGGCCCTCAGCCGGGCTATTGGCATTTGCGGATATCGCTTGATGCTTCATCGTCGACGCCGCACACGCGACCGAGACAAATCTGCTTCACCACGTCAGACCTGGCTTTTTTGCCAGCGGTGCACGTCTTTTCTGACGAGTCTTTCAAGGCTACTGACGAGCACACCCACTGATTCCTCTTACGACGATCAGCCCAAGGCACCTTTTTGCGTGCCCGCTTTATGAGCTATCCGGGGCCACACACTGGCCAACAGCGGATTCAGCGCAATACTTTCAAACAGTCGAAAACTGATCGGCATTAACGTCAGTGGATTTTCGGCAGATACACTTCCCGACAGCGATTACGCAACCGACACCGGTCGAGCCGCAGCTTTTGCGCGCTTCACGCAAGCTACCGTGTCCGCTCGCCTTTCGCATCGGACTTATTGCAGCGCAGACGACGAGAACGCCATGGCCGGGCTAATTCCCCAGAGCTTCATTGACGACCTTCTGAACCGCACCGACATCGTCGACGTGGTCAGCTCGCGTGTGCAGCTGAAAAAAGCCGGCAAGAACTACACCGCCTGCTGCCCGTTTCACAAAGAGAAAACTCCATCGTTCAGCGTCAGCCCCGACAAGCAGTTCTATTACTGCTTCGGCTGCGGCGCGGGCGGCAACGCCCTCGGCTTTCTCATGGATCACGACAACCTGGATTTCCCTCAGGCAATCGAAGATCTGGCGAAAGCTGCCGGCATGGAGATTCCGCGCGAAGAAAGTGGTCGCGCGCACAAACCGCGACAGCCGACTGATTCGCCGCTGTACCCGTTACTGACCGCGGCCGCTGATTTTTACCGACAGGCGCTCAAGAGCCATCCGTCACGCAAAGCTGCTGTGGATTATTTGAAAGGTCGCGGCCTGACCGGCGAGATCGCGCGGGATTTCGGTCTCGGTTTCGCTCCGCCGGGCTGGGACAATCTGTTCAAGCACCTGAGCAGCGACACCTTGCAGCAGAAAGCCATGATCGACGCCGGCCTGCTGATCGAAAACGCCGAAACCGGCAAACGCTATGACCGCTTTCGCGATCGCGTGATGTTCCCGATCCGCGATTCCCGGGGCCGGATCATTGCCTTCGGTGGACGCGTCCTCGGCGACGACAAGCCGAAGTACCTGAACTCGCCGGAAACTCCGGTATTCCATAAAGGCCAGGAACTCTATGGCCTCTATGAAGCACGCAAAAACAATCGCAACCTCGACGAAATCATTGTCGTCGAAGGTTATATGGACGTTATCGCCCTCGCGCAGCAAGGTTTGCGCAATGCCGTCGCAACACTGGGTACCGCTACCAGCGAAGAACACCTGAAACGCCTGTTCCGCGTAGTGCCGAACGTATTGTTTTGCTTCGACGGCGACCAAGCGGGCCGCAACGCCGCCTGGCGCGCGCTGGAGGCAACACTGCCGAGCCTGCAGGACGGGCGCCGTGCGCGCTTTCTGTTTCTGCCCGAAGGCGAAGATCCGGACACACTGGTGCGCTCCGAGGGCACCGACGCATTCCGTGCGCGGATCAACCAGCATGCGCAGCCGCTGGCAGATTATTTCTTCCAGCAATTGACCGAAGAAGCCGACCCGCGCTCGCTCGAAGGCAAGGCGCACATGGCGACGCTGGCAGCACCGCTGATCGACAAGGTGCCCGGCGCCAACCTGCGTATTCTGATGCGCCAGCGCCTGACCGAGATCACTGGATTGAGCAGTGAAACCGTCAGTCAGCTGGCCCAGAGCGCGCCACAGCATGCGCCGCCCGCTTACGATCCGGGCATCGATTACGACGCAATGCCGGATTACAGCGACTACCATCAGCCGCAGGCGCAAGACATGTACGCGCCGCAGCAGGAATGGACGCCAAAGAAACCCGGCGCCGGCGGCAAGAAATGGGACAAGAAGCCCTGGGACAAAAACGGTAAGCGCGGGGGCGACCAGCAACATCCTCCTCGCACCAAGATCGGCGTTGAAGCCCCAATGTTCACGGCGATTCGCACTCTGATTCACCACCCACACATGGCGGCCAGGGTGGACAGCGCCAATCACTTTGCGAACGAGGCCAACACCTACGCGCAGTTGCTGGTGGCGCTGATCGAGGCGTTACAGAAAAATCCTAAGCTAAACTCAATTCAGCTGATGGCACGCTGGCACGGTACCGATCAAGGACGCCTGCTCAAGGCGCTAGCGGAAAAGGAATGGCTGATTGACGGCAATAACCTTGAACAACAGTTTTTAGACACCATTACTAGGTTATCTGCTGGCCAACACACACAAACCCTGGACGATCTCATCAGAAAGGCGAACGACCCAGGATTGACCGCGGAACAAAAAATGCAGATAGCAAATCAGATGCGCGACCTTTTAAAAAATAGTGTTTCCGCATCAAACCCGACCTCAACTGGCGCGTGAGGTCATAGCTCAGGTATAATCCTCGGCTTGTTTTTTGCCCGCCAAGACCTTCAGTGGATAGGGTGTTATGTCCGGAAAAGCGCAACAGCAGTCTCGTATCAAAGAGTTGATCACATTAGGTCGTGAGCAGGGTTACCTGACTTACGCAGAGGTCAATGACCACCTGCCGGAGGATATTTCAGATCCGGAACAGGTGGAAGACATCATCCGCATGATTAACGACATGGGGATCAACGTATTCGAGGCTGCGCCAGATAAGGATTCCCTTATGCTGGCCGACGCCGACACCGACGAGGCCGCTGCGGAAGAAGCAGCAGCCGCGTTGGCAGCAGTGGAGACCGATATCGGTCGTACCACTGACCCTGTGCGCATGTATATGCGTGAAATGGGTACGGTCGAGCTTCTGACACGCGAAGGCGAAATCGAAATCGCCAAGCGTATCGAAGAGGGCATCCGTGAAGTGATGGGCGCAATTGCGCACTTCCCAGGCACGGTTGACCACATACTCTCCGAGTACACCCGCGTAACCACCGAAGGTGGCCGCCTCTCTGACGTCCTGAGCGGTTATATCGACCCGGACGACGGTATTGCGCCGCCTGCTGAAGTGCCGCCGCCAGTCGAGGCGAAAGCCGCGAAGGCCGACGACGACACCGAAGAGGACGACGCCGAATCTTCCGATGACGAAGAAGAAGCCGAAAGCGGTCCGGACCCGGTTATCGCTGCACAGCGCTTTGGCGCTGTCGCCGATCAGATGGAAGTTGCCCGCAAGGCGCTGAAGAAGAACGGTCGCAACAACAAGGCAACGACTGCCGAGTTGGCGCTGCTGGCCGAACTGTTCATGCCGATCAAACTGGTGCCGAAGCAATTCGAAGGCCTGGTCGAGCGTGTTCGCAGTGCCTTGGATCGTCTGCGTCAGCAAGAGCGCGCGATCATGCAGCTGTGTGTACGTGATGCACGTATGCCGCGTACTGATTTCCTGCGCCAGTTCCCGGGCAACGAAGTCGACGAAAGCTGGTCCGACGGCCTGGCCAAAGGCAAGAGCAAATACGCCGAAGCCATTGGTCGTGTGCAACCGGACATCGTTCGTTGCCAGCAAAAGCTGATCGCGCTGCAAACCGAAACCGGTTTGACCATCGCTGAAATCAAGGACATCAACCGTCGCATGTCGATCGGCGAGGCCAAGGCCCGCCGCGCGAAGAAAGAGATGGTTGAAGCCAACTTGCGTCTGGTGATCTCGATCGCCAAGAAGTACACCAACCGTGGCCTGCAATTCCTCGATCTGATCCAGGAAGGCAACATTGGCTTGATGAAAGCGGTAGACAAGTTCGAATACCGTCGTGGTTACAAGTTCTCGACTTATGCCACCTGGTGGATCCGTCAGGCGATCACTCGCTCGATCGCCGACCAGGCCCGCACCATCCGTATTCCGGTGCACATGATCGAGACGATCAACAAGCTCAACCGCATTTCCCGGCAGATGCTGCAGGAAATGGGTCGCGAACCGACCCCGGAAGAGCTGGGCGAACGCATGGAAATGCCTGAGGACAAGATCCGCAAGGTATTGAAGATCGCTAAAGAACCGATCTCCATGGAAACGCCAATCGGTGATGACGAAGACTCCCATCTGGGTGACTTCATCGAAGACTCGACCATGCAGTCGCCAATCGATGTCGCCACTGTCGAGAGCCTCAAAGAAGCGACTCGCGACGTACTGTCCGGCCTCACTGCCCGTGAAGCCAAGGTACTGCGCATGCGCTTCGGTATCGACATGAACACCGACCACACACTCGAAGAAGTGGGCAAACAGTTTGACGTAACGCGTGAGCGGATCCGTCAGATCGAAGCCAAGGCGCTGCGCAAGCTGCGCCACCCGACGCGAAGCGAGCATCTGCGCTCCTTCCTCGACGAGTGATACCAGAACCCCCGGCCCAGGCCGGGGGTTTTGTTTATGTGGCAGATTAAATCCCTCGCAACCCCCTCCCCGCGCATACCCCGTCTACACTCGAAACATTCCCCCGAGCCATAACGAGACCGTTATGCCCAGACTGCCGACCGTGCTTTTTTTGCTGTCGCTGATGACCTGGACCGCAACGGCTGGCGCGCTGACTCTGACCGACGAAGAACGTAGCTGGCTGACGGCCCACCCGGACTTGCGCCTGGGTGTCGACGCATCGTGGCCGCCCTTCGAGTTTCGCGACGACCAGAACCGCTATCAGGGTTTGGCGGCGGACTATATCGACGTGATTCGCCAGCGCCTGGCGATCAAGCTCACGCCAATAGAACCGGTAAGCTGGACGGTGGTGCTGGAACAGGTCAAGAAGGGCCAGATCGACCTGCTTCCGGGAATCATGTCCACGCCTGAACGCCAGAACTACTTGTCCTTTACTCGCCCTTATCTGGATTTCCCGATTGTCATCCTCGCCCATGTCGGTGGACCGCAACCGCGCAAGATCGAAGACCTCTACGGCCTGAAGATCGCCGTGGTCGAGAACTACGCGCCACATGAACTGCTGCACACCCACCATCCCGACCTGAATCTGGTGGCCATGCCCAATGTCAGCTCGGCGTTGCAGGCGCTGGCCACCGACGAAGTCGATGCAGTGGTCGGCGATCTGGCCTCCAGCGTCTGGAGCCTGCGCCAGCTCAAGCTCGATGGGCTGTATGTCAGCGGCGAAACCCCATATCGCTATCAACTGGCGATGGGCGTGCCACGCGAGAACAAGATGTTGGTGGGGATTCTCGACAAAGTTCTGGCCGACATGTCGCCGGAGGAAATCAGCAGCATTCAGGAACACTGGGTGGGCAACGTCCTCGATCATCGAACTTTCTGGTCGGATCTGTTGGTATACGGCTTGCCAGGACTGTTGCTGCTGATGATCATCCTGGCGGTGGTAATCCGCATCAACCGGCGCCTGAGTTCGGAAATCGCCCGGCGCATCGACCTCGAACAGGAACTGCGCAGCAGCGAATACCACTATCGCGGGCTGGTGGAGAGCCTATCGGCCATTGCCTGGGAAGCGCGCATCAGCGATTTCACCTACAGCTATGTGTCGCCGCATGCCGAAGAGCTGCTCGGATATCCACTGTCGCATTGGCTGATCCCGGGCTTCTGGCGCAACATCATTCACCCGGCGGATCTGACACGCGCCCAGAGTTTCTGCGATCACGAAGTCTTGGCCGGGCGCGACCACAGCCTCGATTACCGCGTGATCACCGCCGATGGCCGCTGCCTGTGGGTGCGCGACATCGTCAGCCTGATCGAGCATGGTCACGAGCCGGTGATGCGCGGCCTGATGATCGACATCAGCGAAACCAAGCGCACCGAGGAAGCCCTGCGCTTGTCCGAACAGAAGTTCGCCTCGGTGTTCCAGCAGTGCCCGGACATTCTGGTGATCGCGCGGCTGTCCGACGGTTGTCTGCTGGAGGTCAACAAGGCCTTCGAAGAACAGATCGGCCTCAAAGCCGAGGATGTAATCGGCGAGACCGCCACCAATCTGAATATCTGGGGCATTCCCGGCGTCGGTCCAGGGCTGTTGCAGCGCTTGCAGGCTGGCAGCATCCGCAATCTGGAGATGCCCTTTCGCCGCAACAATGGCCAGTTGTTCACCGGGCTGATCTCCGCCGAGCCGTTCGACCTCGACACTACGCCGGCGCTAGTAGTGGTGGTGCGCGACATCACGCCGCTCAAGGAAACCCAGCAGCAGTTGCAAACCTCCGAGGAGAAGTTCGCCAAGGCGTTCCACGCCTCGCCCGACGGTTTGCTGCTGTCGCGCCAGCGCGATGGGCTGCTGCTGGAGGTCAATGAAGGGTTTAGCCGCATTACCGGCTTCAACAGCGCCATGTCGGTGGATCGCTCGGCGCTGGACCTAGGGATCTGGGTAAATCTCAATGAGCGCAAACAGATGCTCGACCTGCTGCACCGCGACGGTTTCGTGCGCGACTTCACCTGCCACATTCGCCGCAGCGACGGGCAGATTCGCCTGTGCGAGGTGTCTGCGCGGCCGCTGCCGATCGGCGATGAAGACTGCATGCTGACCATCGCCCGCGACATCACCGAACGGCACTTGATGCAGGAAAAACTGCAACAGGCCGCAACCGTTTTTGAAAGCACTGCCGAGGGCGTGTTGATCACCGACACGCAACAACACATCAGCGCGGTCAATCGCGCGTTCACTGAAATCACCGGCTACAGCGAAAGCGAAGCACTCGGCCACACCCCGCGCTTGCTCGCCTCTGGACTGCACGACAGCGCCTTCTACGCAGCGATGTGGCATCAACTGACCGACGAAGGTCACTGGCAAGGCGAGATTTCCAACCGGCGCAAGAACGGCGAGCTGTACCCGAGCTGGCTGACCATCAGCGCGGTGCGCAACCGCGACAAATTCATCACCCACTTCGTCGCGGTATTTGCCGATATCTCCAGCCTCAAACATGCGCAGGCCAAACTCGACTATCAGGCCCATCACGACCCACTGACTGGCCTGCCGAACCGCACGTTGTTCGAAAGCCGTTTGCAGATGGCGCTGAACAGCCAGCAGGAAAATGGTGGTCAGGGCGCCGTGTTGTTCCTTGATCTCGACCGTTTCAAACACATCAATGACAGCCTCGGCCACCCGGTCGGCGACCTGCTGCTCAAAGGCATCGCCGTACGCCTCAAAGAGCAGTTGCGCGACATCGATACCGTCGCACGATTGGGCGGCGACGAGTTCATCATCCTGCTGCCCGGTTTGCAGCAGGCCAGCGACGCTGACAACATCGCCACCAAACTGCTGAACTGCTTCGGCGCGCCGTTCCAGGCGGGTGAGCACGAGTTCTTTATCAGCGCGAGTATCGGCACCAGCCTGTATCCGCGCGACGGCTGTGACGTCGCCACGCTGGTGAAAAATGCCGACGCGGCGATGTACCGCTCCAAAGCCAAAGGCCGCAACCGGGTCGAGAGCTACACCCGCGACCTCACCGCCCAGGCCAGCGAACGCGTGGCGCTGGAGCACGAACTGCGCCGGGCCATCGAACGCGACGAGCTATTTCTCTATTACCAACCGAAAATCAGTCTCGATGACCACAGCCTGGTCGGTGCCGAAGCGTTGATTCGCTGGCGTCACCCGACCTTCGGCGATGTACCGCCGGAGCACTTTATCCCGCTCGCCGAAGAGAACGGCATGATCCTGCAGATCGGCGATTGGGTGCTCGAAACTGCGTGTCGGCAAATGTTCGAGTGGGGCCAGGTCTACGAACCCCTCGGCCCGCTCTCGGTAAACCTCGCCGGTGCGCAACTGCGCCAGCCGAATCTGCTCGGGCGCATCGAGCAACTGCTCAAGGACAACCGCCTGCGGCCGGATTTACTGCAACTGGAAATTACCGAAAACTTCATCATGAGCCAGGCCGAAGAGGCGCTGGCGGTGCTGCATCAGCTCAAACACCTCGGTGTGCAACTGGCGATCGACGACTTTGGCACTGGCTATTCTTCACTCAGTTACCTCAAACGCCTGCCGCTGGACATCCTCAAGATCGACCAGTCTTTCGTCCGCGGATTACCGGACGACCCACACGACGCGGCAATTGTGCGCGCCATCATCGCCTTGGGCCGGAGCATGCAATTCACCGTGATTGCCGAGGGTGTGGAGACTCAGGCACAGCAACAATTCCTCGCCGCCGAAGGCTGCGAACAGATCCAGGGCTACATCGTCAGCCTGCCCCTGCCCCCCGAAGAATTCGCCGCAACGTTTCTGCGCATTACAGTATCGGATTATTCGGATAGCACAGCCGAGAAACCATCGCTATAATCCGCGGCCTACTGAGGGCCTATAGCTCAGTTGGTTAGAGCAGAGGACTCATAATCCTTTGGTCCACGGTTCAAATCCGTGTGGGCCCACCAAACAATGAAAAAACCGCGCACATGCGCGGTTTTTTTTGCCTGATTGTTTGTCCGTTCCGGTGTTGGCGAGCGCAATGTTCGGAAGATTGCTGCGATGGCTGTAGGCAAATTCTGAAGCTGTGTGTTGGAAGGCTTTAGCGTCTTGTTGGCGTTTTCTTTAGCGGGATATTCTCCATAGGTCGCTGCATATCAGCGGTCAGCCTTGGAAACCAGTGAGCCCGGAGACCCGCAGCGGTTGCAATCTTGTTATGGCGGCTGCGCGTAGAACGCTTTCGAACGCGCCGGATCCTGGTTTCCGCTTTCCAGCCACTCGAATAAACCAGACCGCAAACCCTCCATGAGAAGTCAGGTATTTCCGCCTATCCACCGCTTAGCAAAAAACTTGAAAAACAGGGCGGTTGTACCTAGTCTTGCCCGCAACATACCCGCCATGCCTATGGTTGCGTCAGCAGCTAAGCACAAATTGAGCGGGTTTTTTTTGCCCGGAGATTTTAGGGCATGAGAGTTTTTCAGAAGCCGGTCATCGACATCCCTGCGCAAATCGTATTGCTCAAGCAACGAGGATTGCGGATACAGGACGAAGCTAGAGCCCACTGCTTTCTACAGGTCGTGAGCTACTTTCGTCTCACTCCCTATATGCGCACTTTCCAGCAGACGGAGGATCACGATCACCCTTTTCGCCAAGGTGCCGGTTTCAGAGATCTAACGAGACTCTACGATTTTGACCGTCGATTACGATTGCTTGTCATGGATGCAATCGAACGTGTCGAAGTGGCCGTTCGCTCCTTGATCAGCAATCATATGGGGCCTCTCCATGGGGGCACTGGTATGTGAATGCTCAACTCTTTCAGCACACCTATGATCACGCCCGACTGTTGGAAACCATCAATGCCAAACAGCTTGCGGCCAAGCGCGATTATGAAAAGGATTGTCAACGAATCGACCGATTACAAACCGGCGAGCAGCGCAAGAGCCAACTAAAGCGTCAGCGCGCCAGAGAAAGCTATGCGCGTCACTATCCAGTCAACTACGACAAACCCTCTCTGATGCCCGGATGGGCCATGCTCGAAGAACTTACCTTGGGGGATTTATCACATCTCTTCAAAGGGCTTTCCCGAGATGCTGATAAAAAAGCTATCGCTCGACGTCTAGGATTGCCTGCGCCACTGCTGCTGTCATGGATGCATACACTGACCACCATCCGAAACATATGCGCTCACCACGCAAGATTGTGGAATCGCGAACTGGGGATCCGGCCGGAGCTACCCAGGAAGCCCTCATTCGCATGGCCAGCAGCACTGGTTCAGGATGGCCATCATCCGAGGATTTTCCCCGTGCTTTGCATACTCAATCATTTGACGCGCCAAGTAAGCCGGCACACCCGTTGGGATTTCCGATTGCATGAATTGACACGCGAGTTTCCCGAGGTAGATCAGCGTGCAATGGGGTTTCCGAAGGATTGGCTCCAAGACCCGTTCTGGCATTGCGATTGAGCCTGTAACATGCAGCTCCATTGATCCGCCCCCATGGAGCCGCTCCCTTGCCCGACATCCGTCCACCCGCGCTTGATGAAATCGACCGCCAGTTGATCGCAGCTTTGCAGATCAATGCCCGCGAGAGCGTGGCGATGCTGGCGCGGCAGTTGGGGATCGCTCGCACCACTGTCACCTCGCGGCTGGCACGTCTGGAAAAAGCCAAAGTCATCACTGGTTATGGCGTGCGTCTCGGTCAGCGGGTGGTCGATGGCGGGTTGCAGGCGTACGTCGGGATCAAGGTGCAGCCGCGCTCCGGCAAGGAAGTGCTGCGCCGGCTCAGTGCGATGGCGCAGGTGCAGCAGCTGTGTGCGGTGAGTGGCGAGTTTGATTATGTGGCGTGGTTGCGCACCGATTCGCCGGAGCAACTGGATCAACTGCTGGATCAGATCGGCACCGTTGATGGGGTGGAGAAGACCACTACCTCGATCATCCTCAGCAGCAAAATTGATCGCGGACAGCCAGTCTGACCAGATCGATCGTCAAATTGCAGCGCAAACCGACAAATAGACGACACATTGCGTCTTATTAACGTGTTCTACGCTCCCTAGAATGGCTGGCATCTTTTCCTGTACTCAGACGCGCATTCCGCGTCGGGTCGCCAGCAAGGTCAGCCATGAACAAGAATAATCGCCATCCTGCAGACGGTAAAAAACCGGTCACCATTTTCGGACCGGATTTCCCTTTCGGGTTTGACGACTGGATTGAACACCCGGCCGGTCTCGGCAGCATTCCTGAGCACAACCATGGCGCCGAAGTGGCGATTGTCGGCGCGGGCATTGCCGGTCTGGTGGCAGCTTATGAGCTGATGAAACTTGGCTTGAAGCCTGTGGTTTACGAAGCATCGAAGCTTGGCGGTCGCCTGCGCTCCCAAGCCTTCAACGGCACCGATGGCATTGTCGCTGAGCTCGGCGGCATGCGCTTTCCGGTGTCCTCTACCGCGTTCTATCACTACGTCGACAAGCTCGGTCTCGAGACCAAGCCCTTCCCCAACCCGTTGACGCCGGCGTCGGGTAGCACCGTGATCGATCTGGAAGGCAAAACCCATTACGCACAGAAACTGGCGGATCTTCCTGCACTGTTCCAGGAAGTGGCTGACGCCTGGGCCGACGCACTGGAAGCCGGATCGCAATTTGCCGACATCCAGCAAGCGATCCGCGACCGCGATGTGCCACGCCTGAAAGAGCTGTGGAACACCCTCGTTCCGCTGTGGGACGACCGCACTTTCTACGACTTCGTTGCGACCTCCGAAGCCTTCGCCAAGCTGTCGTTCCATCATCGCGAAGTGTTTGGCCAGGTCGGTTTCGGTACCGGCGGCTGGGATTCGGACTTCCCCAACTCGATGCTGGAAATCTTCCGCGTGGTGATGACCAACTGCGACGATCACCAGCACTTGGTGGTCGGCGGCGTCGAACAAGTCCCGCAAGGCATCTGGCGTCACGTGCCGGAGCGCTGCGTACATTGGCCAGAAGGCACCAGCCTCAAGTCGCTGCACCGTGGCGCGCCGCGTTCCGGGGTAAAGAAAATCGCCCACGCGCCCGACGGACGTTTCGCCGTTACCGACAACAATGGTGACACCCGTGAATACGCCGCCGTGCTGACCACGTGCCAGAGCTGGCTGCTGACCACCCAGATCGAATGCGACGAAACCCTGTTCTCGCAAAAGATGTGGATGGCCCTCGACCGCACCCGTTATATGCAGTCGTCGAAGACCTTCGTGATGGTCGACCGGCCGTTCTGGAAGGACAAGGATCCGGAAACCGGCCGCGACCTGATGAGCATGACCCTCACTGATCGCCTGACCCGCGGCACTTACCTGTTCGACAATGGCGACGACAAACCGGGCGTGATCTGCCTGTCTTACTCGTGGATGAGCGATGCGCTGAAAATGCTTCCGCATCCGGTGGAAAAACGCGTGGAGCTGGCGTTGAACGCGCTGAAGAAGATCTATCCGAAAGTCGACATCGCGGCACGGATCATCGGCGACCCGATCACCGTCTCGTGGGAGGCCGATCCGCACTTCCTCGGTGCCTTCAAAGGCGCCCTGCCCGGCCACTATCGCTACAACCAGCGCATGTACGCGCACTTCATGCAGGACGAGATGCCAGCCGAGCAGCGCGGGATTTTCATCGCCGGCGACGACGTTTCGTGGACACCGGCATGGGTCGAAGGCGCGGTGCAGACTTCGCTCAACGCGGTGTGGGGGATCATGAAGCATTTCGGCGGGTCGACACATAAAGCGAACCCGGGCCCGGGCGATGTGTTCAAAGACATCGGCCCTATCGCCCTGCCTGAGTAAGAGGAATCCCCGATGCGTGTAGCCCTTTACCAATGTCCTCCGCTGCCACTGGAGCCCGCCGCCAACCTGCAACGCTTGCACCAATTGGCGATGGAGGCCAAGGGCGCCGATCTGTTGGTGCTGCCGGAAATGTTCCTTACCGGCTACAACATCGGCACAGAAGCGGTCGGTACTTTGGCCGAGGTCTACAACGGTGAATGGGCGCAGCAAATCGGCCGGATCGCCAAGGCTGCCGGTCTGGCGATCGCTTACGGTTATCCGGAAAGGACCGCCGACGGACAGATCTACAACGCCGTGCAGTTGATCGACGCCCACGGCGAACGGCTGTGCAACTACCGCAAGACGCACCTGTTCGGCGATCTTGACCGTTCGATGTTCAGCGCCGGTGAAAACGATTTGCCCATCGTTGAACTCAACAGCTGGAAAATCGGCTTTCTGATTTGCTACGACATGGAGTTCCCGGAGAACACCCGGCGTCTGGCACTGGCCGGCGCCGAGCTGATTCTGGTGCCGACGGCGAACATGATTCCGTTCGATTTCGTCGCCGATGTCACCGTGCGTTCGCGCGCTTTCGAAAACCAGTGCTACGTGGCCTACGCCAACTACTGCGGACACGAAGGCGATATTCAGTACTGCGGACAAAGCAGCATCGCTGCGCCGGATGGCAGCCGCATCGCTCAGGCTGGACTTGATGAAGCGTTGATCGTAGGTGAACTGGATCGCCAGTTGATGCTCGACTCGCGCGCGGCCAATCGCTACCTGCACGACCGTCGCCCCGAACTTTACGCCGCGCTCAACCAGCGCTAATCCGCTAGCATTGGCACTTCACTGTTCTGGAAGTGCCCATGCCTGCGCCGACCCCCTCTCGCCCCCACACTGAAACCCTGGCCAACGGCTTGCGCGTGACCCTGCGTCATGTCCCGAGTCTGAAGCGCAGCGCGGCTGCATTACGGGTGGCTGCCGGTAGCCATGACGTGCCGTTGGCGTGGCCGGGGCTGGCGCATTTCCTTGAGCATTTGCTGTTTCTCGGCACTGAGCGTTTTCCTGCAGATGAGGCGCTGATGGCCTACGTGCAAGGTCACGGCGGGCAGGTGAATGCCAGCACTCGCGAGCGCACCACTGATTTCTTTTTCGAACTGCCGCCAGCGTCCTTCAGCGGCGGGTTGCAGCGTCTGTCAGACATGCTCGCGCATCCACGTATGAATCTCGACGATCAGTTGCGTGAACGTGAAGTGCTGCACGCGGAGTTCGTCGCGTGGTCGCAGGATATGGCGGCGCAGCAACAGTTTGCGTTGTATGACGGTTTGAGCGCGGCGCATCCGTTGCGCGGTTTTCATGCGGGGAATCGAGACAGCCTGGCGGTGCAGGACGCGGAATTTCAGCAGGCGCTGAAGGATTTTCATCAGCAGTTTTATCGCACCGGGCAAATGACGTTGAGTCTGGCGGGGCCGCAGAGTCTGGAAGAACTGCGCGACTTGGCGGAGCAGTTTGCCGCTGCGCTGCCGGTTGGGGATAAGTTGGCGCAACAGCCTGCGCTGCCGTTGATGGACGCAGCGGCGAAAAGTTATCAACAGGTCGCCGAGCGTCGGGTTGACTGGCTGTTTGCCTTCGAAGCGTTGCCGGAGTCGTCTGCCGAGGCGCTGGGGTTTCTTTGTCACTGGTTGAACAGCGCAAAACCTGGTGGCCTGATGGCGCACTTGCGGCAACGGAAGCTGGCTGACGGTTTGAAAGCCACGCCGTTGTATCAGTTTGACGGGCAGGCGTTGGTGCATCTGGAGTTCACTTCGGCACCCGAGGCAGCCGAGGCCCTGCGTGAACATCTGCTCGATTGGCTGAGCTTCTTCGCCGCTCAGCAAGACTGGACGCCGCTGCGTAAAGAACATGCAGCTCTGCTCGCCTGTCAGCAGCAAGTCAGCGGCGCGCTGCCATTGGCGCGGTTCGAACAATGCGCAAGCGCTCTGACCGAAACAGGCGTTGCAGCCATGAAGCACATCCTCCGCGACTTCGGCACTGTGGATAACTTCAGCGCCCATTGGCGTCTGCCCGCCGCCAACCCGTTCCTGCGCTCCGACGAACCGCTGGCTAACGCCGGGCTGATTCGTGGGCAAACCAGCGTCCACCGAGGCCTGCGCACCTTTGCTCAGGATCGATCGCGCAACCGTCGTGAACGTTCGCCAATGCAGTTCAGCCAGGCGTTGCCGGATAATGGCGTTGAAGGCGCGGTGTATCTGCGCTGGCAGCTCGAGTCGGCGGCTACGACTGAGCTGCAAGCGACTCTGCAACGCAATCTGCGTGAGGTCAGTGAGGATGCGCGTCAGGCCGGGGTCGAATTGTCTCTCAGCCTCACGGGCAATCAATGGCTGCTGAAGCTGAGCGGTTTGCAAGAGCCGATGCCCAGCGTCCTCGAGCATGCGCTGAAAAGTCTGACGCATGCTGATGCCGATTCTGTGCACGCCGAGCCAGAAATCCCGCTGATGCCGATCCGACAACTGCTCAAGGCATTGCCGGATCAATGCTTACCAGCCAGCGAATGCTCCGACGACGCCACACACCTGTGGACAACTTCCCGCTGGGATGGCCTCGCCCTCGGCCTCAGCCCGCAAACCCAGTCAGCGATGGGGCTGGCGCTGAGTCGCATTCCCGGCGTACCAGACAACCTGTTGCCACCGCTGCCCGCGATCAACGGGCCGCACCTGTGGCGCCACATTGAGACGGCCTCCTCCAGCGAACACGCGCTACTGCTGTTCTGCCCAACCGCCAGCCGCGAGATCACGGACGAAGCCGCATGGCGCCTGCTTGCTCATCTATTTCAGACACCGTTCTACCAGCGCCTGCGCGTTGAGTTGCAATTGGGCTACGCGGTGTTCAGCGGATTGCGGCAGATTTACGGCCAGACGGGACTGATATTCGGTGTGCAGTCGCCGAGCACCACACCTGCGGAGTTGCTCGGACACATGGACAAATTCATCAACGAGCTGCCATCGCTGATCGACAACCTCGACGACCTCAGCTTCAACCAACACCGCCAGGCGCTGACCACCCAATTCGACGACGGCGCCCTGTCCAATAAAGACGCCGCCGAATTGCACTGGCAGGCCAAACTTGCCGGCCACTCGTCGGATTACCTGCCTTCGCTGGTCACAGCGATAAAGCAACTGGAACCTCCTGCATTGCTCAGCGCTGTACAACGCCTGATCCGCGCCGATGGCGGCTGGCTCTGCCTCGCCACCAGCTCTTCGCCAGGCACACCATGGCAAGCGCCAAAATGATCATTACCGCGCCTGCAACGAGCTTTCTCAAAGATTCATGGGCAAAGCCACTGAAATTTTGAGTAACATAGCCACCTAACCATTTTGAACATCCCTGCGCTGCCGTGGACTATACCTATGGATAGCGCTATCCCACCCACCTTGAAGAAGGAGTCACCTGATGGCTTGGACCAAACCTGCTTACACCGACCTGCGTATCGGCTTCGAAGTCACCATGTACTTCGCCAGCCGCTGATTTCTGCTTTGCAGAATTGCAGTGCAACGCCTCGGCTCGCCGGGGCGTTTTATTTTCAGCGTTGAAATGATGGAGCGCACATGTTCGTCCAGATTCTGGGTTCGGCCGCCGGCGGTGGTTTTCCGCAGTGGAACTGCAACTGCGTCAACTGCGCCGGTTTTCGCGACGGCAGCCTGAATGCCCAGGCCCGCACCCAATCGTCCATCGCGATTTCCGATGACGGCGTGAACTGGGTGTTGTGCAACGCCTCGCCGGACATCCGCGCGCAGCTACAGAGCTTCGCCCCGATGCAACCGGGCCGGGCACTGCGCGACACCGGCATCAGCGCGATCATCCTGATGGACAGCCAGATCGACCACACCACCGGCCTGCTCAGCCTGCGCGAAGGCTGCCCGCATCAGGTCTGGTGCACGGACATGGTTCACGAAGACCTGAGTACCGGTTTCCCGCTGTTCAACATGCTCAAGCACTGGAACGGCGGGCTGGACTGGAACCGCATCGAGCTCGACCAGAGCTTCAGCGTCGCCGCGTGCCCGAACCTGCGCTTCACCCCGCTGCCGTTGCGCAGCGCTGCGCCGCCGTATTCGCCGCACCGCTTCGACCCGCATCCGGGCGACAACATCGGCCTGATCGTCGAAGACCTGAAAACCGGCGGCAAACTGTTCTATGCCCCTGGGTTAGGCAAGGTCGACGCGCCGCTGCTGGAAATCATGGCCGCCAGCGACTGTCTGCTGGTGGACGGCACGATGTGGGATGACGATGAAATGCAACGGCGTGGTGTCGGTACGCGCACCGGTCGTGAGATGGGCCATCTGGCGCAGAACGGCCCCGGCGGCATGCTCGAAGTGCTGGAACAGCTTCCCGAGCAACGCAAAGTGCTTATCCACATCAACAACACCAACCCGATCCTCGACGAAGATTCGCCAGAGCGTGCGGAGCTGGTGAAGCGCAATGTTGAAGTGGCGTATGACGGCATGAGTATTGTGTTGTAGCTGACCACAGGTTTTGTGAACACCAACAATCCTTGTGGGAGCTGGCTTGCCAGCGATGGCGTCCGACCAGACACCACAGAATCCAACGGTTGTTCCCCGGAGAACCGCAATGACCGACACCCCGCTGTCCCCCGCCGAATTCGAAGCGGCCCTGCGCGCCAAGGGCGCCTTCTACCACATCCATCACCCGTATCACGTGGCAATGTATGAGGGCCGGGCCAGCCGCGAGCAGATTCAGGGCTGGGTCGCCAACCGCTTCTACTATCAAGTGAATATCCCGCTGAAAGACGCGGCGATTCTCGCCAACTGCCCGGATCGCGAGATCCGCCGCGAGTGGATTCAGCGCCTGCTCGACCACGATGGCGCCCCCGGTGAAGACGGCGGCATCGAAGCCTGGCTGCGTCTCGGCCAGGCGGTCGGTCTCGATCCAGATCAACTGCGCTCGCAGGAATTGGTGCTGCCCGGCGTGCGTTTCGCGGTAGATGCCTACGTTAACTTCGCACGCCGCGCCAGTTGGCAAGAGGCTGCCAGCAGCTCGCTGACCGAACTGTTCGCGCCGCAGATCCACCAGTCGCGCCTCGACAGTTGGCCGCAGCATTACCCGTGGATTGACCCGACCGGTTATGAATATTTCCGCACCCGTCTCGGTCAGGCGCGGCGCGATGTCGAGCATGGTCTGGCGATCACGCTCGAACATTACAAAACTCGAGAAGGTCAGGAGCGCATGCTGGAAATTCTCCAGTTCAAACTCGACATCCTTTGGAGCATGCTCGATGCCATGAGCATGGCCTACGAACTGAAACGCCCGCCGTATCACAGCGTCACCGAGCAACGGGTCTGGCATAAAGGAATCATCTTATGAGTTTCGATCGCAGCAAGATCCCGACCTGGCGTCCCGGCTACCGTTTCCAGTACGAACCGGCGCAAAAAGGCCACGTGCTGCTCTACCCGGAAGGCATGATCAAACTCAATGACAGCGCCGCGCTGATCGGCGGTCTGATCGACGGCGAGCGTAATGTCGCGGCGATCATCGGCGAACTCGATCGGCAGTTCCCCGGCGTGCCAGAACTCGGTGACGACATCGAGCAATTCATGGAGGTTGCCCGTGCGCAGCACTGGATCGAACTTGCCTGAGTCATCGGTGCAAGTACCGCCCAAACCAGAAATCGGCTTGCCGCTTTGGCTGCTCGCCGAGCTGACGTATCGCTGCCCGCTGCAATGCCCGTACTGTTCCAATCCGCTGGATTTCGCCGAGCAGGGCAAAGAGCTGAGCACCGAGCAGTGGATCAAGGTATTCACTGAAGCGCGGGAAATGGGCGCGGCGCAACTGGGTTTCTCCGGGGGCGAACCGCTGGTGCGCCAGGATCTGGCCGAACTGATTTTCGAAGCACGAAAACTGGGTTTCTATACCAACCTGATCACTTCCGGCATCGGTCTGACCGAGCAGAAAATCAGCGATTTCAAGAAGGCTGGGCTGGATCACATCCAGATCAGCTTTCAGGCCAGCGATGAACAAGTGAACAACCTGCTCGCCGGCTCGAAAAAAGCCTTCGCGCAGAAGCTGGAAATGGCCCGCGCGGTGAAAGCCCACGGCTATCCGATGGTGCTGAACTTCGTCACCCATCGGCACAACATCGACAAGATCGACCGCATTATCGAGCTGTGCATTGCGCTGGAGGCCGACTTTGTCGAACTCGCGACGTGCCAGTTCTACGGCTGGGCGCAGCTCAATCGTGTCGGCCTGTTGCCGACCAAGGAACAACTGGTGCGCGCCGAACGCATCACCAACGAATACCGCGCCAAACTGGAAGCCGAAGGGCATCCGTGCAAGCTGATATTCGTCACCCCGGATTACTACGAAGAACGCCCGAAAGCCTGCATGAACGGCTGGGGCAGTATTTTTCTGACGGTCACGCCGGATGGCACCGCCCTGCCCTGTCATGGCGCCCGACAGCTGCCGGTACAATTTCCCAACGTGCGCGATCACAGCATGCAGCACATCTGGTACGACTCGTTCGGCTTCAACCGCTTTCGCGGTTACGACTGGATGCCCGAGCCATGCCGCTCATGCGACGAAAAGGAACAGGATTTCGGCGGCTGCCGCTGCCAGGCCTTCATGCTGACCGGCGACGCCAGCAATGCTGACCCGGTGTGCAGCAAGTCCGAACATCACGGAGTGATCCTTGCGGCCCGCGAAGAAGCCGAGCACGCTACCCAGACCATTGAACAACTGGCCTTTCGTAATGAACGAAACTCACGACTCATCGCCAAAGGCTGAGCCTTTCAGCGCCACTGCCGCGGTTGCCGCCGGGGTGGATTTTGCTGAACTGCAGCTGGGCGCGCACGGTTTGTTCTGGAATGAATACCGGCCCGAGGATGCTGCGTGCCGGATCTGGCATTGGCGCGATGGCGCGGCTGTTTGTCTGACGCCAACGGGTTTCAGTGCGCGCAGTCGGGTGTACGAATATGGCGGTGGGGCGTTTTGTCTGACGCCCGACGGAGTGGCTTTCGTCAATGAGGCGGATCAGCAAATCTATCGGCAGACGCTGGAGGGTTCGCCGCAAGCGCTGACCTCGGGCGACTGCCGTTATGGCGATCTGAATTGCGCTGATGGCCAGGTTCTGGCGGTCGAAGAAAACGGCGATCAGCATCGGCTGGTGGCGATTGATCTGGCTGATGGCAAACGTCACCTGCTAGCCGAAGGTGCGGACTTTTATAGCTCGCCGATCATCAGTCCAGATGGCACGCGACTGGCGTGGATCGAGTGGAGCCGGCCGCATCAGCCGTGGACGTCGACTCGATTGATGGTCGCTGAGCGTAGCGGGCAAGGTTTCTCAGCACCGCGTTGCGTGGCCGGTGATACAAGTGAAGAGTCGATTCAACAACCGCGCTTCGATGCAAACGGACGCCTGTATTGCCTTACCGACCGCGCAGGTTATTGGCAGCCCTGGGCCGAGTCAGCAAATGGCTTCGCAGCATTACCCAGTGCCGAAGCGGATCACGCGCCAGCGCCGTGGCAAATGGGCGGTTGCACCTGGCTGCCATTGGGCGACGGTTATCTGGCGACCTGGAGCGAAAGCGGTTTCGGTCGCCTGGCCTTGCGCGGCGAAGATTTCACCGGCGATTACAGCCGCTTCCGCCACTTGGCCACGGATGATCAATTCATCTACTGCATCGCGGCTTCACCGATCAGCCCTTCAGCAATCATTGCGATCGATCGCACTACACACGACGTGGAAGTGCTGGCCGGCGGCGTCGCGCCACTGCCTGCCGGACGCATCAGCCGCCCACAAACCCTGTGTTATCCCAGCGGTTCGGGCGAGGCTCACGGCTTTTTTTATCCAGCCATGAGCGGCGAAGCCAAACCGCCATTGGTGGTATTCATCCACGGCGGTCCGACTTCCGCTTGCTACCCGATGCTCGACCCGCGCATTCAGTACTGGACGCAACGCGGCTTCGCCGTCGCCGACCTCAACTATCGCGGCAGCAGTGGCTATGGCCGGGAATACCGCCAGGCTTTGTATTTGAGTTGGGGTGAAGTGGACGTCGAAGACGCCTGCGCGGTTGTGGCGTATCTGGCTGATCAAGGGATGATCGATGGCGAACGCGCCTTCATTCGCGGCGGCAGTGCCGGCGGTTACACCACGTTGTGTGCGCTGGCGTTTCATCAAGTGTTCCGCGCAGGCGCTAGCCTGTACGGTGTGAGCGACCCGGTAGCGCTAGCCCGTGCGACGCACAAATTCGAAGGCGACTATCTGGACTGGCTGATTGGCGACCCGGAGCACGACGCCGAACGCTATGCCGCACGCACGCCGTTACTGCATGCGAGCAACATCCGTGTGCCAGTGGTGTTCTTTCAGGGAGAGTTGGACGCCGTGGTCGTCCCGCAACAGACCCGCGACATGGTCGCGGCCCTGGAATACAACGGCATCCCGGTCGAAGCGCATTACTACCCCGACGAACGCCACGGCTTCCGCCGTGCCGCCAATCAAGCCCATGCGCTGGAACATGAGTGGCGGTTCTATCGGCGAGTAATGGGACTGGCCGACTGAAATCAGCGTTTGGCGATGATGTAAACCGCGTGCACGATCCCCGGAATGTAACCGCACAGTGTCAGCAGAATATTCAGCCAGAACGCGCCGCCGAACCCGACTTGCAGAAACACACCCAGTGGTGGCAACAGAATGGCGATGATGATGCGGATAAAATCCATGGGGCAGCTCCTGATTGGGGGTTGGCTCACTTTGAGCCATACACGCTAATCGACCCGCGCCGTTGGTCAGGGTTCAGTGCCAATTACAGGTTTAATAGCTCACGGCCAGCTCAGGCGAGAATTTGCAGGCCGTGTTTTTGCACAATGCTCAGCAGTTTCAGTGCCATGCCGCTGGGGTGCTTGTCCCCGGATTCCCACTGTTTGACTGTCGAGGCACTGGTATTCAGATAGCGCGCAAACACTGGTTGACTTACGTGATTGCGCTCTCGCAACGCCTTGATCTGATCAGCCGGGATCGCGTCAGGAACCGTTGCAAGACATGAATCATCGAACTCTCGCATCGTCGCCTTGCTGATTGCACCCACCGCGAGCAGAGCCTTGGCTGAGTCGTGTACGGATTCAAACACTTCACCTTTGTATTTTTTACTCATGAGATATCTCCACAAACTCCTTCATAGCCAGCAATCCCTCAATTTGTCCTTCGGTAAGTTGTGCATACGCCTTCGCCAACTTGCGCAGATCCGCTAACTCCGCGGGTCTGATATTGCTTTGATCTGTTTGGCAAACAGCACTTGGTAGATCCAGTAGCGACCGCCCTTTGCCAGAACGATTGAACGATGCCGATTGGAGTTCAGGCGTTTCTTCCAGACACCACCACCAAGGTTGTCTGCTTGTCCATCGAGCATCTGAGTAAAAGCCTCCAGCAGCTCCTCATCCGAAATCCATGCCCTGCCGGCCTTGATCGCGAAACCCTTGGTCTTGAACAACCTGAATGACATCGGTATCCCTTCCAAAAACATACCACCTGGTGGTACAGATTACAAAACCCGTTTTTCAACGAAATTGGTTTGCTGGCAGCCGCACTCCCTGCGACTCCTTTTTAAAAGAGCATTGGCACAGCAATCGCTCAAGCGTTAAAACGCTTTGGCAAAACCCGGCCACAAAAAAACGCCCCACACCAAAATAATCAGGCATGGGGCGTGCGTTTTACCGCGAGACGGTTCTTGAAATCGGCAGGAAACCTCGGGTCAGACGGCAATCCCTTTGCGGCATTGCAGCTGTGCAGTGCGTACTCGGGAGAAGGCCCGGGCCAGGCGCAGGAGCATTTCGTCGATGTTGGCTTTGCTGACGGTGAGTGCCGGGGTGAAGCGCAGGCAGTTAGTTTGCGGGGCGTTGAGGATCAGGCCTTCGTGCAGCGCGGCTTTGACTACGGCCTCTGCGGAGTCTTCCGACAGGCTTAGTCCCCAGAACAGTCCTTGCCCGCGCAACTCGCCATGTTCATAACGGTGGGCAAGCCGGGCGAGACCTTCGCGCAGATGTTGGCCGTTGTCTCGCACTTGTTCGAGGAAGGCGCGATCCTGCACGCTTTCGAGTACCACTAACCCAGCAACGGTCATCAATGCGTTGCCGTGGTGGGTGCCACCCAGTTCGCCGGGGTCGAAACAGCAAGCCTTGCCGCGCGCCAGCAGTGCGGCCAAAGGCACACCGCCGCCGAGGCCTTTACCAAGCACGACGATATCGGCGCGCACGCCGTAGGACTGTTCCGCGAGTAAGGTCCCGCAACGACCGATGCCGGTTTGTACTTCGTCGAGGATCAGCAGAATCCCCAGCTCACGGCACAGCCGTTCAACTCCTTTGAGGTAGCGATCAGTCGCCACAATCACCCCGGCGTCGCTCTGGATTGGCTCAAGCATGATCGCCACGGTCTGCGCGTCAACGGCAGCGTGCAGCGCTGGCAAGTCGTTGAACGGCACCAGATCAAAACCCGGCAGCAACGGCGCAAAGCGGTTGTGCAGGTTGGAACTGTCCGACGCCGAAATCGTGGCGAGACTACGACCATGGCATCCTTGTCTGGCGACGATGATCCGCGAGGCGCCGCCGCGATGCAGTTGCCCCCACTTGCGTGCCAGTTTGATTGCCGCTTCGCAGGCTTCGCTGCCGCTGTTGAGCAGATAGGCTTGATCGCTCGAGGTGCTGGCGCACAGACGTTCGCTGAGGCTGAGCATGCCGCGATTGTGCAGATTGAAACCGGGATTGATCAGCGCCTGCGCCTGACTGGCGATGGCTTTGACCAGTGCCGAAGGACTGTGGCCGAGGCTGTTGGCACCACCGGCCTGCGAGAAGTCGAGATAAGCGCGGTCATTGCTGTCCCACAGCCAAGAGCCCTGACCACGTACGAAGACCTGTGGCGGCCGCTCGACACTGGGCATCAGGCGCTGCGAATTCTCGCTGTCGTCCGAAGCCACTAATGCCAAGTCATCGAGGCTCGGCACCGGGCGCCTTAAATTGAACAGATTCATTGAAAAAACCCTCGATTGAGGTTTTTTGAACTGCCTATGTAAACCCTGTCGAAGCGAACGCTGGTCATCGCGCTTTCCGGCCCTGTAAGCCCTGTGATTGCGGTTAGACTAGGCCCACACAGGGCGCTGAGCCATTTCGATTTCCCAGCATTTTCGATAAGTATTACTTATGGATTTCAAACAACTGCGTTATTTCGTCGCGGTCTACGAAGAAGGTCATGTTGGCCGCGCCGCTGAACGACTGTCGATCTCGCAACCGGCGCTGTCGCAGCAGATCCGTCAGCTCGAGCAAAACCTCGACGTCACCCTGTTCGAACGCAGCAGCAAACGCTTGCTGCCAACGCTCGCAGCGCACACTTTGTACAACCACGCCGTGCCGCTGCTCGACGGGTTGCAACGGGCGCGAGAAGCGCTGGGCAACTTCAAGGGTCAGGCACTGCGCACGCTGGCGATTGGCGTGCTGCAAACGGTGCACACCAGCCTGGTGCCGCAAATGCTTGAACGAGTGCGCAAGGCGCAGCCGCATCTGGTGGTGCAGATCTACGAGCTGACCGGGATTGAGATTGAACGTCGCTTGCTCAACGGCTCGCTGGATATCGGCATCAGTTATCTGCCGCCGCGCCAGCCGGGGCTGCATGGCGTGCTGCTGTACGAAGATGAACTGGCGCTTGTCATCCCGGCGGATCATCCGTTGCGCGAATTCAAGAAGGTCTCGATGAAGCAGGCCGCCGAGTTACCGATGCTGTTGCTTGGGGAAGAATTTCAGATCCGGCAGATCTGGCAGGCGCAACTGGCCAATCTCGGGCGACGTCCGCAGGTGCAGGCCGAGCTGAACAATATGCTGGGGATTCTCGACAGCCTGCCGCACATGCGACTGGCGACGGTGCTGCCTGGGCGCTCGCAGATGGAATATGACGATCAGGATCTGCTGTGGAAGCCGCTGAGCGAACCACGCGTGCCGTTAAAAGTCGGGCTGGTGTGTCGTGATGTGCAGCGTCAGCAGGCGCCGCTGGCCTTGCTGCGGACGCTGCTGGAAGAAGTATTGCAGCGTGAAGATAAGCCGTTGAAAGCCGCGCCGCCGCTGGATTCCCTGAGCTGAGTACTTTTCTGCAGGCAAAAGAAAACCCCGCCGAAGCGGGGCTTTGCAGACTGTTTCCCTGACATCCCTTTCACTCCGCCACCCTGGCAGAATCCTACGTGTCCGTGTTGTTGCTTTGCGCTTCCTGCGCGACGTCCATGAAATGTAGATTAGCTGTGGATCCAATCCGCGCATATGGGAGAACAGCAGCACGTCATGTAAGAGATTGCTTACATGACGTTACATTGTCAGAACTGTGCAGCGTCCAGCAGGAACAGCGACTCGCTGCCAGCCTTGACCGAGGCGCTCAACGAGTGAATCCGCGGCAGCAAACGGGCGAAGTAGAAACGCGCGGTGCCAAGTTTGCTGGCATAGAAGTCGTCCTGGGCTTCTTTGCCCAACGACGCTTTGGCCATCAGTGCCCACATGTAGGCGTAGGAAACGTAGCCGAACGCTTGCAGATATTCGACCGAGGCGGCGCCGATTTCGTTCGGGTTGTTTTTCGCCCGATCCAGCAACCACGAAGTCAGCTCGTCGAGGGTATCGACCGCATCGTTCAGCGGCTTGGTGAACTCGCCCAGATCAGCATTGGCTGTCGCGGTGAAGTGGCGGATCTCATCGGCGAACAGCTTGTAGAACGCCCCGCCGCTACCGACGATCTTGCGCCCGACCAGGTCCAGCGCCTGAATGCCGTTGGTGCCTTCGTAGATCTGGGTGATGCGCACGTCACGCACCAACTGCTCCTGACCCCATTCGCGAATGTAGCCGTGGCCGCCGAAAATCTGTTGACCGAGAACGGTGGTTTCCAGACCCAGATCAGTCAGGAACGCCTTGGCTACTGGCGTGAGCAATGCCACCAGATCTTCAGCACGTTTGCGCGTGGTCGCGTCTTCGCTGAACTTGGCAGTGTCGAGTTGCATCGCCACGTAAGTGGAGAACGCACGGCCGCCTTCGTTCGAGGCTTTCATGGTCAGCAGCATGCGGCGCACGTCCGGGTGGACGATGATCGGGTCTGCGACTTTGTCCTTGTTCTGCGCGCCGGTCGGCGAACGGCTTTGCAGACGGTCACGCGCGTATTCAACGGCGTTCTGGTAGGAGCGCTCGCCGGTGGCCAGACCTTGAATGCCGACGCCCAGACGCTCGTAGTTCATCATGGTGAACATGGCATTGAGGCCTTTGTTCGGCTCGCCGACCAGATAACCCACGGCTTCGTCGAAGTTCATTACGCAGGTTGCGGAGGCCTGGATGCCCATCTTGTGTTCGATCGAGCCACAGTTCGCCGGGTTGCGCGCGCCCAGGCTGCCATCGGCGTTGACCATGAACTTCGGCACCAGGAACAGCGAAATGCCTTTCGGCCCCGCCGGCGCGTCCGGCAGTTTGGCCAGTACCAGGTGAATGATGTTTTCGGTCAGGTCGTGTTCACCACCGGTAATGAAGATCTTGGTGCCGCTGACCTTGTAGGAACCGTCGGCCTGCGGTTCGGCCTTGGTGCGGATGATCCCCAGATCGGTGCCGGCGTGCGGCTCGGTCAGGCACATCGAACCGGCCCAGACCCCGGCGTACATGTTCGGCAGGTACGCGGCTTTGAGTTCTTCGCTGGCGTGGGCGTTGATCGACAGGCAGGCGCCGGCAGTCAGCATCGGGTACAGACCGAACGACAGGCTCGCGGAGTTGACCATTTCTTCGACCTGGGCCGACACAGCTTTGGGCATGCCCATACCGCCGAACTCAGGATCGCCACCGACGCCAACCCAGCCACCTTCAGCGTATGTCTGATAGGCCTGTGGGAAACCGGCCGGAGTGGTGACGGCACCGTCCGCCCAGTGGCAGCCTTCTTCGTCGGCTGCGCGGCTCAGCGGTGCGATGCTTTTGCTGGTGACCTTGCCGGCCTCTTCGAGAATTGCTTCGACGGTCTCGGCATCGACGGTGTCGGCCAGTGCCGGCAGTTCGGCCCAGAGTTTGGCGACTTCGAATACTTCATTGAGGACGAAGCGCATATCGCGCAGCGGCGCTTTGTAGTCAGCCATGGCAAACCTCGCAGGATCTAAACGGTGATTCGTGGGAATGTGTTTTCGTTGAGCCGGAGTGTACCTCAACAACTTTTGCGACACATAGGGTCAACCGGTGACTGATTTGTTATTTTTAGTCACCACAAAAAGATCGCAGCCTGCGCCAGCTCCTACAGGTAAAACTTGATCCCGTGTAGGAGCTGCCGCAGGCTGCGATCTTTTGATTTTTCCTAAAGCGCGAACAGTTCTGCAGGCAATTTCATCAAACAATCACTCCCCGCCTCAATCGCCGCTCGATGCGCCGCCGTACGCGGCAGCAAGCGCTTGAAGTAGAACTCGCAGGTCGCCAACTTCCCGCGCAGGTAATCCCCCTCACCCTCGCCAGCATCCAGTTGCGCCTGCGCCACCAATGCCATTCGCAGCCACAGATAGCCGAGGATGATGTAGCCGCTGTACATCAAGTAATCCACCGACGCGGCGCCCACCTCATCCGGATTCTTCATCGCCGCCACACCGATCTGCATGGTCAGCTCGCCCCACTGCTGATTCAGACCATCGAGCTGCGCGACAAACTGACCCAACTGTGGATGCCCGGCGTTGGCCGCGCAGAACTTGTGCACGATCTTGGTAAAGCCGCGCAGCAACTTCCCTTGACTGCCGAGCACCTTGCGCCCGAGCAGATCCAGCGCCTGAATGCCGTTGGTGCCTTCGTAAATCGGCGCAATTCGGCAGTCACGCACCAGTTGCTCCATACCCCACTCGCGGATGAATCCGTGGCCGCCAAACACCTGCATGCCGTGGTTGGTCACTTCGAGGCCGGTGTCGGTCATGAACGCTTTGCAGATTGGCGTGAGGAACGCCAACAAGTCTTCGGCGTCCTGCCGCGCCTCGGCGTCGCTGCTCAGGTGCGCGACATCCAGCAGTTGCGCGGTGAAGTAGGTCAGTGCGCGATTGCCTTCGTTGAAGGCTTTCATGGTCAGCAGCATGCGCCGCACGTCGGGGTGGACGATGATCGGATCGGCCGGTTTGTCCGGGGCTTTGGCGCCGGTCAGGGCGCGCATCTGCAAGCGGTCGTTGGCGTACTTGATCGCACCCTGGAAGCTCGCCTCGCCCAGACATAAACCCTGCATGCCAGTGCCGAGCCGCGCGTGGTTCATCATGGTGAACATGCAGTTGAGGCCCTTGTTCGGCTCGCCAATCAAAAAGCCCTTGGCGCCGTCGAAGTTCAGCACGCAAGTTGCCGAGGCCTTGATGCCCATTTTGTGTTCGATCGAGCCACAGGAAACGCCATTGCGTTCACCCGCTTCGCCCGCAGAGTCGGGCAAGAATTTCGGCACGATGAATAGCGAGATCCCTTTGGTCCCCGCCGGCGCATCCGGCAGTTTGGCCAACACCAAGTGGATGATGTTGTCGCTCAGATCGTGTTCGCCGGCGGAGATGAAAATCTTGCTGCCGGAGATCACGTAACTGCCGTCAGCCTGCGGCACGGCGCGGGTTTTGATGATGCCCAGATCGGTGCCGCAATGGGCTTCGGTCAGGCACATGGTGCCGGTCCAGTCGCCGGCCGTGAGCTTGTTCAGGTAAGTGTTTTTCTGTTCCTCGGTGCCGTGGGCGTGGATCGCCGACATCGCGCCGTGGGTCAGGCCCGGATACATGCCCCATGAGGTATTACTGGAGCCGATCATTTCGCTGATGACCAATCCCAGCGAACTCGGCAGCCCCTGGCCGCCATACATCGGATCCGCCGCCAGACCGTGCCAGCCGCCTTCGACATATTGTGCGAAAGCCTGCTTGAAGCCTGTAGGCGTTGTCACCACGCCATTGTCGAAATGGCAGCCCTCTTCGTCGCCGCTGCGATTGAGCGGGGCCAGAACGTTCTCACAGAACTTCGCGCCCTCGTCGAGGATCGCGTTGATCATGTCCGGGCTGGCGTCGTGAGCGCCGAGGGCGGCGTAGTTGGCGTGGAAGTCGAAGACGTGGTCGATCAGAAAACGCATGTCGCGCAGCGGGGCTTTGTACTCGGGCATGGTGCTTCTCCGTCAGCAGATTGCTTCAACCTACTGCCGGCCACCACGCCCCACAATTACTCTCCAGACGCTGAATGCGCTGTCATCACTCAACCCGCAGCGCTGTCCATGCGCACCGCGCCACGGCGATTCTGACCGTACGCGACGACGCAGTTTCGCCCTGCACCCTTGGCGCTGTAGAGCGCTTCGTCGGCAGATTTCAGGACCTGCTCGGGGTTGCGCTGCTCCAGCCGTTCGGCGACGCCGATGCTCACCGTCACCGACACACTCGATGCCCCGGAACCGGCGCGGCGCTGGCGCCCCTGCTGGTCATCATTCGGCCGGTTTTCCTGATTTCGCAGTTGAATGCTGTAGGAGGCAATCGACTCGCGGATGACTTCAAGATGCGGCATGCACTCCTCGAGGGTTTTGCCTGCGAACACCAAGGCGAATTCCTCACCGCCATAGCGATAAGCCCTACCGCCACCACTGATTTTCGACAGTTTGCTGGCGACCAGACGCAGCACCTGGTCACCGACATCGTGGCCGTGGGTGTCGTTGAATTTCTTGAAGTGATCGACGTCGCTCATCGCCAGAACGTAGTTGCGGCCAAGGCGCTGCATGCGCTCGTTGAGTGCGCGACGGCCCGGCAGACCGGTCAGCTCATCGCGGAAGGCCATTTGATAGGCTTCGTGGGCAACGGCTGCGGCAATCATCAGCATCACCTGGCTGCACATGATGTTCAGGGTGAACGGCAAGATGAAGGTCTTCGGCAGCATCCAGAACACGCCGAGCAACCCGACCAACTGAGCGGCATGCAGTGGACGCGGATTGCGCCAGTACTGCCAGGCCAGCAACAGGAATGCCGAGATGAACACCGGATACGACAGCTGAATCAGGCTCATCCACGCGCCGTGCAGCGCCGGCCAGCGAATCTCCGAGAGCCACATCAGCAGCGCCTGTGGGTAACTTTGCTCAATCCCCAGCGCCACGCTGCCGAACGCCAGCAGCACGGCGAAGCGCGCGACCATGTCCTGAAACAGATGCGTGCGTTCCTGCCACGCCGCGAACAGACCGAACAACAGCGGCAGCAGCAGACAGACGAGGTGGAACACCACGGCAGCGTCCTCGCGAACCTTGCCGTTGTCGCGGTAATAGTCGGTCTGGGTGTCGAGCAGGAAGTAGGCGATGTACACCGTGACCATCAGAAACAGTTCGCGCTGGCGTCGGTAAACGGCGCAGTACGCACCGCCGAGTAACAGCACCAAGGTCGGCAACACGTTGAACAGCGATGTGAAAAACACGCTGAGGTCTTTGACGTACGCAGCCGCCAGCCCCGCGAGCAACAACAGCAGTGAGGGTAAAAAATGGCTGAAACGTACGGCGGAAGAACGCGGCAAGGGGTAAAGCTCCGACCCGGCAAAAGATGGCATTGTGCATGCATTTTGAGCAGTTAAGCACATCGGATGTGACGCAGGTCACATCGCAGCCTCTTTAACGGCAGGAATTCGACTTTTCTTAGCGTTTCATCTGGGAATATTTGGCGTGGAGGCCAATCGCTATCCAGGGCGCATAAAAAAACCGCTGCCCCTTTCGGAAGCAGCGGTTTTTCAGCGACTGCGCTGGGGCTTAGTAGCCCAGTGCGAAGTCTTCTTCTTTCATGTCCATCAGGTTGTTGGCGCCCGACAGCATGGTAGCCACGTGCGTACGGGTACGCGGCAGGATGCGCTGGAAGTAGAAGCGCGCGGTTTGCAGCTTGGCAGTGTAGAACGCTGCGTCGCCGGTGCCCGCTGCCAGTTTCTCGGCTGCCAGACGTGCCATGTCAGCCCAGAAGTAAGCCAGGCAGGCATAACCGGAGTACATCAGGTAATCCACAGAGGCCGCGCCGACTTCTTCGCGGTCTTTCATGGCGGCCATACCGACCTTCATGGTCAGCTCGCCCCACTCTTTGTTCAGTGCAGCCAGCGGCGTGACGAACTCTTGAACAGCTTCGTTGCCTTCGTTGGTCTGGCAGAACTTGTGGACGATCTTGGTGAAGCTCTTCAGAGCCTCGCCTTGGGTCATCAGCACTTTACGGCCCAGCAGGTCGAGTGCCTGGATGCCAGTGGTGCCTTCGTACAGCATCGAAATGCGGCTGTCGCGAACGTTCTGCTCCATGCCCCACTCGGCGATGAAGCCGTGGCCGCCGTAGATTTGCACGCCGTGGTTAGCCGATTCGAAACCGACTTCAGTCATGAAGGCTTTAGCGATTGGCGTCATAAAGGCCAACAGTGCGTCGGCTTTCTTCTTCTCTTCTTCGTCCACGCCGTATTTGACGATGTCGACCTGCTTGGCGGTGAAGTACACCATCGCACGGTTGCCTTCGGCGAACGCCTTCATGGTCAACAGCATGCGGCGTACATCCGGGTGCACGATGATCGGGTCAGCGGCTTTTTCCGGCGCTTTCGGGCCAGTCAGCGAACGCATTTGCAGACGGTCGCGAGCGTATTTCAGGCCACCCTGGAAGCCGATTTCGGCGTGGGCCAGACCCTGCAGCGCAGTACCCAGACGAGCGGTGTTCATAAAGGTGAACATGCAGTTCAGACCTTTGTTCGCCGGGCCGATCAGGTAACCGGTAGCGCCGTCGAAGTTCATCACGCAAGTGGCGTTGCCGTGGATGCCCATTTTGTGTTCGAGCGAGCCACAGGTCACGGCATTGCGTGCGCCGACGGTGCCATCTTCGTTCGGCATGAACTTCGGCACGATGAACAGCGAGATACCTTTGGTGCCGGCAGGTGCGTCCGGCAGGCGGGCCAGTACGATGTGGACGATGTTGTCGGCCATGTCGTGTTCACCGGCCGAGATGAAGATCTTGGTGCCGGAGACTTTGTAGGAACCGTCGGCCTGAGGTTCGGCCTTGGTGCGCAGCATGCCCAGGTCGGTGCCGCAGTGCGGCTCGGTCAGGCACATGGTGCCGGTCCATTCGCCGGAGACCAGTTTGGTCAGATAGGCTTCTTGCTGCTCAGGGGTGCCGTGCTCGGAGATGGTGTTCATCGCACCGTGCGACAGGCCTGGGTACATGCCCCACGACCAGTTGGCTTCGCCAACCATTTCGCTGACCGCCAGACCCAGCGACTCAGGCAGACCCTGACCACCGTGCTCGACGTCATGCGCCAGGCTCGGCCAGCCGCCTTCGACGAATTGCTTGTACGCCTCTTTGAAGCCAGTCGGGGTTTTCACGCCGGACTCGCTCCAGGTGCAGCCTTCGATGTCGCCCACGCGGTTCAGCGGCGCCAATACCTGTTCACAAAACTTGGCGCCTTCTTCGAGAATGGCGTCAACCATGTCCGGAGTTGCGTCCGCGCAAGCCGGAAGGCTCTGATAGTGCGCTTCGTAGCCGAGCAGTTCGTCACGTACGAAGCGAATATCACGCAAGGGGGCCTTGTAGTCAGGCATAGCGATAAACCTCTGCTGATGTAACCGGGAATGAACGACCGCATTGATTTGTTGTGACGGTCAAACAGTTGTTTGAAACATACGTTTACGCCGAAATCTTGTCAAGCATCGATCTTTTGCCGTTCGTCATCGAACGCCCTGAATGCCGCACACATCAGCGCGCCATGCACCCGAGCGAGTCATGCAGGATCAGCAAAAGATTAGTTGAGGCAGAAGGACTTACAACGAAAAACGCCGCGAATAATCGCGGCGTCTGGCAATGCGGGGATACAAAAAATCAGGCGTAGGTATCGATCAACGTACCCAGCACTTCGTCGGATGCCTTGGCGACTTTAACGCCCAGCTCCGCTTGAATCTTGCCCAGAGCCATATCGACCACGCTGCTGGCGAGGTCCGATTGCTGCGCGCGATCCACACCACGCAAGCGATCGATCTGCACGTCCGAAGACTGACTCGTCACCGAACGCTCGATGGTGTTGTTGGCGATCTGGCTGGCGGCCTGATCGACGCGGTTCTGCCCACTCTGAATGCTGCTCAGACCGGCATAAAAAGCTGTGTTACCTGAGATTTCCATAAGAGCTCTCGTCCTTGGGAAGGATCAATGACGGCCATTGAACCAGAGCCGCCAGAAAAACACCCGTCAAAAACACTAATGGCACAGTGCCTTGCCATAGGCAAAATCAGTCGAGCAGATCCAGTTGTAAATGCTCAGCAACCGATTCTGCGCTGACAGCCTTGAGTTTCGGCACCCGCCCCAGACACGGAGCAGGAATCCGCTCAGCCAGAGTCGCCAGATTTTCCTCCAACCGCGAAGTCTTCGGATCGATGATATTCGCCACCCACCCGGCCAATTGCAGCCCGTCACGCGCGATCGCCTCGGCCGTCAGCAACGCATGGCTGATACACCCCAGCCGCACGCCAACCACCAGAATCACCGGCAATCGCAGCGCAATCGCCAGATCCGACAGATTGTCCTGGTCGGCCAACGGCACCCGCCAACCACCCGCGCCTTCGATCAGCGTGAAGTCAGCATTCAGCGCCAGAATCTCGCGCATCGGCGCCAGCAACGATTGCACAGTCAGCGCCACACCCGCCTCGCGCGCCGCCAGATGCGGGGCGATGGCCGGTTCGAACGCTACCGGATTGACCTGTTGATAAGTCAGCGGCACCGAGCACTCGGCCAGCAAGGCCAACGCATCCGAGTTGCGCAGCCCTTTCGGCGTGACGACGCAACCCGACGCCACCGGCTTACCCGCCGCCGTACTCAACCCGGCCGAGCGCGCAGCGTGCAGCAGACCGGCAGCGACAGTGGTCTTGCCGACGTCGGTGTCAGTCCCGGTGATGAAATAGGCTGCGCTCATAACGGTTTCTCCAACACGGCGTAGACCACTTGATAAGTCGCCGGCAATCCAGCTGGCTGGCGGAACTGCTCGTAAGCCTCGACCAGCCCGAGAATCCGCGCCCGCCCGGTCAACCCGCCCGGCCGCCCCGGATTGAGATTGTGCGCGCCCAACGCCTTCAACTCATGCGTCAGGTTGCGCACGTCCGGGTAATGCAGCACATGCGGCTGATTCTCCAGACTCACTGTGCGCAAGCCACTGGCCGCGCACAATTGCTCATAACGGGCAAACTCGCGGAAACGGTTTACATGCACCATGCCATCGACCTGACGCCAGCTATCGCGCAATTCGTACAGCGTTCCTGTACAGAGACTAGCAAACGCGAAAATCCCCCCTGGCTTCAGCACGCGAAAGGCTTCGCTGAGCACCGATTCAAAGTCCGCACACCACTGCACCGCGAGGCTGGAGAAGATCAGATCGCAGGTCGCATCCTGCAACGGCAAATGCTCGGCATCGCCGGCTATAAAATGTGTCGCGCCACCCAACGGCCGCGCGTGATTGAGCATGCCTTCGGCGATGTCCAGCGCCAGGCCTTGATCGCCGAAGAAACGCTCGGCCAAAGCGCGAGTGAAATACCCGGTGCCGCAGCCCAGATCCAGCCAACGCGACGGGACAAAATCCACCGGCAAGCGATTGAGCAATTGCCCACCGACATCCCGCTGCAACTCGGCGACGCTGTCGTAACTGGCCGCCGCACGGGAAAACGACGCCGCCACCTGACGCTTGTCAGGCAAGGCGCCGGGCAGCGCAGCAAGAGACAAATCAGTCATTACCACTCTCATGTAGAAAAGCCTGGATCGCACCCGCCACTCCATGCGGGTCTTCCAGAAGAAACGCATGGCTGGCCTGTTCGATCAGACCGACCTCGATATCAGCAATAAACGCGAACAACTTACCCGCCGCCTCGGCCGGCACCAGTCCATCCAGCCCGCCGAACAGATGCAGTTGCGGCCCGCGAAACCCCTGCAATGCTTCGCGCGTGTCGATTTGCGCGAGCAATTCCAGCCCGGCCATCAACGCACTCGACGAGGTATTCGGCGCCGCGCCGAGCAGCAGCCGCGACAACCCACGCGAGTCCGCAGCACCTTGCGCGCACAGCAGGGAAAAACGCTTGAGAGTCATCTTCGGATCGGCCTGGCAACTGGCGAGAAACGCGTCAAACGTCTCCCCCGCCATCGCACTCGGCCATTGCTCATGGGCGACAAACGAAGGATTGCTCGCCAGCGTCAGCACACCGCAGCAGCGCTCGCCACGACGCGCCGCCAGTTCGGATGCGAGCATGCCGCCCAACGACCAGCCACCGAGCCACACGTCCTGCGGGATGCGCTCGTCGAGTTCATCAAGCCAATCCGACAGATCACTGGGCTCGAGCTCCGGCAACGGCTCGATCTCGACATTCAGATGCTCGTCGAGCCCGCGCAACGCAGCCGCCAGCGGTTCCAGCGGCGAAACCCCGAGGCCCCAGCCGGGCAGCAGAATCAGACGATCACGCATGGTCGAGCTCCGATTTGAGCAGGGCAAAACAATCGGCCAGTCCATTCAACAATAGCTGCACCTGCGCCTCGCTGTGGGCAGCGGTCAGGGTCACACGCAGGCGTGCGCTGCCAGCCGGAACCGTCGGTGGACGAATCGCCGTGACCATCAATCCACGCTCACGCAACATCTGCGACAGACGCATGGCGCGCCCGGCATCGCCAATCATGATCGGCTGGATCGGCGTGAAGCTGTCCATCAACTCCAGGCCGATCTGCTCGGCACCCTGGCGGAACTGGCGGATCAAAACCTGCAAATGCTCACGGCGCCAATGTTCAGTGCGCAGCAGCTCCAGGCTTTTCAGCGTCGCACAGGCCAGTGCCGGTGGCTGACTGGTGGTGTAGATGTATGGGCGGGCGAACTGGATCAGGCTTTCGATCAGTTCTTCACTGCCGGCGACAAACGCACCGGCCGTGCCAAAAGCTTTGCCGAGGGTGCCGACCAGCACCGGCACATCGTCCTGACTCAAGCCGAAATGCTCGACGATACCGCCGCCGTTCGCCCCCAACGGGCCGAAGCCATGCGCGTCATCGACCATCAACCACGCGCCTTTGGCCTTGGCTGCGCGGGCCAGCGCTGGCAAATCGGCAAGGTCGCCGTCCATGCTGAACACGCCGTCGGTGACCACCAGCGTGTTGCCAGTAGCTTTCTCCAGACGCTTGGCCAGACTCTCGGCGTCGTTGTGCAGATAACGATTGAAACGCGCTCCCGATAGCAAACCGGCATCCAGCAACGAAGCGTGATTCAGGCGATCTTCCAGCACCGTATCGCCCTGCCCGACCAGCGCCGTGACCGCGCCGAGGTTGGCCATGTATCCGGTAGTAAACAGCAGCGCACGCGGCCGTCCGGTGAGATCAGCCAAGGCTTCTTCCAGCTCGTGATGCGGGCCACTGTGGCCGATCACCAGATGCGACGCGCCACCACCTACGCCCCACTTCGAAGCCCCGGCGCGCCAGGCTTCGATCACTTGCGGGTGATTGGCCAGGCCGAGGTAATCGTTGTTGCAGAACGCCAATAAAGGCTGACTATCGACCACCACTTCCGGCCCTTGCGGGCTTTCAAGCAGCGGTCGCTGGCGATAAAGATTATCCGCACGACGTGCAGCCAGGCGTGCGGCGAGATCGAAAGACATGCTGGCCTCAGACCGCAGCGTTATAGAACTGCTCGCTGCTCTTCTGCTCCACCAGCGCTTGCTCGATGGCGGCCTGATGCACTTCGTCCGCATGCTCTTCGCGCGCTTCCGGCTGGATGCCCAGACGCGCAAACAGTTGCATGTCCTTGTCAGCCTGCGGGTTGGCGGTGGTCAGCAGTTTGTCGCCGTAGAAAATCGAGTTGGCACCGGCGAAGAACGCCAAGGCCTGCATTTGTTCGTTCATCGCTTCGCGGCCAGCGGACAGGCGCACGTGGGACTGCGGCATGAGAATGCGGGCCACGGCGAGCATGCGGATGAAGTCAAACGGATCGACGTCCTCGGCATTTTCCAACGGCGTGCCGGCAACTTTCACCAGCATGTTGATCGGCACCGATTCCGGATGCTCCGGCAGGTTGGCCAACTGGATCAGCAGATTGGCGCGGTCATCCAGCGACTCGCCCATGCCAAGAATGCCACCGGAGCAGATTTTCATCCCCGACTCACGTACGTAGGCCAGCGTTTGCAGGCGCTCGCTGTAAGTACGAGTGGTGATGATGCTGCCGTAGAACTCCGGCGACGTGTCGAGGTTGTGGTTGTAGTAATCAAGACCGGCCTTGGCCAGCGCTTCGGTCTGATCCTGATCGAGGCGGCCGAGGGTCATGCAGGTTTCCAGACCCAGGGCTTTCACGCCTTCGACCATTTTCAGCACGTACGGCATGTCTTTGGCCGAAGGATGTTTCCACGCCGCGCCCATGCAGAAACGCGTCGAACCGATGGCCTTGGCGCGCGCAGCCTCCTCGAGGACTTTCTGCACTTCCATCAGTTTTTCTTTTTCCAGCCCGGTGTTGTAGTGACCGGACTGCGGACAATATTTGCAATCTTCCGGGCAGGCGCCGGTTTTGATCGACAGCAGCGTCGAGACTTGCACGCGGTTGGCGTCGAAGTGCGCGCGGTGCACGGTCTGGGCCTGGAACAGCAAGTCGTTGAATGGCTGTACGAAAAGGGCTTTGACTTCAGCCAAAGACCAGTCGTGACGCAGGGTGGCAGAGGTGCTGGCGCTCATGGGCGATTCCTTGGTTATGCTTGGCAAGTGCAGGTGGATAAGGAATAACCACAAGCACGACACGGATGTTCGGCATATTTAAGGAAGAGTCATGCGCTGTCAACCACACCACACAGGACAGGTTTACATCTGTTTAAAAAACACACAACAATGTTTGCTTTGCGATGAACCTGCAGAGGCGCATACGCCAATCTGCATGGCCTGCGAAACCGACCTGCCCTGGCTTGGCGATCAATGCATCACTTGCGCCCTGCCGCTGCCCGGGTCCGGCCTGACCTGTGGCGGCTGCCTGAAAGATCCGCCAGCATTCGAGCAAGTCGCTGTGCCGTGGATGTATGGCTTTCCCGTGGACAGTCTGATCACGCGCTTCAAGCACAACGCAAAATGGCCGTTTGGCCGCCTGCTCGCCGACGTTCTCGGGCAATTCCTGCAACATCGCTTCGAAGAAGATTTACCGCGTCCGGATGCATTACTGCCGGTGCCATTGGCCACCAAGCGTCTGCGCCAACGTGGTTTCAATCAAGCAGCGTTGCTCGCGCGCTGGCTCGGGCAACAGCTCGATCTGCCCTGCGACGAAACCATTCTGCGGCGCATTCACGACACCAGCGCTCAACAAGATCTCAACGCCAAGGCGCGCAAATTCAATCTGCGCAATGCCTTCACCCTGACGCCCGACGCCAATGTGCAGGGTCGACATTTCGCCTTGGTCGACGACGTACTGACCACCGGCGCCACTGCGCAAGCACTCGCGCGCCTGTTGCGCGCTGCAGGTGCCGCGCGGGTCGACGTCTATTGCCTGGCGCGCACGCCCAAACCCGGTGAATTGGCCTGACTTGACTCAAGCGTCGCAAGCGGCCAACTTCCTCCCCCATCAACCGAGTTCAAAGCACCCACCATGTCCCTGCCCACCTTATTGTCCCAGCACATCGTCCGCCGCCCGCAGCGCATCGCCCTGCTGCAACACATCGCCGAACAGGGCTCGATCACTCGCGCCGCAAAAAGCGCCGGTCTGAGTTACAAGGCTGCGTGGGATGCCATTGATGAGCTGAACAATCTCGCGCAAAAACCGTTGGTGGAACGGGTGGTCGGCGGCAAAGGTGGCGGTGGCGCCAGATTGTCGGCTGAGGGCGAACGCGTGCTGCGCCTGTACCAGAAACTGCAAGCCTTGCAGGCGCAGGTGCTGGAAGCCGCTGAAGATGCCAGCGACCTCGATTTGCTCGGACGGTTGATGCTCAGAACCAGCGCACGCAATCAACTGCACGGCAAAGTCGTGGCGATTGAAACTCAGGGCCGTAACGATCTGATCCGTCTGGAACTGGCCGAGGGCCTGTGCATTGATGCGCAGATCACTCACGACAGCACCGTGCATCTGGAGCTGCAAGCGGGCATCGAAGTGGTCGCGCTGATCAAGGCTGGCTGGCTGGAGTTGCTCGCTGTATCTGAGGAGCCCACGGCTGGCCACAATCTGCTGATCGGGCGCATCGAAGCGATCCTCGACGCCGAGGACGGCCCCAGCGAAGTGCGTATCGCCCTACCGAACGGGCAGACCCTCTGCGCACTCGCCGAACTACAGGATTTGCGTACGCGCGGGCTGACCCTCGAACAACCGGTGCAGGTGCAGTTCTCACCCTCCAACGTGCTGCTCGGCACACCGCTCTGACCGCACTGCAACGAAAGCGTCATCGTCGCGCATTAAGGTGGCACCCAAAACCATGCAGGGAGCCTGATGTGAGCCTATTAGAAGAAAACCAATCGACTGACCTGGAAAAAATGGTCGGCCTCAGCCGTCGCGGTTTCATCAGCGCTGGCGCGTTGTGCGGTGCCGCAATGTTCCTTGGTGGCAACCTGTTGAGCCGTAGCGTACTGGCCGCCAGCGTCAGCGCCGGCAACAGCCGTCTGCTGGGTTTCGACAGCATCGCCGCCGCCACCACTGACACCATCACGTTGCCCAAGGGCTACAAATCTTCGGTGCTGATCAGCTGGGGCCAACCGCTGCAAAAGAACGGCCCGGCGTTCGACCCGAGCGGCAACGGCACCGCGACCGCACAGGAAGTGCAGTTCGGCGACAACAACGACGGCATGAGCCTGTTCGAATTCCCCGGCGAAAAAAACCGCGCGTTGATGGCGATCAACAACGAATACACCAACTATCGCTACCTCTACCCGCACGGCGGCATGCCGCAGTCGGCCGAAGATGTGCGCAAGGCACTGGCCTGTGAAGGCGTGTCGGTGATCGAAGTGCAGCGCAGGAATGGCCAGTGGCAATTCGTGCAGGGCTCGCGCTACAACCGCCGCATCCACGGTAACTCGCCGCTGCGCATCAGTGGCCCGGCCGCTGGCCACGATCTGATGAAAACCAGCGCCGACAAACACGGCAAGAAAGTCCTCGGCACGTTCCAGAACTGCGCCAACGGCAAGACGCCGTGGGGCACTTATCTGACGTGCGAAGAGAATTTCACCGATTGCTTCGGCAGCAGCAACGCCCAGCAGCAATTCGACGCGGCGCAGAAACGCTACGGCGTCTCGGTCGCCAGCCGCGAGATCAACTGGCACCCTCACGATCCGCGTTTCGACATGGCCAAGAACCCCAACGAACTCAACCGTCACGGCTGGGTGGTCGAGATCGACCCGTTCGATCCGCAATCGACCCCGGTCAAACGCACCGCGCTGGGCCGCTTCAAACATGAAAACGCCGCACTGGCCGAGACCGATGACGGTCGCGCCGTGGTGTACATGGGCGACGACGAGCGTGGCGAGTTCATCTACAAGTTCATCAGCCGCGACCGCATCAACCACCGCAACGCCAAGGCCAATCGCGATCTGCTCGACCATGGCACGCTGTACGTGGCCAAGTTCGACAATGGCGACAGCAACCCCGATCACCCGAAAGGCCAGGGCCAGTGGATCGAACTGACCCACGGCAAGAACGGCATCGACGCCAGCAGCGGTTTCGCCGATCAGGGCGAAGTGCTGATCCATGCGCGCCTCGCCGCCAGTGTGGTGGGCGCCACGCGCATGGACCGCCCGGAGTGGATCGTGGTCAGCCCGAAGGACGGCCAGGTTTATTGCACCCTGACCAACAACGCCAAGCGCGGCGAAGACGGCCAGCCGGTCGGTGGCCCGAACCCGCGCGAGAAAAACGTCTACGGGCAGATCCTGCGCTGGCGCACTGACCGCGACGATCACGCGTCGAAGACGTTTGCCTGGGATCTGTTCGTGGTCGCGGGTAACCCGGGCGTGCATGCCGGAACGCCGAAGGGTGGCTCGAAGAACATCACCCCGCAGAATATGTTCAACAGCCCGGATGGTTTGGGCTTCGACAAGGCCGGGCGCTTGTGGATTCTGACTGACGGCGATTCGAGCAATGCCGGGGACTTTGCCGGAATGGGCAACAATCAGATGCTTTGCGCGGATCCTGCGACTGGTGAGATTCGCCGGTTCATGGTCGGGCCGGTGGGTTGTGAAGTCACCGGGATCAGCTTTTCGCCGGATTACAAGACGCTGTTTGTCGGGATTCAGCATCCGGGGGAAAACGGTGGATCGACCTTTCCTGAGCATCTGCCGAATGGCAAGCCGCGCTCTTCGGTGATGGCGATTTCCCGTGAGGATGGCGGGATCGTCGGCGCCTGACCGGTCCTCATCGCTGGCAAGCCAGCTCCCACAAGGTCTTGCGCTAATTTCAAACTAGCGGAGAAACCTGTGGGAGCTGGCTTGCCAGCGATAGCGTCAGCACAGACACGAACCCCCTAACTGCCTGCCATCTGCGCTACCATGCCGGGCCGGACGCGGCAGCCTGCTGCGCGCAGGAGTCAGCATGGCCCATCCGTTTGAAACCCTTACCCCAGATCTCGTGCTCGATGCCGTTGAAAGCATCGGCTTCCTGAGTGACGCACGCATTCTGGCGCTCAACAGCTACGAAAACCGCGTCTACCAGGTCGGCATCGAAGACTCCGAACCGCTGATCGCCAAGTTCTATCGTCCGCAGCGCTGGACCACCGACGCCATTCTGGAAGAACACAAGTTCACCTTCGAACTGGCCGACGTCGACATTCCGGTGGTGGCGCCACTGATTCACAACGGTGAAACCCTGCACGAGCACGCCGGTTTTCGTTTCACCCTGTTTCCGCGTCGCGGTGGCCGCGCGCCGGAGCCGGGCAATCTCGATCAGTTGTATCGCCTCGGCCAGTTGCTCGGGCGCATTCACGCGGTCGGCGCGACCCGCCCGTTCGAACACCGCGAAGCGCTCGCCGTGCAGAATTTCGGGCATGCCTCACTGAACACGTTGCTCGAAGGCAATTTCATCCCCAAGAGCCTGCTGCCGGCTTACGAGTCGGTTGCCCGCGATCTGCTCAAGCGCGTTGAAGACGTCTACGCCAACACCCCGCACCAGAACATCCGCATGCACGGCGATTGCCACCCCGGCAACATGATGTGCCGCGACGAGATGTTCCACATCGTCGACCTCGACGACTGCCGGATGGGCCCTGCCGTGCAGGACATCTGGATGATGCTCGCCGGTGACCGTCAGGAATGCCTCGGGCAGCTGTCGGAGTTGATGGACGGCTACAACGAATTTCACGATTTCGATCCGCGTGAACTGGCGTTGATCGAGCCGCTGCGTGCGCTGCGGCTGATGCACTACAGCGCATGGCTGGCGCGCCGTTGGGATGACCCGGCGTTCCCGCACAGCTTTCCGTGGTTTGGGACCGAACGCTATTGGGGCGATCAGGTGCTGGCGTTGCGTGAGCAGCTTTCGGCGCTCAATGAAGAACCGCTGAAACTGTTTTAATTTTCAAGATCAAAAGATCGCAGCCTGCGGCAACTCCTACATTGAAACCGTAGGAGCTGCCGCAGGCTGCGATCTTTTTGTTTTCTGACACGACACATCTATACAACCTCCTTACAATCGCTGCTTTGTTAGCTGCCTAAGCAAGGATTCTGCATGCAAGCCGCCAACCCGCGTCGCGGGTACATTCTGGGCCTGAGTGCCTACATCATCTGGGGCCTGTTCCCGCTCTATTTCAAAGCCATCGCCGAAGTGCCGGCGGTAGAAATCATCATCCACCGCGTACTCTGGTCGGCACTGTTTGGCGCGCTGTTGCTGATGGTGTGGAAGCATCCGGGCTGGTGGAGAGAGCTGCGAGAGAACCCGCAACGTCTGGCTGTTCTTGCGCTGAGCGGCACCTTGATTGCGGCCAACTGGCTGACTTACGTCTGGTCGGTGAACAACGGGCGCATGCTCGAAGCGAGCCTCGGTTACTACATCAATCCGCTGGTCAACGTGTTGCTGGGGATGTTGATCCTCGGCGAACGCCTGCGCCGGATGCAGTGGATCGCGGTAGGCCTGGCGGCGGTCGGCGTGGCGCAGCAAGTGTGGCAGGTCGGCAGTCTGCCGTGGGTGTCGCTGGTGCTGGCGCTGACGTTTGGTTTCTACGGTTTGATCCGCAAGCAGGCGCCGGTCAAGGCGTTGCCCGGGTTAGTCGTCGAAACCTGGATGTTGGTGCCGATTGCCGTGGCGTGGTTACTGTTCAACCCGAGTGCCACCAGTGCGCAGGCTGAATTCTGGACCACCTCCGAAGCGTGGTGGCTGGTCGCCGCTGGCCCGGTGACTCTCGTGCCGCTGGTGTGCTTCAACGCCGCAACGCGGCACTTGCCCTACACCACCATCGGCTTCCTGCAATACCTGGCACCGACTTTGGTACTGCTGCAAGCCGTGCTGCTGTTCGATGAGCATTTGTCGTCCAGCACACTGGTCGCATTCATCTTTATCTGGGCCGGTCTCGCGGTGTACAGCGTCGATGCGTGGATAAGTTTGCGCCGCCGCAGCTGATCAAAAAACGCACAAACCATTGTAGGCCACGTTATTCCTGGCCTGCAGCGTTTCACCCCAAGGTTATCCACAGCGTGATCCCCGGCGATTGTGCGCAAGTCGTTGAATGCTGGCGGTTTTTTGATCAATCCTCGCCAGGCCACGGCGGACGTGGCCTGGCGACTGGTCTCTACAGGTTATCCACAGGCAGGTGCACGTTAAAACTGGATAACCTGATCCTTGCTAAACCTCGGTGCGCAGCACCAATTCCACCATCAGATCATCAGCCAGGGTTTCCAGGCGCGCTTGCAGCACGTCCAGCGACAGCGTCAGCGGCACCGCCAGAATCGCCTCGGCGTGGAACAGCGGCTCGCTGCTCATCGGCGCAGGGCGCACTTCGGTGACCAATCGTTCGAGATTGACGCCCTGCTCACTCAGCAGCCGGGTGATATCGCGCACGATCCCCGGACGGTCATTGCCCACCAACTCCATGGCGATCGGTTTCCAGGTGCAGGATTGTTCGATGCCGCTCTCGGCAATCAGCACGCGGATGCCATGCGCCGACAGCGCTTGTAAGGCATCGACTAATTCGTCGTAAGCCTCCGCCGGTACGCCGACTCGAAGAATCCCGGCGAACTGCCCGGCCATCCGCGACATGCGACTCTCCAGCCAGTTGCCGCCATGTTCGGCGATGCATTGGGCGATGCGCTCGACCTGCCCCGGCTTGTCCGGAGCGAAGACCGTGAGTACGAGATGATCCATGGCGCAGCCCTCTTGTCATGACTTTTGTTATAGAAGGATGAGTATAGGCAAGCGTTCGGCGCGCGGCCGCAGACGCGTGAAATCACGAATCGTGTACAACTTTTTATATTTAACTGGAACAATCCATTGGTTTTTTGAGAACATCCCGTTCCGCGCCGTGACCGCAATGCGTCATGGGGTCGCAGAACGACGTTATTAGTCTGATTTTCACAACCGCAACTCATCATGTAGTATGCCGCAGCAAGCACTACATAACGCCGGATCGATGTCTGCCCAAGGCACATTCGCAACCCTGAAAGCCCCGTCAGAAGGCCCTCAAGCCGTTGATTGGACCTAGCCCAGCCGCCAGCAATGGCATGCACTGGTCGAGGGGTTTGTGGTTTAAATGGCCAGAGGCTTCATTGTCAAAATTGAAGAGCTGAAAAGCGCAACAGCTGAGCAGAGTGAGGCAAGCAATGACTGAACACGTTCAAGTCGGTGGCCTGCAGGTCGCCAAAGTCCTGTTCGACTTCGTGAACAACGAAGCCATTCCCGGTACCGGCCTCACCGCCGAGAAATTCTGGGAAGGTGCCGACAAGGTCATTCACGACCTGGCGCCAAAGAACAAAGCCCTACTCGCCAAACGCGATGACTTCCAGGCACGGGTCGACGGCTGGCACCAATCCCGTGCCGGTCAGCCACACGACGCCGCGGCCTACAAAGCCTTCCTGCAAGAGATCGGTTATCTGCTGCCAGAAGCGGCTGATTTCCAGGCAACCACGAAAAACGTCGATGACGAAATCGCCCGCACCGCCGGCCCGCAACTGGTCGTACCGGTAATGAATGCACGCTTCGCCCTGAATGCTTCGAATGCCCGCTGGGGTTCGTTGTACGACGCGCTCTACGGCACCGACGCGATCAGCGAAGACGGTGGCGCGGAAAAGGGCAAAGGCTACAACAAGGTTCGCGGCGACAAAGTCATCGCTTTCGCCCGTGCCTTCCTCGACGAAGCCGCGCCATTGGCTGCCGGCTCGCACGTTGATTCCACCGCTTACAAAATCGCTGACGGCAAACTGGTTGTAACCCTTAAGGGCGGCAGCAACAGCGGCCTGCGCAACGACGCTCAGTTGATCGGTTTCCAGGGCGACGTAAATGCCCCGATTGCGATCCTGCTGAAAAACAACGGCCTGCATTTCGAAATCCAGATCGACGCCAGCACCCCGGTCGGCCAGACCGACGCTGCCGGCGTCAAAGACATCCTGATGGAAGCGGCGCTGACCACCATCATGGACTGCGAAGACTCCGTGGCCGCCGTCGATGCCGACGACAAAGTGGTGATCTACCGCAACTGGCTCGGCCTGATGAAGGGCGATCTGGCGGAATCCGTTTCCAAGGGCGGCCAGACTTTCACCCGCACCATGAACCCGGACCGCACTTATACCGCCGTCGATGGCAGTGAAGTGACCCTGCACGGCCGTTCGTTGTTGTTCGTGCGCAACGTTGGCCATCTGATGACCATCGACGCGATCCTCGACAAGCACGGCAACGAAGTGCCGGAAGGCATCCTCGACGGTCTGATCACTTGCCTCGCGGCCATGCACAACCTCAACGGCAACACCTCGCGCAAGAACACCCGTACCGGCTCGGTCTATATCGTCAAACCGAAAATGCACGGCCCGGAAGAAGCGGCGTTCACCAACGAGTTGTTCGGCCGCATCGAAGACGTGCTCGGCCTCAAGCGCAACACCCTGAAAGTCGGGATCATGGACGAGGAGCGCCGCACCACGGTCAACCTCAAGGCGTGCATCCAGGCCGCCAGCGAGCGCGTGGTGTTCATCAACACCGGTTTCCTCGACCGCACCGGCGACGAAATCCACACCTCCATGGAAGCCGGGCCGATGGTGCGCAAGGCTGACATGAAGGCTGAGAAATGGATCGGCGCCTATGAGAACTGGAACGTCGATATCGGTCTGAGTACCGGCCTGCAAGGTCGTGCACAAATCGGTAAAGGCATGTGGGCCATGCCCGATCTGATGGCCGCGATGCTTGAACAGAAAATCGCGCATCCATTGGCCGGCGCCAACACCGCCTGGGTTCCATCGCCGACCGCCGCCGCGCTGCACGCGCTGCATTACCACAAGGTTGACGTATTCGCGCGTCAGGCCGAACTGGCCAAACGTGCGCGCGCATCGGTCGATGACATCCTGACCATCCCGTTGGCGGTCAACCCGAACTGGACGCCAGAGCAGATCAAGCACGAACTGGACAACAACGCCCAGGGCATTCTCGGTTACGTGGTGCGCTGGATCGACCAGGGCGTCGGTTGCTCGAAAGTGCCGGACATCAATGACATCGGCCTGATGGAAGACCGTGCGACGCTGCGGATCTCCAGCCAGCACATCGCCAACTGGCTGCGCCACGGCATTGTGACCGAAGCGCAAGTGATGGAAAGCCTCAAGCGCATGGCGCCGGTGGTCGATAGGCAGAATGCCAACGATCCGCTGTACCGTCCGCTGGCACCGAACTTCGACAGCAACATTGCCTTCCAGGCGGCGGTCGAACTGGTGGTTGAAGGCACCAAACAACCGAACGGTTATACCGAGCCGGTGTTGCATCGTCGGCGTCGTGAGTTCAAGGCTGCCAACGGCTTGTAACTTGCGCTGATGCCGGACACGAAAAAGCCCTGACCTTGCGGATCAGGGCTTTTTTGTGGAGAAGCACAATCAAAAGATCGCAGCCTTCGGCAGCTCCTACAGGTGATCCCATGTAGGAGCTGCCGAAGGCTGCGATCTTTTGATCTTCAATTTCAGGGTTCGATGCCCAACTCATGCTTGACCAACTCGAGCAACTTCACCGTATCAATCGGCTTCAACATAAAATCCACCACACTCAAATGCATCGCCGCGATCGCATCCTTCACATCCGCATCGCCCGAGACAATGATGATCGGCAGCGCCGCTCGCACCGACTCACGCACTTCACGAACCAACTCCAGCCCACCAATATTGCCCATGCGCAAATCAGTGATCACCAAACCGATTGAAGGCTTCTCGGCCAACATCTTGAGCGCGGTCTCGCCACTGGCTGCCGTCATGCAGCGAATACCGTCCAACGCCAGAATCTCCGCCAGCAACTCGCGAGCGTCCTTGTCATCATCGACAATCAGGACCCGCTGCGGCGGCAGGTCGGGCTCCAGCATGACGGCGCTGAGCGCAGCACGCTCGGCGTCGCTCAAAATATCGTGGTCGGACATGGCGTTCTCTAAATAACCAATTCAATCCCCTAGCACAGTGGTCAGACATCGCTAAGCAGAGCTTCAATGTGCACTTCGTCGGATAATTTTCCAAGGGGCTGAACTGGAGAATTTCCGACTGCGCGCGTAGGGCATCTCCGAAAACTACTCGGCGGTACCCCCGACCTAGACTTACGTCCAATGGGCACCCCGCTCGATGGGGCCGACCATGGCTGCAACGATCGGACAACAATAATTCGAAAAAGACTGCGGTAATGGTTATGAGTAAAGCGGACGCCTTCACCCAGGCAGGGAAAACCGCGGTATTGCAGAACATTCAGGGCACTTTGCAATTCCTTCAGCGCTTCCCGCCGTTCAATCAGATGGAACATGCCCACCTCGCCTATCTGGTGGAGCAATGCCAGATGCGCTTCTACGGCCAGGGCGAGAGCATCATCAAACCCGGCGACGGCCCGGTCGAGCACTTCTATATCGTCAAACAGGGCCGGGTGGTCGGCGAACGTCCGCACACCGCCAAGGGCGGAAACGAAACCACTTTCGAGATCACCACCGGCGAATGCTTTCCGCTCGCTGCATTGCTTGGCGAACGTGCGACTCGGACTGAGCATCTGGCCGGTGAAGACACCTTCTGCCTGCAACTGAACAAACTGGCGTTCATCAAACTGTTCGCGCTGTCCAACAGCTTTCGCGACTTCGCCTTGCGCGGGGTCAGCAGCCTGCTCGATCAGGTCAATCAGCAAGTTCAGCAGAAAGCCGTGGAAACCCTCGGCACTCAATACTCGCTGAACACCCGTCTCGGCGAATTGGCCATGCGTCATCCCGTGACGTGCAGCCCGGATACGCCGCTGCGTGAAGCGGTGAAGCTGATGCACGAGCAGCAGGTCGGCAGCATTGTCGCAGTGGATGAAAATAAAGCGCCGCTGGGGATATTCACTCTGCGCGATTTGCGGCATGTGGTGGCTGAAGGCGTTGGCGATTTCAACCAGCCGATTGAACGCCACATGACCCATGCGCCGTTCTACCTGACACCGGATCACAGCGCGTTCGATGCGGCGATTGCCATGACCGAGCGGCACATCGCGCATGTGTGTCTGGTCAAGGACCAACGCCTGTGCGGTGTGGTCTCCGAGCGGGATCTGTTCTCGCTGCAACGGATTGACCTGGTGCATCTGGCACGGACCATTCGCAGTGCGCAACGGCTTGAACAATTGGTAGCCCTGCGCGGTGAAATCGGCCAACTGGTCGAGCGCATGCTCGCGCACGGCGCGTCTTCGACGCAGATCACCCATATCATCACCCTGCTCAACGACCACACCGTGTGCCGCGTGATCGAACTGACCCTCGCGGAAAAAGGCGACCCCGGCGTGGCATTCAGTTGGTTGGTTTTCGGCAGCGAAGGCCGGCGCGAGCAAACGCTGCACACCGATCAGGACAACGGTATTCTGTTTGAAGCGCGGGACGCGGCGCATGCGGCCGAGATACGCGGCAAGCTGCTGCCGATTGCCCAGCAGATCAACCAGAGCCTGGCGCAGTGCGGCTTCACCCTGTGCAAGGGCAATGTCATGGCCGGCAACCCCGAGCTGTGTCTGTCGCGCGCGGAATGGGCGCGACGTTTTTCGGCGTTTATCCGCGAGGCGACGCCGGAGAACCTGCTGGCCTCGAGCATCTATTTCGACCTGCGCGTGGTCTGGGGTGACGAGCAAGGCTGCGCGCAACTGCGGCGTGGCATTCTCGATCAGGTCGGCGACAACCGCCTGTTCCAACGCATGATGGCCGACAATGCGCTGCGCAATCGCCCGCCGGTTGGGCGTTTCCGCGAGTTCGTGTTGACGCGCAAGAACGGCGATAAAGCCACCATGGATCTGAAGACGCAGGGTCTGACGCCGTTTGTCGACGGCGCACGCTTGCTCGCACTGGCGAACGGCATCGACGCCAACAACACCCTCGAACGCTTCCGCCAACTGGTGGATAAACAGGTCATCGAAAAACTCGACGGCGCGGCGTATGAAGAGGCTTACCACTTCATCCAGCAGACGCGTATGCAGCAACATCAATTGCAGACTCGGGAAAACCTGCCGTACTCGAACCGCGTCGATCCCGACAGCCTCAATCATCTGGACCGACGCATCCTGCGCGAATCTTTGCGTCAGGCCCAACGCCTGCAGAGCAGCCTTACTTTGCGGTATCAACTGTGAGCCTGTTTTCCTGGCTGCGCCCGGCCGGCCCGGTGGTGGCGCAAGACCTGCAAAAACGACTGACGCAATTGCCAGTGATCAGCGGCTTGAGTGATTGCAGTCTGCGCGAACAGCGCTGGGTGGTGCTGGATCTGGAAACCACCGGGTTGAACCTGAACAAGGATCGGGTGCTGTCGATTGGCGCGGTGGTGATCGAGGACGGTGCGATTGATTTCAGTCAGCAGTTTGAACGGACTTTGCAATGTCATGAGTTGAAGCTCAGCCCGAGCGTGTTGATCCACGGGTTGGGGCCGAATGCAATTGCTGCCGGGAGCGAACCGGCAGAGGCGCTGGTTGAGTTGCTGGAGTTTATTGGCGACAGCCCGGTGCTGGCGTTTCATGCGCCGTTTGATCAGCACATGCTTGGGCGCGCGGTGAAGGAGCATCTGGGACACAAGTTGCAGCAGGTGTTTCTCGATGTGGCGGATATTGCCCCACTGGTTTGTCCGCAGGCGCAGATTCGTGAGGCAGGGCTGGATGAGTGGATTGAGTGGTTCAGGCTGGAGGTGTTCGAGCGGCATAACGCGAGTGCGGATGCGCTGGCGACGGCTGAACTGGCTTTGATTCTGTTTAATCGGGCTCGGCAGCAGCAGATTTTCAGTCCGCTGGCGTTGCAGCAGCGGTTGAGCCAGTGGAAACGCCGGCGGGAGGCACCTTCGTTTTAGGTCAAAAGAAACCCTCACCCCAACCCTCCCGAAACGTCGGACCGCCCAGAGGTAGAGGGAGCCGATTGGGGGATGCTTCAGAAATACGTCGACCTGAACGTTCTTTACCGAATCCATAATCGCCTCGGCCTTTCAGGTCGATGTATAGCGCAAGACACCTCGGTCGGCCCCCTCTCCCGGAGGGAGAGGGCTGGGGTGAGGGTCCGCCTTCGGGCACCACCCGACCAGTGGCCAATTGCTAACCATTCCCACCTCTGCCAGAATCGCGAACAATTCTCGTTGGTTAACATTTCCCAATCGGTGCGTCTGGTGTCGTCAGTCCCAAGCCCCCACAGTGAGCTCGTCGGTGCGCTTTATCGCGACCATCGCGGCTGGCTGCTGGGTTGGTTGCGGCGCAACGTGGCGTGCCCGCAACGTGCCGAAGACCTGAGCCAAGACACCTTCGTGCGCCTGCTCGGCCGCGATCAACTGCTCACCCCGCGCGAACCACGGGCCTTTCTGGTGGCGATCGCCAAAGGTCTGCTGTTCGATTACTTCCGCCGCGCCGCGCTGGAACAGGCTTATCTCACCGAACTGATGCTGATCCCCGAAGGCGAGCAGCCGTCGGTGGAACAACAGCAATTGATCCTCGAGGACCTCAAAGCCATCGACCGTATGCTCGGCAAACTGTCGACCAAGGCCCGCGCGGCTTTCCTTTATAACCGTCTCGACGGCCTGAGCCATGCCGAGATCGCCGATAAGCTCGGCGTGTCAGTGCCGCGCGTGCGCCAGTATCTGGCGCAAGGCATTCGTCAGTGCTACATCGCCCTGTACGGCGAGCCGACATGACCCCGGCCAGCTCCAGACCGGTTCCGGCGCATGTGCTGGACGCAGCGATTGCCTGGCAGCTGACCCTCGATTCGAGCAGTCCGCTAGAGCGCGAGGAGTTTGCCAAGTGGCACGCGGCGCATGAAGAACATGCCCGCGCCTGGCGTCAGTTGGGCATGCTCGATCAACGCTTCAGCGTGGCCAACGGCCCGGCGCGCAGTGCATTGCTGCAATCGCGCGAAGGTATTCGGCGGCGGGTGCGGGCCATTGGCAACGGTGTCGCCAGTGTGGTCGCGGTGATCGGTCTGGCGTTGTTTGCCGGAGATCGTTATCTGCCGCTGGATTACTGGCTCGCCGACCAGCGCACCGCCACTGGCGAGCAGCGCACTCTACGCCTGCCCGACGGCACCGTACTCAACCTCAATACCCACAGCGCCGTGGACGTGCGATTCGATGACAAGCAACGGCTGATCGTGTTGCAGGAAGGTGAAATCCTCATCGAAACCGCTCATGGCGATGCCCGGCCATTCATCGTCGAAACCGCCGAAGGCAGCATGCGCGCGCTGGGTACGCGATTCCTGGTCAAACGCGAAGACGCCGGCACGCGCCTGAGCGTGTTGCAGTCGGCAGTGGCCGCGCATCCGCAAGCCAATCCGCACGAGCAAATCCTGCGCGAAGGCCAGCAAGTACTGATCCGCAGCAACGGTCTGGAATCTGTCGTCGCCCTCACTCCCGGGGCCGATGCCTGGACCCGCGGCATGCTCGTGGTGGACAACGCACGACTGGAAGACTTGGTGCACGAACTCGGCCGCTACCGTCGCGGGCACCTGGGAATCGCCCCGGAAGTGGCCGATCTGCGCATCACCGGCAGCTTTCCGCTGCACGACACCGACAAAGCGTTGAGCGCCCTGCTCCCGACTCTGCCGGTGCAGATCGAACAGCACACGCCGTGGTGGGTGACCGTGGCCAAAGCCGACCCGGCACGTTAATAGAAATTATTTTCATCCAGCCCTATCACTTTTTGATTCTCGTTCGGCACACAGGCAATTGAGAAATATTTCCATTCAGGAGCCGCCGTATGTCCCGTTCGCTAGACACCTTGTTGCGCCCCAGTTTGCTGGCGGTCGCCATTGCCTTCAGCACCCCGCTGGTCAGCAGCCAACTGATCGCCGCTGAACAGGCGTCGAGCGTGCGCGCTTACAACCTGCCGGCGGCGCCCCTGTCCACCACGTTGAACCAGATCGCCAGTCAGGGCGGCCTCGCGCTGTCGCTGAACCCGGCGCTGGCCGCCGGCAAGACTTCGGCGGCGGTCAACGGCCAATACGATGCTGCCGGTGCTCTGCGCGCGGCCCTGCGTGGCACGGGTCTGCAACTGGAACAAAGCAGTGCCGGGACTTACACCCTGGTCGCCGTGCCGGACGGTGTCATGGCGCTGCCGGAAACCTCGGTGATCGGCGTAGAAAACATTGAAACCGCGTGGAGTCCGGTCGAAGGCTACACCGCGACGCGCACTGCCGCCGGCAGCAAGACTGACACCGCGCTGGTCGAAGCACCGCGTTCGATTTCGGTCGCCACCCGCCAGCAAATGGAAGACCGTGGCGTGCACAGCCTCGATGACGCCGTGCGCTACATGCCGGGCATCACCGCCAGCAGCTACGGCAGCGATACTCGCGCCGACTGGCTACGCGTGCGCGGCTTCGAACCGACTCAATTTCTCGACGGTTTGCCACTGCCCAAAGGCGTGTACGCCAACCCGAAACAGGAAACCTGGAACCTCGACCGCCTCGCCCTGCTGCGTGGCCCGGCCTCGTCGGTGTACGGCCAGACCCCGCCGGGCGGCTTGCTGGACATGGTCAGCCGTCGCCCAAGTGATGCGCAGAGCAGTGAAATCCAGCTGCAATACGGCAGCGACAACCACCGCCAGATCAACTTCGCCAGCACCGGCAAGATCGACGATGCCGGGCAGTTTCTCTACGGTATCAGCGGCGTAGTGCGCGACAGCGGCACTCAGGTCGACCACGTCGACAACAAGCGCTACAACATCGCGCCTAGCCTGACCTGGAACATTGACGAAGACACCAAATTCACCCTGCTCAGCCAGTTCACCCGCGACGATACCGGCATCACCAGCCAGTTTCTGCCGGTGCAGGGCACCAAGATCGACATGCCGTTCGGCAAGGTTTCTCACCACAAAAACCTCGGCGATCCGGACTGGGAATACTACGACCGTACTTACTACGCGCTGGGCTATGCGTTCGAACATCGTTTAAACGATACGTGGCAGTTCAAGCAGAACCTGCGTTACACCAAGTCGGATCTGTCATTCCAGTCGCTGACGCCAGGCTCCTATCCATTCACCCAGGTGGATGACCAGGGCAACGTCGGTCGCACCAGCACCAGCGTCGACGAAGACATCAGCCAGTTCGCGGTGGATAACCACTTCCAGGCCGACTTCGCCACCGGCGATATTCGTCACACCTTGCTGCTGGGGCTGGACCACCAGCGCAGCAACACCAACTACACCTCGATCTTCGGCGACGGCCTGACCACCAACGTGATCAACCCGATCTACGGCCAGCCAATCGTGCGCCCGGCGCGCTCGACCGCGTTCTACGATTACAACCAGAAGACCTTCCAGACTGGCCTGTATGTGCAGGACCAGATGGCTCTCGACCAATGGCGTCTGACCCTCGGCGGGCGGGAAGACTGGGTGCACACCAGCACTCAATTCATCAACAAGGGCGATGCAACCAACACCCAGCGCGACAAGGCGTTCAGCGGCAACGCGGCGCTCAGCTACGTGTTCGACTCGGGTTTCGTGCCGTACCTGTCGTACGCCGAGTCGTTCCAACCAACCACCGGCGCTGACGCCACTTCCACAGGCTCGCTCAAGCCAACCGAAGGCAAGCAGTGGGAATTGGGCATCAAGTACCAGCCACCTGGCAGCAAAACATTGCTGAGCGCTGCGGTGTATGACCTGACCCAGAAAAACGTCTCGGTCAGTAACTTCGTCAACGGCGTGTCGATCACCAGCCAGACCGGCGAAGTCAAAGTCAAAGGTCTGGAACTGGAAGCGGTGTCCGACGTCACCGACAACCTGAAGATCATTGCCGCCTACACCCTGGCCAAGTCCGAAGTGCAGAAAGGCACCGACAAAGGCAATCGCCTGCAACTGATGCCCAATCAACAAGCCTCGCTGTGGGCCGATTACACCTGGCATAACGGCGTGCTCGACGGCTTCGGTATCGGCGCTGGCGCGCGTTACACCGGCAACACCTACGGTGACAAGGCCAACACCTGGCTGGGCAAGGCTGACGCTTACACCGTGTTCGACGCCGCCGTGCATTACGACCTCGGTCGTCTGGACAACAGCCTCAAAGGCGCGTCGCTGGCACTCAACGCCACCAACCTGCTGGACAAGGAATACATTTCCACCTGCGACAGCTTCTACTGCTACTACGGCGACACGCGCAGTGTCGTCGCCAGCGCCACTTACAAGTGGTAAGCGACTGAGCTGAAATACGCACCGTCACCTGGCCGTCCTTCGTGGACGGCTTTGGTGTTTTTGAAGGTCATGAAATGAAAAGTAAAACAATCCGTCGCTGGTCGTTCATCCACACCTGGACCAGCCTGATCTGCACCGTGTTTTTGCTGATGCTGGCACTGACCGGTCTGCCGCTGATCTTCCATCACGAGATCGAACATCTGCTCGGTGATGCGCCGGAGTTGCGCGAGATGCCGGCCGATACGCCGCATCTGAATCTGGCGCAACTGGTCGAGGCAGCGGAAAAATATCGCCCCGGCGACGTCGTGCAGTATTTCGGCTTCGAAGACGATGAGCCGAACGCCGTCCTGACGATCATGGCGAAAACCGCCGGCACCGAACCGAACTCCTCGCACACGTTCATGCTCGATGCGCGTACCGGTGAAGCGCTGGAAATGCCTTCGGCCAATGGCGGGCTGATGCTGTTCATCCTGCGCCTGCACGTGGACATGTTCGCCGGGCTGCCGGGCAAGTTGATGCTGGCGTTCATGGGTTTGCTGTTTGTGATCGCGATTGTGTCGGGGACGGTGCTGTACCTGCCGTTCATGCGCCGCTTGAAATTCGGTACCGTGCGCCAGGACAAATCCACCCGCCTGCGCTGGCTCGACCTGCATAACCTGATTGGTGTAGTGACGTTGACTTGGGCGTTGGTGGTTGGCGTGACAGGGGTGATCAGCGCCTGCGCCGATTTGTTGATCGCAGCGTGGCGCAACGATGCGTTGAATACCTTGATTGCGCCCTACCGCGATGTACCGCCATTGACCCATCTGGCCCCGGCCACTCGTGTGTTGGAAATCGCCAGCGAAGTCGCACCCGGCATGAAGCCGGACTTTATCGCCTTCCCCGGCACACGGTTTTCCAGCGAGCACCATTACTCGGTGTTCATGAAGGGCGGCACGCATCTGACCTCGCACTTGCTCACGCCGGTGCTGATCGACGCCAGCACGCTCAAGGTCACCGCGGTGGCGGAGCGGCCGTGGTACATGGACGCGATGGGCATGTCGCAACCGCTGCATTTCGGTGACTACGGCGGCATGCCGATGAAAATCCTCTGGGCCACGCTGGATGTGCTGACGATCATTGTTCTGGGCAGTGGTGTGTATTTGTGGGTGGTGCGGCGCAGAGCCGCGAAAACGATTGTGGAAACAGCGGAGGCGCGTGCATGAAGCCGCGTCAGTCGAATTTCTGGAAAGTTTTCAGTACGCCACTGGTGATTGCGCTGTTGAGTGCAGCCGGGTTGTTTGCGGCGCTGTTGGGCGACGGGATCTGGGATGGTTTGAGTTGGGTCGGTCTCGGCGTTCCGGCCTTCCTGGCAATACGCGGTTTCCTGCCACGCAGATGAACGTGTAGGAGCTGCGGCACGCTGCGATCTTTTGATCTTGATCTTGAAGATCGCAGCGTGCCGCAGCTCCTACAGTGTTTGGCACAGCATCAAATCCCTCGCCAGCCATGCAGCTTCTGACTAGGCTAAGCCCCAGCACTTTGATGACTGCCGAGGAATGCCGATGTCCGCCCCCAGCATGACCCTGTTTCACAACACTCTCTCGCCATTCGTGCGCAAAGTCGTGGTGATGTTGCACGAGACCGGCCAGCAGGATCGCGTTGCCCTGCAAGACTGCATGCTCAGCCCGGTCAGCCCGGATGCGGCGCTGAATCAGGACAATCCGCTGGGCAAGATCCCGGCCCTGCGCCTGGCCGACGGCAATGTCATCCATGACAGCCGGGTCATCCTCGATTACCTCGACCACCAGCATGTCGGCAATCCGCTGATACCGCGCGAAGGCTCGGCGCGCTGGCGGCGTCTGACCCTGGCCTCAATGGCCGACGGGATCATGGACGCCTCCGTCATGGTGCGTTATGAACAAGTCCTGCGCGCCCCGGAAAAGCACTGGGACGAATGGCTGGAAGCCCAGCGCGAGAAGATCCGCCGCGGCCTCGCGCTGCTTGAGCGCGATGCGATTGCCGAACTGACCAGCCATTTCGATGTGGCGGCAATCAGCGTTGCCTGTGCGCTGGGTTACCTCGATCTGCGCTTTCCGGATCTGGGCTGGCGCGAAGCCAACCCGAATCTGGCCAACTGGTTCTTTGAAGTGAGCCAGCGGCCTTCGATGATTGCGACAATGCCCAAGGTCTAGGTCGGCTGTTCGGGCCGCATCGCTGGCAAGCCGGCTCCCACATTGGAACGCGTCTCCCTGTGGGAGCCAGCCTGCTGGCGATGGCACCAACTCGGTTGCGCTGGTAACACTGAAAACATCAGCGTCACCAACACCTCAATCTCCCGCCGATCCTCGCGCAGCCCTACCCGGCTCATTGCACCGCTCCAATATCAAACTCCAACTGCTCGCCCGGCTTCTGCCCGATCCCGTACCAGTCAAGTTTGCGTGTCAGCACCATGAACACACCGAGCAGACCAAACAGCAGCAGCGAGCCCATCAACAGCGCGTAATCCTCGGCACTCAACAAGCCGTAGAGCAGACCATACAACGCCGCCAGCCCCGCGGAAAAACTCAAGCCGTGGCGCACGCTGTGCAGCACGTGGCAGACATAAAACCCGATCAACATTACGCAACCACTGGCCGACAACACATACGCCGGGCCGAAACCGATGTGTTCCGACAGCGACAACAGCAACAGATAGAAGAACGCCAGCGCCACACCCACCAGCGCATATTGCACCGGGTGCACCGCGAGGCTTTTCAGCACCTCAAAGAGGAAGAAACCGGCGAACGTCAGGACGATGAACAGCAACGCGTACTTGATGGCGCGGTCGCTCTTCAGATACTGATCCACCGGATCGATGAAGCTCACACCAAAGCTACGGCCGTTGAACGCATCACAGTCCCCCGCCACGCAGCGGTTCATCGCTTCTTGCAGGTTGGTGGAGAAGAACGAGGTCTGCCAATTGGCGCTGAAACCCTGATCGGTAATCTCACGCTTGGCCGGCAGGAAGTTGCCGACAAAACTTGGGTGCGGCCAATTGGCTTCAAGGTTGACGCTGCTGGTCTTGCCCACCGGCAACACCTGCAACGAGCCGGTGCCTTGCAGACGCAGATCGAAACCGAACGGCAATTCGGTTGCTTTGCTGGTATCCAGCGCCGGCAGCATCACCCGCACACCTTCGCCGAGCCACGCCACTTGCGTGCCGGGCACGAAGTCCAGACGCTGACCTTCAACTTCCAGTTTCAGCGCATTTTCGATGCCGCGAATGTCGCTGATGCTGACCGCCAGAAACGGCGCGTCGAACTGGTAATCGGCAAAATCTTCCTTGATGCCCAGTTGCGCCGGCAGCGAGAAATGCCCGTTGATGCGAGTGTCGGCGTGGAACAGCCGCGCCTCATAAATACCCCGAGCACGCAGTTCAGTCTGTACCTTGCCGTCGAGTTCAAAGCGCTCCGGCAGGAAGTACAATCGCCCGCGTTCTTCGCCGATTTCCTGATAACGCTCGTCGCTTTTCTCTTTGGTTTTCCAGGTACGCACCACTTTGCGATACGGCACCACCATCACCGGCCCGCTGAGTTGCTGGCTGTAGCTGGAGCTGCGGGCAATGTCTTCAAGCACGCCGTCGCGCAGTTGCTGGCGATCATCGATCACGCCGTCGATCATCAGCAACGGCACCAGCAACAGCAGGATCAGCAGGGCAATTGCCCCGAGTTTTATTGTCAGATTTCGGTTCATCAGAACGCTCCCTGGTTGGAATGGGGCGAGTCTGCGAGCGCTGTATGGTTTTGTTATGGAGGTTGTGTGGGCTTTGCGTGGAAATACCTGTAAAAGGCTTTTTCCGGCAAGCATCGGCAGAACCGCCGCTGCTCTGTGGACGAAACTTGAACCAAGGACTACCCGATTGCGAAACAACTCATTCGACTTGATCAGGCATGTGGCCGCGCTGATGGTCCTGGTCAGCCATCACTTCGTGCTCTCGGGCTTCGAAGAGCCGGGCATTGCCGGCTACAACTCCTTGGGTGGCATCGCCGTCATCGCCTTCTTCTCGATTTCCGGCCTGCTGATCACACGCAGCTTCCTCAATGCCAGCAGCTTCACCGACTATCTGAGCAAACGCGTTGCACGGATATTCCCAGCGTTGATTGCCTGCGCCTTCATCATGACCTTCGTCGCCGGTGGACTGTTCGCAGAAGGTTACCTGACGTACTCCGCCGCGCTGGTCGATTTCCTGCGTATATCGGTATTCGGGCGAGCGGACATTGCGCAGATCACCAGCGACTTCATCTTCAGCGAATCCTTCAACGGCAGTCTCTGGACGCTGAAAATCGAGTTCGCGTTTTACTTGCTGTTGGCTGGCGCAATCGGTATTTACCGACGAGCGCTGATGCCCAGCGCATTGCTTGCGCTGTTTTGTATGGCAACCTTTGTATTGGGCAACGGTGTAACCCATCCACTCGCGCCGAAACTGGCGGTGTATGGCTGCGCGGGCATCGCGTTTTTCGCAGGCTCGCTACTGGCTTTCCATAAGCAATATCTTGGCTCTGCGCGCCGGCTGCTGCTGATGCTGGCGGGATCAGGTGGCTTGATCGTGGCGGCGATAGGAACTCCGTTGGCGGCGGTGATGGTCACGCTGGGAATCTGCCTGGCCACGTTGGCCCTCGGTCTGTTGTACGTCGATCACACCATTCGCGGCCGCTTCGATATCTCCTACGGCATTTATCTGTACGCATTTCCAGTGCAGCAACTGGTGATCAACAAGACCGCGCTGGCATTCTGGCCGTCGATGATCGCGTCGGCGCTGATCGTGATTGTGCTGGCCACTGCCTCTTGGCGCTGGGTAGAACGCCCGGCATTGCAATGGGCGCATCGCAAAAGGCAACGCGAAACCGAAGTGGCGACGGCGCCGGATTGAGGCGCATCAGGGCAAGCGCAAACTCACCTGCACACCGCCCTGCACGTTTTCGATCCGCAGCGCTCCGCCATGCAACTTGACCACTTCTTCGACGAAGTTAAGCCCAAGGCCGGTGCTTTTACGCCCACTGTCGGGACGCGGCAGCGAGTAGAAGCGCTCGCTGAGACGCGGCAATGCGTACTCAGGAATCGGCGCCGCTGCATTGAACAAGCGAAACTCGACCTGTTCCCCAACCCGCTCGGCGCTGAAGCGCATCAAGCCCTGTGGCGGGGTGAAATCCAGCGCATTGTCCAGCAGATTGCCCAAGGCCTGCCGCAACAGAAAAGGTTCGCCAATCAGCAGCAGATCACCTGCAATCTCGTGTTCGATGCGTAGCTGCTTGCCAGCAATCCGCGCCATCTGCGCCTGCAACAGCTCATCAACCAGAACGCCCAACGGCACCGCGACCCGTTCTTCCAGACCCTGACGCTGCTCGACGTGCGCCAGATCCAGCAGCCGTTCGATCAATAGCTGCATTCGCACACTTTCGCTGTCGATGTTGCCGACAAAGCGCTGGCGCTGAGCAAGCGGCATTTCACTGTGCAACAGCTCTGCCGCGCCGCGAATCGCCGCCAGCGGACTTTTCAGTTCGTGGGTCAGCGTGTGCACGTAGCGCTCGACGTAAGCCTTGCCTTCGAGCTGCGTGCGCATGTGCTGCACTGCTGTCGCGAGCTGCTCCAGTTCCCCGCCGCGATAGTGCGGCACTTCAACCCGGCGACCTTCGCTGACCGCTTGGGCATAACCGGTCAACCGGTGCAGCGCCCGGCTCAGCCACCATGAGAGCAACGCGCCGAACAACAAACCGAGGCCGATCAGCCCGGCGCCATACGCCAGCAAACGCCGCTCGGTGCGATCGACGTAGGGTTGCAGCGAGCTGTTGGGTTTGGCCACCGTCACCACGCCGATGATCTGGCCGTTGTCACGAATCGGCGCGCCGACGTGCATTACCGAGGAGTTCGGATCATCCGGATCGCTGCGACTGGAACGTGCGCCGTACTCGCCACGCAAAGTCAGGTAGACGTCGTTCCACTTCGAATAGTCCTGACCGACCGCAACGCCACTGGAATCCAGCACCACGCGGCCCTTGGCGTCGGTGACGTAGATGCGGTGATTGACCTGATTCTTCGGTAAACCCCAGATTGTCGCTTGCGGCTGGCGCTCGCCATACGCGCGCAGCAACTCTGGCCAGCGGTTCTCGCTTAGGGTGCCGGCCTTGAAATCGTCACGCAGGATTTCCGCCATCAGGTTGGCGGTATCGACCAGGGTTTCTTCGGTGGACTGACGCACGCCGGGGCGGATTTCTTCCATCACCGTGTTGAGCACAAAGTAGCCGGTCAGGCCGATGAACAGCACGTAAACGAGGAAAATCCGCAGCCCGAGCGACATCAGCTGTGCCCCGGACTGTAGCTGTAGCCGAGGCCGCGATGGGTCTGGATCGGCTCGGCTTCGGCGCGCACCAGCCGCAGCTTGGCGCGCAGGCTTTTGATGTGGCTGTCGATGCTGCGCTCGTAGCCGGCATCCGCCGCCACGCCCAAGGCATCGAGTAATTGTTCGCGGCTGAACACTCGTTCGGGTTGTTCGAGCAGGCATTGCAGCAGACGGAATTCATGCCGGGTCAGGGTCAATGCCTGACCGCGATAGCTGATTTGCACCCGCTCGGCATCGATGCGAAACAGCGCTGATGACGTTTCGGCCAGCGCTCGCGGCGCCATGCGTTTGAGAATCGCGCGAACCCGCGCCGCAACTTCGCGAGGGCTGAACGGCTTGACCACATAGTCGTCAGCGCCGATCTCCAGACCGACCACACGGTCGATCTCGGCATCCCGCGCGCTGAGAAACAGCACCGGCACTTCGCTGAAGCGTCGCAGCTGTTTGCAGGTTTCGAAACCGCTGATATCCGGCAGGCCGATGTCGAGGATGATCAGATCGGCCGGGGTCTGGCGCTGATGCTCCAGCGCCGCCGCGCCGAGGCTCACCCACGTCGTGGTAAAGCCCTCGCCCTGCAAGGCAAAAATCAGCGTGTCGGCAATCGCCGCTTCGTCTTCGACAATCAGGATATGCGGCATGGCGTCCGAGCCCGTGGTTAAGTGCGCGAACGGTGCCCCAAGCCTGACGTTACGTCAATGAGACCACTTAGCAATCCGGCTTGTCGGCGGTATAACGGCGTGCCGGATTGACTGCGGCATCAAACTCACGCAAGGCTTTGGCACCGATCAGCAGCGGGTAGTTGAAATGGCTGCGGTCGGTCAGGTTGACCTCGACGGTGCGCTTGACGTTACCCAGGCACAGCTCGAGATCGACCACCGGACGCTTGGCGGGATCGGCGCTGTCACGCTCGTCATCGTCCTCGTCGGAGCGACTCTTGATCTTGCTGATTCGCGCGACCTTGTGCTCGTAGACCTTGTTGCTCGCATCCTTGGTGGCCAGGCGGAACCGCACCCAGTCTTCACCATCGCGGGTGAAAGTCTCGATATCCTTGGCCGACAGCGAGGCGGTCAGTGCACCGGTGTCCATTTTCGCCTTGAGCACTTCACCGCCGATTTCCGGCAGCGCGATGTATTCGTAACGACCGTATAGCGTCGGCTCGGCGGCCATGACCGGCAGGGTCACCAGGGCAAGCAGTGCAAAGAGGGATTTCACGTAAGGGGCTTCCTTGGGGAGTTAGGCACGGGATTTTAGACCGTTGCCTCTGAATTCGTTCGGCAAACCAAAGATCAAAAGATCGCAGCCTGTGGCAGCTCCTACACCGATCTATGTAGGAGCTGCCACAGGCTGCGATCTTTTGATCTTAGCGAGATTGAGGTGAAACATTCGTCAGCGCCGATTTGGCCTGTCGCCCGAAGCTGCTTATCATGGCGCGCCATCCGATTTCAAAGAGTTGCTTATGCGCCGCCTGCTCACCGGCTGTTTCGTCACCCTGTTGCTGCTGCTCAACACCCTGATCCTGATCGGGCCGTTGCTGGTATTCGCCCTGCTCAAACTGGTCGCCCCCGGCCGCTGGCGCGATTACGCGTCCGGCGCGGTGATGTGGATTGCCGAGACCTGGGCAGAGATCGACAAGCTGATTTTCCGCCTGTGCATCCCCACCCAATGGGACATTCGCGGCGGCGACGATCTGCGTGGCGACACCTCGTATCTGGTAATCAGCAACCATCAGTCGTGGGTCGATATCCCGGCGCTGATCCAGACCCTCAACCGGCGTACGCCGTTCTTCAAGTTCTTCCTCAAGAAAGAACTGATCTGGGTGCCGTTTCTCGGGCTGGCGTGGTGGGCGCTGGACTACCCGTTCATGAAGCGCTACAGCAAGGCCTTTCTGGCGAAACATCCGCAACTGGCCGGCAAGGATCTGCAGATCACCAAAGCCGCTTGCGAACTGTTCAAACGCCAGCCCGTGACGGTGGTGAATTATCTGGAAGGCACGCGCTACACCGCAGCGAAAAGCGCTCAGCAGCAATCACCGTTCAAGCATCTGCTCAAGCCCAAGGCGGGCGGCGTGGCGTTTGTGCTGGCGGCGCTGGGCGAACAGCTGGACGCGGTTCTCGACGTGACCGTGGTTTATCCACAGCAGAAAATTCCCGGATTCTGGGACTTGATCAGCGGCGGCGTGCCACGGGTGATCATCGACATCCAGACCCGCGAGCTGGATCCGGCGCTGTGGCAGGGCGATTACGAAAATGATCCGCAGTTTCGCGTTCAGGTCCAGAACTGGGTCAACCAGCTCTGGACACTCAAGGATCAGCGCATCGCCGAGCTACACGGCGAGCGCCGCTGAATCAGCTACCGGTGCCAGTGCCCCAGATGCTGCCGAGGCTTTGCAACAGCGAACCGCCAACGCCCTGCTGACCAAGGTATTGCAGGATCACCGGGGCAAACTGGCCGATCATCCCGCTGTCCATGCCCAGCGCGCTGAAGGCACTGTTCAGGTCATTGGTGTCCTTGACGTTGCCCAAGGCGTTCTCCAGCCCGGCGGATTTGCCCGACGAACCCAGCAGCCCGCTCAACGCCGCAAGATTACCGCCGCCGCCCGACAGCTTGTCGATGCCGGGCACTTCCTTGGCCAACTGCGAATAGTCAGTGCTGCTGAGCTGGTTCTTCGCCAGCCCCAACATGGCACTGGTGCCACCCACCGCTTGCTGCGGCGTAACGTCCAGCGCACTCAGCGCGCTCAACAGACCCGCGGTTTCCGACGTCGGCGCTGCGGCAGCCGCCTTGTCGCCACCCTGCATGCCCGATACCGCACTCGCCACATCGTTCAGGTTGAAACCGGCAAACACCGGGCCGGCAGCCAGAGTCAGGAGCGATGCCAGGGCAAAACCGCGTGAAATCTTCATTCAGACATCCTCTTGTGGCGTAAAGACCGCCCACTCAGCGATCAAACTGCCGATTGGACCGGGTATTCATCGGCATGTTCCATCCTGGGCGGTGCACTTCCTCGCGCAAGATTGCTCGCGATCCCACACGTTTAGTTCGATTACTTCTGATGTAAATGGCAACTATTTCGAAAAGGACTAAAAGACTGTCATTTATGACAGTAGGAAATGTTGGCTCGACTACGGATGATTTGAGTTCAACTTACGTAACGGAGTACAAACGATGATGCTGAAACTTTTCACCGGTGCATTGGTTTGCCTGACCATGATGAGTACTGCGTACGCAGAGACCTGCGCGGAGGTATCTGTCACCACTTCAAGTGGCGCCCATGACGCCAAATTTACAGCTGCTCGCATCAAAGACGGAACCACTAAGCAAGCCAAATTGATCTGCCAGTATGATGCTGAAGGCAGCACTGGCATTACTACCGTTTACAAACCCGGAGCTCCGATAAAAGGCAAGGGAACCGCTTGGGAAAAGGGTGATTGTGCAGTCACCGACGGTGATGCCAAACAGTGCTCATACACACGTTGAATTTGATCGGCAAAAAAAGAGCAACCTGACCGGTTGCTCTTTTTCATGGACGCAACTTACGCCGCGCTGAACAACTTGTGCGGATCAATCACAAACTTCTTCGGCACGCCCGCATCGAACTCGCCGTAACCTTCCGGCGCCTGGTCGAGGCTGATGACCTGCACGCCCACCACTTCGGCAATGTTGATCCGGTCCCACATGATCGCCTGCATCAACTGGCGGTTGTACTTCATCACCGGCGTCTGCCCGGTGTGGAAGCTGTGGGATTTGGCCCAGCCGAGACCGAAGCGAATGCTCAGGCTGCCCATTTTCGCCGCGGCATCCACGGCGCCCGGATCTTCGGTCACGTACAGGCCCGGGATACCGATCTTGCCGGCGACACGCACCACGCCCATCAGCGAGTTGAGCACGGTGGCCGGCGCTTCGGATTTCACGCCATCGTGACCATGGCCACGCGCTTCGAAGCCAACACAGTCCACCGCGCAATCGACTTCTGGCTCGCCCAGCAACGCAGCGATCTGTTCATGCAGCGGTGTGTCTTTGGACAGGTCGACAATTTCAAAACCCTGCGCTTTGGCATGCGCCAGGCGGATGGTATTGACGTCACCAACGATCACCACCGCCGCGCCGAGTAAGCGTGCAGACGCTGCAGCGGCGAGACCGACCGGGCCGGCACCGGCGATATAAACGGTGCTGCCTGGACCGACGCCAGCGGTCACTGCGCCGTGATAGCCGGTTGGCAGAATGTCGGAAAGGCAGGTCAGGTCGCGGATTTTCTCCATGGCCCTGTCGCGATCCGGCAGCTTCAGCAGGTTGAAGTCGGCGTAAGGCACCAGCACGTATTCGGCCTGGCCACCGGTCCAGTCGCCCATGTCGACGTAGCCATAAGCACCGCCGGCACGGGCCGGGTTGACGGTCAGGCAGACGCCGGTGTGCTGCTCTTTGCAGGAACGGCAGCGCCCGCAAGCCACGTTGAACGGCACAGAGACGAGATCACCGATCTTCAGGTTCTCGACATCGGAGCCTTTTTCGATCACTTCGCCAGTGATTTCATGGCCCAGCACCAAACCGGTCTGCGCCGTCGTGCGGCCGCGCACCATGTGTTGGTCAGAGCCACAGATATTGGTTGAAACCACGCGCAGGATGACGCCGTGCTCAATCTTCCTGCCGCGCGGATCCTGCATTTTCGGATAGTCGATTTTCTGTACTTCGACCTTGCCCGCGCCGAGATACACCACACCACGATTGCCAGACATGCTTTCACCTCGCTGTTGTTTTTATGAAACCGCGTTGCCCAGGCAGGCAGCGCGTTAAGTGCTCGGGTACAGATGCTGTTTATGTGTTGCTTGTGAGGGCCTCATCGCTGGCAAGCCAGCGATAGCGGCCTAAAGAACGACAGTGCGATTGGCGTTGAGAAACACTCTTCGTTCGATGTGATACCCAACCGCCCGCGCCAAAGTCAGGCCCTCGATATCCCGCCCCTTGGCAATCAGATCCTCGGGATAGTGACTGTGATCCACCGCCTCGACGCCCTGGGCAATGATCGGCCCTTCATCGAGGTCGTTGTTGATGTAATGCGCGGTGGCGCCGACCAGTTTCACGCCTTTGTTGTAGGCCTGGTGATACGGCTTGGCGCCCTTGAAGCCCGGCAGCAGCGAGTGATGGATGTTGATCGCCTTGCCATCGAGCTTGCGGCACAGCTCCGGCGACAGCACCTGCATGTAGCGGGCGAGGATTACCAGCTCGGCGCCGGACTCTTCGATCACCTGCCAGACCTTGCGCTCCTGCGCCGGTTTGTCATTCGGGTCGAGGGGGAAATGGTGGTACGGGATCTGGTGCCAGTCGGCCAGCGGCTTGAGGTCTGGGTGATTCGATACCACGGCTGCAACGTCCATCGACAGCTGGCCAATGCGCTGGCGGTAGAGCAAGTCGTTGAGGCAGTGATCGGCCTTGGACACCATGATCACCACTTTCGGCCGGTAGTTCGGCGCGGTCAGCTCGAAGATCATGCCGAACGCCTGCCCGCGTTCGGCGAGGCCGGCGCGGAAGGATTGTTCGTCGAAACCATCGGGCTGACGGAATTCCACGCGGATGAAGAAACGGCCCGAGAGGCGGTCATCGAACGAGTGGTGCTCGGTGACGTAGCAACCCTGCTCGAACAGAAAACGCGTCACCGCGTCCACGGTGCCGAGGACGCTGGGGCAGTCGGCGGTCAGAATCCATGTGTCTGGGGCGCGGCTCATGGTGCGATGACTCCTGTTCTTTGTGCGGGGTGTCAGGTTTTTCCCTCACCCTAGCCCTCTCCCAGAGGGAGAGGGGACTGACCGAGGTGTTCTGTCGAGTTACGCCGACGTGAGATACCGAGTCGAACTCAGGCCCGAAAACTACACAAATCTGCTCCCTTTCCCCCTCTCCCCCTTGGGGGAGAGGGCTGGGGTGAGGGGGTAGCTTTTGATCTTTCAGGCCTGAACACTAAGCCCAAATTCAGCCGAAGCATCCTGCAACCACAACCACCAGTAATCCGAGAAACTGCGGCGAATCAGCAATTCCCAAGTGTCTTCGCCGGTATGGCGAATCATCAACTGCGACTTGGCAAACACCGTCCCGACAGCCTTGCCCACCGGAAAGCTGTTCGGATGCACGTCATAACTGGTGGATTTCATCAGCACCTGACGCACGTTCGGCCCGCTCAGTTCGAGCAGTTGCTGGCCGCCGCTGACGTTGACGATGGCGATATGCAGATCGCCCAGCGCTTCGCGCAGTTTCTGCTCGGCGGCGAACTCCTCACCGCTCGGCACGATCAGCAGCCACTCATCCGGGCCCATCCATTGCAGACTGCTTTCACCTTTGACGATCACGCTCAGGGCGCCGGGCAATTCGATGCCCAACGCCTTGTGCACGCCAGCAGCAAATGCAGCGTCATGACCATCACCACGAATGGTCAAATGGCCGAGCAGTTTCTTTTCGCGCACGGTCACGCCAGCGGTCTTGCGGCCCTTGCCGACCAGGCTGGCGAGGTCGGCGTGATGCAGCGACGACTCGGCTTTAGCCCCGGTAGTCGGGCGTTGTTGGTAAACATTGGCTGTGGTCATAAAGCACCCTTCCTGAATTCTGTTGGTTCCTGTGGGAGCTAGCCTGCTAGCGATTGGCAGCCCACCCACAGGACTCGAGGCCATCAAATATTCTGGCGATCACCTTTCGGATCGAAGAACACCGAAGACACGATTTCCGCCTCGATCACGCTGCCGTCCGCCAGCGGTGCAAACACCCGCTCGCCCAAACGCTTCAGACCACCCTTGACCACGCCCATGGCAAACGAATAACCGAGGGAGTTGTGCGCATAACTGGAGGTCACGTGGCCGACCATGGTCATCGGGATCGCCTGCTTGGTGTTGAACACCAACTGCGCACCTTCCGGCAGCCACTTGGTCGGATCGATCGGCTTCAGGCCCACCAGCTGTTTGCGCTGATCTCGCACACAGTCTTCGCGATTCATGCCGCGCTGGCCGATCCACGAGAACGGTTTGGTGCGACCAACGCACCAGCCCATGTTCAGGTCGTCCGGGGTCATCGAGCCGTCGGTATCCTGACCAACGATGATGAAACCCTTCTCGGCCCGCAGCACGTGCATGGTCTCGGTGCCGTACGGCGTCAGGTTGTACTGCTTGCCGGCCTCGACGATTTTTTCCAGCACGCCCATGGCGTAGTCGGCCTGTACGTTGACTTCGTACGACAGCTCTCCGGTAAACGAGATGCGGAACACCCGCGCCGGCACACCGCCGACCTGACCTTCTTTCCAGGTCATGAACGGGAACGCTTCGTTGCTCAGATCAATGTCGGTGACGGCGCTGAGCAGCTTGCGGCTGTTCGGCCCGGACAAGGTCATGGTCGCCCAGTGGTCGGTGACGGAGGTGAAGTACACCTTCATGTCCGGCCATTCGGTCTGGTGGTACAGCTCCAGCCATTGCAGGACGCGCGCGGCGCCGCCAGTGGTGGTGGTCATCACGAAGTGATTGTCGGCCAGACACGCCGTCACACCGTCGTCGAAGACCATACCGTCTTCTTTGCACATCAAACCGTAGCGCGCCTTGCCCACATCGAGCTTGGTCCAGGCGTTGGTGTAGACGCGGTTGAGAAACTCGCGCGCATCCGGGCCTTGAATATCGATCTTGCCCAGGGTCGAAGCGTCGAGCAGGCCAACGCTGTCGCGCACGGCCTGGCATTCGCGTTTGACGGCGGCATGCAGATCTTCACCGTTTTTCGGGAAGTACCACGGACGTTTCCACTGGCCAACGTCTTCGAACTCGGCGCCATTTTTCAGGTGCCATTGATGCAGCGCGGTGTAACGCACCGGCTCGAAAATGTGCCCGCAATGCCGGCCAGCGATCGCGCCGAAAGTCACCGGCGTGTAGTTGGGACGGAACATGGTGGTGCCCATCTGCGGGATGGTCACGTTCAATGAACGCGCGGCGATGGCCAGACCGTTGACGTTGCCGAGCTTGCCCTGATCGGTGCCGAAGCCCAGCGCGGTGTAGCGTTTGACGTGCTCGACCGACTCGAAACCTTCTCGGGTCGCCAGTTCGATGCCAGCGGCAGTGACGTCGTTTTGCAGATCGACGAATTGCTTCGGTCCGCGTGTCGTGCCTTTTTCGTGCGGCACCTGAAACAGCGCCAGCGTCGGTTCTTCATGACGGCTCAGCGCTTTGGGCAAGGTGCCTTCCACGACGCTGAAGCCGGCTTCGCTGGCCGCACGCGCGCCGCCTTCAAAACCATCGGCCAGCGAATCGCCGAGACCGTAGACGCCGTTGATGCCACCGACGCACACGCGTTTCTGCGGTGCTTCGCCCGGTACAAAACCGAGGATGTCTTCGCGCCAGGTCGGCTTGCCACCAAGGTGCGAAGCCAAGTGAACTATCGGGCTGTAACCGCCAGAGCTGGCAACCAGATCGCAGTCGAGCCATTCACCCGGGCTGGTGACTTTGTGCGCTTTGACATCAATTGCAGCCACACGGGCAGCGGTCACACGCTTGGTGCCACGGGCCTCGATAACGGCGCTGCCGGTGAGGATGCGAATGCCTTTGGCGCGTGCTTCTTCCACCAGCGCGCCGCGCGGATTGCTGCGGGCATCGGCAATCGCCACCACTTGCAGACTGGCATCGAGCCAATCCAGCGCCACGCGATAGGCGTGATCGTTGTTGGTGCTCAAGACAAGCTTTTTGCCCGGTGCCACGCCGTAGCGGCGAACGTAAGTCGAGACTGCACCTGCGAGCATGTTGCCCGGCACGTCGTTGTTGCCGTAGACCAGCGGACGCTCGCAAGCACCGGTCGCGAGAACCACGCGCTTGGCGCGAACCCGGTGGATGCGCTGCCGCACCTGGCCGATTGGCGCACGGTCGCCGAGGTGATCGGTAAGGCGCTCGTGAATGGTCAGGAAGTTGTGGTCGTGGTAGCCGTTGACCGTGGCGCGCGGCAACAGCAGCACGTCCGGGGTGTCCTTCAATTCGGCGATGACGCTGGCGACCCATTCCACCGCAGGCTTGCCGTCGAGGCTTTCGCGTGAGTCGAGCAGGCTGCCGCCGAACTCTTCCTGCTCATCGGCGAGAATCACCCGGGCACCGCTGCGCGCAGCGGCCAGAGCAGCCGCCAGACCGGCCGGGCCACCGCCAACGATCAGCACGTCGCAGTGCTGGTTCATGTAGTCGTAAGTGTCCGGATCGTTCTCGGTCGGCGAACGGCCTAAACCTGCGGCCTTGCGGATGTACTTCTCGTAAGTCATCCAGAACGATTGCGGGTACATGAAGGTTTTGTAGTAGAAACCCGGCGGCATCAGCTTGCCGCCGACCTTGCCGAGAATGCCCATCATGTCGTTATTGACGCTCGGCCAGCCGTTGGTGCTGGTGGCGACCAAACCTTGATACAGCGCCTGTTGCGTGGCGCGCACGTTGGGAATCTGCGTGGCTTCGGTGGCGCCGATCTGCAGCACCGCGTTCGGCTCTTCGGCACCGGCTGCGAAGATCCCGCGTGGACGCGAATACTTGAAGCTGCGGCCAATAATGTCGACGCCGTTGGCCAACAATGCAGCGGCCAGCGAATCGCCTTCGAAGCCTTTGTAGGTCTGGCCGTTGAAGGTAAAGCTCAGCACTTTATCGCGGTCGATCCGTCCACCGTTGGACAGGCGATTGGTCTGGCTCATACCTTCTCTCCCAGCGCCGTCGTGGCTGTTTTCGCAGCGTCAGCCTTGTCGGTGAATTGCGGCTTGCTGCCGATCTTGTAGGTTTCGAGAATCTCGTAGGTCACGGTGTCGCGGGTGACGTTGAAGTACTGGCGGCAACCGGCGACGTGGTCCCACAACTCGTGGTGCAGACCGCGCGGGTTATCACGGAAGAACATGTAGTCGCCCCACTCCTCATCAGAGCAGGCGTTCGGATCCAGTGGACGCGGAATGTGCGCCTGGCCGGATGCATGGAATTCCTCTTCGGAGCGCAGTTCGCCGCAGTGAGGACAGAAGATATGCAACATGGGGTTTCTCCTCTTTATCAGGTCGACGGTTAGTGGGCGACGGCAGCAGCGCCGTGTTCGTCGATCAACGCACCGTTGTGGAAACGGTCGATGGAGAAAGGTGCGGCCAACGGGTGCATTTCACCCTTGGCCAGGCTTGCGGCAAATACGTTGCCCGAGCCGGGAGTAGCCTTGAAGCCGCCGGTGCCCCAACCGCAATTGAAGAACATGTTCGGTACCGGGGTCTTGGAGATGATCGGGCAGGCGTCCGGGGTGGTGTCGACGATGCCTCCCCACTGGCGGTTCATGCGCACCCGCGACAGCACCGGGAACATCTCGACGATTGCCTGAATCGTGTGTTCGATCACCGGGTACGAACCACGCTGGCCATAGCCATTGTAGCCGTCGATACCGGCGCCGATTACCAGGTCGCCCTTGTCCGACTGGCTGATGTAACCGTGCACGGCGTTGGACATGATCACGCTGTCGATAATCGGTTTGATCGGCTCGGACACCAGCGCTTGCAGCGGGTGGGATTCGATCGGCAGACGGAAACCGGCGAGTTTGGCCATGTGTCCGGAGTTACCCGCCGTCACTACGCCGACGCGCTTGGCGCCGATGAAGCCCTTGTTGGTTTCTACGCCGATGCACACACCGTTTTCCTTGCGGAAACCGATCACTTCGGTCTGCTGGATCAAATCCACGCCGAGCGCATCAGCGGCACGCGCGAAGCCCCAGGCCACGGCATCGTGACGAGCCACGCCGCCGCGCCGCTGCACGGTCGCACCGAGTACCGGGTAGCGAGTATTTTTCGAGCAATCGAGGTACGGAATTTCGTTGGCCACTTGCTCAGTGTTCAGCAGTTCGCCATCGACACCGTTGAGGCGGTTGGCGCTGACCCGACGCTCGGAATCACGAATGTCCTGCAAGGTGTGGCACAGGTTATAGACGCCACGCTGGGAGAACATCACGTTGTAGTTCAGGTCCTGCGACAGGCCTTCCCAGAGTTTCATCGCGTGTTCGTACAGATGCGCCGACTCATCCCACAGGTAGTTGGAACGCACGATGGTGGTGTTGCGCGCGGTGTTACCGCCGCCCAGCCAGCCCTTCTCGACCACCGCCACGTTGGTGATGCCGTGTTCTTTCGCCAGGTAGTAAGCCGTGGCGAGACCGTGCCCGCCGCCGCCGACGATGACCACGTCGTAGACCTTTTTCGGGGTCGGCGTGCGCCACATTTTCTGCCAGTTTTCGTGGTGGCTGAGCGAGTGTTTGAAGAGGCCGAAGCCTGAATAGCGTTGCATAGTCATGTACTCCAGAACGCTCAGCGATAAACCGGGAAGTCAGCGCACAGGGCCGAAACCTGCTGGGCAACATTCGCTTCGACGTCGGCATCACCGAGGTTGTCGAGGATGTCGCAGATCCAGCCGGCCAGCGTCACGCACTGGGTCACCTTGAACCCACGCGTGGTCACCGCCGGGGTGCCGATGCGCAGGCCGGAGGTCACGAACGGCGACTGCGGGTCGTTCGGTACGGCGTTCTTGTTCACGGTGATGTGCGCACGACCGAGGGCGGCATCGGCGTCTTTGCCGGTCAGTCCCTGACGGATCAGGCTGACCAGGAACAAATGGTTGTCGGTGCCGCCGGACACTACATCGTAGCCACGTTTGATAAACACGCTCGCCATCGCCTGAGCGTTGTCGATCACTTGCTGCTGATACGCCTTGAAGCCCGGCTCCAGCGCTTCCTTGAAGCACACGGCTTTACCGGCGATCACGTGCATCAGCGGGCCGCCCTGGGCGCCGGGGAACACTGCAGAATTAAGTTTCTTTTCAATCTCTTCGTTGGACTTGGCCAAGATCAAACCACCACGCGGGCCGCGCAGGGTTTTGTGCGTGGTGGTGGTCACCACGTCGGCGTACGGCAGTGGATTCGGATACAGACCAGCGGCGACCAGACCCGCAACGTGGGCCATGTCGACGAACAGCAACGCCCCGACCTTGTCAGCGATCTGACGGAAGCGCGGGAAGTCCAAAGTCTTCGAGTAAGCGGAGAAACCGGCAACGATCATTTTCGGCTGGCACTCGACGGCGAGGCGCTCGACTTCGTCGTAATCGATCAGACCGGTTTTGGTGTCGATGCCGTACTGCACGGCATTGTAGAGCTTGCCCGAGGACGACACTTTGGCGCCGTGGGTCAGGTGACCGCCGTGGGCCAGGCTCATGCCCAGAATGGTGTCGCCCGGCTGGATCAGCGCCAGGTAAACGGCGCTGTTGGCGGAAGAACCGGAATGCGGCTGGACGTTGGCGTAATCGGCGCCGAACAGTTGCTTGGCGCGTTCGATGGCCAGCGCTTCAACCTTGTCGACGTGCTCGCAGCCGCCGTAGTAGCGCTTGCCCGGATAGCCTTCGGCGTATTTGTTGGTGAGGCCGCTGCCTTGCGCTTGCATCACGCGTTTGCTGGTGTAGTTCTCCGACGCGATCAGCTCGATGTGATCTTCCTGACGTTGCTCCTCGGCATTCATCGCCGCCAGCAGTGCATCGTCGTAACCCTGGATCTGGTCTTGCTTGCTGAACATCGCGTCTCTCCCGGCGGCGGCGGTGCGCCATTCGTATCAGTGAGGCCCTTGCCTGGCGGCAGTGCCCTTTGATGCGATGGTATGACCGGCGCCGGGAGTTCAAATGCCTACGGACGCCACGCAAAGGTGCGTTTACGACATAGCGCGAAATGGCTGACCGCACACACTCCCCAAATCCACAGAGATCCCCTGTAGGAGCTGCCGCAGGCTCGGGCCGCGTTCGGACGATCTTTTGATCTGGATCTTAAAAAGCAAAATCAAAAGATCGCAGCCTGTGGCAGCTCCTACAGGGTTGAGCGCACGGCCAGGAGGATCAGGAAATGCGCGGGATACAGCGCGTACGCCCAGCGGCGCATGGCTGGCGGGTGCACGGATGTGGCATGTCGCAACAGGAACATTCCGAGCAGTGGCGCGAACAGGCATGCGCCGAGGCCGAGGATTGCGACGCTATTGCCGAACTGTGCCGATTCCAACAGCACCTGCCATTGATTTGCCGCCAGACAGATCGCACCCGGCAGCAGACTGAAATACCAGGGTTTGCGAATCACCAGCAACATCGCCAACGGCAGCAGCACTCCGAAGAAACCGAACATCAGTCGCTCCGGGAACAGCGCCGCCAACAGCAAAGCTCCGACCGCCAGCAAACGCGATGGCCATGCCCGATCCTGCCAGCCCCGTGCGACCATCAAGCCCAACGCCAGCGTCGGCATGACGTTCAACGTGTCGGGATCAGGAATGTACAACCGATACGGAATCTCGCTGAGCGCGCTGAACACCAGCAACCAGCCCAGATAACGCCACTCGGTCTTGCGCGCGCCGGCCCGGGCCAGATTTGCCGCCATTGCCAGACAAAACCACGGAAACGCCAGACGTCCCGGCACAAACAGCCAATCGGCGCTGATCCCGACATATCGCAGGTGATCGAGCAGCATGCTCAACAGCGCCAGCCACTTGAGCAGATCGAGCGCGCCGTCGCGTTGGCTCAGGTGCATAATCGCCTCGCGTCCCTGTAATGTTCTGTCAGCGACATCTCGTGTGCTCCCCGGATGATCTTCGGTAAAGTGCGCACCATCATTGACCAAACGAAGCGCCACAAGCGCCTCGATCACGGAAGCCGGCCATGACCGACAAGAGCCAACAATTCGCCAGCGACAACTATTCGGGTATCTGCCCGGAAGCCTGGGCCGCCATGGAACAGGCCAACCACGGCCACCAACGCGCTTATGGCGACGATGAATGGACCGCACGCGCCTCGGATGATTTCCGCAAACTGTTCGATACCGACTGCGAAGTGTTCTTCGCCTTCAACGGCACCGCCGCCAATTCGCTGGCCCTTTCGTCGCTGTGCCAGAGTTACCACAGCGTGATCTGCTCGGAAACCGCCCACGTCGAAACCGACGAATGCGGCGCGCCGGAATTCTTCTCCAACGGCTCGAAACTGCTGATCGCCGGCACTGAAAACGGCAAGATCACCCCGGCCTCGATCCGCGAAGTCGCGCTCAAACGCCAGGACATTCACTACCCGAAACCGCGCGTCGTGACCCTGACCCAGGCCACCGAGGTCGGCAGCGTTTATACCCCGGAAGAAATCCGCGCCATCAGCGCCACCTGCAAAGAGCTGGGCCTGAACCTGCACATGGACGGCGCACGCTTCTCCAACGCCTGCGCATTCCTCGGCTGTTCGCCTGCCGACCTGACGTGGAAGGCAGGCGTCGATGTGCTGTGCTTTGGCGGCACGAAAAACGGCATGGCGGTCGGTGAAGCCATTTTGTTCTTCAACCACAAACTGGCGGAAGACTTCGATTACCGCTGCAAACAGGCCGGGCAACTCGCCTCGAAGATGCGCTTCCTGTCGGCACCGTGGGTCGGCATCCTCGAAAACGACGCCTGGCTCAAATACGCGCGCCACGCCAACCACTGCGCGCAATTGCTGGCCGAACTGGTCAGCGACATTCCGGGCGTCGAACTGATGTTCCCGGTGCAGGCCAACGGCGTGTTCCTGCAACTCTCGGAACCGGCCATCGCCGCCCTGACCGCACGCGGCTGGCGTTTCTACACCTTCATCGGCAAGGGCGGCGCACGCTTCATGTGCTCGTGGGACACCGAAGAAGAACGCGTGCGCGAACTGGCGCGTGATATCCGCGAAGTAATGTCCGCTTAACGCCGATCCCCTGTGGCGAGGGGATTTATCCCCGTTCGGCGGCGAAGCCGTCGTAAAACCAGAGAACGCGGTATTTCCTGACAAAACCGCGGTCTCTGGATTTGGGGCCGCTTCGCAGCCCAACGGGGATAAATCCCCTCGTCACAAAATCCCCTCGCCACAAGTTCAAAGCCATTCCTGCCGCATCAGCCTCTTGGTCTACATTGTCTGTCGAGCCCTTCGCTCACAGAACAATAAGCAGGAGCATCGGCATGTCGCTAAAAGGCAAAACCCTGTTCATCACCGGCGCCAGCCGTGGCATCGGGCGTGAGATTGCGCTGCGCGCCGCCAAGGACGGGGCGAATATCGTGATTGCGGCCAAGAGCGCCGAGCCGCACCCCAAGTTGCCCGGCACCATCCACAGCGTGGCTGCGGAGGTCGAAGCCGCTGGCGGCAAGGCTCTGGCGCTGCAACTGGATGTGCGTGATGAAGCCGCGGTACGCCAGGCGCTAGCCCAGGCCAATGAGCATTTCGGCGCAATTGATGCGCTGGTGAACAATGCCGGGGCGATCAAGTTGACCGGCGTGCAACACATCGAACTCAAGCGCTTCGACCTGATGCACCAGATCAACACCCGTGCGGTGTTGCTGTGCAGTCAAGCCGCCCTGCCCTACCTGAAGAAATCCTCCGGGCACATTATCAACCTGTCGCCGCCGCTGAATCTGGCGAACAAATGGTTTGCGCAGTACAGCCCTTACACGGTAACCAAATACGGCATGAGCATGCTGACGCTGGGGATGAGTGAAGAGTTCGCCAATTACGGAATCAGCGTGAATTCGCTGTGGCCGCAGACCATGATTGCCACGGCGGCGATCGAGTTTCAGTTGGGGAGCAGAGAGTCGTTCAAGCATGCGCGCACGCCGCAGATCATGGCGGATGCGGCTTATGTGGTTTTGAATAGCGTCGGGCGGGGGATTACCGGGCGGTTGTTGATTGATGAAGAAATCCTGCGGGAAGACGGTGCGACCGAGTTCGATCATTACCGCTTTGAACGGGAAAGCGAGGCGGCACTAATGCCGGATCTGTTCATCGACTGAAAAAAGCCCCTCACCCTAGCCCTCTCCCAGAGGGAGAGGGAACTGACCGAGGTGTTTATTTGAGGTACCCCGACGTGAAATACCGAGTCGAACTCAGGATCTGAAAAGCATACAGATCGGCTCCCTCTCCCTCGGGAGAGGGCTGGGGTGAGGGGTGAGGGGTGAGCCTGGCGCAGGAGTTAGCCTCACCTCCGGTCAGAAATCGATCCGCACATCCCCTTTAGGCACACTGCAGCAAGAAAGAATGTACCCCTCAGCCTCATCATCCTCAGTAATCCCGCCGTTATGCTCCATTTCCACCTCCCCGCCCAACTTCAACACCTTGCACGTCCCGCAAATCCCCATCCCGCAAGCCTTCGGAATCAACAGCCCGACCTTGGCCGCCGCCGCATGCACGGTCTCGCCCGGTGCCACCCGAATGCTCTTGTCCGAAGATGTGAACTCCACAAGATGCAGATCCGCCGCCGGTACTTCCGGAGCGTCTGCCGCCTGTTCGGCCTGTTCCACCGCGTCGGCACGCGCCTCTGGCGGTGTCGCGCCGAAGGACTCCTCGTGATAACGCTTCATGTCGTAACCAGCGTTTTCCAGCAAGCGCTTGACCGCGGTCATGTAAGGCGTCGGCCCGCAGCAGAACACTTCACGCTCGAGGAAGTCCGGCACCATCAGTTCGAGCATCTTGTGATTCAGATAACCGCGATAGCCGGCCCACGGCTCGCCCAGACCGTGCTTCTCGCAGATCAGGTGCAGGCTGAAGTTGTCGATCCGCGACGCCATGTGTTCCAGCTCGCGGTGGTAAATGATGTCTTTCGGTGAGCGCGCGCTGTGGACAAAGGTCATGTCGACGTTGGCGTTGGTGTCGTAGAACCAGCGCGCCATCGACATGCACGGGGTGATGCCCACGCCGCCGCTCAGGTAGAGGACTTTCGGACTGGGGAAGTCCATCGCGTTGAACAGCCCGACCGGCCCGTGCACTGCCAGCTCCTGGCCTTCATGCAGCGTGTCGTGCAGCCAGTTGGACACCTTGCCGCCCGGCACCCGCTTGATGGTCACCGAAAAGCTGTACGGCACCGACGGCGAACTGGAAATCGTGTAAGAGCGCATGATCGGCTGGCCTTCGATTTCCAGCTCGAGGGTGACGAACTGCCCCGGTTTGAAGAAGAACAGAATCGGCTGATCGGCCATGAAACAGAAGGTGCGCACGTCCCAGGTTTCCTGGATGACTTTGACGCAACGGACGATGTGTCGGCCATTGGCCCAGGTCTGTGTGGTGACCGGATTCAGGAAGCTGTTGGACATGCTGTTCTCCACGGCCGACTGTCGGCCTTCATGTGGCGATTCTGCGTATAGCGCAGACGGCCCGTTTACCTATCCGCGACATTGACATACTTATCGCGACCAGCCCCCAGCCACCGGGGGTTGCGCGTCGGGAACAGATTGCATCATGTCGCCCATGGATAAGGTTCGCGCCCGCGCCGGCCCCACACTCGGCTCCAGACAAAACAGATTCTTTACACCTTGCGTTGCAGCTCTGATCAGCCACTTTCGCCGGCCACACAGAATGGCCTTGAGGATCACATCGATGGACACCGCAAAAATCAGCCTGGGCGATCCGCTGGAACCCGCACGCAAGGCCACCGCACAAATGCTGCAAGAGCGCGAACGCACCTTTTCGCTGCCGCAGCCGTTCTACAGTGACGAGCGCCTGTTCGATATCGACATGCAGGAGATCTTCCAGAAAGAATGGTTGATCGCCGGCATGACCTGCGAGATCCCGGCCAAGGGCAACTACCTGACGCTGCAGATCGGCAAGAACCCGATCATCGTGATTCGCGGCGCCGAGGGCGTGGTGCATGCGTTCCACAACGTCTGCCGCCACCGTGGCTCGCGCCTGTGCACCAGTGAGAAAGGCAAGGTCGCCAAACTGGTCTGCCATTACCACCAGTGGACGTATGAGCTGGACGGCCGCCTGCTGTTCGCCGGCACCGAAATGGGCGCCGACTTTGACATGAAGCAATACGGCCTGAAACCGGTGAACGTGAAGACGGCCGGCGGCTACATCTTCATCAGCCTGGCGGAGAATCCACCGGCCATCGATGACTTCCTGTCGACGCTGAACCACTACATGGAACCGTACGACATGGAGAACACCAAGGTGGCGATTACCACCACCTTGATGGAAAAAGCCAACTGGAAACTGGTGCTGGAAAACAATCGCGAGTGCTACCACTGCAACGCGTCGCACCCGGAATTGCTCAAGACCCTGCTCGAATGGGACGACGTCACCGACCCGCGCGCCGATCAGGCGTTCAAGGATCACGTCGCCGCTTCCGCTGCCTCTTGGGAAGCCGAGAAAATCCCTTATGCGCACGCCAGTTTCGGCCTGCGCAACCGCATCGTGCGCATGCCGCTGCTCAAAGGCACCGTGTCGATGACCCTCGACGGCAAACAGGGCTGCGCCAAACTGATGGGGCGGATCAAGAACCCGGACCTCGGTTCGATGCGCATCCTGCACCTGCCACACTCGTGGAACCATTGCATGGGCGACCACATCATCGTCTTCACCGTGTGGCCGATCAGCGCGCAGGAAACCATGGTCACCACCAAATGGATCGTGCACAAGGACGCGGTTGAAGGCGTGGATTACGACGTCGAACGCATGCGCCAGGTGTGGGACGCCACCAACGATCAGGACCGCCGTCTGGCCGAAGAAAACCAGCGCGGCATCAACTCCACCGCCTACCAGCCGGGGCCGTACTCGAAGACCTATGAGTTCGGCGTGGTGAATTTCGTCGATTGGTACAGCGAGCGGTTGCTGAGCAATCTGGGCGCCGAGCCTGCGCCTTACCTCAAAGGTGTTCCAGCCCAGGGCTAAAAGCAAAAGCATCGCGAGCAAGCTCGCTCCCACAGGGAAATGCATTCCAATGTGGGAGCGAGCTTGCTCGCGAAGAGGCCGCGCCAGTTTTCACATCATTGTGATGACCACCTCACCGAGCCATCCTCGCCAATAAACTCCTCAAAAATCTCCTCCCCCACCAACCTGATCTTCGCGTATCCATTCAACACTCGATCCGGATATGCCGGGTCCTTCGCACTCTGTGTCTCCGACCACAACACCCGCAAATGCCCGTCCAGTTCACTGGCGTTGCCGTAGGGAATCGCCCCGTGCCCGGCACAGCGTGCCTGCAACCCGCCCTGCTGCGCGTAAACAATGCCGTTATGCAGATGTCCCCAATACCAGTAATCCGGCTCACGCCCCAGCGCATCACACACTGGTTGATACAGCGCAGTCTTGTTGTGCCCGGAAATGTCGAAGCCCTGATGGTGGCTGAGCACCATGATTTTTTTGCGTTTCGGCAACCCCTTCATCCACTCGATCTGCGGCTCGTTGAGCGTGCCGTCCATGTACAGATTCAGGGCGTCTGAGGCATAGGCCGAATCCAGTCCGACCACCAGCCAGTCATCGTTGTACAGCGCAAAGTAACTGGTGCCCTGCTGCCCCGGAAAACGCTTGGCCAATTCCTTGAAATAACCGTGGGCGCCGCTGTACATCTCGTGGTTGGAATTGAGGGTGAACGAGCCATGGGTGCCCATCGGCCAACCGGCCATGTCGACGTCTTCCTGAGAATGACTGCCGGCGTAATACACATCCCCCAGATGCACGGTGAAATCGGCCTGGGCGAGTTGCATCTGATTGGCCACCGACACCGCTGGCGCGTGGCTGTCGAATGGGCCGGTGCCCCAATCTCCGGCGATGGCCAGCGTCACTTCGCGATCCATTTTCACCAGCGCCGGATCGGTGCCAAAGGTCGCGTGATGGCGCAGGTTTTCGATCCACTTCAGCAGCGCTTCACTCCACAGCAGATCAAGCAACTCCCACTTGCGACAGCCGAGCAGACTGCCGTCCTTGAGTACGCGGGTTTGCAACTCGGCGGTGGATTGCGGCAACGGCGTGGCATTGCCGATGCGCAGGATCGACAAGCCGTGGGCCAGCTCCCACGGCACGCTCGGCTCGTCGTCGGGCAACTCGCCATGTTTGAGCACGTAGTGAGCCTGATCGTGACCGCGCTGCAGCAGCCCGATGATCGCCTTGAACTCCTCCGGTTCGAGTTCGCTGATGAGCTTCATCCAGGCCATTTCCATGCGCGTGAACAAGCCGTGCAGACGCAATTTGACCTTGTCGTATTCGTGTTCCCAATGACTGACCAGTGACATGGCGCATTCCTCTATCCGTAAGGGTTCACAGGGTTTTCATGAATTCGATCAGCGCGCGTTTGTCGACGTCCGACAATTGCGTGCCGTACAGGTGACCGCTGTTGTGGTTGCCCTCTTGGCGCGTGTCGTAGTTGAAGTCGGCCGAGGCTTTGGCCTGGGCGCCGCTGCTGACGAAACCGACGTTGACCGGGTCGTAGATGTCCGAGCCGGTGATGAACGCCTGCGGGCGTTTGTCCGGTGTTTGCAGCAAGTCCCACAGGGTCGGCACCGAGCCGTTGTGCAGGTACGGCGCGCGCAGCCAGATACCATCGGTGGGCGTGTTGCTATAGCTCTGGGTCTTGCGGTACGCGCCAAAATCGAACGGCGGTTTCTTGAAGCTGTGGAACGCCGCGACCAGCCCGGTGGTAAAGGAATTGAGCCGGTGCGGATCGGTGCCCAACTGATCGATGTTAGTGGTCACTTGTCCGGTGTCGGCACGGCCGAAGTCGTGACAACCGGCGCAGTTGCTTTCCCAGATCGGTTTGCCTTGCGCGACTTTGGCTTGATCCAGCGCCCACGGCCACGCCGGAGGTTTGCGCCCAAGCAGCCAATTGGTCACGCGGTTGAAGCTCGGCGGCAGCACCGATTCCGGCGTTGCACCGACGGCCATCGCGGCGGCGTAATTGCGTTCGTGGATCTTGTTGTTATTGCCGTCCCAGTGCAGGTACATCGATTCGCGGGGTTTCTGGTTCCACACTTGCGGCAGATCGACGGTGCCGATGGTCGAGTCATCCGGGAAGCCGAACACCACCATTTTCGTCGGGTTGAAGGTGTCGGTACGCCCCGGGCCCTGTTGCGGGCGCAGCTTCTGCCAGGCGTAGGCTTGCTTCTGTTTGAGCAGCGCGCTTTTCGCCATCGGCATGATCAGGTAGCGGTTGTAGAGGCGCTCGAAGAAGCCCAACTGGAACTTGGCATTGATCGCTGTCATGAGTGCGTCAGTGGTGAATTTCGGATCGCTGGCGCAATCGTAGGCGAACCACTGGAAGGCTTGCAGTTGCAGGGTGTTGGCCGGTGCACTGGCGACATTCACTGCGACGTCGCTGGAATTCGCGCGATAGGAGCCGGTGTGGCACAACGCGCAGTTCGGCTCGACCGTCGGGTAGCCAATCTGTCGCTTGGCCATGCCGATCGGCAGGTCTTTGCCATTCTCGAACAGGAAACCGAAGACTTCCCAGCCGCCGGGTTTGGGCATTTTTTCCGGGCACATCTGCGGCAGCACAGCGAACAGGTAATACGGGATTCGCGCCTCAATACCGAGACCGATAGCGGCGTATTTGTAGTGGTCCTCGTCGGAGGCGTATTCCTGCTCCGGCACCACGCGCAGCATCTGATACCAGGTCTGGTAGCCGATGAATCCCAGCAGCAACACCACGACCAGAGTTCCAACCTTGAACGCATGACTCTGCCAACGCCGCGCCCAACCGGCGCGCCATTCACGCCAGCCATCACACAGCAACGCCACGGGCCGATTGGCCGGTGTGTTGCCCAGGTACAGCAGGATGCCGAGGATCAGGAAAAAGCTCAGATCACCCATCAGCATCGGCACAAATACCGAACCCTGGCTGCTGGTGTTGATCAGGTAAATCCAGAACGCCACGGCGATCAAGCGCGTCAGTACGCACAGCCATGAATGCACCACGTAGCGCGGCGCATTGAAGCCCGACGGCATGTACAACACGCTGATGCCTACCAGCAGCATCCCGGCGTTTTCCAGCCATGGGTCGGAGAGTTGCGGCGGCAGGCCGACCACCGAAGTGAGCAACCCCGGCGCGAACAGCGCAGGGATCGCGAACACCATGTTCATGGCGATGCCGATCCAGATGAAGCGTTGAAACCAGCGGATGTAGCTGTCCATATTGTCCTTGTCCTTGCAATGACCTAAAGAAGACACCTTGATGGCTTTTGTGGCGAGGGAGCTTGCTCCCGCTCGGCTGCGCAGCAGTCGTAAATCGATGCTCACGGTCTTTCTGAACGACCGCACCGTCTGGTTTCGGGGCCGCTTCGCAGCCCAGCGGGAGCAAGCTCCCTCGCCACAGGTAAAACACCATCAGCCGAGGGCCGTTTTCTCCAGGTGTTCAAGGATGATCGGGTAGACATCGACCACTGCGTTCTTGCCGAACATGCAGTCGATATGCCCGTAGCCTGGCACCACATGCCGGCTGTAGCGCTCAGGTCCATGGACATCGCAAACGCGCTGGTAAGTCTTCAGCGTGCTTTCCGGCAGATAACACTGATTGTCGGCGCCGCTGATAAAGCAGATCGGCATGCTCAGCCGTTCGAAGTGCGGCATGTACACATCCTGGCCTTTGAAATCCACCAAATGGCCTTTGCGCACGATCAACGCCAAGTGCTCGAAAGTCTGAATATTCGACTCGCCGAACAACTCGTGCAGGTTGTCGTGCAGGGTTTCATTCAGGGTGTCGTGGCGGTACAGCGAGGCGTACATGAAGGTGATGCGGTGACAGACCGGGTTGGTGCAATAGCCCTGCGCTTCGATTCGCGCGTAGCCGTTGAGGGCCTTGTCGTAGAGCTTGTTGAACCAGTTTTCCTTGGTGTCGGCGTAAGCGGTCATCGACTTCACACCAATCGCATCGAGCATGCCCGGCAGGTGCAATCCGGCCTTCAGCCCGGTCGCAGTCGCCACCACCGTGTCGGCGGCAATCTGCGAACACACCACCGAACGCACACCTTGCAGGCCGGCCAGCAGCGACATGAAAAACGTCGTCGCGCCGTAGCAATGCACCACGCACTGCACGTCTTTGGCCTGCGTCTGTTGCTGAATCTGCGCGATCGCAGCCTTGAAGTCGTACTGGGCGATCTGATCGCCGTTGCACTCCTTCTTGCTCGCCGGCAACAGAATGCTCACGCGGAAATCCAGTAGCCAGACGTCGTAGTCGTGCTTGCACAGATACTCCAGCAGATTGGTCTGGATGGTGTCGGTGGAGAAGATATTCGAACCCACGCCCAGCCCATGCACCAGCATCACCGGGCCTTTGCTGCCGGCCTGATAGCGGGTCAGCCGCAGCTCGACGCCGTCCTCGGTGGGGAAAAAATGCACTTGCGGCGTCGGCGCATCCAGCGGCCGTTTCAGACGTGGCGGTGCGTCGGGGTTGAAGTAGATATCCCCGGCAAATACCCCGCCGTAACTTTCCCAGAGAATCCCGGAAAAGAACTTGCCGAACCGCGCCAGCCCTTCGATACGCTCACGCTCGTTGCGCGCGTTGAGCACTTTCATGGTGGTCATCTGTTTGGCGAAATCGGTCGGTTTGATGTGCATCACCCCCGAGCCAATCACTTCACCGGACTTGTCCGAACCGCGATACAGCGTTACGTAGAGGGTGCTGGTGTCGTGCCAGATGTTCAGCACGCCGTTGTCTTCCGGCACGGTTTTGAACGCGCTGAAAAAGTAGTCGCTGCCGTCCTCGGCGGTCAGCTTCATGTCGTACTTCATGTGGCGCGTATCGACTTGCTCCTCGAATTGTTCGAACAGATTGAACACGCCGTTGCTGGCGGTCAGCGGCTCTGGCGACAACGCCGGAGCGATGACCGTGCCGACGATGGTTGCGGCGTGTTCCGGCTCCTTGATCATGCGGTTCAGGTCGTTGGCGGTGATGGTCAGGGTGAAATCGATCGGCGAATTGTCCGCCTCACCGCGTTTGGCAGCGGCTTCATAGACTTTAAGATCGGTGCTCTGCGCGCCAGTGAATGCCTCGGAGAAATAGCCTTTCATGGTCTCGGTGAACTGCACGCCAAGGGTCGGCGGCACTGCCGGTTTGCGCGGCGCCGACGGCAAGGTGTAGTCGATTTGCCAGCCTCGATCAGCGGCGAGCAAAGCCATGTTGCGCTCACTGACAGCGGAGATAGTCAGCAGCGGATTGACCGCCAGCGACGTCGGGATCACCGCGCCGTCGGTCACATACAGATTGGCATACACATCGGTGCCGCTGGCGCCGCTGAACACCTGGCCCTTGTGATTGACCACGCCTTGCCCGGCGTCCGCGCCCATCACGCATCCACCGAGCGGATGCACCGAGACGATGCTGTGCTTGAGCAACTTGGTCCAGATCGGATTTTCCACCCAGATCCCGCCCAGCGCCTCGGTGCTCTGGTGCAAACGCTGGTTGCCGAGTTTGACGTTTTCCTGCTCGCCGACGCCCGGCCAGTCGATGCGCAGCTGATCCTTGTTATCCAGCAGCATCCGGCCGTTGCCGCTGTCGTGGCTCATGATCAGATAGGTCTGCATGTTGTGCAGCGCGCCGTAGTACGGGCCACGCAAGAAGCTTTCGACTTCGCGCTCCTTGTACTTCACCTTGGCACTGAAACTTGTGTCGGTTGGCTCGCCGATCATCTCGGCAAAACCGGCCATCGCCGGCACCATCGGCCGACCGAGTGCCCCGGGGATCGAGCCTTCCTCGATGACCATGCGGCTGCGCCAGTCGCCTTCGGTACGCATGTCGATCACCGAAGTAATGCACGGGCCGACCGGCTGCAGTTCCTTGGCCGGGTGCGCGCCGAAACCGATGCCGTTGATGGTCTGTTCGCAGTTGTGGCCGAAGCCGAGGATGTCACCGTTGCCGCTCATGTTCTCGCCGAGCTGAGCCGACATCGCCAGGCCTTTGTCCCGCGAGCGCAGGAGAATTTCCGTGGAGCCGAGGGTCCCCGCCGACACCACAACAATGTCGGCTTTGACGAACAAGGTCGGCGCATCGAATTTCTCGCGGCCGCTGTCCAGATACTGAAAGTGCACGATCCAGCCGTTACCGTCGCGCTCCAGATGGCGCACCTGGGCCTGACAGAAAATCTCCGCGCCATGGTTGCTGGCGTCCGGCAGGTAATTCATCAGCGTGGTGTTCTTGGCCTTGTTGTTACAGCCCGAAACGCAGTCGCCGCAGTGGTTGCACGGCAGTTGCTCGACGCCGACGTGGTTGAGGTTGTTCGGCAGTTTGTCGAAGGTCACGTTGATCGGCGGCTTGTAGAAATGCGCGCCTTGCTTGAGAAAGTCCGCAGACTTTTTGTTGGCATCGAGTTTCGGCAGATTTGGCGCAGTGCTCGGGTATGGATTGGGTTTGAGCATTTCCCGGGCGCGGGCGTAGCCGTCCTTGAGCAGCGTGTCGCGGTGTTCGCGCACCTCCAGCGGCCAGCGCGGATCGTCGAACACGCCCGGCTCCGGCTCCAGCGCGACGTTGGCATTGATCAGCGACGTGCCGCCGAGGCCGCAACCGACCACCACGTTCTGCTGCGCATTGACGTGCAGGTCGAACAGTCCGGTGCGTGAGCCAATATGCCCGTCCGGGTCGTGCACCTGCAGCTCTTCAGTCGCGGCAATCATGGTGTTGGGGTATTCGCCGGGCTGGATTTCCCGGCCGCGCTCCAGCAGGCAGACCGTTTTCCCCGCTCGGGACAGGCGCGAAGCGGCAATGCCGCCGCCATAGCCGGAGCCGATGACGATCACGTCGTAGTGTTCTTTGATGGCGCTGATGGGCGTAGCGATCCGGGTCATGAGGTAGTTCCTCTATCAGGCAGATGAGGGCAACTCTGCGGTTGCCTGCAATCAATGGGCGAACGGGCACCTGGCCACCGGCAATGCGCGGCGGCAGAACAGCGATGTGAACGTGATCGAGCAGCTAGAGGCGGGCGCGCTGATTGGCGGCGCGGCGCAACGTGCGCTGACGGGGAATCGGGGGCGGGCTGTGTGGCGGGATATCCATCACGCGTTCTCCCTGAACCAGATGTGGATAAGTGACGGCTGTCCTTGTGCCATTGCAGTGAAGACAGCGGTCGGATCTAAGTCAAGGCAGGGGTTTAGAACTGTATGAAATGTGATCAATAGCGATTTGGACTATATACAGCGGGGGTTGCAGGGTTTGGTGTACAAGTTATCCACATAGATACCCTCAGGTAATGGGGACAACTGTGGGTATCGTGCAAATCAATCGGTGGATATGTGTAGAAAAAGCGTGACTTATTCAGAAGGAGGGTTTGCCGAGTGGATTGAGTATTTTTTGATCGAAGCTCTGAAAGCGCCGTTCTACTTGGCTTATAGAGGATAGCGAACACGTTATCCACAGAAGCACCAACAGAGATCGGGGGTAACTTTGGGGTGTCTGTGGAAAAGTGCTGAGGGCCTTGAGATATAAGAGCTTTGGCGAGGTTTACAGGGCTGATCGAGTGGATTGCTCATTTTTCAACCAGCACACTGAAAGCCACGTTATATATGGCTCTCAGACAATAGCGAACATCTTATCCACAGAAGCGCCAACAAAGATTGTGGGTACTTTTAGCTTTGTGGATGGTTTGATATCTGCTTGCCCTCACCCCAGCCCTCTCCCAGAGGTAGAGGGGGCCTACGGTGGTGAACTTGCGAGGTACATCGACCTGAGCGTTCGCCGCGACCTTAAACTGGCTAAAGCAAGGCAATTGAATCCTGGCAACCCAAGGCCACCACTGAAGTCGCAGGTCGATGTACCCGGCCAATCCCCCTCGGTCAGTCCCCTCTCCCTCCGGGAGAGGGCTAGGGTGAGGGGCTCTTCAGCGTACAACGCCTTCCTCAATCAACAATTTGAGAATAGCCTCCGCACCAGCCTCCGCACTCAAACCCTTAAGCACCTGCCCCCCGCCGCCACTGGCTTTAGCGGTGGCGGCTTTCATCCGGTCAGCGCCGCTTTTGGCTTTGATCACTTTCAAGCGCTTGGGTCGTGGTTTGGCCGGTTGCAGCGTGGCCACCGCCAGCAACTCGTCATCCACCACCTCAACATCATCAGCCTGCAACACCCCACGCCGCGCCGGCCCGTAAGCGCTCTGCCGAGGCTTGGGCGCTGCGTTATCCACAGTCGCCAGAAACGGCAGCTTCACCTTCAACCGCCGTCGTTGCCCGCGCGGCAATGCTTGCAGCACCAGCGCCGAACCCTCACTGATCGACTCAACCTGCGCCAAACCCACCACCAGCGGCCACCCCAGCCCTTCGGCGAGCAGGAACGGCAGCATCCCCGAGCCTTCACCGGTTTCTGCCTGGCTACCGGTCAGCACCACCTGAGCACCAGCCTCACGCAAATAAGCCGTCAACGCCGGTAATGCATCTGCGCCAGCCGGTTGTTCCAGCACATGCATCTGCTCAAGGCCCATGCCCAAGTAGGCGCGTAGCGCGGGTTCCGCAACATCACCGGCATGCAGCACCTGCAAGTTATCCCCAGCCAGTTGCAAGCCCAGCTCCACGGCGCGCGCATCCTGTTCGGCACGACGTGGGCGACCCGAAGTCGGATGCGCACCGATTGAAACCAGACTGATGATTTTCGTGTTCATAAGCGTTCCTTAAGCCGCATCGCGCTTGGCTTCGTTGCGGTAAGCCTCTACCGCGGCGATCAAGGCCTGAAGAATCTCCGCGCTCTCGCCGATCACCGACAAGTCGGCACGTTTGATCATGTCGCAGCCCGGATCAAGGTTGATCGCCACGACTTTGTCGCAGGCGCCGATGCCTTGCAGATGCTGAATCGCCCCGGAAATCCCCACCGCCACATAAACCCGCGCGGTGACCCAGGTGCCGGACGCGCCGACCTGGCGGTCGCGGGCCATGAAGCCATCGTCCACCGCCACGCGTGAGGCGCCTTCGGTGGCGCCCAACGCTGCGGCAGTCCTGTGGAAAAGCTCCCAGTCACGAACACCATTGCCGCCGGAGAAGATGAACTCGGCTTCGGCCATGGGAATCGCCCCCGGATCGACCGCCACTGCGCCGAGATCCTCGATCCGCGACAAGCTGCGCGCGACGCCTGTGGATAACTCTACCGGCAGCGCTTCATGCCGCGTTTCACTGACCGGCTCGGCACATTCGGCGGATGCGAGAATGAGCCGTGCGACCGGACGCGCCAAGTCTTGTAACCCCGCGCCAGCCCGTCCGATGCACTCCTGATCCTTGACCTGCCATACCCGTGTCGCCGGGCGCTCGCCGATAGCCGCAGCAAACCTGCGACCGAGTTCGCCGCCACCACTGCGACTGTCCGGCAGCAGCCAATGACGCGGACTGAACTGATTATCCACAGCCCGCAAACCCTGCACCCGTTGCTCCGGTGCATAACCGCTGAATGCTTCGCCTTCGAGTACCAGCAAGCGATCAACGCCGGCCGTGGCGAAGGCGCTCTCTTTATGTTCACCAAACACCACCGCCAACACCGCGCCATCGCTGCCAGCCAATTGATGCGCCAGACCCAGCAAGTCACGATCATGACTGCTCAAACGGCCGCCAACCATGTCCGGCACCACGCTGATGTAGAACGCCGGCGCCGGCACCTGATGCAGCGGCAACTGCACTTCCACAGCGGCAGAACGCTTAGTCGCCCCGCCCTGTTGCGCGCCGCTGCGATCAATCCGCTTGATGCCGTTCGGCCCGATGAAACCGATGCCGTGCAGATTTTTGCGAATGACGCCGTTGGGCCCCATCCAGCTATGTTGCGCCGGTTGCATCGCCGCATGCAGCGGATGCAGACGGTTGCGTGCGATCCATTCAGCGCGCGGGTCGCGGCGGATAATGTCGCTCATCAGTGGGCCTCCGCAGGTTCACGTTTGGCCGAGGTGGCGGGTTTGTTTGGCGCAGCGTCTTCGAGCAGCGCGTCGGCCACCAGCTCGGCAATGTCCTTGATCAACGGACGCGGTTCGACCACGCCTTCGAGCATCGCCGTGCACTGTGGACAACCCACTGCCACCAGTTCGGCGCCGGTCTCGCGGATGTCATCCATGCGCATGTCAGGAATCCGCTGCTTGCCCGGAATGTCGGTAATCGGCGCCCCGCCACCGCCACCGCAGCAGCGCGAACGGAAACCGGAACGTTGCATCTCTTTCACTTCGATGCCGAGGGCGCGCAGCACTTCGCGCGGCGCCTCGTATTCGCCGTTGTAGCGGCCGAGGTAGCACGGATCGTGATAGGTCACGCTGCTGCCTTTGTGCTGACCGAGGTTCAGCGCGCCTGCACCGATGATTTCCGCCATGTAGGTGCTGTGGTGCTGCACCAGGTAGTTGCCGTCGAAGGCGCCGTACTCGTTTTTCAGCACATGAAAACTGTGCGGATCGCAGGTGACAATGCGGTTGAAGCTGTATTTGGCCAGGGTCTGGATATTGCGCTTGGCGAGTAACTGGAAGGTCGCTTCATCGCCGAGACGTCGAGCGACATCACCGCTGTCACGCTCTTCGAGACCGAGCACCGCGAAATCGACTTTGGCCGCTTTCAGGACTTTGACGAACGCGCGCAAGGTGCGCTGGTTGCGCATGTCGAACGCGCCGTCGCCGACCCAGAACAACACGTCGGTGGCTTTCTTTTCGCTGAGTAAAGTGAGGCTCAGATCTGCTGCCCAGTTCATCCGCCCACCCGGTGCGAAACCGCCGGGGTTGTCGGTGGCGATCAGGTTTTCGAGGACTTCGGCGCCCTTGTTCGGGGTTGCGCCTTTTTCCAGAGTGAGGTGACGGCGCATGTCGACGATGGCATCGACGTGCTCGATCATCATCGGGCATTCTTCGACACAGGCGCGGCAGGTGGTGCATGACCACAATGTCTCTGCATCGACCAAGCCGTTGACGATTGGCTGGTGCGGATTGCCACTGTGTTCGCCGACGGGTTTTCCGCTGCCGTTAATTGAAGGGTAAGGACTGCCGGCGAACTTGGCATCGGTGCCGCCCGCGAGGCCGACCACCATGTCCTGAATCAGTTTTTTCGGGTTCAGCGGCTGGCCGGCGGCAAACGCCGGGCATGCAGCTTCACACTTGCCGCATTGCACGCAGGCGTCGAAACCGAGCAACTGATTCCAGGTGAAATCCTTGGGTTTCTCAACGCCCAGCGGCGCAGTCGGATCGTTGAGATCCAGCGGTTTCAAACCAGTGGAACGGCCGCCGCCAAAGCGCTCGGCGCGACGGTGCCAAGCCAGATGCAAGGCACCAGCGAAGGCGTGTTTCATCGGCCCGCCCCAGGTCATGCCGAACAGCAATTCCGACACGCCCCACAGCACGCCCACCCCGAGAATCGCCGCCAGCAACCAGCCGCCGAAGTTCTCCGGCAGAATCCCGGCCACCGGCAAGGTCACCAGAAAGAACGACGCCGAGAACGCCAGCAGGCTTTTCGGCAGGCGCATCCACGGGCCTTTCGACAGCCGCGAAGGCGGGTGGCGTCGACGCAGATAAACGAAGATCGCCCCGACGAACATCACCGCTGACATGACCAGCAGCGCGTAGCCGAGGATGCGGTTATGCAGGCCGAAACCATGAACCAGAATCGCCAGCACAATCGACGCCACTGCGCCGCCGGCCGTTGCCACGTGAGTGTTGGCGATGTATTTGTCCCGCGCCACGACATGGTGCAGATCGACCATGTAGCGCTTGGGCATGGCCAGCAGGCCGCCGACCAGATCGACCTTCGAGGCACGACCCCGACGCCACATGGCCACCCGCCGTAGCGCGCCGAGGACAGCCAGGCCCAGGGCGGCGAACAACAGGATTGGAAGAAGGGTGTTCAACATGGTGAAGCTCCCACCAGTACAGCTTGGAGAAACACGGTGTATATGTAGGAGCTGCCGCAGGCTGCGATCTTTTGATCTTGCTTTAAACAGAAAAAGTCAAAAGATCGCAGCCTTCGGCAGCTCCTACAGGTTTTGTGCAAGGTCTTAGAAATCCTTGCAGAGGCGCAGGGCGTCGTAGATTGCGGCGTGGGTGTTGCGCTGCGCCACGCAGTCGCCGATGCGGAACAGCAAGTAGCCTTCACCCGTGGTGCTCAGCGATGGCTGCGGCTTGATCGCGAACAGCGCGTCGATGTCGATCTGGCCTTTGTTGCGCGATCCGTCCTTGAGCCCGTAATACAGCTCTTCGTCCGGACGCACGCCGTTTTCCACCACGACTTGATCGACCACACGCTCTTCTTTCGCGCCGGTGTATTCGTTCTCCAGCACCGCGATCAGTTTGTCGCCTTCGCGGTAGACCTTCTCGAGCATCATGTCGCCGGTCATGATCACTTCTTTCGGGTACATGCTGCGGTAGTAGGTCGGGAACGACGTACCGCCGATAGCCACGCCCGGTTTGATGTCGTCGGTGACGATCTCGACCTGGCTGCCCTTGTCCGCAAGAAAGTCGGCAACCGACATCCCGGTGAACTCGCAAATCGTGTCGTAGACCAGCACGTTCTTGCCCGGCGCAACCTTGCCGTCGAGCACGTCCCAACTGCTGACCACCAGCCCTTCAGCGGCGCCCCAGTGTTCGTTCTGCTCAAGGAATGGATGACCGCCAACCGCCAGCACCACCACGTCCGGACGCAAGTCCATGATCGTCGCGACATCGGCAGCCGTGCCCAGACGCAGATCGACTTTCAGCCGCGCCAGTTCCAGCTGGAACCAGCGCGTGATACCGGCGATCTGGTCACGCTGCGGCGCTTTCGATGCGGTGGTGATCTGCCCGCCGATGAATTCTTTCTTCTCGAACAACGTCACGTCATGGCCACGTTCGGCGGACACGCGCGCCGCCTCCATCCCGGCCGGGCCTGCACCGACCACCACCACTTTGCGTTTGACGCCGGTGGATTTCTCGATGATGTGCGGCACGCCCATGTATTCGCGGGAAGTCGCGGCGTTCTGGATGCACAGCACGTCCAGACCCTGGTACTGACGGTCGATGCAATAGTTGGCGCCGACGCACTGCTTGATCTGGTCGATCTGGCCCATTTTGATCTTGGCGATCAGGTGCGGGTCAGCGATGTGCGCTCGAGTCATGCCGACCATGTCGACGTAACCGCCCTCGAGAATGCGTGTGGCCTGATTCGGATCCTTGATGTTCTGCGCGTGCAGAACCGGAGCTTTGACGACCTCTTTGATCCCCGCAGCCAGATGCAGAAACGGCTCCGGTGGATAACTCATGTTCGGGATGACGTTGGCCAGAGTGTTGTGGGTGTCACACCCCGAACCGACCACGCCGATGAAGTCGAGCATGCCGGTGTCGTCGTAGTACTTGGCGATCTGTTTCATGTCCTCGTGAGACAAGCCGTCCGGGTGGAACTCATCACCGCAAAGACGGATGCCGACGCAGAAATCGTCGCCGACTTCCTTGCGCACAGCCTTGAGTACTTCGAGGCCGAAACGCATGCGGTTCTCGAAGCTGCCGCCCCATTCATCGGTACGTTTGTTGACGCGCGGGCTCCAGAACTGGTCGATCATGTGCTGGTGCACGGCGGACAATTCGACGCCATCCAGGCCACCGGCCTTGGCGCGGCCAGCGGCAGTTGCGTAGTTACCGATCACGCGCCAGATTTCTTCCGGCTCGATGGTTTTGCAGGTCGCGCGGTGTACCGGTTCACGGATGCCCGACGGCGACAGCAGAGTTGGCCAGTGCTCACCGTCCCAACGCGAACGGCGGCCCATGTGGGTAATCTGAATCATGATCTTGGCGCCATGCTTGTGCATGGCGTCGGCCAGATTCTGGAAGTGCGGGATGATCCGGTCGTCCGCCAGGTTGACCGATTTCCACCAGCCTTGCGGGCTGTCGATGGCCACGCTGGACGAACCGCCGCAAATCGCCAGGCCGATGCCGCCCTTGGCTTTCTCTTCGTAATACTTGACGTAGCGGTCGGTGGTCATGCCGCCGTCGGTCGCGTAGACCTCAGCGTGGGCGGTGCTGAGCACGCGGTTGCGGATGGTCAGTTTGCCGATCTGGATCGGCTGGAACATTGCTTCGAAAGCCATGGCGGGTTCCTCGACTTACAACGGCTTGACGGTGAACAGGCCGTCGTCGTGGCCTTCTTCGGAGCCACCGTAGACTTGCTCGGCAACCGTGCGGATCTTGCTGCCGCGCGCCTGAAGAATCTGATCCATCGCACCGGCGAACCAGCCGGTGAACATGTAATCGACCTTGCGCCCGACCTTGCCGTACACGTAGACGAACGCCGAGTGTTCGAGCTTGACGCTGGCAGTGCCTTTGTCGAGGTCGATGTCCTGAATCTTGAACAGGCCCCAGCCGCGTTGCGACAGGCGCTTCATGTAGTGCTCGAACACCGCAACGCCTTCCAGACCGTGGCATTCAGCTTCTTTTTCACACCAGTGCCAGGCGGATTTGTAGCCGGCCTTGTAGAGGATTTCCGCGTAGGCGTCGGCGCCCAGCACTTCCTCGATACCCATGTGGTTGTTGACGAAAAAGTGCCGTGGTACGTAGAGCATTGGCAGGGCGTCGGAGGTCCAGACACCGGTTTCGCTGTCGACTTCGATTGGCAATTGCGGGGCGATCTTGGCCATGGAAACTTGACTCCAGAAAAATGATGGTTCAGTGGTGGCCGCGGCCCTCACCCCAGCCCTCTCCCGCAGGAGAGGGGGCAGTTCGGCGGCGGTCTGTCGAAAGCGTTACTCGCCCCAGACGTCCTTGAGAACGTTGACCCAGTTTTCGCCCATGATCTTGCGCACAACGCGCTCGGAGTGGCCGCGCTTGAGCAGGGTTTCGGTCAGGTTGGGAAATTCGCCGACGGTGCGGATGCCCAGCGGGTTGATGATCTTGCCGAAACTGGTCAGACGCCGGGCGTAGCCCTTGTCGTGGGTCAGGTATTCGAAGAAGTCCTGGCCGTGGCCCTGGGTGAAATCGGTGCCGATGCCGATGGCGTCTTCGCCGACGATGTTCATCACGTATTCGATGGCTTCGGCGTAGTCGTCGATGGTCGAATCGATGCCCTTGGCGAGGAACGGCGCGAACATGGTCACGCCAACGAAACCGCCGTGGTCAGCAATGAATTTCAGCTCTTCATCAGACTTGTTGCGCGGGTGCTCCTTGAGCCCCGACGGCAGGCAGTGGGAATAGCAGACGGGTTTTTTCGATTCGAGGATGACTTCCTCGGAGGTCTTGGAACCGACATGCGACAGGTCGCACATGACGCCGACGCGGTTCATCTCGGCAACGATTTCGCGACCGAAACCCGACAGGCCGCCGTCACGCTCGTAGCACCCGGTGCCGACAAGGTTTTGGGTGTTGTAGCACATCTGCACGATGCCGACGCCGAGCTGCTTGAACACCTCGACATAGCCGATCTGGTCTTCAAACGCATGGGCATTCTGGAAGCCGAAGAGGATGCCGGTCTTGCCCTGCTCCTTGGCGCGACGGATGTCGGCGGTGGTGCGCACCGGCATCACCAGGTCGCTGTTTTCGCGGATCAGCTTCTGGCTGGCGGCGATGTTGTTGACCGTCGCCTGAAAGCCTTCCCAAACCGACACGGTGCAGTTGGCCGCCGTCAGACCGCCCTTGCGCATGTCTTCGAACAGCTCGCGGTTCCATTTGGCAATGATCAGACCGTCGATAACGATGCTGTCGGCGTGTAATTCGGCTGGGCTCATCAGGCGTCCCCTTATTGGCAATCCATGCGCCGAATCGTCTGCCGGCGCTTTGGGGCCAGCATATGCCTCGGTGCAGCAGCAGCCGGGTGCAAAAACGACAGGGGAATTGCCGAAAGCGTCAATCCGCGACAAAGGGTCGCCAGCCGGCCCGACCGACCACCTGTTCAAGCCCGCTTCCTTGGGCCAGAATCTCCCGCATCTTGGAAACATCACCGGATTAGAGCGGCGACCTCAATGAAATCGATCTTCCTGGCCCTGACACTGATTGCGACCGGCGTACACGCTGCTGAAGAGTCCGACAACAACCCGTGTGACGCGGTCGAAAACGACGTGCAAACCCTGGAATGCTCGACCTACAGCCGCACCACGGCCGAAGACCTGCTCAAGGAAAACTACACAAGCCTGGCCGAGCGCATGCAGACCGCCTACGGCAAAAACCCGACGCAACTGGCCGACATCACAGCCAAAATCAAAACCGCCCAGCAGCAATGGCTAAAAACCCGCGACGCCGATTGCGCGGTAGAAGCCTTCCCGGCGACGGACGGCAGCAAGGCATTCAAGATTGCGCAGAATGATTGCGTGGCCCGGATGAGCGATGAGCGGTCGGAGTTTTTGGAGTCGATTGGGCAGGAGTGAGTGCTTGAGCTGTAAGCTGCACCCCTTCACCCAAAAAAGGGATTCTCATGAACATCTGCGGTATCGAAATCAAGGGCAGTGAAGCGATCATCGCTGTGGCCTCGCTCGACGGTTTGACCTTGAGCCATGTGGCCCTGAGCACCAAGAAAATTGCCCTCGATGATGACGACGAAGCGGCCAACGTCAAACGCTTCGCCGCGCAGGTGGCGTCGTTTGTGCGCGAGAATTCGATTGATCGGATTGCGATCAAGAAGCGCAGCAAGAAGGGTGAGTTTGCCGGTGGGCCGACCACGTTCAAGATTGAGGGAGTGTTTCAGTTGCTCGATGGTTGTGAGGTGACGCTGCTGTCGCCGCAGACGATCAATGCGCAGGCGAAGAAGCACAATTTCGAGCTGCCGGGGACGTTGAACAAGTATCAGCATGAGGCTTACAAGGCTGCTTGCTCGGCACTCTTGAAGAAGTAACCAGTTTTTCTGACAGTGAAGATCAAATGTGGGAGCCAGCCTGCTGGCGATGAGGGAGTGTCAGTCGACAACATTGTTGCCTGATACACCGCCATCGCCAGCAGGCTGGCTCCCACATTGTTTTTGTGTACATCCATTACGCTTGTGCAGTACGTCGATCTTCGCGTGGGCAGCGGGCAAATTTCGCCCGGTAGCTGCGGGTGAAGTAGGACGGGGACTCAAACCCGCAGGCGATGCTCACTTCCAGTACGCTCATATCGGTCTGACGCAACAATTGCCGGGCCTTCTCCAGCCGTAAGCGCAGGTAGAAGTTGCTCGGCGTGTCGTTCAGATGCAGGCGAAACAAGCGCTCCAATTGCCGTCGCGTGACCTTGATCGATTCCGCCAGTTGCAACGTGCTCAGCGGCGGCTCGCTGTGTTGCTCCATCTCGCCGATCACATGCACCAGTTTCTTGTTGTTGATGCCGTAGCGGGTGGCGACCTCCATGCGTTGGTGGTCTTTGCGCGGGCGGATGCGCCCGAGTACGAATTGCTCGCTGACCTCGATTGCCAGTTGCGGGCCGTGGGCCTGGGCGATCAGATCCAGCATTAAATCGATGGAAGCAGTGCCGCCCGCCGAGGTGATGCGCCGGCGGTCGATCTCGAACAATTCCTGGGTGACGCTGAGCTGTGGATAAGACTCTTTGAAGGCGTCGATGGCTTCCCAATGGAGGGTCAGGCGATGGCCGTCGAGCAAACCGGCTTCAGCGAGGACGAAGCTGCCGGTGTCGATGGCGCCAAGAATCACGCCTTCGTTATCCAGTCGGCGCAGCCAATGCTCCAGCGCAGGGGTGGCAAATTTCAGCGGTTCGAAACCGGCGACCACCAGTAACGTCGCGCCTTTCTTCAACGGTTCCAGCGCCGCATCGGCGTTGACCGACATCCCGTTGCTCGCCAACACCGCCCCGCCGTCGATGCTCAGCACGTGCCAGCGATACAACTCGCCACGAAAACGGTTGGCTACTCGCAGCGGCTCGATGGCGGAGATGAAGCCGATGGCGGAAAACCCTGGCAGCAACAGAAAGTAGAAATCCTGAGACATGGCGCGCACTCGATTCGCGGGTAACGAGAGGGAGGGTAGCGTGCAGCGTTGATACGCCAGTTGCGAGCGGCATTCAAGAGCACAGGTCGCTACAGTGCAAGTGCCAGTCGCCCTAGTGCGTTTGCACGGCGCGCTGGCTGCGTAACTTTGCATCACCGGCACGCAGATGGCGGAAATCACAATAACGACCTGCCGAGGAACCCGACATGAAACGACTGATCAGCAGCTGTGTTCTTGCACTCAGTGGTACTGCGTTTTTTAGCGCCAGCGTCATCGCCGCCGAACCCGCGTCGTGCAAAAACGTGCGCATGGGCGTGGTCAACTGGACCGACGTGATCGCCACCAGCGCCATGACCCAGGTACTGCTAGACGGCCTCGGCTACAACACCAAACAAACCAGCGCCTCCCAGCAGATTATCTTCGCCGGGATTCGCGATCAGCGGCTGGATCTGTTCCTTGGCTACTGGAACCCGCTGATGACTCAAACCATCACCCCGTTCGTCGACGCCAACCAGGTCAAAGTCCTCGAAGCGCCAAGCCTGAAAGACGCGCGCGCGACTCTCGCTGTGCCGACTTATCTGGCCGACAAGGGCCTGAAGACTTTTGCCGATATCGCCAAGTTTGAAAAAGAACTCGGCGGCAAGATCTACGGCATCGAACCCGGCTCGGGGGCCAATACGCAGATCAAGGCGATGATCGCCAAGAACCAGTTCGGCCTCGGCAAATTCCAACTGGTCGAATCCAGCGAAGCCGGCATGCTCGCAGCGGTTGATCGCGCGGTACGCCGCAAGGAGGCTGTGGTGTTCTTCGGCTGGGCGCCGCACCCAATGAACGTCAACGTGCAGATGACTTATCTCACCGGCAGCGAAGACGCCCTCGGCCCGAACGAAGGCATGGCCACGGTGTGGACGGTCACGTCACCGAAGTACGCCGAGCAATGCCCGAATATCGGACGCCTGCTGACCAACCTGACCTACACCGCCGAAGACGAGAGCCGGATGATGCAGCCGCTGCTCGATCACAAGGACGCCTTTGAGTCGGCCAGGCAATGGCTCAAGGATCACCCGCAGGACAAGCAGCGCTGGCTCGAAGGCGTGACCACTTTCGACGGCAAACCAGCGGCGGAAAACCTGCAACTGACCACCAAGTAACCCGTAACCGAATCAACGCTTCGCAGCCCCACCGGGCTGCGAACAGACCCAACACGCCTGAAGGAAACCGCCTCATGAACCACGACGTCATCATCACCTGCGCACTCACCGGTGCTGGCGACACGACCGGCCGCAGCCCGCACGTGCCGGTCACCCCGAAACAGATCGCCGCCGCAGCGGTGGAAGCGGCCAAGGCTGGCGCAACGGTTGTGCATTGCCATGTGCGCGATCCGCAGACCGGCAAGTTCAGCCGCGACGTGGCGCTGTACCGCGAAGTCATGGAGCGCATTCGCGAGGCTGACGTCGACATCATCGTCAACCTCACCGCCGGCATGGGCGGCGACCTGGAAATCGGCGCCGGCGAGAACCCGATGGAGTTCGGCCCCAACACCGATCTGGTCGGCCCGCTGACTCGCCTTGCCCATGTGGAGGAACTGCTGCCGGAAATCTGCACGCTGGATTGCGGCACCCTGAACTTCGGCGATGGCGACACGATTTATGTCTCGACCCCGGCGCAACTGCGCGCCGGTGCCAAACGCATTACCGAACTCGGAGTGAAAGCCGAGCTGGAAATTTTCGACACCGGTCACCTGTGGTTCGCCAAACAGCTGATCAAGGAAGGTTTGCTCAACAACCCGTTGTTTCAGCTGTGCCTGGGCATCCCGTGGGGCGCGCCGGCCGACACCACCACCATGAAAGCCATGGTCGACAACTTGCCGGCAGACGCGGTGTGGGCGGGTTTCGGTATTGGCCGGATGCAGATGCCAATGGCGGCGCAAGCGGTGCTGCTCGGCGGCAACGTGCGGGTCGGGCTGGAGGACAATTTGTGGCTGAACAAGGGTGTGCTGGCGACCAATGGCCAACTGGTCGAACGCGCCAGCGAAATCCTCAGCCGCCTCGGCGCCCGCGTACTGACGCCGGCTGAAGGTCGCAAGAAAATGGGCCTGACCCAGCGCGGCTAATCCAACTCCCCCCTGTAGGAGCTGCCGAAGGCTGCGATCTTTTGATCTTGATCTTCAAAAACAAAGTCAAAAGATCGCAGCCTTCGGCAGCTCCTACAGGTTCAGCCTCATTCAGGAAGTGACCATGAGCTTTATCACCGAAATCAAAACCTTCGCCGCACTCGGCAGTGGTGTCATCGGCAGCGGCTGGGTTGCCCGCGCCCTCGCCCATGGCCTCGACGTGGTGGCCTGGGACCCGGCGCCGGGCGCTGAAGCGGCGCTGCGCAAACGCGTGGCCAATGCCTGGGGCGCGCTGGAGAAAAATGGCCTGGCGTCGGGTGCGTCGCAAGATCGCCTGCGCTTTGTCGCGACCATCGAGGAATGCGTGCGTGATGCGGATTTCATCCAGGAAAGTGCCCCTGAGCGCCTCGAACTGAAACTGGATCTGCACAGCAAAATCAGCGCTGCAGCCAAGCCCAATGCGTTGATCGGCTCCAGCACTTCTGGCCTGTTGCCGAGCGAGTTTTACGAGAGCTCCACTCATCCGCAACGCTGCGTGGTCGGGCATCCGTTCAACCCGGTTTACCTGCTGCCGCTGGTGGAAGTGGTAGGCGGCAAAAACACCGCGCCTGAGGCAGTGCAAGCGGCGATGCAAGTCTACGAATCCCTCGGCATGCGCCCGCTGCATGTGCGTAAGGAAGTGCCAGGGTTTATTGCCGACCGCTTGCTCGAAGCGCTGTGGCGTGAGGCGCTGCATCTGGTCAATGACGGCGTGGCGACCACCGGTGAGATTGACGATGCGATCCGCTTTGGCGCCGGTTTGCGCTGGTCGTTCATGGGTACGTTTTTGACCTATACGCTGGCGGGCGGCGATGCGGGGATGCGGCACTTCATGTCGCAGTTCGGGCCGGCATTACAGTTGCCGTGGACGTATCTGCCGGCGCCGGAACTGACGGACAAGTTGATTGATGATGTGGTGGACGGGACGAGTGAGCAGTTGGGTGAACGCAGTATTTCGGCGCTGGAGCGTTATCGTGATGATTGCCTGCTGGCTGTGCTCGATGCGGTGAGAACTACCAAGGAAAAGCACGGCATGGCCTTCAGCGAGTAATCGACCTGCAGTACCGGCTCCCACACGGGATGGCCGAACGACACAACTCCAATGTGGGAGCTAGCCTGCTAGCGATGGCGGCAGCCCAATCACAATCAGTTCTGGATCAGCCGATATGCCCAAGTTAACCACCTACCAAACCAAAATCATCCCCGACTGGGTCGACTACAACGGCCACCTGCGCGACGCCTTCTACCTGCTTATCTTCAGCTACGCCACTGACGCCTTGATGGATCGCCTCGGCATGGACAGCAGCAACCGCGAAGCCAGTGGCAACTCGCTGTTCACCCTCGAACTGCACCTCAACTACCTGCACGAAGTGAAACTCGACGCCGATGTCGAAGTGCGCACGCAGATCATCGGCCACGACCAGAAACGCCTGCACCTCTATCACAGCCTGCATCTGGCGAGTGATGACCAGGAACTGGCCGGTAATGAACAAATGCTTCTGCACGTCGACCTCGCTGGGCCGCGCTCTGCACCGTTCAGTCCTGAAACCCTGAGCTGCCTGCAAACCATCGTCACTGAGCAATCCGACATGCCCACACCGGCTTACATTGGCCGGGTCATCGCCCTGCCGCCATCGCGATAAACGCAGACAAAAAAAGCCCCGAGACCAGCCGTGACCGGATCGGGGCGAACATACTGTTGAGGAGCTGGCGCGGCGAGGGTGACCAAACCTTCGTGAAGCGAGCTGGGCCCAGTGTGCCGATTCCCCTCCCCGGCGAGTTAGCCGAAAACGACCTGTTCATAGCCGTGCCAGCCACTGCGACAAAACTCCCTTGCCGTCACCGCACGCGACTACCAGAATCGAGCCACGACCTCCGATGCCGAAGAAGGATTTGCGTAATGATGTACGCCGATTTGATTGACCAGGAAGATCTGTTGGGCCAGCTCAAGTCGCTGGGTTTCGAAGTGCCGTCCGGCGCCACGGCCGAGCAGGCCTGCGAGTACGCGGTGCGCGGGCTGGATGATGTGCGGGCGAATACGTTGCGCACGATGGTCAAGCAGATGTACACCAGCAGCGCGACGATTTTGCCGGCGGTGCGTGAGGCGTTCGACAAGCAGTTGTTGCCGGCACTGGCGCAATACCAGCAGATCCGTAGCGCCTGACAGTCCGTCATCGCTGGCAAGCCAGCTCCCACAGTGACCGTTGTCGTTTACCGAATTGGTGTTCAACACAGAAACCTGTGGGAGCTGGCTTGCCAGCGATAAAGCCAGCTCGGTCTAGAGCCTTACACTGGCGAAAGTCGACTCATTGCGCGCCTGACTCAACGCCGACATAGGCCCCGACAGCGGCGCCAGCACCAGCGCCTGCGGCAACGGCAGCATCGCTACCTGCTGGGTGGTGTTGGAACCGACGCGTTCGTCACGCGGCGGAATGCCGAAGTATTCGCGGTAGCACTTGGAGAAGTGCGGTGTCGAGACGAAGCCACACACCGAGGCCACTTCGATGATCGACATCGGCGTTTGCTTGAGCAATTGCCGTGCACGAATCAGTCGCAGTTTCAGGTAATAACGCGACGGCGAGCAGTGCAGGTATTTCTGGAACAGCCGCTCGAGTTGACGCCGCGACACGGCGACGTACACCGCCAGTTCGTCGAGGTCGATCGGCTCTTCGAGGTTGGCTTCCATCAGCGCAACGATTTCCTGCAACTTCGGCTGATTGGTACCGAGCATGTGCTTGAGCGGCACGCGCTGGTGATCCTGCTCGTTACGGATGCGTTCATAGACGAACATCTCCGAGATCGCGGCGGACAGTTCACGCCCGTGATCGCGGCTGATCAGGTGCAGCATCATGTCCAGTGGCGCGGTACCGCCGGAGCTGGTGAAGCGGTTGCGATCGAGGGTGAACAAGCGAGTGCTCATCGCCACCCGCGGAAAAGCTTCCTGCATCGCCGCCAGGCATTCCCAGTGCACGCTGCAATCAAAACCGTCGAGCAGGCCGGCGCAAGCCAACGCCCAACTGCCGGTGCACACGGCACCGAGACGCTTGGATTGACGCGCCTGGCTTTGCAGCCACGAGACGTGTTCACGGGTAACGGTGCGCTGAATGCCGATGCCGCCGCAGACAATGATGGTGTCCAGCGCCGGGGCTTTGTGCATGGAGGCGTCGGGGGTGATCTGCAGACCGTCACTGGCCCACACTTGCCCGCCATCGACGGTGAGGGTGCTCCAGCGATACAGCTCGCGACCGGACAGCTGATTGGCCATGCGCAGCGGTTCGACTGCGGAAGCCAGAGAAATCAGCGTGAAATTGTCCAGCAGCAGAAAGCCGATGGATTGAGGCGCACGGTTCTGGGGTTGGGCCCCGGAGTTGAACGTCGTCATCGCGGTATCTCCTCACACAAAGCGGGTGATGGCCTCAGGCGGAGGCTCTTGTTATTGCCATCGTTCTCGCGTGGGAGACGGGCTTTGTTATGACAGAGCAATTGCCATGCCTGAAATTGAATGGCCGTTCAATAACTCCTGAAAACGACGTCGCGAGGCGTCTATACAAGATGCCGGACGAGGGGTATTTCGAAGTGCCATCAACCGCAGCGGGCGCCCTGTCCCAAAGCCTGTGAGCATATCGGTAGCACTTTTGGGAACAGGCTTGGTGCGATTGTCGGACAGTGTCACCAGAGGCACAGGGGACGGGCGGTAGCGGCGTGCAGCAGGCGCTGGCAGTGGGAAAGGCTCTTATCTGATTGCGACGCGCCAAAACGTGGCGCGTTTTGATTCGGGTGTGCACTTAGCGCGCAGTTTTGACTGCTATTTGTGGCGAGGGGATTTATCCCCGTTCGGCTGCGCAGCAGTCGTGGAATTTCAGGGCCGCTGCGCGACCCAACGGGGATAAATCCCCTCGCCACGGGAACCCGATCTCAGCATTCGACAGCACTGACAGCCAAGCCACCCCGCGAAGTCTCTTTATATTTGTCATGCATATCAGCGCCGGTATCACGCATGGTGCGGATCACCCGATCCAGCGAAATAAAGTGCTGACCATCCCCGCGCAAGGCCATCTGCGCCGCGTTGATCGCTTTCACTGCGGCAATCGCATTGCGCTCGATGCATGGCACTTGCACCAGACCACCCACCGGATCGCAGGTCAGGCCGAGGTTATGTTCCAGACCGATTTCCGCCGCATTACATAGCTGTTCCGGCGTGGCACCGAGAATCTCTGCCAACCCCGCCGCCGCCATCGCGCAGGCCGAGCCGACTTCGCCCTGACAACCCACTTCAGCGCCGGAGATCGAAGCGTTTTTCTTGCACAGAATCCCTACCGCTGCGGCGCCCAATAAATAGTCGACCACGTTGGCGTCAGTCACCGCTTCGCTGAATTTCATGAAGTAGTGCAACACCGCCGGAATGATCCCCGCCGCGCCATTGGTCGGCGCTGTGACCATGCGCCCACCGGCGGCGTTTTCTTCGTTCACGGCGAGGGCAAACAGATTCACCCACTCCATGGCGCTGAGGGTCGAACCGATCACGTTGGGCTTGCCCAGCTCCTGAAGACTGCGATGCAACTTGGCCGCACGCCTGCGCACATTGAGTCCACCGGGCAGGATGCCTTCGTGCTTGAGGCCCTGTTCCACACAATCCTGCATCGCTCGCCAGAGCTTCATCAGCCCGGCGCGGATTTCTTCCTCGCTGCGCCAGACCTTTTCGTTGGCCATCATCAATTCGGCGACGCGCAGATTGTTGTGTTTGCACAGCTCCAACAGCTCGACCGCGCTGGAAAAGTCGTAAGGCAATTCAGTGCGATCCAGATCCACCACGCCGCTGGAAGCCTGCGCCTCATCCACGACAAATCCGCCACCGACCGAGTAGTAAGTGTCGCTATGCAGCTCTCCGTGATCACCCTCGGCGATCAGGCGCATGGCGTTAGGGTGGAACGGCAGGTTTTCATCGATCAGGCGCATGTCGCGCGCCCAGACGAAAGGCACCGACAAACGACCGTCCAATAAAAGAGTGTGGGTTTCGCGCAGCGCCTGAATCCGCGGGCCGATCTGCGATGGATCGATCGCGTCCGGCCACTCGCCCATCAGGCCCATGATCACCGCGTTGTCGCTGCCGTGACCGATACCGGTAGCCGACAACGAACCGAACAGTTGCACCTCGACCCTGCGCACCTGTTCCAGTTGATGCCGGTCGCGCAGCGCTTCGACGAACAGCGCGGCGGCGCGCATCGGGCCGACGGTGTGCGAGCTGGATGGCCCGATACCGATTTTGAACAGGTCGAACACGCTGATAGCCATTACTGCAGGACTCCTGTAGATGCCGGTTCGGGGCGGGGAGCGCCCGCTGGCGGAGCTGCTACGCTCAAGCTGCGATCCGCCAGGATGGCCGCATCATCAGGCTTTTGGTCACTCGCCCGGCGTCTGACACCGACGCACTCATGTCCACCAGCGCCGTGCCGTTTTTACCGAAGAATCTCGCCGTTTTATGCGGTGCAGTCGGGCAAATCGAGCGAAAAAAAGCTGTAAACGACGTCACCGACACTGGATGCGACCATCCCTGTACTGGATACGACGCACCCTGTAGGCGTCAGATTTTCACTGGTACATGATCGTATCGACTCGATTGCAAGGCGCTGCGGTAGAGCTGTCTCCAGAACGCCATCCAACCGCAACCCATAAGTGCGGTGGTCCAGTCGGAACACTGCCAAAAAAAACACCAAGGAGTCCATCCATGAAAGGTTCCCCGTCGTTGTTGTTGGCCGCCATGCTGAGTCTGCCGTTGCTGGCTCAAGCCGCAGAGCCGGCACAGTGCAGTACCGTTAATTTCTCCGATGTCGGCTGGACCGACATCACCGCCACCACCGCCACCACTTCCGTGGTGCTCAACGCCCTCGGCTACAAGACCAAGACCACCATGATCTCCGTGCCGGTGACCTACAAGTCGCTGGCCGACGGCAAGAACATGGACGTGTTCCTCGGCAACTGGATGCCAACCATGGAAAACGACATCAAGGCCTACCGCGAGGCCGGCACCGTGGAAACCGTGCGCACCAACCTCAAGGGCGCCAAGTACACCCTCGCCGTCCCGCAAGCGCTGTACGACAAAGGTCTGCATGACTTCGCCGACATCGCCAAATTCAAGAAAGAACTCGACGGCAAGATCTACGGGATCGAGCCGGGCAACGACGGCAACCGTCTGATCCAGAGCATGATCGACAAGGACGCCTTCGGCCTGAAAACCGCCGGTTTCAAAGTCGTCGAATCCAGCGAAGCCGGCATGCTGTCGCAGGTTGACCGCGCCTCGCGCCGTGGCACCGAAGTGGTGTTCCTCGGCTGGGCGCCGCACCCGATGAACAAGCGCTTCAAGATCCAGTACCTGACCGGCGGCGACGAGTTCTTCGGCCCGGATTTCGGCGCCGCCACCGTAGCGACCAACACCCGCAAGGGCTACGCCGAGGAATGCAGCAACGTTGGCCAATTGCTGAAAAACCTCGAGTTCACCGTCGATATGGAAAGCGAACTGATGGGCAACATCCTCGACGACAAAATGAAGCCTGACGCGGCCGCCAAGGCCTGGCTGAAAAACAATCCACAGGTACTCGAAACCTGGCTCGCCGGCGTGACCACCATTGACGGTAAACCTGGCCTGGAAGCCGTGAAAGCCAAGCTGGCGCCTTGAATTCAGGAGCATCGCTTATGCCGGACGGCTTCGGCTGTCCGGGCTGTTTTTTCCTCGCATGCGGACGTTCAATACCATGCTGATTGATCAGAAAATCCCTTTAGGCCAGTACATCGCGGGCTTCGTTGAATGGTTGACGCAGCACGGCGCCAACACCTTCGACGCAATCGCCGTGACACTGGAAACGATGATCCACGGCGTGACGTTTGCGCTCACCTGGTTCAACCCTTTTGTCTTGATCGGCCTCATCGCCCTGCTCGCGCATTTCATCCAGCGCAAGTGGGGACTGACGGTATTCGTCATCGCCTCCTTTCTGCTGATCCTCAATCTGGGGTATTGGCAGGAGACCATGGAAACTCTCGCCCAAGTGCTGTTCGCCACCTTTGTCTGCGTGCTGATCGGCGTGCCGTTAGGCATCGTCGCCGCGCACAAACCGATGTTCTACACCATGATGCGGCCGGTACTCGATCTGATGCAGACCGTACCGACCTTCGTTTACCTCATTCCTACCCTGACCCTCTTCGGGCTGGGTGTGGTGCCGGGCCTGATCTCGACGGTGGTGTTCGCCATCGCCGCGCCGATCCGCCTGACCTACCTGGGCATCCGCGATGTCCCGCAAGAACTGATGGACGCCGGCAAAGCCTTCGGCTGCTCGCGTCGCCAATTGCTCTCACGGATCGAATTGCCACACGCCATGCCGAGCATCGCGGCCGGCATCACCCAGTGCATCATGCTGTCGCTGTCGATGGTGGTGATCGCGGCACTGGTGGGCGCCGACGGACTCGGCAAACCGGTGGTCAACGCACTGAACACTGCTGATATCGCCCTGGGCTTCGAAGCAGGTCTGGCGATCGTACTGCTGGCGATCATGCTCGACCGTATCTGCAAACAACCCGACGCCAAAGCAGGGGGTGACGCATGAGCATTATTCGCTTCGAAGACGTCGACGTGATCTTCACCAAAGATCCGCGCGAAGCACTGAAACTTCTCGATCAAGGCTTGACACGCAGTGAGATCCTGAAAAAGACCGGGCAGATTGTCGGCGTGGAAAAGGCCAGCCTCGATATCAACAAAGGCGAGATCTGCGTGCTGATGGGCCTGTCCGGCTCCGGCAAGTCGAGCCTGCTGCGCTGCATCAACGGCCTCAACACCGTAAGCCGCGGCAAGCTGTTCGTCGAGCACGAAGGCAAGCAGATCGACATCGCGTCCTGCACCCCGGCCGAGCTGAAAATGATGCGCACCAAACGCATCGCCATGGTCTTTCAGAAGTTCGCCCTGATGCCGTGGCTGACGGTACGCGAGAACATCAGTTTCGGTCTGGAAATGCAGGGTCGCCCGGAAAAAGAACGGCGCAAACTGGTCGACGAAAAACTCGAACTGGTTGGCCTGACCCAATGGCGCAACAAGAAACCCGACGAACTCTCTGGCGGCATGCAGCAGCGTGTGGGCCTGGCTCGCGCACTGGCGATGGACGCCGACATTCTGCTGATGGACGAACCGTTCTCGGCACTTGACCCGCTGATCCGCCAAGGCCTGCAGGACGAACTGCTGGAACTGCAACGCAAACTGAACAAGACCATTGTGTTTGTAAGTCACGACCTCGACGAAGCACTCAAACTGGGTAGCCGCATCGCGATCATGAAGGACGGGCGAATCATCCAGTACAGCGTGCCGGAAGAGATCGTGCTCAACCCTGCGGACGATTATGTGCGGACCTTCGTCGCGCACACCAATCCGCTCAACGTGCTCTGCGGGCGCAGCCTGATGCGCACGCTGGACAACTGCAAACGCATCAACGGTTCAGTGTGTCTCGATCCGGGCGGCGATTCGTGGCTGGACCTGGCGGAAGGCAACACCATCAAAGGCGCACGGCAGAACGGCGTGGCGCTGGACTTGCAGAACTGGGCACCGGGCCAGGCGGTTGAAGCGCTGGAGCGCAGGCCGACGCTGGTGGACTCGAATATCGGCATGCGCGACGCGTTGCAGATTCGTTATCAGACCGGCAACAAACTGGTGCTGCATGACAACAATCATGTGGTGGGGATCTTGGGCGACAGCGAGCTGTATCACGCGTTGCTTGGCAAGAACCTGGGTTAAGGCGGGATAAAAAAAGGGATCGCGGTGAGCGATCCCTTTTTTATTGGGTCAGGGAAAAGAGCCCCTCACCCTAACCCTCTCCCGGAGGGAGAGGGGACTGACCAAGTTGTACTTCCAAGCTACATCGACCTGAATTATCGAGTCGAACTCAGGCCTTGAAGATCACGACGATCTGCTCCCTCTCCCTTAGGGAGAGGGCTGGGGTGAGGGGTAGCCCTTGATCTTAGCTATACACCCGGCCAAGGAGTTGCCGATGGCTTTCAAACTGATCGAGCACATCACGTGTGATCTGATCCTGGGTGAAGCCCATCAGGTCGTAGTCCTGGCTGCCGTTGTGCAGATACACCTCGGCCCGGTAGTAACGCTGGCGCTCCTCGTCGGACTGCGCCGATTCAGTCGGGGTCGCCAGATAGCCATCGAGGCTGACTTCGTAAACGAAAGGGTTGCCCTCTTCCATCTCGACGCGCACGCCCATGCAGCGCTTGGATTTGCCCAACAGCGTCTGCACTTCCAGACCCTGAGCACGCATCTGCGCGGTCGCATCTTCCAGCGCCGGGCTGACGTGCTTGTCCATGAAGCGCTGTACCACCGATTGGCTCGGTTGCAGATCCAGTTGCGTCAGACGCTCACTGAAACCACGACGACCACGTTCAGCCAGTTGCGCCTGTTCCTGCTCGATCTGCACGTCCAGACGCATCTGCTTGTGCAGGCCGAACATGAAGAACACCAGCACCACCGAGAACGGCAGACCGGCCAGCACCACCATGGTTTGCATGGCTTCGAAGTTACCGGCGAACAGCAGACCGATGGTCACCAGCGTGATCACCGCCGACCAGAAAATCCGCAGCCAGTGCGGCGCATCTTCGTCAACGTTGCCGCCCTTGCAGGAAAGGTTGGCCATCATCACCGCGCCAGAGTCGGCCGGGGTCAGGAACAGTACGAAACCGACGAAGATCGACACACCGATGACAATCTTCGACGCCGGGTAATGCTCAAGCAGTTGGTAGATCGCCATCGACGGCTGTTCCAGCGCCGTCTTGCCGAGTTCCACCGCCCCATGGTTCATCACCAGGTCCAGCGCCGAGTTACCGAAGATCGACAGCCAGGCCAGGGTGAAGCCCAGCGGAATCAGCAGCACGCCGGCCACCAGTTCACGCACGGTACGACCACGGGAAATCCGCGCGATGAACATGCCGACGAATGGGGCCCAGGAAATCCACCAGGCCCAGTAGAACAGCGTCCACAGACCCATCCAGCGTTCAGACTTCTCGCCGCTGCCTTCGTACACATACAGGTCGAAGGTTTTCAGCACGATGCCGTTCAGGTAGTCACCGATGTTCTGCACGAAGCCGTTGAGCAGGTGCAGGGTCGGGCCAAACAGCAGCACGAAAATCAGCAGACCGCTGAACAGCACGATGTTCAGGTTGGACAGACGACGGATGCCGTTTTCCACGCCGGACACGGCAGCGATGGTCGCCACGGTGCTCATCACGATGATCACGATCAGCAGGTTGGTGTTGCTGTGTTCCATGCCGAACAGGTTTTCCAGCCCCGACGACACTTGCAGCGACCCAATCCCCAGATTGGTCACCAGCCCCAGCAGGGTCACGAACATGCCGAAGCCGTCCACCGCGTGCCCGGCCGCGCCTTTGACCCAGCGCTCGCCGACCAGCGGATACAGCGCCGAACGCAAGGCCAGCGGCTGGTTGTGGCGGTAAGCAAAATACGCCACGGCCAGACCGACCAGTGCGTAGATCGCCCAGCCGTGCAGGCCCCAGTGCAGGAACGTCAGCTGAACCGCCTGACGCGCCGCGAGGTTGCTGCCGGCCACGCCTTCCGGCGGATTGAAGTAGTGATCCAGTGGCTCGGATGCGCCGAAGTACAACAGCGAAATACCGATACCCGACGAGAACAGCATCCCCGCCCAGGCGCCGTAACTGAAATCCGGGGTGTCGTCCTTGCTGCCCAGTTTGAGTTTGCCGTACGAGGAAAACGCCAGACCCACGACGAATACCAGATAGGCGGCAATCACCACCATGTAGTACCAGCCGAAGCTGCGCGACAACCAGGCCTGAGCCACTCCCAACATTCTGCCGGCCTCTTGCGGGGCGATGATCAGAATGGCGGTCAACAACAGAATCAGCGCGGTAGAGGTGTAGAACACCCAACCGTTGACCGTCACCTTCTCGGGCGGGGTCTTTATAAGAAAGGCAGAACTCATGGCACAAATGCTCCAGGCAGTGCGAGAGAAGAACACAAGGCAACACGGGCACCCGACCAATCGGTTACTTGGCAGCCGACCAGCGGGTGATATAAAGACACCGCGAAAAACCCGAAGCCCCAGAAACGCCGTGGCGTATAGGTTTCGAGCCGATTTAGATGTCGGATACTCGCCATTTACACGTAGGAAAAACCTGTAGGTAGCGACGATTTGTCGCAGATCTTATTCTTTGTTGATTGAACGTTCAATCAAAACAAAATAGACTGGCCGTCAATCCGATGAGCGTTGATCGCCCCTCGGAAGGCCTAAGGAGATGTGCAAGATGCCCAAGGTCGGTATGCAACCCATCCGCCGCCAACAGTTGATCGAAGCCACATTGCTGGCGGTTGATCAGGTCGGCATGGGGGACGCCAGCATTGCGCTGATCGCCCGTTTGGCCGGTGTCTCGAATGGCATCATCAGTCATTATTTTCAGGACAAGAATGGCCTGATCGCCGCCACGATGCGGTATCTGATGAACGTCCTCAGCGAGAACGTCACCGCGCGCCGTCAGGCGCTGACAGATGACAGCCCACGGGCCCATCTGCAGGTGATCATCGAAGGCAACTTCGACGCCAGCCAGGTCAATGGACCGGCAATGAAAACCTGGCTGGCCTTCTGGGCCACCAGCATGCATCAGCCGTCATTGCACAGGTTGCAGCGGATCAACGATCACCGCCTGTATTCCAACCTGTGCTGCGAGTTCCGCCGGGTGTTGCCGCTCGAAGATGCGCGCAGCGCAGCGCGAGGACTGGCAGCTCTGATCGACGGTTTGTGGTTGCGCGGCGCGCTGTCGGGAGACGCTTTCGACACCGAGCAGGCGCAACAGATCGCTTACGAATACATGGATTTCCAATTGGCCAAGCAGGTGAGCTAGAGCACAGAGAAAACGCTCGGCCCCTGAACTGTCACCGACCAGCGATGCCACAGCTGTATATGGCTCACCCGGTGACCAACGCCAACCACTTATGCTCTTGCGAGGACACTATGGCCCGTTTCGAACTGCAAAAACTCTACATTGATGGCGCGTACTCCGATGCCAGCAGCGACGCCACCTTCGAAGCCATCAACCCGGCTAACGGTGAAGTCCTCGCACAAGTACAACGTGCGACCAAGGAAGACGTCGAGCGCGCTGTCGTCAGCGCCGAAAAGGGCCAGAAAATCTGGGCTGCGATGACCGCCATGGAGCGTTCGCGCATCCTGCGTCGTGCCGTCGACATCCTGCGCGAGCGCAACGATGAACTGGCCGCTCTGGAAACCCTGGACACCGGTAAAGCATTCTCCGAAACCAAATACGTCGACATCGTCACCGGCGCTGACGTGCTGGAATACTACGCAGGCCTGGTGCCCGCCATCGAAGGCGAGCAGATCCCGCTGCGTGACACCGCGTTCGTCTACACCCGTCGCGAGCCGCTGGGCGTGGTTGCCGGTATCGGCGCGTGGAACTACCCGATCCAGATTGCTCTGTGGAAATCCGCTCCAGCGCTGGCCGCCGGTAACGCGATGATCTTCAAGCCAAGCGAAGTCACCTCGCTGACCACGCTGAAACTGGCTGAAATCTACACCGAAGCCGGCGTTCCGGCTGGCGTGTTCAACGTTCTGACCGGCAGCGGCCGTGAAGTCGGCACCTGGCTGACCGAGCACCCGCGCATCGAGAAGATCTCCTTCACCGGCGGCACCGACACCGGCAAGAAAGTCATGGCCAGCGCTTCGGCATCCTCGCTGAAAGACGTGACCATGGAACTCGGTGGCAAGTCGCCGCTGATCATTTTCGACGACGCCGATCTGGATCGCGCTGCCGACACCGCGATGATGGCCAACTTCTACAGCTCCGGCCAGGTCTGCACCAACGGCACTCGCGTGTTCGTACCGAGCCACCTGAAAGCCGCTTTCGAAGCCAAGATCGTTGAACGCGTTAAGCGTATCCGCGTTGGCAACCCGGAAGACGAAAACACCAACTTCGGCCCGCTGGTCAGCTTCGCCCACATGGAAAGCGTGCTCGGATACATCGCCAAAGGTATGGAAGAAGGTGCGCGCGTCCTGTGCGGTGGCGGTCGTCTGACCGACGGCGAATTCGCCAAAGGCGCATTCGTGGCTCCAACCGTGTTCACTGACTGCACCGACGACATGACCATCGTCCGCGAAGAAATCTTCGGCCCGGTCATGGCGATCCTGTCGTACGAGACCGAAGAAGAAGTGATCCGCCGCGCCAACGACACCGACTTCGGCCTGGCCGCCGGTGTGGTTACCAAAGACCTGAACCGCGCTCACCGCGTGATTCATCAACTGGAAGCCGGTATCTGCTGGATCAACGCCTGGGGCGAGTCCGACGCAAAAATGCCGGTTGGCGGTTACAAGCAGTCGGGCGTTGGCCGTGAGAACGGCATCAGCTCGTTGAACAACTTCACCCGCATCAAATCGGTACAGGTCGAACTGGGCGATTACGTCTCGGTGTTCTGATCTGACTCAGAGTCGGATGGGGCCTTTGTGGCGAGGGGATTTATCCCCGTTGGGCTGCGAAGCGGCCCCATCCAGACACTGCAGACTTTCAGATAGATCCCGGTCGCTGATTTTGCGACTGCTGCGCAGCCGAACGGGGATAAATCCCCTCGCCACAGGTGCGCGGGCACAGTTGACCTGACCACTATCAAAGAGGGTGCATCCAATGTCCCAAGAATTCGATTACATCATCATCGGTGCCGGCTCGGCCGGTAACACCCTGGCGACCCGTCTGACTGAAGACGAAGGCGTCACCGTTCTGCTGCTCGAAGCCGGCGGCCCGGATTATCGTCTCGACTTCCGCACGCAAATGCCCGCTGCACTGGCATTCCCGCTGCAGGGTCGTCGTTACAACTGGGCTTACGAAACCGATCCAGAGCCACACATGGACGGCCGCCGGATGGAATGCGGTCGCGGCAAAGGCCTCGGCGGTTCGTCGCTGATCAACGGCATGTGCTACATCCGTGGCAACGCGATGGATTACGACGGCTGGTCGAAACTGCCAGGTCTGGAAGACTGGAGCTACCTCGACTGCCTGCCGTACTTCCGCAAAGCGGAAACCCGTGACATCGGCCCGAACGATTACCACGGCGGCGAAGGCCCGGTCAGCGTGACCACGCCGAAGGCTGGCAACAACCCGCTGTTCCACGCCATGGTTGAAGCGGGCGTGCAGGCCGGTTACCCGCGCACCGAAGACTTGAACGGCTACCAGCAAGAAGGCTTCGGCCCGATGGACCGCACCGTGACGCCGAACGGCCGTCGTGCTTCCACCGCCCGTGGTTACCTCGACACGGCGAAAAAGCGTTCGACCCTGACCATCGTCACCCATGCCCTGACCGACAAGATTCTGTTCGAAGGCAAGCGTGCGACCGGCGTGCGTTACTTGATCGGCGCCGCTGAAGAGCGCGTTGAAGCCCGCGCCCGCAAAGAAGTCCTGCTGTGCTCCGGCGCCATCGCTTCGCCGCAGATTCTGCAACGTTCCGGTGTCGGCCCTGCCGCACTGCTGAACCAGCTCGACATTCCGGTGGTTCACGACCTGCCGGGCGTCGGTGAAAACCTGCAGGATCACCTTGAGCTGTACCTGCAATATGCTTGCACTCAGCCGGTTTCACTGTACCCGTCGCTGCTCTGGCACAACCAGCCGGCCATTGGTGCCGAGTGGCTGTTCAACGGCACCGGTATCGGCGCCAGCAACCAGTTCGAGGCCGGCGGTTTCATCCGTTCGCGTCCGGAATTCGAATGGCCGAACATCCAGTACCATTTCCTGCCGGTCGCGATTAACTACAACGGCAGCAACGGTGTGAAAGAGCACGGTTTCCAGGCGCACATGGGTTCCATGCGTTCGCCAAGCCGTGGTCGCATCCAGGCCAAGTCGAAAGACCCGCGCGAGTACCCGAGCATCCTGTTCAACTACATGGCCACCGAGCAGGACTGGCAGGAATTCCGTGACGGCATCCGCCTGACCCGTGAAATCATGCAGCAGCCGGCACTGGACCAGTTCCGGGGCCGCGAAATCAGCCCGGGCATCGAAGTGCAAACCGATGAGCAGTTGGACAAGTTCATCCGTGAACACGCCGAAACCGCGTTCCACCCGTCCTGCTCGTGCAAGATGGGCACCGACGAGATGGCGGTCGTGGATGGCGAAGGTCGCGTGCATGGCATGCAGGGTCTGCGTGTGGTCGATGCTTCGATCATGCCGATCATCACCACCGGCAACCTGAACGCCCCGACGATCATGATCGCCGAGAAAATCGCCGACAAGATCCGTGGCCGTCAGCCACTGCCGCGCAGCAACGCCGCGTACTACGTGGCTGGCGATGCACCGGTGAAAGGCAAGCCGATGCGTGATATCACGCCTGTTGCTCAGTAAGATCGTTACACCGCATCAAGGCTAATCGCTGGCAAGCCAGCTCCCACAGGGTTTTGTGTCGTTCACAAATCTTGTGGGAGATGGCTTACCTGCTCCAACAGTGATTTGTGTTGTTCACAGATGTTGTGATCACCAAAAAAACCTGTGGGAGCTGGCTTGCCAGCGATGAGGCCCTCAAAATCAGCACACCTCCATCTGATTCACAGTAAATCCCCCTACACCCCCTCTTCACTTGATCCTACCCCCACGCAGGCCTACTCTAGACCTCGCGCAATCGTTTCACCCCTTCCCCGCCGAACTGCATCGCCGCTACTCCCATTACACGGAGGTTCCTGAATGTTCGATTTCCACCCCCAGCTCAAGCAGCGCTTTGCTGCCTTGCGCACGGGCGCTGAGTTTTTTTCCCTGCGGTATGTACGTGAGTCCGGCCAGTTCCTGTCGGTGCGCAAGAATGTCGCCGAACCGCCGAGCCTGAGCCGTGACGAAGGGGCGATGCTCACCGTGCGCGTCAACGGCGTCGAAGCCTATGCCGCGACCAATGACCTGTCGCAGCAAGGCCTGCAAGCCGCCCTCGAACGCGCCGAACAGCAAGCCCGCCGACTCAAGCCGCACGCCTTGCTCGATCTGCGCGAGCAGCCGGTGTCGAGCGATCGCGCGGATTACTTTTCACCCGATTACGCGCAAGCATTCCCGTCCCTGAGCGATTGCTATGAGCTGCTCGGCAAGGAGTCCGCCTCGGTGCCAAAGGATGAGCGCCTGGTGAGTTGGGAAGTCAGCGTCGGCATCACCAACGTCGAGCAGATCTATCTGAGCAGCGCCGGGGCGGAACTGCGCCGGGCCCAGCGCTTCGTGTATCCAAGTCTCGACGTCACTGCATATGACGGCAACGACAGCCAGACCCGCAGCCTCGGCCGCGAGAACTTTGGCCAACAGGGCGGCGCGGACGTGATCAGCCGTTGTGGTCTGGTCGGCGCCGGCCCGCAAGTCGCCGATCAGGCGCTGCAATTGCTGCTCGCGCCGAACACCCCGCAAGGTCCGCGCGACCTGTTGTTGATGCCGGATCAGATGATGCTGCAGATCCACGAATCTATCGGTCACCCGCTGGAACTTGACCGGATTCTCGGCGATGAGCGCAATTACGCCGGCACCAGTTTCGTCAAAGCCGCCGATTTCGGCAGCCTGCAATATGGCTCGAAATTGCTCAACGTGACCTTCGATCCGGACATCCCGGAAGAACTCGCCAGCTATGGCCATGACGACGACGGCACTGCCGCCAGCAAGCAATTCCTGATTCGCGAGGGCCTGCTGTTGCGCCCATTGGGCGGTGCGCTGTCGCAGTTCCGCGCCGGTCTCGATGGCGTGGCCAACAGCCGCGCCTGTGGCTGGAACCGTCCGCCGATCGACCGCATGGCCAACCTCAACATCGAGCCGGGCGACCAGTCGCTGGAGCAATTGATCGGCGGCATCGAGCACGGCATTCTGATGAGCACCAACCGCTCATGGTCGATTGACGATGCGCGCAACAAATTCCAGTTCGGCTGCGAATGGGGCCAGTTGATCGAGAACGGCGAACTCAAAGGCGTGGTGAAAAACCCGAATTACCGGGCGATTTCCGCGCACTTCTGGAAGAGCCTGCGCGCGGTCGGCGACGCCAACACCGTCAAGGTGCTCGGCACGCCGAACTGCGGCAAAGGCGAACCGAATCAGGTAATCCGCGTCGGCCACGCTTCGCCGGCCTGCGTGTTCAGCAATGTTGATGTGTTTGGGGGAGACGCCTGATGAGTACGGTAAAGAATCAGGCCGAGGCCTTCAAGACACTGGTCAACTGGCTGCGTGACGCGGTGCGCGAGCCGGAACAATTCACTGTCAGCTACGCCGCCGAGTCCTCGGCGTTCGTGCGCTTCAATCACGCCAAGGTGCGTCAGGCCGGGCAAGTGCAGCAGGCCGATATCGGTCTGAAGCTGGTCGATGACGGGCGCCACGCTGATCTGCAAATCACCCTCTCCGGTGATCAGGACGCCGATCTGCAACGCCTCGCCGAAGGCCTGCAACAATTGCGCGAAACCCTGCCGTTGCTGCCGCAGGATCCGTACCTGCTGCTCAATCACAACGACTGGCAGAGCCAGAATGTGCAGGACATTCCACTGCCGGACACCGAGCAGGTTGTGGCGGAAATCGCCCAAGCCGCTGAAGGTCTGGACCTGGTCGGTTTCTATGCCGCCGGGCCGATCAGCCGTGGCTTTGCCAGTTCGGCGGGCGCGTTTGGCTGGCATCAGGCCAACAGTTTCAACTTCGACTTCAGCCTGTTCCACGAGAACGGCGAAGCGGTTAAAGCTAGCTATGCCGGGCATGACTGGAGCAGCGAGGGTTTCGCCCAGCGCTTCCAGCAGGCGCGCGAGCAACTGGAGTTTCTCGGTCGGCCGTTGCGCACCCTGGCGCCGGGGCAATACCGCGCTTATCTGGCACCTGCCGCGCTGGAAGAAATCATGAGCATGCTGTGCTGGGGCGGGTTCTCGGCGCAGTCGATTGCAAGCAAGAGCAGTCCGCTGCAAAAGCTGTATGTCGGCGATCAGTCGTTCAGTCCGCTGGTGTCGCTGGATGAGAAAGTCAGCGACTCGCTAAGCCCGGCATTCTCCGGCGAAGGTTATCCGCGCAGCGATCTGCGGCTGATCATCGAAGGCAAGGCCGGCGAGCAATTGGTCGGCTCGCGCAGCGCTGCCGAGTATGGCCTGACGGCTAACGGCGCCGGCGGCGGTGAAGCGCCGAGTGCGCTGAACATGGCCGCCGGTGATCTGCCGCAAGCGGAGATCCTCAAGCAATTGGGCACCGGGCTGTACATCAGCAACCTGTGGTACCTGAACTTCTCCGATCAGCCGGCGGCGCGTTTGACCGGGATGACCCGGTTTGCGACGTTCTGGGTCGAGAACGGCGAGATTCAGGCGCCGGTCAGCACCATGCGTTTTGATGACAGTGCTTACAGCCTGCTTGGTTCGCAGCTGGAAGCGTTGACGGCAGAGCGCGAGTTGCTGTTGTCGGCGAGCACTTATAGCCAGCGCAATACCTCCTCAGCGCTGCTGCCGGGAGCGCTGGTCAGCCGATTGACCTTGACCCTCTAGCGCATAACACACTGTGGCGAGGGAGCTTGCTCCCGCTGGGTTGCGCAGCAACCCCAAAACCAGGCAACGCGGTATTCCAGTGATACCGGATTGGCCGGATTTACGACTGCTGCGCAGCCGAGCGGGAGCAAGCTCCCTCGCCACAGGGATTCAGGTCAGAACGAGAAATCCGGATTAACCACCCACCAGAGGTTCCATGCCCAACCGCCTGCCTCTCGACGCCATCACCGCCCGCTGGTTGCCGTGGGTCGTGGCCATTGCGTTCTTCATGCAGTCCCTCGACGGGACCATTCTCAACACCGCCCTGCCGGCCATGGCCCGCGATCTCGCTGAAGATCCGCTGCGCATGCAGGGCGTGATCATCGCGTACATGCTCACGGTCGCATTGCTGATCCCGGCCTCGGGCTGGATCGCCGACCGCTTCGGTACCAAGAAAATCTTTTTCGGCGCGATTCTGCTGTTCAGCATCGGCTCGCTGCTTTGCGCGCTTTCCAACAGCCTGAGCATGCTGATCGGCGCGCGGGTGATTCAAGGCCTCGGCGGCGCACTGATGCTGCCGGTCGGGCGCCTGGTGGTGTTGCGCGCCTACCCGCGCTCGGAACTGGTGCGGATCATGGGGTTCATCACCATCCCCGGCCTGCTCGGCCCGCTGATCGGCCCGACCATGGGCGGCTGGATGGTTGAATATCTGACGTGGCACTGGATTTTCCTGATCAACCTGCCGGTCGGCGCCATCGGTTGCTACGCGGTGTGGAAATTCATTCCCGACCTGCGCGGCAGCGAGCGCACGCGCTTCGATAGCCTGGGTTTTCTGCTGTTCGGCGCGGCGATGGTGCTGATCACCATCGCCATGGAAGGCCTCGGCGAGTTGCACCTGCCGCACCTGCGGGTGATGCTGTTGCTGTTTGGCGGCATGGCTTGTCTGGCGGCTTACTGGTTGCGGGCCGGGCACATTGAAAATCCGCTGTTCGCGCCTTCTTTGTTCAAAACCCGCACGTTTGCCGTCGGGATTCTCGGCAACCTGTTCGCCCGTTTGGGCAGCGGCGCCCTGCCGTTTCTGGTGCCGTTGCTGCTGCAAGTGGCGCTGGGTTATTCGCCGTCGCAAGCGGGCATGAGCATGTTGCCGCTGGCGGCTGCGGCGATGTTCGCCAAATCCGTGGCGCGGCCGCTGATCGAGCGTTTTGGCTACCGCATCATTCTCACGGCTAATACGTTGCTGCTGGGGATCATGCTGGCGAGCATGGGCCTGGTCAGCGAGCAGACGCCGTACTGGCTGCTGCTGTGCCTGCTGGCTGTGCTCGGCGCGATCAATTCGCTGCAATTCACCGCAATGAACACCGTGACCCTGATCGACCTCGACGACGCCAGCGCCAGCAGCGGCAACAGCTTGTTGTCGGTGGTCGCGCAACTGTCGTTGAGCCTCGGCGTCGCCTGTGCCGGCGCCTTGCTCGGCGGCTTCACGGCAGAGGTCGGAAACGACGGCATTGACACCGTGTTGGGCGCATTTCAGCTCACGTTCGTCACCGTTGGCATCATGGCCATGCTGGCTGCAACGATCTTCTCGCAACTGTCGAAGAATGACGGACGGCGGGTCAAACGTCCGGAAGAACACATCGAGCCTTAGGGCGAATGGCCACCGGGCTGGTACACTGCGCGACATTTTGTTTTGCAGGCCAGTCCCGTGACCACCATCGCCACCGCTTTTAATACTCTGCCGCTCTCCGCCGCCATGCTGGCTAACCTCGAATCTCTCGGTTATGCCCAGATGACGCCAATTCAGGCGCAGAGCTTGCCGGTGATCCTCAAAGGGATGGACCTGATCGCTCAGGCCAAGACCGGCAGCGGCAAAACCGCTGCGTTCGGCATCGGCCTGCTGAACCCGATCAATCCGCGCTACTTCGGTTGCCAGGCACTGGTGATCTGCCCGACGCGCGAACTGGCTGACCAGGTCGCCAAGGAAATCCGTCGTCTGGCCCGTGCCGAAGACAACATCAAGATTCTGACCCTGTGCGGCGGCGTGTCCTTCGGCCCGCAAATCGCTTCGCTGGAGCACGGCGCGCACATCATCGTCGGCACGCCGGGACGCATCCAGCAGCACTTGCGCAAGGGTTCGCTGGTCCTCGACGGCCTGAACACGCTGATCCTCGACGAAGCCGACCGCATGCTCGACATGGGTTTCTACGACGCCATCGAAGACATCATTGAGAAGACGCCTGCGCGCCGTCAGACGCTGCTGTTCTCCGCGACCTACCCGGTGGGCATCAAGCAACTTGCGTCGAAGTTCATGCGTGATCCGCAAACGGTTAAAGCCGAAGCGTTCCACGATGACACGCAGATCGAGCAGCGTTTCTACGAGATCACCCCGGAAGAGCGCATGAGCGTGGTGACCAAAGTCCTGCACCACTTCCGTCCGGCGTCTTGCGTGGCGTTCTGCTTCACCAAGCAGCAAGTGCAGGAAACCGTTGATCACCTGACCTCCAAAGGCATTTCCGCCGTCGGCCTGCACGGCGATCTGGAGCAGCGTGACCGCGACCAGGTGCTGGCGATGTTCGCCAACCGCAGTACTTCGGTACTCGTCGCCACCGACGTCGCCGCGCGTGGTCTGGACATCGATTCGCTGGACATGGTGCTCAACGTCGAACTGGCGCGCGACTCGGAAATCCATATTCACCGCGTTGGCCGTACCGGTCGTGCGGGCGAAAAAGGTATCGCGATCAGCCTGGTCGCGCCGTCGGAAGCGCACCGCGCGCAGGCTATCGAACAACTGCAGAAATCGCCGCTGAACTGGGATCAGGTCGATAACCTGAAATCCCAGGGCGGCGCCCCGCTGCAGCCGCCGATGAGCACGCTGTGCATCGGTGGCGGGCGTAAAGACAAAGTGCGTCCGGGCGACATTCTCGGTGCTCTGACTGGCGACGCCGGGATTCCGGGCGCACAGGTTGGCAAGATCGCGATCTTCGACTTCCAGGCCTATGTGGCGGTTGAACGCACCGTGGCGATGCAGGCGTTGCAGCGTCTGAACGACGGCAAGATCAAAGGCCGCTCGCTGCGCGTCCGCATCTTGTAAGAACGGCTTAAATCCCTGTGGGAGCGGGCTTGCCCGCGATGACGGACTGACAGACAACATCTATGTTGAATGTGCTGGCCTCATCGCGGGCAAGCCCGCTCCCACATTGGGTAGTCGGTGAATCTATAAAACTTTTGAGGACACCGTTTTGCGCTCTACCGAAGTCGTGATCATTGGCGCTGGCGCCGCAGGTTTGATGTGTGCACTGACCGCCGCCGGGCGTGGGCGTCAGGTGTTGCTGCTCGATCATGCGAACAAGGCCGGCAAGAAAATCCTGATGTCCGGCGGTGGCCGCTGCAATTTCACCAACATGTACACCGAGCCGAGCAATTTCCTCTCGCACAACGCGCATTTCTGCAAATCCGCGCTGGCGCGTTACACCCAGTGGGATTTCATCGGTATGGTCGCCAAGCACGGCGTGCCCTACCACGAGAAAAAACTCGGCCAGTTGTTCTGCGATAACAAATCCAGCGACATCCTCGAAATGCTCCTCACCGAGTGCGATCAGGTCGGCGTCAGCCTGCACCTCGACACCTCGATTCAGACCATCGAGAAAGTCGAAGGCGGTTACCTGCTCGACACCACGCTCGGGCAGATCCAATGCCAGTCTCTGGTGATCGCCACTGGAGGTCTGTCGATCCCGACGCTGGGCGCTACCGGCTTCGGTTATCAGGTCGCCAAACAGTTCGGCCACGAATTGCTGCCGACTCGCGCCGGGCTGGTGCCGTTCACCATCACCGATCAGTTGAAAGAGCTGTGCACCGAATTATCCGGCACCTCGGTGGATTGTCTGGTCAGCTGCAACGATCAGAGTTTTCGCGAGAACATCCTGTTCACGCATCGTGGTCTCAGCGGCCCGGCGATTTTGCAGATTTCCTCGTTCTGGGAATCCGGCGACACGGTGGAGATCAACCTGCTGCCGGATCATGACGCCGCCAGCTGGCTGCAACAGCAAACCGCCGAGCGCCCGAACAGCGAATTGAAAACCCTGCTCGGCGAGATCTTCACCAAGAAGATGGCCAACCTGCTGGCGGACAATTGGTTCGTGTCCAAGCCGATGAAGCAGTACACCCACGCGGAACTGGCGGAGATCGCCGAGAAGCTGGGCAGCTGGAAAGTCGTCCCGGCCGGCACCGAAGGTTATCGCACCGCCGAAGTAACACTGGGCGGCGTGGACACGCGCGAAGTCTCGTCGAAAACCATGGAATCGCTGAAAAGCCCCGGCCTGTATTTCGTCGGCGAAGTGCTCGACGTCACCGGGCATCTGGGCGGCTTCAACTTCCAGTGGGCCTGGGCCTCCGGTTACGCTGCCGCGCAGTACGTCTGACCGAAACAACACTCTCCTGTAGGAGCTGCCGCAGGCTGCGATCTTTTGATCTTGATCTTAAAAACAAGATCAAAAGATCGCAGCCTGCGGCAGCTCCTACAGGGACGCGGTTGATTTCAGAGGGTACAGAAGCAGCAAGGAACATTTTTTGCTGTCAGATGTGATCGGCGCCATTGCGTCGGCGTCATTACTGGCTCAATTTAGCGGCATCGCCTCGGAAGGCCTTCGCACTTCATGTCCTCGACCTCGTTTCGTCAGTCTTTGCGGCGCCTGTGGGCGCTGGATAAATTCAGCTACAGCGTGCGGGTGTTCATCGCCCTGACCGGCAGCATGGCGCTGTGTTGGTATCAGGATGAAATGGGGCTGCTGATCCCGTTGTTCCTCGGGATTATCGCCAGCGCCCTGGCCGAAACCGACGACAGTTGGCAAGGCCGCCTCAACGCACTCGCCGTAACGCTGGTGTGTTTCAGCGTCGCCGCGCTGTCGGTGGAATTGCTTTTCCCCTATCCCATCGTTTTCGCCATTGCGCTGGCGCTGGCAAGCTTCGGCCTGACCATGCTCGGTGCACTCGGCGAGCGTTATGGTGCGATCGCTTCGGCAACCTTGATTCTGTCTGTCTACACGATGATCGGCGTGGATCAGCGCGGCGGTGCGGTCACCGATTTCTGGCATGAGCCGATGCTGCTGGTGGCTGGCGCCGCGTGGTACGGCTTGCTCTCGGTTCTGTGGCAGGCGATGTTTTCCAACCAACCGGTACAGCAGAGTCTGGCGCGGCTGTTCCGTGAACTGGGTTTTTACCTGAAGCTGAAATCCGCACTGTTCGAGCCGATCCGGCAGATGGACGTTGAAGCCCGGCGCCTGGAATTGGCGCAGCAGAATGGTCGTGTCGTGGCCGCCCTGAACAGCGCCAAGGAAATCATCCTGCACCGGGTCGGCAACGGTCGCCCCGGCTCGAAAGTCAGCCGCTACCTGAAGCTGTACTTCCTCGCACAGGACATCCACGAACGCGCCAGTTCTTCGCACTATCCGTACAACGCGCTGGCCGATGCCTTTTTCCACAGCGACGTGTTGTTCCGCTGCCAGCGCCTGCTGCGCCAGCAAGGCAAGGCTTGCCGAGCTCTGGCCGAATCAATCCAGATGCGCCAGCCGTTCATCTATGACGCGAGTTTTGCCGAAGCGCTGAACGACCTGCACGCCTCCCTCGAACACTTGCGCATCCAGAACAACCCGGCATGGCGCGGCTTACTGCGCTCGCTGCGCGCACTGGCGGCCAACCTCGGCACCCTCGACCGTTTGCTCAGCGACGCGAGCAATCCCGATGCACTCGCGGACGCTACCGACAGCAGCCTGCTCGACCGCTCGCCGCGCAATTTCAAAGACGTGTGGATTCGTCTGCGCACACAACTGACACCGACTTCGCTGCTGTTCCGCCATGCCCTGCGCCTGCCGCTGGCGTTGAGTATCGGCTACGGCATGGTGCATCTGATTCACCCGTCGCAGGGTTACTGGATCATTCTCACCACGCTGTTTGTCTGCCAGCCGAACTATGGCGCGACGCGGCGCAAGCTCGGTCAGCGGATTTTCGGCACCGCTATCGGCCTGACCGTGGCGTGGGCACTGTTCGATCTGTTCCCGAGTCCGCTGGTGCAGTCATGTTTCGCCATCGCCGCCGGGGTGGTGTTCTTCACCAACCGCACCACGCGCTACACGCTGGCGACGGCCGCGATCACGATCATGGTGTTGTTCTGCTTCAACCAGGTCGGCGACGGTTATGGACTGTTCCTGCCGCGGTTGTTCGATACGTTGCTCGGCAGTTTGATCGCCGGCCTTGCGGTATTTCTGTTTCTGCCGGACTGGCAGGGTCGGCGCCTGAACAAAGTGCTGGCCAATACGCTGACCTGCAACAGCATCTATCTGCGGCAGATCATGCAGCAATACGCCGCCGGCAAGAGCGATGACCTCGCCTATCGTCTGGCCCGCCGCAACGCGCACAACGCCGATGCGGCGCTTTCGACTACGCTGGCCAACATGCTCATGGAGCCGGGGCATTTCCGCAAAGAAGCCGATGTCGGTTTCCGCTTTCTGGTGCTGTCGCACACGTTGCTCAGCTATCTCTCGGGCCTCGGTGCGCACCGCGACACTCCGCTACCGCCGGATGTACGCGAGCATCTGATCGATGGCGCGGGCGTGAGTCTGGCGGCGAGCATTGATGAGATCGCGCAGGGGCTGGCGAGCAAGCAGCCGATTGCGATTCAGAGTGATGAAGAGGAAGCGCTGGCCAACGAACTGGAGCAGATGCCCGACGAGATCGATGAAGGCCAGCGGCTGGTGCAAACCCAACTGGCGCTGATCTGCCGCCAGCTGGGGCCGTTGCGCACCCTGGCGGCGCATCTGATCAAGGACACCAGCGAGGCATGAGTCAGCTCACATTCCATGCTGCCTGAGCAACTTGTCATAACTGCCATCAGCTTTCATCGCCGCAATCGCCCGATCAAACCCGGCGACGATCTGCGCATGCTGCGGGTTCTTCAGGCTGACCAGAATATGCAGGCTGTTCTCGCTCAGCGGCTTGGGCAGAAACTCCACGGAATTGCGCACTTTCGATGATTCGCGCGCCAGGTAATAGCGCGCGACGAACTCGTCTTCCAGCGTCAGCTTGACCCGATCTGCCGCAAGCATGCGCACGGCCATGGCGAAGTTATGCACAGGGACTTTCTGCAACGCGCTGTCGCCATCGAACGGCGGTGAATAGGCATAACCGCGCACCACCGCAATCGGATAAGTGTGCAACTCCTGCAGGTTGTTGTATTCGATGGGGGCGTCTTTACGCTTGATAAAGCGGATGCGGTTGAGCAGATACTCACCGGAAAACTGCCCGAGCTTCTTGCGGTCGTCGTTGTACCAGGCGTTGACCAGCACGTCATAACGCCCCTCACCAACACCGAGCAACGCCCGCGCCCACGGCACTTGTTCGTAGGCGCTGGCATAGCCGGCACGCGCCAGTGCAGTGCTGACGATATCGGTGGCCACGCCGCCATTGACCAGCGTGTCATCGGTAAACGGTGGCCAGACGTTGAACACCAGCCGCAGTTTCTCTGCTGCAGCGCTTTGACCCAGCAACAGCAACCCGACCAAAGCAAAGGCTTGATGCAATCGCGGCATGCTTGAAAATCCTTAGCGGGCGGGCAGCCCGGCGTGCTTTCCAGTCAAAACCCCAAGACCCCTTTTCCGGCAAATCCCAGGCCCTAACGTTAGCTCATTGAAGCCATCGCACAGCGCTTCCCAGCAGATTACACAAAGATGTCAGCGGCGCGGAAAAGGAATGATGGCATTTTGGCCTTCGTCACAGATTAATGCGCCATACAGACAGAATTCGTCGCGGCGCTTAGTATCGGGCGACACAGTTCAAGGAATCAGAAGATGACAATCGAGTGGGTTTGCAAACATCACAGCGATCTGGGCAAGGAGCAGCTGTACGCGCTGTTGAAGCTGCGGTCGGAAGTGTTCGTGGTCGAACAGAAATGCGCTTACCCGGACCTCGACGGCCAGGATCTGGACGGCGATACCTATCACCTGATGGGTTGGGAGGATGACCAGTTGATGGCTTACCTGCGCCTGCTCGATCCGGAATCCCAGGGTGGCGACGTGGTGATCGGGCGGGTGCTGACGGCGCCTGCCGGGCGTGGCAAAGGTTTGGGACATGAAATGATGGAACAGGCGCTGAAGCAGGCGGATAAGCATTGGCCGCAGGTGCCGATCTATCTTTCAGCGCAGGCGCATTTGCAGGGGTATTACGGGCGGTACGGGTTTGTTGTCGCGGGTGAGGAATACCTTGAGGATGATATTCCGCATATAGGTATGCGGCGTTCCTGAAAAGCCCCTCACCCTAGCCCTCTCCCGGAGGGAGAGGGGACTGACCGAGGTGTCTTGCGCTAAACATCGACCTGAAAAAGCTTGGCGATTATGGATTCACCAGCGCCGGTGCACGTCGGCATCTCTCCCCAATATCCCCCAATAGGCCCCCTCTACCTCTGGGAGAGGGCTGGGGTGAGGGCAAACGATCTCAAGGCGAACACGCAACTCAGGGATACCCCAATACCGCCTTCACCTGCCGCAGATTGCGCTCGATCCAGCCCCGATCAATCGCGCCCCACTCACGAATCCGATAACCTCCGGCATGGTTACGCCCGCCCTCTTCCTGCTCGAACTCGCAAACAATATCCAGGTCCGCCAACGCCGCAATCGTGTCCTGCGCCGTACGCCGGGGCATGCCTGTGACTTCGGTCAGGGCCGGCACGCTGCAGGCCAGACCGCTGTCGATCAGATACGCCACATACAAACGCCGATAGAAACTGCTCTTGGTCTTGCTCACGTCCATGCATGAATCCTCTTGATCGTTCACTGCATATCCCGCCACGTCAGGTACACGCGCAGATCAAACTCGATCTGGTGATAGCCCGGCAGCATGTGTTCACACAATTTGTAGAACGCCTTGTTGTGATCCGACTCTTTGAAGTGCGCCAGCTCATGCACCACGATCATTTTCAGAAACTGCGGCGCGGCGTCCTTGAACAGCGAGGCGATGCGGATCTCTTTCTTGGCCTTGAGCTTGCCGCCCTGCACTCGCGACACCGTGGTGTGCAGGCCGAGCGCGCGGTGGGTCAGGTCGAGGCGGTTGTCGAACAACACCTTGTCGATGGCCGGCGCGTTGCGCAGGTATTCCTGCTTCAAGTCGAGCGCGTAGCCGTACAACGCCTTGTCGCTCTGCACGTCGTGGCGATCCGGATAGCGTTGGCTCAGGTAGTCACCGAGGCGTTCTTCGGCAATCAATTGGCGCACCTGATCCTGCAAATTCGCGGGATAGGCCTGGAGGTATTTCAACGCAGTCATCGGGCGGGCAGACACGGCTCAGGAAAAGGTCGCCAGTGTAGCGAATTCAATCGGCCAACGCGCTCCACTCGAACGGCTGGGCAAAGCGCACGGCGTCCTCGGCGATCAGCGGTCGAGCCACCAGGAAGCCCTGAACATATTCGCAGCCGTGGGCCTGCAGCCACTGAAGTTGCTCGACGGTTTCCACGCCTTCAGCAATCACCAGCAAACCGTATTCCTTGCACAGTTCAAGCACGCTGCGCACCAGCGAAGCATCCCGCGTCGAGTCAGGTAATTTGGCAATCAAGTGTCGATCCAGTTTCAGCGTGTCCAGTTCCAGATCGCGTAAATGCGCCAGTGAACAGGCGCCCGAGCCGAAATCGTCCAGCGCCACCCGCACCCCGAGATTGCGCAAAAGCCGCAATTGCTTGCGCGTTTCGTCCGCATTGATCGTCAGCGCTTCCTCAGTCACCTCGACTTCCATCTGATGCGGCTGCAAGCCATGCCGCTCCAGCACCTGACGCAATTCGGTGACCAGATTCGGCATGCCGAACTGGGTGTTGCTCAGGCTTACGCCGAGCACCAGATCATCCGCGAACTGCCCTTCCCACGCCTTGCGCTGGCCGGCGCTGCGATGATAAATCCAGCTGCCGAGCCGACTGATCAGCGTCGCCTCTTCGAGCAACGGCAAGAACAAGCCGGGCGGCACATCGCCGACACTCGGATGCTGCCAGCGCAACAACGCCTCGAAACCGCGGATCCGCCCATCGGCGATGGCCACCTGCGGCTGATAGACCAGATTGAAATCACGATTCTCGATGGCGTTGCGCACACTCTCTTCGAGCATCAAGCGCGAGCGCGCGCGGCCGTTCATTTCGTGATCGTAGAAGCGGTATTGCTGACGCCCGGCACGTTTGGCCTCGTACATGGCGATGTCAGATGCGCGCATCAGCCCGTCGAGGTTATTGCCGCAATCCGGGTAAGTGGCGATGCCGATACTCGCGCCGAGGGCGATGTCCATGCCTTCGATCTGCTGACAGATCGACACCCGTTCGATGAGCTTTTCGGCAATCTTCGCCGCTTGCTCGGGAAACTCCAGATCCAGCAGCGCAGTGAATTCATCACCGCCCATCCGGGCGAGAATGTCGAATGGCCGCAGGCACGCCTTCAACTGCTCGGAGACCCAACGCAACACACGGTCGCCGGCATCGTGGCCGAGGGAATCGTTGACCCGTTTGAAGCCGTCGAGGTCGAGGTACATCAGCACCCAACGGCTGTCCGCGCGCTCACCGCGCAGCAGCAGATTCTCGACAGTCTGATAAAAACCGCGCCGATTGAGCAGCCCGGTCAGCGGATCAGTCACCGCTTGGAACTCAAGTTGCTGGTGCAGATGGCGCACCACCGACATGTCCAGCACCGTCACCACCATCGCGTGTTGCTCGGCCGGCAGCGCGGCGCAGGAAAGAGCGACCGGCACTTGCTGGCCGGGCGCAGTTCGCAGCAGCGCGTCGTGCAGTCGCAAGGTCTGACCGGATTTGTAATGGGCGTAAAACTCGGAATCAGCCCACTCGGCAATGTGCGGTTTCTGCAAGTAATCGAGAAATTCCTTACCTTCCAACTCCTTCACCGGCGCATTCAACAGCCGTGAGATGGCCGGATTGGCGAAGCGGATCACTCCGTCCTCACCCAGCACCAGAATGCCTTCGGCCGCGTTATCCAGCACCGACGCATTAAACGCGCGGGCGACTTCCAGATCATGACTCAAGCGCTGCAACGCCCGACGGTTGCGCTGGTGCTCCAGTAACGCCTGAACCTTGGGCTTGAGGATCTGCGGGTCGAACGGTTTGAACAGGTAATCCACCGCGCCACTGGCGTAGCCCTTGATCACGGCGTCCTGGGATTGTTCGTTAGCGGTGAGGAAGATGATTGGCGTGAGTCGCGTGCGCTGGCTGCCACGCATCAACCGCGCGACTTCGTAGCCATCCATGCCCGGCATCTGCACGTCCAGCAGGACCAGATCGATATCATGTTCAAGCAACAGACTCAGCGCCTCGAAACCCGAGGCAGCCGTCAGCACCTGCCAGTCCTGGCGCTGCAACAAGGCGCGCATGCTGGTCAGATTTTCGGGGTAATCATCAACGATCAAAAGGACAGAGCTGCCTTCACCTGGCTGATTTTGCGCGCATTCCATGCTGCTTCTCTTGTCGGGACTTCAGGCGGTTTCGCGGTTAAAAACCGTACACGTACTGAACGTCCACTCTAGTCCGGGATCGCTCAAAGCAATAGCTGTCATCAAGCCATCATTTGCCCCCAGCCACGGTTAGCCGACTAACGGTCACCGCCACAGCCCCCGTAAACCGGGACAGATGGCATTTCGACAGGAGTTTGGCGCCAATCATCTGCCGGACGGGCGTTAACAAAAAAATCCTCTACGTTTATAAAGGCCGCCCCCAAAACCCGCGTGCTAGAGCTTCTGGCACGAGCGTGCAGCGAAAACAGAATGGAACAAACGACATGATCGATCTCGCAACCTGGAACCTCAGCGTTCCCGTTGGCAGCCCGCCCTACACCGTCGAAACCTCCAAACTGGTCAAAGGCTTCAAGAATCAATACTTCCATTCAGACACCGGCACCTTGTTTTTCTGGTCCCCGGTGACAGGCTCGAAAACCGAAAACGCCATCTACCCCCGCACCGAACTGCGCGAAACCTACAGCAACGGCACCTTGCGCAACTGGCTCTATCCAGACGCCGATAACTCGCTGCGCGCGACCCTGACGGTCAACAAAGTCCCCAGCTCAGGCAAGATCGTCATCGGCCAGATTCATGCGTATGAAAGCCAGAAACCGATGGTCAAGCTTGAGTATCAGTACAAAACCAAGACAGAAACCGGCAACCTCGTCATCAAAGTACGCATGCACCCGGACGACGACGAAAGTCGCGTCATCACCTTGGCGACCGGGATCAAAATGGACCGCGAGTTCAATTACTTGATCCACCTGAGCCCGGGTGGCGCACTGGGCATCAGTGCGGCGGGGTATCAGTGGGATTCGCAGATCAGCGCGACTTGGAGGAATAAACCGTTGTACTTCAAGGCTGGCGTTTATGTGCAGGACAACACCGGTTACACCAGCGAGGGTGGCCAGGTAACCTTCAGCAAGCTCGACATTGATCACGACAAATAACGCGGCCTCATTAGTCTCTTGGCCAAGCACATAACCTGTGGTGAGGGGACTTGTCCCCTCGCCACAGGTCTGTATTCCCAAGCCAATTCCGTCGCTGTTTACCCTGCTGTTTAAAGACACTCAGCGTTACGTCATTCAGCCTACAACGCCTTGCGCCATTCCCTACCACTAAGCCAGAATCCGCCGGCTTGTGCGCCTGGAGGGCCATCGGTAACTTGATTCGGGTCACTGATTCGCAGTCATCGGGTTTAGTAAAGAAAGCGAAGGATAAAAGGATGAATGTAGTGATTCCCACCGCTTCTCATGTTCATTGCAATAACAAAAAGCGGCGACATCAAAGTCTGTCGAAATCAATGTACCACTTCCAGCGCCTTCATTCTTGAGCATGGGATCTAACTTATCTCCCTTTTCAATCATCGTTTCAACGTTATAAATCAATATGGATTGCATGCGTCTCATCTTAAATTTCCACGTCATACACGAGGATGCGCAGGACTTAACTATTCAAATATGCGCAAAAGCCAGAGCAACTGCACCTGTAACATTTGACAGTTCTATATACCAACTTCAAATATCACAAGCGCAATTCATCGAAACGTGTTGTCACGCATCCCGTCGTAGATTTCGGATGTATCTCCTATCTCCTATCTCCTATCTCCTACTTCCTTCCCCCAAGAGCCAAGAACCAAGAACCCCTTCAATCCACGAATCGCAGATACACGACATTTAATATTCATAATTGATATAAACAACTGTCATTTCTGACAGTTGGAAACTGTGCTCCGGAGCTTCAACCTGTACCTCGGATGCATACCGTTCCTCGTACAGTAAAAAAGCACACAAATCAGGAGTTAAACTATGCAAAACTTGAAATTAGCGATGGCTTTAGGCACTGGAATACTCTCAGCGTGCGCTTATCCTGCTCTCGCCAGTACTGTAATTTACAGCCAGCATTCGTTTGAAATTTTTACCGTACCTCAGGGAGTTACTGGAATAAAGTTCACGCTCGTTGGTGCAGGAGGTGGTGGAGGCGGTGGTGGTGGCGCCCATGATGGACTTGCATTGAATTCGCGTGGCGCGGGGGGCGGCGGCGGCGGCGGCGGCGGCTCTAGTGTTAGTTGTGCTATAGGCGTCAATGAAGGTGACGAGCTTCAAGTTAGCGTGGGAGCTGGAGGAATTCCGGGACATGGTGGTGCTCTAGACGGCGACGGAGCAGGAGGTCAAGAAGGAGACCGAACCGGTGTTGAAACAACACGCGGAAATCGGGGTGGAGTTTTTATTCCCACCAAATACTCCGCAAACGGGGGAAAGGGAGGAGGGGGCGGGGGCAAAGGTCGATCCCCGACTGGCAACACCGCAGGAGTTGGTGGTGACGGCGGCGCCCCTTACGCCTCCGGATGCACTTTAAACTGGGGCGGGAAAGGTCAAAATAGCGGCAATAACGGATCCGGTGGCAGTGAAATACCTGGACCTGGAGGCGCACCTGCTGATACCGCGTGTGGCGGAGGCCACGGTGGCCGCGGCGGTGAAGGTGGCATTATCAATTCAAGTTCACAAACAGGCCAAAAAGGCCAAAATGCCAGCGCAGGGTCTGACGGTTGTGTCGTCATCGAGTATTGAATTCAGTATGCCCAGCTGTGTTGCAGCAGAGAACATTGGGGACCAGAACATTAACATTGGGGACAGATTTATTTAATGGCGGCCAGTCCCAAAAATAAATCTGTCACGTTGTTGCGCCCTTGTTTGCGCCAAACCTGTGGCTAGGGGATTTATCCCCTAGCCACAGGTTCATCATTAGGCCAATCCCGTCGCTGTTTACCCTGCTGTTTTAAGACACTCAGCGTTACGTCATTCAGCCTACAACGCCTTGCGCCATTACCTACCACTACGCCAGAATCCGCCGGCTTGTGCGCCTGGAGGGCCATCGGTAACTTGATTCGGGTCACTGATTCGCAGTGATCGGGTTTAGTAGCCCGCGGTTTCAAGCTTGGTGCACAAGCATCTGTCAGTCAGGAATTTCGATTCCTGCACTCAATGGCGACTGCGCGCAGGGCACCTTCGGGTGCGCCGGCTTGCTCGAAACCCCGGTCTACTAACCTGCGTACAGTTGCCTCCACTTTGATTAGTAGCCAGAGCGGGGGCACTCCAATCAGGTTTTGAGCAAATGACTATATCGACACCACAGCCGCCGGTCACAGACCCGGCCTCCCCCTATGAATCCCTAGATTCGAAAAAGCTCAACCAATCCGCCGACCGCGCCCTCGATCATTACCTCTGCCCCGGCGCCCGCATCATGGCCACGGTCAACGAACCCGAAACCATGTACCTCGCCAACCCCGCCTACAACACCGAATCCCTGCTGGCCAACGCCAGCGAAACCCTCGGCTCCGCCAGCGAAATGCTCAACAACTTCGCCGCAGTGCTTGATCCCGCTCACCGCAAAACTGCACTGGGTATTGGGCAATTGGTGATGCTTGGAGAATTGGCGGTGAATCAGGCGCTGGATCATGTAGAGCCAAAGTGATAAGTGCAAAAGGGGACGACTTCATTGAGTCGGCCCCCTTCATCACACTCAGCCATTTCTCCGGGCATCCGCGCCAAAAGCTTAAACCCTTCAACATTTAAAACAGCCACATTCCTCTTCGATTAAGAACCATTCGAAATTTCCCAACAAACAAAAAATTATAAATAACTGTCAACTATGACAGTTGCTACCATCTCGCAGAAACCAAATAACAGGCTCACGACTTAATAGAAAGCTAAACAAATTGGCGCGGAACGATTTATCAGCTGAATATGCACACCCAGCCACCTTTATTGCCCTCACACATAGGCTCCAGTGGATTATTTAACCATGTCAAACTACATCCCATTACCGACTCCCAAAGCCTACTACTATATGACATCTCCAAACAACAACATCCAAGTACACCCAAGTATTGGATTTAACCGAAACGCCCCAAACAACGTAGCCTATACTCTTTACGGCTTACCCATGGCAACACATATTAAAGACTCTGGCTTCAACATACTTACCGATGTTTATACGAGCTTTCAGAAAGGAGATGTTTTAAGCATTGAAGCCGTAAGCCTGAGCAAAGGACCCAACGCATATAAATCGTCATTCCAACTCCCGCTTGCCTATGCCGGCCCCGCACGATTTTATTTCACCACAGCAGAAATGCTAAAGCTGGGCATCGGAAATATACGAATCACCTGCGACATATACTCAGCATCATTAGACACCTACTGGGCGCCTAACTCTTACAGCGTAACATTCGTCTCTCCCTAAACTAATAAACATAAAATAAAAATAGGCCACATAAATCCAAATACAAGCAAATAAAAGGGGACGAATTCATTTAACCGCCAACCTCACACTAAAACCACTACAAGTTGCGCAGGCCATTAAAATGTCACCCATATCGGACTTCGGCCAAAACGATCTGGATTTTGTCCGTTATAGGAGACATTTCACGCAGTAGAAATTTGAGCTCGCCATGATAATTCATGGCAAAAAAAACCCGTCTCGCGACGGGTTCTTTTAAATCAGCTTAACACCCAGTCTCAATTGACCTTGGCGTTCAACTCACCTTTCAGATAACGCTGATACATCGCTTCCAGCGAGATCGGTTTGATCTTCGAAGCATTACCCGCAGTGCCGAAAGCTTCGTAGCGAGCAATACACACATCACGCATCGCGGTCACGGTCGCGCCGAAGAACTTACGCGGGTCGAATTCGCTTGGGTTGGTGGCCATCAGGCGACGCATTGCGCCGGTGGATGCCAGGCGCAGGTCGGTGTCGATGTTGACCTTGCGTACGCCGTGTTTGATGCCTTCGACGATTTCTTCAACCGGGACGCCGTAGGTTTCTTTGATGTCGCCGCCGTACTGGTTGATGATTGCCAGCCACTCTTGCGGCACCGACGAGGAACCGTGCATCACCAGGTGGGTGTTCGGGATGCGTTTGTGGATTTCCTTGATGCGGTCGATGGCCAGCACGTCGCCGGTAGGTGGCTTGGTGAATTTGTAAGCGCCGTGGCTGGTGCCGATGGCGATGGCCAGGGCGTCGACCTGGGTGCGTTTGACGAAGTCAGCGGCTTCTTCCGGGTCGGTGAGCATTTGGCTGTGATCGAGAACGCCTTCGGCGCCGATGCCGTCTTCTTCACCGGCCATGCCGGTTTCCAGCGAACCCAGGCAGCCCAGCTCGCCTTCTACCGAAACGCCGCAGGCGTGAGCCAGGGCTACGGTTTGTTGGGTAACGCGGACGTTGTAGTCGTAGTCGGTCGGGGTCTTGCCGTCTTCGCCCAGCGAGCCGTCCATCATTACCGAGCTGAAGCCCAGCTGGATCGAGCGCTGGCAAACGTCAGGGCTGGTGCCGTGGTCCTGGTGCATGCACACCGGGATGTGCGGGAATTCTTCGATGGCCGCGAGGATCAGGTGACGCAGGAATGGCGCGCCAGCGTATTTGCGAGCGCCGGCCGAAGCCTGGACGATCACCGGGGAGTCAGTCTTGTCAGCGGCTTCCATGATGGCGCGCATCTGCTCAAGGTTGTTGACGTTGAAGGCTGGAACGCCGTAGCCGAACTCGGCTGCGTGGTCCAGCATCTGGCGCATGCTGATAAGTGCCATTGTGTGTGTCTCTCCCGGTTTGGGTCGTTAATCGTGCCAGCCTGCCGGAGCGGCGGCGGCTATTCAAGTGATTGCGGATCGGGGGTCGAGGCCCGGTCCGGTGATTCGGTGCAGCAAATTCTGTTTGTCGCTGAAATCCTGTGGCGAGGGGGCTTGCCCCCGTTCGGCTGCGCAGCAGTCGTCAAAAAGCTGAGGAGCGCTTCGCACTCCAGCGGGGGCAAGCCCCCTCGCCACAAAAAGCCCTACCTGGGCTTTCGTTGTATCGGTTACTCGGCTTTGCAGCCACGGCCGATCAGATCATTGGTGGCGACCCAGTACACCAGGCCTTCCTCACCTTTGATGTGAAACGCCAGCATGTCGTCGCTGTACAGCGCACCCGAGGCGCCCGGCTCTTCTTTCAGGCGATACACCTGATCGCCGCCGCCGAGGCGCACATCGACTTCCTTGCGCGCGGCATCGGTGTAGCGCCAGAGGACTTTGGCCTGGCTGTCGCAGGTCCAGGTGGTCCAGTTATCCACAGGTGCGGAGGACTGGAACGGGTTCCACTGCGCGCAGCCACCCAACATTGCCAATGCCGCTACGGCGATCAAGCCTTTCATCCGTATTCCTCGACCGGCAGCACACGCCGCCAGCCCTGAGTAATGAGTCAGACCGGTCAAGGACAACCATGTTCCTTGGCCGGGGTTTGCGTCTCGTATTTTTCCAGACCGTCCGGCCCCGAGCGCTTGTTCAGCACCGGGTTGGTTTCGGCCTGCCATTCAGCCTGGTAGCAGCCTTTCCGGGCCTCGCCGGGTGCCGGCGTCGGCTCGGCCTTCGGGTTACTCCCGCAGGCCGCCAGCGTACCGGTCAGCAACAACAGCGCTAACGACTTGACCATGTAAACACTCCTTTGCCTGGCCAAACGGGCGGCCTCAGGCCTTGGCCCGGCTTTCCAGGACTTCTACGGCCGGCAGCACTTTGCCTTCGACGAATTCGAGGAACGCGCCACCACCGGTGGAAATGTAGGAGATCTTTTCCGCTACGCCATATTTATCGATAGCCGCCAGCGTATCGCCACCGCCAGCAATCGAGAACGCATCGCTCTCGGCGATGGCTTCGGCCAGCACTTTGGTGCCGTTGCCAAACTGGTCGAATTCAAACACGCCGACCGGGCCGTTCCACAGGATGGTTTTCGACGACTTCAGCAGTTCGGCGAAGTTGGCAGCGGTCTGCGGGCCGATGTCCAGAATCATATCGTCGGCAGCGACGTCAGCGATCAGCTTGACGGTGGCTTCAGCGGTTTCAGCAAATTCCTTGGCGACAACTACGTCGACTGGCAGCGGAACGCTGACTTTGGCGGCGATGGCGCGCGCAGTGTCGAGCAGGTCCGGCTCGTACAGCGACTTGCCGACCGGGTGACCGGCAGCAGCCAGGAAGGTGTTGGCGATGCCGCCGCCGACGATCAATTGATTGCAGATCTGGCTCAGGCTGTTCAGCACGTCGAGTTTGGTCGAGACCTTGGAGCCGGCAACGATGGCAGCCATCGGTTGCGCCGGAGCGCCCAATGCCTTGCCCAGTGCGTCCAGCTCAGCCGCCAGCAGCGGGCCGGCGGCAGCGACTTTGGCGAACTTGGCGACACCATGCGTCGAACCTTCGGCGCGGTGAGCGGTGCCGAAAGCATCCATCACGAACACGTCGCACAGGGCCGCGTATTGCTGGGCCAGTTCGTCAGCGTTCTTTTTCTCGCCCTTGTTGAAGCGCACGTTTTCGAACAGCACGATGTCGCCGGCCTTGACGTCAACGCCGCCAAGGTAATCGGCCACCAGCGGCACTTCGCGGCCCAGGGCCTTGCTCAGGTAGTCAGCAACAGGCTTGAGGCTGTTCTCGGCAGAGAATTCGCCTTCGGTCGGACGGCCAAGGTGCGAGCAGACCATCACCGCTGCGCCTTTTTCCAGGGCCAGCTTGATGGTCGGCAGCGAAGCCAGGATGCGCGCGTCGCTGGTGACAACACCGTCCTTGACTGGGACGTTGAGGTCTTCGCGGATCAATACGCGCTTACCTTGCAGATCGAGGTCGGACATCTTCAACACGGTCATGGGTCGCACTTCCTGAAATAGCTGTTCTTAAAGAGCAGGTTTTTTTGAAATCGCTGTTTGCAGATAGTGATCTGCAACGTCCAGCATTCGGTTGGCAAAACCCCATTCGTTGTCGAACCAGGCCAGGATGTTCACCAGCCGAGGGCCGGAAACGCGGGTCTGACTGGCATCGACGATGGCCGAATGTGGGTCATGATTAAAATCGCAGCTTGCGTGGGGAAGCTCGGTGTAAGCCAACAGGCCTTTGAGCGGGCCACTGGTGGCGGCGTCGCGCAGGATCCGGTTGACCTCGCTGGCGTCGGTGTCGCTCGCGGTCTGCATCGTGATGTCGAGGCAGGACACGTTGACCGTCGGCACACGCACGGCTTTGGCCTGAATTCGCCCGGCAAGTTCCGGCAGCAGGCGTTCGATGCCGCGCGCCAGACCAGTGGACACCGGGATCACCGACTGGAACGCCGAACGGGTGCGACGCAGGTCTTCGTGGTGATAGGCGTCGATCACTGGCTGATCGTTCATCGCCGAGTGAATCGTGGTGATGGACACGTAATCCAGACCGATCGCCTGATCGAGCAGACGCAACAGCGGCACGCCGCAGTTGGTGGTGCACGAGGCGTTGGACACCAGCAGTTCGTCGCCGGTCAGGCAATCCTGATTGACGCCATAGACGATGGTGGCGTCGACATCCGCCTCGCTGGCCATTGGCTGCGAGAACAACACCCGTGGCGCGCCGGCGTCGAGGAAACGCTGGCCGTCTTCACGGGTGTTGTAGGCACCGGAGCATTCGAGCACCAGATCGACGCCCAGCGACGCCCAATCGATGCCTTCGGGGGTGGCACTGCGCAGGACCTTCACGCAGTCGCCATTAATATGCAGACAATCGCCGTCGATCCGCACTTCGCCGGGAAACCGGCCGTGGGTGGAGTCGAAGCGTGTCAGGTATTCAATGCTGGCCATGTCAGCCAGATCGTTGATCGCGACAATTTCAAACCCAGCACTCGCCCCTCGCTCGAACAACGCACGCAAGACGCAACGACCAATCCGGCCGTAGCCGTTGAGTGCAACTTTGTAGGGACGCGGTTGAGGCATGGGGTTCTCGATAGAATTCGCTAACAACACAAGCCCTCTGTAGGAGCTGCCGAAGGCTGCGATCTTTTGATCTTGCTGTTTAAGAGATCAAGATCAATAGATCGCAGCCTTCGGCAGCTCCTACAAGAGAACGCGGTGGCCGGGGCCACCGCATTTGTACTGCTTAGTCTTCCAGCAGCTCTTCAGCCTGACCCAGGATGTTTTCCAGGGTGAAACCGAACTCTTCGAACAACGCCGAAGCCGGAGCCGATTCGCCGTAGGTGGTCATGCCGATCACACGACCTTCCAGACCCACGTACTTGAACCAGAAGTCGGCGTGCGCCGCTTCGATCGCGATACGCGCGCTGACTTGCAACGGCAAGACGGCTTGCTTGTAGCCCGCGTCCTGAGCGTCGAACGCGCTGGTGCAAGGCATGGAAACCACGCGTACCTTGCGACCCTGCTCGGTCAACTTGTCGTAAGCCTGAACAGCCAGACCGACTTCCGAACCGGTAGCGATCAGGATCAGCTCAGGCTCGCCTGCGCAGTCCTTCAACACGTAACCGCCACGGGCGATGTCGGCGATCTGGCCGGCATCACGGGTTTGGTGCTGCAGATTCTGGCGCGAGAAGATCAGCGCCGACGGGCCGTCCTTGCGCTCCAGAGCGTGTTTCCATGCCACTGCCGATTCAACGGCATCGGCTGGACGCCAGGTGTCGAGGTTCGGCGTGGTACGCAGGCTGGTCAATTGCTCGATTGGCTGGTGCGTCGGGCCGTCTTCGCCCAGACCGATGGAGTCGTGGGTGTAGACGTGGATCACACGCTGCTTCATCAGAGCGGACATGCGCACTGCGTTGCGCGCGTATTCCATGAACATCAGGAAGGTCGCGCCGTAAGGCACCAGACCGCCGTGCAGGGCGACGCCGTTCATGATGGCGGTCATGCCGAATTCGCGCACGCCGTAGTACATGTAGTTGCCGCTGGCGTCTTCAGCGTTGACGCCTTTGCAACCGCTCCACAGAGTCAGGTTGGAACCGGCGAGGTCAGCCGAACCGCCGAGCAGTTCCGGCAGCAGCGGGCCGAACGCGTTCAGGGTGTTCTGGCTGGCTTTACGGCTGGCGATGGTTTCGCCCTTGGCAGCCACTTCAGCGATGTAAGCCGAGGCTTTTTCGGAGAAATCGGCCGGCAGCTCGCCGCTCAGACGACGGATCAGTTCGTTGGCTTCGGTCGGGAATGCGGCGGAGTAAGCAGCGAAACGCTGATCCCACTCGGCTTCAACGGCGCGGCCGCTTTCCTTGGCATCCCACTCGGCATAGATGTCGGCCGGGATTTCGAACGGGCCGTGATTCCAGTTCAGCGCCTGACGGGTCAGAGCGATTTCCGCATCACCCAGCGGAGCGCCGTGGCAATCTTCTTTGCCTTGCTTGTTCGGCGAACCGAAACCGATGGTGGTCTTGCAGCAGATCAGGGTCGGCTGCGCGCTCTTGCGAGCGGTCTCGATGGCGATCTTGATTTCTTCAGGATCGTGACCGTCAACGTTGCGGATCACTTGCCAGTTGTAGGCTTCGAAACGCTTCGGCGTGTCATCGGTGAACCAGCCTTCGACTTCGCCGTCGATGGAGATGCCGTTGTCATCGTAGAAAGCGATCAGCTTGCCCAGGCCCAAAGTACCGGCCAGGGAAGCGACTTCGTGGGAAATGCCTTCCATCATGCAGCCATCACCCAGGAACACGTAGGTGTGGTGGTCGACGATGTTGTGGCCAGGACGGTTGAACTGCGCGCCCATGACTTTTTCTGCCAGGGCGAAGCCCACAGCGTTGGCCAGACCCTGACCCAACGGGCCGGTGGTGGTTTCAACGCCCGGGGTGTAACCCAGCTCCGGGTGACCCGGCGTACGGCTGTGCAGTTGACGGAATTGCTTGAGGTCGTCGATCGACAGGTCGTAACCGGTCAGGTGCAGCAGCGAGTAGATCAACATCGAGCCGTGGCCGTTGGACAGCACGAAGCGGTCACGGTCAGCGAACGATGGATTGCTCGGGTTGTGCTTGAGGTAGTCACGCCAAAGTACTTCGGCGATATCCGCCATACCCATCGGGGCACCGGGATGGCCGCTGTTGGCTTTTTGCACGGCATCCATGCTGAGGGCACGAATGGCGTTGGCACGCTCACGACGGCTAGGCATCGCTGATCTCCTGGGGGCTTGAATAAAACGAATCGGAAAAAAGGCGAGCATTTTCCCTCACCGGGACGCCTCGGGGCAATGACAGATAGTCATCCGAAGGCGTTTTTCCCATGGATAGCGGCGGTTTCGGCTGGTGAAACCTTTCCGCTACAGGTTTGTAGAGTTAACCGATCAGTGAGAAGTGCAAAAAAACGCCACCCATCGTGCAATATCAAAACTTTTTGATATTGGCCTTGCGGTGTTTTCCGGCCGTCTCTAGACTGCTGGCCCTATGAACTTACGTGTGCCCTCCATTCGCCATGACGACTGCGACGAGCTGGCGGCCTTGTGCAAGGCTGGCGGTGATCCGCTGCGGCTGAATGTCTTGCGCGCGCTGGCCAACGATTCGTTTGGTGTATTGGAGCTGGCGCAGATTTTCGGTATCGGTCAGTCCGGCATGAGCCATCACCTCAAGGTGTTGGCGCAAGCCGATCTGGTGGCGACGCGCCGCGAAGGTAATGCGATCTTTTATCGCCGCGCCCTCCCGCACACCGAACTGCTGGGCGGCAAGCTGCACGCCGCGCTGCTCGAAGAAGTCGATAATCTGATCCTGCCTGACGATGTACAGGCGCGGATCGCACAGGTTCACGGGCAACGGGCAGCCAATAGTCAGGACTTTTTCGCACGGGTGGCGGAGAAGTTTCGCGCCCAGCAAGATTTGATTGCCGGCCTGCCGCAATACCGTGAAAGCGTGCTGGCCCTGCTCGACAAGCTGAATTTCAAGGACGCTGCCACAGCTATTGAAGTCGGCCCCGGTGACGGTGCTTTTCTGCCGGAACTGGCGCGCCGCTTCAGCGCCGTGACTGCGCTGGACAACAGCGCGGCGATGCTCGAACTGGCGCGTCAGGTATGTATTCGTGAACAGCTGGCTAACGTCAGCCTGCAATTGGCCGATGCATTGAATGGCGTGAGCCTGCAGGCCGATTGCGTGGTGTTGAACATGGTGTTGCACCATTTCGCCGCGCCGGCCGATGCGCTCAAGCACATGGCCAACCTTCTGCAACCGGGCGGTAGCCTGCTCGTGACAGAGTTATGTAGCCACAACCAGAGTTGGGCCAGGGAGGCCTGCGGTGATCTGTGGTTGGGGTTTGAACAGGACGATTTGGCCCGTTGGGCCACCGCTGCGGGACTCGTTCCCGGGGAAAGCCTCTATGTAGGCTTACGTAATGGTTTCCAGATCCAGGTCCGCCATTTTCAGCGACCGGCTGGCGACACTCACCATCGGTAAATTCAGGAAAAAATCGAGATGAGCGAATACTCCCTCTTCACCTCCGAGTCCGTGTCCGAAGGGCACCCGGACAAAATCGCCGACCAGATTTCCGATGCGGTGCTGGACGCCATCATCACCCAGGACAAGCACGCACGCGTTGCGGTGGAAACCCTGGTCAAGACTGGCGTGGCCATCGTTGCCGGTGAAGTGACCACCAGCGCTTGGGTCGATCTGGAAGAGATCGTGCGTAACGTCATTCTCGACATCGGCTACAACAGCTCCGACGTCGGCTTCGACGGCGCGACCTGCGGCGTGATGAACATCATCGGCAAGCAGTCCCCTGACATCAACCAAGGTGTCGACCGTGCCAAGCCTGAAGATCAGGGCGCCGGCGACCAGGGCCTGATGTTCGGCTATGCGAGCAACGAAACCGACGTGCTGATGCCAGCACCGATCACCTTCTCGCACCAGCTGGTGCAACGTCAGGCCGAAGCGCGTAAATCGGGTCTGCTGCCTTGGCTGCGTCCGGATGCCAAGTCGCAAGTGACTTGCCGTTACGAAGGCGGCAAGGTTGTCGGTATCGATGCTGTTGTTCTGTCGACCCAGCACAACCCGGAAGTGTCGTACAAAGACCTGCGCGAAGGCGTGATGGAGCTGATCGTCAAGCACGTACTGCCTGCCGAACTGCTGAGCAAAGACACTCAGTTCCACATCAACCCGACCGGCCAGTTCATCATTGGCGGCCCGGTAGGTGACTGCGGTCTGACTGGTCGCAAGATCATCGTCGACAGCTACGGCGGCATGGCCCGTCACGGCGGCGGCGCGTTCTCCGGTAAAGATCCATCGAAGGTTGACCGTTCGGCGGCCTACGCGGGTCGTTACGTGGCGAAAAACATCGTTGCCGCCGGCCTGGCCGAGCGTTGCGAGATTCAGGTTTCCTACGCGATCGGTGTGGCTCAGCCTACGTCGATCTCGCTGAACACCTTCGGCACCGGCAAGATCAGCGACGACAAAATCGTCAAACTGGTGCGTGAAGTGTTCGACCTGCGTCCATACGCGATCACCACCATGCTCGACCTGCTGCACCCGATGTACCAGGAAACTGCAGCCTACGGCCACTTCGGCCGCACCTCGCAGACCAAGACTGTTGGCGAAGACACCTTCACCACCTTCACTTGGGAAAAAACCGACCGCGCCGACGCCCTGCGTTCTGCTGCCGGCCTGTAATTTTCTGGCTGCATGAAAAGCCCCGCACGGTTTGCGCCGTGCGGGGCTTTTTCATGCTCGAAGATCAAAAGATCGCAGCCTGCGGCAGCTCCTACACAGGAATTCGCCTTTGACTTTAACGCTGCGAAACAACCCGCAAAACACCCGCCCGACCTTGCTCAAAATCCTGACTAGCCTTCAGGGTTCCCTATGAGCAAGGACGCTCACGATGCGTTTTTCTTTCCTGATTCTACTTGGCTTCATCAGCCTCACTGCCCACTCCGCCCAATGCCCTAACTGGCCCGCTGACCAGGCAGAACGCGAAATCACCTCTCTGCAAACGCAGACCGACCGATGGGACGACGCCTACCACCGCGAAGGCCGATCCCTGATCGCCGACGAACTCTACGACCAATCCCGCTTGCGTCTGAGTGCATGGCGGCAATGTTTCAACCTTCCTGCAGCACCCGATCCCGTGCGCACGGCATCTGGCACGGTTGCGCATCCCATCGCCCACACTGGCCTGGAAAAACTCCACGACGCAACGGCCATTGAAGCCTGGCTGCGCGACCGCAAAGACGTTTGGATACAGCCAAAAATTGACGGCGTGGCAGTCACACTGGTTTATCGCGGCGGAAAGCTACATCAGGCAATCAGTCGCGGCGACGGGGTTCGCGGGCAGGTCTGGACGGTTTCTGCTCAGAAAATTGCAGCAATACCTCAACGATTGAATGGCCCACAAGATCTACTGGTACAGGGTGAGCTTTACTGGCGACTTGATAAGCATGTGCAGGCCCGCTCCGGCAGCCTCAACGCCCGCGCCATTGTCGCCGGACTGATGGGGCGCAAGACATTGAGCGCGGAGCAAGCGTCAGGAATAGGTCTGTTTGTCTGGGACTGGCCGCAAGGACCGGCTGATCTGCCTGCACGAAATTCGACCTTGGAGCAATTGGGTTTCGCTTCGACGTCGGCTTACAGCCAATCAATCACCAAACTCGCCGACGCAGAAAAATGGCGCGATCACTGGTATCGCTCTCCACTGCCCTTCGCCACCGACGGCGTGGTTCTGCGCCACAGTCAGCGGCCACCCGCCGAACGATGGCAAGCACGCCCACCCTACTGGGCCGTCGCCTGGAAATACCCGTTCGCCCAAGCGTTGGCCGATGTGCGCAAGGTCAACTTCAAGATCGGCCGCACCGGGCGCATCACGCCGGTGCTGGATCTGGAACCGGTGATGCTCGACGACCGGCAGATCAAACGGGTTAGCGTCAGTTCGCTCAAGCGCTGGCAAGAGCTGGACATTCGGCCCGGCGATCAGATTGCAATCAGTCTGGCCGGGCTGACAATCCCGCGTCTCGACAGTGTCGTGCTTCGTGCGACTGAACGTGCAGAAATGCACATTCCAGTCGCCAGTGACTTTCACCCACTAAGCTGCTGGCAACCGACGCCGGGCTGCGAGAGTCAGTTCCTCGCCCGCTTGACCTGGCTCAGCGGCAAAAAGGGCCTGGCGCTGACGCACGTCGGTCCCGGTACCTGGGAGAAACTTCTCGAAACAGGCCAGCTGAAAAGCCTGCTGGATTGGTTGACCCTCGACGGGCCAGAGCTTGCTAACATTGCCGGCCTCGGCGAGCGCAGTAGCATTCGCCTGCTGGAGAGTTTTCGCGGCGCCCGCCAGCGACCGTTCGCGCAGTGGCTCAAAGCCCTCGGACTGCCGCCGACCGGCCAGGCGCAATTGGCTGATTCATGGCAGGCGTTGGCACAACGTGACGCTGCACAATGGCAGGCAGAACCCGGAATCGGCCCCGGTCGCGCGGCGCAATTGAGCGCATTTTTCCGCGACCCGCAGGTGCTGGCCCTGAGAGACACCTTGCAAGCCGCCGGCATCGACGGCTTCTGAATATGTATCCCCGGCACGTCGGGAACCCAACGTCCACGGGGCGCTCCAACAGCGCAGCGCCCCACCGACCCGAATGTCTTTGCACATGGAGCTTTTATGAAATTTCTTGCACCGCTCGCCCTGCTGACACTTTGCGGCGTAATGGCTGCACCTCTGATGGCCGCCGAAGATGCGCCCGGCCTGACCGGTTGCGCTGCCAAGAAGCAGGGCATCATCAACCAGATCGAACAAGCCAAATCACGCGGCAACGCTGATCAGCAGGCGGGTCTGGAAACCGCTCTGCGCGAAGTGACTGAACACTGCACCGACGCTGGTCTGAAGAAAGAACGCGAAAACAAGGTGCTCGACGCCAAGCACGAAGTCAGCCAGCGCCAGGCTGATCTGGACAAGGCCATGAAGAAAGGCGATCCGGAAAAGATCGACAAACGCAAAAACAAACTCGCCGAGTCGCGCAAGGAACTGCAGGACGCGCTGGACGAACTGGACGAACTGGATAAGTAATCGACGATCCCTGTGGCGAGGGGATTTATCCCCGTTCGGCGGCGAAGCCGTCGCAAATCCAGTTTGCCGGTTATCCCTGACGAAACCCGATTGAATGGTTATGGGGCCGCTTCGCAGCCCAACGGGGATAAATCCCCTCGCCACAGTTATTCAGAGATTAATGATCACGAAATTCTTTATGGCAAGCGCTGCAGGCATCTTCAACCTTCTGCACCGCTGGCCCGAGATTGCTGGCCTTGTACGGCTGAACCTTGCTGGCAATCACCAATTCACCGGTGGCCGCTTCAAGGGTGCGGGCCATTTCTTGAAAGCGCGCCTGCTTCTGCCAGACATCGTCCTTGGCGCTGGTGTGATCTTCTTCGCGCACCTGCGGGAAATGTTTCCACGGTTCATGCGACAAGGCATCCAGCTTGACCGCGCCGTCGGCGAATTTCGGCCCGTCGAACGGAATGCGCCCGCGCAACATGCCTCCGAGGTCTTCGCCGGTCTTGAGCATCTGTTTGAAGATGGCCTTGCGCTGGCCCAGCGGGGAGTCTGGATCGACACCGCCACAGGCGGACAAGGTCAGGCAGGCCAGCAATACAACAGAAAGTCTTTTAAAAGTCATGGTGGCTTCAGGTCACGGAAATCGGCGGCCAGTATCCCCGCGTCACGGGCAAACACCAATAGCCCTATTAACAATAGGGTTGCATGAGCGCATGGAGCACTTCTGCAACCGGCACAGGAAAATCTCCATGAACAGCCGTTTCAAGGCCTGGCGTCATCCGCTCCTCGTCACCGTCCCGATGCTGGCAATGCTCGCTGGTTGTACGGGTGGAGACACTGAAAAACCGAAAACCCACGCACTGGCCACCTACTCCAGCGCGACATGGGAGGCATTGCCTGCCGTCACTGACAGCGACCTGGTGGCCGGTTTCGGCTCATGGCGCAGCGCTTGCACCCGACTCAAAGCCGACGCAGTCTGGGGTCCAACCTGCGCAGCGGCGGCCAATGTGCCGCAGAACGCCGGTGACATCCGCGCATTCCTCAAGCAGAACCTCGCGGTCTACGGGCTGCGCGCCGCCAACGACAATCCCAACGGTTTGATCACCGGTTACTACGAACCGGTGTACCCCGGCAGTCTGACCCAGACCGAAACGGCGAACGTGCCGGTGTACGGCGTACCCGAAGACATGATCATCGTCTCGCTGGACAGCATTTATCCAGAGCTGAAAGGCAAACGCCTGCGCGGGCGCCTTGAAGGTCGCGTACTCAAGCCTTACGACGACGCGGCGACCATCGAGAGCCAAGGCGTCAAGGCACCGGTGGTGGCATGGCTGACTGACCCGATGAACCTGCAATTTTTGCAGATTCAGGGTTCGGGACGGATTCAGACTGACGACGGTCGCCAATTGCGCATCGCCTACGCCGACCAGAACGGTCACCCATATCGACCAATTGGCCGCTGGCTGGTCGAGCAGGGTGAGCTGAAAAAGGAAGACGTGACCATGGGCGCGATCAGCAATTGGGCCAAGGCCAATCCGGCGCGCATTCCCGAACTGCTGGGCAGCAACCCGAGTTACGTGTTCTTCACCCGCAACCCGGACAGCAACGAAGGCCCGCGTGGGTCGTTGAATGTGCCGCTGACTGCCGGTTACAGCGCAGCCGTGGATCGCAAAGTGATTCCGCTGGGCAGCCTGTTGTGGCTATCGACCACGCGCCCAGACGGTACGGCGCTGGTACGGCCAGTGGCAGCGCAGGACACCGGCGGCGCAATTGCCGGCGAAGTGCGTGCGGATCTGTTCTGGGGCACCGGCGAAGCCGCCGGACAACTGGCCGGCGACATGAAACAGCAAGGGCAGATCTGGATGCTCTGGCCAAAAGGCGCGGCATTGCCGCAAGTGCCTCAGGTCGCAGACAAACCATAAAAGCCAAAGCTCGCAGACTGGTCCAGCCTGCGAGCTTTTTCAGGTTCAGACCGACACAAAAAAGAAACTGGCAATCAACCCCATCCCGACAAACCACACCAGCGAGCGCAACACCGCCCAGTCCGCCAGATAGCAAATGATGTACAGCAGGCGACTGGTGATAAACAGCACTGCCAGCACATTCACCGTCACCAACTGCGCCGTCCCCACCAGATGCGCGACCAGTACCGCCGCCGCAAATGCCGGGGTCACTTCAAAGCTGTTCAACTGCGCCGCATGCGCGCGTCGGGCCACGCCGTTAAGACTCTCAAGAAAATCCCGTGGGTCGTAATTATCCCGCAGCCTGAAGCCGCCGGAGACCTTGGCCACCACCGTGCACAGATACGGCAGAAAGATCGCGACCAACACACACCACAAAGCCACCGTCATAACGCAGTCCTTTTTTCAGAATTTGATTTCAGGCCGTCAGAACTTCATCACCAGCATGCCGATCAGTACCAGCCCACAGGCTAAGAGCCGTGGCCGGCCGAAAGGTTCTTTCAGGTAACGCATGCCGAACAACACCACCAGAATCACGCTGATTTCGCGCAGTGCTGCCGCTTCGGCAATCGAGCCCAATTGCATCGCCCATAGCACCAAAGCGTAGCTGAACAACACACAGAACCCGACCGCCAGCCCCAACTTCCATTGCTCGCGCCAGAACTGCAAAAACGCCGGGCGCCTGGCCACCCACGCCAGCAGCGGAAACGGCCAGGCACTGAGCAGCGTGACCCAGACCAGGTAATCCAGCGGATGCGACCAGCGCCGCAAGGCCTGGCCATCGATGAAGGTGTAGCAACCGATGCACAAGCCAATCAGCGCCACTACCGGCAGCATCGACCACGGCAAGCGCGCTCCGCCACCGCCCTGCCACAGCAGGCAGAGCATGCCGAGCGGGATCAGCAGAATACCGAAGATCTGCTGGGTGCTCAGCACTTCCCCGGCAAAGATCAGAGTCAGCGCCAGCACCACCAGTGGTGATAATCCGCGCATCAGCGGATAGACCAGCCCCAGATCGCCGACCCGATAAGCCTGAATCAGCAGATACCGATAAAGCAGCTCGAACGCCGCCGAGGCCAGAATCCATGGCCAGATTTCCAACGGCGGCAGGTTCACGAAGGGCAATGCCACGGCGACAAACAACAGCGCCACCGTGTCCATGCACGCCACCACCAGCAACCGCTCGGCGCTGAATTTGATCAGCGTATTCCACGCCGCATGCAGCAGCGCCGCCACCAACACCAAAGCCGTCGCCAGCACGTCCCACTCCCTATTATTTTTCACAACCCTCTGTAGGAGCTGCCGAAGGCTGCGATCTTTTGACGTTAACGTTCAAAAACAAGATCAAAAGATCGCAGCCTTCGGCAGCTCCTACAGAGGGGGATTAGTCGAATAGTCAGATTGTTGATTCGCGATGTGTCAGCTGCTGTTTATACTGCAAGCGACCACGCCGCACTCAGTTGCGCACAAACTAATTCCAATAATTGCTGCCTGCACCGCTCTCTTCCGAGATCGGTCGTCGGCCTGCGTATGCCTGATCAAAGCGTCAAGACTACCGACAAGAGACCTTGCGCATGCCCCTCGCCTTGCTTGCACTGGCCGTCGCCGCTTTCGGCATCGGCACCACCGAATTCGTCATCATGGGCCTGCTGCCCGATGTCGCCCGCGACTTATCCGTAAGCATTCCCGATGCCGGTCTGTTAATCACTGGCTACGCGCTGGGCGTGGTATTCGGCGCGCCAATCCTCGCGATCGCCACCGCAAACATGCCCCGCAAAGCCACACTGCTAGGCATGACGCTGATGTTCATTCTCGGCAACTTCCTCTGCGCGCTGGCGCCAAATTACGCGACGCTGATGGCCGCGCGAGTGGTCACCGCGTTGTGTCATGGCGCGTTCTTCGGCATCGGTTCGATAGTTGCCGCCGGCCTCGTCGCGCCGAACAAACGCGCTCAGGCAATTGCCATGATGTTTACCGGCCTGACCCTGGCCAACGTCCTCGGCGTGCCGCTCGGCACAGCGCTCGGCCAGTACGCGGGCTGGCGCTCAACCTTCTGGGCCGTTTCGGTGATCGGTGTGATCGCCGCACTCGCGCAATGGCTGTGGCTGCCGAAACACATCGCCATGAACAAGGCCAATCTGGCCAGCGAATTCAAAGTGCTGGGCAAGGCCAACGTTTTGTTGGCGCTGGCCATGAGCGTGTTGGCGTCGACCAGCCTGTTCAGTGTGTTCACCTACATCGCGCCGATCTTGCAGGACATCACCGGGGTCAGCCCGCATGGCGTAACCGTGATGCTGCTGCTGTTCGGCGTTGGCTTGACCGGCGGCAGCATGCTCGGCGGACGCTTGGCCGATAGCCGACTGCTGCCTTCTCTGGTGGGCGTGGCACTGGCGGTGGTAGTGATTCTGGCGGCATTCAGCCAGACCAGCCGCTCGCTAATTCCAGCGGCGATCACGCTGGTGCTGTGGGGGATTTTTGCTTTTGCGCTGTGCCCGATTTTGCAATTGCTGATCATTGATCAAGCGCATGAAGCGCCGAATCTGGGTTCGACGCTGAATCAGAGCGCGTTCAATCTGGGCAATGCGGCCGGGGCGTGGATTGGCGGGTTGGTGGTAGCCAGCGGCGCGGATCTGGCGGACCTGCCTTGGACCGGGGCACTGGTCGGGGTGTTGACTGTCCTCACGGCGCTGTTCTTTATTTATCTGCAACGGCGCAATGCTACTGCGGTCCATGTGGCCGGCTGACTGTCTGGGGACACAATTGTGTCCCCGCTCCGCAACTGCCCATCCAACCCATGCGCCGAAGAATCACGGCGCTGTCTTTCCAACCCTCCATCCAAAGGACCCCGGATGCTTGAACTTGTAGCCGCTTTCATCTGCCTCACCACCCTCCTCACCTACGTCAACTTCCGCTTCATCGGCCTGCCACCGACCATCGGCGTTATGGTCACGGCGCTGATGTTTTCCCTGCTGTTGCAAGGCCTGAGTCTGCTCGGCTACCCCGGTCTTGAAGAGCGCGTGCAACAGCTGATCGGCCAGATCGACTTCGGCGACCTGTTGATGAACTGGATGCTGTCGTTCCTGCTGTTCGCCGGCGCCCTGCACGTCAATCTGAATGACCTGCGCAGCTACCGCTGGCCAATCGGCCTGTTGGCGACCTTCGGCGTATTGATCGCCACCGCCGTGATCGGCAGCCTGGCTTATTACATCTTTGCCCTGTTCGGCTGGCACGTCAGCTACCTGTACTGCCTGTTGTTCGGCGCACTGATTTCGCCGACCGACCCGATTGCGGTGCTCGGCGTGTTGCGGACCGCCAATGCCTCGAAGCCATTGAAGACCACCATCGTCGGCGAGTCGCTGTTCAACGACGGCACGGCGGTGGTGGTGTTCACCGTGCTGCTGGGCATCGCGCAATTGGGCGAGACGCCGACGGTTGGTGCCACCGCGATGCTGTTCGTGCATGAGGCGATTGGCGGCGTGCTGTTCGGCGGGTTGATCGGTTATCTGGTGTACCTGATGATCAAGAGCATCGAGCAGCATCAGATCGAAGTCATGCTGACCCTCGCGCTGGTGATCGGCGGTTCGGCGATGGCCACCGAGCTGCATGTCTCGGCGCCGATTGCGATGGTGGTGGCCGGTCTGATCATCGGCAACCTCGGACGCAATCTGGCGATGAACGACATGACCCGTAAATACCTGGACGGCTTCTGGGAATTGCTCGATGACATGCTCAACGCCCTGCTGTTCGCCTTGATCGGCATGGAGCTGTTGCTGCTGCCGTTCAACTGGTCGCACGTGGCGGCGGCGAGCATGCTCGCGGTAGCGATTCTGGCGTCGCGCTTGCTGACCGTGGCGCCAGCGATTGTCCTGCTGCGGCGCTGGCGCACTGTGCCACGCGGCACCATCCGCATCCTGACCTGGGGCGGGTTGCGCGGCGGTGTCTCGGTGGCATTGGCACTGGCACTGCCGCTGGGCCCGGAGCGTGATCTGTTGCTCAGCATCACTTACATCGTGGTGCTGTCATCGATCCTGCTGCAAGGCCTGACCATCGGCAAACTGGTCAAGCACGCAACTCGCGACGAGCCGGCCGACGCCAGTGTGCCAGCGCACCACTGATCACTTTTTGATCTGCTGCGGATCAGGTTTTTCGGCCTGATCCGCAGCCTTCTTCGCCGCCGGTTCTTTCGGCGCGCCGCTCTCGCTGCGAATCTGCGCATGGCTGATCAGCGCGAAGATGAAACTCCCGCCGATGATATTGCCCGCCAGTGTCGGCCCGGCAAACACCATCCAGAAATCACTCCACGGCAGCTCGCCGGCAAATACCAGATACGACACCTCTGCCGAACCGACCACGATGTGCGTGAAGTCACCGAGCGCCATCAAGTAGGTGATGAGGATGATGATCCACATCTTCGCGCTCTCCATCGACGGGATCATCCAGACCATGGTGGCGATCATCCAGCCGGACACGATGCCCTTGGCGAACATCTGGCCAGCGTCGTTTTCCATGATCTTGTGCCCGATTTCGAGGAAAGCCAGATCGGTCTTGCTGTCGAAAATCGGTAGTTCGAGCATCACGTAGGCCACCAGAATCGTGCCGCACAGGTTGCCGACCAGTACCACTGTCCAGAGTCGGATCAGCCGCCCGAAGTTCGCCAGGGTGGGTTTGGTCATCACCGGCAACACGGCGGTCAATGTGTTTTCGGTGAAGAGTTGCTGGCGCGCGAGGATGACTGCGAGAAATCCGGCGCAGTAGCCGAAGCTGGCGATCACCTTGAACTCTTCGCCGTCGGGCAAGCGCGAGTTGAGCAGACCCATGCCCATCAGCGACAGGCCCATGGTCAGACCAGCCGCGAGCGCCGACCACCAGAGCGCGGCGATGCTGCGCTCGAGTTCCTGATCGCCCTGAGTGCGAATGATTTCATGCAGAACCGCCGCGCGGGGCGGCTGGTTTTTCTCGACTTCATGTTGTTCCTGAGCCGAGAGATCGGGGGTCTTGCCGTCTGTTGGAGTCGTCATGGCGTGTGAACCGTGGGGGTGTCGTTTAGCTACGACCCCTGCGGCCTGGAATACGTTCTGTGGGCGCTGCGCAAATCCTTATATGTACGCCGGACATGTAGGAGCTGCCGCAGGCTGCGATCTTTTGATCTTGTTTTTAAATAGCCAAAGTCAAAAGATCGCAGCCTGCGGCAGCTCCTACAGGGCTCGCATTACTCGCTGACTAGTTCATCTTCCTGAAACTGGTCTTTGACGTACTTGATTTCAGTGCGCCCGTGCGGTGCCGGCAGCCCATCCTCGCCGAGGTTCACGAAGACCATTTTCTCGACCGTCAGAATGCTTTTGCGGGTGATCTTGTTGCGTACTTCGCAGGTGAGGGTGATCGAGGTGCGGCCGAATTCGGTGGCGGTGATGCCCAGTTCGATGATGTCGCCCTGGCGCGAGGCGCTGACGAAATTGATTTCGGAAATGTACTTGGTCACCACGCGCTGATTGCCCAACTGGACGATCGCGTAGATCGCTGCTTCTTCGTCGATCCAGCGCAGCAGGCTACCGCCAAACAGCGTGCCGTTGGGGTTGAGGTCTTCGGGTTTTACCCATTTGCGGGTGTGGAAATTCATGTTCACTCCTGAGCGTCTGGCCGAATGATGGGCGCCATCATGGCAGACCGGGCGGTCACGCTCCATGACCGATCCGCTATGGTCATGATTGGCAATCTTCATTTGTCCGACAGAAACCCTTTGGAAGATCAGCCCGGACAGCTATAATCGCGCCCGTTTCAAAACGGTAATGTTCACTTGCTACCGTTTTCCCGCCACCTGTCCGAGGGGCGCTGCAGCAGGTACAACCTGTCAGGCTCGGATGGGGCGTTGACCGGCCTGGTGCCGGACACTAAACGCACAACGGCGCCCATTCGCATACATTACGAATGGAGGCTCTTCATGAGCGCTGTTATCACGCCTGCAGATTTTACCGATTACAAAGTTGCCGACATGTCCCTGGCTGCCTGGGGCCGTCGCGAAACCATCATCGCCGAATCGGAAATGCCGGCTCTGATGGGTCTGCGTCGCAAGTACTCCGGCGAACAGCCGTTGAAAGGCGCCAAAATCCTCGGCTGCATCCACATGACCATTCAGACTGCCGTGCTGATCGAAACCCTGGTTGCCCTGGGTGCCGAAGTGCGCTGGTCGTCCTGCAACATTTTCTCGACTCAGGATCAGGCTGCTGCCGCTATCGCTGCTGCCGGCATCCCGGTTTTCGCCTGGAAAGGCGAGACTGAAGAAGAGTACGAATGGTGCCTGGAGCAAACCATCCTGAAAGATGGCGCGCCATGGGATGCCAACATGATCCTCGACGACGGCGGCGACCTGACTCAGCTGCTGCACGACAAGTACCCACAGGTGCTGGATCGCGTTCACGGCGTGACCGAAGAAACCACCACCGGCGTACACCGTCTGCTGGACATGCTGGCCAAGGGCGAACTGCGCATCCCGGCCATCAACGTCAACGACTCGGTGACCAAGTCCAAGAACGACAACAAGTACGGCTGCCGTCACAGCCTGAACGATGCGATCAAGCGCGGTACTGACCACCTGCTGTCCGGCAAGCAAGCGCTGGTCATCGGTTACGGTGATGTGGGCAAGGGTTCGGCTCAGTCCCTGCGCCAGGAAGGCATGATCGTCAAGGTCTCCGAAGTCGACCCGATCTGCGCCATGCAAGCCTGCATGGACGGTTTCGAACTGGTTTCGCCGTTCATCGACGGGATCAACGACGGCACCGAAGCCAGCATCGATAAAGCACTGCTGGGCAAGATCGACCTGATCGTGACCACCACCGGCAACGTCAATGTTTGCGACTCGAACATGCTCAAAGCCCTGAAGAAGCGCGCTGTTGTCTGCAACATCGGCCACTTCGACAACGAAATCGACACCGCTTTCATGCGCAAGAACTGGGCATGGGAAGAAGTGAAGCCACAGGTACACAAGATTCACCGTACCGGCCCGGGCGCGTTCGACGCTCAGAACGACGACTACCTGATCCTGCTGGCCGAAGGCCGTCTGGTGAACCTGGGCAACGCCACCGGTCACCCGAGCCGCATCATGGACGGTTCGTTCGCCAACCAGGTTCTGGCGCAGATCTTCCTGTTCGGCCAGAAGTACGCCGACCTGTCGCCAGCCCAGAAAGCCGAGCGTCTGACGGTTGAAGTACTGCCGAAGAAACTCGACGAAGAAGTGGCTCTGGAAATGGTTCGCGGCTTCGGCGGCGTGGTCACGCAACTGACCAAGCAACAGGCTGACTACATCGGCGTAACCGTCGAAGGCCCGTTCAAGCCGCACGCTTACCGCTACTGATTAGCTGAGCGTCAACGCGGTGTGCCCGGCACACCGCGCTGCCTGACTGGCGCTGCTGATCGTTCTGTGTAGGAGCTGCCGCAGGCTGCGATCTTTTGATCTTCAAAGATCGCAGCCTGCGGCAACTCCTACAGGGATGCAGCGTCCGGCTTTCGTGTTTGCAAGGATATGACCATGTCCCAAGACCGTCGCTACAGCTTCGAGTTCTTCCCGACCAAGACCGATGCTGGGCATGAAAAGCTGCTCAACGTTGCCCGTCAGTTGGCAACGTACAATCCCGATTTCTTCTCCTGCACCTATGGCGCTGGCGGTTCGACCCGTGATCGCACGCTGAACACCGTGTTGCAGCTGGAAAGCGAAGTCAAAGTACCCGCCGCCCCGCACATGTCGTGCGTTGGCGACAGCAAGGACGACCTGCGCGGCCTGCTGAACGAGTACAAGGCTGCCGGCATCAAGCGCATCGTTGCCCTGCGTGGTGACCTGCCATCCGGCATGGGCATGACCAGCGGCGAGCTGCGTCACGCCAATGAGCTGGTTGAATTCATTCGTGAAGAAACCGGCGATCATTTCCACATCGAAGTTGCCGCTTACCCGGAGATGCATCCGCAAGCGCGCAATTACGAAGACGATCTTGCCCATTTCGTGCGCAAGGCCCAGGCCGGCGCCGACAGCGCGATCACCCAGTACTTCTTCAACGCCGACAGCTACTTCTACTTTGTCGACCGTTTGCAGGCGCTGGGCGTGGATATTCCGGTGGTACCGGGGATCATGCCGATCACCAACTACAGCAAACTCGCGCGCTTCTCCGATGCCTGCGGTGCGGAAATTCCGCGCTGGATCCGCAAGCAACTGGAAGCCTATGGCGATGACAGCCAAAGCATTCAGCGCTTTGGTGAGCAAGTCGTCAGCGAGATGTGCGAACGCCTGTTACAGGGCGGCGCACCGGGGCTGCACTTCTATTCCATGAACCAGGCTGAGCCTAGCCTGGCGATCTGGAATAACCTGAAGTTGCCGCGCTAAGCGTCACAGCAAGATCAAAAGATCGCAGCCTCCGAAGCTGCGATTTTTTGCTTTTGAATCCCCGATTTAGAGCTTGTGCCGGCAGTTTCTGGCTCTTTGCCGTTTCTCGTCGTAATCTCAAGCCATGCCTTTGATCACGCAGTTATTCACCGTGCTGGTTTTCGCTTGCCTGAGCTTTGCCGCTCGGGGCGAGAAGCTGCGCATTGTCACCGAACCGTGGGCGCCGTACGTCTACGAAGAAGGCGGCAAGAACCTCGGCCTCGATTACGAAACCACGGCGATTGTGTTCCAGCGGCTGGGGATTGAAGTCGATTGGCAATTCCTGCCGTGGAAGCGTTGCTTGTCCATGCTCGAGACCGGCCAGGCCGACGGCGCACTGGATATATTCCACAGCGCCGAGCGCGACGCGACCCTGCTCTACCCCAGCGAACCGCTGTCGGACGTGGAGTTCGTGATGTTCTACGCCAATGAGCGTCCGCATCCATTTCGCACGCTGGACGAACTGAAAGGCCTGACCATCGGCACTTCGCCCGGCTATCTCTATAGTCCCGACTTCAGCGAGTCGACCCTGTTCACCCGCGAACCCGCACCGACCCACGAAGCCAACTTCGGCAAGCTGGAACGCGGGCGCATCGACTTGTTGATCACCGACCGCCGCGTCGGTCAGCATTTGCTCGATGAACTGGGAATCCGGGACAAAATCAGCGAAAACCCGACCGTGATCAGCCGTCAGAGCCAGTTTCTGGCCGTTCGGCGCAATGCCGGGATGGATTTGCTGGTGCAGCGTTTCGGCGCAGAACTCAAGCGTTTCAAGCGTGAACCGGCGTATGCCGAGCTGAGTGCGCGCTACGGCGCAGCCCCGGCACTCGCCGCACCGCTGGGCAGCGCCACCGCCAACAGTAAAACCGTTGAGCAGCAGGAAAGCGGCGCGCAGTGATTGCTCTGTTATACTCCGGCGTTCCCGCCAGGCTCACGCCCGGACGCCCGGAACCGTAACAGGCTTCTCGACCCGCTACAGCGCAGCTTTCAGCCCGCGCGAGCGCTCCAGACGTGCCTTCGGAACCGCAGCTGGACCGGACGGGATTGCGTCCTCTTAAACGCGATTCGCGCCAGGCAAGATTCCCATTGGGCCAAGCCCTAACTAGAACAGGATTACTCATGTCCTTTGCTTCCCTCGGTCTCTCCGAGGCTTTAGTCCGCGCCATCAATGATGCGGGCTATACCGAGCCTACTCCGGTGCAACAGCGGGCCATTCCCGCCGTGTTGCAAGGTCGCGACCTGATGGTTGCGGCACAGACAGGTACTGGTAAAACCGGCGGTTTCGCCCTCCCTATTCTGGAGCGGCTGTTCCCCAATGGTCACCCGGACAAATCCCAGCGTCATGGCCCGCGCCAACCGCGCGTACTGGTCCTGACCCCGACCCGCGAACTCGCGGCCCAGGTGCACGAGAGCTTCAAGATCTACGCCCGTGACCTGAAATTCGTCAGCGCCTGCATCTTCGGCGGCGTCGGCACCAACCCGCAGGTTCAGGCCATGTCCCGTGGCGTTGACGTGCTGGTGGCATGCCCGGGTCGTTTGCTCGATCTGTGCGGCCAGGGCAGCGTCGATCTGTCCCACGTGGAAATCCTCGTGCTTGACGAAGCCGACCGCATGCTCGACATGGGCTTCGTGCACGACGTGAAGAAAGTCCTCGCGCGTCTGCCGTCCAAGCGTCAGAACCTGCTGTTCTCGGCGACGTTCTCCAAGGACATCACCGACCTCGCCGGCAAGCTGCTGCACAACCCGGAACGTATCGAAGTCACTCCACCGAACACCACGGTCGAGCGCATCGAGCAACGCGTATTCCGTCTGCCGGCCAGCCACAAGCGTGCGCTGCTGGCGCACCTGATCACTGCTGGCGCGTGGGAACAGGTGCTGGTGTTCACTCGCACCAAGCACGGCGCCAACCGTCTGGCCGAGTACCTCGACAAGCACGGTCTGCCGGCTGTCGCGATCCACGGCAACAAGAGCCAGAACGCGCGCACCAAAGCTCTAGCCGATTTCAAGGCTGGCGAAGTACGCATTCTGGTCGCCACCGACATCGCCGCACGGGGTCTGGACATCGACCAGTTGCCGCACGTGGTCAACTTCGAACTGCCGAACGTTGATGAAGACTACGTTCACCGCATCGGCCGTACTGGCCGTGCCGGTCGTTCGGGCGAGGCGATTTCGCTGGTCGCACCGGACGAAGAAAAACTGCTGAAAAGCATCGAGCGCATGACCAAGCAGAAAATCGCCGACGGCAACCTGATGGGCTTCGACTCGAGCACCATTGAAGCCGAGAAGCCGGAAGTGCGTGAGCGTCCGGATGTGCGTAACCCGCGCAACCCGCGTGGCCCACGCGGCGACGGTCCGAATGGCGGCGGCGGTGGCGGCGGTCGTAAGGACAAAGGCAAAGAGAAGAGCAAGGAAAAGCCGGCCGGCGAACGCGGCGAGCGTCCAGCTCGTTCGCAGAAGCCACGCGAAGGCACCCCGGCTCGCGAGCAGCGTCAGCCGAGCCAGACTCCGCGCGCCGCTTCCGACCGTGCTCCCGACGTGTTCCTCGATGACGATGTGGATAACTTCGGCAACCGCGTCGACTACGTGCCAAAACCATCCCCTGCCGGCGGTCGCGGTCGTCGTCCCAACGCTCCAGCGCAAGGCGCAGGTACTGGTTCGGGTGCACCACGCAGCGGTCAGCCGCAAGGTGGCCGTCAGAACAACCCGCGTAACAACAACGGGTCGAGCACCGGTACTCCGCCAGCCAAACGCAGCGGCCCACGCAGCGGCGCTCCACGCGACGGTCAAGGCCGTCGCGACGAGTCCTCGCGCAACCGCCGTCCGGCCCGTGACGATCAGCCAAGTGCCGAGCCAGCGGTACAGAACCCGCGCAGCACCGGCCCGAAGATCATGCACAAGGAATCGAAAGCCGACCGCTTCCCGACTCCAGAGCAACTTGATCAACTGCCAAGCCGCCCGCGCGGCGAAAAACCGGCATTGCTGACCCGCAATCGCTGATTTTCCCCGGCAATAAAAAATGCCCCGACTTGCAAGAGCCGGGGCATTTTTCATGCAGCCATGGACACCTCTGAAACACTGCAATCCCCCTGTGGGAGCTGCGGTGATACGAAGGTTTGTGCCGGGCAACAAAAAACGCCCCCGGCCTTTCGACCGGGGGCGTTTTGTGTGGAGGGGGAAAGTTATTTAACTTTCACGCCTTCCAGCGAGATGTCCAGATCCGCAGTTTGCGAGGTAGGACCTGGGCCCTTGATCCCGAAATCGTTTAGGTTCAGGGTAGTCTTGGCGTTGAAGCCAGCACGCTCGCCGCCCCATGGATCCTTGCCTTCGCCGTTGAACGTAGCCTTGAAGGTCACAGGCTTGGTCACGCCGTGCAGAGTCAGGTCGCCGGTCACGTCAGCAGTCTTTTCGCCAGTCGATTTAACGGCGGTGGAAACGAACTTGGCATCAGCAAACTTGCCAACGTCGAGGAAGTCTTTGCTGGCGATGTGCTTGTCACGTTCAGCGTGGTTCGACCACAGGCTGGCGGTTTTCACATCAACAGCGATTTTGCTGGCTTCAGGCTTGGCCGAATCCCACGAGAAAGTACCGTCGAAATCTTTGAAGGTACCGTGGATGAAGCTGTAACCCAGGTGGCTGATTTTCCAGTCAACGAAGGCGTGCTGACCTTCCTTGTCGATTTTGTAGTCCGCTGCCATGGCTTGGGCCGAGAGCAGTGCAGAACCGATTGCCAGAGCGGCCAGAGTCTTTTTCAACATGCTTTGTTTTCCTTTGGAGTCGAGGTTGAATATCAGGCTTTGCGTCCCAGCATTCGTGTCAGGGTCGCATCACGATCGATAAAGTGGTGCTTCATTGCTGCCAACGCATGAAGGCCGGAAAAAATTACCAGCGCCCATGCCAGGTAGAAATGAATCACCCCGGCGGTATCTGCCTGATCCGGTAGGCCGGAAACCAGTGCAGGCACTTCAAACAGGCCAAACACCGGGATCCCGACACCGTCTGCGGTGGAAATCAGGTAACCGGCAAGCATCACAGCAAACAGCGCGACATATAGAAACCCGTGGCCGAACTTCGCGCCAATGCGAGTCATGCGGCTGTAGCTTTGCAGCGTTGGCGGCGGTGGGCTGATAAAACGCCACAACACCCGCAGGACCATCACGCCCAACAACACCAGACCGATGCTTTTGTGCAGATCCGGCGCGTCTTTGCGCCAGGTGCTGTAGTAATCCAGCCCGACCATCCACAGGCCCAGCGCGAACAGTCCGAAGACCACCAGCGCCACACCCCAGTGCATGAAGATGCTGACCCAACCGTAGCGCGAAGAAGTGTTACGTAGCTGCATTGCCCAAATCCTGTGGAGAACTGCGAACCAAGACTAGCGAGTTATCTATCGAATTAAAGCGGAAAATTTCGCTTTGAAATATCGAGAAATACGATCAAGAGTCTTGAACAGGCGAGTTAAGGAAAGATTAAAGGCCAAAGTGTGAGGGGATGTTAGTCGGCAAGATAGGAAATCTGTGCTGACTTTATGGGCCTCATCGTCGGATCGCCGCCCGGACCAAGCCCGCTCCCACAGGTTTTTGCAGTGAGCGCTAAATTTGTGAACACCACCGACCATTGTGGGAGCGGGCTTGCCCGCGATGAGGCCCTTACAGGCAAAAAAAAGCGCGGCATCAGAGCCGCGCTTTTTCGTTCACCGCAAAGCCTTACTGCGTCTTGGTCTCGGTGGTCGCTGCCGGAGCCGGTTTAACCGCTGGCTTCTTGGCCGGTTCAGCCTTTTTCGCCGCAGGCTTGGCCGGCGCTTTTTTCGCTTCGGTTTTGGCTGCCGGTTTCTTCGCTGCCGGTTTGGCCGCAGCCTTCTTCGCGGGCTCGGCTTTCACCGGGGCCGCTGGCTTCGGTGCTTCCACCGGAGCTGGCGCAGGAACAGGAGCAGGCGCTGGAGCAACCGGCGCCGGAACTGGAGTCGGCTCTGGCGCCTTGGCCGGAGCTGCATCGGAACCGCCGCCAAACAGGCGCTTGAAGAAGCCTGGCTTCGCCTCATCGGCTTTCGCGTCAGCCTTGGCCGGTTCAGCTTTGGAAGCAGCCTTGTCGTCCGAGCCACCGAACATATTGCTGAAGAAATTGCCTTTCTTCGCTGCTACTGCACCCGCCGCTGCCGCAGTGGCTGCCGGCACAACTTTGACTGGCTCGAACGATTTGCCTGCTGCCAGATCTTCAACCTGACTGGCCGCACGCTGGCCGGTGCGCAATGCACCTTCCAGAGTGCCCGGGTACAAGGTGTCGGTGTGTTCGCCGGCAAACGCTACGCGTTGCAGCGGACGTTCCCAGATGCGCCAGAATTTGCTGATCTGGCCCGGGCCGAAGGCCAGGTACGAACCGCCAGTCGACGGGTCGGTGCTGTAGCGACGGATTTCATAACCGGTGAACGAGCCGCGCGCCTGTGGATAAAACGCATGCAGACGGATCAGCACCTGATCGACCATTTGCTTGTCGCCGAACGCTTGCATCACCCGCGCGTTGTCGCCGGACAGGTTGATCACCACATTGGCGCCGCCCTTCAGTGCCGGCTCGACCCAAAGCATGCCCAGGCCGGTGTTGCTGTAGATCTCGCCGGACATGCGCGCCTTGCTTTCCCAGACCGGCGTCTTGAACTTCAACATGATCTGGTCACGCCAGCCGTAGTTGGTGCCCTTGATCGCCGCCAGGTGCTGGGCGTCCAGTGCCGGGGTCAGTTGAATCTTGCTCAGGGCGCGCAATGGCACCGCGAGAACGACGTAGTCCGCCTGATAGCCGACTGCGCCGACCTTGACGGTCACACCGTCCTTGTCCTGAACGATCGCCGATACCGGAGCGTTGGTCTTGATGGTTTTCAGCTGTTTGACGAAGGCTTGCGCCAGCACCGGGCTGCCACCGACCAGACGCGAAGCGCGCAGGTCACGGTCGGACACGCCGCGATACACCCGGCCCTGCTGCGCGAAGTACAGCAGCGACAGGCGCGAAGGTTCGTCATAACGGGTGCGGATCTGCTGGTTGATCAGTTGACGCGCCGTAGCAGGCAGCGTCAGGCGATCGAGCCAGTTGGACACATTGATCTGATCCAGCGCATGCAATGTGTTGTTGGCCGCCGGGTTTTGCGGATCGTCGATGGAGCGCGCCAGATCGTCGAGAGTCTTCTCGTAGCGCTTGAGCGCCTCGGCGGTGGCCGGCTCGCGGGTGGCCAGATCAGCGGCGGTGTAATACACGCCATCGATCAGGTAGCTCGGAGTCCGCACGAACTCAGGCGCTGGCGTGGTGCTCAGCTTGAATGTCGAGACGTACTTGTTCAGCACCGGCTGGGTCTTGTCGTTGCCGATCCACTCGCTGGTGGCCATGCCGGAGCGACCGCCCAGGCTTGGTTTGGCTTCGAGCAAGGTGACTTGCCAGCCCTTGTTTTGCAGTTCGTAGGCTGCGGTCAGGCCCGACAGGCCGCCGCCGATCACGATTGCGGTTTTATCCTTGGCCAGCGCAGTCACGCTGAACAGCCCCAACATCACCAGCGCACAGGCGCGCAGCCAACCGACAGACATTCAGCGAACTCCGGAAATCATGTAGGAAAAAGCAGTTGTGCGGGTCAGACGACCCAAAGAACCGCGAAGAATACGTCAGCCATCAAAACGCCGCCAGCGACGTCTATCGCCCCATACAAAGTAGCTCAATCGACACAATGGGTTGTCCCGACGCGATGCATTGCATAGGCTTGCGCGATTGTTTGCCCGCGTCCGACGCGAGCCGCCTCGAGGAGACTGTAAATGGGCCTGAATAATCAGTGGATGCAACGCGATCTCGCGGTGTTGTGGCATCCCTGCACCCAGATGAAAGACCACGAACAGCTGCCGCTGATCCCGATCAAGCGCGGCGAAGGCGTCTGGCTGGAAGACTTCGAAGGCAAACGCTACCTCGATGCGGTCAGTTCGTGGTGGGTCAACGTGTTCGGCCACGCCAATCCGCGCATCAATCAGCGCATCAAGGATCAGGTCGATCAGCTGGAGCACGTGATTCTTGCCGGTTTCAGCCATCAGCCAGTGATCGAACTGTCCGAGCGTCTGGTGAAGATGACGCCGGACGGTCTGAATCGGGTGTTCTACGCCGATAACGGTTCATCGTGCATCGAAGTCGCGCTGAAAATGAGCTTTCACTATTGGCTCAACCGCGAGCAACCGAACAAGAAGCGCTTCGTCACCCTGACCAACAGCTACCACGGCGAAACCATGGCGGCGATGTCGGTCGGCGACGTACCGCTGTTTACCGAAACTTACAAAGCCCTGCTGCTGGACACCATCAAGGTGCCGAGCCCGGATTGCTACATGCGCCCGCAAGGCATGAGCTGGGAAGAACACTCGCGCAACATGTTCGCGGCGATGGAACAGACCCTCGCCGAGAACCATGACAGCGTGGCTGCGGTGATCGTCGAGCCGTTGATCCAGGGCGCCGGCGGCATGCGCATGTATCACCCGGTGTACCTCAAGTTGCTGCGCGAAGCCTGCGATCGTTATGGCGTGCACTTGATCCTCGATGAAATCGCCGTCGGCTTCGGCCGTACCGGCACCATGTTCGCCTGCGAACAGGCCGGCATCCGCCCGGACTTCCTGTGTCTGTCGAAAGCCCTGACCGGCGGCTATCTGCCGCTGGCGGCGTGCCTGACCACCGACGAGGTCTACAGCGCGTTCTACGATGACTACCCGACCCTGCGCGCGTTCCTGCATTCACACAGCTATACCGGCAACCCGCTGGCGTGTGCGGCGGCGTTGGCGACGCTGGATATTTTCGAACAGGACAACGTGATCGAAAACAACAAGGCCCTCGCTCAGCGCATGGCCTCCTCTACCGCGCATCTGGTTGATCATCCGAACGTCAGCGAAGTGCGCCAGACCGGCATGGTGCTGGCGATCGAGATGGTCAAGGACAAGGCCTCGAAGGAAGCCTACCCGTGGCAGGAGCGCCGTGGCCTGAAGGTGTTCCAGCATGCGCTGGAGCGTGGCGCGTTGCTGCGTCCGCTGGGCAGCGTGGTGTACTTCCTGCCGCCGTACGTGATCACCCCGGAGCAGATCGACTTCCTCGCCGAAGTCGCCAGCGAAGGCATCGACATCGCCACGCGTGACAGCGTCAGCGTGGCAGTGCCGAAGGATTTCCATCCCGGCTTCCGCGATCCGGGCTAGACCCTTACACAAATCCTGTGGCGAGGGAGCTTGCTCCCGCTGGAGGCCGAAGGACTCCCAAACCCAGCCGGCGCGATCTATCAGAAACACCGCGTCGGCAGTTTTTGCGGCTGCTGCGCAACCGAGCGGGAGCAAGCTCCCTCGCCACACAAGCACCACAGCTCCTCAGCAATTCCAGCGATTCCGAGCCAATTTTTCAGAGACCCACCATGAGACTGTCCCGCTTCTTCATCGACGCCCCGCTGAGCATCGGCGACCACGAACTGCCGGAAGCCCAGGCGCATTACATCAGCCGCGTGCTGCGCATGGCCGAGGGCGATGCGGTGCAGATGTTCGACGGCTCCGGCCACGAGTTTCACGGTGCATTGCTGGAAGTCGGCAAGAAACGCGTGACGGTGCGCATCGACGAACAACTCGCCGGGCAGATCGAATCGCCACTGCACATCCACCTCGGCCAGGGCCTGTCCCGTGGCGAGCGGATGGACTGGGCGATTCAGAAAGCCACCGAACTGGGCGTGAATGAAATCACCCCGATCTTCAGCGAGCGCTGCGAAGTCCGCCTCAAAGACGAACGCGCCGACAAACGCCTGCTGCACTGGCGCCAAGTGGCGATCAGCGCGTGCGAGCAATGCGGTCGTTCGCGGGTGCCGGTGATTCATCCGCCGGTGTTGTTGGCGGACTGGGTGAAACAGACGGAAGCCGAATTGAAGCTGGTGCTGCACCCGGTGGCGGAGCCGTTGGTGAGCCATGCCAAGCCTTCGACCCTCGCCTTCCTGATCGGGCCGGAGGGGGGCTTGTCGGATGCCGAGGTTGAGCAGGCCAAGGGCAACGGTTTCCACGCTGCACGGCTCGGGCCGCGCGTGTTGCGCACCGAGACTGCGCCGGTGGTTGCATTGGCGGTGGCCCAACAACTCTGGGGTGACTTCTAAGGCCCCAAAAGATCGCAGCCTGCGGCAGCTCCTACAGGGGAAACGCATTTCAACTGTAGGAGCTGCCGCAGGCTGCGATCTTTTGATCTTGCTTCAAAGGACGTAAAACATAATCGCCACAAAGTGCAGCAAACTCCCGGCAATCACGAACAGATGCCAGATCCCATGCGCATGCCTTAACCGGTGATCCAGCGCAAAAAAGATAATCCCCACCGTGTACAGCACGCCGCCCGACGCCAGCCAGGCAAACCCCGTGGTGCCTAGCGCTGCGATCAGCGGCTTGACCGCCACCAACACGATCCAGCCCATCACCGCGTAAATCACGATCGACAGAATCCGTGCCTCGGAGCGCGGTTTGATCTCTTGCAATATGCCGATCAGCGCCAGCCCCCAGACAATCCCGAACAGCGTCCAGCCCCACGGCCCGCGCAACGTCACCAGACAGAACGGCGTGTAACTGCCGGCAATCAGCAGGTAGATCGAAAAGTGATCAACCTTCTTCATGATCGCTTTCCTGCGCCCGCGCACGCTGTGGTAAACCGTTGAAGCGCTATACAGCACCAGCAACGTAAACGCGTAAATCGCCACGCTGACAATCTTCCACGGACTGCCATCGAGACAGGCGATCACCAGCATCCATACCCCGCCGATAAACGCCGCCACCGCCCCGACCAGATGCGTCCAGGCGTTGAGTTTTTCCCCGTGATACATGTATCGCACACCTCGTAATCGTTATTGCAAAGCTTCTTTACGCAACTGACAGCGCGTCGAGCCCGGTATCCACCAATAATTGCTCAAGCGCTAAAAGATCAGGCACCTTCGCCACCTGCTCCCCCACCTGCACCGCCGCCTGCTCCAGCGCACACAGCGGCACATCGACATAACTCAACTGACTGTCGAGCTTGTACGAACGCGGAATCCCCTGCACCAACAGCGCAATGAACTGCAACTGCGGCAACCCGCCCAGTGCATTCAAAATCACAATCCGCGCCCGCTCACCAATCACGACTTTCTGCCCGCAGGCCGACTCGAAACTCAACAATGGAATCTGCCGCTCACGCCAGGTCACGCGCCCCAGATACCAAGGCGGGGTATCCAGATCGAACGCGCTTGGCTGGTAGTCGATCAACTCGGCCACGGCGACATTGGGCAGAATCAGATTGCGATCCGCCAGCGGCAGCAGCAGCCCGGTGAGTTGGCTTGTGCGTTGGTTATGCCGGCGTTCATGCATGTTTTTTGCTCCACAGGGCGATGCTTTCCAGCAGCAGCGCTTCCTGATACGGCTTGCCGAGATAGTCGTTAACGCCGATGGCCATCGCGCGGTCGCGGTGTTTCTGCCCGGTGCGCGAGGTAATCATGATGATCGGCAGGTGTTGCAGGCGTTCGTCGTTACGCACCTGAGTGGCGACTTCGAAACCGTCCATGCGCGGCATCTCGATATCGAGCAGCATCACGTCGGGCATGTGTTCTTCGAGCAGCAGCATCGCATCGACTCCATCCTTGGCGGTCAGCACTTGCATGCCGTGGCGTTCAAGCAAACGGCTGGTGACCTTGCGCACCGTCACCGAGTCGTCGACCACCAGCACCAGCAGCGGTTTCTGCGGCTCGTTGTCGATGTCGGGATTGGCCGGGCGTTGCGGCAAACGCGCCTGCATCGCACGGATCGGCGCGAGCAAATCGAGAATCAGCACCACCCGGCCATCGCCGAGAATCGTCGCGCCGGACACGCCTTGCACCGCCGCGAATTGCGCGCCGAGGCTTTTGACCACGATCTCGCGAGTGCCGGCCATCGCATCGACCTGCACCGCAATGTGCCGCTCGTTGCACTGCACCAGCAACACCGGCAACGGCAAGCTCTGCCCCAGGAGTTTCGGGCGCGGCGCGGTTTTCAGCAGTTCGCCGAGATAGCACAGTTCATAGCGCTGGCCGCCATATTCATAGTGCGGCGGATCGTGGCGGAAATGTCCTTCCAGCTCCGTCGGCATCACGCGGACGATGCCGTCGATGGTGTTCAGCGGAATCGCGTACTGATCATCAAAGCACTGCACCATCAACGCGCGGTTCACCGACACCGTAAATGGCAGACGAATACGGAAATGCACGCCCTGCCCCGGCACCGAATCGATCACCATGCTGCCACCGAGCTGACGCACTTCTTCGTGCACCACGTCCATGCCCACGCCGCGTCCGGAAATCTGGGTAATTTTTTCGGCAGTGGAAAACCCCGGCTGAAGGATGAACTGCAACACTTCGCGGTCACTGATTTCCGCGTCCGGCGCGAGCAAACCACGCTTGATTGCCTTGCGCCGCACGGCTTCCAGCGGCACGCCGGCGCCGTCGTCGCGGATATCGAAAACGATGTCGCCGCCCTCGCGCGACAGATCCAGAGTGATCTGGCCCTGCGCCGGTTTGCCTGCGGCCAGCCGCACTTCGGCGGATTCCAGACCATGATCGACGGCGTTGCGCAGCATGTGTTCCAGCGGCGCGGCCATGCGTTCGAGGACGTTGCGATCCATCTCGCCTTCGGCGTTGCCGACGCTGAATTCCACGTCCTTGTGCAGCTCTTCGGCAACTTGCCGCACGATGCGTTTGAGCCGCGGCAACATGCGTTCGAACGGCACCATGCGCGTACGCATCAGGCCTTCCTGCAATTCGGTGTTGATGCGGCCTTGCTGTTGCAGCAGGTTTTCCGCGTCGTGATTGCGCCGGTCGAGGGTTTCTTTCAGATCGAGCAAGTCGGAGGCCGATTCGAACAGCGCGCGTGACAGTTGCTGCAACTGCGAGTGACGGTCCATTTCCAGCGGATCGAATTCTTCATAGCCGAGGCGCTCGGCGTCGACTTGTTGGCGGCTGAGAATTCGCCCTTGGGTTTCGGTATCCAGTCGGCGCAGCTGATCGCGCATACGCTCGATGGTGGTTTCCATCTCGTTGAGGGCAATTTGCGCGTCGCTGACCTGTTGCTCAATACGCCCACGGAAGATCGAGGTTTCGCCGGCCAGATTCACCAGCTCATCCAGCAGTTCGGCGGAGACCTTGACCATGTCCGCGCCGGCCTCGGCAACCGGTGCGGCCGGCTCGGTTTTGACCACAACCGACGCCGGCGCCTTGGGTGCTTCAACGGCTATCGGGTGACTGAAATTCTGGATCGCATTGATCAGGCGATCGGCTGGCGGGCACGGCTGGCCGGCGCGCACCGCGTCGAGCATTTGCGCCAATCGGTCATGGCTGCGCTGCACCAGCGCAAACATCTCAGGCCCCGGTTGTTGCGCGCCGGTGGCGAGGCTTTCGTAAAGATATTCCAGCTCGTGGGCGAGATCGCCAATCGGGCCGATCTCGACCATGCGCGCGCCGCCCTTCAGGGTGTGCAGATCGCGCAGCAGGGTTTCCATTTCCTGGCGGTTGCCCGGCTCGGCTTGCCAGCGCTGTAGCGCGGCGCCGGAATTTTCGATGATGTCGAAACCTTCTTCGAGGAAGATTTCCAGCAGCTCCGGATCGTGCCCGGCGCCGGTCTGGCTTGGAGCAGTTAGGGCGGCTTGCGCAGCACCAGACTGGGCCTGACGGAACTGGCGGATAGTCTCGATCAGATCCTCGGCGGGACTCAGCGGCTGATGGTTGTGCAACTGGTCGAGGAACAGCGCCAGACGTTCGTGGCAGCGCAGCAGCAAAAGTCCCAGCGCATCGCTGTGGCTGTAACGCCGATCCACCAGACCTTCGTAAAGGCTTTCCAACTCCTGCGCCAAATCTGCGACTGCTTCGACTTCGGCCATGTGCGCACCGCCCTTGAGCGTGTGCAGATCGCGTTGCAACGACGACAGCGGCGCACTGTTGTCGGTATCGCCGAGCCAGCGCTGCAAGGCCTGGCCGGCGCTGTCGAGAATATCCACTGCTTCTTCGAGAAAGATGTCGACGATTTCGTCGCTTGGCTCGGGTTCGGCAGCAGTCTTCTGCAGTTCGGCGGTGGCGCTGCCGAGTTCGCGGATGCTCAGAGTGCGGCTGCCGTCGCTGCGGATCAGACCCATCGACGACGGGTCGAGGCTTTCATCAAGCAACTCGTGCAGCGCGTGAATGCGTTGCGGCTGCGGCGTGACTTCCTGGCCTGCCGCCAGTTCGTCGAGCATGTTGATCAATGCTTCGTGCGCCAGTTGCGCCTCGCTGAAAAACCGTTCGCTGACCGCCAGACTGCTTTCCTCGACCGCGCCGTACAGATCGAGCAAGGCTTCGCAGAGCACATCCACCGGCAGCAGATCAGCCAGATGCGCGCCTTCGCCGAGGGTAGTCAATTCATCCAGCAACGCGCTGAGTTCCTGGCGTTCGCCGGGATGCTGCTGCCAACGCTGCAAGAGGTTTTCGGCGTCGAGCAGGATGTCCATGCCCTGCGCCAGAAAGCTGTTGATCAATTGCGGATCGCGCTTGACCCGCAGGCCGCTGCTCGGCGCATTGAGGATCGATTCGAGTCGCTCGTTCAGCAGTGTCTGGGTGCGCTTGATCAGCGACTGCGCGCCGACAATCGGCGCCAGCGGATCGTGACGCAGTTGCCGCAGACCGACGCGCAACAGCCCCTCGGCTTCGAGCAGCAATTCCACTTCATCGAGATCCAGCGCCAGTTGATGCGCTTTGAATTCGCGGGCCAGATGATCGAGCGGCGCTGCCAGTTCGGCAATCGGCAGCACACCGGCCATCGACGCGCTGCCCTTGAGCGTGTGCAGGGCGCGCAGCAACTCGTCGCTGGCCTGCAACGGCACGTGTTCGGCGGCTTGATCGAGGAAGCGGTTGAGGCTGGCGAGGTGGGTTTCGGCTTCGTTGCGGAAGATCTCCAGCAACAGCGGATCGAGCGCGGCGACGTCTTCCACGTCTTCGGCGGACGGTGGTTTGTCACCCTTGGCCAACGCATGGGCGCGCGCGGCCAGTTGATCGACATCCTGGCGCTGACGCTGGCGATTGACGGCAAATTCAGCGATCAGATCCGGCAGCAACAGCAGGCTGTCAGTGAGCAATTGCTGCACCGCAGGGCCGGGTTCGACGCTGTCTTCCAACACGCGATTGAGCAGGTTTTCCACAGCCCACGCCAACTCGCCGAGGATCAACGCGCGCACCATGCGTCCGCTGCCCTTCAAGGTGTGAAAGGCCCGACGCAGTTCGCTCAGGGCCGCGCGGTCGCGGGAATCGGCGAACCAGCGCGGCAGGTATTCACGCAGCACTTCGAGGACTTCGTCAGTCTCTTCGAGGAACACTTCGCGCAGTTCATCATCCACCGGCTCTTCATCGGCCGGCGGCGGCATCAGGCTGCCCGGAGTGATCAGCGCAGGCGGGTTGACCGCCGACACCGGGCTGGCCAACACGTCGGCCAACGACTGCACGATTTGCGGATCGTCGAGTTCCTGCAGATCCTGCATCACCTGTGCTTCGTTGGGGCTGAGTACGTCTTCCAACACTGGCACATGTTGTTCGCTGGGAAAGTAACCGAGACTGGCCAGACTCTTTTGCGCACCGTCGAGCAGCTGTTCGCTCGGCGCTATCGGGTCATCCGTCAGGCGCTCGAGGTAATACTCAAGGCTGGTGATAACGTCGGCGAGGTTGTCCAGTTGCTGCCAGCCCGGCTCTTGCGGGTCGAGCAGAAGATGCTCGCGGATAAAACCGTTGCAAGCCTCGACCAGATTCGCCGCGCGACTCAGGCCGATCACCGCCAGCGCGCCACGCACCTGGGTCAGCAGCGGGGGTAACGGTTGCAGATGCTGGCGATCCCAGTCGGCGTCGATGTAGTCGACGATCATATCCTTGGCCTGTTGCAGGCAGATGCGCGCTTCCTTGATCACGATCTGATGAATCTGCGTCAGATCGGTAGTCGGCAGACGATTGTCCTCCTGGCTCTCCGGTTCAACCGTGCCGACCATTCCGGCCAACGTGGCTTCGACGTAGAGCAAGGCGCCGGCGACGTCCATCAGGATCGCGTCGTTCGGTTCGCGCTGGCCCTGGACGAGACTCAGCACCACCGCCAGTTGATCGATAATGACCTTGCGCGGCTGGCCGAAACCGAGCACCGCCAAGGTATCGGCGATCTGCCGCAGCGGCGCCAGCAAACTGTCCAGATCCGAGGTGTGCTGACGGTCGCTGCGCACGAACAGGTCGAGGCGCTCTTTGACCCGCACCAGCTCTTCACATAACGCCGTGAGCACCGAGCGCATCGCATCGCGGTCCGGGCCGGCGAGGCGTGCGCGTTCTTCGTCGACCATCACGCTGTCGGGCAACGCGTCATCCAGCGAGTAACGATCTTTCATGGTCAGCATCTGCCCGGTGGGATGTTCGGCTTTGGCAATATAGAACAGCAGGCTCTTGAGCAGCTCCGGCGGAGGCGGCTGATTGAGGCCCGACATGCCCTGTTCGAGCAGGTGTTTGAGTTGCTGGTCGGCGTCCTTGAACAAACTGCGCAGCGCCGGGCTGTTGGCGATCCGCCCGGCGAGCATGCCTTCGACCAGCGCCGAGGCAACCTGCCACAACGGACTCAGCGGCGCGTTGCCGCTCAACGCTTCGAGGCGAGTGAAAACTTTGGCGAGGTAGCCGATGTGCGTCTGATCATCCTGTTCGCGCAGCAAACCGACCAAGGCCATTTGCAGCATCTGCCGCAGCTTGCGCAGCACATTGGGCAAGTCTGCCGGTTCGAGCAGCGCCAGCGCTTCGTCACTGAGCGGCGGCAGTTCGGGCAATTGCGGACTGAACAGACTGGTTTCCGACAACAGGCTTTCGCCACGCGCGCTGCGCAGATCGTTGATCAATGGCAACACCACCAGCGGCAGATCGCGGCGCGCGCTTTGTACGCGATCCAGATAAACCGGCAACTGGCCGAGCGCTTGCAGCAGCAAGTGCAATGCCTCGTCGCGATGGTTGACCCGCTCGTGTTGCAGCGCGGCGCAGAGTTTTTCCATTTCTTCAGCGAGCAGCGCCGCGCCGTAGAACTCGACCATCTGCAGACTGCCGTGCACCTGATGGATGCACGCCAGGCATTGGTCCAGACCGGGGAACGCCTGCGGATCATCAAGCACCGACTCAATCGCCTGATGCGCCTGCTTCAGCGTTTCGGCAATTTCGCCCTTGATCCACTCGAGGGCCACGTAATCGTGCCGATCAACCATAACCGCTCCGCTCAACATGCTGCCTCAAGCCTTGTCCGTCGCCGCGCCCGGCTCTGCCGGCAAAGTGAAACCGGACACCGAGCGGCGCAACTGACTGGCCATCTTCGCCAGATTACCGATGCTCTCGGCAGTGGCGGTCGAGCCGGACGAGGTCTGCGAGGTGATCTGCTGGATCACGTTCATCGTCAGCGAAATCTGCCCGGCCGAAGAGGTCTGCTGCTGCGCCGCGTTGGAAATGCTCTGAATCAGCGCTGCGAGGGTCTTCGATACGCCTTCGATTTCCTCCAGCGCCACACCGGCATCCTGCGCCAGCCGCGCGCCGCGTACCACTTCGGTGGTGGTCTGCTCCATCGAAATCACCGCTTCGTTGGTGTCGGTCTGAATCGCCCGCACTAACGTTTCGATCTGCCGGGTGGCGGCGGACGAGCGCTCGGCCAGCCGCTGCACTTCATCGGCAACCACGGCGAAACCGCGTCCGGCGTCTCCGGCCATCGAAGCCTGAATCGCTGCGTTGAGGGCGAGGATGTTGGTCTGGTCGGCAATGTCGTCGATCAGGCTGACGATGTCGCCGATTTCCTGCGACGACTCACCGAGACGCTTGATGCGTTTGGCGGTGTCCTGAATCTGCTCGCGAATGTTGTCCATACCGTGGATGGTGTTGTGCACCACCTCGTTGCCCTTGTTGGCAATCTCCACCGAACGCTCGGCCACCGCCGAGGATTCAGCGGCGTTGGCCGACACCTGATCGATCGATTCGGCCATGTCGCTGATGGCGGTCGAAGCTTCGGAAATCTGCTGCGCCTGATGCTCGGAGGCCTGGGCCAGATGCATCGCAGTGGCTTGGGTTTCCTGCACTGCTGCGGCAACCTGGCCGGCGGTGAGGTTGATGGTCGCGACGAGATCGCGCAATTGGTCGACCGAGTAGTTGATCGAATCGGCGATGGTGCCGGTGAAGTCTTCGGTGACCGAGGCCGTCACCGTCAGGTCGCCATCGGCGAGGTCTTCGATCTCGTCGAGCAAACGCATGATCGCGTTCTGGTTGCGCTCGTTCTTCTCGGCGGTCTCGCGCAGCTGGCGGTTGGTTTCGCGCACCATGACCAGGCCGATCAGGATGATCGAGGCCAGCGCCAGCAAGCCCAAAACGTAGCCACCGATGGTGTCGGTACTGCGCCCGCCGGCCAGGTTTTCGAAACGCGTGGCCAGATGCGAGGCTTCGTCGAGCAGGGTTTGCGACAGGCTGAAGATGTTGGTGGCGGACTCGCGCACCTTGAACAGCTCGGGCGAGGTTTCGAGGATTTCATCCACGGAGCCGGAGACGAACTGGAACAGCTCGGAGATCTCGCTCAAACGCGCACGCGCGTCGCGGTCCTCGACCTGGCTGATTTTCAGTGCCGGGTTGCCCTGCAGCATACCGTTGAGCACCTGGCCAAAACGCGCGGCGTCGCGGCCGAAAGCGTCGGCGGCTTGCTGGGAGTTTTCGTCGCCGGACAGCACGGTGTTGACCGCGCCGAGAATGCGCTCGGCGAGCAACGATTGACGCTGGGCCATGGCCACTTGTGCGGAGGGGGCACCGCGCTGGATGAGGATTTCGACGACTTTTTCGTATTCGATCTGCAACTGCGGCACGGTTTCGGCCAGGGTTGCGGCGACCTGATGCAGCGAAAGTACGGTCTGCTCGCTGGAGAGAATCGCGTCGGTGTTTTTCAGCAAGCGTTCCCAGTCCAGCTGCACGGCGCGCATTTCCGGGCGTACGGCGGAAGGTGCTGGCGGCAGGCTGGTCTGCGGGTCACCCTTTTTCAGATAGCCCCAGCGCTGCGCGAAATCGTTGCGCGCATCGCTGAGCAACTTGAACGCGGCAGCCTTGCCGGCCGCAGCTTCGGTGGCGTTCTTGGCGATGCGTTGCGAGAGCACGCGCAGTTCCCCGGCGTGGCCGATGTACTGCTTGTCGTAGTTGGCCTGGGTGTTGAGGTAAGCGAAGTTGGCGAACAGCAGCATGATGAACACGATCAGCGCGATAAACAGCACGATGATCTGCGAGCGGCTGCGCGAGCCTTCTGCGGGCTTGCCTGTTTTTGCTTTTATCATCGGTCCTCGCCTATTCCCGCACTATTTGAAGCTCACCGAATACCCTGTGGGAGCGGGCTTGCCCGCGATGGCGTCAAGTCAGTCGCAATCAATTTCGGATGTACCGGCCTCATCGCGGGCAAGCCCGCTCCCACAGTGGACGGTATTGGATCTGTTATATCGCTACGTTCATGAACACCGGTGACTGCGCCAGCGCAAACAGGCTGAACACGCGCCAGTCCTGCTCACGCCGAAAATGCCCCTGCACAAACTCGGCCTTCGAGCCGTGGCGCTGGCTGATCGGCATCGGTTCAAAACTGTCCTGCTCGAAATGCTGCAAGCCGAACACTTCATCGACGATCAGCCCGGCAAACACGTCCTGATGCTCCACCACCAATACCCGCCGCTGCTTGCGCATCGGCGACAGCTCATGGCCGAAGAACCCGCACAGATCCATGATCGGCAGCAAACGCCCGCGCAGGTTAGCCACACCCTTGACCCACGGCTTGACCCCGGGCAATTGAGTGAAGCGCGGTTCCGGCAGCACTTCGCTGACTTCGCCCATCGGCGCGACATACCAGTGTTCGCCGAGACGAAAGCCGATGCCGCTCCAGCGATCCTCGCGCGCCGCCTGCGACGGCAAGTCCGCCGCCAGCAAACGGCAGCGCTGGTCGATCTGCCATAACAGCTCGAACGCGGTCAGCGATTCGCTCATGGCTGCGCGATCAACCGGCCAGCACGTTGTTCAGGGTTTTGATCAGGGTTTCTTCGTCGACCGGTTTGGTCAGGTAGTCCTTGGCGCCCTGACGGGTGCCCCAGACCTTGTCGGTTTCCTGATCCTTGGTGGTGATGATGATCACCGGGATGTGCCCGGTGTCCGGGTCTTTGGTCAACTGGCGCGTGGCCTGAAAGCCGTTGAGGCCGGGCATGACAATATCCATCAGCACTGCGTCGGGTTTTTCCTGACGGGCCAGCGCTACGCCGTCGGCACCGTTTTCGGCTTTCAACACTTCATGACCGTGCTTTTCGAGCATGCCGGTCAGTTTGTACATTTCGGTCGGCGAGTCATCGACGATCAGAATACGTGCCATGGTCTTCCCCATTTTCTTGTCGACCCACGGCCCGCTGACCGCGCGTCTCTATACATGTCTTACTGCGGCAAAACGGCGGCGAAGCCCGGAACATGGGCCGAAATCGCGTCGAGCAGCTCTTCCTTGCTGAAAGGCTTGGTCAAAAATTGATCGGAACCAACAATCCGCCCCTTGGCCTTGTCGAACAGCCCGTCACGCGACGACAGCATGATCACCGGCGTGGCCTTGAACGCGCTGTTGTTCTTGATTAAAGCGCAGGTCTGATAACCATCCAGACGCGGCATCATGATGTCGACAAAAATGATCCCGGGATGGTTATCGGCGATCTTCGCCAGAGCGTCGAAACCGTCGATTGCCGTGATGACTTCGCAACCCGCATTTTTCAACAATGTTTCGGCGGTGCGACGAATCGTTTTCGAGTCGTCGATCACCATGACCTTCAAGGCGCTGGACTGCTGTTCCATAAGGGGGCTCTACCGTCGCCTTTGCGAATCAATTTGTCCGTTTTGCGATGACCGCTGGCTTCAAACCCTTGATGCTCAAGGGCCAGCACGTATTGCCAGCCTTTTTAGCACAGTCTCCAGATGCAATCTATCGACGGGTTTTTCCTTGACCGCAAACCCGCCCGGCGCCACTCTGGCGGCACTTTTTTCATACCGTTCCGGTAGCCCATTTTCGAGGAAAACCCAATGAGCGTTCGCGTCGGGATTGTCATGGACCCTATCGCCAGCATTTCCTATAAAAAGGATAGCTCGCTGGCCATGCTGCTGGCCGCGCAGAAGCGCGGCTGGGAACTGTTCTATATGGAACAGCGCGACCTGTATCAGGGCGAAGGTCAGGCGCGGGCGCGCATGCGTCCGCTGAAGGTGTTCGCCAACCCGGAAAAATGGTTCGAACTGGACGCCGAGCAGGATTCGCTGCTGAGCGATCTGGACGTGATCCTGATGCGCAAGGATCCGCCCTTCGACATGGAGTTCGTCTACTCCACTTATCTGCTCGAACAAGCCGAAGCCGCCGGCGTGCTGGTGGTCAACAAGCCGCAGAGCCTGCGCGACTGCAACGAAAAGCTGTTCGCCACGCTGTTCCCGCAGTGCACACCCCCGACCGTGGTCAGCCGCCGCGCCGACGTGCTGCGTGAATTCGCCGCCAAACACGGCGACGTGATCCTCAAGCCGCTGGACGGCATGGGCGGCACGTCGATCTTCCGTCACCGTGCCGGTGATCCGAACCTGTCGGTGATTCTGGAAACCCTGACCGCCCTCGGCGGCCAGCAGATCATGGGCCAGGCTTACCTGCCGGCGATCAAGGACGGCGACAAGCGCATCTTGATGATCGACGGTGAGCCGGTGGATTACTGCCTGGCGCGGATCCCCGCTCAGGGCGAAACCCGTGGCAACCTCGCGGCCGGTGGTCGCGGCGAAGCACGTCCGCTGACCGACAAGGATCGCTGGATCGCCGCACAAGTCGGCCCGACCCTGCGCGAGAAAGGCCTGCTGTTCGTCGGTCTGGATGTGATCGGCGAGCACCTGACCGAAATCAACGTCACCAGCCCGACCTGCATCCGCGAGATCGACAACGCGTTCGGCACCGACATCGGCGGCTTGCTGATGGATGCCATCGATCAGAAGCTCAAGGCTCGTTGAGTTAGAACAACCAAGATGCGACCAACATTGCGTTATCATGCGCGGCCTGTGAAAAACGCGATGTTGGTTTACTTGTCATGACCCTCCCGTCCGATCTGCCCGCAGAACTCGCCCATCGTGGCGTGCGCCCGGTCGATCGCCTCGGATTTACCCTGTTTCTCGCGGCGCTGATCCATTTGGCGCTGCTGCTTGGCGTGGGTTTCACCATGGTCGAGCCCAAGCAGATCAGCAAAACCCTGGAAATCACCCTCGCCACGTTCAAGAGCGAAACCAAGCCGAAGAAGGCCGATTTCCTTGCGCAGGAAAATCAGGAAGGCAGCGGCACCCTCGACAAGAAGGCGATTCCGAAGACGACTGAAGTCGCGCCGTTCCAGGCCAACGAGGTGAAGAAGGTCACCCCGCCGCCGGCCGCCAAGCCGCAAGTGCAGGACGCCGCGCCCAAGGCTGCAGTGACCACCGTCGCGCCGAAGCCAAAAAAAGCCCCGACCAAGAAAGAAGAAGCCAAAACCCCGATCAAACCGACGGTCGATGCGCCGACGTTCGACAGCTCGCAGCTGTCCAGCGACATCGCCAGTCTCGAAGCGGAACTGGCCAACGAACAACAGCTGTACGCCAAACGCCCGCGTATCCACCGCCTCAGCGCGGCCTCGACCATGCGCGACAAGGGCGCCTGGTATAAGGATGACTGGCGCAAGAAGGTCGAGCGCATCGGCAACCTGAATTATCCCGACGAAGCGCGCCGCCAGCAGATTTACGGCAACCTGCGCCTGATGGTTTCGATCAACCGCGACGGCTCGCTGTATGAAGTGCTGGTGCTGGAATCCTCCGGCCAGCCGCTGCTGGATCAGGCGGCGCAGCGGATTGTGCGGCTGGCAGCGCCGTTTGCACCGTTCAGCGGCGATCTGGCAGATGTCGACCGACTGGAAATCATCCGCACCTGGAAATTCGCCCGGGGCGACAAGCTTTCCAGTAACTAAAACTTTCCGCGAAAACTGGAGTGATGAGATTCACTGTGGCGAGGGGATTTATCCCCGTTCGACTGCGCAGCAGTCGCAAAACCTTCAACCCGGTGCATCTGACCCACCGCGGGGATCAGTTTCAGGGCCGCTTCGCGCCCCAACGGGGATAAATCCCCTCGCCACAAAAGCCCGCTGGACCATTTGCAACGCATCCCCAGCTTGTCAGTTCGCCCCTTGAACGCCACACTAGCGCACATGAAAAACGTCAGCCCCAGCTACCTCAAGCATCAATTCCTGATCGCCATGCCACACATGGCCGACCCGAACTTTGCCCACACCTTGACTTACATCGTCGAGCACACGGCCAATGGGGCTATGGGGCTGGTGGTCAATCGACCGCAAGAGCTGAATCTGGCCGACATCCTCGAACAACTGCGCCCGGACATCGAGCCGCCAGCACTCTGCCAGCACGTGCCGATCTTCATCGGCGGTCCGGTGCAGACTGATCGCGGGTTTGTCCTGCATCCGGCGGGCAAGACCTTTCAGGCTACCGTCGAGCTGGAAGGCGATCTGGCGCTGTCCACCTCCCAGGACGTGCTGTTCGCCATCGCTGACGGCGTGGGTCCGGCGAAAAGCCTGATCACCCTCGGCTACGCCGGTTGGGAAGCCGGGCAACTCGAAGCCGAATTCGCCGACAACGCCTGGCTCAACTGCCCGTATGACGCGGACATCCTGTTCAACACCAGCAGCGAACTGCGTCTGGAAGCGGCAGCCAAGCATTTGGGGATCAACCTCAGCTTGCTGACCAGCCAGGCGGGGCACGCCTGATGGCTCTGCGTCTGATTCTCGGCTTCGATTACGGCACCAAACAGATCGGCGTCGCGGTCGGCCAGGTGATCACCGGCCAGGCTCGCGAGCTGTGCACCTTGAAAGCGCAAAACGGCGTTCCCGACTGGAATCAGGTCGAAGCGCTTATAAAGGAATGGAAACCCGACGCTGTGGTGGTCGGCCTGCCGCTGAACATGGACGGCACGCCAAGCGACATGTGCGTGCGCGCCGAGAAATTTGCCCGCCGCCTCAACGGTCGCTACAACCTGCCCTTCTATACCCACGATGAACGCCTGACCACTTTCGAAGCCAAGGGCGAGCGCCTGGCGCGTGGCGGACAAAAAGGCAGCTACCGCGACAACCCGGTGGACGCCATCGCCGCCGCCCTGCTGCTGCAAGGCTGGCTCGATGAAAACACTGCACTGTTTGCGTCCTGAGCGCATTTAATTCGAGAAGCGCTACGGCGCTTTTCTTTTGGCTAAACCCCCGAGCCACATCCGGCAGGATCAGGCTCGGGTCAAAGAAGGAGCAACCATGAGTCTGCCCAATCCCGCCGATCTGATCAGCCAGATGGCCACTAGCCTCAAGGCGCACCTGGCCCAGCGTGGCATCAGCGAACCGCGTTATATCGGCATTCGCACCGGTGGCATCTGGGTCGCCCAGGCCTTGCTCAAGGAAATGCGCAGCGATGCGCCGCTCGGCACCCTGGATGTGTCCTTCTACCGCGACGATTTCAGCCAGAACGGCCTGCACCCGCAAGTGCGCCCGTCCGCCCTTCCCTTCGAGATCGAAGGCCAGCATCTGGTGCTGATCGACGACGTACTGATGAGCGGCCGGACCATCCGCGCCGCCATGAACGAACTGTTCGACTACGGCCGCCCGGCCAGCGTGACGCTGGTCTGCCTGCTGGATCTGGAAGCCGGCGAGCTGCCGATCCGCCCGAACGTGGTCGGTGCAACCCTGGCGCTGGCCGCTCACGAGCGCGTGAAGCTGTCCGGCCCGGAGCCGCTGACACTCGAACTGCAAGACTTTGCCCTTTAATCCGCCCTATTGAGAGTCCCCCTCGCGATGACGCCTCTAGATACCAAGCGCCCGCTGCAGCTCAATGATCAGGGCCAGCTGCGCCACTTCCTCTCGCTCGACGGCCTGCGCCGCGAGTTGCTGACGGAAATCCTCGATACTGCCGATTCGTTCCTTGAAGTCGGCGCCCGGGCGGTCAAGAAAGTCCCGCTGCTGCGCGGCAAGACCGTGTGCAACGTGTTCTTCGAAAACTCCACCCGCACTCGCACCACCTTCGAACTGGCCGCCCAACGGCTGTCGGCAGACGTGATCACCCTGAACGTCTCGACCTCGTCGGCGAGCAAGGGCGAAACGCTGCTCGACACCCTGCGCAACCTCGAAGCGATGGCTGCCGACATGTTCGTCGTGCGCCACGGTGATTCCGGCGCTGCGCACTTCATCGCCGAACATGTCTGCCCGCAAGTGGCGATCATCAACGGCGGCGACGGCCGTCACGCCCACCCGACTCAGGGCATGCTCGACATGCTGACCATCCGTCGGCACAAGGGCAGCTTCGAAAACCTCTCGGTGGCCATCGTCGGCGACATCCTGCACTCGCGGGTCGCGCGTTCGAACATGCTCGCGCTGAAAACCCTCGGCTGCCCGGACATTCGCGTGATCGCGCCGAAAACCTTGCTGCCGATCGGCATCGAGCAGTACGGCGTGAAGGTTTACACCGACATGACCGAAGGCCTGAAAGACGTCGACGTGGTGATCATGTTGCGTCTGCAACGTGAACGCATGACCGGCGGCCTGCTGCCGAGTGAAGGCGAGTTCTATCGCCTGTTCGGCCTGACCACCGCGCGTCTGGCCGGGGCCAAACCGGATTGCATCGTCATGCATCCGGGGCCGATCAACCGTGGTGTGGAGATCGAATCGGCAGTGGCCGACGGCCCGCATTCGGTGATCCTCAATCAAGTTACCTACGGCATCGCGATCCGTATGGCCGTCTTGTCCATGGCAATGAGCGGGCAGACTGCGCAACGTCAATTCGAGCAGGAGAACGCCCAGTGAAGCTCAGCATTCTCGGCGCCCGCGTCATCGATCCAAGCAGCGGCCTGGATCAAATCACCGATATTCACATTGAAGCCTGCAAGATCATCGCCCTCGGCGCTGCGCCGGCCGGTTTCACCGCGCTGGAAACCATTGATGCGACGGGTTTGATCGCCGCACCTGGCCTGGTCGACCTCAACGTCGCCCTGCGCGAGCCGGGCTACAGCCGCAAAGGCTCGATTGCCAGCGAAACCCGTGCCGCTGCCGCCGGTGGCGTGACCAGCCTGTGCTGCCCGCCACAGACCAAACCGGTGCTGGATACCTCGGCGGTGGCCGAGCTGATCCTCGACCGCGCTCGCGAAGCCGGCAACACCAAGGTGTTCCCGATTGGTGCGCTGAGCAAAGGTCTGGATGGCGAGCAACTGGCCGAACTGGTTGCCTTGCGCGACGCCGGTTGCGTGGCGTTCGGCAATGGTCTGGAGAGCTTCCGTAACAGCCGCACCCTGTGCCGAGCACTGGATTACGCGGCGACCTTTGATCTGACGGTGATTTTCAACTCGCAGGATCACGACCTGGCTGAAGGCGGCTTGGCCCACGAAGGCCCGACCGCAAGTTTCCTCGGTTTGCCAGGCATTCCGGAAACTGCTGAAACCGTAGCTTTGGCTCGCGACCTGCTGTTGGTCGAGCAGACTGGCGTACGCGCGCATTTCAGTCAGTTGACCAGCGCGCGCGGCGTGGCCTTGATCGCCCAGGCGCAGGCGCGGGGTCTGAAGGTGACGGCGGATGTGGCGTTGTATCAGCTGATTCTGACTGACGAAGCGCTGATCGACTTCAGCAGCCTGTATCACGTACAACCGCCACTGCGCACCCGCGCCGACCGCGATGGTTTGCGTGCGGCGGTGAAGTCCGGCGTGGTGTCGGCGATCTCCAGCCATCACCAGCCGCATGAACGTGACGCGAAACTGGCACCGTTCGGCGCGACCGAGCCGGGCATCAGCAGCGTTGAGCTGTTGCTGCCGCTGGCGATGACGCTGGTTGAGGATGGTCTGCTCGATCTGCCGACCTTGCTCGCGCGTTTGAGCGCTGGCCCGGCCGACGCCTTGCGCCTGCCGGCGGGCAAGCTGGCGGTGGGTGGCGCGGCGGATATCGTGCTGTTCGATCCGAAGGCTTCGACGGTTGCCGGTGAAGGCTGGCGCTCGAAGGGCGAGAACTGCCCGTTCCTGGGTCACACTTTGCCGGGTGTGGTTCGCTACACCTTGGTGGATGGGCGGATCAGTCACCAAGCCTAAAAGCAAAAGATCGCAGCCTGCGGCAGCTCCTACAATGGAATGCGTTCCAACCTGTAGGAGCTGCCGCAGGCTGCGATCTTTTGATCTTCACTCAGCGTTGCTGCAATCGCCAGCAGGCTGGCGATTGCTTACTGGAAGGCGCCGCGATTCTCGGCGTTGCGCACCGAGACCTGATCGTTCAGCGTCCAGAAGTCATACAGCACGCCCAGAAAGAACAACCCGCCCGTCAGCAAGTACAGCAAACCGCTGATCCACTTGCCCTGATACATCCGGTGCACGCCGAATACGCCGAGAAACGCCAGCAGAATCCACGCCACGTTGTACTCGATCGGCCCTGCGGTGAAACGCAGATCTGCTTCGCGATCCATTGCCGGGATCAGAAACAGGTCGATCAGCCAGCCGATTCCCAACAATCCAAGGGTGAAAAACCAGATCGTCCCGGTCACCGGCTTGCCGTAATAAAAGCGGTGCGCGCCGGTAAATCCGAATATCCACAGCAGGTAACCGATGAATTTGCTGTGGGTGTCTTTTTCTTTCACACGGGGTAGCTGATAGCTGCTCATTAAGACCTCGATGCACGCGATAGATAAATATTGTTGAATTCTTTGTGACTTTTTTACAGGTAGCCGACGTATGGCAAATGTTAGGGTGACGTCCGTCAAAGCCTTATAGCATCGGACTCGTGTCCGACAATCGCGTCAATTTGCCGCTTATTTGGTTCCGTTGCCCGCCGCTTGAATCGACCAACGGCCTCGGAAGGGACAAAAAAGCTGTTATAAAGTTGCGCGCTATCACTTAAGAGCCACGCCTAATGCGACCATTTTTCAAGACATGGCTAACCATTTGCCTGTTACTGCCACTGGCCGCCCACGCCACCAATCGTGAGCAACGTCTTCCCAACGTTAACGGTTTCACCCCGAAATCCCATGCTTCTGCTCCCTCGAACAAGAGCAAGCAGAGCAAAATCACCACGCTGAGCAGCAAAGGCAACAGCAAGCTGGTGCCACCGATGGCGAGCAAGGAAAGCAGTAATGTCCTCAGCCGCGCGGTAAACGTCCTCGGTACTCCGTATCGTTGGGGCGGCAGCAGCCCAAGTAAAGGCTTCGATTGCAGCGGTCTGGTGAAATACGCGTTCAACGACGCCACGTTCGACCTGCCACGCACCTCGAACGCCATGGCCAGCGGCCACGGCGAGAAAGTCGAACGCAAGGATCTGAAGCCGGGCGATCTGATTTTCTTCAACATCAAGAGTCGTCGGGTCAATCACGTTGCCATCTACCTGGGCAACGACCGCTTTATCCACGCACCGCGTCGTGGCAAGTCGGTGAGCATCGACACACTGAACAAGCCGTACTGGGAAAAACACTACGTGGTTGCCAAGCGTGTGTTGCCGAAAGAACCGAACCAGTTGCGCGTGGTTCAGCGCTAAGCCTTACAGCAAGATCAAAAGATCGCAGCCTGCGGCAGCTCCTACACGGGATTAGCGTTTCCCTGTAGGAGCTGCCGCAGGCTGCGATCTTTTGCTTTTGGCCCTCAGAAATTATCCGGCGTACGCGCTTTCTCTCGCGCATGCTCGCGGCTGATCAAGCCCTTGGTCACCAGTTCCTTCAGGCACATATCGAGTGTCTGCATGCCCAACGACCCACCGGTCTGAATCGACGAATACATCTGCGCGACCTTGTCCTCGCGGATCAGGTTACGGATCGCCGACGTGCCGAGCATGATCTCGTGCGCCGCCACCCGACCGCCACCGATCTTCTTGATCAGCGTCTGCGACACCACCGCCAGCAGCGATTCCGAGAGCATCGAACGCACCATGGACTTCTCGTCACCGGGAAACACGTCCACCACCCGGTCGATGGTTTTGGCCGCCGACGTGGTGTGCAGCGTGCCGAACACCAGGTGTCCGGTTTCCGCGGCGGTCAGCGCCAGGCGGATGGTTTCCAGATCGCGCATCTCGCCGACCAGAATCACGTCCGGATCTTCACGCAATGCCGAACGCAGCGCTGTGGCGAAACTGCGGGTATCACGGTGGACTTCACGCTGATTGATCAGGCATTTGCGCGATTCATGGACGAATTCAATCGGGTCTTCAATGGTCAGGATGTGGTGATGGCGATGGGTATTGAGGTAATCGATCATCGCCGCCAGCGTGGTCGACTTGCCCGAGCCAGTCGGCCCGGTGACCAGCACCAGCCCGCGCGGGGCGTCGGTGATCTTGCGGAAGACGTCGCCCATGCCGAGGTCTTCCATGCTCAGCACCTTCGATGGAATGGTACGAAACACTGCCCCGGCGCCGCGATTCTGGTTGAAGGCATTGACCCGAAACCGCGCGACTCCGGGTACTTCGAAGGAAAAGTCGGTTTCGAGATGTTTCTCGAAGTCCACGCGCTGGGTGTCGTTCATGATGGCGTAGATCAATTCGTGCACTTGTTTGTGATCGAGCGCCGGCAGATTGATCCGCCGCACATCGCCATCTACGCGGATCATCGGCGGCAATCCGGCCGACAAGTGCAGGTCGGAAGCGCCCTGTTTGGCGCTGAAGGCCAGCAGTTCAGTGATATCCATAGCGTCCCTCAATTCCAGTAGAATGCCGCGAACCTTCAGACCGCTGGCGCCTCTTGATGTCCACGATAGCAGACAACATTGTTCAGGTTAGTTCGCGCATCCGTGCCGCCGCCCAATCCGCCGGGCGCGCCGAAAACAGCGTCCAGCTATTGGCCGTGAGCAAGACCAAACCCGCCGCAGCCCTGCGTGAAGCGTACGCCGCCGGCCTGCGGGATTTTGGCGAGAACTATCTGCAGGAAGCCTTGGCCAAACAGCTCGAACTGGCCGACCTGCCCTTGATCTGGCACTTCATCGGCCCCATTCAATCGAACAAGACTCGCGCCATCGCCGAGCATTTCGCTTGGGTGCACTCTGTGGATCGTTTGAAAATCGCCCAACGCCTGTCCGAACAACGCCCGGCGGACATGCCGCCGCTGAACATCTGCATTCAGGTCAACGTCAGCGGTGAAGCCAGCAAGTCTGGCTGTGCCCCGGCGGATCTGCCTGCATTGGCCCAGGCGATCAGCGCATTGCCACGCCTCAAGTTGCGCGGATTGATGGCGATTCCCGAGCCGACCGAAGAGCGCGCCGAACAGGACGCCGCGTTTGCCACCGTGCAGCAATTGCAAGCGAGCCTCAATCTGCCGCTCGACACACTTTCCATGGGCATGAGCCACGACCTCGAGTCGGCCATTGCCCAAGGCGCGACATGGGTACGTATTGGTACGGCCCTGTTTGGCGCCAGAGACTATTCCCAATCTTGAACATTTCCAGATAAGGATCAGACATGAGCGACACACGTATTGCCTTTATCGGTGCCGGCAACATGGCCGCCAGCCTGATCGGCGGCCTGCGGGCCAAGGGTCTGGACGCCGCGCTGATCCGCGCCAGCGATCCGGGTGAAGAAACCCGCGCGCGCGTCAGCCGCGAACACGGCATCGAAACCTTCGCCGACAACGCTCAGGCCATCGACGGCGCCGACGTAGTAGTGCTGGCGGTCAAACCCCAAGCCATGAAAGCCGTGTGCGAAGCGATTCGCCCGAGCCTCAAACCTCATCAACTGATTGTCTCGATTGCTGCCGGCATCACTTGCGCGAGCATGACCGCGTGGCTCGGCGAGCAGCCGATTGTGCGCTGCATGCCGAATACTCCGGCGCTGCTGCGCCAAGGCGTCAGCGGTTTGTACGCGACCAGCGAAGTGACTGCCGAGCAGCGTCAGCAGGCCGAAGAGTTGCTGTCCGCCGTCGGCATTGCGCTGTGGCTGAACGAAGAGCAGCAACTCGATGCGGTGACTGCGGTGTCTGGCTCCGGCCCGGCGTACTTCTTCCTGCTGATCGAAGCCATGACTGCCGCTGGCGTCAAACTCGGTCTGCCAAAAGAAACCGCCGAACAATTGACCTTGCAAACCGCCCTCGGCGCCGCGCATATGGCCGTTTCCAGCGATGTCGACGCCGCTGAACTGCGCCGTCGCGTGACCTCACCGGCCGGCACCACTGAAGCCGCGATCAAATCGTTCCAGGCTGGCGGCTTCGAAGCGCTGGTAGAAAAAGCACTCGGCGCCGCCGCGCACCGCTCGGCCGAAATGGCCGAACAACTGGGCAAATAAGGAGCCTTACATGATTGGATTGAACACCGCAGCGGTTTACGTGCTGCAAACCCTCGGCAGTCTGTATCTGCTGATCGTGTTGTTGCGCTTCGTCCTGCAACTGGTGCGCGCGAACTTCTACAACCCGCTCTGCCAGTTCATCGTCAAAGCCACCCAGCCGCTGCTCAAGCCACTGCGCCGGATCATCCCGAGCATGTTCGGTCTGGACATGTCGTCGCTGGTACTGGCAATTCTGGTGCAACTGGCGCTGATGGCGCTGACCCTGCTGCTGACTTACGGCACCACCGGCAATCCGCTGCAACTGTTTATCTGGTCGCTGATCGGCGTGGCCGCGCTGTTCCTGAAGATCTTCTTCTGGGCAATGATCATCAGCATCATCCTGTCCTGGGTCGCACCGGGCAGCCATAACCCGGGTGCTGAACTGGTGAACCAGATCTGTGAACCGGCGCTGGCGCCGTTCCGGCGTTTCCTGCCAAATCTTGGTGGCCTGGATCTGTCGCCGATTTTTGCCTTCCTGGTGTTGAAGCTGATCGATATGTTGGTGATCAACAATCTGGCGGCGATGACGATGATGCCGGAGATATTGCGTTTGTTGATGTGATCGGTTTTTGCTGGGGCGGTGTGGGCGTTGTTCGGTCTGATTCCGTGTCGGCCTCTCCCCTCACCCCAGCCCTCTCCCGAGGGAGAGGGAGCTCAGCTGTGTTGTTTCCGAGACCGGAGTCCGGCGCGGAAATTTCAGGTCGGCGTAGCTCTGAAGATCGCCTCGGTCAGTCCCCTCTCCCTCCGGGAGAGGGTTAGGGTGAGGGCCGCTTGCTGCTAACCCCCCCGGTCTTTAGACTTACGCCTCATTTCAACGAGAGCAGGGTCGATGCCAGCTGCCTTTCCCCCCGATTCTGTTGGTCTGGTGACGCCGCAAACGGCGCACTTCAGCGAACCGCTGGCCCTGGCCTGTGGCCGGTCGCTGCCCGCTTATGACCTGATCTATGAAACCTACGGCACGCTCAACGCGCAGGCGAGCAACGCCGTGCTGATCTGTCATGCGTTGTCCGGCCATCATCACGCCGCCGGGTATCACAGCGTCGACGACCGCAAGCCCGGTTGGTGGGACAGCTGCATCGGCCCCGGCAAGCCGATCGACACCAGCAAATTCTTCGTGGTCAGCCTGAACAACCTCGGCGGCTGCAACGGCTCCACCGGCCCGAGCAGCATCAACCCGGAGACCGGCAAGCCCTTCGGCGCCGATTTCCCGGTACTGACCGTGGAAGACTGGGTGCACAGCCAGGCGCGTCTCGCTGACCTGCTCGGCATCGGCCAGTGGGCGGCAGTGATCGGCGGCAGCCTCGGCGGCATGCAGGCGCTGCAATGGACCATCACTTACCCGGATCGCGTGCGCCACTGCCTGGCCATCGCCTCGGCCCCCAAGCTGTCGGCGCAGAACATCGCCTTCAACGAAGTGGCGCGTCAGGCGATCCTCACCGACCCGGAATTCCATGGCGGCTCGTTCCAGGAAGCCGGCGTAATCCCCAAGCGCGGCCTGATGCTCGCGCGCATGGTCGGGCACATCACGTATCTGTCCGATGATTCGATGGGCGAGAAATTCGGCCGTGGCCTGAAGAGCGAAAAGCTCAACTACGACTTCCACAGTGTCGAGTTCCAGGTCGAAAGCTACCTGCGCTATCAGGGCGAGGAGTTCTCCGGGCGATTCGATGCCAACACTTATCTGTTGATGACCAAAGCACTGGATTACTTCGATCCGGCGGCGAACTTCGATGATGACCTGGCGAAAACCTTCGCCAACGCTACGGCCAAGTTCTGTGTGATGTCGTTCACCACCGACTGGCGCTTCTCCCCTGCCCGCTCGCGGGAACTGGTGAACGCGCTGATGGCCGCGCGTAAGGACGTCAGCTACCTGGAGATCGACGCGCCGCAGGGCCACGACGCCTTCCTGATTCCGATCCCGCGCTATTTGCAGGCGTTCGGCAATTACATGAACCGCATTACGTTGTGAGAAAGCCATGAGAGCTGATCTGGAAATCATCCAGGAATGGATCCCCGCCGGCAGCCGCGTGCTCGACCTCGGCTGCGGTGACGGCGAGTTGCTGACCTGGCTGCGCGACCACAAACAGGTCACCGGTTATGGCCTGGAAAATGACGCCGACAACATCGCGCAGTGCGTGGCCAAAGGCGTCAACGTCATCGAGCAGGATCTGGACAAGGGCCTGGGCAACTTCGCCAGCAACAGTTTCGACGTAGTGGTGATGACGCAGGCGCTGCAAGCCGTGCATTACCCGGACAAGATCCTCGACGAAATGCTGCGGGTCGGGCGTCAGTGCATCATCACCTTCCCCAACTTCGGTCACTGGCGCTGCCGCTGGTACCTGGCGAGCAAGGGGCGGATGCCGGTGTCGGAGTTTCTGCCGTACACCTGGTACAACACGCCGAACATCCACTTCTGCACCTTCGAAGACTTTGAAGAACTGTGCCGCGAACGTGAAGCCAAGGTCATTGATCGGCTTGCCGTGGATCAACAGCACCGCCACGGGTGGGCCAGTAAGCTATGGCCTAATCTGTTGGGTGAGATCGGTATCTACCGCGTCAGCAGCCCCGGGCTTGCGGATCACCAGATCGCGGTCTGAAACACGCCATTTCGAGGAGAGAGATCATGGGTCGTCTAGCGTTGTTCGTGTTAACCGCTTGCCTGAGCATCAGTGCCATGGCCGCCGACGTGATCAAGAGCGAGCGCAAGCAAACCTTCGGCGAGGTGACGGTGCACTACAACACCTTCAACTCGACGTTTCTGACGCCGGACATCGCCAAGGCTGCCGAGCTGATCCGCAGCAAGAATCAAGGCGTGATCAACGTCTCGGTGATCAAGGCTGGCAAGCCAGTCATCGCGCAGGTGACTGGCACGGTCAAAGACCTGACCAGCCAGAGCGTGCCGCTGACCTTCCGCCAGATCACCGAACAAGGCGCGATCTACTACATCGCCCAGTACCCGGTAGAGCAGCAGGAAGTGCGCACTTTTGAGATCAAAGTGCAGACCGGCGACAAGATAGACACCATCAATTTCAACCAGGAACTTTTCCCCGGCGAATGATGAACCTCACACAGCTCGTACTGGCCAGCCATAACGCCGGCAAACTCAAAGAACTCCAGGCCATGCTCGGCGAATCGGTGCAACTGCGCTCGATTGGCGAGTGGAGCCAGGTTGAACCGGAAGAAACCGGTCTGTCGTTCGTCGAAAACGCGATCCTCAAGGCACGCAACGCGGCGCGCATCTCCGGGTTGCCGGCGCTGGCCGATGACTCGGGCCTGGCGGTGGATTTTCTCGGCGGCGCGCCGGGCATCTACTCGGCACGCTATGCCGACGGTAAAGGCGATGCGGCGAACAACGCCAAACTGCTGGATGCCTTGAAGGATGTGCCTGAAGCCGAGCGCGGCGCGCAGTTCGTTTGCGTACTGGCGCTGGTGCGACATGCCGACGATCCGTTGCCGATCCTTTGCGAAGGCCTGTGGCACGGGCGCATCCTGACCGCCGCCAGCGGCGAACACGGTTTCGGCTACGACCCGCTGTTCTGGGTGCCGGAGCGCGAAGTTTCCAGCGCCGAACTGAGCCCGGCCGACAAGAACCAGATCAGCCACCGCGCCCGTGCAATGGTTCTGCTGCGCCAGCGTCTGGGCTTGAAATGACTCACGATTCCTCCGCGTCGTCGCTGATCATTGGCGGCGCCGCTTCCTCGCCTCGGGCACCGCTCACAACGCTGCCGCCCCTGGCGCTGTACATCCACATCCCGTGGTGTGTACGCAAATGCCCGTATTGCGACTTCAACTCGCACACCGCCAGCCCGGTGCTGCCGGAGCAGGAGTACGTCGACGCGCTGCTCGCCGATCTCGATCAGGATCTGCACGCGGTCTACGGGCGCGAGTTGAGTTCGATCTTTTTTGGCGGCGGCACGCCAAGCCTGTTCAGCGCTGAAGCGCTTGGGCGGCTATTGAAAGGTGTTGAACAACGCATCACGTTTGCTCACGACATCGAAATCACTCTGGAAGCCAACCCCGGCACCTTCGAACAGGAAAAATTCGTCGCGTACCGCAAACTGGGCATCAATCGCCTGTCGATTGGCATCCAGAGTTTTCAGCAACAAAAGCTTGAAGCGCTTGGGCGGATCCACAACGGTGACGAAGCGGTGCGTGCTGCTGGCATGGCACGCCAGGCCGGGTTCGATAACTTCAACCTGGACTTGATGCACGGTTTGCCCAACCAGTCACTGGACGACGCCTTGAGTGATCTGCGCCAGGCCATCGCGCTGAATCCTACACACTTGTCCTGGTATCAACTGACGCTGGAACCGAACACAGTGTTCTGGAACCAACCGCCCGTGCTGCCGGAAGACGACACGCTGTGGGACATTCAAGAGGCCGGGCAAGCGCTGCTGGCCGAGCACGGCTACGCGCAGTATGAAGTTTCAGCTTATGCCCAACCGGGTCGCGCGGCGCGGCACAATCTCAATTACTGGAGCTTCGGCGATTTCATCGGCATTGGCGCCGGTGCTCACGGCAAACTCAGCCATCCGGACGGGCGCATCGTGCGCACCTGGAAGACGCGGCTGCCGAAGGACTATCTCAACCCGGCCAAGCATTATCAGGCGGGCGAGAAAGCCCTGACCAATGACGAAATGCCGTTCGAGTTTCTGATGAACGCACTGCGTCTGACTGCTGGCGTCGAATCGCGCCTGTATCCGGAACGCACCGGCCTGTCGCTGGAAAGCCTCGACGAACACCGCCGCGAGGCAGAACAAAGCGGCTTGTTGCAGGTCGAACCGTCACGTCTGGCGGCCACCGAGCGCGGACAACTGTTCCTCAACGACTTGCTGCAGAAATTTCTGAGCTGAGCCCAACGCCCAACGGCAGCCCCAAGGAAAAACCCATGGATTTGATTCTCGACCTGCTCGCCACCGTGTCCCGCTGGAGCCGCAGCAACCTTTCGGAAATCGCGTTGGCGCTGGTCGGCTGCCTGCTGGTGCTGTTCGGCGCCGACTTCAAAGGCTGGGTCGAGCAACGCCTGGGCAGCATCGCCGGCGCCCTGCGCGTGCCCCTGATGGCGCTGCTGTGCCTGATCGGCAGCGGCGCGGCGTTGATCTACGCCACGCCGTGGGTGATCAAAGGCTTGAGCCAGTTCAACAACTACAGCCTGGCGCCGGTGTTGTTGGTGGTGCTGGTGCTTATTGGCGTAGTCGCAGACCGCCGCTGACTTTTCAGCACACCCAAAACAACTGTAGGAGCTGCGGCACGCTGCGATCTTTTGATGTTGATTTTAAGGATCAGGATCAAAAGATCGCAGCGTGCCGCAGCTCCTACAGTGGATGGCGTGATGCTCAGGATTGTTTTTCGAACTTCAGATCCCACACGCCATGCCCAAGTCGTTCGCCACGGCGTTCGAACTTGGTGATCGGGCGTTCGGCCGGGCGTGGCACGCACTTGCCGTCTTCGGCGAGGTTGCGGTAGCCCGGAGCGACGTTCATCACTTCCAGCATGTATTCGGCGTACGGTTCCCAGTCGGTGGCCATGTGCAGAATACCGCCGACTTTGAGCTTGCTGCGCACCAGCTCAGCGAAGGACGCCTGAACGATACGGCGCTTGTGGTGACGGCTCTTGTGCCACGGATCGGGGAAGAACAGCATCAGCCGATCAAGGCTGTTGTCAGCGATGCAGCGGTTGAGCACTTCGATCGCATCGCAATCGTAGACCCGCAGGTTGGTCAGGCCTTGCGTCAGCACGCCGTTGAGCAGCGCGCCGACACCCGGACGGTGAACCTCGACGCCAATGAAATCCTGCTCCGGCGAAGCGGCGGCCATTTCCAGCAGCGAGTGGCCCATGCCGAAACCGATTTCCAGCGAGCGCGGCGCCGAGCGGCCGAACACCTGGTCGTAATCCACCGGCGCATCGGCCAATGGCAGGACGAACAGCGGCGTGCCCTGATCCAGACCTTTCTGCTGGCCTTCGGTCATGCGCCCGGCGCGCATCACGAAACTCTTGATGCGGCGGTGTTGGCGCTCGTCGCCTTCTTCCGTCTGGATTGGCGTGTCGTTCGATTCAGTCATCAGTAGCTCTTACTTGATCAGACCATCCAGCGGCGAAGAGGCGCTGGCATAGAGTTTTTTCGGCATGCGGCCGGCGAGGTAGGCCAGACGGCCCGCGACGATCGCGTGTTTCATGGCTTCAGCCATCATCACTGGCTGCTGCGCGTGGGCGAGTGCCGAGTTCATCAGCACCGCATCGCAACCCAGCTCCATCGCAATGGTGGCGTCGGAAGCAGTACCAACACCAGCATCCACCAGAACCGGAATTTTGGCTTCTTCGAGGATGATCTGCAGGTTGTACGGATTGCAGATGCCCAGACCCGAACCGATCAGACCGGCCAGCGGCATCACCGCGATGCAGCCGATTTCCGCCAGTTGCCGGGCGATGATCGGGTCATCACTGGTGTAAACCATCACGTCGAAACCTTCCTTGACCAGCACTTCGGCGGCCTTGAGGGTTTCGATCACGTTGGGGAACAGGGTTTTCTGGTCGGCCAATACTTCCAGCTTCACCAGATTGTGCCCATCGAGCAGCTCACGGGCCAGACGGCAAGTGCGCACGGCCTCGATCGCATCGAAGCACCCGGCGGTGTTCGGCAGGAACGTGTAGCGATCCGGCGACAGCACTTCGAGCAGGTTCGGCTCGCCGGCGATCTGGCCCAAGTTGGTGCGACGCACGGCGAACGTGACAATTTCGGCACCCGAGGCTTCGATGGCCACGCGGGTTTCTTCCATGTCACGGTACTTGCCGGTACCGACCAGCAGACGCGACTGGTAAGTACGACCGGCCAGTACAAAAGGCTTGTCGCTACGAACGATGCTCATGGGAAATCCTCTGTTGGGGTGAGGGACTTGCAGAATGCTCGGCCGATGCAGGCCGGATGATTAGCCGCCGCCGATGGCGTGCACCACTTCGACGTTATCGCCGTCGCTTAAAGCAGTCTCGGCATGCTGGCTGCGCGGGACGATATCCAGATTGAGTTCGACCGCCACCCGGCGTCCGGTCAGATCCAGACGGGTCAGCAGGGCCGCAACGGTTTCACCGTCGGGCAGTTCAAGGGATTCGCCGTTCAACTGAATGCGCATGCCGGATGCCGCCATCATTTTTAGGGGCTGGCATTCTAGCCCGTTCATGACCCAAAGGTCAGCACCAAGCGTCAAGCGGTTACTGCAAACGCCAGGCGGCCAGGCCGAGGCATATCCAGCCGATCAGAAATGCCAGGCCACCGAACGGGGTGATGATCCCGAGTTTGCCAATGCCGATGGTAGTCAGCAGGTACAGACTGCCGGAGAACAGCAAGATGCCGACGGCAAACGAAATCCCTGCCCAAGTGATCAGCCGACCCTGAATCTGCGTGGCCAGCAGCGCTACGCCAAACAGCGCGAGTGCGTGCACCAGTTGATAGGTGACGCCAGTGTGGAAGATCGCCAGATACTCGGGCGTCAGGCGGTTTTTCAAGCCATGAGCGGCAAAAGCGCCGAGGGCGACGCCAGTGAAACCGAAAAAAGCGGCCAGCATCAGAAAGCCACGCAGCATTTGGAACTCCAGTCAGACTCGGTCGGCAGGGTCTGTATAATGGCCCGCTCTACGGGTTCGGCCAAGCCATCTCTATGCTGCGTTTAATTTTTCGTCGTTTCATCAAGGCCTTGCTCTGGTTCGCGGGCGGCAGCGTATTGCTGGTGCTGGTATTTCGCTTCGTGCCGCCACCGGGCACCGCGCTGATGGTCGAGCGCAAAATTGAATCGTGGGTCGATGGCGAGCCGATTGATCTGCAACGCAACTGGAAGCCGTGGGATGAAATCTCCGATGACCTGAAGGTTGCGGTGATTGCCGGCGAAGATCAGAAATTTCCTGAGCACTGGGGTTTTGATCTGCGCGCGATTCAGGCGGCACTGGCGCACAACGAGTTGGGCGGTTCGATTCGCGGCGCCAGCACCTTGAGTCAGCAAGTGTCGAAAAATCTGTTTTTGTGGTCGGGTCGCAGCTATCTGCGCAAAGGTCTGGAAGCCTGGTTCACCGCGCTGATCGAAGTGTTCTGGCCCAAGCAGCGGATTCTCGAGGTGTATCTGAACAGCGTCGAGTGGGACGACGGCGTGTTTGGCGCAGAAGCGGCAGCGCGACATCACTTTGGCGTGAGCGCCAAGTCACTGTCACGGCAGCAGGCGAGTTATCTGGCGGCAGTTCTGCCGAATCCACGAGTGTGGAGCGCGAGCCATCCGACCGGTTATGTGTCGCGCCGCGCCGGGTGGATTCGTCAGCAGATGAGCCAGTTGGGCGGGGACAGCTATTTGCTGACGCTCAATGATTCGCGACGGGCGCCTTGGACCCAATAGCCGGGCACACATCTTCCAAACTTTCGAAATCCCTGTGGGAGCTGGCTTGCCAGCTCCCACAGGGATTGATGCAGCTCCTGAAATACGCGCATAAAAAAACGCCCCGATCAGTGATGATCGGGGCGTTTTTTATTGCCGAGGCACCGGTTATGCGGCGATCGACAACTTGAGCTTGTTCATCGCGCTCTTCTCGAGCTGACGAATACGCTCGGCCGACACGTTGTACTTCTGCGCTAGGTCATGCAGCGTGGCTTTTTCTTCCGCCAGCCAGCGCTGGTAGAGGATGTCGCGGCTGCGCTCGTCCAGCACTTCCAGTGCTTCGTGCAGGTTGTGATTGGAGTTGTCGCTCCAGTCGGCATCTTCCAGTTGACGGGCCGGGTCATACCGGTGGTCTTCCAGATAGTTGGACGGCGACTGGAAAGCGCTGTCGTCATCGGCTTCTGCAGCCGGGTCGAAGGCCATGTCATGACCGGTCAGGCGACTTTCCATCTCACGCACTTCACGCGGCTCGACACCGAGGCTCTCCGCCACACGGTGGACTTCCTCGTTGTTCAGCCAAGCCAGACGCTTCTTCTGGCTGCGCAGGTTGAAGAACAGCTTGCGCTGAGCCTTGGTGGTCGCGACTTTCACGATCCGCCAGTTGCGCAGGATGAACTCGTGAATTTCGGCCTTGATCCAGTGCACCGCGAAGGACACCAGACGTACGCCCATTTCCGGGTTGAAACGCTTCACAGCCTTCATCAGGCCGACGTTGCCTTCCTGGATCAGGTCAGCCTGAGCCAGACCGTAACCGCTGTAGCTACGGGCAATGTGTACAACAAACCGCAGGTGGGCGAGCACCATCTGCCGAGCCGCCCCCAAATCCTGCTCATAATAGAGACTCTCGGCCAGTTCACGCTCCCGCTCCGGCGTCAGCAATGGAATGCTGTTGACGGTGTGCACGTAGGCTTCCAGGTTTGCGCCTGGAACCAACGCGTACGCAGGTTGCAAAGAATTGGTCATACGAAAAAACCTCCGACTTACATACTCGTGCTTTTCAGCACTGCGAAAAATTGACCGGGAATTCAAGTACGAGTTCCCTAAAAAACCGTGAGGCCAATCACGCGCAAAAAAGATTCTACTTCGGCGCCAGCTCCCTGAGGTGGCGTGCGACTGCAATCCATGCACCGATATAACCCAACAGCACCGCGCCAAGCAAGAGCGACAGACCGTCGGCAACTGGCACTCCGGCCAGCGCGAAATCACTGCCATACAAACCGGCCAGGCCAACCACCGCATCGTTCAGCCAGTCCAGACCAAACGCCAATACACCCCAGGACAACAGCCCCGCACCGAAGCCATACAGTGCGCCCATATAAAGGAAAGGACGCCGCACATAGCTGTCAGTGCCGCCGACGAGTTTAATCACTTCTATCTCGGTGCGGCGGTTTTCAATATGAAGACGAATGGTATTGCCTATCACCAAAAGTAATGCAGACACCAGAAGCACCGTCAGACCGAAGACAAAACGGTCACCGAGCTTGAGGATGGCGGCCAGACGCTCGACCCAGACTAGATCAAGTTGTGCCTGCTGTACCTTGGGCAGCTCGGAAAGTTTTTGTCTTAATGCTTCCAGCGTGGTCTTGTCGACTTCGTTCGGCGTTACCAGAACTACACCGGGTAGCGGGTTCTCAGGCAGCTCGCGCAGGGCTTCGCCCAGTCCGGACTGTTGCTGAAACTCTTCCAGCGCCTGATCACTGCCGACATATTCAGCATCAGAAACGCCAGGCATACCTTTGATCTGTTCGCGCAGTTTCTCGCCCTGCTCCGGACTCGCATCCAGTTGCAGGTACAACGAGATCTGCGCCGCACGCTGCCACGAACCGCCGAGACGCTCGACGTTGTTCAGCAGCAATGACAGGCCCATTGGCAAACTCAGCGCAACGGCCATCACCATGCAAGTGAAGAAGCTGCCGATTGGCTGCTTGCCGAGACGACGCAGGCTGTCGAGCAGGCTGGCGCGATGGCTTTCGACCCAGGCGCGGAACAGCGTCGCGAAGTCCGGGCCGTCATCATCGTCGTGTTTTTTCTTCTTCGCCGGTTGCGGATCGGCGGCCTTCGGGGCCACGCGCTCGGAAACCTTGGGGCTACGTGTCGCACTCATTCCGCAGCCTCCCCGTCACCGATCAATCGGCCGCGTTGCAGGGTCAGCATGCGATGGCGCATGCGTGCGATCAGCGCCAGGTCGTGACTGGCGATCAGCACGCTGGTGCCCAAACGGTTGATGTCTTCGAACACGCCCATGATCTCCGCCGCCAGACGCGGGTCGAGGTTACCGGTCGGTTCGTCCGCCAGCAGCAGGGCCGGACGGTGAACGATGGCGCGGGCAATGCCGACGCGCTGTTGCTGTCCGGTGGACAGGTCGCCGGGGTACAGATCGGTTTTATCCGACAGCGCGACGCGCTCCAGCGCCGAATCCACACGTTTGGCGATTTCGGCTTTGGACAAACCGAGGATCTGCAACGGCAGCGCGACGTTGTTGAACACCGTGCGATCAAACAGCAGCTGGTGATTCTGAAACACCACACCAATCTGCCGACGCAGAAACGGAATCTGCGCATTGCTGATGGTGCTCAGGTCTTGCCCGGCGAGCAGCAATTTGCCGCTGGTCGGGCGCTCCATCGCCAGCAGCAGACGCAACAGCGTGGATTTACCGGCACCGGAGTGGCCGGTGACAAACAGGAACTCACCGCGGCGCACTCGAAAGCTCAGCTCATGCAAGCCGACGTGACCGTTCGGGTAGCGCTTACCGACCTGTTCGAAACGAATCATGCACGCTCCCGCTCGGCAAACAATGCCTGGACAAAGGGTTCTGCTTCAAAGGTACGTAAATCGTCGATGCCTTCGCCGACGCCGATGTAGCGGATCGGCAGGCCGAACTGCTTGGCCAGGGCGAAAATCACCCCGCCCTTGGCGGTGCCGTCGAGCTTGGTCAGCGCCAGACCGGTCAGTTCGACGGTCTGGTTGAATTGTTTGGCCTGGTTGATGGCGTTCTGGCCAGTGCCGGCATCGAGCACCAGCAGCACTTCGTGCGGCGCATCCGCGTCGAGCTTGCTGATCACCCGGCGAACCTTTTTCAGTTCTTCCATCAGGTTGTCTTTGGTGTGCAGACGACCGGCGGTGTCGGCGATCAACACATCGATGCCACGGGCCTTGGCGGCTTGCACGGCGTCGAAGATCACCGAAGCCGAGTCGGCGCCGGTGTGCTGGGCGATCACCGGAATCTTGTTGCGCTCGCCCCACACCTGCAATTGCTCGACCGCAGCGGCACGGAAGGTGTCACCGGCGGCCAGCATGACTTTCTTGCCTTCCAGTTGCAGTTTCTTCGCCAGTTTACCGATGGTGGTGGTCTTGCCGGCGCCGTTGACGCCAACCACCAGGATCACAAACGGCTTGGTCTGCGAAGAAATCTTCAGCGGCTGTTCAACCGGTTTGAGCATCGCCGCCAGCTCGGCTTGCAGCGATTTGTACAGTGCGTCGGCGTCGGCCAGCTCCTTGCGGGCGACCTTCTGCGTCAGGCGCTGGATGATCACCGAAGTCGCTTCGACGCCAACGTCGGCGGTCAGCAGGCGGGTTTCAATGTCGTCGAGCAGCTCGTCATCGATGATTTTCTTGCCGAGGAACAAGCTGGCCATGCCCTCGCCGATGCTCGCGCTGGTCTTCGACAGACCTTGCTTGAGACGGGCGAAGAAGCCGGCCTTGGTTTCCTCTGTGCGCGGTGCTTCGGCAGCGGACTCGACTGGCGCGTCAACTGCAACGACTACCGGCTCAGCAATGACAACGGGTGCAGGCGCAGGCACTTCGACGACCGGAGCAACCTGCTCAGGCTCGGCGATAACAGGCGCGGCCTCAACGACTGGCGCAGGAATCGTCGGCGTCACATGCGGTGCAGCTTCTTCAACCAGCGCCACTGACTCTTCCGCCACCGGCAAGGTCAACCAAGGCTCGGCAACTGGCGTCAGCGGCAGCTCGGCGGCCACTCCAGGCTCAGGCTCTGCCGCGACCACCGGTTGCAACACTGGCTCGGTAATCGGCAGCACAACCGGCGCCGGCGCTTCTTCTATAAGAGCAGGCTCAGGAGCTGGCTCAGGAATCGCAGGCGGCTGTTCGACGACGGGTTCCTGCGGTTTCTTACGCAGCCATCCGAACAGGCTTTTCTTCTCGCCAGCCGCAGCTGGGGTCTTCTTGTCGTCGTTGGAACCAAACATGGAGGACGGCTATCTCACGGTGGCGACGCGCCCATGGGCGCCCCGGCAATTGAATATTCGATGCAGAACAGACTGTTATTCACTCAGCTTGTTCACGCGCAACATTTTGTCGAGGCGCCACAGGCACCTCAAAGGTCTGTAAATACGAAGGACTGGAGCGGCATCGTCGGCGAAAACGCCGAGTTTAGCTGAGAAACTCAAAGCTTCTGCCGGTAACCCGTACAACCTATAGACCGATAAGTGGACTCATAGGCGTGGCCGCCAGTAAAACGGATCAGTATCCTAGCACCCTCTCGCCCGCTGACGCTAAGACCAAGCGGGCAGCCCAACAGGTTTAAAAACGAATGAATGCTCTAGCCCGCCGCGCCGCAGGCCTGCTGCTCAGCACAGTCTGCCTGCCCCTTTCGGCCTTGGCAGCCGACCCGCAACCGACTCACGAATTCACCCTCGACAACGGCTTGAAGGTCGTCGTGCGCGAAGATCATCGCGCACCGGTGGTGGTTTCGCAGATCTGGTACAAGGTCGGCTCCAGTTACGAAACCCCGGGCCAGACCGGTCTGTCCCACGCGCTTGAGCACATGATGTTCAAGGGCAGCGACAAGGTTGGCCCCGGCGAAGCCTCGCTGATCCTGCGCGATCTTGGCGCCGAAGAAAACGCCTTCACCAGCGACGACTTCACTGCTTACTACCAAGTGCTGGCCCGTGACCGTCTGGGTGTGGCCTTCGAACTCGAAGCCGACCGCATGGCCAACCTGCGCCTGCCGGCCGACGAGTTCGCCAAGGAAATCGAAGTCATCAAGGAAGAGCGCCGCATGCGCACCGATGACAAGCCGATGTCCAAGGCTTACGAGCGCTACAAGGCCATGGCTTACCCGGCCAGCGGCTACCACACGCCAACCATCGGCTGGATGGCCGACCTCGACCGGATGAAGGTTGAAGAACTTCGCCACTGGTACCAATCCTGGTACGTGCCGAACAACGCCACGCTGGTGGTGGTCGGCGACGTGACCCCGGACGAAGTCAAAACCCTTGCCCAGCGTTACTTCGGCCCCATCGCCAAGCGCGACGTGCCGCCAGCCAAGCAACCGCTGGAACTGGCCGAGCCCGGCGAACGCCAAATTACCCTGCACGTGCAGACGCAACTGCCAAGCCTGATGCTCGGGTTCAACGTGCCGAGCATCGCCACCGCTGAAGACAAACGCTCGGTCAACGCTCTGCGCCTGATCTCGGCGCTGCTTGATGGCGGCTACAGTGGACGCATCCCGACTCAACTGGAGCGCGGCGAAGAGCTGGTGTCCGGCGGTTCGTCGAGCTACGACGCCTACACGCGCGGCGATAGCTTGTTCACCCTGTCCGCCACACCGAACACCCAGAAGAAAAAAACCATGGCTCAGGCTGAAGCCGGCCTGTGGAAACTGCTCGAGCAGCTGAAAACCACCGCGCCGTCCGCCGAAGAACTGCAACGCGTACGCGCTCAGGTTATTGCCGGTCTGGTGTTCGAGCGTGATTCGATCACCAGCCAGGCCACCGCCATTGGCCAACTGGAAACCGTTGGTTTGTCGTGGAAGCTGATGGACACCGAACTCGCCGATCTGGAAAGCGTGACCCCGCAAGACATCCAGAACGCCGCCAAGCTGTATTTCACCCGCGAACGTCTCAGCGTCGCCCATGTTCTGCCACTGGAGACGCCTCATGAGTGAGCGCAAAACCCCACGCCTGCTGCTCGGCCTGATCGCCGTCGCAGTAATCGGCGCCGCCGCGTTCTACCTGGTGCCAAGCGACAAAAGCACCGCCAGCGAAGCGCTGGACAAGGCCAAGTCGAGCCAGAAACTGCAATCGCTGGCCGAACTCGACGGCAAGGCGCCAAGCAGCCGCAAGCTCGACGTGCAAACCTGGAACACCGCCGAAGGCGCCAAGGTGTTGTTCGTTGAAGCCCACGAATTGCCGATGTTCGACCTGCGCCTGATCTTCGCCGCCGGCAGCAGCCAGGACGGCAATGCGCCGGGTCTGGCGGTGCTGACCAACGCCATGCTTAACGAAGGCGTGGCGGGCAAAGACGTCAGCGCCATCGCTGAAGGCTTTGAAAGCCTCGGTGCCGATTTCGGCAACGGCGCATTCAAGGACATGGCCCTCGCCTCGCTGCGCAGCCTGAGTGCGCCTGAGCAACGTGAACCGGCGCTGAAGCTGTTCAGCGACGTGGTCGGTCAGCCAACCTTCCCCGACGATTCCTTCGCGCGCATCAAAAATCAGCTGCTCGCCGGTTTTGAATATCATAAACAGAACCCCGGCAAACTCGCCAGCCTCGAACTGATGAAGCGTCTGTACGGCGATCACCCGTACGCGCATTCCAGCGATGGCAGCGCGCAAAGCGTGCCGAAGATCACTCTGGCGCAACTGCGTGAGTTCCATGCCAAGGCCTACGCGGCCGGTAACTCGGTGATTGCGCTGGTTGGCGATCTGTCCCGCGCCGATGCCGAAGCGATTGCCAAGCAGATCTCGGCTGCCCTGCCGAAAGGCCCGGCGCTGGCGAAAATCGCTGATCCGGTTGAACCGAAAGCCGGCGTCGGCCACATCGAGTTTCCATCGAAACAGACCAACCTGATGATCGCGCAACTGGGCATCGACCGTGACGACCCGGATTATGCGGCGTTGTCGATGGGCAACCAGATCCTCGGCGGTGGCGGTTTCGGTACGCGGCTGATGAGCGAAGTGCGCGAGAAGCGTGGCCTGACCTACGGCGTGTATTCGGGTTTCAGCCCGATGCAAGCGCGCGGCCCGTTCATGATCAACCTCCAGACCCGCGCGGAAATGAGCGAAGGCACCCTGAAACTGGTGCAAGACGTACTCGCCGATTATCTGAAAACCGGCCCGACCCAGAAAGAACTCGACGACGCCAAACGCGAACTGGCCGGCAGCTTCCCGCTGTCCACCGCGAGCAATGCCGACATCGTCGGTCAGCTCGGCGCGATGGGTTTCTACAACCTGCCGCTAAACTATCTGGATGACTTCATGCGTCAGTCCCAGAGCCTGACCGTCGAACAAGTCAAAAGCGCACTGAACAAACACCTGAGCACGGACAAACTGGTCATCGTCACCGCTGGCCCGACCGTGCCGCAAAAGCCGTTACCGGCCCCATCTGATAAACCTGCCGAGCAACCGCTCGGGGTTCCGGAGCATTAATGGCTACTCGTCCAAAAAAACCTGTGCACAACGTACACAACGGTGTGAACCAACTGCGCATCATTGGCGGTGAATGGGGCAGCCGCAAGCTGAGCTTCCCCGATGCGCCGGGCCTGCGCCCGACGCCGGATCGCGTGCGTGAAACCCTGTTCAACTGGCTCGCGCCGTACGTGGCCGGGGCCAAGGTGCTGGATCCGTTTACCGGCAGCGGCGCGCTGTTTCTTGAAGCGCTGTCGCGTGGCGCAGCCATGGGACAGGCGCTGGATGCCAGCAACATCGCGGTCTCCAGCCTGAAAGAACATCTTGGCACCCTGCGTTGCACCACAGGTCAGGTACAGACCGCCGACGCCCTGCGCTATCTGGAAACCCAGACTGCCAGCGCGTTCGATCTAGTGTTCCTCGACCCACCGTTCAACCAGAACCTGCTGCCCGCCGTGTGCACCCTGCTCGAAGAGCGCCAGTGGCTGGCGCCGGATGCGTGGATCTACACTGAAAGCGAAAACGCGCCATCGACTCTCGGCCTGCCGGGCAACTGGCGCCTGCACCGCGAGCAGAAATCCGGGCGGGTGTACTACGCGTTGTGGCAACGTACGGCAGAGATCGCCGGTTAACCAAAAGCTTGAGAACAAACCGTGGCGAGGGAGCTTGCTCCCGCTGGACTGCGCAGCAGGCCCCTTCTTCTATCAGGTAGAAAAGGGCCGCTTCGCGACCCAGCGGGAGCAAGCTCCCTCGCCACAAAAGCGATCTGGTCGCCTCTGCATCGAGAGCAATCGTGCCCCCTTCTTCAGATCCGTTCCGCCCCGCCTTCGGCCTCGGCAATCCGCACCTGCAAACCTTGTGGGGGCCGCTGTGGCGCAAAACCGTACACCTTGATCGTGAGCGCGAACGGCTGTGGCTGGACGACGGTGATTTCCTCGACCTTGACTGGCACGGCCCGCACAGTGCCGAAGCACCGCTGGTGTTGCTGTTGCACGGTCTCACGGGCTCATCCAATTCGCCGTACATCGCTGGAATCCAGGCCGCACTGGCCGCGCAAGGCTGGGCCAGTGTTGCGCTGAACTGGCGCGGCTGCTCGGGCGAACCAAACCTGCTGCCGCGCAGCTACCATTCCGGCGCCAGCGAAGACCTTGCCGAAGCGATCAGACATCTGAAGGCCAAACGGCCGTTGGCGCCGCTGTACGCGGTTGGTTATTCGCTGGGCGGCAACGTGTTGCTCAAGCATCTTGGGGAAACCGGTGCTGACAGCGGCGTGCTCGGCGCGGTGGCGGTGTCGGTGCCGTTTCGTCTTGACCAGTGCGCAGATCGAATCGGCCAAGGATTCTCGAAGGTCTATCAGGCGCATTTCATGCGCGAGATGGTCGCCTACATCAAGAACAAACAGCGCCAGTTCCAGCATGACGGTCGCGAGGATGGACTCGCCGCGCTGGCCGCCCTCGGTTCGCTGGAAAACATGCGCACCTTTTGGGATTTCGATGGGCGGATCACCGCGCCGCTGCATGGTTTCGTCGATGCCGAGGATTACTATCGCCGCGCATCCAGCCGCTATTTCCTCAGCGAGATCCGCACGCGGACCCTGATCATTCAGGCGGCGGACGATCCATTCGTGTTCCCGCACAGCTTGCCGCAGGCCAGCGAACTGTCAGCGTCGACGCAGTTTGAACTGCAGGCCAAAGGCGGGCATGTCGGCTTCGTCGACGGCACCGTGCGTCAGCCAGGTTATTACCTTGAAAGACGCATTCCCCAATGGCTGACGGCTGTTTATTCGCCGGTGGCAACACCGCGCGCAGGCTCGTTGATCCACTCGCTCCATGACCCGGCATACAACGATCCCAACGGATAACCCGCCAGGCACAGCGCGAACAGGTTGTGGCACGCCGTCACCCCGGAACCGCAATAGGCCACCAGATCTTCCGGCGAGCGCTCGCCGATCTTCGTCGCAAATCTCTGCTTGAGCTGCTCGGCCGGCAGAAAACGTCCGTCACTATCAAGGTTTTCACTGAACGCCGCACATTGCGCGCCCGGGATGTGCCCGGCAATCGGATCAATCGGTTCCACTTCACCCTTGAAACGCGGCAATGCGCGCGCGTCGAGCAAGGTCAGCGCTGGCTGGCCGAGGCGCTGCTGCAAGTGCTCGGCACTGATCAGCAAGCTCATGTCCGGCTGACCCGCGAAATCCCCCCGAACTCCGGAGGGTGCATCCAGACTCAGCGGCAATCCGGCCGCATGCCAGGCCTTGAGCCCGCCATCCAGAATGAACACGCCGTCACGCTTGCCCAGCCATGCCAGCAACCACCATGCGCGCGCCGCGAAAGCTCCGGGGCCGTCGTCATACAGCACCACGTCGCTGTCGGCATTGATGCCGAACGCTTGCAGACGCTCGACCAACTCGGCAGGTTCGGGCAGCGGATGGCGTCCGGTCACACCCTTGATCACCTTGCCGCTGAGGTCGCGCTCAAGATCGGCGTAACTCGCCCCGGCGATATGCCCTTCGGCATAGCTGCGCTGGCCGTAATCAGGATCTTCCAGAGCAAAGCGGCAATCGAGAATCACCAACCCCGGCTGATCCTTGCGGGCATCCAGAGCTTGCGGGCTGATCAGTTGCGCAATCGGCATAGCGAACGACTCCTGTGAGCGTAAATGGTTACGGCTTGTCTTCGAGGGCCTGCGCCAGCGGCACGTAAAATTCTTCGAACAATGCATTGACCGCTTCACGCGCCTGATCGGTGACGAACCCGGCTTCCAGCACCAGCACCTGATACACGCCACGCTTGATGGCCTGCTCGCTGAGGTGATTGGAGTTCTCGCGGGTGGTACACAGAAAGCGCACCCACGAGGTGAGGATGATCCACGCATTGAGCGTCAGCGATTCAATCTGCACCCGATCCATTTTCAGGATCCCGGCGGCGACGAAGCCTTCATAGATCGCCGCGCCCTGGATTACGCAGCGCTGAGAGAAGCGCCGGTAACGCGCGGCCAGCTCCGGATCGCTATCAAGCAAGTGCTCGAGGTCGCGGTGCAGAAACCGGTAGCGCCACATCGCCGACAGCAACTCCTTGAGGTAGAAGCGCTTGTCCTCGACCGTCGCCGGGCGGCCCTGTGGCGGGCGGAGGAAGCTGTCCACCAGGCTTTCGTACTCACTGAACAGCACGGCGATGATCGCCTGCTTGTTGGGGAAGTGGTAGTACAGGTTGCCGGGAGAAATCTCCATGTGGGCAGCAATGTGATTGGTGCTGATGCTGCGCTCGCCCTGCTGATTGAACAGTTCGAGGCTGTTCTGCACGATGCGCTCGCTGGTTTTGATCCGTGGGGCCATGGCTTGAGCTTTAATTCAGAGTGCGTTGAGGGGCATCTTACGACCTATCCGGAATTGGATAAAACCATCGCGCGCAAGGAAGTCATTTGACTTTCTAGAGCATCGACTCTAAAAAGTTCATCATTACAACAAAAACCGGAGCCGACGATGACTGCCGATATTGCCTACCTGCAAACGTTGCAACAGCCGCTGGAAGAACTCAACCGTCAGTTCGATGCGCAACGGGCCGCCTACGCCGCCAACCCGATGCCGCCCGCCGCGCAACGCCAGCAATGGCTCAAGTCTCTGCGTGAGCTGTTGAGCAATGAACGGCAAGCCTTGGTCGAGGCGATCAGCGCCGATTTCAGCCACCGCAGCGCCGATGAAACGCTGCTCGCCGAACTGATGCCAAGTCTGCACGGTATCCACTACGCCAGCCGCAATCTCAAAGGCTGGATGAAGCCGTCGCGACGCAAGGTAGGGATCGCTTTTCAGCCAGCATCGGCGAAAGTTATTTACCAGCCGCTGGGCGTGGTCGGCGTCATCGTGCCGTGGAATTACCCGCTGTTTCTGGCCATCGGCCCGCTGGTCGGGGCGCTCTCGGCGGGCAACCGGGTGATGCTCAAACTCAGCGAATCGACCCCGGCCACCGGCCTGCTGCTCAAGGAGCTGCTGGCGCGAATCTTCCCCGAAGACCTGGTCTGCGTAGTGCTCGGCGAGGCCGATATCGGCGTGGCCTTCTCGCGGTTGCGCTTCGATCACTTGCTGTTCACCGGCGCCACCAGCATCGGCAAACACGTAATGCGTGCGGCGGCGGAAAACCTGACTCCGGTGACCCTGGAGCTGGGCGGCAAGTCGCCAGCCATCGTCTCCCGCGACGTACCGCTGAAGGACGCCGCCGAGCGCATCGCCTTCGGCAAGACCCTCAACGCCGGGCAGACCTGCGTCGCCCCGGACTACGTGCTGGTGCCGGAAGATCGCGTCGGCGCTTTTGTCGAAGCCTATCGTCAGGCCGTGCGCGGGTTTTATCCAACGCTCGCCGACAACCCGGACTACACGGCAATCATCAATGATCGGCAACTGGCGCGGCTCAGCAGTTACCTGAGCGACGCCACCAGCAAGGGTGCGCTGCTGATTCCGCTGTTCGCTCAGGGACAGGGCCGACGCATGGCCCACAGCCTGTTACTGAATGTCAGCGACGAGATGCTGGTGATGCAGGACGAAATCTTCGGCCCGTTGCTGCCGATCGTGCCGTATCAGGATCTCGATCAGGCTTTCGCTTACATCAACAAGCGGCCACGACCTCTGGCTCTTTACTACTTCGGCTACGACAAACGCGAACAACAGCGCGTGTTGCACGAAACCCATTCCGGCGGCGTGTGCCTCAACGACACGCTGCTGCATGTGGCGCAGGACGATATGCCGTTCGGCGGCGTCGGCCCTTCCGGCATGGGTCACTACCATGGCCACGAAGGATTTCTGACCTTCAGCAAGGCAAAAGGCGTACTGGTCAAACAGCGATTCAACGCGGCCAGGCTGATTTATCCGCCGTACGGCAAAGCCATTCAGAAACTGATCCAGAAACTGTTCATTCGTTAACGTCTGCGCCGGGAATAAAAATAATGCACCCAAGCCTGACCGAAACACCTGCACTGTCGCGCCGTGGCCTGCTGAAATTCAGCCTCGGCGCCAGCGCGTTTCTTGCCACTGCCGGCCTTGGTGCCAGCCTCAGCGGCTGCTCGTCGAACGTCGCGGCCAATGGATTTGTCACGTTACGCAGCGGCGATCTGCTGTTTCTGCGTGCGTTGATTCCGGTGATGCTTGAAGGTGCCGTGGCCAGCGCGGCCATGCCTGCGGCCGTCGATGGCACGCTGAAATCCCTGGATCGCAGCCTCGACCACCTGTCGCCGGAAATGCTCAAGCTCACACGGCAGTTGTTCGACGTGCTCGGCATGGCCGTCACGCGCGGGCCACTGACCGGAATCTGGGGCAGTTGGGAAAACGCCAGCTCCGACGCGATGCGGCATTTTCTCCAGCGCTGGCAAAACAGCTCATTGAGCCTGTTGCGCATGGGCCACAGCTCATTGCTGCAAATGGTCATGATGGCCTGGTACGCCCGCAGCGAATCCTGGGCGCATTGCGCTTATCCCGGCCCGCCGACTGTTTAACAGCTGCGCCGCACTCCAAAAACAATAAGAGAATCTGATCGATGCCCGTACCTGACCCGTTCCGCGAAGGCCTCGCCCGTGGCTGGAAAACCTACAACGGCGCGCAACTCACCGACGACCTGACGCTGGAAGCCGACGTTGCGATCATCGGCAGCGGCGCCGGTGGCGGCACCACGGCGGAAATCCTCAGCGCCGCTGGCTACAAAGTGCTGCTGATCGAAGAAGGCCCGCTGAAAACCAGCAGCGACTTCAAGATGATGGAAGATCAGGCCTACAGCAGCCTTTATCAGGAAGGCATCGGGCGCCAGAGCAAGGACGGCGCGATCACCATCCTGCAAGGCCGCGCAGTCGGCGGCACCACGCTGATCAACTGGACGTCGAGTTTCCGCACTCCCGAGCCAACCCTCGACCACTGGGCCAGGGAGCACAACGTCATAGGCCACAGCGTCGCCGAAATGGCACCGTGGTTCGAGAAAATGGAGCAGCGCCTCGGCGTCGCTCCGTGGATGGTGCCGCCGAATGCCAACAATGACGTGATCCGCAAGGGCTGCGAGCAACTCGGCTACAGCTGGCACGTGATCCCGCGCAACGTGCGCGGCTGCTGGAACCTTGGCTACTGCGGTATGGGCTGCCCGACCAACGCCAAGCAATCGATGATGGTCACGACCATTCCCGCCACTTTGGAAAAGGGCGGCGAACTGCTCTATCTGGCGCGCGCCGAGAAGTTGTTGATCAGCGGGGACAAGGTCTCCGGCCTGCACTGCGTGGCGATGGACGAGCGCTGTGTCGAGCCGACCGGCCGCACCATCACGGTCAAGGCCCGGCATTACGTGCTGGCGGGTGGCGGAATCAACAGCCCGGCGCTGCTGCTGCGTTCGGATGCGCCGGATCCGCATCAGCGTCTGGGCAAGCGCACCTTTCTGCATTTGGTGAACATGTCCGCCGCGCTGTTCGACGAAGTGATCAACCCGTTTTACGGCGCGCCGCAGTCGATCTATTCCGACCATTTCCAGTGGAAGGACGGTGCCACCGGGCACATGGCGTACAAACTCGAAGTGCCGCCGCTGCACCCGGCGCTCGCCGCCACACTGCTCGGCGGCTTCGGCGAACAAAGTGCCCGGCACATGGCCGACCTGCCGCACACCCACGCCATGCTCGCGTTGCTGCGCGACGGCTTTCATCCGGACAGTCCGGGCGGCAGCGTCGAACTTCGCGGCGACGGGTCGCCGGTCCTCGATTACCAGGTTTCACCCTACGCCTGGGACGGTTTGCGCCGGGCCTTTCACAGCATGGCCGAGATCCAGTTCGCTGGCGGCGCCAAAGCAGTGATGCCGATGCACGCCGACGCGCGTTACGTGAACAGCCTGGCCGAGGCCCGCAGTTTGATCGACGGCTTGAGCCTTGAGCTGTATCGCACGCGCCTGGGCAGCGCCCACGTCATGGGCGGTTGCGCGATGGGTGAAGACCCGAAAACCGCTGTCGCTGACAGCCTCGGTCGCCATCATCAGCTGCGCAATCTGTCGATCCACGACGGCTCACTGTTCCCCACCAGCATCGGCGCCAATCCGCAGTTGTCGGTGTACGGGTTGACGGCGCAACTGGCGACATCCCTCGCCGAACGGCTGAGAAATTCGTGAAAAAGCAGAAAATTTCTGGCGTCTATAGTGCTTTCTTACCCAACAGGCGACTTTCCCGGCCGGGACGGCTGCGATACCATCCGACTCCCCAACGGACTCCCGCCAGGACGACGCGATGAACCGAGTGTTGTACCCAGGTACCTTCGACCCTATTACCAAGGGCCATGGCGATCTGGTCGAACGCGCCTCGCGCCTGTTCGATCATGTGATCATTGCCGTCGCTGCCAGCCCGAAGAAAAACCCGCTGTTCCCGCTGGAACAACGGGTGGAACTGGCTCGCGAAGTCACCAAGCACCTGCCGAACGTGGAAGTGGTCGGCTTCTCGACGCTGCTCGCGCACTTTGCCAAAGAGCAGAACGCCAACGTGTTCCTGCGTGGGCTGCGCGCGGTGTCGGACTTCGAATACGAATTCCAGCTGGCCAACATGAACCGCCAACTGGCCCCGGACGTCGAGAGCCTGTTTCTCACCCCGTCCGAGCGTTACTCGTTCATTTCTTCGACGCTGGTGCGGGAAATCGCGGCGCTGGGCGGCGATATCACCAAGTTTGTGCACCCGGTGGTAGCGGAAGCGCTGACTCAACGCTTCAAAAAGTAGGAGCTGCCGCAGGCTGCGAGCTCTTCGCAGCCGCCGCAAAACGCCAACTTTCGCGAGAGCAGTTGATCGCACCCGCGTGCACTGCGGGCGCCAATGCGGCACAATTGCGCGCATTGATAGATAGCGCCCGGGCCATGCGCCCCGGCTGGAGCAAGCATGTCCCTGATCATCACCGACGATTGCATCAACTGCGACGTCTGCGAACCCGAGTGCCCGAACGCCGCGATTTCCCAAGGCGAAGAGATCTACGTGATCGACCCGAATCTGTGCACCCAGTGCGTCGGTCACTACGACGAGCCGCAGTGCCAGCAGGTCTGCCCGGTGGATTGCATTCCGCTGGACGAAGCGCATCCGGAGACTGCTGAACAGTTGCTGGAGAAGTACCACAAGATTACCGGCAAGGCCTGAATCCCTCGGCGTCTGTTCCGACGCCATCGCGGGCAAGCCCGCGATGGGGCCTTCAGCAACACCACAAAAACCCGATCAGCTCACTCACGCTGCTCAAACCCCTCCCCGATACACCCCAGACACCGCACAAAAGCCGCTTTCGCCGGCTCGACCACCAACGCCTGCCCCGCATCGCCAATCCCGCCACCCAGCGCGGTAAACGGCAGCGACACGACAAACGCCCCCGCACCGATCACCGTTGCCACCACCAGTAAAGGTCGAGCAATCAGCAAGTCGCCGAGCATGGCGTAGGCCGGTGGGTTCTGAATGGTGTAACGCGGATCACCGCTGCCGCTTGGCGTGGCCTGAGCAATCAGGCTGGAACACAGCAGCGCTGCAAGAAACAGGGCTTGCAAGCACTTCATGGCGCGATCCTTCGGGCTGAACAGTGAGACAACTCACTATAGACCGTAGGACTTTTTCAGCCGTTTGCGCTCAAGTCTGGCAGCGCGGGCACCAGACGCTGTTGCGTTGCCCGAGCTTCATTTCGCGCAGACCGGTGCCGCAGACCTTGCAGTGCTCGTTGCCGCGGCCATAGACAAACAACTCCTGCTGGAAATACCCCGGCTGACCGTCGCCACCGATGAAATCGCGCAATGTGGTGCCGCCGCGCTCGATGGCCGCCGCAAGAATGCGTTTGATCTCGATCGCCAGTTTCAGATAGCGCGCGCGGGAAATGCTCTTGGCTTCGCGGCGCGGGTCGATCCCGGCGGCAAACAGCGCTTCGGTCGCGTAAATATTGCCGACGCCGACCACCACCGCGTTGTCCATGATGAACGGCTTGACCGCCATCGAGCGCCCGCGCGACAGCTGGAACAAGCGTTCGCCGTCGAACAGATCGGTCAACGGCTCCGGCCCGAGGCGGATCAGCAATTCGTGATTGAGCGGATCGAGGCTCCAGAGCATCGCGCCGAAGCGTCGCGGATCGGTATAACGCAGCGCCAGACCGGATTCGAGTTCGATATCCACATGCTCATGCTTGGCCGCCGGCAGCCCGGCCTCGACCAGCCGCAAATTTCCAGACATGCCCAAGTGGCTGATCAAAGTACCGACTTCGGCCTTGATCAACAGATACTTGGCCCGCCGCTCGACCAGCACGATGCGCTGCCCGGACAGGCGCACATCGAGGTCTTCCGGGATCGGCCAGCGCAGTCGCCGGTCACGCACGATTACGCGGCTGACCCGTTGGCCTTCCAGATGCGGCGCAATACCGCGACGGGTGGTTTCGACTTCCGGCAATTCAGGCATGAGCTTCTCGAATCAATGCGCGCCGAGGTCGCGGATCGTTTGTTTCAGGGTTTCGAAATCGTATTCCGACAGACCGACGTAATCCAGCACCAGCGGCCCGACAGCCTTCCATTCGAAGTCTTCGGTCTGACCGCCCAGCACCCGATACGACGCGCAGATGTGCTCGGCCATTTTCAGAATCGCCAAGAGGTTCTTCATCTGACTGTTGCGCGACGACTCATCGGTGAAAATCGCCAGCGCATTGTGGTGATTGGCAATCGCCCCGCTGACGTGTTCCGGCAGGCGCCAGGATTTGGCGGTGTAATAGCCGACCACGGCGTGGTTGGTGTTGAATTCGCTGTTTTCCGTATCCACCACCCGGCATTCGGCGCTGGCATTGGCGTAAGCCTTTTCCAGCACCTGCATGTAGTTGGGGAAGCGCTGCAACATCAACGGCACGCCGCAATCGTGGAACAGACCCAAGGCGTAGGCTTCGTCGCCGGCCTGAGTGCCGATCCGCTTGGCCAGCGTCAGGCAAGTCATCGCCACGTCCTGGGCGGTGTCCCAGAAACGGTTGAGGGTGACGATGGTATCGTCATTCATCTCGCCCTTGATCGACTGCGCATTGATCAGATTGATGATCGAACGGCTGCCCAGCAGGTTAACGGCACGCTGAATCGAGGTGATCTTGTTGCTCAAGCCGTAATACGGCGAGTTGACGATTTTCAGCAGCGCGCCGGACAGGCCGGGGTCCTGAGCGATCAGCTTGGCGATCACCTCCAGGTCCGGGTCGGGCATGTATTGCTCCATTTGCAGATCCACCATGATCTGCGGCTGCGCAGGCACGCTGATGCCTTGCAGGGATTGTTGAATCTGTTCGGTGGTCAGCTCTTGGGACATAAGTACACACTCTGGGACAGGCGGCGATTCTAACCGCTAAAAACCGACAGGCGACAAATGAGCGGCAGATCGGCGCAAAACTTTCATTCAAGACCATGCCGAGGATTTCGCCTGACCCGATTTGCGGGCCGCCCCGGATGCCGCATGTCCTGCGCCGAACCTGCACGCGGCGCAACACGGTATACTCCCGCTCTTTTTTCCGGAGCGACGTCATGTCCCTGCCTAGCCTGCGCCTCAAAGCCAACGCCGACCGACGCCTGCGAAACGGCCACTTGTGGGTCTACAGCAACGAAATCGACGTGGCTGCCACGCCATTGCACGGCTTCAAGGCCGGCGACCAGGCCATCCTCGAAGCTGCCGGCGGCAAGCCGCTGGGCATCGTCGCGATGAGCCCGAACAATCTGATCTGCGCTCGTCTGGTATCGCGCGATATCAAGCTGCCGCTGGACAAGTCGCTGCTGGTGCACCGCATCAACGTCGCTCTCTCGCTGCGAGATCGCCTGTTCGACAAGCCGTTCTATCGCCTGGTTTACGGCGATTCCGACCTGCTGCCGGGTCTGGTAGTCGACCGTTTCGGCGACATCCTCGTGGTGCAGATCGCCTCGGCCACCATGGAAGCGCATAAAGATGACGTGATTGCGGCACTGACCCAAGTGCTCAAGCCGAGCGGCATTCTGTTCAAGAACGACTCCGCTGCGCGTGACGCCGAAGGCCTCAACCGCTACGTCGAAACCGTGTTCGGCCTGGTGCCGGAATGGGTTGCCCTGGAAGAGAACGGCGTGAAATTCGAAGCCCCGGTGATTCAGGGTCAGAAAACCGGCTGGTTCTACGATCACCGCATGAATCGCGCGCGCCTGGCCCCTTACGCCAAAGGCAAACGCGTGCTCGACCTTTATAGCTACATCGGTGGCTGGGGCGTGCAGGCTGCCGCATTCGGCGCCAGCGAAGTGTTCTGCGTCGACGCTTCGGCCTTCGCCCTTGACGGCGTTGAGCGCAACGCCGCGCTGAACGGCGTTGCCGAGAAAATGACCTGCATCGAAGGCGACGTTTTCGAAGCCCTTAAAGAGCTGAAAGCCAGCGAAGAGCGCTTCGACGTGATCGTTGCCGATCCGCCTGCATTCATCAAACGCAAGAAGGACATGAAAAACGGCGAAGGCGCTTACCGTCGTCTGAACGAGCAAGCCATGCGCCTGCTCACCAAGGACGGCATCCTGTTCAGCGCTTCGTGCTCGATGCACCTGCCGGAAGACGACTTGCAGAACATCCTGCTGACCAGTGCCCGTCACCTGGATCGTAATATTCAGTTGCTGGAGCGTGGCGGTCAGGGCCCGGATCACCCGGTGCACCCGGCGATTGCCGAAACCCGCTACATCAAGAGCATCACCTGCCGCCTGCTGCCTAACAGCTGATTCCTGCGGGATTGATGACACCAGAAAGGGAGCCTGCGGGCTCCCTTTCTGCTTTTTACTACTTTCTGTTCCTACACTAGTCGTCCTGATGGCGTGCAGGACATTTCCTTAAATTTGTTAATTACTCATATTTAACTGACACAACTATTCCAAACCAAAGATCACTCCGACAAAATTACTGGAATATTCCTACTCAATATCTGCTTGCCATTAATCCATTACAAACTATGATTGAGTTGTCACCACGAGGTGGCTCAACTAATCAATGAACAAGGAGTTCAAACATGAAAGCAATTACTCTGGAATCCGGCAAAATCGCAAACCTGGCTTTTCTGGTTGCGCCTAAAGCCCGCTAAGTAAAGCAGACGCTGGGGACGGCCGGCGCCCCAGCGCCTTATACCCAATCCAGAGCACCTTGTATGAACATGCACATAAATCCTTATTTATTCATATTGCCCTGCACACCCGGCCAAGTAGTCTGGAACTACAAAGATCACACGCAACATGAACTTGATCTGAATTACTCCACTCGCCTGGCACAACTCATTAACAACCCGAACTTGTTTGACATCAATAATATTATTGATACAGAACTTTTAGATGCACAAATACTGACCACATCTAAAATTGACTGCCCTGCCTGGGGCTGGGATGAACTGTCGAAGATTTATCATATCGGCACGCAAAATATTCCCTGCGAACATACCCCACAAAATATTCAAGAATGGTCCAGGCAATATCTGGAACATTGCACAGAGGTGCTAGCCACTTCACCTGCTGCGCCAGTTCGCGCGGATCATTCTCCGCGAGACCTTATCGCTTTACCCGCACTCGCCGCGCTGAACAACGACAGTTTTCGGAACGCGCTGATGCAGAGAAAAACCTGCCGTTCCTTCACTGGCGCCGCTATTTCCCTGCAAGACGTCGGCACCCTGCTCTACCTGACCCTCGGCTATTTGCGCGAGCGCGATAGCGCTTGCGACCCGAGCATTGCCGAAGGCCTGAGTGCGCGCCGAAGCAGCCCTTCCGGCGGCGGTCTCAATGCCTGCAACGGCTTTCTGCTGGTGCAGCACGTCGATGGACTGGCACCCGGGGTCTACGCCTATCATCCCGCAGAGCACGCCTTGAGCTTCGTCGATCAATTGCCGAGCGAGCCGCTGGGCAATCTCCTGGCTGGCCAGCATTTCATCAACAACCTGCCGCTGGGTCTGTTCATCACCGCCCGCTTTGATCGTCTCTGGTGGAAGTACCAGCATTCGCGTGCTTATCGAATGGCCTTCGTTGAAGCCGGGCATCTATCACAGACCTTCCAACTGGTGGCCACGGCACTTGGCATGAACACCTGGCTCACCGGTGCATTCGCCGATGATCAGGTCGAAGCATTGTTGAAAACCTCGGGCAGCGCGGAACAACCATTGTTCTTCGTCGGTTGCGGTGCAAGCGACGGACAGGCGATGTGTCAGGAAATGCGCGAATTGCTGCAAGTGCCGCAGGCGTGAGTGCCTTCAAGGAGGTCCCGGACGCAGCGCAGCGCTTCACGCTCGGGGACTGGAATAACCGCGCCTCGGTACGCGTCAGTGTCCACGACTACCAGTTGCCGGACGACGTGGAGCTGCAACTGAAAACCCGCCACTGGTTCCCCCCTGGATTCTTGCCTTATCTGGCGCACCCGATCATCCAGCAAGCCGGTCCCAGCGTCTTGCACCGGCTGACAGCCAATCATCTGGTGCACTTTCTCGACTACACCACTTTGCTCGAACACCGCATCGTCAATCGCGCCGTGGAAGTGATTGTCCACGGCGAGCTGCCTGCCGCCGTTCCGTTACAGATGAAAACCGCTGCGCTGCAGCTGTACACCGACGAGGGCTACCACGCATTGTTTTCCAGTCAGGTTGCCGAGCAGATTGCCGACTTCTATGGCATCAGCGACCGTCCGGCGATGCCCCGACGCATTACCCGCATGAACGCGCTGATCGCTCGCACACCGCAAAAGCACAAATCACTGACTTGGTTTCTGCTCGGTTTCGTCTCGGAAACCATCATTGCTCGCGAGCTGCTCGACGTGTGCCGTGACAGTCTGGTATCCAATGTCAGCGAGATGCTGCGCGATCACCTCACCGACGAGGCCCGGCACAGCCGGTATTTCGCCGAGGTGTTTCAGCACCTGTGGCCCGGCCTCGACAGCCGCCAGCGAACCTTCACCGCGAGAATGCTGCTGGAAATCATCGGCATATTCTTTGAGGTCGATGAGCCTTGGCTGCAACAAAGCCTGAGCGGTGCCGGGATTGCCGACAATGCGCTGCTGCAAATTGTCGGTGGCATGGCCACTGAGCAAGCCAGTCGCTTGCGCGCACGTTCTGGCGCCATCGCTACGCTAGACGCCCTGAGAAAAGCCGGATTTTTCGCGTCGCCTCAAAACCAGACACTTTTTGCCAAGGCAGGACTGATCCATGGATGACGGAAAATCTGCGGTAACTCCAGGGCAACGCCGTGCGGCGGTCAGTCTGCTGTTGGCGATGGTCTTGCTCGGCGTGTTTCCGCTGGATGTCCTGCTACCGTCGTTTCCGGCACTGGCAGAACACTTCAGTCGCACGCCGGCAGACATCGCACTGTCGATCAGCCTGTTTGCCGTCGGCATTGCATTTGCGCAATTGCTGATCGGCCCGCTGTCCGACGTGATCGGACGCAAAGGTCTGTTGCTCGCGGGCATGACGGTTTCGATGCTGGGTGCCATGGGATGTGTGATGACCAATGATTACTCGCTGTTCCTGATGTTCCGCGTGGTGCAGGCATTGGGCTGCGGCTGTTTCGTTCTGTCTCAGGCACTGGTGCAGGATCTGTTTGAAGGTGAAGAACGTGACCGCCTGCGCATCCTGATGGTCACCGCCACCGGGGTCTTCATCTCGGTGTCCCCGTTGGCCGGCACGTTTCTCCAGGCGACCCTCGGCTGGCGCGGCAGTTTTTGGGTTTTCACCGTGTTGGCGGCGCTGGTATTGATCAAGGCCTGGCTATTTCTGGATAACAGCCGTCCTGCCGTCCGCGGTACTCGCACAAACTTTCTCAAGGCCTATCGCCGCGTGCTGGGCGATTTTGATTTCGTCGGCTATTGGCTGATCTCGGCGTTCGCGTTTGCCTGCCATTTTTCTTTCATCGTGATTTCGCCGCTGATTTTCATGGATCATCTGCAACTGTCGGCCTATGACTTTTCATTGATCCTGCTTATCTACGGTGCGGCATATGTGGTCGGCGGCATCATCGCCACCGTGCTCAGTAGAAGGATCGCCGCGGGTCAGCAGATTGTCGTCGGGTTGAGCCTGATCCTGCTGTCAGGACTGGTCATGCTCTATCTCGCAGTCAACTTCGAACTGGCAGCGGCCACCGTGCTGATCCCGATGCTGATCTGCACCGCCGGCACCACTATCGCGCGTCCGGCCGCCACCTCCCGAGCAATGGGCATGTTCCCCGACAATGCCGGCACCTCGGCGTCGGCCGGCAGTACGCTGATCTTTATCTGCGGCGGTTTGATCAGCGCGTTGATCAGCCTGAGTCCGGCGAATCTGCAATCGACGCTGGGCTACAGCTTCGTCATCCTCAGCAGCGTGGCACTGGCGTTGAACAGCCAGATCAGCCGCCGCGGCAAAAGCTCCGAGGCAAATTCCATCGCGCAACCGGGCAGCGATTAATCCTGCCGGTCGTCATCTCACACGCTGCGTCACCGCTGGAAGCACGCTTTGCGCCATTCCCTCCTGACGCCAGCGGTGTAGAATCGCCAGATTCATCGCCATTCATCCCCCGGCGGGTTTATGAGCTCAGGCTGAGACCAGCGGCGATCCCGCAACGTCATCGGCAACATCAGGACACACGGCCATTTCTGAGTGTTCCAGACGTCAATAGAAGCTCACTCCCCTTTGTTATGTGATTAGCCGCCCGGAGTGCTCCATGCCAGATTACCGCTCGAAAACATCCACCCACGGCCGCAACATGGCCGGCGCCCGCGCACTGTGGCGCGCCACCGGGATGAAAGATGACGACTTCAAAAAGCCGATCATCGCGATTGCCAACTCGTTCACTCAGTTTGTTCCGGGGCACGTGCACCTGAAGGATCTCGGTCAATTGGTTGCCCGTGAAATCGAACGTGCCGGTGGCGTAGCGAAAGAATTCAACACCATCGCCGTCGATGACGGCATCGCCATGGGCCACGACGGCATGCTCTATTCGCTGCCGAGCCGCGAGATCATCGCCGACTCTGTCGAGTACATGGTCAACGCCCACTGCGCCGACGCCATCGTGTGCATCTCGAACTGCGACAAGATCACCCCGGGCATGCTGATGGCCGCTTTGCGCCTGAACATTCCGGTGATCTTCGTTTCCGGCGGTCCGATGGAAGCCGGCAAGACCAAACTGGCCAGCCACGGCCTCGACCTCGTCGATGCAATGGTCATCGCCGCCGACTCCAGCGCTTCTGACGAGAAGGTTGCCGAGTACGAGCGCAGCGCTTGCCCGACCTGTGGTTCGTGCTCCGGCATGTTCACCGCCAACTCGATGAACTGCCTGACCGAAGCCCTCGGCCTGGCATTGCCGGGCAACGGTTCGACCCTTGCCACCCACAGCGACCGCGAGCAACTGTTCCTGCAGGCCGGCCGCACCATCGTCGAGCTGTGCAAGCGCTACTACACCGAGAACGACGAGTCGGTATTGCCGCGCAATATCGCCAACTTCAAGGCGTTCGAGAACGCGATGATGCTCGACATCGCCATGGGCGGTTCGACCAACACCATCCTGCACTTGCTCGCTGCCGCCCAGGAAGCCGAGATCGACTTCGACCTGCGCGATATCGATCGCCTGTCGCGCATCGTGCCGCAACTGTGCAAGGTCGCGCCTAACATCCAGAAGTACCACATGGAAGACGTGCACCGTGCTGGCGGCATCTTCAGCATTCTCGGTTCGCTGGCCCGTGGCGGCTTGCTGCACACCGACCTGCCGACCGTCCACAGCCGCAGCATGGAAGAAGCCATCGCCAAATGGGACATCACCCAGACCGACGATGAAGCCGTGCATCACTTCTTCAAGGCCGGCCCGGGGGGCATTCCGACGCAGACCGCTTTCAGTCAGTCGACCCGTTGGGAAAGCCTCGACGACGACCGTGAAAACGGCTGCATCCGCAGCTTCGAACACGCCTATTCGAAAGAAGGTGGCCTGGCCGTGCTTTACGGCAACATCGCACTCGATGGCTGCGTGGTCAAAACCGCCGGTGTCGACGAGTCGATCCACGTATTCGAAGGCAATGCGAAGATCTTCGAAAGCCAGGACAGCGCGGTACGCGGCATCCTCGCCGACGAAGTGAAGGAAGGCGACATCGTCATCATTCGCTACGAAGGTCCGAAGGGCGGCCCGGGCATGCAGGAAATGCTCTACCCGACGTCGTACCTGAAGTCCAAAGGATTGGGCAAAGCTTGCGCTCTGCTCACCGATGGCCGTTTCTCCGGCGGTACTTCCGGTCTGTCGATCGGCCACGCTTCGCCAGAAGCCGCAGCCGGCGGTGCGATTGGTCTGGTGCAGGACGGCGACAAAGTGCTGATCGACATTCCGAACCGCTCGATCAACCTGTTGATCAGCGACGAAGAACTGGCCGCACGCCGGGTCGAGCAGGACAAGAAGGGCTGGAAGCCGGTGGAAATCCGCCCACGCAAAGTGACCACAGCCCTCAAGGCCTACGCCCTGCTGGCGACCAGCGCCGACAAGGGTGCTGTGCGTGACAAGGCGATGCTTGACGGTCTGTAATTTTTAACCGTCGCACATAAAAATGCCCCGCCAAGTGCGGGGCATTTTTTTGCCTGAAGAATGAAAACCAGATCCATGTAGGAGCTGCCGCAGGCTGCGATCTTTTGATCTTGATCTTCAAAGTCAAAGTCAAAGTCAAAGTCAAAGTCAAAGTCAAAAGATCGCAGCCTTCGGCAGCTCCTACAGGGGATCGGGGGGATCGAGGGTTACTGGATTTCTTCAGGTTTGACGATCACCCAGTTCTTGTCCGCCGTCACCGGCAAGCCTTCTTTGGCCTGCGCCGCCGCGTGTTTGGCCATCATGCCGTTGAGCTGGGTCATGTATTTGTCCTTGCGGTTGATCCACAAGTGGATGCCACCCTTGGCCACGTCAACATCGTGGAACAGCATGTAGCCATCGCTGGTTGGAGTATCGCCGCCCACCAGTACCGGTTTCTTCCATTCGTCGATGTAGGTCAGGATCGCCGCGTGTTTGCCGGCCATCCAGGTCGCGGGTGTCCACAGGTATGGCGTCAGTTCGAGGCCGAGGTTGGCCTTCTCGTCATATTTGCCGGCGGTGATCTGCTTGCGCGCGGTGGTCAATTCGCCGGTCTCGCGATTCTTCAGCAGAGTAGTCACGCCGATTACGTTCTGTGGTTTGACGTTGTAGCCGTACTTCGGATCGGAGGCGACCATGCGCACCAGTTCTTCGGAAGCGGCGGTCATCACGTAGACCTCGATGCCGTTCTCCATCAGCTTGTTGTAGAGCTCTTTTTGCCCGGTGAAGATCTTCGGCGGATTGACGTCGAGCGTCTTCACCACGTCGCCTTCGTAATACGTCGCTGGCACCGGCTTGCCCGAGGCCATCAGCTCATCGACGTAGCCCTTGAGTTCCTTGAGGGTGAAACCGGAGAACACCTGCGCCACCCATGGGTAGCAGACCATGTCGTCGACTTCGCAGAGACGGTAGTAGTAGCTGAACAGGCTTTCCTTGTGCTCGGCAGTGTCTTTGAACGGCATCAGTTTCAGGGAGGGATCGAGCTTGTCGCGGGTGATCAGGCCCTTGTTTTCCATGAACGGCAGCAGCGATTCTTCGAGGTCGTAGCGGTAACTGGTGTTGTCCATGTCGAACACCGCGTAGTTACCCTTGTTGGCATTGGCCGCGATCATCGCGTCCAGCGCCTTGGCCTGATCTGCCGGCCAGTGCTTGAGGTCGGTGGCGAACACCTGGCCGGCGAGGCCAAGGCACAGTGCTGCGGCGAGAAATTTCGGTGCAAATTTCATCAATGGATCTCCCCTGACTCAAAGAGATCGACGCTAACAAATTAGTGTGACAGTCCCCGTCTGTCAGCGACCGTGCACGTTCCTATCGCGCCAACTGCATCCCCAAGAGCGACACCGGCTTATTCCAAAAACGACGGACGACCTGCGATTTAGGTATTAAATCAATGGAAATCAAGCTGTTAGGCTTGCCGGTTCGCAGTTGCCCAAGAATGCGACTAACACAGTCATATCGGAGTTTTCATGAATCTGCCGCTGATCCTCAATCTGCTGGTGTTCCTCGCCCTGCTCTTCGGTCTGGCGCAAACCCGCCACACTTCGTGGAGCCTGGCGAAAAAAGTACTGCTCGCGCTGGTGCTCGGCGTCGCCTTCGGTGTCGCGCTGCACACGATTTACGGTGCCGGCAACCCGGTGCTCAAAGCCTCCATCAGTTGGTTTGATCTGGTCGGCAATGGTTACGTGCAGCTGCTGCAAATGATCGTGATCCCGCTGGTGTTCGCCTCGATCCTCAGCGCCGTAGCGCGTCTGCACAACGCTTCGTCGTTGGGCAAGATCAGCTTCCTGACCATCGGCACGCTGCTGTTCACCACCGCCATTGCGGCGCTGATCGGGATCGGCCTGACCAACCTGTTCGGCCTGACCGCTGAAGGTCTGGTCGCCGGCACCCAGGAAATGGCTCGTCTGCAAACCATTCAGAACGACTACGCGGGCAAGGTCGCCGACCTGAATGTGCCGCAACTGCTGCTGTCGTTCATCCCGCAGAACCCGTTCGCCGATCTGGCACGGGCGAAGCCGACCTCGATCATCAGCGTGGTGATTTTCGCTGCGTTCCTTGGAGTAGCGGCGCTGCAACTGCTCAAGGATGACGTCGAGAAAGGTCAAAAAGTGATCAACGCCATCGACACCCTCCAAGCCTGGGTGATGCGTCTGGTGCGTCTGGTGATGAAGCTGACCCCGTACGGCGTGCTGGCGCTGATGACCAAAGTGGTGGCCGGTTCCAACCTGCAAGACATCATCAAACTCGGCAGTTTCGTGGTGGTGTCGTACCTCGGTCTGGGCCTGATGTTCGTGGTGCATGGCTTACTGGTGTCGGCGGCGGGGATCAATCCGCTGCGCTTCTTCCGCAAGATCTGGCCGGTCCTGACCTTCGCGTTCACCAGCCGCTCCAGCGCGGCGAGCATTCCGTTGAGCATCGAAGCGCAGACTCGCCGTCTGGGCATTCCGCAATCTGTTGCGAGTTTCGCCGCGTCGTTCGGTGCGACCATCGGCCAGAATGGCTGCGCGGGTTTGTATCCGGCGATGTTGGCGGTGATGGTTGCGCCGACCGTAGGCATCAATCCGCTGGATCCGCTGTGGATCGCGACGCTGGTGGCGATTGTGACCCTGAGTTCGGCCGGTGTGGCGGGCGTGGGTGGCGGCGCGACGTTCGCGGCGCTGATCGTACTGCCGGCGATGGGCTTGCCGGTTTCACTGGTGGCGTTACTGATTTCGGTTGAGCCGTTGATTGATATGGGTCGTACGGCGCTGAACGTGAGCGGTTCGATCACTGCGGGTGCGATTACCAGTCAGGTGATGCAGCAGACGGATAAAGCGCTGCTGGATGCGGATGAGCATGCGGAGTTGGCGCAGGCTTGATGTAAGCAAGATCAAAAGATCGCAGCCTGCGGCAGCTCCTACAGAGATTTGCGGTGAATCACATCATGTGTGAACACCGCGGCCCCCCTGTAGGAGCTGCCGCAGGCTGCGATCTTTTAGGCTTTTTCCCAAACTTCGAAGTTGTACGCCGGTTTGTCGCCATCGGCCGGGTTCGGCACGTTCGACACCAGTTTCCACTGGTCCGGATCAAACTCCGGAAACCACGCATCGCCTTCCGGGCTCAGCGCCACACGGGTCAGATACAGACGATCCGCCTGCGCCAGCCCTTGCGCATACAACTGCGCACCGCCAATCAGCATCAACTCATCGACGCCCTGCGCTTTCGCCCATTCTTCGGCGCGCACCAGCGCAGCTTCCAGCGACGAAAAAACTTCCGCGCCTTCGAGCACCAGATCGGCCTGACGGCTGACCACGATGTTCAAGCGACCGGGCAGCGGACGACCGAGCGAGTCCCAGGTCTTGCGGCCCATGATGATCGGCTTGCCGAGCGTGGTGGCCTTGAAATATTTGAAATCGCCAGGCAAGTGCCAAGGCATGCTGTTGTCGACGCCGATCACCCGGTTTTCACCGAGGGCTGCGATCAGGCTGAGGGGGAGTGATTTAGTCATGGCCGCGAGGATACCAGAGCCGCGCTTACCCGGATAAGCGCCACAGCGGTTATGCTCACCGCTCAATTGAGCGACGGGATGCCGCGTGACTGAACTGACTCCACTGCAAAACCTTTGGCTGACTGAAACCATCCGCCTGCGCGAAGAATACGCCGGGCCTCTGGACGATCTCGAAGCCAATCGCCTGGCCCGTGCGGCCGGCGGTGATCTGCCCAGCCGTGTTCAACGCCGGGCGTTGTGGCTGGCCGAGCGTGACGGGCTGACTTCTGCTCTCACGCATTGGCTGCAAGGCGCGCGACTGGCGCTGATCGTGCTCGCGGTGTTCGCAATTGTCAGCGGCGCCGGGCTGGCATTCGCCGCGCTAGGCGACGGGCAAACTCCGGTCAATGTGTTCTGGGCCTTGGGCAGCCTGCTCGGGCTGAATCTGCTTCTGCTGTTGAGCTGGGCACTGGGACTGCTATTCGCCGGCGAGCACGGCGCCGCGCTCGGCCGTTTGTGGCTGTGGCTCAGCGAAAAATTCGCTCGCGACGCCAAAGCCGCGCAACTGGCGCCGGCCCTGCTGCTGTTGCTGCAACGCAAGAAACTCAATCGCTGGGCGCTCGGCGCGTTGGTCAACGGCTTGTGGCTGTTGGCGATGCTCAGTGCGCTGATCCTGCTACTGACGCTGATGGCGACACGACGCTACGGCTTTGTCTGGGAGACCACGATTCTCAGCGGCGACACCTTCATCAACATGACCCGGAGCCTCGGCACACTGCCGGCGCTGCTCGGTTTCAATATTCCGACGGTTGAAATGATCCGCGCCAGCGGCGACGGAGCACTCGATATCGAAAGTACGCGTCTGGCCTGGGCGACCTGGCTGGTCGGCGTGCTGGTGGTGTTCGGCGTGTTGCCGCGTCTGCTGTTGGCGCTGGTGTGCTTCTGGCGCTGGAGCAGCGGCAAATCCGCGTTGCGTCTGGATTTGAACCTGCCCGGCTACGTGCAATTGCGCGAACGCCTGATGCCGACCAGCGAACGCCTCGGCATCACCGACGCCGCGCCAGAGCATCTGCATCGTGTCGAAAGCAGCGTCGGCGAACACGCCAGCGAGGGTGCGTTGCTGGTGGCCATCGAGCTCGACGATCAACGTCCATGGCCACCCACACTGCCGAAAAACGTCAGCAACGCCGGCGTGCTCGACAGCCGCGAATCGCGTAACAAACTCCTCGAACAACTCAGCCGCTTCCCGCCCGCGCGTCTGGCCATCGCCTGCGATCCGCTGCGTTCGCCGGATCGCGGCAGTCTGGCGCTGATCGCCGAACTGGCGCGCAATGCCACGGCCACGCGGATCTGGCTACTGCAACCGCCGCAGGGCCAGGCGCTGGACGCCGAGCGTCTGGGCGACTGGCATGTGGCGCTGCAACAACTTGAGCTGCCGTTTGCCGACAGTGCGCCACTGAACTGGCTGGAGAACGGACATGACTGACGCCCGCAAAGCGCCGCTGAAACTCGCGGTGGTCGGCCACACCAACGTCGGCAAAACCTCGCTGCTGCGCACCCTGACGCGCGATGTCGGCTTCGGCGAAGTCTCGCACCGGCCGAGCACTACGCGGCATGTCGAAGGCGCGCGACTGTCAGTGGACGGCGAGCCGTTGCTCGATCTGTACGACACGCCGGGGCTGGAAGACGCCATCGCCCTGCTCGACTTTCTTGAACGACTTGAGAGACCCGGTGAACGTCTCGACGGGCCGGCGCGACTGGCGCGTTTTCTCGACGGCAGTGAGGCGCGGCAACGTTTCGAACAGGAAGCCAAAGTGTTGCGCCAGCTATTGGCCTCCGACGCCGGTCTGTACGTGATCGATGCCCGCGAACCGGTGCTGGCCAAGTACCGCGATGAACTGGAAGTGTTGGCCAGTTGCGGCAAACCGCTGCTGCCGATACTGAATTTCGTCAGCAGCGCCAGCCATCGCGAACCGGACTGGCGGGAAGCACTGGCGCGCCTCGGTCTGCATGCTCTGGTACGTTTCGACAGCGTTGCCCCGCCGGAGGATGGCGAGCGCCGATTGTACGAAAGCCTCGCACTGCTGCTGGAAAATGCCCGCCCGCAACTGGAACGCTTGATCGCCGATCAACAGGCACAGCGCCTGGCCCGCGAGCAAAGCGCCGCGCGGCTGATCGCCGACTTGCTGATCGACTGCGCCGCGTGCCGACGTAGCGTGGCCAGTGAAGCCGCGCAGGAACAACAAGCCATCAGCGAACTGCGCAAAGCCGTGCGTCAGCGCGAGCAACGTTGCGTTGAGGCGCTGCTCAAGCTCTACGCGTTTCGTCCACAGGATGCGGCGGCCAGTGATCTGCCGTTGCTCGACGGGCGTTGGGGCGATGACCTGTTCAACCCGGAAACCCTCAAGCAACTTGGCGTGCGTGTGGGTGGCGGCATCGCTGCGGGTGCGGCGGCCGGCGCCGGGGTGGATTTGCTGGTCGGCGGCATTACGCTTGGCGCTGCGGCACTGGCCGGGGCGATTGCCGGTGGCGCGCTGCAAACTGCGCGTAGTTACGGCAATCGCTTGCTGGGCAAGATCAAAGGCCAGCGTGAACTGACCGTCGATGACAATGTTTTGCGCCTGTTGGCGCTTCGTCAACGGCAGCTGCTGCAAGCGTTGAATGCCCGAGGCCATGCGGCGCTGGAGAGCATTCAAGTGGCGACGCCGCAGGACAAGACCTGGCGCGAAGGCAAGTTGCCCGAGGCATTGAAGAAGGCGCGGGCGCATCCGCAGTGGTCTTCGTTGAATCCGCATTCGAAGTTGAATCAGGCGGAAAGACAGGAGCAGATCGAGTCTCTTGCTGCAGATTTGTAGTGTCTGATCTGGCGCCATCGCTGGCAAGCCAGCTCCCACAGTGTTCTTCGATGAACACAGATCTTGTGAACACCAAAATTCCTGTGGGAGCTGGCTTGCCAGCGATGGCAGCGACTCGGTGTGAAGCTTATACAGCCAAAAGGCGCGCCGCTTTATCCTTCAAAACCGCAAGGTCGATCACTGGCACCGCCATTTCTTTGGCCATTTCATCCCACTGACGCATACGCAAACTGACTTGCTCGTGACGCGTCATCAAATCTCCCCCAACACCTGCGCGATATTGCGCTCAGCCATGGCCGGGCCGACGCTCATGCCGACTCCGGTGTGCATCAGCGCCACGCTCAGTCCCGGTGCCGGACGCAGGAACGAAAACGGCCCCGGCCCGCGCGATCCATACACCCCCTGCCAGCGCTCGAGCACTTGCACTTTGCAGCCGAGGGTCTGTTCGGCCAGTTCGAGCATCCAGTTGTCGACTTGCTCGGCGTTGAACGGCGATGCATCGCTGCCGTAATGGTGCGAGTCGCCGATGATCAGTTCGCCGTAGGGCGTCGGGCTGATCAGCAGGTGAATGCCGTGTTCCTGCAAGTGCGGCTCTTCGCGCAGGATCTGCGCCTGCACCGCCGTCGCTTCCGGCAGATCGGCGAAGGCGCCGTAGTGCACGCAGCTGAGGCCGGTGAGCAAGGCGTGTTGCAGGTTGAGATTGACCTGCGGCCGGGCGCGGAGCATTTGCAGACGGCAGATTTGCGGGTCGAGCGCGGCGATGGGTTCGGCGAGCAGGGTCTGATAATCGTGGCCGGAGCAGACGATGATGTGTTCGGCCATGAACACGCCAGCAGTGCTGTGCAGACGGCCCGGTTCGACGTCACGCACCAGTGTCGAGAAATGAAATTCGACGTTGAGTTCGCGACGCAGATACTCGATCAGCGCCGGAATCGCTTCGCGCGAATACACCTGTTGATCTTCCAAGCCGTGCAATGCAGCGCGGTGATGGCTGAACTGGCCGCGATACAGATCGCGCAATGCGGAACCGCGCAGCAGGTCGACGCGGTAGTCGTGCTCCACGGCGCGACCGGCGCAAAAGGCTTCCAGCAAGTGTTCTTCGGCTTCGGTGCGGGCGAACAGGTACGAGCCGTTGCGCTTGAGTTGCAGGCCGGCAAGCTGCGCCCAATCGCCCCAGATCTTGCGGCTGGCCTTGGCCAGTTCGAGCATCGGCCCGGGTGGCTGGCCGGTGACCAGCGCCTGGCCGAAATTGCGCACCGAGGCGCCGAGGGGAGTGGCGGTGCGCTCGAAAACCGCGACCTTGAGGCCGCGTTTGGCGGCGGCGTAGGCGTGGGACAGGCCGAGGATTCCGGCGCCGACGATGAGCAGGTCTTTGTGTTGGGTCATCTGGAGGTGCTCTGAATGAGAGACCGTCATCGCTGGCAAGCCAGCTCCCACAGGTTCAGCGGTGTCCACAAAATGTATGTTCCGCACCGGTCAATATGGGAGCTGGCTTGCCTGCTCCCCCAGATTTTGTGGTGAACACCGACTGCGGGGACACCTTGAAACCTGTAGGAGCTGGCTTGCCAGCGATGAGGCCCTGACAGTCGAAAAAGATCTTACTTGGCGACGACTTTCTCGGACTTGCCGTCATAGCGCTTGCGCCATTCGGTGAGGATCTCGTCGCGATTCTTCGAGGCCCAGGCGAAGTCGTTCTTGATCAGGCGCTGCTCATAATCCGCCGGCAATTCGGTCTGCGGCTTGGCGATACCCGGCTGCGCCAGAACGGCGAAGTTCTCTTTATACAAATCCATCGCTTCAGCGCTGGCAGAGAAGTCAGCCAGTTTCTTCGCGGCGTCTGCATGCGGCGTGCCTTTGATCACGGCAGTCGCTTCGATCTCCCAGCCCAAGCCTTCCTTCGGCAGGATGATGTCCAGCGGCGCGCCTTGGCGTTTCAGCTGAACGGCTGGGTATTCAAAGGAAATACCGATGGGAAACTCCCCCGCCGCCGCCAGTTTGCAAGGCTTGGAGCCGGAGTGAACGTACTGGCCGATGTTCTGGTGCAGGCCATCCATGTAAGCCCAGCCCTGCTTCTCGCCGAAGGTTTGCAGCCAGGCGCTGACGTCGAGGAAACCGGTGCCGGACGACGCCGGATTGGGCATGACGATCTTGCCCTTGTACTCAGGCTTGGTCAGATCCTGCCAGCTCACCGGTTTGGTCAGGCCCTGCTTCTCGGCCTCGACGGTGTTGAAGCAAATGGTTGCGGCCCACACGTCCATGCCAACCCAGGCAGGCGGGTTGGCGGCGTCGCGGTAGTTCGCGCCGATCTTGCCCAGATCCTTCGGCGCGTAGCTTTGCAGCATGCCTTGCTGATCGAGAATCGCCAGACTCGACGCCGCCAGACCCCAGACCGCATCTGCCTGCGGGCGATCTTTTTCGGCGAGCAGTTTGGCGGTGATGATCCCGGTGGAATCACGCACCCACTTGATCTCGACCTCCGGGTTGGCCTTTTCGAAGGCTTCTTTGTAAGTCTTCAACTGCTCGGCTTCGAGGGCGGTGTACACCGTCAACTCGGTTTTCGCCGCGAAGGCGTTCAGGCTGAAAGTTGCGAGCACAGCAGCGGCCAGGGCCATAGGCTTGAACATGATCGGTTTCCTTTCTCGGATTAAAGAGGTGAGTTGAGGGTTACGGAAAATCAGTGACCGGGCGCGTTCTGCCGCCAGGCCTGGGAGCGGCGCAACAAGCCGCGCGAAGCCCACGCCAGCAGCAAGGACACGCCCGCCGAGGTGAACAGAATCAACGTCGACATCGCCGCCGCGCCGCCGACGTTGCCGGCGTCATCCATGTTCAGCACCGCGACCGCTGCGAGGATGGTGTCGGGGCTGTAGAGGAAGATCGCTGCCGACACGGTGGTCATCGCCGAGACGAACAGGTAGCGCACGATGTCCAGCAGCGCCGGCAGGCAGATCGGCACGGTAACTTTCAGGTAATGCCGATACAGCGGCGCCTTGAGTGACAGCGCGGCGGCTTCGAACTCGGCGTCGAGCTGGCGCAGCGCAGTGGTCGCGGTCATCTGCGCAGTGGTCAAATAGTGAGCAATGGTGCAGACGATCAGCAGCGTCATCGTCCCGTACAGCACATGCAGCGGGTTGCCGGTCAGGTTGAAGAAGAAGACGTAACCCAGGCCAAGCACCAGACCCGGCACCGCCATCGGAATGAAACTGAGCATGCGCAAGGTCAGATTCAGTCCGCGCTGGCTGCGGGTTTTTTCCATCAGGTAGGCGCCGGTGAAGATCAGCACGCTGCCGATCAACGCCGTGCCCAACGCCATTCTCAGGCTGTTGCTGTAGGCGAGCCAACCACCGCCGGCGGTTTCGTTGAACTGGTAATGGTTGAGCGACAGCGACAGGTTGTACGGCCAGAACTTCACCAGCGACGAGAACACCGCCATGCCGAACACCAGCAACAACGCGGCGCTGATCAGCAGGACGATCGCCAGATAGCAGCTGTCGCGCAGCTTCGACGGCGCCGGTTTGAACACCTGGGCGCGGCCGCTCATGGAGTCGCCGTGACGCCGACGCAGCCAGGCGTCCACTCCGAAGCTGAACAGTGCCGGCAGCAGCAACACCATGCCGATCAACGCGCCGCGCCCGAACTGTTGCTGGCCGACCACGGCTTTATAAGCTTCCAGCGCCAGCACTTGATAGTCGCCGCCGACCACCACCGGTACGCCGAAATCGGTGATGGTCAGGGTGAACACCAGACAGAACGCGGCGAACACGGCTTGGCGAGTCGCCGGCCAGGTGATGCTGCGAAAAGCCTTGGCCGGGCTGGCGCCCATGCTCGACGCCGCATCAAACAAGCGCGCATCCGCCAGCGACAAGGCTGAGAGCAAAATCATCAGCGCATGCGGAAAGGTGTAGATCACCTCGCCCAGCACAATTCCCCAGAAGCCGTAGATGTTGTCCGACAGCAGTCCGCGCAACATGCCCTGGTTACCGAACAGATAGACCAGTGCAATCCCCGGCAGCATCGACGGCGCCATCAACGGCAGCAGCGAAATCCCGCGCCAGATGCCCTTGGCCGGAATCAGCGTGCGTTGCAGTGCGTAGGCAAACAGGTAGGCCAGCGGTACGACAATGGCCGCGACGCTGAGGGAAACTTTCAGGCTGTTGCCGAGCAACCAGTGGAAGTTTTCACTGTTCACCAATTCCTTGGCGGCGAGCCAGCCACCGCCCTGCCCGGCCTCGCTGCTAAAGCCGCGCCAGAAGATCGCCAGCAACGGCATCAGCACTGCAACACCGAGCAGTACCAGCAGCAGAAGTTTGCCGCCGACCACAAAGATGCGGTCGCCGATCTCGGCGCGGGACACCTGCCGTACCTGCTTGTGCGGTAACGGCAGCGCGATATTGCGGTTCATCAGGCAAACACCTGCAAGCTGCGCGGCGGCAAAGCGACCATGATTTGCTGCGCGCCGAGGCGCGGCATTGCTTCCGGCGCCAGTTCGGCGAGCAGTGCATGGCCGGGCAATTGATCGAGCTCGAAGCTCATGCGGCAGCGGTTGCCGAGGAAAGTGATCTCGCGCACCTTGGCCGGGAACAGGTTTTCCTCGTGCACCAGCGGATTAACGTTGATCGCTTCCGGGCGGCAGAACAAGCGGCCCGAGGCGCCACTGACACTACCGTCGGCCAGACGCATGTTCATCCCGCCGACCTGAGCGTGGCTGTCGCTGCTGCGCTGGAATGGCAGCCAGTTGCCCTGGCCAACGAACTCCGCGACGAACGGCGTGGCCGGGCGGTTGTAGATTTCCTGCGGAGTGGCGTACTGCTCGACGCGGCCGTTGTTCATCACCGCAATCCGGTCGGCCATCAACATCGCTTCATCCTGATTGTGCGTGACCATCAGGGTGGTGATGCCGAGGTTGCGTTGCAGTTGGCGCAGCTCGGTACACAGATGTTCGCGTACCCGGGCATCGAGGGCCGACATCGGCTCGTCGAGCAACAGCAGCGAAGGGGCCGGGGCCAAGGCGCGGGCCAGTGCGACCCGTTGTTGCTGGCCGCCGGACAATTGGCCCGGGTACTTTTTCTCACTGCCGATCAGACCCACCAGCTCCAGCATCTGACCGACGCGATGGCGCACTTCGTCGCGACCGCTGCCGGCGAGGCCGTAGGCAATGTTCGCTTCAACAGTCAGATTGGGGAACAGCGCGTAGGACTGAAACAGAATGCCGTAGTCCCGGGCCTGCGGGGCGAGGTGGGAAACGTCGCGTTCGCCGAGGTACAACTCGCCGCTGTCCTGTTTTTCCAGACCGGCGATACAGCGCAACAATGTGGTTTTGCCGCAACCCGAGGGGCCGAGCAGACACACCAGCTCACCGGCCGCCACGTCGAGCGAGACGTTATCCAGTGCGGTGAATGCGCCGAAGCGCTTTTGCACATTGCGCACCTTCATCGGCGCACCGGGGTTGGTCAGGGCAGTTGCGATTGCAGGGTTCATGGACAGACCTCATCGAGCAGATGAAGGTCATCCTAGAGTTGTAATGCGTCCGTCATGTGGCAGCGAGGCAAAAACGGCTGATAGTGGTATTCAGGGATTTTGGTTCACAAGATTCAAGGCACGTGTTGCCTGGTCTGGCCTCATCGCTGGCTTGCCAGCGATGAGGCCAGCACAGGAAAAGTAAATTTCAGGCCGGGGACATTTCCTGTGCCAGGCCGAGAAACGCCGCCGGCAGCCGGGCACCTTTCCTTTCCTTGAGGCAATAAAGGTACTCGGGAATCTGCGGCGCGTTCTCCAGCGTCAACACGCGCAACTGCGGATCGTGCGGCACTTCCTGACGGGCAATGATGCTGATGCCGATATTGCGCAGCACCGCCTCACGAATCGATTCACGACTGCCAATCTCCAGCAACGGCCCGAAATTCACCCCGGCGCCGGCCAGCAACTCTTCGGTCAGGCGCCGAGTGGTCGAGCCGCACTCGCGCATCAACAAGGTATGCCCGGCCAAGGCACTCAACGGCACATGGTCATGCACCGCCAGCGGATGATTGCGGTGTACCGCCAGCACCAGTGGATCAGTCCCGAGTACCCGACGAATCAAACGAGAATCTTCAAGCAACTGCGACGACGCCGCCACATCCACCCGGTAATCCTCCAGCGCTTCGAGCACTTGCTGCGAGTTGCCGATTTCTACCGAGACTTCTACTTGCGGCAGGCGCTCGCGGAAGGTTTTCACCAGATCGAGGATGTAATACGGCGCGGTGGCGGCGATGCGCAATGTGCCTTGCACCTGGCCGCTGTTACGCAGGAAAAACTCGATGTCAGCCTCCTGCTGCAACAACGCCTTGACCATCGGCAGCAACCGCGCGCCTTCATCGCTGACACTCAGACGCCGGCCGCCACGGTAGAACAGCTCGACCGAATACTGACTTTCCAGATTGCGAATCTGCGTGGTCACGGTCGGTTGGCTGAGGCCGAGTTTCTTCGCTGCCAGCGTGATGCTGCCCAGACGGGCCACCATGTAAAACGCCTTCAGCTCGGCACTCAGCACAACCGTTCCTCTTCAGTTATTTGCGCAGCAGGCGCAAACCGTTGAACACCACCAACAAGCTAACGCCCATGTCGGCGAACACCGCCATCCACATGGTGGCGAGTCCGGCGAAGGTTACCGCAAGAAAGATAGCCTTGATCACCAGCGCCAGTGCGATGTTCTGTTTCAGGATGCTGGCGGTGTTGCGCGACAGGCTGATGAATGCCGGGATCTTGCGCAGATCATCGTCCATCAGGGCGACATCGGCGGTTTCAATTGCCGTGTCGGTTCCCGCTGCGGCCATCGCAAAACCAATCTCGGCCCGGGCCAGTGCCGGCGCATCGTTGATGCCGTCGCCGACCATGCCGACCCGATGGCCCTGCTTGTAGAGGTCTTCGATGGCTTGCAGTTTGTCGGTCGGCAGCAAGTCGCCCCGCGCCTGATCGATGCCGACCTGCTGAGCAATCGCCTGCGCGGTGTGCACGTTGTCGCCAGTCAGCATCAGGGTTTTCACCCCCAGTGCGTGGAGCTGCCGGATCGCCTCGCGGCTGGTTTCCTTGACCGTGTCGGCCACAGCGAACAGCGCCAGCGGGCCGGAACTGTCGAGCAGCAAAACCACGGATTTGCCCTGTTTCTCCAGCGCAAAGAGTTTTTCCTCCAGCGCCGGCGAGCACAGGCCCAGTTCTTCCACCAGACGGTGATTGCCCAAGTGGTAGGTCTGACCGTTGATTTCGCCTTTTACCCCGCGCCCGCCCAATGCTTCGAAGTTATCCACAATCAACGGCACGAAGTTTTTATCCACAGCGGCTTTGGCGATGGCCAGCGAGACCGGGTGATCGGAACGCCCGGCCAATGCAGCGGCGATGGCCGGGGCTGTGGCGTCGGCAGTCGGGTCGAGGGACAGGAAATCGGTCTGCACCGGTTTGCCGTGAGTAATCGTCCCGGTCTTGTCCAGCGCCAGATAGTCGAGCTTGAAACCGCCCTCCAGATACACGCCGCCCTTGACCAGAATGCCTTTGCGCGCCGCTGCCGCGAGGCCGCTGACGATGGTCACCGGGGTGGAAATCACCAGCGCACACGGGCACGCGACCACCAGTAATACCAGCGCCCGGTAAATCCAGTCGAACCACACCGCGCCCATGAACAGCGGCGGAATCACCGCCACCGCGATGGCGAACAGGAACACCACCGGGGTGTAGATTTTCGAGAATTGATCGACGAAACGCTGGGTCGGCGCCCGCGCACCTTGCGCCTGTTCGACGGCGTGGATGATCCGCGCCAGGGTCGAGTTGTTGGCCGCAGCGGTGACCGCGTATTCCAGCGAACCCGCCTGGTTGATGGTGCCGGCGAACACTTTGTCACCGACGGTTTTTTCCACCGGCAAACTTTCGCCAGTGATCGGCGCCTGATCGATGGTCGAGTTACCGCTGAGCACTTCACCGTCCAGCGCAATGCGCTCGCCCGGTTTGACTCGCACGCGAGCGCCGAGATCGATGCTTTTCACCTCCAGTTCGCGCCAGGTGCCGTCAGCCTGCAATACGGTCGCCTGCTCGGGCGTCATCTGCATCAGGCCGCTGATCGCGTTGCGCGCACGGTCCAGCGAGCGCGCTTCGATCAACTCGGCGACGGTGAACAGGAACATCACCATCGCGGCTTCCGGCCACTGCCCGATCAGAATCGCGCCAGTCACCGCGATGCTCATCAGCGCATTGATGTTGAGGTTGAAGTTCTTCAGGGCGATCCAGCCCTTCTTGTAAGTAGTCAGGCCACCGCTGAGGATCGACACCAGCGCGATGATCGCCACCACCCAGTTCGGCGCGGCGCTGGTGAAGTGGATAACTTCCGCTGCCAACGCACCAACGCCGGACAGCGCCAATGGCCACCAGTGCTTTTTCACCGGAGCAGGCGCCGGAGTTTCGACACCCGCCTCCAGCGGCTCGGCGTGCATGCCGATGGATTTGATCGCGTCGATGATCGGCGTGATGTCCGCCAGCGTGTGGGTCACGCCGAGCACGCGGTTGATCAGATTGAATTCCAGCGTCTGAATCCCGGTGAGTTTGCCGAGCTTGTTCTGGATCAGCGTCTGCTCGGTCGGGCAGTCCATCGCCTCGATGCGAAAACTGCTCAAACGCGCGTCGGCGCTCGGCGCATCGCTCAGTTGCACCAGCGATGGCGCGGCGGCTTTCGACGCGCAGCAAGAATCACCGCCGTGGGAGTGCTGATGCACAGGCTGCAATTTATGACTGTGATCGTGCCCGTCGCCGGGCTTGTGAGTGTGCTGGGAATCGCTCATTGGTCGCGTCCATGAAGGTGCCTGTTGCCAAGTAAAGACCCTGTAGCCACTATAGGGTCAAGCACCCTTTTTGGAGAACGCCGTCATGAAGATCGGAGAGCTCGCGAAACTGACCGATTGCGCCGTGGAAACCATCCGCTACTACGAGCGCGAAAACCTGCTGCCGGAGCCGGCCCGCAGCGACGGCAACTACCGCGTCTACACCCAGGCCCACGCCGAACGCCTGACCTTCATCCGCAACTGCCGCACCCTTGACATGACCCTCGAAGAAATCCGCAGCCTGCTCGCCTTGCGCGACAGCCCGCAGGATCAGTGCGAAAGCGTCAATGCGCTGATCGACGAGCACATCCAGCACGTCAAGGCGCGGATCGATGGGTTATTGGCCTTGCAGACACAACTGTTTGACCTGCGCCAACGCTGTGGCGAAGGGCCGGGGGCGGATCAGTGCGGGATATTGCAGCGACTGGAAGTGAGTGGCGGGGTTGTGGCGACGGAAGTTGAGCACTCCCATGTAGGCCGCAGTCACGGTCACTAAGGACACCACAAACCCAATGTAGGAGCTGTCGAAGGCTCGGGCCGCGATCGGACGATCTTTTGATCTTGCCGTTTATAAGATCAAAAGATCGTCCGATCGCGGCCCGAGCCTTCGGCAGCTCCTACAGGGGTATTGCGTATTGCTCGTCAGACCGCCATCGGCGCGGTCATTGGGGCATGGTGCTCGTAGCCTTCCAGCGAAAAATCGCTCGGCTCGACCAGCTCCAGCCATTCCGGCTGATACACGCCAGTCTTGGCAAACTCCGGCACCCGATCCGAAATCTTCAGCTTGGGCATGGCGAACGGCTCGCGCTTGAGCTGTTCGTTGAGCATGTCCAGGTGGTTTTCGTAGACGTGCGCATCACCGATGAAATAGGTGAACCAGCGCGGCGTGTAACCGGTCAGGCGACCGATCAGACTCAGCAGCGCGGCACCCTCGGTGAGGTTGAACGGCGTGCCCAGGCCCAGATCGTTGGAACGGATGTAGAGGGTCAGAGAAATCTCTTTGGTCTCGACATTCGGGTGGAATTGATACAGCAAATGGCACGGCGGCAAGGCCATTTCATCGAGCTGGGCGCAGTTCCAGCCGTGGAACAGAATACGGCGACTGCCTGGATCATTGATGATCGTGTCGACGCACTGACGCACCTGATCGATGGCTTTGTACAGCACCACGTAGGCCTGTCCGTCTTCTTCGCCCTGAGCGATCTGTTTGTAGCCGTTGCTCAAGGTTTGCTCGATGGCGGCAGTGTTGCTCAGCGGGATCTGCTTGTACGCCGGCCATTTGCGCCATTGCACGCCGTAGATTTCGCCGAGGTCGTCATCGCCCTGACGGAACGGGTTGGCCAGCCACTGCGCGTTTTCATTGGCGTTCTGATCCCAGACCTTGCAGCCCAGCGCACGGAATTCGGCAGCGTTGTTCACGCCTCGCAGAAAACCGCACATCTCGCCGATGGCCGACTTGAAGGCCATTTTGCGCGTGGTGATCGCCGGGAAACCTTCCTGCAGATCAAAGCGCAGCATGGCGCCCGGAAAGCTGATGGTGTTCACGCCGGTACGGTTGGCCTGTTTGGTGCCGTTGTTGATGACGTGCGACACCAGATCGAGATATTGCTTCATGAGTTACCTGTGTCCTTGAGCCCCGGCATCGCGTGCCGGGGTTCGAATATTTAAGCTGTCGGTGCAACCGGGGTCGCCGGGGCGCGGCGGTAGGCCAGCCAGATCAGGAACAGCCCGCCGAGGATCATCGGTACGCAGAGTACCTGACCCATGGTCAGCCAGTTCCAGGCCAGATAGCCGAGTTGCGCGTCGGGTACGCGGACGAATTCGACGATGAAACGGAAGATCCCGTAGAACAGCGCGAACATGCCGGAAACGGCCATGGTCGGACGCGGCTTGCGCGAGAAAATCCACAGGATCAGGAACAGCGCCACGCCTTCGAGCGCGAACTGATACAGCTGCGACGGGTGACGCGGCAGCTGTGCCGGATCGCTGAACGGCGGGAACACCATGGCCCACGGCACGTCGGTCGCCTTGCCCCACAACTCGGCGTTTATGAAGTTGCCGATGCGCCCGGCACCCAGACCGATCGGCACCATTGGGGCGACGAAGTCCATCAACTGGAAGAAGGACTTGCCGTTACGCTTGCCGAACCACAAGGCTGCGAGCATTACACCGATAAATCCGCCGTGGAACGACATGCCGCCCTTCCACACTTCGAAAATCAGCGTCGGGTTGGCAAGGTAGGCGCTCAGATCGTAGAACAGCACATAGCCCAGACGTCCGCCGACAATCACGCCCATCGACAGCCAGAAGATCAGATCGGAGAGCTTCTCCTTGGACCAGGTCGGGTCGAAACGGTTGAGCCGGCGCGACGCCAGCAGCCATGCGCCGCCGATACCGACGAGGTACATCAGGCCGTACCAGTGGATTTTCAGCGGACCGATGGCCAGGGCCACCGGGTCGATCTGCGGGTAAGGCAGCATTGCGACTCCTCGTTAGAGTTGAAACCGGAATTCCCGAGCGACGCTGTCACCTCAGGATTAAGTCAGTATTGCGACGCGGCTAAAGCAAAAAGCTCAGACCGACGCAGAACAGCAAAGCGGCGAACAGCCGTTTCAGCAACCTGGCCGACAGCTTGTGCGCCAGCTTTGCGCCGATGCGGGCGAACACCATGCTGGTCAGGGCAATCCCCAGCAGCGCCGGCAAGTAGATAAAACCGAGACTATGGGCCGGCAGCAACGGATCGTGCCAGCCCAGAATCATGAAACTTAAAGCACTGGCCAGCGCGATCGGCAAGCCACAGGCCGACGAGGTCGCCACTGCCTGCTGCATCGGCACACTGCGCCAGGTCAGGAACGGTACGGTCAGCGACCCGCCGCCAATTCCGAAAATCGCCGAGGCCCAGCCAATCACGCTACCTGCAGCCGCCAGACCGAGCTTGCCCGGCACGGTTCGGCTGGCCTTGGGTTTGAAGTCCAGCGCCAACTGCACAGCAATCACCAACGCAAACACACCGATGATCTTTTGCAGGTTCGGCCCGGAAATCGCCTCAGCCGTCAGCGCACCAAAACCGGCGCCGACCAGAATCCCCACCGCCATCCACACGAATATCGGCCAGCGTACCGCGCCTCGTCGATGATGCTCACGCACGGCGTTGACCGAGGTGAAGATAATCGTCGCCAGCGAAGTGCCGACCGCCAGATGCGTCAGGATCGACTGATCGAAACCCTGCAAGGTGAAACTGAACACCAGCACCGGGACGATGATGATCCCGCCACCCACCCCGAACAACCCGGCCAACACGCCAGCACAGGCGCCCAGCGCCAGATAGAGCAGAAATTCCATGACCGTCTCCCAGACGCATCCCTAAACCGGAGCGGCATGGTAACGGATGCATGGCCCGACGAGGAACTGTCGATGGATGCACGGGCGATGTCTGCGTAAAGTGAGCAAAAAACACACAAGGACTACCTTATGTGCCTGATCGTTTTTGCCTGGCGGCCGGGGCATGCCCAACCGCTGATCGTCGCGGCCAACCGTGACGAATTCTACGCCCGCCCGAGCCTGCCGCTGGCGCAATGGCCGGAGTCGCCGCACGTGCATGCCGGGCGTGATCTGGAGGCTGGTGGTACCTGGCTGGGGATCGGCGCCAATGGGCGCTTTGCGGCGCTGACTAATATTCGTGATCCACATCAGCCACCGGCGCGTAAATCGCGCGGGGAATTGGTGGCCGGGTTTCTCACCGGGGAGCAGTCGCTGGAGGATTATCTGGCTGAGGTGGTCGGCCGCTCGCCGGATTACGCCGGGTTCAACCTGCTGCTGGGCAATACCCATGAGCTGTGGCATTTCAATGCGCGATCTTCTGAGCCGGTGATGTTGCAGCCGGGAGTTTATGGACTGTCCAACGCCGGGCTGGATACGCCGTGGCCCAAGCTGCTCAAGGCCAAGGCTGCGTTGAGCGCGGTGCTGGATGATCCGCAGCCGGAGCGTTTGCTGGAGATTTTGGGCGATGCGCAGACGGCGCCGTTTGCCGAGTTGCCGGATACCGGTGTCGGGCTGGCGACTGAGGCGCTTTTATCGAGTGTGTTTATTGCCAGCCAGAGTTATGGGACGCGGGCGAGCACTGCGCTGGTGGTGCGAGCGGATGGCGGGCGGTGGATGGTGGAGCGGAGTTTTGGGCCGTTTGGTGGGCGTTTGGGCGAGGTGGAGATCATCATTTAGTGGTGATTTCACTGACGCCATCGCTGGCAAGCCAGCTCCCACAATGATCTCCAGTAAACACAGAGTTGGTGAATACCCGAGAAACCTGTGGGAGCTGGCTTGCCAGCGATGAGGCCGGCAGCGTTTAGGAGACCTTGGCCGCAGTCGGACTAACCATCTTCGCCAACCCCAGATTCTTCAGCGCCAGTTGCAGCGAGCTGTGAATCACCTGCGGATTATCAATCGTCATCAACTCCGCCAGCAGCTCCTTGGCCATGCCCAGATTGACCTGACGCAGCATCCACTTCACCTTCGGCAAGTTGGTGGCGTTCATCGACAGGCTGTCAAAACCCATCGCCATCAACAGCACTGCCGCCGCCGGATCACCGGCCATTTCGCCGCAGATACTCACCGGTTTGCCTTCGGCATGTGCATCGCGCACCACGTTTTGCAGGGCTTGCAGCACCGCCGGGTGCAGGTAGTCGTAGAGATCCGCCACGCGCGGATTGTTGCGGTCGACCGCCAGCAGATATTGAGTCAAGTCGTTGGAGCCGACCGACAGGAAATCCACTTGCCGCGCCAGTTCTTTGGTCTGATACACCGCTGCCGGAATCTCGATCATCACGCCAATCGGTGGCATCGGCACGTCGGTGCCTTCGTCGCGCACTTCGCCCCACGCACGGTGGATCAGGTGCAGCGCTTCTTCGAGTTCGTGGGTGCCGGAGATCATCGGCAGCAGAATGCGCAGGTTGTTCAGGCCTTCGCTGGCCTTGAGCATTGCACGGGTCTGCACCAGGAAGATTTCCGGGTGGTCGAGCGTGACGCGAATGCCGCGCCAGCCGAGGAACGGGTTGTCTTCCTTGATCGGGAAGTACGACAGCGACTTGTCACCGCCGATGTCGAGGCTACGCATGGTCACCGGTTGCGGATGGAACGCGGCGAGCTGCTCGCGGTAGATCGCCAGTTGCTCCTTCTCGCTCGGGAAGCGCTGGTTGATCATGAACGGCACTTCGGTGCGATACAGACCCACGCCCTCAGCGCCACGTTTCTGCGCACGCGCCACGTCCGCCAGCAGGCCGGTGTTGACCCACAGCGGCATGCGGTGCCCATCGAGGGTAATGCACGGCAGATCGCGCAGGGTATCGAGACCCAGCGCCAGTTGTTTCTCTTCTTCGACCACTTCGGCGAATTGCTTGATCAGCACCTCGCTCGGGTTGGTGTAGATCTCGCCCTTGGTGCCATCGACGATCAGCGGAATGCCATCGACCTTGGCGTACGGCAAGTCGACCACACCCATTACCGTCGGTATGCCCATGGCGCGCGCCAGGATCGCGACGTGCGAGTTACCCGAGCCGAGTACCGAAACCAGACCGACCAGCGTGCCTTCCGGCACCTCGCCGAGCATCGCCGGCGTCAGTTCTTCGCTGACCAGGATGGTTTTTTCCGGGTAGACCAGATTCTGCTGACGCTCTTCTTGCAGGTAAGCCAGCAGGCGTCGGCCGAGGTCCTTGACGTCCGAGGCGCGCTCACGCAGGTAGGCGTCGTCCATCAGTTCGAAACGGTTGACGTGATCGGTCACGACCTGACGCAGCGCGCCTTGAGCCCACTGACCGGTCTTGATCACAGTAGTGACTTCGCTACCCAGCGCCTCGTCGGCGAGCATCATCAGGTAGACGTCGAACAGCGCGCGCTCTTCGGGGCGCAACTGAGTGGCAAGCTTGGCCGACAACGCGCGCATGTCGGCGCGTACGCCTTCGATGGCGGTCTTGAACAGGCCGAGTTCAGCCTCAACGTCGCGCACGGTTTTGTCCGGCACTACATCGAGATCAGCCGGCGGCAGCATGACTACCGCAGTACCGACTGCCGCACCCGGCGAACCCGGTACGCCGACGAACTTGGCTTCCTGAATGCCTTTGCCCTGCCGGCCCAGACCGCGGATCGAACCGGTGGCCTCGGCGTGGGCGATAACACCGGCGAGCTGCGCGCTCATGGTCACGAGGAAGGCTTCTTCACCTTCATCGAACTGGCGGCGTTCTTTCTGTTGGATGACCAGCACGCCGACGACGCGGCGGTGGTGAATGATCGGTGCGCCAAGGAACGAGGCGTAGCGCTCTTCACCGGTTTCGGCAAAGTAGCGATAGCGCGGGTGATCCGCAGCGTTTTCGAGGTTCAGGGGTTCTTCACGCGTGCCGACCAGGCCAACCAGACCTTCGTTGGGCGCCATGCTGACCTTGCCGATCGAGCGCTTGTTCAAGCCCTCGGTGGCCATCAGCACGAAGCGGTTGGTTTCGGGGTCGAGCAGGTAGACCGAGCAGACCTGGCTGCCCATGGCCTCTTTGACGCGCAACACAATAATCCCCAACGCCGCCTTGAGATCCTTGGCGGAGTTAACTTCCTGGACGATCTTGCGCAGCGTATTGAGCATGGCTCGGGGTCGAACTCCGTCGTCAGTCGCGCGTTAAAAGGCGCGGGGCAAGCTCTTTGAGAGCGCGGCGATACACCTCGCGCTTGAATGTCACCACCTGGCCCAACGGATACCAATAGCTGACCCAGCGCCAGCCATCGAACTCCGGTTTACCGGTCAAATCCATCCGCACCCGCTGCTCGTTGGAGATCAGGCGCAGGAGAAACCACTTCTGTTTCTGGCCGATGCACAGCGGTTGGCTGTGGGTACGCACCAGACGTTGCGGCAAACGATAGCGCAACCAGCCCCGGGTACAGGCGAGTATTTCAACATCGTCACGTTCAAGGCCAACTTCTTCGTTCAGCTCGCGATACAAGGCGTCTTCCGGCGTCTCTTCAGGGTTGATTCCCCCTTGCGGAAACTGCCAGGCATCTTGATTGATACGGCGAGCCCATAGCACCTGGCCGGCGTCATTCGTCAGAATGATCCCGACATTGGGACGGAAACCATCGGGGTCGATCACGGCAACAACCTCGCAAACGCATGTCGCCGCATTGTTCCACAAAGATTGTGAAGGCAGCAATGAAGCTTCCTACCTTATGTGCACTCTTGTGAAAAGACCGTATTCTGGGCGCCTTTTTACTGACTTATCAGCGGGTAACTGCAATGCGCCTGGCTTTATTCGATTTGGACAACACCCTTCTGGGCGGCGACAGCGATCACGCTTGGGGCGATTACCTGTGCGAGCGCGGCTTTCTCGACAAGGTCGCATACAAGGCGCGCAACGACGAGTTCTATCAGGATTACCTGGCGGGCAAACTGGATAACGCTGCCTATCTGAACTTCTGCCTGGAGATTCTTGGCCGCACGGACATGGCCGTGCTCGATCAATGGCACCGCGATTACATGCGCGACTGCATCGAGCCGATCATCCTGCCCAAGGCCCTTGCACTGCTGCAAAAGCACCGCGACGCCGGCGACAAACTGGTGATCATCACCGCCACCAACCGCTTCGTCACCGCGCCGATTGCCGAGCGTCTGGGCGTCGAAACCCTGATCGCTACCGAGTGCGAGATGGTCGATGGCCGCTACACCGGGCGCAGCACCGACGTGCCGTGCTTCCGTGAAGGCAAGGTGACGCGGCTGAATCGCTGGCTGGAAGAGACCGGTTATTCGCTGGACGACAGCTATTTCTACAGCGACTCGATGAATGACTTGCCGTTGCTGGAGCAAGTGGCGAATCCGGTGGCGGTGGATGCTGATCCGAATTTGCGCGCTGAAGCCGAGAAGCGTGGCTGGCCGGTGATTAGCCTGCGCGGCTAAAGATCAAAAGATCGCAGCCTTCGGCAGCTCCTACAGGGTTTGTGTCAGCCCACAATATCGGGTTCGACACAAACCTGTGTAGGAGCTGCCGCAGGCTGCGAGCTGTTCGCCTTAAACAGGTTTGGCACCCATCAACCCGGCAATCGCCACAAAACACACCAGCCCAAACAACGCCAACCCCAGACTGAACTTGCCAACGCCACCCGGCGCCTTGCGCAACCGATTCAAGCGCACCAGCAGCCAGAACCACGCCAACGCCGCCACGGTGTAAAGCACGCTGGACGCCAGAATCCACGTCTGCCCCAACGGCCAGCCCACCAGATGCACCATCCACCAGCCGGTGAAGGGCATGCTCAGCAGCGCCAGCACGATCAAAAGCCAGACGAACACCCGTGGTCGCTGCAACGTACGGCTACCGGCTGTTGCATCACCGTTGCGCCGCGCGCGCCAGACCCAGATTCCAAGGCCCAACGCGCCGATCAGCAACACCGCAGTGGCGAGTATGTGCGCCGCTTTCAGGGCGGATAACGTTTCCATGGTTCGAATTCCTCAGTCCGTGCAAATCAGCGTAGCCGCTCAGCCAAGAAACAGCTTATAGGCCGGGTTGTCGCTTTCGTCCCAGTACGGGTAACCGATTTCCTCAAGGGCTGCGGGCACCAGATGACGCTCGTCGTGCGGTACTTGCAGGCCGGCGACCACGCGACCGTCCGCTGCGCCGTGGTTGCGGTAGTGGAACATCGAGATGTTCCAGCGCCCGCCGAGCTTATTGAGAAAGTTGAACAGCGCGCCCGGGCGTTCCGGAAACTCGAAGCGCAGCACCACTTCATCGACCACCTGCGCCGCACGCCCGCCGACCATGTGGCGGATGTGCAGTTTGGCCAGCTCGTTATCGGTCAAGTCGAGCACCGGAAAACCCTGCTCGGTCAGGCTCGCCAGCAGTGCGCTGCGCGGATCGGTGTCCGGGTGAGTCTGCACGCCAACGAAAATGTGCGCTTCGCTGCCGGTGTTGTAGCGGTAGTTGAATTCGGTGATCTGGCGCTTGCCGATGGCTTCGCAGAAGGCCTTGAAGCTGCCGGCCTGCTCGGGGATGGTCACGGCGATGATCGCCTCGCGGCCTTCACCCAGCTCGGCGCGCTCGGCGACGTGGCGCAGGCGGTCGAAGTTGACGTTGGCCCCCGAGTCGATGGCGACGAAGGTCTGACCGCTGACGCCACGCTGCTCGACGTACTTCTTGATCCCGGCCACGCCCAGCGCACCCGCCGGCTCGGTGATCGAACGGGTGTCGTCGTAAATGTCTTTGATCGCCGCACAGATCTCGTCTGTGCTGACAGTGATCACTTCGTCGACGTAATCCTTGCAGATGTCGAAGGTGTGCTGGCCGATCTGCGCCACAGCCACGCCGTCAGCGAAGATGCCCACGGTCGGCAGCACCACGCGCTCACCAGCGGCCATCGCCGCTTGCAGGCAATTGGAATCGTCCGGCTCGACGCCGATGACTTTGATGTCCGGGCGCAGGTATTTGACGTACGCCGCGATGCCGGCGATCAGCCCGCCGCCGCCGACCGGCACGAAGATCGCGTCCAGTGGCTGCGGGTGCTGACGCAGAATTTCCATCGCCACGGTGCCCTGCCCGGCAATCGTGTGTGGGTCGTCGTACGGGTGGATGTAGACGTAGCCTTTTTCATCCACCAGTTTCAGCGAATAAGCCAAAGCTTCCGGAAACGAATCACCGTGCAGCACCACTTTGCCGCCGCGCGAACGCACGCCTTCGACCTTGATCTCCGGGGTGGTTTTCGGCATGACGATGGTGGCTTTCACGCCCAGGACTTTCGCCGCCAAGGCCAGCCCCTGCGCATGGTTGCCCGCCGACGCCGTAACCACGCCGCGCGCACGCTCTTCGTCGCTCAACTGAGTCAGCTTGTTGTAGGCGCCGCGAATCTTGAACGAGAACACCGGCTGCAAGTCTTCGCGCTTGAGCCAGATATCGTTGCCCAGCCGCTCGGAGAGCTGGCGAGCGTTCTGCAGCGGGGTTTCTACGGCAACGTCATAAACGCGCGAGGTGAGGATCTTTTTGACGTACTGTTCGAGCATCGGAAAGCATCACTGAGCGAGTTGGGCAGGGCCAAGGAGTCTAACCCGGCTTTTGTCCGGGCGACCACACGAATCCAGAGGTTTTAGCCGGTCTTGAGGCTATAATGCCGGCCTTTCCGTTTTCCCTCTGCCCGCTTCCGGAGCCCGCATGACCCAGGATCAACTCAAACAGGCCGTGGCCCAGGCCGCCGTCGACTTCATCCTGCCGAAACTCGACGACAAGAGCATCGTCGGCGTCGGCACCGGCTCCACCGCCAACTGCTTCATCGACGCTTTGGCCAAGCACAAGGGCGCGTTCGATGGCGCGGTCGCCAGCTCCGAAGCCACCGCCGCGCGCCTCAAGGGCCACGGGATTCCGGTGTACGAGCTGAATACGGTCAGCGATCTGGAGTTCTACGTCGACGGCGCCGATGAAAGCGACGCGCGCCTGAACCTGATCAAGGGCGGCGGCGCAGCCCTGACCCGCGAGAAGATCGTCGCGGCCGTGGCCAAGACCTTCATCTGCATCGCTGACGGCAGCAAACTGGTGTCGGTACTCGGCGAATTCCCGCTGCCGGTCGAAGTGATTCCGATGGCCCGCAGCCACGTGGCCCGCGAGCTGGTGAAGCTCGGTGGCGACCCGGTTTACCGTGAAGGCGTGCTGACCGATAACGGCAACATCATCCTCGACGTGTTCAACATGCAGATCACCAACCCGGTGGAGCTGGAAGCGCAGATCAATGCGATTGTCGGCGTGGTCACCAATGGCCTGTTCGCGGCGCGTCCGGCGGATTTGCTGTTGCTCGGGACTAGTGAAGGTGTGAAGACCCTGAAGGCTGAGTAAGCCCAGACTGCTATGGGCAGACAAAAAACCTGTGGGAGCTAGCCTCTGTGGCGAGGGGATTTATCCCCGTTGGGTTGCGTAGCGACCCCCAGCTTTTGGGGCTGCTGCGCAGCCCAACGGGGATAAATCCCCTCGCCACAAAGCCAGCTCCCACAGTGGTTAGTGGTGGCTCTTAAGGTTGCGCGGTTTTTTTGAACACGTAGAACAGATTCGGCTCGCTCACCAGATACAACGTCCCGTCATCGTCCATCGCAATGCCTTCCGCCTGCGGCACGGTTTTCTGCAAGCCTTGCCGGCCTTTGCTCAGCGACATCGTGCTGAGCGGACGCCCGCCCACATCCAGTTCCAGAATCAGCCGCGACTCATCCGACAGCGCCAGCAAATGCCCGCTGCGCTCGTCGTATTGCAGGCTCGACAGATCGCGCACAAACATCCCGGCATCGCGCTTGGGGTTGTTGATTACGTGCACCGCGTAGGATTTTTCCGGATTGAAGTGCGGGAAGCCGTGCACTTCGTAAATCAGCATCGGATCGCGCTCTTTGGCCACGAACAGGCGTTTGCCCACCGAGTCGTAAGCCAGGCCTTCGAACCCTTTATTGCCGCTCAAGTGCACGCCAAGAGTCATCTGCTCGGCGTCAGCTGCATCAAGGAATGTGGTGTCTTGTTCCAGATGGATCTTGATCAGCCGCTGCTGACTCTCGTCAGTGATCACGTAGGTGTCGGCGCTGATGAACTCCACCGCCTCTGGATCACCGAAGCCGATCAGCGCGATGCGGCGCAGGAGCTTGCCGTCCAGCGACAACTCGATCAGCTCGGAGTCCTTGTTGGTGACGGTGAACAGGCTTTTGCGCACCGGATCGTAAGTCAGCGCCGAGACATCGTCATTCAGGCCTTCGATGACCTGTGACTCGATCTCCACCCGATATTGATCGAGGGCGATGGATTCAACGCTGTGCGGTTGCCAAAGGGTATGCAGATTGAACCAGGCACGCTCGAACAGACGCATGTATTGGCCGAGCGCAATCAATGCGATCAGGGCAATCATCGACAGGATCAGAATCAGTGGTTTGGGACGGGCAAGTCGACGCATGCGGGCGGGCTCGGAATCAAAACAGGCGGATGAAATATCACGCGCGTCTGAACTGAAGCTTAATGGCCACTTGCCTGCGACCACAAGCAAACCCTGTGGCTGCGGTTATTTTTGCTTTTCGAAGCGATAAAACAGATTCGGTTCGCTGACCATGTACAGCGTGCCGCTGTCGTCCATGGTCACGCCTTCAGCGCGCGGGATGGTGCTTTTCAGGCCGTTGAAACCGCCGAGCAGGGTCATGAAGCTGACCTGCTCGCCCTTCTCGTCCAGCTCCAGTAGCAAGTGCGAGTCAGCGGACAGCACCAGTGTGTGGCCGGTGCGCGAGTCGATGGCCAGAGCCGAGAGGTTACGGATGTCCAGCTCATCGCTGAACAACTTCTGCTTGTCGCCCTTGAGGATCTGGCTGCCATCGCTTTTCCAGGTGAACAGTGCCGGCGGCCGTTCTTCGCCAAGCAACAGTTGCTGGTTACGCGGATCCCAGGCGATGGCTTCAAAGGCTTTGTTCTGGTCTTTCGACGGGCCGAGGTCGTATTTCGGGTAGTCGTCGCGCTTCAATTCGCGGGTATCGGCGTCGATTTTGATGATCGACAGCAGGTGCTCGCGCTCATCGACGATGGCCAGCAGGCCGTTTTCCATCACCGTCAGGCCTTCAGGATTGCTCCAGCCCACCAGCGGCATCTTGCGCAGCACGTCGCCTTGCAGGCTCAGCTCAACCAGGAACGGGTTTTTGCCCATCACCGAAAACAGGGTTTTGGTCTGTGGGTTATAGGACAGGTCGGACGCCTCGTCCTTCTCCATCCCGGGCAGCTGTTTAGCGTCGATCACCACCCGGTAATCCGGCAGCCAGACACTTTCCTTTTTCTCGGTCGGACTCTCGAAACGTTCCAATACCCAGAGCACACCACGATCGTCCCAGTGCATGGCAAACGCCAGACCATAAACGGCCGCAGCCACCAGCAATAGCCAGGAATACCAGCGCATCGCGAAGCGTGAGCGGCGGACAGTTTTCAGCTTGGGCAGCGGTTGAGAGGCCATCAAGGGACGCGTTCCAGAAATTCAGGCTAAAGGTAATAGCACAACGGGGGTGGCTCAGACGCCAGAATCCGCGGAATTATCCAGAGATGATGTGAAAAAAACGGCAAATGGCGCGATTGCCTTATGGGTTTGCAGGAGCGATCACAGATCTAAATGTGGAATGGGCACCTGTGGCGAGGGAGCTTGCTCCCGCTGGGGCGCGAAGCGGCCCTGCTTTTCACTGCAAAAAGCAGGGGGCCTGCTGCGCAGTCCAGCGGGAGCAAGCTCCCTCGCCACAGTTCGGTGTCATCTCTACAGGTTAGAGGACGGAGCTAGTGAAGCTGCTAGCACCCGGCAGTTCCAGCACGATCTCGTCGCCGACATTCAGCGGGCCGACGCCCACCGGGGTGCCGGTCAGAATCACGTCACCGGCCTGCAGCGAGAAGCAGCCGGCCATGTGCTGGATCATCGGCACGATAGGGTTGAGCATCGCGCTGCTGTTACCGTCCTGGCGCACTTCGCCATTGATGGTCAGGCGGATGCCGATGTCGGTCAGATCAGCGAAAGTACTGCCGACCACAAACGGCGCAATCACCGCCGCGCCGTCGAACGACTTGGCGATTTCCCACGGCAGACCTTTGGCTTTCAGCTCGCCCTGCTTGTCGCGCAGGGTCAGATCCAGCGCCGGGGCGAAACCGGAGATCGCGTCCAGCACTTCTTCGCGGCTCGGCTTGGTCGACAACGGTTTGCCGATCAACACGGCAATCTCGGCTTCGTAATGCACCGAGCCACGCTCGGTCGGAATACTGAAACCACCTTCCAGCGGCACTACGCAACTGCCCGGTTTGATGAACAGCAACGGTTCGGTTGGCACCGGATTGTCCAGTTCCTTGGCGTGTTCGACGTAATTACGGCCGATGCACACCACCTTCCCCAGCGGAAAATGGATACGCGTGCCGTCGACATACTGGTGCTGATAGCTCATTGACCGACTCCTGATTCGTAGCGCTTAAGTTCGAAAATCAAACAGCGAAGATCTTGCCCGGGTTCATGATGCCATTCGGGTCGAACACCGCTTTTACCGCTTTCATGTACTCGATCTCAACCGGCGAACGGCTGTAGGTCAAGTAATCGCGCTTGGTCATGCCCACGCCGTGCTCGGCGGAGATCGATCCGTTGTACTTCTCGACGGTCTCGAACACCCACTTGTTGACGGTGGCGCACTTGGCGAAAAATTCGTCCTTGCTCAGATTGTCCGGCTTGAGGATGTTCAGGTGCAGGTTGCCGTCGCCGATGTGGCCGAACCAGACGATTTCGAAGTCCGGGTAGTATTCGCCGACAATCGCGTCGATTTCCTTGAGGAATGCCGGCACTTTCGAGACGGTGACCGAGATGTCGTTCTTGTACGGCGTCCAGTGCGAGATGGTTTCGGAGATGTACTCGCGCAGTTTCCACAGGTTTTGCAGCTGGGTTTCGCTCTGGCTCATCACGCCGTCCAGCACCCAGCCCTGCTCGACGCAATGTTCGAAGGTTTCCAGAGCGCTGTTGGCCACTTCTTCAGTGGTCGCTTCAAATTCCAGCAGCGCGTAGAACGGGCAGTCGGTGTCGAACGGCGCAGGGACGTCGCCACGAGCCATGACTTTGGCCAGCGCCTTGTCGGAGAAGAATTCAAATGCAGTCAGGTCGAGCTTGCCCTGGAAGGCGTGCAGTACCGGCATGATCGAGTCGAAATCGGCGGTGCCGAGCACCATCGCCGTGAGGTTCTTCGGTGCGCGATCCAGACGCATGGTCGCTTCGACCACAAACCCCAGAGTGCCTTCGGCGCCGATGAACAACTGGCGCAAGTCGTAGCCGGTGGCGTTCTTGATCAGGTCTTTGTTCAGCTCCAGCACATCACCCTTGCCGGTCACGACTTTCATGCCCGCGACCCAGTTACGCGTCATGCCGTAGCGAATGACTTTGATCCCGCCGGCATTGGTGCCGATATTACCGCCAATCTGACTCGAACCGGCGGAAGCAAAATCCACTGGATAGTAGAGGCCATGTTCTTCGGCGCGGTTCTGCAATTGCTCGGTGACCACGCCCGGCTGACACACAGCGGTGCGATCAGTGAGGTTCACGTCGAGAATCTGGTTCATGTAATCGAACGACACTACTACTTCGCCATTTGCCGCCACGGCTGCGGCCGACAGCCCGGTGCGCCCGCCAGACGGCACCAGCGCAACCTTATGCTCGTTGGCCCAATGGACGATGGCCTGCACCTGCTCGATGGTCTTCGGGAAGACGATGGCGCTGGGTGCCGGGGCGAAGTGTTTGGTCCAATCCTTGCCGTAAGCATTCAGGGAGTCGGCATCGGTCAGGACTTTGCCAGGCTCAACCAGGGTCTTCAGTTCATCAATCAGGGCAGGATTGGTCATCGACAGAACTCTCGAACAATTCATGGTCATCCTGAAGACGCTTCACGTCGCAGGAATGAGTGTTTAGCGGGGTGGCTATGCTAGCATACCGACCCCGCAGGCCAGTGCCCAACGGCCTTTCTGCGGTGACGGCTTTCCTGCCGTCCGGGTCAGCGTCTGCTGGCTATTTCCTGCCATTTTTCTCCGGGATACAGGTTTACGCAGATGAGCAAGACTTCTCTCGATAAGAGCAAGATCAAGTTCCTTCTTCTCGAAGGCGTCCACCAATCGGCTGTCGACGTCCTCAAGGCGGCGGGCTACACCAGCATCGAGTACCTCACAGGTTCTCTGCCGGAAGCCCAGCTCAAGGAAAAGATCGCTGACGCGCACTTCATCGGCATTCGTTCGCGCACGCAACTGACCGAAGAAATCTTCGATCACGCGAAGAAGCTGGTGGCAGTCGGCTGTTTCTGCATCGGCACCAACCAGGTTGACCTCAGTGCAGCCCGCGAGCGCGGCATCGCCGTGTTCAACGCGCCGTACTCCAACACCCGCTCCGTAGCCGAGCTGGTGCTGGCCGAAGCGATCCTGCTGCTGCGCGGCATCCCTGAGAAAAATGCTTCCTGCCACCGTGGTGGCTGGATCAAGTCCGCGGCCAACTCCTTCGAGATCCGTGGCAAGAAGCTCGGCATCGTCGGCTACGGCTCGATTGGTACGCAGCTGTCGGTTCTGGCTGAAGGCTTAGGGATGCAGGTGTATTTCTACGACACCGTGACCAAGCTGCCGCTGGGCAACGCGACGCAGGTCAACAACCTGCACGAGCTGCTGGGCATGTCGGACATCGTCACCCTGCACGTTCCAGAAACCGCTGCGACCCAGTGGATGATCGGCGAGAAGGAAATCCGCGCCATCAAGAAGGGCGGCATCCTGATCAACGCTGCTCGCGGCACCGTGGTCGAGCTGGACGCCCTGGCGGACGCGATCAAGGACAAGCACCTGATCGGCGCCGCCATCGACGTGTTCCCGGTCGAGCCGCGCTCCAACGACGAAGAGTTCGAAAGCCCGCTGCGTGGCCTCGACAACGTGATCCTGACCCCGCACATCGGTGGCTCGACCGCCGAAGCGCAAGCCAACATCGGTCTGGAAGTCGCAGAAAAACTGGTCAAGTACAGCGACAACGGGACTTCCGTTTCGTCGGTGAACTTCCCGGAAGTGGCCCTGCCGGCTCACCCTGGCAAGCACCGTCTGCTGCACATCCACGAGAACATTCCGGGTGTGATGATGGAGATCAACAAGGTCTTCGCCGAAAACGGCATCAACATCTCCGGTCAGTTCCTGCAGACCAACGAGAAGGTTGGCTACGTGGTGATCGACGTCGACGCCGAGTACTCGGAGCTGGCGCAAGAGAAGCTGCAACACGTTAACGGCACCATCCGTAGCCGCGTGCTGTTCTGATTTCGCGCTGAGCCACAAAAAAAGGGAGCTTTCGAGCTCCCTTTTTCATGCACGCGGAAACGTTATTCGACGTTGACGGTGATTTTCTTCGAAACGATCGGCGGATCGAACGGCATGTGACCGCTGTCGCCCAGTTCCAGCTGCAAGGTGTGCTTGCCCGGGGCCAGTTTGATCGTGGCTTCGGTCTGCGCCTTGCCGAAATGCATGTGGTTGGCATCGTTCGGAATCGGCGCACCGGCGGCCGGCAATTTGTCGACGTCGATCAGCAAATGATGGTGACCGGTGTTTTTGGTGACGTCACCGGCCGGCGCCAGCGCGACGTCCTTGGTGCCGAACTTGACCTTGAACTCCTGGGAAACCGTGGCCCCGTCCTCGGGAGAAACGATGAACACTTCGGCGCCCTTGGGGGCCGGGGTGGCCGCACTGGCCAGTACCGAAACACCCATCAGCACACCAGCCAACGCTGCACGTGACATAAAGCTTTTCATTTTCTTCTCCAGTTTTTCCGTAAAATCCGCACGGTCATGACAACTTCATGACCATTCGTTGTCGAAGGAACTCGACAACCATAGCAAAGCGAGCCTGAATCAGAGCATCGCGATAATGATTTCAAAGGAGTGACCATGCGTTTTCTGCCTGGCCTGATCTGCCTGCTACCCCTTCTGAGCCCTCTGGCTCACGCCGAACTGATTGATGACGTCAACGACCGTGGCGAGTTGCGCATCGCCATTGAGGCTAATACACCGCCCTTCAATTTCAAGGAAGGCGACACCCTCGCAGGATTCGAGGTCGAGCTTGGGCAACTGCTGGCCAACGAGCTGGATGTGCGCGCCGATTTCATCGTCACCGACGAAAGCGACATGCTCCAGGGCGTTGAAAGCGGCAAGTACGACGTTGCGCTCAACCACATAGCACTGACCCCGGAACTCAAGGATCGTTTCGACTTCAGCGAACCTTACGGCAAGGTGGATGGGCAGTTGCTGGCAAAAAAAGATGAGCAGCCACGGTCGATGTTGCTGGTACAGACGCTGACCGAGGAAAAGCCGAAAGTCGCGCCGCCGGTGGAATTGGCGATTCCGTTTCAGAAGGGCAATCCGGCGTTTCAAGCGAGCCTTGAGGGTGCGCTGGGGCGGATCAAGGCGGATGGGCGGTTGGAGGCGCTGTCGAAGAAGTGGCTTAGCGATCCCAAATAAACACGAAACCTGTAGGAGCTGCCGCAGGCTGCGATCTCTTGATCTTGAATCTGAAAAGCAAGATCAAAAGATCGCAGCCTTCGGCAGCTCCTACAGGGTTTGGATGTTTATCTAGTCGAGTTGTGTCAGGGCTTTCGCGGCTTGCGCCAGTTCCAGCTCGCTGAAGACATGTACGCCATGGCGTTTGAGCAGCGCAGCGGTGACCCCTTCCCCGCTGACCTTCACCCCACTGAACGTCCCGTCATACGTCAGCAGATTCCCACATGACGGACTGTTGGCCTTGAGCACCGCAACCCGAATCCCATGCTTTCGCACCAGCTCCAGCGCCTGCCGCGCGCCGTCGAGAAACTGTGCACTGACGTCCTCACCTGCAGTCGTGATAACTGACACCAGTCCGTCCAGAACCTCTGCCCCCTGCCCGCCCGGAATCTCCGCTGCCGCCCGTGGCGTCGGCAATCCTCCAGCAACCTCCGGACACAACGGCACCACCCGGCCTTCGCTGATCCACTGTTCCAGCAGATCAAACGGCCCGCTCGCGCCGCCGTCGTAACGTACGCGATGGCCCAACAGACAGCGGCTGACCAGAATCTTGTGCATATCAGAACGGCTCGTTGCCACGGCGACGGAACCAGCCCGTCAGCGACAAACGCTCGCGATTGGCCGGCAACACTTCGTGCGGCACTTCGCCGGAAAGAAACACCACCAGACAACCGCCGGTAGGCTGCACGTCATGGACGCGCTGGTCTTTGAGGTACATGCGCAACTGCCCGCCATCCTCCGGCAGCCAGCCATCATTGAGGTAGATCACTGCTGAAACCATGCGCCGGTCATCATCGCGAAACCGGTCGACATGCTTGCGATAGAACGCGCCCGGCGGATACAGGGCGAAATGGCATTCGAAGTCCTCCAGCCCGAGGAACAGACCACGATTGAGCGCCTCGCGCAGGCTGTCCATCAATCCGAGGTAACGGTCGCTGGACTCGGCCTCACCCGGTTCGATCCACTGAATATGATCACCACGAATGCCCTCGCGAACCTCCGAAAACGGCCCGCGCCCGACGCCCGCTGGCGCCAGTTCGCCCTCCGCCTCACGTTTACGGCACTCGGCCGCCAGCGCGCAGGTCAGATCTGCGGGCAGGAAAATGTTCTGCTGCGACCAGCCATGTTCGGCCAGGTCGTCGACGATGCGTAACAGCAGCGGGTGTTCAGAGGATATTTGCATGGCGCGCATAGTATGCCTGCGGCGAAAAATCCGACAGAGCCACGCGGCGGCTCGCTACGAATTCTCGACAAGTACTGGCACCGCACGGAGAATAGTCCGCTGCTGACAGGAGTCCCTATGCGCCGTTTGCTTTTTTCACTGTTGATGTTCTGCGTGTTGCCCGCCTGGGCGGACGGCTACGACCAGCTCTACAAGGTCGCCGGCTGGCCAGAACAACGCGCGCATTTCAACGATGCCCTGAGCGCCGCGCAGCAGCGTTACCAGAACAGCCTGCCACCGGCGGTGTTTCAGGCGCTGGTAAACAACAGCAATCAACGCTTCGCGCCGCAGCCGATGGACCAACGCGCCGAGGCGCAACTGCGCAAGAACCTCGCCGATCCGAAGCCGGCGCTGGGGTTTTTCCAGTCGGTGTTGGGCAAAAAAGTCGTCGCCGCCGAACTGCTGGCGACCCGCCGCGATCAACTGGCGAAAAATGCCAAAGGCCTGCCGAAGATGCCCGCCAGCGACACCCGCCTGCTGATCATCGGCCACCTCGCCCAAGCGCTGCCGGCGCGTGAAGCTGGCGCCGAAGTCAGTCTGGCGATTGCCGGCGTGGCGGCGGACAGTCTGAGTTCGATGATTCCTGGATTGCTTGGCGGCGGTCAGGCGCAAAACATGTTGAATGGTCAGCGCCAGCGACTGATGGATCAGATCGGTGCCGACCTGAACAACACGCTGCTGTATGTCTATCGCGACCTGTCGGATGAAGAACTGGAAGAATTTGCGACCTTTGCCGAGTCGACCGAAGGCAAGGCTTACTACCAGGCGGCGCTGGCGGCAATTCGTGCGGGGTTGGCGGTTGGACAAAGCACCTCCAACCTCAGCCAGTAAATATCTGGTGCCTGACAGGCCGCCATCGCTAGCAGGCTAGCTCCCACAGTGGGGACTGAATACATCTGCCAGAGACTGGTCGGCTCGGAGGCCGCCATCGCTGGCAAGTCGAATCGTCGCACCGCAGCTCCCACAGTTTTTTGTGCGACCCATGCGGCAAAGCCGCCCCACTCAACACAATGAGCGCAAGCTCGAGTGCAGCTCTTGATCGCGAGCGCCCGTCGGCAGGCTGAGTGGAGGGATTGATCCGGGGGTGGGAGCGCAGCGACCGTTTGGCGCAGCCAAACACATCGAGAGGAGGTGCAGCGCAGCAAACCGGAGGCGATGCCCCCGGAACAATCCCGGAGCGAAGGAACCCGAGCCTAAGCGAGGGCCGAACGTCAGGGCAAAAGACCTTTGGTTACTTTGGGGCGTTTGCCAAAGTGACCCGCCGTCAGGGCGGAACCCTAAGCAGCCATTACCGCAGCAACGGATATGCACCCAGCCAGAGCATCACTACGAATTCCGCCCCTTGATCCGCTTGCTCAAAAACTCGAAATACTCCTCGCGCATCTCCGCCGTCTCATTCACCAGATGATGCCGCCCCTCAGGCAGCAGCAAGATCTGCGGCCGGTCAAACTTCCACTTCAACACTTGCAGGTTATGCGGCCAGTCCACCGTCATGTCGGCCTGACCCTGAATAATCAGCGGCCGGCGCGGACTCTTCTTCGCATACTCGACCCGACTGATCCAGCGCGACAACGCACCGACCCACGCCGTCGGCAAACGCAACGGCTGTAACGGATCGGCCTGCAGAAACGGCAGAAAATCCGGATCATTGGAGTTCTCGCTGAATCGCCGTGGCAGCCCTCGAACAAAGGGCCGCAGCAGGTAATAACTCAGCTGCGACCAGCCCCAGGCGCGCGGACGTACCAGCGGCGCGAGCAGAATCAATTGCCCCTGCGCCGGACTGTCTTCGCCATGATTGAGCACATGGTCAACCACGATTGCTGCGCCAGTGCTCTGCCCGCACAAGTGCCACGGCTGCGGCAGCGCAATCGAACGCGCCTCGGCGAACAGAGCTTGAAGAGCATCCTGATATTCAGAGAAATCGCGGATGTTGGCTCGCGCACCGCTCGACAGTCCATGCCCCGGCAAGTCGCAGGCGATCACCGCAAAATCCTGGTCCAGCGCCCACTCGATCAGATGCCGATACAGCCCGGTGTGATCGTAATAACCGTGCAACAAAACCAGCGTGGCTTTGGCCTTTTCCGGCCACCAGCAATGGCTGACCAGTTCATAACCGTTGACCTCGAAGCGGCCCATGCCGCGCCATACATCGCGATCCGGGAAATCGGTCTGGTAGAAGCGTTGATAAGCCTTGGCCTCATCCGACAACGGCTGCCACTCGGCCAAAGGCTTGAGGCTGGCGCGTAAATGATCGGGGTCGAAAGTGGCAGGCATGAGGCAATTCCAAAACGGTAAACGGACTTTATCGGTCTGCGATATTCATCTGTCGGAGCAAGCATGGCAAGCTAGCCGATCTCTCAAGGATCGAAAACCATGCGTTCGCCGTACCGCACCGCACTGTTTGCCAGCCTGCTCGCGCTAGTCTGCGCCGGGGTATTGTGGGCGGCGTATGACTGGTTTCAGGGGCGTTACCTGCGCGCATTCAGCGAGCACACGGCGGTGTTTTCCGGTGATCCGCTGCGCCTGCCGGATGATCTGGCCGGCCCCGGCAGTATTCGTCTTGTGCATTTCTGGGACCCGGCTTGCCCGTGCAACGTTGGCAATCAACAGCACCTGACGGAAATGGTCGAGCAGTTCAGCGCCAAGGGCGTGGAGTTTTTCGCCGTGCAGCGACCCGGCAGCCAAGGCCAATTGCCCGCCACCCTCAGCAGTCTGAAAAGCATCGCGGTGCTACCCGGCTCCGAGCAGATTCCCGCCAGCCCGGCCGTGGCGATCTGGGATCGTAGCGGCAAACTCGCGTACTTCGGCCCGTACAGCGAAGGCCTGACCTGCAACTCCAGCAACAGTTTTATCGAACCGATTTTGCAAGCCCTGAGCGATGATCGTCCGGTCAACGCCACCCACACGTTGGCGGTGGGTTGCTATTGCCCGTGGCCGGCCGAAACCCGATAAGGCATTCCGGACTTTTCGAGGACGGCGATGCGCAGCAGCCAGGGTCTGTGCTAATTGTTGCCAGCCCGCACGGATGACCATCCGCATCGCACAAGGAGTCACCATGAAACGCGTCTTCACCGTTCTTGGCTTGCTGATCGTCGCGCTACTGGTTGCGGTGGGCTGGTATGGGTACAGCAAGCAACCGACGCGTCAGGGCCAGGTCGAGCTGCGCAACCTGCAAGGCTCGGTGACCGTGCGTTACGACGAGCGCGGCGTGCCGCACATTCGCGCCGACAACGAAACCGATCTGTATCGCGCCCTCGGCTACGTGCATGCGCAGGATCGGCTGTTCCAGATGGAAGCCATGCGCCGCCTCGCCCGTGGCGAACTGGCCGAAGTGCTCGGGCCAAAACTGCTCGACACCGACAAACTGTTCCGCAGCCTGCGCATTCGCGAGCGCGCTGCCACTTACGTGGCCAATCTGGACAAACAGTCACCGGCGTGGAAGGCCCTGCAAGCCTATCTCGACGGCATCAACCAATATCAGGACAGCCACGCCGCGCCGGTCGAGTTCGACGTCCTGGGCATTCCCAAGCGGCCGTTCACCGCCGAAGACAGCATCAGCGTCGCCGGCTACATGGCTTACAGCTTCGCGGCGGCGTTTCGCACCGAACCGCTGATGACCTACGTGCGCGATCAACTCGGCGCGGATTACCTGAATGTCTTCGATCTTGAATGGCAGCCCAAAGGTGTGCTGGTCAAACAGCGCACGCCGGCGCCGTCGCTGAACGTCGCGGACTGGCAGAACCTCACCGCTCTCGCCCGCGTCAGCGAGCAGGCATTGATCGACAATGGCTTGCCGCAGTTCGAGGGCAGCAACGCCTGGGTCATCTCCGGAAGTCGCAGCAAGAGTGCCAAGCCATTACTGGCTGGCGATCCGCACATCCGGTTCTCGGTGCCTTCGGTCTGGTACGAGGCGCAATTGTCGGCGCCGGGCTTTGATCTGTACGGGCATCATCAGGCGCTGGTGCCGTTCGCGTTCCTCGGGCACAACATGGATTTCGGCTGGAGCCTGACCATGTTCCAGAACGATGACCTCGATCTGATCGCCGAGAAGGTCAACCCTGACAATCCGAATCAGGTCTGGTATCGCGGCCAGTGGACCGACATGGTCAGCACCCAGCAGCAAATTGCGGTGAAGGGCCAGGCGCCGGTGACCATCACTCTGCGCCAGTCACCCCACGGCCCGATCGTTAATGACGCACTCGGCACGGCTGCCGGCAAAACCCCGATTGCCATGTGGTGGGCGTTCCTCGAAACGCCGAATCCGATCCTTGAAGGTTTCTACCAGCTCAATCGAGCCGACACCCTGACCAAGGCCCGCGCCGCAGCCGCCAAGGTGCAGGCGCCGGGGCTGAACATCGTCTACGCCAACGCCAAGGGTGACATCGCCTGGTGGGCCTCGGCGTTGCTGCCCAAGCGTCCGGCCGGGGTGAAGCCGGGTTTCATTCTCGACGGCAGCAGCCATCAGGCGGACAAGGACGGTTACTACCCGTTTAGCGCCAACCCGCAGGAAGAAAACCCGGCGCGCGGCTATATCGTCTCGGCCAACTTCCAGCCCGTTTCGCCGACCGGGATGGAGATTCCTGGTTACTACAACCTCGCCGACCGTGGCCAGCAACTCAATCGCCAACTCAGCGACAAGAGCGTGAAGTGGGACAACGAGGCCAATCAGCAATTGCAACTGGGCACTGCCACCGGTTACGGCCAGCGTCTGTTGGCGCCGTTACTGCCAGTGCTGCGCGAAGTGGTGAGCAATCCCGTCGAGTTGAAACTGGTCGAGCAACTCGCGCAGTGGCAAGGCGACTATCCGCTGGACTCGGTCAAGGCGACGCTGTTCAACCAGTTTCTCTATGACCTCGCGGATGCGGCGATGCGTGATGAACTGGGCAATGATTTCTTCGAGACATTGCTGTCGACGCGGGTGATTGATTCGGCGTTGCCGCGTCTGGCGGCGAATGCCGACTCAGCGTGGTGGGACAACCGCAACACACCGACGAAAGAGACCCGCGCCGATACCGTGCGCGCCGCATGGCAGGCGAGCATGGCGCATCTGAAATCGACCTTGGGTGATGACGCATCGGGCTGGCAGTGGGGCAAGGCGCATACCCTGAGCCATGGCCATCCGCTGGGTCAGCAGAAGCCGCTGGAGCGGATCTTCAATGTCGGCCCGTTCGCGGCGCCCGGCTCCCATGAAGTGCCAAACAATTTGTCCGCCAAGATCGGCCCGGCGCCATGGCCGGTGACTTACGGGCCTTCGACGCGGCGGCTGGTGGACTTTGCTGACCCGGCGCACAGTTTGACGATTAATCCGGTTGGCCAGAGTGGCGTGCCGTTTGATCGTCACTATGAGGATCAGGCGGAGGCGTATGTCGACGGGATGTATGTGCAGGCGCATTTCAGTGATGAAGAGGTGACGGCGAATACTCGGAGTACGTTGAAGTTGTTGCCCAAGCGTGCACCTTGAAAAGCCCCTCACCCCAGCCCTCCCGAAACGTCGGACCGCCCGGAGGGAGAGGGGGCCGACCGAGGAGTCTTACGTCATACATCGACCTGAAATAGCTGTGCCGATTATGGATTCAATAAAGTGCGACCACGACGGCGTAACTCTTGAATATCCCCCAATCGGCTCCCTCTACCTCCGGGCGGTCCGACGTTTCGGGAGGGCTGGGGTGAGGGCCGGCAATCTCAAGCCTGCCCTAACCCTCAAACCCTGATCACACTTTGTGATCAGCCCCATGACTGCTTACGCCGCTCCCGGTGCCGGTGCCCGGCGCGCGTCCGGTTGTTTCCACGAGTCAGCTGCGCTTTCGTCGATGGCTTGCTGGATGGCTTTCTTGCGTGCTTCTTCGGCGCGGCGGCTGAAGAACCAGACCATGAAGGTCACGATCGACACCGCCAGCAGAATCAGGCTGGCGACAGCGTTGATCTCAGGCTTCACGCCCAGACGCACCGCCGAGAACACTTCCATCGGCAAGGTCGTCGAACCCGGCCCGGACACGAAACTCGCCAACACCAGGTCATCCAGCGACAAGGCGAACGACATCATGCCGCCCGCCGCCAGCGAAGGGGCGATCATCGGGATGGTGATCAGGAAGAACACCTTCCACGGCCGCGCCCCCAGATCCATCGCTGCTTCTTCGATCGACAGGTCCAGCTCACGCAGACGCGCCGACACCACCACCGCCACATACGCCGCACAAAACGTCGTGTGGGCGATCCAGATGGTGACGATGCCGCGTTCCTGCGGCCAGCCGATCATCTGCGCCATGGCCACAAACAGCAGCAACAGCGACAGACCGGTGATCACTTCCGGCATTACCAGCGGCGCCGTCACCAGACCGCCGAACAGCGTGCGGCCCTTGAAGTGCGTGATGCGCGTCAGCACGAACGCCGCCAACGTACCCAGCGCTACGGCGGCCACCGCCGTGTAGCAGGCGATTTCCAGCGAACGCAACACCGAGCCCATCAGTTGCGAGTTGTCGAGCAGGCCGACGTACCATTTGATCGACCATCCGCCCCACACCGTCACCAGTTTCGAGGCGTTGAACGAGTAGATCACCAGGATCAGCATCGGCAGATAGATGAACAACAGGCCGAGCACCAGCATCAGGCTGGAGAAACGGATGCGCTTCATTCTTTACCCTCCATTTCCTTGGCCTGACTGCGGTTGAACAGGATGATCGGCACAATCAGGATCGCCAGCATCACCACCGCCAGCGCGGACGCTACCGGCCAGTCACGGTTGTTGAAGAACTCTTGCCAGAGCACTTTACCGATCATCAGGGTTTCCGGACCGCCGAGCAGTTCCGGGATCACGAACTCGCCCACGACCGGGATGAACACCAGCATGCAGCCGGCGATGATGCCGTTCTTCGACAGTGGAATAGTGATCTTCCAGAAGCTGTTGAAGGTGCTCGAACCCAGATCGGACGCGGCTTCCAGCAAGCTGTTGTCGTGCTTCACCAGATTCGCGTAGAGCGGCAGGATCATGAACGGCAGGTACGAATAGACCACGCCGATATACACAGCGAGGTTGGTGTTGAGGATCTGCAATGGCTCATCGATAAAGCCCATGCTCATCAGGAAACCGTTGAGCAGACCGTTGTTGCTGAGGATGCCCATCCACGCATACACGCGGATCAGAATCGCGGTCCAGGTCGGCATCATGATCAACAGCACCAGCACGGTTTGCATCTCTTTGCGCGCGCTGGCGATGGCATAGGCCATCGGGTAGCCGATTAGCAGACAGAGGACGGTGCTGATCAGCGCCATCTTCAGCGAGCCGAGGTAGGCGGCGATGTACAACTCGTCGTCGCCAAGCATCGCGTAGTTACCGAGGTTCAGCAGCAGTTGCAGCTTCTGCTCGGCAAAGGTGTAGATCTCGGTGTACGGCGGAATCGCCACGTCGGCTTCGGCGAAGCTGATCTTCAGGACGATGAAGAACGGCAGCATGAAGAACAGGAACAGCCAGATGAACGGAACCCCGATGACCAGCTGACGGCCATTTGGAATTATTCGATTAATGCGCCGTTTGAACTTGCGCATGTTCATGAGCGAAGTACCACGCCGCTGTCGTCTTCCCAGTACACGAAAACCTGATCGCCCCAGGTCGGACGTGCACCGCGACGTTCGGCGTTGGCCACGAACGACTGCACCAGTTTGCCGCTCGGCAATTCGACGTAGAACACCGAGTGGCCGCCGAGGTAGGCAATGTCATGCACTTTGCCGCTCGACCAGTTGTACTCGCAGGTCGGCATTTCGGCGGTGACCAGCAGTTTCTCCGGACGGATCGCGTAGGTCACGGATTTGTCCTGCACCGAGGTGCTGATGCCGTGGCCGACGTAGATCTGCCGGTCGAGATCCTTGCAGGTGATGGTCGCGTAGCCTTCGGCGTCGTCGATCACTTCGCCTTCGAAGATGTTCACGTTGCCGATGAATTCGCAGACCAGGCGGCTGGTCGGGGTTTCGTAGATGTCGATCGGGCTGCCAATCTGCGCGATCCAGCCGAGATGCATGATCGCGATGCGCTCGGCCATGGTCATGGCCTCTTCCTGGTCGTGAGTCACCATCACGCAGGTCACACCCACGCGTTCGATGATTTCCACCAGTTCCAGCTGCATCTGCGAACGCAGTTTTTTATCCAGCGCGCCCATCGGCTCGTCGAGCAGCAACAGCTTCGGCCGCTTGGCCAGCGAACGTGCCAGCGCCACGCGCTGACGCTGACCGCCAGACAGTTGATGCGGCTTGCGCTTGGCGTACTGACTCATCTGCACCAGCTTGAGCATCTCGGCCACACGGGCCTCGACCTCGGCCTTGGGAATCTTGTCCTGCTGCAAACCGAAGGCGATGTTCTGCGCCACAGTCATGTGCGGGAACAAGGCGTAGGACTGGAACATCATGTTGATCGGACGTTCGTACGGCGGCATGTCGGTGATGTCGACGCCGTCGAGAAAAATGCGCCCCTCCGTGGGCCGTTCGAACCCTGCGAGCATGCGCAGCAGGGTGGATTTGCCCGATCCCGAACCGCCGAGCAGGGCGAAAATCTCGCCTTTTTTGATTTCCAGGGACACGTCGTCCACGGCAATCGTCTCGTCGAACTTCTTCGTGACCCGGTCGATTTTGACCAACACCTGTTTCGGTGTCTGGTCGCCCTCGAGGGCTTTCTTATAGGCGCCGGAGGCAACTGCCATTTACAAAACTCCCAGAAAAAAACAGTGCAGTTCGCCCAAGCGGACGAACCCAGGATAGTTTGTGCCTTACATGCCCGACTTGACCTTGGTCCAGCTGCGGGTCATCAGACGCTGAATGTTCGGTGGCAACTCGGTCGACACATAAGCCTTGTCGATTACGGCCTGCGGTGGATAAACCGACTCATCGGTGCGGATCGATTGCTCCATCAATTTGTCCGAACCCGGGTTCGGGTTGGCGTAACCGACGTAGTCACTGACCTGAGCGATCACCTCAGGTTTCAGCAGATAATTGATGAAGGCGTGGGCTTGCTTCACGTTCGACGAGTCCTTGGGAATCGCCAGCATGTCGAACCACAATGCGCCGCCCTCTTTCGGCACCGCGTAGGCGATGTTGACGCCCTTCTTGGCTTCTGCGGCACGGTTTTTCGCCTGGAAGATATCGCCGGAGAAACCGATCGCCACGCAGATATCGCCGTTGGCCAGATCGCCGATGTATTTCGAGGAATGGAAGTAGGTCACGTACGGGCGCACGGCGAGCAATTTGTCGGTGGCTTTCTCGTAATCCTTGGGGTTGGTGCTGTTGGCATCCAGGCCCAGATAGTTGAGCACCGTCGGCATCATTTCATCGGCCGAATCAAGGAACGCCACGCCGCAGCTTTGCAGCTTCTTGATGTTCTCCGGCTCGAACAGCACGCCCCACGAATCGATCTTGTCGACGCCAAGCACCGCCTTCACTTTATCGACGTTGTAACCGATGCCGTTGGTGCCCCACAGATACGGTACGGCGTACAGGTTGCCCGGATCGTTCTGCTCAAGACGCTTGAGCAGCATCGGGTCGAGGTTGGCGTAATTCGGCAGCTGCGCCTTATCGAGTTTCTGGAACGCGCCAGCCTTGATCTGCTTGCCGAGGAAGTGGTTCGACGGTACGACCACGTCGTAACCGGTACGTCCGGCGAGCAGCTTGCCTTCCAGGGTTTCGTTGGAATCGAACACGTCGTAGACCGGTTTGATCCCGGTGGCCTTCTGGAAGTCGGCCAGCGTCGATTCGCCGATGTAATCCGACCAGTTATAAATATGCACCGTACCGGCAGCCTGGGCGCCGACAGCGATTGTCAGGCCGGCAGTGACCAGCAGGGCATTGCGCAAAGAAGAAAAAACAGGCACGTGGAGGTCCTCTAAATTAGTTGGGCCCAAGTTGCCCCGCGCTGCATGACAGCCATGGCTGCCCGACAACAAAACCGGCGCGCAACTTACCCTCGAAAAACCGATCCAGCAAAACTTTCCGTCATTTAATTGTTCCGCTGACCGCCGTCGCGCAGACGACGGCCAGCGGGTGCTGCTTCAAACCGGATTATTTACCGGATTTGATCTTGGTCCAGCTGCGCGTGATCAGGCGCAAAGTAGCCGCGTCCAGATCGCTGATCGCGTAGAGCTGTTTCTTCACTTCAGCCGATGGATAGATGCTCGCATCGCTGGTGATGTCTTTGTCTACCAGAGGTGTAGCGGCCTTGTTGCCGTTCGGGAAACGCACGGCGTTGGTAATCTCGGCCATCACTTCCGGCTGCAGCAGGTAGTTCATGAACTTGTAGGCGGCTTCAACGTTGGTGGCGTCCTTCGGAATCGCAACCATGTCGTAGAAGGTACCGGCGCCTTCTTTCGGAATGGTGTAGGCCAGTTTGACCTTGTCACCGGCTTCCTTGGCGCGGGTTTTCGACTGCTCGAGGTCACCCGAGTAACCCACGGCCACGCAGATGTTGCCGTTGGCCAGGTCGGAGATGTACTTGGAGGAATGGAAGTAGCCGACCGAAGGGCGGATCTTCAGGAACAGATCTTCGGCGGCTTTCAGGTCAGCCTTGTCTTTGCTGTTGGTCGGCTTGCCCAGATAGTGCAATGCCGCCGGAATCATTTCGGTCGGCGCGTCAAGGAAACTCACGCCGCAGCTTTTGAGCTTCTCGATGTTTTCAGGCTTGAACACCACGTCCCAGGAATCGATTTTGTCGATGCCCAGCGCAGCCTTGACCTTCTCCGGGTTGTAGCCGATGCCGATCGAACCCCACATGTACGGGAAGGCATGCTTGTTGCCCGGGTCGCTGGCATCGCCGACGGCCTTGAGCAGGTCTTCGTCGAGGTTCTTCCAGTTTGGCAACCTGGACTTGTCCAGTTCCTGATACACGCCAGCCTTGATCTGCTTGGCGAGGAAGTTATTGGAAGGCACCACGATGTCGTAACCGGACTTGCCGGCGAGCAACTTGGCTTCCAGGGTTTCGTTGCTGTCGAAAACGTCATAGACAACTTTGATGCCCGACTCTTTTTCGAACTTGGCAACCGTATCCGGTGCGATGTAGTCGGACCAGTTGTAAACGTGCAACACCTTGTCGTCCGCTTGAACCGCACCCGCCATCACGCCCATCAGGGACATGGCGAGCAGAGTCTTGCCAGCGAGCTTTTTGCCTAATGCCTTCATGCGTTGATGCTCCAAATTTTTCTTTTTTGAACCACATTGTTCAGCGGCCGAACCCGGACAACTGGAACCGCGGCTAGTCTGGCAAGATCCAAGGCGGTCTTTCAAGAAAAGACCAGCCTTTGTGACAGCTTTGAGCGAAGTTGCAGCGCAGCCTTCGCTCAGAAGCCTAGCACTTAGCCCTGCAACGCACTCAGGGTCAGATCCAGACACTTGCGTGCCTTGGTCACCAACTCATCGATCTCCGCTTTGCTGATCACCAGCGGCGGCGCAATGATCATGGTGTCGCCAACCGCCCGCATGATCAGCCCGTTGTCGAAGCAGAACTGGCGGCAGATCATGCCCGCGCCACGCCCTTCGTAACGCTTGCGCGTGGCCTTGTCCTGCACCAGTTCGATGGCGCCCAGCAGACCGACGCCACGCACTTCACCCACCAACGGGTGATCGTTGAGTTCCCGCAGACGTTTCTGCAAATACGGTGCCGTTTCGTCGTGGGCGTTCTGGATAATTTTTTCGTCGCGCAGGATGCGGATGTTTTCCAGCCCCACCGCCGCCGCCACCGGGTGCCCGGAGTAGGTGAAGCCGTGGTTGAAATCGCCGCCCTCGTTGAGCACCGCGACCACTTCGTCTCGCACGATCAGGCCACCCATCGGGATGTAGCCGGAGGTCAGGCCTTTGGCGATGGTCATCATGTCCGGTTTGAGGTCGTAAAAATCGCTACCGAACCACTCACCGGTACGGCCGAACCCGCAGATCACTTCGTCGGCGACGAACAGGATGTCGTACTTGGCGAGGATTTCCTTCACGCGCGGCCAGTAGCTGTCTGGCGGAATGATCACGCCGCCCGCGCCCTGGATCGGCTCGGCAATGAACGCGCCGACGTTATCCACGCCGACTTCGAGAATCTTCTCTTCGAGCTGATTGGCCGCCCAGATGCCGAACTCTTCCGGCGACATGTCACCGCCTTCGGCGAACCAGTAAGGCTGGGCAATGTGCACGATGCCCGGGATCGGCAAGTCGCCCTGCTCGTGCATATAAGTCATGCCACCGAGGCTCGCGCCGGCCACGGTCGAACCGTGATAACCGTTCTTGCGGCTGATGATGACTTTCTTGTTCGGCTGGCCTTTGATCGCCCAGTAGTGGCGAACCATCCGCAGCATGGTGTCGTTGCCTTCGGAGCCGGATCCGGTGAAGAACACGTGGTTCATGCCTTCTGGCGCGATGTCGGCAATCGCCTTGGCCAGCTCCAGCGCCGGTGGGTGGGCGGTCTGGAAGAACAGATTGTAATAAGGCAGCTCGCGCATCTGTTTGCTGGCGGCGTCAGCCAGTTCATCACGACCGTAACCGATCGCCACGCACCACAGGCCGGCCATGCCGTCGAGAATCTTGTTGCCTTCGCTGTCCCAGAGGTACACGCCCTTGGCGCTGGTGATGATCCGCGGGCCTTTCTCTTTCAGCTGTTTGAAGTCGCTGAACGGCGCCAGGTGATGATCGTTGCTGAGGGCTTGCCACTCACGGGTTTGCGGGTTGTTGCTGGTCATGCCAATTCTCCTTGTTATCGGTGAAGGCGCGGCATTTTGAGCGCCGCGCCGGGCGCATCAGACGGCGAACAACAGGTATTCGCGCTCCCACGAACTGATCACGCGCTTGAAGTTTTCATGCTCGGCCCGCTTGACCGCGACATAGCCGGTGATGAAGGTCTTGCCGAGGTATTTCTCGACGGTCGAGCTGTTTTCCATGCGCTCCAGCGCGTCCTCAATGGTCAGCGGCAGACGCAGGTTTCTGCGTTCGTAACCACGGCCCACCACCGGCGCGCTCGGGTTGAGGCCTTCGACCATGCCGATGTAACCGCAGAGCAGGCTCGCGGCAATCGCCAGGTACGGGTTGGCGTCGGCGCCCGGCAGGCGGTTTTCCACCCGACGGTTTTGCGGACCGGCATCCGGCACGCGCAGGCCGACGGTGCGGTTTTCTTCGCCCCACTCCACGTTCACCGGCGCCGAGGTGTCCGGCAGGAAGCGGCGGAACGAGTTGACGTTCGGCGCGAACAGCGGCAGCAATTCCGGGATCAGTTTCTGCAAGCCACCGATGTGGTGCAGGAACAACTGGCTCATGCTCCCGTCTTCATTGGAGAAGACGTTCTTGCCGGTCTCGATGTCGATGATGCTCTGGTGCAGGTGCATCGCGCTGCCCGGCTCGCCGGTCATTGGCTTGGCCATGAAGGTCGCCGCCACGTTGTGCTTGAGCGCCGCTTCGCGCATGGTGCGTTTGAACACCAGAATCTGGTCGGCCAGCGACAGTGCGTCGCCGTGACGGAAGTTGATTTCCATCTGCGCCGTGCCGTCTTCGTGGATCAGCGTGTCGAGGTCCAGTTCCTGCAATTCGCACCAGTCGTAAACGTCTTCGAACAGCGGATCGAATTCGTTCGCCGCTTCGATGGAGAACGACTGACGACCGATTTCCGGACGCCCGGAACGGCCGACCGGCGGTTGCAGCGGATAGTCGGGGTCGTCGCTGCGTTTGGTCAGGTAGAACTCCATTTCCGGCGCCACGATTGGCTGCCAGCCCTTGTCGGAATAGAGTTTCAGAACCTTCTTCAGCACGTTGCGCGGCGACAGCTCGATCGGATTGCCTTGCTTGTCGTAGGTATCGTGGATCACCTGCGCGGTCGGCTCGATGGCCCACGGCACGACGAAAACGGCGTTCTGGTCGGGGCGGCAGATCATGTCGATGTCGGCCGGGTCGAGCAGTTCGTAATAGATGTCGTCTTCGACGTAATCGCCGGTCACGGTCTGCAACAGAACACTTTCTGGCAGGCGCATGCCCTTTTCGGCGATGAATTTGTTGGTCGGCGAAATCTTGCCCCGGGTGATCCCGGTCAAGTCGGCGATCATGCATTCGACTTCTGTGATCTTGTGGTCTTTCAACCAATCGGTGAGCTGGTCGAGGTTGTTACTCATAAATGCCTCTGGGCTGAGTCTCCTGACGCGTGTCAGGCAAAGTTTGACGCACGGGGCGTCGCGTGTAGGGCTTGCTTGCGCGCAGTGTCGGCTTACGCCGGGCACCGCGCCAAGACAATGAACGAGGAGCTTACCTGCCCTTTACGCTGGCGTTGCATTTCCTGTGCACATCCGGCGCGTGCAGAATCACGAGCACGGCCATAGGCACCGCGCAGGCCGGGGATGTGAAACAGATCTATATTGAAGAGAGAACCGCTAAAGAGGATGCTGGGTCGTGCGTCCAGAATGGAAGACGTTGCCGCATGATCTGCCCTGTACCGGGAAATCGCTGACAAGCCGCGCGCCTTGCTGGCTGCGCTGTGGACGGACGTATCGCCACTGATGTGATGAGCATGCAGACCGCGCTGCAATGAGCAGTCGGTGACGCCGATTATCGGCAGGCGAGACATGAAGCACCCCGGTATTATTGCTGTTATGGGTTTGATCGGAGCTTAGCCTTGTTCATTTTTTTACACAACACCCCCGTAAAAAATACAACACGGCCCGCTCAAGCCTGCGGATGGCGCAGCGTGCGAAGGTAAAAAAACGCCCAAAACTGCCCCATAAATGCCCTCGCGGCGCTTTTTTAGGGCAAAAAAGGCCTCGCTTGACTTCGGCAGGCCGTTCGGGTTGACTGAAACCAGAAAAGATCAATGATTGATATTTTTAACAACAAAGGTGTTGCATCATGTCGGTACCCCCGCGTGCCGTTCAGCTCAACGAAGCGAACGCGTTCCTTAAGGAACATCCTGAGGTTCTGTACGTCGACCTTCTGATTGCGGATATGAATGGTGTGGTGCGCGGCAAGCGCATCGAACGCACCAGCCTCCACAAGGTTTACGAGAAAGGCATCAACCTGCCGGCCTCTCTATTTGCTCTGGATATCAATGGTTCGACGGTGGAAAGCACCGGCCTGGGCCTGGACATCGGCGACGCCGATCGTATCTGCTATCCAATCCCCGATACCCTGTGCAACGAGCCATGGCAGAAGCGCCCTACCGCGCAACTGTTGATGACCATGCACGAACTCGAAGGCCAGCCATTCTTCGCCGACCCGCGTGAAGTGCTGGCCAACGTGGTGCGCAAGTTCGACGAAATGGGCCTGACCATCTGCGCCGCGTTCGAACTCGAGTTCTACCTGATCGACCAGGAGAACGTGAACGGTCGTCCGCAACCGCCACGCTCGCCGGTTTCCGGTAAGCGCCCGCACTCGACTCAGGTCTACCTGATCGACGACCTCGACGAATACGTCGACTGCCTCCAGGACATTCTGGAAGGTGCCAAAGAGCAAGGCATCCCGGCCGACGCCATCGTCAAGGAAAGTGCCCCGGCGCAGTTCGAAGTGAACCTGCACCACGTCGCCGACCCGATCAAGGCTTGCGACTACGCGGTACTGCTCAAGCGCCTGATCAAGAACATCGCCTACGACCATGAAATGGACACCACCTTCATGGCCAAGCCGTATCCGGGCCAGGCGGGCAATGGTCTGCACGTACACATTTCGATTCTGGACAAAGAAGGCAAAAACATTTTTGCCAGCGAGGATCCCGAGCAGAACGCCGCGCTGCGTCACGCGATCGGCGGTGTGCTCGAGACCCTGCCGGCGCAGATGGCTTTCCTCTGCCCGAACGTCAACTCCTACCGTCGTTTCGGCGCACAGTTCTACGTGCCGAACTCGCCGTGCTGGGGCCTGGACAACCGCACCGTAGCGATACGCGTGCCGACCGGTGCAGCCGATTCAGTGCGCATCGAACACCGGGTTGCCGGTGCTGATGCCAACCCGTATTTGCTGATGGCTTCGGTTCTGGCGGGCGTGCACCACGGCCTGACCAACAAGATCGAGCCGGGCGCTCCGGTCGAAGGCAACAGTTACGAGCAGAACGAGCAAAGCCTGCCGAACAACTTGCGCGATGCCTTGCGTGAGCTGGATGACAGCGATGTGATGGCCAAATACATCGATCCGAAGTACATCGATATCTTCGTCGCCTGTAAGGAAAGTGAGCTGGAGGAGTTCGAACACTCCATCTCCGACCTTGAGTACAACTGGTACCTGCATACCGTTTAAGCGGATTGCAGCTGCAAAAAACGCCGTGGGCTAACTTAAGCCCACGGCGTTTTTTTATGGCCGCCTTCGGCGGATCGCTGGCAAGCCAGCTCCCACGGGGATCTGGCGCAGACACAGATTTTGAGTACAACACAAAACCTGTGGGAGCTGGCTTGCCAGCGATGGCGTCGTGGCAGACAACACACAAACCGGCTCGTACAATGCCCGCTGCCCCGCAGGAGACTTTCATGACGCGTCCCGCCCCCGTTCGCAAACCCCGTGCCCGTAGCCAGGCGCGGATCGATTCGATTCTCGATGCCGCGCGCACGCTGCTCGCCACCGAGGGCGTGGCCAGCCTGTCGATTTACAGCGTTGCCGAGCGCGCGCAGATTCCGCCCTCCTCGGTCTACCACTTCTTCGCCAGCGTCCCGGCGCTGCTCGAAGCGTTGACCGCCGATGTGCACGCGGCATTTCGCGCCTGCCTGCAAGCACCCATCGACCACGCCGCCCTGCGCGACTGGCGTGACCTGTCGCGCCTGGTCGAACAACGCATGCTGGAAATCTATGGCGAAGATGCCGCCGCCCGCCAACTGATTCTGGCGCAGCACGGTTTGACTGAAGTCACCCAGGCCGACCGTCAGCACGATCTCGAACTGGGCGACCTGATGCACAAACTGTTCGATCATCACTTCGAGCTGCCAAGGCTACCGGACGATGTCGATGTGTTTGCCCTGGCGATGGAGTTGGGCGACCGCGTCTACGCGCGCTCGGTACAGCAGCACGGGCAGATCACCCCGCGCATGGCCGAGGAAGGCATGCGCGTATTCGACGCTTACATCGGTTTGTACCTGCCGCCGTATCTGCCCAAACGCCCGGCCCCGGCGGGCTGAACGTCAATGAGCGCGCAGTAGCACTTTGTCGACGGAATGATCTGAAGACTTGTTGATGATCAGCGTCGCGCTGTCACGGGTCGGCAGAATATTCTCGACCAGATTCTTCAGGTTGACCCGATCCCAGGTATCGGAAGCCATCGACAACGCATCTTCATCAGACAGATGTTTGTACTTGTTGAAATAGGACTCGGACGACTGGAAAGCCGTGTTCTTCAAGTACACAAACCGTTGCAGATACCACTTGCGGATATCATCGGTCGTCGCATCCAGATAGATCGAAAAGTCGATGAAGTCCAGAACACTCAATCCGCGGTACTTGTCTTCCTGCAGGACATTCAAGCCCTCAAGGACAATGATGTCCGGCGCCTCGATCCGCTGGGTTTCATTCGGCAGAATGTCATAGCGCACGTGCGAATAAATCGGCAGGTCGACCGGTTTGCCCTCGTTGCGCACCGAGCTCAAAAAATCCAGCAGCAGTGATTTGTCGTAGGACTCGGGGAAGCCTTTTCGATGCAACAGCTTCTTCTGTTCCAGCGTCGCCAGCGGGAACAGAAACGAATCCGTGGTCACCAGTTGCACATTCGGTGAGTCGGGCCAGGAGGCCAGCAGCGCTGCCAACACTCGGGCGAAACTGCTTTTACCTACCGCGACACTGCCGGAAACACCGATGATGAATGGCGCCTTGAACTCGGGCTCGCCGATGAAGGCCGCTTGCACCTGGCCGAACGACTGTGCAGACGCACAGTGCAGATGCAACAAGCGCGACAGCGGAAGCAAGACATCCACGACCTCCTCCGTGGCCATCGGCTGGGCAGGACTGATCAGCGCATTCATCTGCTCGGGCGAAAGGCTCATCTCCACCTCCTCGCGAAAGGACGCCCACTGCTCGCGGCTGAACTCCCGATAGCCGAGCCCGGCGTGGAATTGCGCTGCTGCATCCCGGTTGATCGTCATACGCGTCCTGTATCTGCTGTCGCAAAAGCACGGAACATATCAGATCTCGAAAGACACGCATAAAAAACCCCGAAAGGCTGACACCCTCCGGGGTTGTTTTTTACTCACGGGCTTACAACTTGGCGATGGAAACCTCGGTGGATTTCACAAAGGCAATCACTTCGCTGCCGACCACCAGTTCCAGCTCTTTGACCGAGCGTGTGGTGATTACCGAAGTGACGATGCCGGAAGCGGTCTGCACGTCGATTTCCGACAGCACGTCGCCGAGCACGATTTCCTTGATCGAGCCTTTGAACTGGTTGCGTACGTTGATGGCTTTGATAGTCATGGCAATGATTCCTGTCGTTTGCTTGAGTTATTGAGCCCAACGCAATTGCGTAGGCAAGGGTGAAACGGGTTCCGGTGCCGGCGGTTCGCCGGGCAGGGACAACACTCGGTTGAGGACTTCGGTTTCCAGCGCCGCCAGCCGGTGCGAACCGCGCACCCGCGGGCGCGGCAGTTCGATGTGCAAGTCGAGGCCGACTTCGCCGTCCTCGATCAGAATCACCCGGTCGGCAATCGCCACCGCTTCGCTGACGTCGTGGGTCACCAGCAACACCGTGAAACCGTGCTGCTGCCACAGGCGTTCGATCAGTTGCTGCATCTCGATGCGGGTCAGGGCATCCAGCGCGCCCAGCGGTTCGTCGAGAAGTAGCAGGCGCGGTTGATGGATCAACGCGCGCGCCAGTGCGACGCGCTGCTTCTGCCCGCCGGACAAGGCTGCCGGCCATTCATTGGCACGATCCGCCAGACCGACCGACTCCAGCGCCTGCAAGGCTTGCGGGCGCCAGTTGCCCTTGAGGCCAAGACCGACGTTGTCGATGATCTTTTTCCACGGCAGCAAACGTGCTTCCTGAAACATCAAGCGCGTGTCGTCCCGCGCATCACTAAGCGGCGCAGAGCCTGCGAGCAAGTCCCCGTCAGTCGGCAGATCAAGCCCGGCGAGCAAGCGCAGCAAGGTGCTTTTGCCGCAACCACTGCGCCCGACCACGGCGACAAACTGCCCGGCCGGAATGTGCAGGTCGACGTTGCGCAGCACTTGCCGCGCGCCGAAAGTCTTCTGCAGATTGCGCACCGCCAGCGGAATCCCGCGCAGCAGGCGTGGAGGTTGTTGCGCGGTCATGCTGCACCTCCTTTCGCCACTTGATACGCCGGGTGCCAGCGCAGCCACACACGCTCAAGTCCACGGGCCGCGAGGTCGGCCAGTTTGCCCAGCACCGCATAAAGCAGGATCGCCAGCACCACCACGTCGGTCTGCAAGAACTCGCGGGCATTCATCGCCAGATAGCCGATGCCCGAGCTGGCGGAAATGGTTTCCGCCACGATCAGCGTCAGCCACATGAAGCCCAGCGCAAAGCGCACGCCGACCAGAATCGAAGGCAACGCGCCCGGCAGAATCACCTGCCAGAACAGGCTGAAACCGGACAGGCCATAACTGCGGGCCATCTCTACCAGCGCCGGATCGACGTTGCGGATGCCGTGATAAGTGTTGAGATAGATCGGGAACAAGGTGCCCAACGCCACCAGAAAAATCTTCGCCGATTCGTCGATGCCGAACCACAGGATCACCAGCGGAATCAGCGCCAGATGCGGCACGTTGCGGATCATCTGCACCGAGCTGTCGAGCAGGCGTTCGCCCCATTTCGACAGGCCGGTGATGAAGCCCAACACCAGACCGATGCTGCCGCCGATGGTGAAGCCCAGCGCCGCGCGCCAGCCGCTGATTGCCAGGTGCGTCCAGATCTCGCCGCTGCGCACCAGGCTCACGCCGGCTTCGATCACCGCCACCGGCGCCGGCAAAATCCGCGTCGACAACCAACCCGCCGACACTGAAAGCTGCCACACCGCCAGCAACAACACCGGCAACGCCCAGGGCGCGAGGCTGTGGATAATTCTCTTCATGGCTGCGCCTCAGCTCTGCGACGCGGCTTTGGGAAGAATATCGTTGGCCACCATTTCGCCGAACGGGCTGACATAAGCCGCGCCTTTCGGCAATTCCGGACGCTCGATATCGAGATGCGGGAACAGCAACTCAGCGACGCGATACGACTCTTCGAGGTGTGGATAACCGGAGAAAATAAACGTGTCGATGCCCAGATCGGCATATTCCTTGACCCGCGCGGCCACGGTCGGACCATCGCCGACCAGTGCCGTACCGGCACCGCCACGCACCAGACCGACGCCGGCCCACAGATTCGGGCTGACTTCGAGGTTGTCGCGACTGCCGCCGTGCAGCGCGGCCATGCGTTGCTGGCCGACCGAATCGAAGCGCGCCAGGGACGCTTGAGCGCGAGCAATGGTGTCGTCGTCCAGATGCGAGATCAGCCGATCCGCCGCTTGCCAGGCCTCGGCATTGGTCTCACGCACAATCACATGCAGACGAATGCCGAAACGCACGGTGCGTCCAAGCTTGGCGGCTTTGACGCGCACTTGTTCGATCTTCTCGGCGACGGCTGCCGGCGGCTCGCCCCAAGTCAGAACCATTTCCACTTGTTCAGCGGCCAGATCCTGCGCCGCTTCCGAAGACCCACCGAAGTACAGCGGCGGACGCGGTTGCTGAATCGGCGGATAGAGCAATTTGGCGCCCTTCACGCTGATGTGCTGGCCGTCGTAATCGACGGTTTCGCCTTCCAGTACGCGGCGCCAGATGCGGGTGAATTCCACCGAGGCCTGATAGCGCTCTTCGTGACTGAGGAACAGACCGTCGCCAGCCAATTCCTCCGGATCGCCACCGGTCACCAGGTTGAACAGCGCACGACCGCCGGACAGTCGGTCCAGAGTCGCAGCCTGACGCGCTGCAACCGTCGGAGAAATGATCCCGGGGCGCAGGGCGACGAGGAACTTCAGACGCTGGGTCACCGGGATCAGCGACGCTGCCACCAGCCACGAATCTTCGCAGGAGCGGCCGGTGGGAATCAGCACACCGCCAAAGCCCAGACGATCCGCCGCTTGCGCGACCTGTTGCAGATAACCGTGATCAACGGCACGGGCGCCTTCGGCGGTGCCAAGGTAATGGCCGTCGCCGTGGGTAGGCAGGAACCAGAAGATATTGAGGCTCATGGAGTGGTCTCCTTGGGGATTCGAATTACTGCGCTTTAGCCACAGCGGCCGGAGGGGTCCAGATCACGTCCTTGATGCTCAACGGCTTGGGAATCAGCTTGAGCCCGAAGAAGGTGTCAGCGATTTTCTGTTGCGCGGCGACCACTTCCGGGGTCAGGAACAGTGCACCGTAGCCTTGGCGTTTCACCGACGTCAGGGTGATGTCTGCTGGCAGGCCGAGCAGTGGCGCGACCTGTTGCGTCACGTCTTCAGGATTGGCTTTGGACCACTCGCCGACTGCGCGCACTTCTTCGACGAGGGTCTTGATCACCTCGGGATTTTTCTGCGCATAAGGCTTGGTCGCCAGATAGAACTGGTGGTTGTCGACGATGCCTTTGCCGTCGCGCAGGGTGTGCGCTTGCAGTTGTTTCTCGGCGGCGGCCTGGTACGGATCCCAGATCACCCAGGCATCCACGCTGCCACGTTCGAACGCGGCGCGGGCATCGGCCGGCGGCAGGAATACCGTTTGGATGTCGGTGTATTTGAGGCCGGCGTCTTCCAGTGCGCGCACCAGCAGGTAGTGCACGTTGGAGCCTTTGTTCAGGGCGACTTTCTTGCCCTTGAGATCGGCCACCGATTTGATCGGCGAGTCTTTCGGCACGAGGATCGCTTCGCTGTTCGGCGCTGGTGGCTCGTAAGCGACGTAGAGCAGATCGGCGCCGGCAGCTTGCGCGAAGACTGGCGGGGTTTCGCCGGTGACGCCGAAGTCGATCGAGCCGACGTTCAGGCCTTCCAGCAGCTGTGGGCCGCCGGGAAATTCAGTCCATTGCACATCGACGCCTTGGGCAGCAAGGCGTTTTTCCAACGTGCCTTTGGCTTTGAGCAGCACCAAGGTGCCGTACTTTTGATAACCGATTCTCAAAGTCTCGGCTTGAGCTTGGGTGATGGCGCCGAAGGACACAGCCGCAGCAAACAGAGCGACCAGACCGCGACGCAAAAATACAGTGCGCATAGCGCTCTCCTGATTTGCTGTGGGGTTTTGGCTGCACCTGCTTGGCCGTTAGCGGCTGAGTAAGGTGAGTGGATCTAATACGGATGAAGCTTTAAATGCTCCAGCGAGCACTCAATAAACGTTCGTTCAACAGGCCCGGTTCCAGCGGTTTCGGCCGGCGGGCCATGGCGCCGATGAACTGGTCCAGCGCTTCGTGCAGACGCTGCTCCAGCGCCGGTGCCAACTGCGCCTGGGCACTGCCTTCGCCATAAGCGATCTGGCTGTCCTCGGCAAAAATCCCTTGCAGCATTTCCTGGGCTTTCAGTGCCGACAACACTGGCTTGAGGGCGTAATCGACCACCAACATGTGGGCGATGCTGCCACCGGTAGCCATCGGCAAAACCACCTTGTGGTTCAGTGCGCGCTCCGGCAGCAGATCGAGCACGGTTTTCAGTGCGCCGGAAAACGAAGCTTTGTAAACCGGGGTGGCGATCAGCAGGCCGTCGGCGTTTTCGATCTGTTGCAGCAGGTCGAGCACCTTTGGGCTGTCGAAGCGCGCGTGCAGCAGGTCTTCGGCCGGGAAGTCCCGCACCTGATAACTCACCACTTCCACCCCTTGCTGTTGCAACCAGCGTTGCGAGCGTTCCAGCAACACCCCGGAACGGGAGCGCAGGCTTGGACTGCCACCGAGTGAGACGACCAGCATTCAGACGATTCCTTACGCATTACAGGCGATTCGCGGTTTGCGATCTCGCTTCGATGTGAGTGACCTTACCAGCTGATTTATATATCCATAAATCATATTTATTCATTTGGTTATACGTTTTAGAGATATGCGTTTTAATTTCTTCAGGACGAAAAAAAGGCCGTCGAAACGGCCTGAAACCCTGCTTTGCGGATACTGCAGATCCTCGGAAATTACTTGTTCGGCTGCGGAGTCAGGCGCAGGTATGGCTTCACCGCGCGATAGCCTTTCGGAAAGCGTTTTTTGATTTCGTCTTCGTCCTTGAGCGACGGCACGATCACCACTTCGTCGCCGTCCTGCCAGTTGGCCGGGGTGGCCACTTTGTAGTTGTCGGTGAGTTGCAGCGAGTCGATCACCCGCAGGATTTCGTGGAAATTGCGCCCGGTACTCGCCGGGTAAGTAATGGTCAGGCGAATCTTTTTGTTCGGATCGATCACGAACAACGAGCGCACGGTCAGGGTGTCGCTGGCGTTCGGGTGGATCAGATCGTACAGATCGGAGACCTTGCGATCGGCATCGGCCAGGATCGGAAAGTTGACGATGGTGTTCTGGGTTTCGTTGATGTCTTCGATCCACTTGTAGTGCGAGTCCACCGGGTCGACCGACAGCGCGATGGCTTTGACGCCGCGCTTGGAAAATTCATCCTTGAGCTTGGCGGTGAAGCCCAGCTCGGTGGTGCATACCGGAGTGAAATCCGCCGGATGGGAGAACAGCACGCCCCAGCTATCGCCCAGCCATTCGTGAAAACGAATCTTGCCGGCGCTGGAATCCTGTTCGAAATCGGGGGCGATGTCGCCAAGTCTGAGGCTCATGGTGCGGCTCCTTATGAGTTGTTGGAGACCTCAACTGTAGCCCGGCTTTTATGCTTCTGAAAAAGAATAAATAACTAGATATCTATACCTTAAAAGAATATTAAACATCTGTTCACTGGACGCACGACGCTATCGCGACGAACATCGGTCGCAAGGTTCGAGAAGGCCTTGAGTTGCTGCAAAGAGGGAAATTCGCGTCAGGCTTACGGGGGTGAGCCTGACGCGAAAACGCAAAAGCCCCGTCCGGCGCGATGCCGGACGGGGCTTTTTTACATCAGTAGCTTGAGCGCGCTATTACAACAGCGGGATCGAGTAGCTGACGATCAGGCGGTTTTCGTCCTGGTCGCGTTGACCCGGGATGTCGTTGCGCCAGGTAGCGTTTTTCCACATCAGGCCCAGGTTCTTCAACGGGCCTTCAGGTACTACGTAACCAACAGTCAGGTCACGCTCCCACTCGGAGTTGCCATTGCCGTTTTCACGACGGTTGGTACCCACAGTGTCGATGTCGCTGCCACGCAGGTAAACCATGCCGGCGGTCAGACCTGGAAGGCCGACTTTAGCGAAGTCATACGAGTAGCGAGCTTGCCAGGTTTTCTCGCCGGCACGGCCGAACTTCTGGATCTGCATGTCGGTGATGGTGTAGTTCGACGAACCGTCGCCCTGGTTCAGCCAAGGGAAGTCGCTGCTGCCGTTGGAAACCTGGTAACCGCCACCGAACGTGTGACCTTCAACGGTGTACAGGAACAGACCGCTGTACAGGTTGTTGTCGATCTTACCTTTGCCGCTGACGTTGCCGACGTAGTTACCGTTACCGAAGTAAGCAGCAGTGTTGCTGTTGGCGCCGTCGTCGGAGCTGTTGAAGTAGCGGAAGTCAGACTTCAGCACGCCCGGGCCGATTGCCCAGTTGTGAACCAGACCCAGGAAGTGTTGCTTGTAGAAATCTTCCAGATTGCCGTAGTAGTACTGGGCAGTCAGGTCTTTGGTGATCTTGTAGTCACCACCGGCGTAGATGAACTTGTTGCTGTTGGCAACGCGAGCGTTCGCACCACCGATAGACAGCTGTTCTTCGTTGCTGGAGTTACGGCCCTTCACGTGCTCGATCTGACCGCCGACCAAGGTCAGGTCCTTGATCTCGCCGGAAGTGATCTGGCCACCCTGCCAAGTTTGTGGCAACAGACGACCGTCGTTGGTCACGATTACCGGGTTTTTCGGCTGCAAGGTGCCCAGTTTCAGCTCAGTCTGGGAGATCTTGGCTTTAGCAGTCAGACCCAGGCTGGAGAAGTTGTCCACTGCTTCACCGTTGGACTTGCTCGGGAACACAGTGCCACCGTAGGAAGTCGAGGTCGCGCCGTTGGTGCCGCCGCCCGAATCCAGACGCACGCCCAGCAGGCCGATAGCGTCGATACCGAAGCCAACAGTGCCTTGGGTGTAACCGGAGATGAAGCGCAGATCGAAGCCTTGGCCCCATTCTTCGTTCTTGTTCTGCACGCCAGAAGCGGTTTTGGCAGCGCTGTCGCGGTTGTCAGTGTTGATGTAGAAGTTACGCAGACCCAAGGTAGCCTTGCTGTCTTCGATGAAACCGGCGGCGCCTGCCTGCTGCGCCATAACCCCTACGGCCACGGCCAGGGCCAAGGTGGACTTGTTCATGTATCGCTCCTCTCGTTTCTAATTCTTGTGTTCCTGGTCCGGAGTCTGATGCCCCTGGATCCTAAGATGCGCGATTAGCGCCAGACCGTGACTGACAAGTCAATCGTAACCTTGTGTGTCTACGACCAAGGTCTAATCGCAGTTATTTGGTCCCTGCAGGGTAAAGAATTCCTGATAAAGCCAAAAAGAATTTATTCATCCTTTTTCATACCATTAAGGAATATGGCCGTGTAGTGGCCATCATCACCGGGATACAGCGTATCGGCGACTAAGCTCATTCCTAAATGGTATTTGTTAGCCTTTTTTTAGATCGATTAGCTTTGGCGCAACCCCGAATCGTCAAACCCTATCGAAAAGGCGACGCCATGATGGCCAAACGCGCACTATCTAGTCAATTTGTTACAGTTTGTGTGTCAGCACTGATTTCTTTTTCTGCCCAAGCAGCCAACCTCACGGTGGGTTATCAAACCGGCATTGATCCGAGCAAAGTGCCGCAGGCCGATGGGGTCTACGAGAAGACCATCGGCGAGAAAATCGACTGGCGCCGCTTCAACAGCGGCCCGGAAGTTGTGACAGCCATTGCTTCAGGGGATGTGCAGATCGGCAACCTCGGTTCCAGTCCTTTGGCTGCCGCCGCCTCGCGTAACTTGCCGATTGTGGCTTTCATCGTTTCGGCACAGATCAATGCCGCTGAAGCCTTGGTGGTGCGTAACGGCAGCGGCATCAACAAGCCTGAAGACCTGGTCGGCAAGACCATCGCCACGCCTTTCGTTTCTACTTCGCACTACAGCCTGCTCGGCGCACTCAAGCACTGGGGCCTGGACGCCTCGAAAGTCAAAGTGGTGAACCTGCAACCGGCGGAAATCGCAGCAGCGTGGAAACGCGGCGACATCGATGGCGCGTTTGTCTGGTCTCCGGCACTGGGTGAAATCCGCAAAACCGGCAAGACCCTGACCGATGCGGCACAAGTCGGCCAATGGGGCGCACCGACCTTCGAAGTGTGGGTCGCGCGCAAGGACTTCGCCGAGAAGCATCCGGACGTCGTGGCCAAGTTCGCCAAGGTCACGCTGGATTCGTTCGCCGATTACGCGGCGCACAAAGACAGCTGGACGGCGGACTCGGTGCCGGTGCAGAAAATCGCCAAACTGACCGGTGCCAATGCCGCTGATGTTCCGGAATTACTGGCCGGCTCGGCGTTCCCGGATGCCAAGGCACAGCAGTCCACTGCGCTGCTGGACGGCGGCACGGCCAGGGCGATTGCCGAAACGGCGAAGTTTTTGAAGGAGCAAGGCAAGGTTGAAACGGTGCTGGCGGATTACTCGCCGTATGTCAGCGCGAAGTTTGTAACCGACTAATCACAGGACTTTGTGGCGAGGGGATTCATCCCCGATGGGGCGCGCAGCGGCCCCGCTCTCGACTCGGAAAAGCGGGGGACTGCTACGCAGTCCAGCGGGGATAAATCCCCTCGCCACAAAAGTCCCGCACATTCAGATCAGAGGGCTTTTTCGAAGATTTTCGAGTTGCGCTGATAGTTGTACAGCGAGGCGCGTGCCGCTGGCAGGCGTTCGACACTGCTTGGCTCGAACCCGCGCTCGCGGAACCAGTGGGCAGTGCGGGTGGTGAGAACGAACAAGGTCTTCAAGCCCTGCGCCCGCGCGCGGGTTTCGATGCGTTCCAGCAACTCATCGCCGCGCCGGCCGTGACGATATTCCGGATTGACCGCCAGACACGCCAGTTCACCGGCATCCGAATCGGCAATCTGATACAGCGCCGCACAAGCGATGATCATGCCTTCACGCTCGACCACGCTGAACTGCTCGATCTCGCGCTCCAGCACTTCGCGCGAACGCCGCACCAGAATGCCCTGCTCTTCCAGCGGGCTGATCAAGTCGAGCAAACCGCCGACGTCTTCAATCGCGGCCTCGCGCACCAGCTCGAATTGCTCCTGCGCCACCAGCGTACCGCCACCGTCACGGGTGAACAGCTCGGTCAGCAGCGCGCCGTCCTCGGCATAACTGACGATATGGCTGCGCGCCACGCCACCACGGCAGGCTTCGGCGGCGGCATCCAGCAGTTCGCCCTGGTAATTGCTGCCCAGGCGCTGCAAATGCGCCGGGACTTGTTGAGGGCGCAACTCGCGTACCAACTTGCCGTTCTCGTCGATCAGACCGAGGTCAGCGCCAAACAGCAGCAGCTTGTCAGCCCCGAGATCGATGGCGGCGCGCGTAGCGACGTCTTCGCAGGCAAGATTGAAGATTTCACCGGTCGGCGAGTAACCCAACGGCGACAACAGCACAATCGAACGCTCATCGAGCAGGCGATTGATACCCTTGCGGTCGACCCGGCGTACTTCCCCGGTGTGGTGATAATCAACGCCTTCAAGCACACCGATAGGCCGCGCAGTCACCAGATTGCCGCTGGCCACGCGCAGGCGCGAGCCCTGCATCGGCGACGAAGCCATGTCCATCGACAGGCGCGCTTCGATGGCGATGCGCAACTGACCGACGGCGTCGATCACGCACTCCAGCGTTGCCGCATCGGTAATGCGCATGCCGTGGTGGTAATGCGGAGTCAGGCCGCGAGCAGCAAGGCGGGTTTCAATCTGCGGTCGCGAACCGTGGACCAGCACCAGCCGCACGCCAAGGCTGTGCAACAGCACCAGGTCGTGAACGATGTTGCCAAAGTTCGGATGCTCCACGCCGTCGCCGGGCAGCATGACGACGAACGTGCAGTCGCGGTGGGCATTGATGTAAGGGGACGCGTGGCGGAGCCAATTGACGTATTCGGGCATGAACCTGGGCCTGTAATAAATAGCAGCCGGAAAAAAGGCAAAACGGAAAACGCACAGCGGGCTGATGGTTATCGTCGGGACAGGTTTGGCGACACGCGCGCTCTCCTCATGAATACGGGTTTGGACATCTGCGATTTAGCCGCCCCGTGTAGGGAATGCGTTCAATTCTTCAGGCAGTAATGTTCAATCAACTGCCGCAATAGCTGCACAGTAGGCTGCAAACGTGACATTTCAAGGTACTCGCCCGGTTGGTGCGCACAGGCGATATCGCCGGGGCCGAGCACAATGGTTTCGCAGCCAAGGCGCTGAAGATAAGGCGCTTCGGTGCCGAACGCCACCGCTTCGGCCGCATGGCCGGTGAGTTTTTCGGCGATCCGCACCAGTTCGCAGTTTTCGGACTGCTCGAACGGTGGCACTTCCGGGAACAGCGGCGCGTAGTCGATCTTCACCTGATGTCGCTCGGCCACCGGATTGAGCTTGCGCAGAATCTCCGCGCGCAGGATTTTCGGGTCCATGCCCGGCAGCGGCCGCAGGTCGAACTCCAGCGAACACTGGCCGCAGATGCGGTTGGGGTTGTCGCCGCCGTGAATGCAGCCGAAATTCATGGTCGGCTGCGGCACACTGAACTGCGGATTACGGAATTCGCGCTGCCACAACAGGCGCAGGCCACGCAGCTCGCCGATGGCATCGTGCATCGCTTCCAGAGCACTGTGCCCCAAGCGCGGATCCGACGAATGGCCGCTCTGCCCGAGGATGTTGATGCGCTCCATCATGATGCCTTTGTGCATGCGGATCGGCTTGAGCCCGGTCGGCTCGCCGATCACCGCCGCCCGGCCCAGCGGTTTGCCCGCTTCGGCCAGCGCGCGGGCGCCAGACATCGAGCTTTCTTCATCGCAGGTGGCGAGGATCAGCAGCGGTTGCTTGAACGGTTGATCGAGCAGCGGTTGCACGGCGTCGATGATCAGGGCGAAAAAGCCCTTCATGTCGCAACTGCCGAGTCCGACCCAGCGGCCATCGACTTCAGTCAGTTTCAACGGATCGGTCTGCCACAGTGCGTCGTCGTACGGCACTGTGTCGCTGTGCCCGGCCAGCACCAGTCCGCCGGGGCCGCTGCCGAAACTGGCGAGCAGGTTGAATTTGCCCGGGCTGACCTGCTGGATATCGCAGGCGAAACCCAGATCGCCGAGCCAGCCGGCAAGCAAATCGATCACCGCCCGGTTGGACTGATCCAGGTTCGGTTGGGTGCAGCTGACCGAGGGTGCGGCGATCAACGCAGCGAACTGGTCTTGCATGGACGGCAAAGGCATCGCTGACTCCAACTCCCGATTTGAAGTCCATCATAGAGCCATCCGGCGCCAGGAATAAACCGCCGCAAAGCGTAGGAAGTTTGAGTCCTGTACACTGCACGGCCTTGGCAGCCACATATTCCCCCGGCTGCGCTCCCGATCCTGGATTTTCCGGCCATGCAAAAAGAAACCGAAATCAAACTCCGCGTCAGCCGCGAAACCCTCGCTGCGCTGCGCGAGCACCCGTTACTGAAAAAACGCAACAAAAGTGGCTGGGAACGCCGTGAGTTGATGAACCAGTACTTCGACACCCCGGAGCGCGATCTGGCCCAGGCCAAAGTCGCCCTGCGCCTGCGCAAGGATGGCGAAGAGGTGATTCAGACCCTCAAGACCCGCGGCCAGAGCGTTGCAGGTCTGTCCGAGCGTAACGAATACGACTGGATCCTGCCGAAAGCCAAGCTTGACGTGAAAAAACTCGACGGCGAATGCTGGCCCGAGTCGCTGGCCGAGCTGGACAAGAAAACCCTGAAACCAATCTTCACCACCGATTTCGTCCGCGAACGCGCGGAAATTGCCTGGGGCCGTGGCAAGACCAAAGTGGTTATCGAAGCTGCACTGGATCTGGGCCACGTGGTAGTCGGCAAACAGAAAGAAGAAATCTGCGAGCTGGAACTGGAACTGCGCGAAGGCGAGCCTGCCGCGCTGCTGGAACTGGCCGCTGAGCTGGCCGCCACTCTGGCGTTGATGCCATGCGACATCAGCAAGGCTGAGCGTGGTTATCGTTTGTTCGATGCCAACAGCTATTCGCTGAGCCTGCCAGCGCCGGCGATCAGCGTCGAAACGCCGCTGGACGACGCTTTCGCCGCGCTGGGCTGGCATTTGCTGGCGAGCAGTCAGCGTCTGGCCGAGCAATATCGCTTCAACGGCCACTGGCGTTTGCTGCTGGACTGGGTCGAGAACCTCGCTGAACTGCGTGCACTGCTCAGCAGCCTCGGCCAGGCCGCGCCGCGTCAATCGACCCACGATCTGCGCGTTGCGTTGGACGCATTGCTTGAAGACTGGCGTCCGCTGGTTCAGGCCGGTGTGGAAGACGAAGACGTGCGCAAAGCCGCGCCAGAGCAGTTCCTCGAAGAACTCGAAGACCCGCGCTGGGGCCAGTTCTCGCTGAACACTTCACGCTGGTTGCTGGCTCGCACCTGGACTGCCGACCGCAACACGCGTGGCAATCGTCAGGGCGCTGCGCAACTCGGTAGCTGGCTGCCACGTCTGCTGGGTGAGGAAGCGACTTCCCTGCAATTGCAGCGTTATCAGCAGCAGCCGGAAGATCTGGCCGAACAACTGCCGCGCATCGAGCGTATTCAGGTCTGGCTGCACCACGCACGCAACGTGCTGGATGTGCCGGAGATGGATCGTCTGTACGGCGAGCTGAACAAACTGGCGCAACTGGCCAACGAACCGACGATCACTGACGAACTGCTCGATGCGCGCAAGCATCAGGCGATTGCCGTGTATCAAAACCGTGCCTGGAAAATGCTGCTGCGTATGTAAACCCCCTGTGGCGAGGGAGCTTGCTCCCGCTGGGCTGCGAAGCGGCCCCAAAACTGGTGTTCGCCGGTATTGGGAGTCCTTCGGCCTCCAGCGGGAGCAAGCTCCCTCGCCACAAAAAGCTATCAGTGCTACACCGGCAAACTGGTTGTGGATTTGATCTCTGAAAGCGCCACTATCGAGTTCACTTCCTGAATCCCCGGCACCAGCGACAGCTTCTCGAAGAAGAAGCGCTCATACGCCTCGATGTCCGCCGCAACAATGCGCAGTAGAAAATCCACCGCGCCCATCAGCACATAACACTCCAGCACTTCCGGAAAACCGCGAATCGCCTCGGTGAACTCCGTGAAGTTCGACCGCCCGTGGGCGTTGAGTTTTATCTCGGCGAAGATCTGCGTATTCAGGCCGATTTTCTTGCGATCGAGCAAAGTCACCTGCCCGCGAATGATCCCCTCCTCCTTCATCCGCTGAATCCGCCGCCAGCATGGCGATTGCGACAGACCCACCTGCTCGGCGATCTGCGCGCTGGACAAAGAAGCGTCCTCTTGCAGCAGCGCGAGAATGCGTCGATCGTAGCTGTCGAGCTCGCTGCGCATAAATATTCCTCAAACTTAGTAGCTGACGAATTGATCCTTACGATCAACCACGGATTTCGCTCATCTTAGATAAGAAATGCCCGCCAGCGAATGTAAAAATTCCTCCAGTTATTTTGGAGACCCGCCATGCCGCACCTCGAAGCCGTGAACACCCCACCGCCCCGCGCCGATGTGTGGAACGTGAGCAACGCGCATTGCCGCGCGCACTATCAGATACTCGCTGAAGCCGAACCGGATCTTTTGTGCCGGGCACTCAATCTGTTCGCCTTGCAGTTCCTCACGCCGCAGCAGGTCAATGTCCAGCGGCTGGACGATCTACTGTCGCTCGATATCGTTATCGATGGCCTCAGTTGGCACCGCGCCGAAGTGATCGCGGAAAAACTTCGTAACCTGATCAGCGTGTGCTCGGTGAACCTGCAAGACGCCGACGCGGCGTCGGCTGCGCCCGAGCAGGCGGCCGGCTGACAAAAATCGAAACGCCTTCGTCGGGTAGTGGCCCAGCAGTCTGTGCGGCCACGACTATCCTTTGCGCACAGTCGTTCAAAAGGAGCCCGCATGTCCGTTCAACTCGCCACTCAGGACCGCTGGCTGGATCTCAACGATGTTCTGCGTGAACTGGTCGCTCAGGGGTTTATCTGCCAGGACGCGGCCGAACAGGCGCTGAATGCCCGTCGTCGGCATGCCGCCCATGGTCAGAAACATCCGCTGGAGTTCATCGCCAGCCAGCAACTCGACGACCTCAGCCGTCCGGGCAAACATCTCGATCTCGAAAGCCTGACCCTGTGGCTGGCACAGCAGGCGGGCCAGCCGTACTTGCGCATCGACCCGCTGAAGATCAACGTTGCCGCGATCACGCCGCTGATGTCCTACGCCTTTGCGCAGCGGCACAAGATTCTCGCGGTGTCGGTCGACCGGGAGGTGGTCACCGTGGCCAGCGCCCAGCCTTACGTCACTGGCTGGGAAGCTGATCTGACCCACGTACTCAAATTGCCGATCAAACGCGTGGTGGCCAACCCGGCGGATATCCAGCGCTTCAGCGTCGAATTCTTTCGTCTGGCGAAATCGGTCACCGGCGCAAGCAATGCCGATCAGCAAACCGGCAACCTCGGCAACTTCGAACAGTTGCTCAACCTCGGCGCCAGCGATCAGGAGCCGGACGCCAACGACGCGCACATCGTCAATATCGTCGACTGGCTGTTCCAGTACGCCTTCCAGCAACGCGCCAGCGATATCCACATCGAACCGCGGCGCGAGCAAGGCACCGTGCGTTTTCGCATCGACGGCGTATTGCACAACGTCTATCAATTTCCGCCGCAAGTGACCATGGCCATCGTCAGTCGTTTGAAGAGCCTCGGCCGGATGAACGTCGCCGAGAAACGCAAGCCGCAGGACGGCCGGGTCAAGACCAAGACCCCGGACGGCGGCGAAGTCGAGCTGCGGCTGTCGACCCTGCCCACCGCGTTCGGCGAAAAAATGGTCATGCGGATATTCGACCCGGAAGTGCTGCTCAAGGATTTCGATCAGCTGGGGTTTTCCGCCGACGACCTGCGGCGCTGGCAGGACATGACCGGCCAGCCCAACGGCATCATCCTTGTGACCGGGCCGACCGGTTCGGGCAAGACCACCACGCTGTACACCACGCTGAAGAAACTGGCGACGCCGGAGGTCAACCTCTGCACCATCGAAGACCCGATCGAGATGGTCGAGCCGGCCTTCAATCAGATGCAGGTGCAGCACAACATCGACCTGACCTTCGCCGCCGGGGTGCGCGCGCTGATGCGCCAGGACCCGGACATCATCATGATCGGCGAGATCCGCGATCTGGAAACCGCCGAAATGGCGATTCAGGCAGCGTTGACCGGGCACCTGGTGCTGTCGACCCTGCACACCAACGATGCGCCGAGTGCGATCAGCCGTTTACTCGAACTCGGTGTGCCGCATTACCTGATCAAAGCCACGGTTCTCGGCGTCATGGCGCAACGTCTGGTGCGAACCTTGTGCCCGCACTGCAAGGCACCATTGACCCTCGGCGAGGAAGACTGGCAAACCCTGACGCGACCGTGGCAAGCACCGCTGCCGAGCAATGCGCAACGCGCAATCGGTTGCCTGGAATGCCGCGACACCGGCTATCACGGCCGCGCAGGTGTTTACGAAATCATGCAGCTGACCGACGGCCTCAAAACGTTGATTACCCCGGACACCGATCTGACGGCAATCCGCCGTCAGGCGTTCAAGGAAGGCATGCGCAGCCTGCGCTTGTCCGGCGCGCAGAAGGTCGCGGCGGGGCTGACAACTATTGAAGAAGTATTGCGAGTGACACCGCAGAGCGAGCAGAAATAGGCTCTCACGGAACCGGATCATGGAAATCGCGATCCAACCCCGTAGTTAAATCAGTGGAGTCACCCCTTATGCGTCTCAAACTTGCTGTTGCTACCGTTGCCCTGTTGTCTCTGCCCGTCGGTTCGGCAATGGCCGACAGCTTTTGGCGTAACGTCATTTCGTCCGGCGCCACCACCGGTTCGACTTACCTGACGTTCAAGGATCACAAGCTGATCGTTGCTGCACAGGATGACGCCGGCAGTTTCGTAGCCAGCGAAGGCGGTATCCGTGGACCGTATCTGGAAGCTGCCATGCAGAAAGTCCGCGCTGATAACCCAGGGTTGCAGGCGACAGACATGGAATTGGCTAATGCCATTCTGGCGAAGAATGCAGTGGCGTCGGAATAACCTTCCAGACGAAAAGAAAAATGCCGCTCAATCGAGCGGCATTTTTTTGAAGCAAAATCAAAAGATCGCAGCCTGCGGCAGCTCCTACAGTAATCAGTGTGCACGGCAATTTATGGATGATCGCAAAACCTGTAGGAGCTGCCGCAGGCTGCGATCTTTTGATCTTTAACGGTAATCGTCTACCGGGACGCAGGCGCAAAACAGATTGCGGTCGCCATAGACGTTATCCACCCGATTCACCGCCGGCCAATACTTGTGCGCCTTGGTGTGCGCATCCGGAGTAATGGCTTGCTCGATGCTGTAAGGCCGCTCCCACACGCCGATGATATCGGCCAAGGTGTGCGGCGCACGCTTGAGCGGATTGTCCTCGGCCGGCCAGTTGCCGTTCTGCACTTCGGTGATTTCCGCACGGATGCTGAGCATCGCGCCGATGAAACGGTCCAGCTCAGCCTTGGATTCACTCTCGGTCGGTTCGACCATCAAGGTACCCGGCACCGGGAATGACATGGTCGGCGCGTGAAAGCCGTAATCCATCAGACGTTTGGCGACATCTTCTTCGCTGATCCCGGTCAACGCCTTGAGCGGGCGCAAATCGAGAATGCATTCATGTGCGACTCGCCCATTGCGACCGGTGTAAAGCACCGGAAACGCGCCGGACAGATGCTGCGCCAGGTAATTCGCCGCGAGGATTGCCACCTCGCTGGCATCCGCCAGTTGCGGCCCCATCATCGCGATGTACATCCAGCTGATCGGCAAAATGCTCGCGCTGCCCCAAGGCGCCGCACTGACCGCCGTGTTCTGCGCTTGCGGCCCGTCAATCGGCACCACCGGATGATTGGCCACGAACGGCGCCAGATGCGCGCGTACGCCAATCGGCCCCATGCCCGGCCCGCCGCCACCATGCGGGATGCAGAAAGTCTTGTGCAAGTTCATGTGTGATACGTCGGCGCCAATGTCAGCGGGGCGTGTCAGCCCAACTTGTGCATTCAGGTTGGCGCCATCCATGTACACCTGACCGCCGTGCTTGTGGATAACTTCGCAGATTTCACTGATGCCCTCTTCGTAGACGCCGTGGGTGGACGGATAGGTGGCCATCAGGCAGCACAGTTTCGCGCCGGCCTCGGAGGCCTTGGCCTTCAAGTCTTCCAGATCAACGTTACCAGCCTCGTCGCATTCGACGATCACCACGCGCAAGCCAACCATCTGCGCCGAAGCCGGATTGGTACCGTGAGCCGAGGACGGAATCAGGCACACATCGCGTCCGCCCTGCTGCCGGCTCTCGTGATATTTGCGGATCGCCAACAACCCGGCGTATTCGCCCTGCGCGCCGGAGTTGGGCTGCATGCAGATCGCATCGAACCCGGTGATCGCGCACAGCCACTGCTCAAGTTCTTCGATCATCAGCGTGTAGCCGACAGCCTGCTCACGCGGTACAAACGGGTGCAGATTGGCGAACTGCGGCCAAGTGATCGGGATCATTTCGCTGGTGGCGTTGAGTTTCATGGTGCAGGAGCCGAGCGGGATCATCGACTGGTTGAGCGCCAGATCCTTGTTCTCCAGTTGTTTGAGGTAGCGCAGCATTTCGGTTTCGCTGTGGTGGGCGTTGAACACCGGGTGGCGCAGGTACGGCGTGGTTCTTTGCAGATTGTCCGGGATGCCGGAATCCAGCGCTTCGGCATCCAGTTCCTCGACGTTCAGCCCATGATCGGCACCGAGCAGCACGTCGAACAGTTTGACCACGGTGTTTTCGTCGCAAGTTTCGTCGAGGCTCAAGCCCAAGCGGCCACGGCCGAGAATCCGCAGGTTGATCTGCGCGGCCTGGGCACTTTCGATAATCGCGGTCTGCGCGCCGCCAACGTCCAGCGTTAGCGTGTCGAAGAACTGCTGGTTGATCCGGTTGATGCCATGCCGCGCCAGCCCAGCAGCCAGAATGCAGGTCAGTCGATGCACCCGTTGGGCGATGCGTTTCAGCCCTTCCGGCCCGTGATAAACAGCATAGAAACTGGCGATGTTGGCCAATAAAACCTGCGCAGTGCAAATGTTCGAATTGGCCTTCTCGCGGCGAATATGTTGCTCGCGGGTTTGCAGGGCCATGCGCAGCGCGATGTTGCCGCGTGCATCTTTCGACACGCCAATTATCCGACCCGGAATCGCCCGTTTGTATTCTTCGCGGCTGGCGAAAAACGCCGCGTGCGGACCGCCGTAGCCCATCGGCACACCGAAGCGCTGACTGGAACCGAACACCACATCCGCGCCCATCTCACCCGGCGGGGTCAGCAGTAACAAGCTCAACAGATCGGCGGCGACACAGACCAGCGCTTGTTGCGCGTGCAAATGATCGATCAACGGGCGCAGGTCACGGATTTCGCCGTGGGTGTCCGGGTATTGCAGCAAGGCGCCGAACACCTGGTGCTGCTTCAAGTTATCCACAGCGTCGATGATCAGTTCGAAGCCAAAGCCTTCGGCGCGGGTCTGCACCACGGAAATGGTCTGCGGGTGACAGTTTTCATCGACGAAAAACAGATTGCTCTTCGACTTGGCCACTCGTTTGGCCAGTGCCATGGCTTCCGCGGCTGCGGTGGCTTCGTCGAGCAAGGAGGCGTTGGCCAGTTCGAGACCGGTGAGGTCGATGGTCAGTTGCTGAAAGTTGAGCAACGCTTCCAGTCGGCCCTGAGCAATCTCGGGTTGGTAAGGCGTGTACGCGGTGTACCAGCCGGGATTTTCCAGCACGTTGCGCAGGATGACCGCAGGCGTAAGGGTGCCGTGATAGCCCATGCCGATCAGGCTGGTCCAGACCTGATTCTGCTCGGCATAGCCACGCAGTCTGGCCAGCGCCGCCTGCTCGTCCAGTGCTGGCGGCAGATCCAGTGCGCGATTCAGACGAATTCCCGGCGGCACCGTCTGCTCGATCAGCTCGACCCGGCTGCCAAGGCCGAGGCTGTCGAGCATCGCCTGTTGTTCGGCGGCATCGGGGCCGAGGTGGCGGCGCAGGAAAGCCTCGGGATCGCGTAACTGGCTCAGGGACGGCAACTGGGACATGACGGGCTCTCTCTTGGCTGGCGCTCGGCGTCAATGCAACACGGTCAAACCAGCATAGCAGCCACTGCCATGGGCGAATCCCGGACAGAAAAAAGCCCCGACGAGTCGGGGCTTTGGGACGTTGCGTGCAGCTTATTCGCCGATGGCTGCCTTGTAGGCGGCCGCGTCGAGCAGCTTGTCCAGCTCGGCCTTGTCGCTTGGCTTGAGCTTGAAAATCCACGCGCCGTACGGATCGGAGTTGAGCAGTTCAGGCGAACCGCCCAGCTCTTCGTTGATCGCGATCACTTCACCGCTGATCGGCGAGTAGATGTCGGAAGCGGCTTTCACCGATTCAACCACTCCGGCCTGATCTTCAGCGGCAAACACTTTGCCCACTTCCGTCAGCTCGACGAATACCACATCGCCCAGCGCTTCCTGCGCGTGGTCACTGATGCCCACGGTGACGGTGCCGTCAGCTTCCAGACGCGCCCATTCATGACTTTCGGCAAAACGCAGGTCGGCGGGGATGTTGCTCATGTTCGGTGTCCTCAAGAAGTAGGTCAGCGGTGGTGTCCGCCGGAAATAAGTTAGATCAAGGTTTTGCCGTGACGGACGAAGGTCGGTTTGACCACCCGTACCGGATACCACTTGCCACGGATTTCCACTTCGGCGCGGTCGGCTGTCGCCATCGGTACACGCGCCAGGGCAATCGACTTGCTAAGCGTAGGAGAGAAACTACCACTGGTGATCTCCCCTTCGCCAACATTGGCGATACGCACGACCTGATGCGCGCGCAAAACCCCGCGTTCTTCAAGCACCAGACCGACCAGTTTGTGCTGCACACCTGCGGCTTGCTCGGCCTGTAGAGCGTCGCGACCGATGAACTGACGCGTGGCCGGCTCCCAGGCAATGCTCCAGGCCATGTTCGAGGCCAGTGGCGAAACGTCTTGATGAATGTCCTGACCGTACAGGTTCATCCCGGCTTCAACGCGCAGCGTATCGCGAGCGCCGAGGCCGATCGGCGAAATGCCCGCGCCAACCAGATCGTTGAAAAATCCCGGAGCCTGACTGGCCGGCAGAACGATTTCCAGACCATCCTCGCCGGTGTAACCGGTGCGCGCGATGAACCAGTCGCCGTCGGCGTGGCCTTCGAAAGGTTTGAGCATCTGGATCAGCGTCGCGCGAGACTGGGTCACCAGTTCGGCAATCTTGTGCCGGGCCTGCGGACCTTGAATGGCCAGCATCGCCAGCTCGGCGCGTTCGTGCAGATGCACGTCGAAACCGGCCTGATGCGTTTGCATCCAGGCCAGATCCTGATCGCGGGTGGAGGCGTTGAACACCAGCCGATAACCGTCATCGAGGCGGTAGACGATCATATCGTCGACGATGCCGCCGCGTTCATTGAGCATGGTGCTGTAGAGCGCACGGCCGGGGCTGTGCAGGCGTTCGACGTCGTTGGCCAGCAAATGCTGGAGCCAGACCTTGGCCTGGGGGCCACTGACATCGATCACGGTCATATGGGAAACATCGAACACCCCGCAATCGCGGCGCACCTGATGGTGTTCCTCGACCTGCGAGCCGTAGTGCAATGGCATATCCCAACCGCCAAAATCGACCATCTTCGCGCCGAGGGCGAGATGCAGGTCATACAGAGGCGTACGCTGTCCCATGGGTTTCTCCTTCCGGGCGTGGCGAAGGTGCGGACAGGCGCTGCACAGCGTGAAAGCCTTGAAATAGAAGGCTCTCAGCCGATTTCAGCAACCGGGTCTGTCAGACGGACCGCACCGAATGCCGCGCATTGTAGCCGCATGATGTAGGACTGACACCTAAGCGTTTCGATGCGCCGAACGGCGGATCAATCCGATGACCGGCAACAGACCGACCAGAACCAGGCTCAGCGCGGGCAACGACGCCCGTGCCCATTCGCCTTCGCTGGTCATTTCAAAGATGCGCACCGCCAGCGTATCCCAGCCAAACGGGCGCATCAGCAGGGTCGCCGGCATTTCCTTGAGCACATCAACGAACACCAGCAGCGCGGCACTCAAGGTCCCCGGTAGCAACAGCGGCAGATACACTTTGAAAAACAGTCGCGGCCCACTGACACCCAGGCTACGTGCTGCTTCAGGCAAAGATGGCCGTATACGCGCTAGACTGCTTTCCAGCGGCCCGTAAGCTACAGCGATGAAACGCACCAGATACGCCAGCAACAACGCCGCCAGACTGCCCAGCAGCAACGGTTTGCCCGCGCCGCCGAGCCAGCCCGACCCTGGAATCACCAGCTCGCGGTCGAGATAACTGAAAGCGAGCATGATCGACACTGCCAACACCGAACCGGGCAAGGCGTAGCCAAGGTTGGCCAGACTGACGCCGGAGCGGATCGCTCGGGTCGGTGCCAGACGCCGGGCAAATGCCAACAGCAGCGCGACACTGACGGTAATCAACGCCGCCATGCCCCCCAGATACAGCGTGTGCAGAATCAGTCCGGCGTAGCGTTCATCCAGATCGAAACGCCCGCGCTGCCAGAACCACGCCAGCAGTTGCAGCACTGGAATCACAAACGCGCAGGCGAACACCAGCGAGCACCAACCCGTTGCTGCCCAAGCCTTGGGCCCGCGTAAATACAGCGCTTTGATCCGTGGTCGCTCGTTACTCGCGCGATTCGCCCCACGCGCGCGGCGTTCGCCGTACAACACCAGCATCACCACCAGCAGCAACAGGCTGGCCAGTTGCGCGGCGCTGGACAGGCTGAAGAAGCCGTACCAGGTCTTGTAGATCGCGGTGGTAAAAGTATCGAAGTTGAACACCGACACTGCACCGAAATCCGCCAGGGTCTCCATCAACGCCAGCGCCACCCCCGCGCCAATTGCCGGTCGCGCCATCGGCAACGCCACGCGCCAGAACGCCTGCCACGGCGACTGGCCGAGCACCCGCGCGGCTTCCATCAGGCCTTTGCCCTGAGCCAGAAACGCAGTGCGCGCCAGCAGGTAGACGTAGGGATAAAACACCAGCACCAACACCACAATCACCCCGCCGGTGGAACGCACACGCGGCAGGCGCAGGCCGCTGCCGAACCACTCGCGCAACAGGGTTTGTACCGGTCCGGCGAAGTCGAGCAGGCCGACAAACACGAAAGCCAGTACGTAGGCGGGAATAGCGAAGGGCAGCATCAGCGCCCAGTCGAGCCAGCGCCGGCCGGGGAATTCGCAGAGACTGGTGAGCCAGGCAAGGCTGACGCCGAGCAGGGTTACGCCGACGCCTACGCCCAATACCAAGGTCAGCGTATTGCCCAGCAGGCGTGGCATCTGGGTTTCCCACAGGTGGGACCAGATCTGTTGATCGATGGTTTGCCAGGACAACAGCAGGACGCTGAGGGGCAGCAGCACCAACGCGGCGATGGTGAAGACGATGGGGTACCAGCGGCGTTGGGCGGGGTGGGCCACTTTTAGAACTCTGGAGGGATAGGGGTGTTCTTGAGCTGCTTGTTTCAGGTCAGGATTGTTGCCCTCACCCTAGCCCTCTCCCTGAGGGAGAGGGGACTGACCGAGTTGCTCTTTCGAGTTACATCGACCTGAGATATCGAGTCGAACTCAAGTCTAGAAAACAACCCACATCGGCTCCCTCTCCCCCCGGGAGAGGGCTGGGGTGAGGGCAGCGATCTTAAGCGAACACAGCAATCGACAAAAACTCAGTTCCAACCCGCCCGATCCATCATCCGAATCGCCTCAGCCTGACGCTTGCCCGCCACTTCCACCGGCAAGTTGTCGGCAATGAACTTGCCCCAAGCCGCCACTTCCTCCGAAGGCGCGACCGCCGGGTTGGCCGGGAACTCCTGGTTCACGTCAGCAAAAATCTTCTGCGCCTCAGGTGTGGTCATCCACTCGACCAAAGCCTTGGCCGCTTCCGGATGCGGTGCATGCTTGGTCAAACCAATACCCGACAAGTTGACGTGCACACCGCGATCCGCCTGATTCGGCCAGAACAGTTTCACCGGCAGCTCAGGCTTCTGCTTGTGCAGGCGACCGTAGTAGTAAGTGTTGACGATCCCCACGTCGCACTGGCCAGCGTTGATCGCTTCGAGCACCGCGACGTCATCGGAGAACACATCGGTGGACAGGTTGTTGACCCAGCCTTTGAGGATTTTTTCGGTCTTCTCGGCGCCATGCACTTCGATCATGGTCGCGGTCAGCGACTGGTTGTAGACCTTTTTCGCGGTGCGCAGGCACAGGCGCCCTTCCCAGTTCTTGTCGGCCAGTGCTTCGTAGGTGGTCAGTTCGCCCGGTTTCACCCGTTCGGTGGAGTAGGCGATGGTCCGCGCGCGCAGGCTCAAACCGGTCCAGGCATGGCTGGACGAGCGGTATTGCGCGGGAATATTGCTGTCGATGGTTTTTGAGGTGAACGGCTGAAGAATGCCCATCTGCTCGGCCTGCCACAGGTTGCCGGCATCGACGGTCAGCAGCAGGTCGGCGGTGGCGTTTTCGCCTTCGGCCTTGATGCGCTGCATCAGCGGCGCTTCCTTGTCGGTGATGAACTTGATCTTCACCCCGGTTTTCGCGGTGTAGGCGTCGAACACCGGTTTGATCAGTTCATCGATGCGCGACGAGTAGACCACCACCTCATCAGCGGCCTGGGCGGCAGTGCTGCCGATCAGGGTCAGGACCATTGCGGTCAGAAGACGCTTGGATGCCAACATGGGAGTGATCTCTCGGTCGGGAAAAGTGGCCAAATGATAAGGACTCACATTTACCAGCTCAATCGATCACTTCGCCAAGGAGTTACCGGATGTTGCACGGAGAGACTCAGGGCTTGGCGAGGGCCGGCAGGTCGCCGGTCAAACCCAGCGCTTCACGCACGAACAATGCCTTGGCCTCAGGCATCTGCTCGACGATCTTCAACCCGGTATTACGCAACCAGCGCAAAGGCAGCGGATCAGCCTGGAACAACCGCTCAAAGCCTTCCATCGCTGCCATCAGCGCCAGATTGTGGGGCATGCGACGACGCTCGTAGCGGCTCAGGACTTTTACATCCGCCAGCCGTTCGCCGCGCTCGTGCGCTTGCAGCAGCACTTCGGCCAGCACCGCGGCATCGAGGAAGCCGAGATTGACGCCCTGCCCGGCCAACGGGTGAATGGTGTGCGCCGCATCGCCGATCAGCGCCAGACCTTCAGCCACGTAACGCTTGGCATGGCGTTGACGCAGCGGCACGCAGACGCGCGGGTCGGCGCTGAGCACTTCGCCGAGGCAGCCTTCGAAGGCGCGCTCCAGTTCACGGCAGAAATCCGCTTCATTCAGCGCCATCAAACGCTCGGCTTCACTCGGCGTGGTCGACCAGACAATCGAGCACCAGTCCTGCTGCCCATCGCGCTCCAGCGGCAGAAACGCCAGCGGCCCGTGATCGGTGAAGCGCTGCCACGCGGTCATCTGGTGCTGTTTGCTGCTGCGCACGCTGGTGACGATGGCGTGGTGCAGATAATCCCACTCACGGGTCGCAACACCGGTCAGGCGTCGTACTGCAGAATTGGCACCGTCCGCCGCGATCACCAGCGGTGCGCGCAATTTGCGGCCATCAGCCAGCGTCAGCAGCCAGTCGTCGCCCGAGCGGCGCATCTGTTCCAGTCGCGCGTTGGCCAGCAGGCCCAGATCACAGTCGTGCAGTCGGTCGAGCAAAGCGTCCTGCACCACGCGGTTTTCGACGATGTGACCGAGCACATCGGCGTGCACGCTGGCGGCCGAGAAATGAATCTGCCCGGTGCCGCTGCCGTCCCACACGTGCATGTCGGTGTAAGGACTGCTGCGGCGGCTGGCGATGCCGTCCCACACGCCGAGGCGTTCGAGAATGCGCTGGCTGGCGGCCGACAACGCACTGACGCGCGGCTCGAACGCCGCGTCGGCCTCGAACGGTTTGACGCTCAACGGGCTACCGTCGAGCAGCAGGACTTCCAGCCCGCTGTCCTGCAACGCCAGTGCGAGGGCGCTGCCGACCATTCCGGCTCCGACAATCAGCAGATCTGCGCGCATTTCCATGCTTTAAGCCTGTCTCGCTTGCGGCTTGAGCCGCACATAAAGGTTTTTACCGACCTGCGCCAGCAGGTTGCCGGCGCCGTCATGAATGTCGACCTGCAACTGCGGCGGGTGTTGCTCCTCAGTGGCGGTCTGCCGGCGGTCAAGCATCCGGACGCGTCCCCAGCCCCATGGCCTGACGGGCGAACCAGCGCTTGGCTGGTGGCAGCAGATCAAGACCGAGCAGACCGAGGTTGCGGCCCAGCGACACCAGCGGCTGAGTACTACCGAACAGCCGCGTGACCTGATCAGAGAAGCCCACGGTCAGGTCCTGATCGAGGCGCTGACGCTCGCGATAGGCCTGCAATGTAGCGAAGTCGCCCAACGGTTTGTCGCTGGTCAGCAAGGCTTCGGCGAGTGCATTGGCATCGCGCAGCGACAGGTTGAAACCCTGCCCGGCAATCGGATGCAGACTGTGTGCGGCGTTGCCCAGCACTGCGAAATGCGAACGCACCTGCTCCTCGGCCTCGACCAGCGACAGCGGATACAAATGCCGCGCGCCGACCTGCTTCAGGGTGCCGAGGCGGTAACCGAACACGCCCTGCAGTTCGCTGAGGAAATCGCGATCACTCAGATCCGCCAGCCGTTGCGCGTCCATGCCCAAGCGGGTCCAGACCAGCGCGCAGCGGTTGTCCGGCAGTGGCAGCAAGGCCATCGGGCCGTCATCCGTGAAACGCTCGAAAGCCACGCCGTTGTGCGATTCACTCGGGGTGATATTGGCGATCAGCGCGCTCTGGTTGTACGGCCGTTGGCGCACGTTGATGCCCAACTGCTCGCGCAGCCCGGACCGGCCGCCATCGGCGAGCACCGCCAGATCGCATTCAATCGTGGTTTCATCATTCAGGGTCAGGCGATAGCCGTCGGCCAGCGGCTCCATGCGCGTCACTTCGGCCGGGCAGCGCCAACTGATCACGTCTTTGTCGACGTGCTGCCACAGGCAGTGGCCGAGCCAGGCGTTTTCCACCACATAGCCCAGCGCCGGCACGCCTTCTTCCATCGCCGACAAGCGCGCGGTGGAGAAGCGCCCTCGGTCGGACACATGAATCTGCTTGATCGGCTCGGCGCGGCGGGAGATTTCCTGCCACACGCCGAGCCGTTGATAAATCTGCCGCGAGCCAAACGACAGCGCCGACGAACGTGCGTCGTAGCTCGGCTGCCAACTGTCGCCGGGGGCGAATGGTTCGATCAACACGATCTTCCAGCCGCGTGCCTTTGCGCCGGCCTGCAAGGCCAACGCCAGACTGGCACCGACCAGACCACCACCGATGATTGCCAGATTGACCCGACTCATGCCGCTTGGCTCCGGGCTTGCGCCATCAGGGCTTCGATCTCGGCGACGGTTTTCGGCACGCCGTTGGTCAAAATTTCACAACCGGTCTTGGTCACTACCACGTCGTCCTCGATGCGCACGCCAATGCCGCGCCATTTCTTCGCTACGTTCTGATTGTCCGGGGCGATGTAGATGCCCGGCTCAACGGTCAGCGCCATGCCGACTTCCAGCACGCGCCATTCGCCGCCGACCTTGTACTCGCCAACGTCGTGTACATCCATGCCCAGCCAGTGGCCGGCGCGGTGCATGTAAAACGCTTTGTAGGCTTCGCTGGCGATCAATTCGTCGACTTCGCCTTGCAGCAGCCCGAGCTTTACCAGACCAGTGGTAATCACCCGAACCGTGGCTTCGTGTGCCTGATTCCAGTGCTTGTTCGGAGCGATTTCAGCGAACGCGGCTTCTTGCGAAGCCAGCACCAACTCGTAAATCGCTTTCTGCTCGGGCGAAAACTTGCCGTTGACCGGCCAGGTGCGGGTGATGTCGCTGGCGTAGCAGTCGATCTCGCAACCGGCGTCGATCAGCACCAGATCGCCGTCCTTGAGCAACGCGTCGTTCTGCTGGTAATGCAGGATGCAACTGTTGCGCCCGGCGGCGACGATCGAACCATAAGCAGGCATTTTCGCCCCGCCCTTGCGGAATTCGTAGTCAAGTTCGGCTTCGAGGCTGTACTCGTAAAGCCCGGCGCGACTGGCCTGCATCGCGCGGATGTGCGCCTGGGCAGAGATGCGTGCGGCTTCGCGCATCACCTTCACTTCTGCCGCCGATTTATACAGGCGCATGTCGTGCAGCAGATGATCCAGCGCAACGAATTCGTTGGGTGGCTGCGCGCCGAGGTGCGCTTTGGAGCGGATCACGTTGATCCAGTCCATCAGATGGCGGTCGAATTCCGGGTTGCTGCCCATCGCCGAATACACCCGATCGCGGCCTTCAATCAGGCCCGGCAGGATGTCGTCTATGTCGGTAATGGGGAATGCGTCGTCAGCGCCGTATTCGTGGATCGCGCCTTCCTGCCCTGCACGCAAGCCATCCCAGAGTTCGCGTTCGGCGTTGCGTTCACGGCAGAACAGCACGTATTCGCCATGCTCACGGCCGGGCATCAACACGATGACCGCTTGTGGCTCGGGGAAACCGCTGAGGTACTGGAAGTCGCTGTCCTGACGGTAGACGTGCTCGACGTCGCGGTTGCGGATGGCAACCGCGGCGGCGGGCAGGATCGCGATGCTGTTGGGGACCATCTGCGCCATCAGCGCCTTGCGGCGACGGCTGTATTCCGCTTTCGGGATATGGATCATGGGCAGATGGCTTTCCCTGTCAGGCAATCAGTGCAGCGACGGCTTGGCGGCTGGCGGCACATCGGCTTTCCTGGTTTCGGAGAACAGCAGCAGCGGCGCTACACGCAGGTACTCCATGACTTCCATGTAGTCGCTTTCGCCGTCTTCGGACTCTTCCAGCGCATCTTGTACCTGGGAGATGGCCGCCAGATCCTGCAGCACTTCGGTGGCTTCGGTGCTCAACATGCTGCTGTCGCGGCAGTTCAAGCCAAAACCGCTGAGGAAGCCCTGGCACCATTCGCCCAGCGCAATAGCGCGCTCGGCCAGCGGTGCGTCATCGGTCGGCAACAGCAGCACGACGGTCACGTCGTCGCCGGTCAGTTCGCCTTTGACCATTTCTTGCAGGCCGATCAGGGCGGCGCGGACGTTGTCCTGTGGCTCGCTTTCAAGCAGCTCGGCAGCATCGATCAGCCACTCTTCTGCAGTGAAGCCGGCGCCGGCGCAGCTGCGACCAAGCAGCAAGCCGTGCAGTTCGGCAGGCGAGACGTTATGACCGCTGGAGGTCAGCAGGGTGGCGAAGGCTTGGTACGGGGAATTCTGAATGGGCATGGGCAGCTAGGCGCCAGACGGCGCTATGTCTAGAATGAAGGCCTTGTATCCTACATCGACAGACTCGCCAAGACTATTAAAGGCTGTCCGCCAGCTACCACCCATCAGACAGTGAACCCAATGGAAGACACCGACCTGCAAGCGCTGATGGCCAGACTCGAATTGCTGATTGGCCGAGTCGAGCAACTAAAGAGCCAAAACGGACTCTTACTTGCTCAGGAAAAGACCTGGCGCGAGGAACGCGCGCACCTGATTGAAAAAAACGAAATCGCCCGGCGTAAGGTCGAGTCGATGATTTCGCGCCTCAAGGCCCTGGAGCAAGACTCATGAGTTCAAGCAATAGCGTAACCGTGCAGATCCTCGACAAAGAATATTCGATCATCTGCCCGCAGGAAGAGCGCAGCAATCTGGTGAGCGCCGCGCGTTACCTGGACGGCAAAATGCGCGAGATCCGCAGCAGCGGCAAAGTCATCGGCGCCGACCGCATCGCCGTGATGGCCGCGCTGAACATCACTCACGACCTCTTGCACAAAGAAGAGCGCCCGGACGTGCAAGCCAGCGGTTCGACCCGTGAACAGGTGCGCGACTTGCTCGATCGTGTCGATCTGGTGCTCGCCGACGATCCGGCCGCCACCAAGGGCTGATTCGCCGAGCCGCTTGGGGTATACTCGCCGCACTCCCTGGGGTGCTTGCCAGTTGACGATGTCCCTGAGCCGATTTGCTATACCCTGGAGGTTGCACGTTGGGCTGGTGTGCATGTCCGCCAGACGGAAAGCCTTAAAGTCTACTGCTTCCTCCACCTTGAACTTTCGGGTTCAAGGGCTAAGTTGACAGCGGTTCATCCGGGGAGCCTGATTCGAATCCGATGTCGGTTAATCCGCCATCGGATTTTTTATGCGTGCGTTTTCGTCCCCACCCTGCCGAAGCCGAGCCATGACCGAACCCGCGTTACTGCCCCGCCCTCAATTGCGCCGTCTGCTGCGCAAAGCCCGCCGCGCGCTGACGCCGAGTCAGCAACGCCAGGCCGCTGAAGGCCTGTACAAGCAACTGGCGCAACATCCGCAGTTCCGCCGCGCCAAACACATTTCCCTGTACCTGCCGACCGACGGCGAGATCGATCCACGCCTGCTGCTGCGCGCAGCCCAGCGTCGCGGCAAAGCAACGTATCTGCCAGTGCTCAGCGCTTGGCCGCGAACCAAAATGGTTTTCCAGCGCGTTCGCCCCGGCGAAAAGCTCAAACCCAACCGCTTCCGCATTCTTGAACCGCGGGCCAATCTGGCTCGACAGCGCAAAGTCTGGACGCTGGATCTGGTGTTGTTGCCGCTAGTAGGTTTTGACGACGTTGGCGGGCGTCTGGGAATGGGCGGCGGATTTTACGACCGCAGCCTGGCGTATCTGGCCCGGCGCAATAATTGGCGCAAGCCGACGCTGCTGGGTCTGGCCCACGAATGTCAGAAAGTCGAACGTTTGGCGCAGGCGAGCTGGGATGTACCGTTACAAGGCACGGTCACCGACAAGGCATGGTATTTCGCGGGGTAGACGCCGCATCAATCAACGGCGTCGCAAAGGCAGTGTCAGCGCTTGAAGGCTGTCGACTGTTGTACTTGTTGCGCTATTTCAATTGGAGCATCGGTCTTGTTGGCCCACAGGCTCTGCGCATAACCGGTGGTCACGACGCCCAGACCGAACAAAATTACCAGGATCCACAGCAAATCCGGTTTGCGTTTCATCGATTGCCCCCCTCAAGGCACATCATCACGATGACAGCAGCGGTTTCCATTCGTAGCCGTGCAGCAGCGTCAAGCTTTAAAGGCCGGCATTTTGCGGCAACGCGAACCGCTGCGCAAACGCTGGCGTCAACCGACCGTCGGTTTGTCATAAAATTGCCCGACAACTTGCCCACTGAACCCGTGAGGAGCAAAAACCATGGCCTACTGGCTGATGAAGTCCGAGCCCGACGAGCTCTCGATCAAGGGCCTGGAGAAGCTCGGCACAGCGCGCTGGGATGGGGTTCGCAACTATCAGGCACGCAATTTCCTGCGCGCGATGGCCGTGGGAGATGAGTTCTTTTTCTACCATTCGAGCTGCCCGGAGCCGGGGATTGCCGGGATTGGAAAAATAATTCAAGCCGCGTACCCGGATCCCACCGCACTGGAACCGGAGGGTCATTACTACGACCCCAAGGCTTCAGCGGAGAAAAACGCCTGGAGCGCGATTGATGTCGCGCATGTCGAGACGTTTGTTCGGGTGTTGAAGCTGGATTATTTGAAGCAGCAGACGGCGTTGGCGGAGATGCCGCTGGTGCAGAAGGGCTCGCGGTTGTCGGTGATGCCTGTCACGGCGGAGCAATGGGCGGCGGTGATTGCTTTAAAGCCCTGAATCATTTGTCACCTGAAAAAATGCCATCGCTGGCAAGCCAGCTCCCACAGGATTTGCGGCGAAACACAATAATGTGATCGTCACAAAACCCTGTGGGGGCTGCGGTGCGACGATTCGACTTGCCAGCGATGAGGCCCGCCCGGACAACCAATGTCTTACTGAATGATCAGGTTGTTGAACAACAGATCCTCAACCACCGGTTTCCCGGTCTCGTCATTCATCACTTGCTGAGTCTGCTTCAACGCTTCCTGGCGCAGCTTCTCTTTGCCTTCGATGCTACCCATCGCCTCGGTCGTCTGCTGGGTGAACAACGCCACCAGCTGATTGCGGATCAGCGGTTCGTTGGCCTTGACCAGTTTGGTCGACTCTTCACCCGTTACGCGCAAAGCCACATCGGCCTTGAACACTTTGAGCTTCGGCGTGCCGTCCAGCCCGTAGTTGCCCACAAATGGCGGGCTCAGGCTGATGTAACTGACCTTCGGCGCTTCGCCTTCTTTGGCTTCTTCGGCCAGCGCTGCCACAGGCAGAGACAGGGCCAGCAACAACATCATCCACGCTTTCACAATTCGCTCCTTATCCGGTTTGCGGCCTAGCATAACGACCCGCCGCGCAAGCACAAGCTTATGGCGGACTATCAGGGTCGGGCATGCTCGTTGACCCGTTGACTGCCACACCTACACTTATCGGCCATCACTCCCAAAGGAATAGCCCTGATGAAAGCCGTGCTGTGCAAAGCCTTCGGCCCTGCCGAATCGCTGGTGCTGGAAGACGTCGCCAGTCCTGTCGCCAAGAAGAACGAAATCCTGCTGGACGTGCACGCCGCCGGGGTCAACTTCCCGGACACGCTGATCATCGAGGGTAAATATCAATTCAAGCCGCCCTTCCCGTTTTCGCCGGGCGGTGAAGCGGCCGGCGTGGTCAGCGCGGTGGGTGAAAAGGTCAGCCACTTGAAAGTCGGCGACCGGGTCATGGCCCTGACCGGTTGGGGCAGCTTCGCCGAACAAGTCGCGGTTCCCGGCTATAACGTCTTGCCGATTCCGCCGTCGATGGATTTCAACACCGCCGCTGCATTCAGCATGACCTACGGCACTTCAATGCATGCGCTGAAACAGCGTGGCAACCTGCAACCAGGTGAAACCCTGCTGGTACTCGGCGCGTCCGGTGGCGTCGGTCTGGCCGCCGTGGAAATCGGCAAGGCCCTCGGTGCCCGCGTGATCGCTGCCGCCAGCAGCGCGGAAAAACTCGCCGTGGCCAAGGCTGCCGGCGCCGATGAACTGATCAACTACAGCGAATCCAGCCTCAAGGACGAAATCAAACGCCTGACCGACGGCCAGGGCGCCGACGTGATCTACGACCCGGTGGGCGGCGACCTGTTCGACCAGGCCATACGCGCCATCGCCTGGAACGGCCGCCTGCTGGTGGTCGGCTTTGCCAGCGGGCGCATTCCCGAACTGCCGGTCAACCTCGCCCTGCTCAAAGGCGCAGCGGTGATCGGCGTGTTCTGGGGTTCCTTCGCCCAGCGCCAGCCGCAGGACAACGCGGCAAACTTCCAGCAGTTGTTCGGCTGGTTCGCCGAGGGCAAGTTGAAACCGCTGGTGTCGCAGGTGTATCCGCTGAGCAAAGCGGCGCAAGCGATCAATGATCTTGGGCAGCGCAAGGCTGTGGGCAAGGTTGTGGTGCAAGTGCGCTGAAAGATTTTGATGATCAGGGCCGGGTGGCTCACAGGATACACCCGGCCTTTTCAGTCGTTTTTTACAACTTTCACACTCGATCAACCGCAATTGAAAAGTGGTAGCTATATACCGCAGTCGCTTCAGCAGATCGCTGTAGTTTGGCCCCTTACATACACAAGGAGTCATTGTATGAGTGATCGAAACTCGCAATCCGGCCAGCCATTAGCGGCAGCGATGACCGAAGTGGAGAAAAAAGCTGAAGAGCAGAAAAAGCGCGAAATCGCAGCTGAAGCTGCGGATCGGTTCGACATCCTGTTCAACCGACTGATTCTGAGTCAGCCAGTAGAGGCCAGCGAGAATGTTCGCGGGATGAAATACAAATATCAGGAGCTGTACGCCGCGCATGTTGAAGCATCGCAAGCCGAACGTTCGGTGAAAAATTTCCACAACTATCAAAGGCGCAAAAAACGCTGGAGCAAGATCAAGTACGTTCAAAGAAGAATTGGCGAGTTAGCAAGCCAGATATAAACCAGCCAACAGACTAGCCGTCGCCCCTTCTGCATTCCTCGCAATACACGTCCTGCAAACCTGCCTACAACACCCCGAAAACCTGCAGGACGGTGCCGAAGCAACATTCCTCACACCGCCCCGTACTTACATCTGAGCGACATGTTCATAAAGGAACACGCGAACTCCAACATTTCCGCTGTTTGGTTGATGCGAACCGGTGCTATTTTCGGTAACGAAACTGTAACATTCGCATCCGCAGTCAAAACAAGAAATCTGGAGCTCTTGAATGTTTGCTTTCTTTCGTCCTGCCGCACATCAGGCTCCATTGCCTGAAGAAAAAATCGATAGCACCTACCGACGCCTGCGCTGGCAGATCTTCGCCGGTATTTTCATTGGCTATGCGGGTTACTACCTGCTGCGCAAAAACTTCTCGCTGGCCATGCCGTACCTGATCGACGAAGGCTACAGCCGTGGCGATCTGGGCCTGGCGATGTCGGCCATCGCCATTGCCTACGGTTTGTCCAAGTTCCTCATGGGCCTGGTGTCCGACCGTTCCAACCCGCGTTTTTTCCTGCCATTTGGTCTGCTGGTATCGGCCGGCGTGATGTTCATTTTCGGTTTCGCGCCATGGGCGACGTCCAGCGTGACCATGATGTTTATTCTGTTGTTTATCAACGGCTGGGCGCAGGGCATGGGCTGGCCGCCGAGCGGCAGGACCATGGTGCACTGGTGGTCGCAGAAAGAGCGCGGCGGCGTGGTTTCGGTGTGGAACGTGGCGCATAACGTCGGCGGCGGTCTGATCGGCCCGCTGTTCCTGCTCGGCATGGGCCTGTTCAACGACTGGCACGCGGCGTTCTACGTCCCGGCAGCCGTGGCTTTGGCCGTGGCGATATTCGCCTTCATGACCATGCGCGACACCCCGCAATCGGTTGGCTTGCCGCCGATCGAGCAGTACAAGAATGATTACCCGGAAGGCTACGACGCCAGCCACGAAGACGAATTCAGCGCCAAGGAAATCTTCGTCAAGTACGTGCTGCGCAACAAAATGCTCTGGTACATCGCCATGGCCAACGTCTTCGTCTACCTGCTGCGCTACGGCGTGCTCGACTGGGCGCCGACCTACCTCAAGGAAGCCAAGGGTTTCACCGTGGATAAAACCTCGTGGGCCTATTTCTTCTACGAGTGGGCGGGGATCCCCGGCACGCTGCTCTGCGGCTGGATGTCAGACAAGATCTTCCGTGGCAACCGTGGCCTGACCGGCATGGTGTTCATGGCATTGGTGACCGTAGCCACACTGGTTTACTGGCTGAACCCGGCCGGCAACCCGACCGTGGACATGATCGCGCTGTTCTCGATCGGCTTCCTGATCTATGGCCCGGTGATGCTGATCGGCCTGCAGGCGCTGGAGCTGGCACCGAAGAAGGCCGCCGGTACTGCGGCGGGCTTCACCGGCCTGTTTGGTTATCTGGGGGGGTCGGTCGCGGCCAGTGCAGCGATGGGCTACACAGTGGACCATTTCGGCTGGGACGGCGGTTTCGTGCTGTTGATCGGCGCGTGCATCCTGGCAATGGTTTGCCTCGCACCGACCTTATGGCACAAACAGGCCGCCAGTCAGACCCGCGAAGAAGCGATCGCCTGATCGGCTTTGGCCTTGCAGCGCATGAGCCGCGCCTCCAGATTGCGGTCTGGCATGGCGTGGCTGCGCAGGGCGTGAGCGGTCTGCTCGACATAATCGCGAGTGGTGCCATAACGCCCACAAGCGCTTTCGAACACCTGTCGCAGCACATGATCCGGCAAGTTGCCGGCATAGCTCGGCAGGTGTCGCTCCAATACAAATCCCAAAGCCTGCACCTGGCTGCCATCTTCGAGGCGGCAGTTGAGCCAGTGTGGGCGATAGGAAGGGAACGGCATCTCGCGTTTCCATAGCGCATACAGCGCACTGTCGAGATCATCTTCCGGCAAGCGATAAGCGAAGCCGCTGCACGAACCGCCGCGATCCAGACCGAATACCAGCCCGGGCATTTCCGGCGTGCCGCGATGTTCGTGCGACCACAGGTACAAGCCACGATGGTAGCCATGCACCCGACCGCGCATGCGCTGTGCCGAATTGCATTCCGGCCGCCAGATCAGCGAACCGTAGGCGAACAGCCACACCGGCCCGCCCTTGTGGCGCGCCATGGTCGATTGCATCGAGGCGAGAAGTTGTTCGTGCGTCAGCTGCGGCCCAAGATCGAGCCGCGGAGGGTAAGCCAGGTTCAGAAAAGCGTTTTCAATGGCGCTCATGGCGAATAGCGTTAGCTCCCCGCGGGTGAAGAATTACTTAATAGAACGCACCGCTGTAACAATAAGGCACATATGTTTTAAGGCAATTTGAGTGCCATGGCACATTTCTTAATTAACTGCCTGATTGATATATAACCTAGCGGTATTTACCCAATTAGATAAATACCGATCAGCTATATAGAGAGTTATAAGGATTTAGCTCACGCCTCAGAACGCGGCTCAAGAGCGCGGTGCGTAGGCGAACACATCCGCGCGCATTTGATGCGCATCCATCCCGGCTTCGACCAACGCATCCAGCGTGCCGTAGACCATCGCCGGTGAACCGCTGGCGTAGACGTGCAGCGGCTTCAGATCGGGGAAGTCCTCACAAACCGCCTCGTGCAGCATGCCGCAGCGCCCTTCCCAGCCACACTGATCGCTGACGACCTTGTGCAGAAACAGGTTGGGCAACTTCAGCCATTCGTCCCAATGTTCGATTTGGTAAAAATCTTCAGGACGGCGCACGCCCCAATACAGATGCACCGGGTGTTTGAAACCGGCAGCGCGGCAGTGTTCGATCAGGCTGTGAATCTGGCCCATGCCGGTACCGGCAGCGACCAACACCAGCGGCCCGTCGGGCAATTCGGCGAGGTGAGTGTCACCGAACGGCATCTCGATGCGCACCAACGGGTTGCGTTGCAGCTGCTCAATCAGGCTTAGCGCACTGGATTCGCGCGCCAACACATGGATCTCCAGATCGCGGCCACCGTGCGGGGCCGAGGCCATGGAAAACGCCGATTTCTCGCCGTTCTCGCGCTCGATCATCAGGTACTGACCCGCGTGATAACGCGGCGGCTTGCCGGCCGGCGCACGTAAACGCACGCGCCAGGTGTCCCCGCCTACCTCCAGACACTCGATGACCTGACACGACAGGCTGCGCACCGGCAGTTCTCCCAGCGCGAGCACGCCATCCCACAGCACGACGCAGTCTTCCAGCGGCTCGGCTATGCAAGTGTAGAACTCGCCGTGGTCGCGCACCGTTCCGGCCTGTTCGACCCGGCCTTCCACCAGCAGCGCCGCGCAGACGTGGCAATTGCCGTTGCGACAGCTTTGCGGGCAGTCGTAGCCCAAGCGCCGCGCACCATCGAGTATCCGCTCGCCGGGCCGTATCTCAAGCACCGCTCCGGAGGGCTGCAGGGTTACACGCATCAATCTATTCCTAACTGATTCCAGATGGCATCGATCCGCTGGGTCACGGCGTCGTCCTTGACGATGACGCGGCCCCACTCGCGAGTGGTTTCGCCCGGCCACTTGTGGGTGGCATCCAGGCCCATTTTCGAGCCGAGCCCCGAAATCGGCGAAGCGAAGTCGAGGTAGTCGATCGGCGTGTTATCAATCATCACCGTGTCGCGCTTGGGATCCATGCGCGTGGTAATCGCCCAGATCACGTCATTCCAGTCGCGCGCGTTGATGTCGTCGTCGGTGACGATAACGAACTTGGTGTACATAAACTGTCGCAAAAACGACCAGACACCCAGCATCACGCGCTTGGCGTGGCCCGGATACGACTTTTTCATGGTGACGATGGCCATGCGGTACGAGCAGCCTTCCGGCGGCAGGTAGAAGTCAGTGATTTCCGGGAACTGCTTTTGCAGGATCGGCACGAACACTTCGTTCAGCGCCACGCCGAGAATCGCTGGCTCATCCGGCGGACGGCCGGTGTAGGTGCTGTGGTAGATCGGTTTGATCCGGTGAGTGATGCGCTCGACGGTGAACACCGGGAAGCTGTCGACTTCGTTGTAATAACCGGTGTGGTCGCCGTACGGGCCTTCATCGGCCATTTCGCCCGGATGAATCACGCCTTCGAGGATGATTTCAGCAGTAGCCGGCACTTGCAGGTCGTTGCCACGGCACTTCACCAGCTCGGTGCGGTTGCCGCGCAGCAGACCGGCGAAAGCGTATTCGGACAGACTGTCCGGCACCGGCGTCACGGCGCCGAGGATGGTCGCCGGGTCAGCGCCCAATGCCACGGACACTGGAAACGGCTGGCCCGGATGCTTCTCGCACCACTCGCGATAGTCCAGCGCGCCACCACGGTGACTGAGCCAGCGCATGATGACTTTGTTGCGGCCAATCACTTGCTGGCGGTAGATACCGAGGTTCTGCCGGTCCTTGTTCGGGCCTTTGGTGACGGTCAGGCCCCACGTGATCAGCGGGCCGACGTCGCCAGGCCAGCAGGTCTGCACCGGCAGCATGGCGAGGTCGACGTCATCGCCTTCGATGACCACTTCCTGGCACACCGCGTCTTTGACCACTTTCGGTGCCATCGCGATGATCTTGCGGAAGATCGGCAGCTTCGACCACGCGTCTTTCAAGCCCTTCGGCGGCTCGGGTTCCTTGAGGAACGCCAGCAGCTTGCCGATTTCGCGCAGTTCGCTGACCGACTCGGCGCCCATGCCCATGGCCACCCGCTCCGGGGTGCCGAACAGGTTGCCGAGCACCGGGATGTCGTAACCTGTCGGTTTCTCGAACAGCAGCGCCGGGCCCTTGGCCCGCAGCGTGCGGTCGCACACCTCGGTCATTTCCAGCACCGGCGAGACGGGAACCTGAATGCGTTTCAACTCTCCGCGCTGCTCAAGCTGCTGCACGAAATCCCGAAGATCCTTGAATTTCATTGACGATGGCACCCTCAAAATAGGCGTACATCCTACCTGCTATACCGGCCGCTGGCAGCCCGTCAGTGCCCGCCATCGATCAATTGCGGTTTACACCCAGCAGCACGGGGGCAAACAATGGGGTAAGTCTGGCGCTGCCGACATCCGAGAGATGATCCTCATCCTTGTACTGCGAATGACCATTGACCTCGATACTGCAGATGCCGGCCGGGCACATCAGCGGCGTCGGATCGATCACGTGCACACCAGGGTCGGCGGCGCTCATGGAGTCAAACAAGGTCGCGAGGAAGTGCTGGCGCGCCAGATGCTCCTCGAGTGGACGGCCCAAACCTTCGGCCGAACGTCCGACCCGCGCCAGGCTGGTCAGGCGACTGATGATGCCCTTGCGCTGCAATGGCACCTCTTTGAACAGCCAGACTTGTGCTCCTGCCTCGCGCAATGCCGCGACCCGCGCCTTGAGCGCGGCAGCCATGCGCTGCTCGGCTTGAGCGGTGTCGTCGTGGGAGTTGAGCAAAACCTTCTTGTCGCCGTCTTCGCGGCCGTACACGTACAGGCTCCAGTTGGACGCCAGCACCACATCCTTGATCCCCAGGCTGCGCACGCGCTCCATGGTCTGCTCGTTGAAATCCTTGCAGCGCTGACGCGGATCATCGCTGAGGATCGGCGGACAGGCGCTCATGCTGAACAGCCACACCGGGCGCCCTTCGCGCTGGGCATTGTTCTCGATGGCCGGCAACAACGCGGCCGCATGGCTATCACCCCAAAAAGCCTGCGTGGCAGGCAAATCCTGCTTGCCACCGACCAGACACGCCTTGTCCAGCGACTTGTCCGAGGTAACCAGCATGCATTTCATCTGCCCGGCCTTCCATTCCCGCGACTGCGCGTATTCCAGCGCTTTGCCGGTCAGACGCCCGGGCACACCGTCTGCCGAGCGGATGGCCGAACCGGTTACGGCGAGCACGACAACCGCCGCCAGACCGCCAGTCAAGACTGCGCGGCGCCCCGCGAGCAGGCGCTTTTCACGGAACGGCAATTCGACGTAACGCAGGCTCAGCCAAGCCAGGCCCAGCGCCAGCGCGATCCAGCCGAGCGCCTCCAGTGGCTGGATGCCGTCGATCGAAATCGCATTGGCGTATACGTAGATCGGCCAGTGCCACAGATACAGCGAGTACGACAGCAAGCCGACCCACACTAGCGCACGCATGCTCAGCAAGCGTGCGGTCAAGGTCGGCCCTTGCGCACCTGACCAGATCAGCGCGGTAGTACCGAGCACCGGCAGCAACGCCGCCCAGCCCGGGAACACCGTGCCTTTGTCAAAAGTGAACACCGCCGTCAACACCGCCGCGAGGCCTGCCAGACCGACGAATTGCGGCAGCCACGGCCGCAGCGCCTGTTTCGGCGCAGGCGTCACTGCGAGCATCGCCCCGCAGAGCAGTTCCCAGGCGCGCGTCGGCAACGAGAAGAACGCGAAGTCCGGCTTGCGCTCGATGTAGCCGATGTTCAGCCCGAACGACACCAGCAGCACGGCAAACAACATCCAGCGCCAATGCCGGATGTAGCGCATCAACAGCACCATCAGCAACGGGAAGAAAATGTAGTACTGCTCCTCCACCGCCAGCGACCAGGTGTGCAGCAGCGGTTTCAGGTCCGAGGCCGGCTGGAAGTAGCCGTCCTCGCGCATGAACAGAATGTTCGAGATGAACAGCGACTGATAGCGAACCGTGCGCCCGAGCTCGGAGAAATCCTTGGCGGTCAGCAACAGCCAGCCGAGCATCAGGGTCACGACCAGTACCACGGTCAGCGCCGGCAGGATGCGCCGCGCCCGGCGTGCCCAGAAATCGATGAAGCTGAAACGCTGTGCGCTGATTTCGCGGAACAGGATGCTGGTGATCAGAAAACCGGAGATGACGAAAAATACGTCAACGCCGACAAAACCTCCGCTGAACGCACTGAAGCCGAAGTGAAACAGTACGACCGGAATGACTGCCAGGGCGCGCAAGCCGTCGATATCACGGCGATTGCCAAACGTATGCATGGGAAACCTTGTCCGCTCGGGTACAAATCCATTGAAAGGGGGCAATCACTCGCGACACTGAATGCCGGTATGAATGGCAGTCGGTCAATAGAGAGTGGAGAAGGCGCCCCGTTAAGTGGGCGCAAGTTTACAGCACGGCTCTTATCAATCCAGATACAAATAATTGCACGCAAAAAAAAGGGCGCCCCGATCGGGGCGCCCTTCCTTTGAACAGACTGCGTGTTACTTGCGCTTCATCGACAAGAAGAACTCGTCGTTGGTCTTGGTCGTTTTCAGCTTGTCGATCAAGAACTCGATGGCGGCAACTTCGTCCATCGGGTGCAGCAACTTGCGCAGAATCCACATGCGTTGCAGTTCGTCATCAGCGGTCAGCAACTCTTCGCGGCGGGTGCCGGAACGGTTGATGTTGATGGCCGGGAATACGCGCTTCTCGGCGATCTTGCGATCCAGAGGCAGTTCCATGTTGCCAGTGCCTTTGAATTCCTCGTAGATCACTTCGTCCATTTTCGAGCCGGTTTCAACCAGCGCGGTGGCGATAATGGTCAGCGAGCCGCCTTCTTCGATATTCCGCGCGGCGCCGAAGAAACGTTTCGGTTTCTCCAGGGCGTGGGCATCGACACCACCGGTGAGGACCTTGCCGGAGCTCGGGATCACGGTGTTGTAAGCGCGAGCCAGACGGGTGATGGAGTCGAGCAGGATCACCACGTCCTTCTTGTGTTCGACCAGGCGCTTAGCCTTCTCGATCACCATTTCAGCCACTTGCACGTGACGGGTCGGCGGCTCGTCGAAAGTCGAGGCAACCACTTCGCCGCGCACGGTGCGCTGCATTTCGGTCACTTCTTCCGGACGCTCGTCGATCAACAATACGATCAGGTGAACTTCAGGGTTGTTACGTGCGATGTTCGCCGCGATGTTCTGCAGCATGATCGTCTTGCCGGCTTTCGGCGGTGCAACGATCAGACCGCGCTGGCCTTTGCCGATCGGGGCGCACAGGTCGATGACACGACCGGTCAAGTCTTCGGTGGAACCGTTACCGGCTTCCATCTTCATGCGCACAGTCGGGAACAGCGGGGTCAGGTTCTCGAAGAGAATCTTGTTTTTCGCGTTCTCCGGACGATCGAAGTTGATCGTGTCGACCTTGAGCAGTGCGAAATACCGCTCGCCTTCCTTCGGAGGGCGGATCTTGCCGACGATGGTGTCACCGGTGCGCAAGTTGAAGCGGCGGATCTGGCTCGGCGAGACGTAGATATCGTCCGGACCGGCCAGGTAGGAAGCGTCTGCGGAGCGCAGGAAGCCGAAGCCGTCCTGGAGAATCTCCAGCACGCCATCACCGGAGATTTCCTCACCGCTTTTAGCGTGCTTTTTGAGCAGGGAGAAAATCACGTCCTGCTTGCGCGAACGGGCCATATTTTCTATGCCCATTTCTTCGGCCAGTTGGAGCAGGTCGGTAATCGGCTTTTGCTTGAGTTCAGTCAGATTCATATAGGAATGACGTAATCATTTATGGAGGGGGGGAAATTAAGCTTTTGGCTTAATGAGGCCGCGCCGCGGAGAAGGCGACAGGATCGCGTACTTATTCGAAAAGGAGTGCGTCGGCGACGGCTAGCAGGGGGCAATGGAGAAACCAGTGCGGGGCCGAATGTACCACCTGAATTTCGGAGCGTCTAGCCCTGAATACGCAAAAAGCCCCGCAATTTGCGGGGCTTTTTTAATGGCAATTTGCAGCGACGCTTAGATGTTGGCGTCGAGGAAAGCCGCCAGTTGCGACTTCGACAGTGCGCCGACCTTGGTCGCTTCAACGTTGCCGTTCTTGAACAGCATCAGCGTCGGGATACCACGCACGCCGTGCTTGGCCGGGGTTTCCTGGTTTTCGTCGATGTTCAGTTTGGCAACAGTCAGCTTGCCTTTGTAAGTTTCGGCAATCTCGTCCAGAACCGGAGCGATCATTTTGCAAGGGCCGCACCATTCAGCCCAGTAGTCGACCAGTACAGCGCCTTCGGCCTTGAGTACGTCGGCTTCGAAGCTGGCGTCGCTAACGTGTTTGATCAGATCGCTGCTCATGGAATTCTCCAGGTTGTAAGCAAAAAAACGTGGCCCATCATAGCCGCCCTTCCCTTGTTCAGGAAGCTGCAGATGATTGAGTCTTGCTATGGTGCCCTATCAGTTTGGGTATAGCTCAAGTCACACACTGACGGGGACGATGCGGCTGATCCCGGTGCGCAAAATGGCACCGCAAAGACAACTCTGCCTCAATTTAGCGCAGCGACTCCGACCGGCAACCTCGACCAAACCCGGTAAAACCAGGGCCTGTTGTGGCCATTCCGTCTTATTGGCACGCCACATGCTCTGTCCGATCGCAGAAATCACTTCCCGCCGATCCGGAGTTTTGCCATGTCCACGCGTTCCAGCGCCCTGCTCGCTGCCCTGTTTGCCAGCCTGATGCTCAGCCAGATCCCCGCCCACGCCGATGGTCTGGAGGACGTGGTCAAACGCGGCACGCTGAAAGTCGCCGTGCCACAGGACTTCCCGCCCTTCGGCTCGGTCGGCCCGGACATGAAGCCACGCGGCCTCGATATCGACACGGCGAAACTGCTGGCCGACCAGTTGAAGGTCAAACTCGAACTGACCCCGGTCAACAGCACCAACCGCATCCCCTTCCTGACCACTGGCAAGGTCGATCTGGTGATTTCCAGCCTCGGCAAGAACCCGGAGCGCGAGAAAGTCATCGACTTCTCCCGCGCCTATGCACCGTTCTACCTCGCCGTATTCGGACCGCCAGATGCTGCAATCAGCACCCTTGACGATCTCAAGGGCAAAACCATCAGCGTCACCCGTGGCGCCATCGAAGACATCGAACTGAGCAAAGTCGCCCCCGAAGGCGTGACCATCAAGCGCTTCGAAGACAACAACTCGACCATCGCCGCCTACCTCGCCGGCCAGGTCGATCTGATCGCCAGCGGCAACGTGGTGATGGTGGCGATCAGCGAAAAGAACCCGAAACGCGTGCCGGCGCTGAAAGTGAAGCTCAAGGATTCGCCGGTCTACGTTGGCGTGAACAAGAACGAGGCGGCGCTGTTGGGCAAGGTCAACGACATCCTGAGCACCGCCAAAGCTGACGGCGCGCTGGAGAAAAACGCGCAAACCTGGCTGAAAGAGCCGCTGCCGGCCGATCTCTGATCGGGCGCGCTGGAGACTCTTAATGGCTTATCAGTTCGATTTCCTGCCGGTGGTGCAAAACACCGACCTGCTGTTGCGCGGCGCGCTGTTCACCCTTGAACTGACCGCCATCGGTGCACTGTTCGGCGTGAGCCTGGGCATCGTCGGGGCGCTGGTGCGGGCGTGGAACATCCGCCCGTTCGCGGCGATCTTTGGCGTGTATGTCGAGTTGATCCGCAACACACCGTTTCTGGTGCAGTTGTTCTTCATCTTCTTCGGCTTGCCGTCGCTCGGCGTGCAGATTTCAGAATGGCAAGCCGCCGTGCTGGCGATGGTGATCAACCTCGGCGCGTATTCGACCGAGATCATCCGCGCCGGCATTCAAGCGATCCCGCGTGGGCAACTGGAAGCCGCAGCGGCGCTGGCGATGACGCGGTTTGAGGCGTTCCGCCATGTGATCTTGCTACCGGCGCTGGGCAAGGTCTGGCCGGCGCTGAGCAGCCAGATCATCATCGTCATGCTCGGCTCGGCGGTGTGTTCGCAGATCGCCACTGAGGAACTGAGCTTCGCCGCCAACTTCATTCAATCGCGCAACTTCCGCGCGTTTGAAACCTACGCGCTCACCACTCTCATCTATCTGTGCATGGCGTTGCTGATCCGCCAGCTATTGAACTGGTTCGGTCGGCGCTTCATCGCAAGGAGCAGCCAATGAGCGATTTCACGTTCTGGGACATCCTGCGCAACCTGCTGACCGGCCTGCAATGGACGCTGGCGCTGTCGCTGGTGGCGTTTATCGGCGGCGGGCTGGTCGGGTTGCTGATCATGGTCATGCGCATTTCGAAAAATGCCCTGTCGCGCAATATCGCGCGCACCTGGATCGAGCTGTTCCAAGGCACGCCGCTGTTGATGCAGTTGTTTTTGGTGTTCTTCGGCGTGGCATTGGCCGGAATTGAAATCTCACCATGGATGGCGGCGGCGATTGCCCTGACGTTGTTCACCAGCGCTTATCTGGCGGAGATCTGGCGCGGCTGCGTCGAGGCTATCCCGCATGGACAGTGGGAAGCCTCGTCGAGCCTGGCGCTGAACCCGCTGGAGCAACTGCGCTATGTGATCCTGCCGCAAGCACTGCGCATTGCCGTGGCGCCGACCGTGGGTTTCTCGGTGCAAGTGGTCAAAGGCACAGCGGTGACGTCAATCATCGGCTTCACCGAATTGACCAAGACCGGCGGCATGCTCGCCAACGCCACGTTCGAACCGTTCATGGTCTACGGCCTGGTTGCCGCCGGCTATTTCCTCCTGTGTTTCCCTTTGTCCCTCAGTGCGCGCTACCTGGAAAGGAGACTGCATGCCTCTGCTTAGAATTTCCGCCCTGCATAAATACTACGGCGACCACCACGTGCTCAAAGGCATCGACCTGAGTGTCGAGGAAGGCCAGGTGGTGGCGATCATTGGCCGCAGCGGCTCGGGCAAATCGACATTGCTGCGCACGCTGAATGGTCTGGAGTCGATCAACGACGGCGTGATCGAAGTCGACGGCGAATACCTCGATGCCGCGCGCGCTGACTTGCGCAGCCTGCGGCAGAAAGTCGGCATGGTGTTTCAGCAGTTCAACCTGTTCCCGCACCTGACGGTCGGCGAGAACGTCATGCTCGCGCCGCAAGTGGTGCAGAAAGTGCCAAAAGCCAAGGCAGCCGAACTGGCGCGGCAGATGCTCGAACGGGTTGGGCTCGGCGAGAAATTCGACGCCTTCCCGGACCGGCTGTCCGGCGGCCAGCAGCAACGCGTGGCGATTGCCCGAGCCTTGGCGATGTCGCCGAAAGTGCTGCTGTGCGACGAGATCACCTCGGCGCTGGATCCGGAACTGGTCAACGAAGTGCTCAACGTGGTGCGGCAACTGGCGACCGAAGGCATGACGCTGATCATGGTCACCCACGAAATGCGCTTCGCCCGCGAAGTCGGGGACAAACTGGTGTTCATGCACCATGGCAAGGTGCATGAGGTCGGGGATCCGAAGGTATTGTTTGCCAATCCGCAGACGGCGGAGCTGGCGAATTTCATTGGCACGGTCGAGGCGACAGCCTGAAGGAGGCTCTGCGCCGGTGATGGCCTCATCGCGGGCAAGTCGAATCGTCGCACCGCCGCTCCCACAGGGTTCTGTGGCGGGACTGGGTTTTGTGCTCGACGCGAAAACCTGTGGGAGCGGCGGTGCGACGATTCGACTTGCCCGCGATTGACCGCGCAGCGGTCTCAAGCTTGATGCGCAGGATCAAGGGTTTCAACCATGCGCGTTGGCGCCAGCCGTTGATCGTGGCACGATGTCGGAGTTATCGACCGAGACCCCCTGACCATGCCCCAGAACCAAGCCAAGAATCTGTCCCTGATCGCCGCAATCGACCTGGGCTCCAACAGCTTCCATATGGTCGTGGCCAAGGCCCAGAACGGCGAAATCCGTATTCTCGAGCGGCTGGGAGAGAAGGTGCAACTGGCCGCCGGCATCGACGATGCGCGTCAGCTCAGCGAAGAATCGATGCAGCGCGGCCTTGATTGCCTCAAGCGCTTTGCCCAACTGATCAACGGTATGCCGCTGGGCGCCGTACGGATAGTCGGCACCAACGCCCTGCGTGAAGCGCGCAACCGTGGCGAATTCATCCGCCGCGCCGAAGAAATCCTCGGCCACCCGGTGGAAGTCATCTCCGGCCGTGAAGAAGCACGCCTGATCTACCTCGGCGTCTCGCACACCCTCGCCGACACCCCGGGCAAACGACTGGTCGCCGACATTGGCGGCGGCAGTACCGAATTCATCATTGGCCAGCGCTTCGAGCCGCTGCTGCGCGAAAGCCTGCAAATGGGCTGCGTGAGTTTTACCCAGCGCTACTTCAAGGACGGCAAGATCACCCCGGCGCGCTATGCCCAGGCCTACACGGCGGCGCGGCTGGAAATCATGAGCATCGAACACGCGCTGCATCGCCTGACCTGGGATGAAGCCATCGGCTCCTCCGGCACCATTCGCGCCATTGGCCTCGCGCTGAAGGCTGGCGGCCACGGTACCGGCGAGGTGAATGCCGAAGGCCTGGCATGGCTCAAGCGCAAGCTGTTCAAACTCGGCGAGACCGACAAGATCGATTTCGAAGGCATCAAGCCTGATCGTCGCGCAATCTTTCCGGCCGGTCTGGCGATTCTCGAAGCGATTTTCGACGCGCTCGAACTGCAACGCATGGATCATTGCGACGGCGCCCTGCGCGAAGGCGTGCTCTATGACCTGCTCGGCCGTCATCACCACGAAGACGTGCGCGAACGCACCCTCAGCTCACTGATGGAACGCTACCACGTCGATCTGGAACAGGCTGCACGGGTTGAACGCAAAGCGCTGCACGCGTTTGATCAAGTGGCGGTGGACTGGGCACTGGACGACGGCATCTGGCGCGAACTGCTGGGCTGGGCGGCGAAAGTCCACGAAGTCGGGCTGGATATTGCGCACTACCAATATCACAAGCACGGCGCCTACCTGATCGAGCACTCGGATCTGGCTGGCTTCTCGCGTGAAGATCAGCAGATGTTGGCGCTGCTGGTGCGCGGGCATCGACGCAATATTCCGAAGGACAAGTTTGCTGACTTCGGTGAGGACGGCGACAAGCTGATCCGCCTGTGCGTGCTGCTGCGCTTTGCGATTCTGTTCCACCATATTCGCGGGACGCAGGCGATGCCGCAGGTGGTGTTGCATGCGAAGGGCAACACCCTGGACGTGGAATTCCCGGAGAACTGGCTGGATGAGAATCAGCTGACTCAGGCGGATTTCGGGCTAGAGGCGGATTGGCTGACGCGGGTCGGCATAACCCTCAACGTGCACTAATCCTTGTGGCGAGGGAGCTTGCTCCCGCTGGGGCGCGAAGCGGCCCTTTCTTTAAAAGCATGGGCCTGCTGCGCAGTCCAGCGGGAGCAAGCTCCCTCGCCACAGGTGGGTGAACGACAGGCACAAAAAAGGCGATCCGCAAGGATCGCCTTTTTTATTGGGCTGAAGGTCAGCTGCTCACCGGCAGAATCGGGCTGCCCAAACGTTCCAGCAACGTCGCCTGCGCACTGCGCGGGTTCTGATTGCCGGTCGGTGTGTTGCGGATGTAGCGACCGTCCGACTGCAAAATCCAGCTATGGGTGTTGTCAGTAAGGTACAGCTCCAGCTCTTTCTTGACCCGGGTCAGCAACTTCTTGCCTTCCACCGGGAAGCAAGTCTCGACGCGTTTATCCAGGTTGCGCTCCATCCAGTCGGCGCTGGAGAGGAACATTTGCTCTTCGCCGCCATTAAGGAAGTAGAACACTCGCGTGTGTTCCAGAAAGCGGCCGATGATCGAGCGCACGTGAATGTTGTGCGAGACCCCGGCGATACCCGGACGCAGGCAGCACATGCCGCGCACCACCAAATCAATACGCACGCCGGACTGGCTGGCCTTGTACAGCGCGCGGATGATCTTCGGATCGGTCAGCGAGTTGAACTTGGCAATGATGTGCGCCGGTTTGCCGTCGAGGGCAAACTGGGTTTCGCGCGCGATCATGTCGAGCATGCCCTTCTTCAGGGTGAACGGCGCGTGCAGCAGCTTCTTCATGCGCAACGTTTTACCCATGCCGATCAACTGACTGAACAGTTTGCCGACGTCTTCGCACAAGGCGTCGTCGGAGGTCAGCAGGCTGTAGTCGGTGTAAAGCTTGGCGTTGCCGGCGTGGTAGTTACCGGTGCCGAGGTGCGCGTAACGCACGATCTCACCCTGCTCGCGACGCAGGATCAGCATCATCTTGGCGTGGGTCTTGAAGCCGACCACGCCGTAGATCACCACCGCACCGGCCGCTTGCAGACGGCTGGCCAGTTGCAGGTTGGACTCTTCGTCGAAGCGTGCGCGCAGCTCGATGACGGCGGTAACTTCCTTGCCGTTACGCGCAGCGTCGACCAGCGCATCAACGATTTCCGAGTTCGCGCCCGAGCGGTACAGCGTCTGGCGCACGGCCAATACATGCGGGTCTTTCGCAGCCTGGCGCAGCAGGTCGACCACCGGGGTGAACGACTCGAACGGGTGCAGCAGCAAGATGTCCTGCTTGCTGACCACGCTGAAAATGTTCTCGCTGTTCTGCAGCAGTTTCGGGATCTGCGGGGTGAACGGCGTGTATTGCAGCTCCGGATGGCTGTCCAGACCGGTGATGCTGAACAACCGCGTCAGGTTGACCGGGCCGTTGACCTGATACAGCTCGGTCTCGCTCAGGTTGAACTGCTTGAGCAGGTAATCCGACAGCAGTTTCGGGCAAGTGTCGGCGACTTCCAGGCGTACCGCGTCACCGTAACGCCGCGAGAACAGCTCGCCACGAAGCGCGCGGGCCAAGTCTTCTACATCTTCGGAATCCAGCGCCAGGTCGGCATTTCGCGTCAGGCGGAACTGGTAGCAACCCTTGACCTTCATGCCCTGGAACAGGTCATCGGCGTGGGCGTGGATCATCGACGACAGGAACACATAATTGTCGCCGGCGCCGCCGACTTCTTCCGGCACTTTAATAATGCGCGGCAGCAGACGCGGGGCCGGGATGATCGCCAGACCGGAGTCGCGACCGAAGGCGTCAATGCCTTCAAGTTCAACGATGAAGTTCAGGCTCTTGTTCACCAGCAACGGGAACGGGTGCGTCGGGTCGAGGCCGATCGGGGTGATGATCGGCGCAATCTCGTCACGGAAATAGCGGCGCACCCAGGTCTTGAGCTTGGTTGTCCAGTTGCGGCGACGGATGAAGCGTACCTGATGCTTTTCCAGCTCCGGCAGCAGGATGTCGTTGAGGATCGCGTATTGGCGATCCACATGACCGTGCACCAGCTCGCTGATCCGCGCCAGCGCCTGATGCGGTTGCAGGCCATCGGCACCGGCCTGCTCACGGGCGAAGGTGATTTGCTTCTTCAGGCCGGCGACGCGGATTTCAAAGAATTCGTCGAGGTTGCTGGAGAAGATCAGCAGAAACTTCAACCGCTCCAGCAACGGATAGGACTCGTCCAGCGCCTGTTCGAGCACGCGGATGTTGAACTGCAGTTGCGACAATTCGCGGTGGATATACAGGCTGCTGTCATCCAGGCCGGGAATTGCGATTGCTGGCGCCGCCGCAGGTTCGGTGACCGGCGCGGGTGGCGCCGGTTCGAGTTCCGGCGGGGTTTCGTCAATCTGCTCAACCACGGGTTGAGCGTCTTTTACGGCAACTTCAGTCAGTCCTTCGGTATTCATTGAGTGTTCCTGGGAGGGCTATTTCTGCTCTCGTAACAATTGAGCGGCGCGGACAGCAAAGTAAGTCAGGATGCCATCAGCGCCGGCACGTTTAAAGGCGGTCAGGGATTCGAGGATCACGCCTTCGCTCAACCAGCCATTCTGGATCGCCGCCATGTGCATGGCGTATTCGCCGCTAACCTGATAGACGAAGGTCGGCACTTTGAAGGCATCTTTTACCCGCAAAAGAATGTCCAGGTACGGCATGCCCGGTTTGACCATGACCATGTCCGCGCCTTCAGACAAGTCCGCAGCGACTTCGTGCAGGGCTTCGTCGCTGTTGGCCGGGTCCATCTGGTAAGAGGCTTTGTTGGCTTTGCCGAGGTTCGCCGCCGAACCCACGGCATCGCGGAAAGGCCCGTAATAGGCGCTGGCATACTTGGCCGAGTACGCCATGATCCGCACATTGACGTGACCAGCGATTTCCAGCGCTTCGCGGATCGCCTGGATGCGCCCGTCCATCATGTCCGACGGCGCGACCACTTGCGCGCCAGCCTCGGCATGCGACAGGGCCTGGCGGACCAGCGCATCAACAGTGATGTCGTTCTGCACGTAGCCGTCTTCGTCGAGGATGCCGTCCTGACCGTGAGTGGTGAACGGATCAAGCGCAACGTCGGTGATTACGCCCAATTCGGGAAAGCGTTCACGCAGGGCGCGGGTGGCGCGCTGGGCGATGCCTTCAGGGTTCCAGGCTTGGGCGGCGTCGAGGGATTTGAGTTCTGGCGGCGTCACCGGGAACAGCGCCAGCGCCGGAATCCCCAGCTCGACCCATTTCGCCGCTTCTTCAAGCAGCAGGTCGATGGTCAAACGCTCTACGCCGGGCATCGAGGCCACGGCTTCGCGGCGGTTTTCACCGTCGAGCACGAACACCGGCAGGATCAGATCGTCGACCGTCAGGACATTTTCGCGCACCAGACGGCGGGAAAAATCGTCACGACGATTGCGCCGCAGGCGGGTGGCTGGGAACAGACGATTGGCTGGGGTAAAGCTCACGGCGGACTCCTGAGCCCGCGCTGGCGGGCGAGCGTGACAGTTATAGACGGCCATTATGACGGTCGTATGACAGTTGTGTGCACCCCCGCGACACGTAGTCGCTTTCCATTGTCCGTGTAGGAAATGTTCACGTCGAGACACATTTCGACACTTTCATGAATGTGTCTGAAGGGTTAGGCTGCGCGTTCATTTCGCCAGCACCCAGATAATGCTCCAACAATTTCTGCATGACTTCGGCTACTTTGCCTTGTTTCTCGGCACGTTCTTCGAAGGCGAAACCATCCTGGTGCTCGCGGGCTTCCTCGCGTTCCGTGGATACATGGACATCAATATTGTGGTGGTCGTGGCGTTCTGCGGCAGCTATGCCGGCGATCAGCTGTGGTACTTCCTGGGGCGCAAGCACGGGCGCAAATTGCTCGCGCGCAAACCACGCTGGCAATTGATGGGCGACCGCGCGCTGGAACACATCCGCAAGCACCCGGACATCTGGGTCCTGAGCTTCCGCTTCGTCTATGGCCTGCGCACGGTAATGCCGGTGGCGATCGGCCTGTCGGGCTATCCGCCGGGACGCTATCTGCTGCTGAACGGGATTGGCGCGGCGATCTGGGCCACCGCACTGGCCGCCGCCGCTTACCATTTCGGCGCAGTGCTGGAAGGCATGCTCGGCAGCATCAAGAAATATGAATTGTGGGTGCTGGGCGCGCTGCTGATACTCGGCGTCGGCCTGTGGATCCGCCGCCGGTTCAAGAATGCGCGTCTGGCGAAAAAGGTTTACGAGGACGAGCAGATTCTCAAGGCCGAACAAGCTGCACAGGCCAACGCCGCCGAGCCTAAGACGCCAGCCGAGTAAACCGCTGGCGGCAGCAACACAGGCCAATGCCGCTGAGCAGGCTGTAACCGAGCAGGCCAACCCACGCCAACGGGCTGGCCGGCCATAGCCCAACCAGCGGTGCGAGCCACACCAGCGCCAGGTTCGACGCCAGCCGCAGCAGCTCCAGCCTCCGCGCCCACGGGCGATTCTCCAAAGCCGCGCCCAACACAAACAAACCCAGCGCCACCGCGCCCCAGCCGAGCAGCAACGCGCTGGTCGACAGGCTGCGCTCCAGATTCATCAGATAACTACCGAGCGCGATGTACACGCAGAACTGCGCCGCGACGTACCACTGCTGACGGCTGTCGATGTCCACATGGAATTTGCGGAACTGGCGCAGATCGGGCTTGCTAAGCGGATATTTCGCCCTCACATCCGCCGGACGCCAACCGGTGCGCATGAACCAGATCCGCAGCTTGTCCCACTTGCTCTCGGCGCGCCGCGCGTCGTCCCACAACTGTGCGTAGAACTGCAGGTTGGCCCACAGTGGATTCCAGCTCGCCAGCGGTGTGGTCACGCCGAAAATCACCGGTTCGTTGTCGTCCTCTTCCTGAAACGAGCCGAACAGCCGATCCCAAATAATGAACACCCCGCCGTAGTTGCGATCCATGTAGAGAGCGTTCTGTGCATGGTGAGCCCGATGATTGGACGGCGTGACGAAGAACCACTCGAACCAGCCGAGTTTGGGAATGTGCTTGGTATGCACCCAGAATTGATACAGCAAGTTCAGCGCCGCGACGCTGACGAACACCAGCAACGGCACCCCGAACACTGCCATCGGCAGGTAGAAAATCCAGCTCAGGAGAAACCCGGTGCTGGTCTGGCGCAATGCGGTGGAGAGGTTGTAGTCCTCGCTCTGGTGATGCACCGAATGTGCGGCCCAGAGGATGTTGCGTTCATGGCCCATGCGGTGCAGCCAGTAGTAGCAAAAATCATAAAAGACGAAGGCAAACACCCAGGCCCACACACTGTCCGCCGGCAATTTGATCAGCGACAGATATTCCAGCGCAAAGGCATAGCTGAGCAGCCCGACGCCCTTGGTCAGCAGCCCGGTGGTGGTCGACAACACGCCGGTGCTGATGCTGTTCACCGCATCCGCCAGGCGATAGTTGCTGACCCCGCGCCAACGGTCGGCGATCAGTTCCACCACGATCAATACAAAGAAAAACGGCACCGCATACAGAATGAAGTCCATGACACGCCCTGATCGGATTCTATGAAAAGATCCTAGGCTTAACCGCGGATTAACCCTATGGCAACCAGCGACAATTTAGTGGACATTTGACGCCATGAATCAGGAGAGAAACCCATGAGCAAAAAAGTTGCAGTGATCCTGTCCGGCAGCGGCGTGTACGACGGCGCCGAGATCCACGAGAGCGTCATCACCCTGCTGCGCCTCGACCAGCGCGGCGCCCAGGTGCAGTGCTTCGCGCCGAACATTGCGCAATTGCATGTGATCAATCACCTGACCGGTGAAGAAATGCCAGAGTCGCGTAACGTGCTGGTGGAATCGGCGCGCATTGCCCGGGGCAACGTGAAGGACATTCGCGAAGCCAACGCCGAGGACTTCGATGCGCTGATCGTGCCCGGCGGTTTCGGTGCGGCGAAGAACCTGTCGAACTTCGCCGTAGAGGGTGCCGACTGCAGCGTGCAGCCAGACGTGCTGGCGCTGGCCGAGGCATTTGCCGAAGCCGGTAAACCGGTGGGATTGATCTGCATCTCGCCGGCGCTGGCCGCCAAGATCTACGGCCCGGGCGTGACCTGCACTATCGGCAACGATGCCGACACGGCAGCAGCCATGAACAAGATGGGCGCCACCCACGAAGACTGCGCGGTGAGCGAGATCATCGAAGACAAGGCACGCAAACTGGTGACCACCCCGGCGTATATGCTGGCGCAGACCATCAGTGAGGCGGCTTCGGGGATCAATAAGCTTGTGGATCGCGTGCTCGAACTGACCCACGAAAACGACGCCTGACCTGAATACCCGAGGAATAATTGTGGCGAGGGGGCTTGCCCCCGTTGGGCTGCGAAGCGGCCCCAAAATTTCTCCCGACTGCTTCGCAGCCGAACGGGGGCAAGCCCCCTCGCCACAGGTTTCGGTTTATTCACGCGTTACGCGTTAGTCGGGTCAGGATCCGGTCCAGCGCATTGGCGAACGCTTGTTTCTCGCGCTCGCCAAACGGCGCCGGGCCGCCGCTGACCTGGCCCTGTTCACGCAGATCGGTGAACAGATTGCGCACCGCCAGACGGTCGCCCATGTTCTGCTCATCGAACTCTTTACCGCGCGGATCCAGCGCTGCGACACCCTTCTTCACCAAGCGATCGGCCAGCGGGATATCGCTGCAGATCACCAGTTCACCGGGTACCGCGTGCTCCACCAGATAATCGTCCGCCGCATCCGGGCCGCTCGGCACCACGATCAGTTTGACGATGGCCAGCGCCGGCTTGGTCTGCGGCTGCCCGGCCACCAGCACCACCTCAAAGCGACGCTTGAGCGCGAACTTGACCACCAGCTCCTTGGCCATCTTCGGACAGGCATCGGCATCGATCCATACACGCATGATCAAGCCTCCATACGGCGCCTTTCAGCCACCCAGCTACGGCCATACAACACGATGATCGCCAGGATCGCCAGCGCCTGCGCCGTCAACGAATACGCATCGGCATGTATCCCCAGCCAGTCGAAGTCAAAGAACGCTACTGGCCGCGTGCCGAAGATCCCGGCCTCTTGCAGCGCCTTGACGCCATGCCCGGCAAACACCACCGACAGCGCACACAACAGTGCCGCGTTGATGCTGAAGAACAGCGTCAATGGCAGTTTCGCCGAGCCGCGCAGAATCACCCACGCCAGACCCACTAACAACACCAGCGCAGTCGCGCCACCCGCCAATACGGCGTTGTGTCCGGCCGGACCGGCCTGCAACCACAGGGTTTCGTAGAACAGGATCACTTCGAACAGCTCGCGATACACCGAGAAGAACGCGAGGATCGCAAACCCGAAGCGACCACTGCCGCCAACCAGACTCTTCTTGATGTAATCCTGCCAGGCCGCTGCGTGCCGGCGATCATGCATCCACACGCCGAGCCACAGCACCATCACGCTGGCGAACAGCGCGGTAGCGCCCTCAAGCAATTCGCGCTGCGAACCGCTGACATCGATCACATACGCCGCCAACGCCCAGGTGCCGAGACCGGCCAACAGCGCCAGACCCCAACCCACGTTGACGCTGCGCACCGCCGATTGCTGGCCGGTGTTGCGCAGGAACGCGAGGATCGCCGCCAGCACCAGAATCGCCTCCAGGCCTTCGCGCAGCAGGATCAGCAGACCGGAGATGTAGCTCAGCGACCAGCTCAGACCATCGCTGCCCAATAGACCGGCGGACTCCTTGAGTTTGGCTTTCGCCGCGTCCAGACGCTGCTCGGCTTGTGCCACCGGCAAGCCGTCTTGCAACGATTGCCGATAGGCCATCAACGACTTTTCGGTGTCCTTGCGCACGTTGGCGTCGACGTTATCCAGCGAGCTTTCGACCAGTTCGAAGCCTTCCAGATACGCCGCTACCGACAGGTCATAGGCCTGATCGTGCTCACCGGCACGGTACGCCGCGAGACTCTTGTCCAGTGTCGCGGCGGTGTAATCGAGCAACTGCGCCGGGCCGCGCTTGACCTGCGGCGGCTGCGCACGTTGTGCGCGGAACGTTGCGGCAGACTCAGAACCTTCAGCGGCCTGCACTTCGGCTGGCGTCTGACGCGCGAGGTCGGCGATGTTGTAGTTCTTGGCGGATTTGGCTGTGGCCGGATCGGCACTGAACTGTGCGATGTAGGTCGCCAGATCCCAACGCTGACGATCATCGAGCTGATCGGCAAACGCCGGCATGTCAGTACCTTCGACGCCTTGGCCTAGGGTGCTGTAGATCGCGTACAGACTCAGGTGGTCCATGCGTGCGGCATTGCGCAGATTGGCTGGCGGCGGCGTCAGGCCTACACCGGCCGGGCCATCACCGGCGCCAGCGTCGCCGTGACAGACTGAGCAATTCTGCGCATACAGCGGCGCGCCGCGCGTTGGATCGGGGGTGATGATCGGCGCCTGGCTGACTTCATACGCCACCGCCAGTTTCGCCCCCAGTTGCCGCGCCTGACGGGCAACGTCAGAGCCGTCCTGCCTGGCAGTGATTGCCGCGTGCAAGGTTTTGACGCCCTGCTCCAGCGCGGCTTTCTCCGGTTTGACCGGCATGCCGGCGATCAGCCCTTGCAGCGCCTGGGTGAATTCCAGCTGCTCGCGGTATTCGGATTCATCAATGACTTTGCCGCCCTGCACGGTCGGCGGATAGTCGGCGCTGATGTAATCGAGCAGGTGCAGCGCTTGCGGCGCGCCTTCCACGGTGTCGGCCAGCAGATTGAAACTGCTCAAGGCGCACAGCGGGAACACCAGCCAGGCCAGGAATCGGGACGAGGCAGTCATGAATGAGTCTCAAATGGAAATGCGAAGTTACATATTGTTCACTTCGACGAAGATTCCCTCAAGCGTTGTCTGCGTTTCCGTTCCTGCTCGCAGGTTTGCCTGACAGCATTTGGCATTTCGCACGCTTAGAATCCACTCGTTGCACAGCAGGGTGAACTCAGGATGATGATGGCCCTTTCGCCCGCCGCGCAATTAAAAAGCTATTACATAGCCAGCATTGCTTGCTTATAATGCCGCGCCCTCGCTATCGCGAAACGGCATTAAAGCTCCTCTGGTTATGAGGAATTGGCAGGAGGCCAGCGCCTCTGTCGAACGGTCCCAGCAGCCCGACCCGCACATGCGGCTGCAGTAATTCAGGGAAGAAGTACCCCTATGGCATTCCGCGCTCCCACTCTGATCGCGCTCAGCGCTGTCACCCTGCTGTCCGGCTGTTCGGCGTTTCGCAACTACGACTCAGAACTCGCCCAGACCAACCAGCAACTGGCCACCGGCAACGTCGACGCCGCGCTGACCCTGCTGGAAAAGAACAACACCGGCACCGACAAAGACCTGCTCTATTACTTCGAGAAAGGTGAACTGCTGCGCGCCAAGGGCGACCTGTCCGGCAGCCAGAACGCCTGGACCAGCGCCGACCAAGTGGTGGGCAAGTGGGAAGACTCGGTCAAACTCGACACCGGCAAGTACCTCGCGCAGTTCGGCAGTTTCCTGGTCAACGACAAGGTGCGCCGCTACGAAGGCTACGACTACGAAAAAGTCATGCTGACCACGCAGATGGCCCTGAACCTGCTGGCGGTCAACGATTTCGACGGCGCGCGTACTGCGATCAAACGCACTCACGAGCGTGAAGCGGTGATCGCCGATCTGCGCGACAAGGAATACCTCAAGAGCGAGGAAGAGGCCGAGAAAGAAGGCATCAAGACCCAGTACAAGGATCTGCAAGGCTACCCGGTCGCCAGCCTTGATGCGCCGGAAGTGGTTGGCCTGAAAAACAGCTACCAGAGTGCGTTCAGCCATTACCTGGCCGGTTTCGTCTACGAAGCGCTGGGTGAAAAGGATCTGGCTGCACCGGGCTACCGCAAGGCTGCCGAGCTGCGTCCGAACACGCCGCTGCTGGAGCAAGCGCTGGTCAACCTCGACAAGCCGACCAAGAGCGACGACAGCGACATCCTGATCGTGGTGCAAAGCGGCCTGGCGCCAGCGCGCGATTCGATCCGCGTGCCGCTGCCGCTGCCGATTTCCAACAGTGTGGTGATCACCCCGCTGTCGTTCCCGATCATCAAGCCGGACACCTCCACCGCGCTGTTCGCGCAGATCGGTGTAGATGGTCAGCAGCTCAATCTGACGGCACTGAACAGCACCACCGCCATGTCCCGTCGCGCGCTGCGTGATGACATGCCGGGGATCATCCTGCGCACCACGGTGCGTGCAATCACCAAAGGTGTGGCGCAGAAGAAGATCAACGAAACCAATCCGCTGGCAGGTCTGGCGGTCGGTATATCTTCAGCTGTGCTCGAAGGTGCCGATACCCGTACGTGGCGCACCCTGCCAGACAACACCCAAGTGGTGCGTCTGCGCCTGAAAAAGGGTGAACACCAGGTCACCCTGCCGAGCGCCGTCGGCGGCTCGGTGGTCAAGGTCACCATTGACCAGCGTTTCCAGGTGATCACGCTGCGCGCCGTGGGCAATCAGGTGTACGCCGGCGGTCTCGCCGCCCACGTGATCCCGAGCGCCAGCCCGACCGCCGTCGCCAGTCTCAAACAACCTTAAGAACGGAGTCTTTGCATGCGCTTCAAATTCATCGCCGTCGCCGCCCTCGCCTTGTTGGCGAGCGGCTGTGCCACCCCGCCACCACCTGAGCCGGGCAGCGCCGCGAGCAAAGTCGTGGCCATGGGTCCGCAGAAACACATCGTGGTCGGCGCCATGCGCGTGGCTCGCGAAAACGGCTTCATGACCGTCAACGTGCAGTTGAGCAACACCCTCAACAGCAACAAGACGTTCTACTACCGCTTCGCCTGGCTCGGCCCTGAAGGCTTCCCGATTGCCGAAGAAGAAGTCTGGAAGAGCCAAATGATGTACGGCGCCCAGACCAGCTTCATTCAGGCCATCGCACCGACCGCCAAAGCCGTGGATTTCCGTCTGGAACTCAAGACGCCTTAAGCCCGATTACCCTATTTTCTGTTTTAGAGAGCATTCCCATGTTTGCACGCTTTTCCTGCATCGCCGTCCTCGCCCTGCTTGCCAGTGGTTGCGCCAACACTTCGCCGACCCTGGGCAGCAAGAACATCAGCTACGGCGACACCAAAGCGGTTGAAACCGTGACCAACGAATTCGGTTCAACCGATCTGCAAATGATCGCCGAATCGATGACCCGCTCCCTGGCCCAGTCCGGCATTCTGCAGGGCCGTCCGGTGGTTCAGGTCTACGACGTGAAGAACAAGACCAGCGAGTACATCGATACCCGCGAAATCACCACCAGCATCAAGACTCAGCTGATGAAGACCGGTGTTGCGCGCTTCGCCAGCGACAACACCGCGATGCAGAGCCAGGTTGATCAGCTCAAGCTGCAAAACCAGAGCGGTCTGTACAAGAAGAGCACCGTGGCCAAGACCGGCAACATGGTTGCCGCCAAATACCGCATCGAAGGCTCGATCAGCTCGATCGTCAAACGCAGCAGCGACTACAAAGACGTCTTCTACAAATTCAGCCTGCAATTGATCGACGTTGAAAGCGGTCTGGCCGAGTGGATGGACGAAAAAGAGATCCGCAAAACCACGGAGCGTTAATTGATGCGCACATGGATTGGCATCATGGCCCTGGCTTGTGCGTTTGGCGCGCAAGCGGCTCCGAAGGTCGCCGTCACGGATCTGGCGTATCAGGAACGTGTGGAGCAATACATCCACATCGTTTCGGCCAAGAGCAATTACCGCGAGGGCTACTACAGCGCCAGTGGTTCTTCGAGCTATAACGAGATCGAAGCCACCACCAGCTACATCGAGCAGACCGAACTGCGCAAATTCACCGGCGACATCAAAGGTGAAATCCTGCGTACCGGCATGTTCCAGTTGGTGCAGGGCACGCCGTACACAGCTGCGTCCAAGGGTGACGTCTATGACGTGATCAAGCGGATCAAGGCCGGCAACTTCAAAGGTGCCGACTACGTGTTGTTCGGCACCGTGTCGGACATCGACTTCACCCAGGACATCAACGAGCTGGCGAATACCGACAGCTATTCGGCGGTATTGGGCCTGACGCTGGTGGCGGATTTCAGTCTGATCAACACCAAGACTTTCGAAATCACCTCGGCCTTCACGGCGATGGGCGAAGGTCAGGACACCAAACTGGTCAACCACCGCGACATCAAGATCTCGCTGAACCGCCCACGGGTGGTGCGTGACGTGTCGAAAGCGCTGGGCGAAGACGTAGCCGGCCAACTGAGCCAACAGCTCGGTGGTGGCGGTTACGAACAGCCGCGCGAACCGCAGCAACGCAACAACTTGCCGCGTGATACTGCGCCGGTGATTTTGCGCTGAATGCTGGTTTACGATTTTTCTGTGGCGAGGGAGCTTGCTCCCGCTTGAGTGCGCAGCGCTCATAAGCTTTTGGGTCTACTTCGCAGCCCAGCGGGAGCAAGCTCCCTCGCCACAGTTGATTGTCACTCCGATGTCTCGGCAATGAAAAAGGCGACCTCGTGAGGTCGCCTTTTTTGTAGCTGGGGGATTTACGCCGCCGCTTTGCGCAATGTCGCCATGAACGCTGCCGCACCGATGAACAGCCCGGCAAAAGTGCGGTTCATGCGTTGCTGCTGCTTCGGTGTGCGCAACAAACGCAGCACTTTCGACGCCAGCCCGGTGTAGCCGGCCATCACGATCAGGTCGACCGCGACCATGGTCGCGCCGATCACCAGATACTGGATCAACAATGGCGCATGCGGATTGATGAACTGCGGCAGTACCGCGAGCATGAATACAAGAGCCTTGGGGTTGCTGATGTTCACCAGAAAACCACGGAACACCAGCGCCAGCGGCTTACCGATCGGGCGCACGGCAGCGTCGTCACTCATGTCCATTGGCAGCGCGCGCCATTGCTTGATCGCCAGATAAACCAGGTAGGCGACACCAAACCATTTGATCGCATGGAACGCAGTGGCCGAGGCGGTCAGGATCGCACCGACACCGGCGCCGACAATCGCAATCTGCACGGCCAGACCGATTTGCAGGCCGAGGGCATTCCAGTAGCCGCGCCAGAAACCGTATTGCAGACCGCTGGACATCGACGCAATCGCGCCAGCGCCCGGAGACAGACTGATGACCCAGCAGGCAGCAAAAAACGCCAGCCATGTTTGAAGCTCCATCGCACACCTCGACTCAGACTCGTGACAGACGTCTAAGCTAATGCGGCTTGGGGCCGATGACTACCGATTTTTCGCAGGATGTTGCGGACGCCGCCCAATGAGGCCGGCGTTCCGTTACTTTTCGAAACCGCTGGAAGGGAAAACTTCGTTGCTGCGCCAGCGCCGTACCGAGCGCTGAAAAAACAAACTGTTCGGCACCTGCACCATCGCGCTGCCAGTGCCGAGCTCTTCCGCTTCGATCAACGTGGTGTAGAGCAGATTGATCGCCACCACCCGACCTTTGACGCCCGGCTTGTCGGTGGTGTCCACCAGCTCGACCACATCGCCGAGGCGAAACGGCCCGACGGTGAAGATCAGAATTGCGCAAAGCAGGTTCGACAGAACGCTCCACATGGCGAAGAACGCCACCGCAGCGACCGCAACGAAACCCGACAGCGCCGTCCACAACACCGTGGCCGAGACCCCGAGACGTTCCAGCACGAAGATCAGCGCACTGCCCATGATCAGCCAGCGCAGCACGCCACGCAGCGGCATCAGTAGCTGCGGCGGAAACGGGTAGCGCTCGCCCAGGCGGGTCAGGCCTCTGGCGACACAACGCTGGGCGACGTAGCCGGCCAGCAGGATCAGCAGGATTTGCACGCAGAGCCAGATTGGCTCGGCCCACATCGCCGGCAGCGGCAGCTTGAACGCATCCATCAGGACAGCGCCTCCAGCTCCGCCTGCATGCTTTCCAGCGTCTCCAGCGCTTCCATCCAGGCTTCTTCAAGCTCGGCTTCGCGCACTTTCAGTTTGGCCTGTTCGGCCAACAGATCGCGCAATTCGTTCTTGCGCGCCGGCTCATAGATGTCGCTATCGCCGAGGCTGGCATCGATCTTCGCCAGTTTCTCGTGCAGCTTGCCCAGTTCGGCTTCGAGCTTGTCGGCTTCGCGCTTGTGCGGCGCCAGTTGCTGACGCAACGCAGCGGCGGCCTGGCGCTGGGCCTTCTTGTCGGTCTTGTCCGGGTTCACCGGATTGTTGCTGACCGGGGCATTGCGCTGGCGGTATTCCACCAGCCAACGCGCGTAGTCTTCGAGATCGCCATCGAACTCTTCGACCTTGCCGTCCGCGACCAGGTAGAAGTTGTCGGTGGTGCTCTTGAGCAAGTGCCGATCGTGAGAGACCACCAGAACCGCGCCGCTGAATTCCTGCAACGCCATGGTCAGCGCCAGACGCATTTCCAGGTCGAGGTGGTTGGTCGGTTCGTCGAGCAGCAGCAAGTTCGGCTTTTCCCAGGCGATCAACGCCAGCGCCAGACGGGCTTTTTCGCCACCGGAGAAATTCAACACCGGCTCGTCGAGCCGCGCGCCACGGAAGTCGAAACCACCGAGGAAGTCGCGCAACGCTTGCTCGCGCTCGGTCGGCGCCAGACGCTGCAAGTGCAACAACGGGCTGGCCTTGGCGTCCAGCGAGTCGAGCTGATGCTGGGCGAAGTAGCCGACCACGGTGTTCTCGCCACGGGTCAGGCGCCCGGACAGCGGCTCCAGCTCACCAGCAAGGTTCTTGATCAGGGTCGATTTACCCGCGCCGTTCGGGCCGAGCAGACCGATCCGCGCGCCGGGGGTCAGTTGCAGCTTGACCTTCTCCAGCACGGTGCGCTCGCCATAACCCAGGTTCGCATCGGACAGATCGATCAGCGTGCTGGAGATCTTGGTTGATTCGCGGAACACGAAGTCGAACGGCGAATCGACGTGGGCCGCTGACAGCTCTTCCATGCGCTCCAGCGCCTTGATCCGGCTCTGCGCCTGACGGGCCTTGGTCGCTTGCGCCTTGAAGCGGGCGATGTAGCTTTCCATGTGCGCGCGCTGCACCTGCTGCTTCTCGTAGGCCTGTTGCTGCTGGGCCAGACGCTCGGCACGGGCGCGTTCGAACGCGGTGTAGCCGCCGCGATACAAAGTGATCTTGCGCTGATCGACATGCGCGACGTGATCGACGACTTCGTCGAGGAAATCACGGTCGTGGGAAATCAGCAGCAAGGTGCCCGGATAGCTTTTCAGCCACTCTTCGAGCCAGATGATGGCGTCGAGGTCCAAGTGGTTGGTCGGCTCATCGAGCAACAACAGGTCCGACGGGCACATCAATGCCTGCGCCAGATTCAGACGCATCCGCCAGCCACCGGAGAAATCTCCTACCTGACGATCCATCTGTTCGTTGGTGAAACCCAGACCGGCGAGCAGTTTGCGCGCCCGTGCGTCGGCGGTGTAGCCGTCGGCGCTGTCGAGTTCGACGTGCAGACGCGCCAGAGCGGTGCCGTCGTGTGCCTCCTCGGCCGCGGCGAGGTCACGTTGCACCTCGCGCAGGCGCAGGTCACCATCGAGCACATAGTCGACGGCAAGGCGCTCGAGCGTCTCGATTTCCTGGCGCATGTGGGCGATGCGCCAGTCAGCCGGCAAGAAGCAATCACCCGAGTCTGGGTGCAGTTCACCCCGAATCAAGGCGAACAGGCTCGATTTGCCGGCGCCGTTGGCACCGATGAGGCCAGCTTTGTGGCCGGCGTGCAGGGTCAGCTCGGCGTCTTCTAGCAGACGTTGCGGGCCACGCTGTAAAGTCAGGTTCTGAAGTCGGATCATAATGGCGGCGGAGTCTACCAGCTTCGCTCACAACTGGCGCGAGAAGCACGATGTCCTCTGACCTGTGGAGCTTTGCCCTTGCCACCTACGCCCGTCCGGGCGTGGAAGACGCTTGCCTGCGCTTGCAGACGGCGGGCGCCAATGTGTGCCTGCTGCTGTGCGGCGCGTGGCTGGAACATCGCGGCGTGAGCTGCGATGAACAACGCGTGCGCCAGCTTCAAGAGCTGACCGTACCGTGGGATACCGAAGTGGTGCAGCCGTTGCGCGAGTTGCGCATGCACTGGAAAACCCTCGCCGAGACTGATGCGGTGCTCAAAGGTATGCGTGATCAGATCAAGGGATTGGAGCTGGAGGCCGAGCGTGCGCTGTTGTCACGACTTGAAGGTGTGGCTCAGGGCTGGGCGCAAAATGTGGCGGGCATGAGGGGTTGGCTGGAGGCACTGGCGGGTAGCGCGACCCACCTGAACCACGACGCGCTGCAAGTGCTGCGCGCCGCGGCGACTGGCGCTTAGGAAGCGCTGGTCGAGTTGCTGGCAGGGCTCGACGCGGCGGCTGGCGCGGAAGTCGAGGTGGTGGCTGGCGTTGCAGCTGCTGCGGACGGAGCCGGGGATGCCGGGGTCGCAGGTTTTGCCGCTGGCGGGGTTGCCGGCTTGGTGGCTACTGGTTTGGCAGCGACAGGTTTCTTAGCGGCTGGTTTGGCAGCCGGTTTTGCGGCTACCGGCTTGGCTGCGGTGGTAGCAGGTTTGGCCGCAGCGGCTGGTTTAGCAGCGGGTTTGGCCGCAGCTTTCACAGCAGGTTTGGCCGCTGGTTTAGCTGCTGCTTTTGCAGCTGGCTTGGCAGCAGTCTTGGCTGCCGGTTTTGCAGCGGCGGTTTTCGCGGCAGGTTTTGCTGCCGGTTTAACTGCGATTTTGGCAACTGGCTTAGCGGCAGTTTTCGCCGGCGCTGCTTTGGCAGCAGTGGTTTTTGCTGCTGGTTTTGCAGCGGCAGTCTTGCTCGCGGCAGGTTTGGCAGCGGCAGTTTTAGCTGCGGGTTTTGCAGCGCTGGCCGCAGCAGGTTTCTTCGCCGCAGGTTTCGTAGCAGCTTTCACCGGTGCTTTGGCAGCAGGCTTGGCCGCTGCTTTGGCTGGCGCTTTTGCAGCGGCAGGTTTGGCTGCAGCTTTCTTCGCGGGTGCCGCTGCCGGTTTGGCTGCACGCAGGGACAACGCCTTGCCCACAGCCTCTTGTACACGACCAACGCCCTGAGCCAGTTTCAGGCTTTCCTGAGCATCGCGTTTGAGTTGCAGAATGTAGCTGCGGGTATCGGATTGACGATCCTTCAGCGCATCCAGCAGCTCTTCGAGTTCTTTCACTGCGCCTTTGGCTTTGGTCTGCGCCTTGGCTTTACCGGCCGCAGCTGCGTCCTGCAATTTGGTACGGGACTTGTGCAGTTTTTCTTGCGCCTTGCCGCGTTGCTTCTCAAGTTTGGCGAGCAACTTCTCAGCATCAGCCAAAGCTTGCGAGCAAGCGTTTTCCAAATGCTCGAGCAGGCTGCCCGAGAGTTGTTGGAGTAAGTGCAACGGAGTATTTACAGGCTTCTTGGTGGCCGACATGGTTTACCTCCTGGCTGAAGTGAGTGCGGCTCATACTAGACCTCTGCTGCTACCGCCGCTAGGGCATGTTGACAGTATCGAAAGCACTCGGTTGCAAGCCTGCGAAAAACTTCTGCGTATTGGCCAAAGCAGTTCACCGTTGCAGACGATTGCGCTGGCATAATCCAGCGCAATTCAGGACGGAGAGTGCCGATGTCGCGCTACCTTTTTTTATCCCTCTGCATGATTTTTTCGCTCGCTCAGGCTGACGAAAAAACCAGCGCAAATGATGCTCACGATCTGGCCTACAGCCTCGGCGCAAGCCTCGGTGAACGCCTGCGCCAAGAGGTGCCGCAATTGCAGTTGCAGGCTTTGGTTGAAGGTTTGCAACAGGCTTATCAAGGCAAGCCACTGGCGCTGAGCGAGGCGCGGATCGAGCAGATTCTGGCCGACCACGAAGCACAGAATGCCGAGCATCCAACGCAGCCTTCGAGCGACGCCGCCCTGGAAAACGAGAGGCGTTTTCTCACGGCTGAAAAAGCCAAACCTGGCGTGAAGGTTTTGGCCGACGGCATCCTGATGACCGAACTGACACCGGGCACCGGCACCAAGGCTGGCCCCGATGGAAAAGTGCAGGTGCTGTACGTCGGTCGCTTGCCGGATGGCACGGTGTTCGATCAGAACACGCAGCCGCAGTGGTTCAATCTCGACAGCGTGATCGCCGGATGGCGCACCGCGTTGCAAGACATGCCCGTCGGGGCCAAGTGGCGACTGGTGATTCCATCCGATCAGGCCTATGGCGCGGACGGCGCTGGCGACTTGATCGCGCCCTTCACACCGCTGGTATTCGAAGTCGAATTGCGCGGCGCGACGAGCTGATCAGGCAATAAAAAACGGTGCGCTTTGGGCGCACCGTTTTTGTGTGTTGCGGGATCGGGATCAAGCCTGAACCGGATCCTCTTCCTTGTGCGCGGTATGCAGCACTTCGATCAGGCAGTCTTCGAGTTCGAAACGCTCGTGGAGCAGGCCACCCAGCTCCTTGAATTTCTCGACAACGCATTTGCCTTCATCGCAAAGATCGTTGAACGCCAGCAGCTTTTCTGTGATGACATCGATGCGCGGATAGATCGTCTCGGCGAGTTCCAGGCCACGCTTGTCGTTGAAGGCCTTGGCTTCACCAGTCAACTGTTCGTAGATTTCGAAGTGCCCGGCAGATACGTAGTCGACCAGCACGCCGCAAAATTCCTGCAACGGCTTGCGATCTTCGGACAACGATTGAGGCTTGGCGCCCAGCTTGTCATAGGCCGCGATCAGTTCCTCACGCTCCTGGAGCCAGCGGTCGATCAGCAGATGAACTCCACCCCAACGTTCCTGAGCATTCTGACAACTTTCGAGCATGGCGATCTCTCTTCCCTTGTGGGTCATGCTGCTCTACACCCGCGCCCCTCTTTGCGAGGGTCGGCCAGGCAGAGCGTCATCGAGCAACATAATTCCAATGACACGTGCGGGCCAGATTATGCCCGCACGCCTATGGCTTCAAGGTACGCAGGAGAGAAAGTTCATACAAGTGTTTAATCCCCGACCAGCTCCCGGTGCGACGCTTCGCCGCTGAGCGGTCGCTGCAGAGCGCTCCAGACCAGACGCAGCAGTTGGTAAACCGCCAGAATCGACATAGCCACGAAGAACAACAGACTCCACTCCGGGATGCTCAGATCAAACAATGTCCAGGACAATTCCGCACAATCAGCAGTGTCATTGAACATGCGCATCAGTGCACATACCCACGGCAGACTGCTGAACATCTCCTCGGCGCCGGGTACGCAATGCACCAGGTGTCGCATCGAGTCGCCCTGCAACAATACCTGCCGCCACGCCGCCGTCATACCGCCGAGCCCGGCGGCCAAAGTGGTGAGCCAGTACAGCGCCAGGCCGCATCGCTGCGGCCCGTGCACCGCTGCCATCACACAGCTGACGGTGAGCACACTGAGGAACAGGCGCTGCACCAGACACAGGCTGCACGGTATCAGCCCGACCGCATATTCGAGGTAATAGGAAGCTCCCAGGGCCAGAATCCCCGCAGTGAAAGCCATAAAGAACAGGGAGCGTGAGCAGGCCAACGACATGGCTAATCCGTAACATTAGAGACAGGCAGTTACGGTAGAGGAAAGCGCCTCAGCCTTTCAAGGCGGGCCACTGGCGACACTTCACCAGAAGTGTAGGGAAAACCCGACAGGTACGAGAGGATTCGGTGTAGTCCTCTGTAGGAATCTGCCTACGAGTCGTTTTTACGGTAATTATTCAGTCACTGGAAGTGAAAGGGGGAGCAAGCTCCCCCGAGTTGATCAGGCACGTACCGGCACCGGCAATGGTGCGGCCAGCAAGCGTTCATCGAGCAATCCAAGCCCTTCCTGGAACAACAGGTTGCTGCGTTCGGTGTCGCCGAGTTGGGCGAGCAATCGCGCCAGCTCCGCGCAGGTCTCCGGGTTGCGCTGCACGCGCAGGCTGCTTTCCAGGTAGTCCCGCGCTTTGCCCCACAGACTGGTTTGCAGGCACAGACGCCCCAACGTCAGCAGCAGACTCGCGTCGCCCGGATGCTCCTTGAGCCAACCCTCGGCGGTTTGCACTTGACGCGCCGGATCGCTGCCGCGTACCAGCCCATAGAGCCGCGCCAGATGGCTGTCGTATTTGCGTTTGAGCGCATTTCGCAAAACCTCTTCGGCTTCGACCTGAGCACCCAGTTGCCGCAGTTGTTCAGCGTAAGCCAACACCAGCGGCGGCTCTTGACGCTGGGCAGAAGACAATTGCTGCCAGGCGCGATTGAGCGACTGCAAACCGACCGTACCGTCCTCTTCACGATGCGCTGCCAGCGACAGATTTTTGCCCCAGGCGCGACGCTCGAGCTCCGTCAGCTCCGCCGGAGGCAACACTTTGTCCTTACGCAGTTCAGGCAACAGGCGGATCACCGCCGACCAATCGCCACGCTGCTGATGCAAGCGCTGTAACTGGCGCAAGGTCTGCGCGTTATGCGGATGGCGTTCGTGCATGGCTTGCAAGGTCACCAGCGCGCCGTCGGTATCGCCGCGGTCGGTTTGCAACTGGGCATGACTCAGAGCAATCGCCAATTCAGCTTGTGGCTGTCGCTCAAGAGCACGCTCGAGCAGGCGATCACTTTCTTCGTAGTTGCCTTGCTCGTTGGCCGCACGGGCAGCGCCGAGGTAATACAGCAAGGGTTGGCGCTCGGCTTCAGCGGCGCGATGCAAATGACGCTGCGCGCTGGCCCAGCGGCCCTCGGCCAGATCCAACTGACCGTGTTCGATGGCAACCTGCACACGCCGACTGCGGTTGCGCCGCGACCATGGATTGACCACGCCGCCGGAGGCCATCACCAACTCGATCAGCGCCTTGATACCCCACACCAGCAGCCAGAGCACTGCGATGAAGGCCAGCGTCGCCCACAGGCTCGATTCATAACGGAAGCTTTTGTAGGCCACAAGCACGTAACCGGAATGCTCGGCAATCGCCAGGCCCAACGCCGCCGTCGCCGCGATCACCAGAAACACGATCACATACAGGCGCTTCATGGCGTGGCCTCCTGCGCAGTGTTGGCGGCAGGTTTGGCGAAAGGTTTGATCGATTCTTCAGCGTTGACGTTGCGTCGTTCCAGATAACCTTGCACGGCACTCAGGGTCGCGGTGAGGTCCGGCGTGACCACCGTCACCGGTTGTTTGCTCAACTCGGCAACCTGCTCAAGCATGACTTTGCTCTGCGCATTATCCGGATTGAAATTGCCCTTGAGCACATCGCGCGCTGCGGCCATGGCCTGGGTGTACACCGGCGCCTGGCCATTGAGCGCGGCCCACTGCGCCTGCTCGAGTGCCAGACTCAACGCCAGACGCACCTGGCTCAGGCTCTGCCCGGCCAGCAACGGCCGCACGTTTTTATCGGCGTTGAAATCGATGCGGATATAGCGCGAAACCTTGTCCCACCACTGTTCCCAACGACTTTCGACGTCACCATCAGCAGTCAGGCCCAGCAGCGATTCACCGCGATCCTTGTACTCTGGCGCCAGCTCGGTGAGGTCGATCACTTGATCACGCAACGCGCCCAGACGCAGGAACAACCCGGTGCGATCCGGCTGCTCGGTGCTGCGTAGCGCTACCAGAGTTTTGGCTACTTGCTCGCGGGCAGCGAACGAACCAGGGTCGTTCTGCTCACGCAGAATTTCGTCGGCACCCTGCACCAGCGCCTGAGCGCTGCTGATGTCCTGCAAGGCCGAAAGACGCAGGCTGGCCAGACGCAACAAGTGCTCGGCCTCGGCCAGACGCCAATCCTTGCGGCTGGCGCCAAGCACGGTTTCCAGACGCTGATTGAGGCGCTGCTGATCACCCTGCAGTTGCGCCACCAGACGCTGGCGCTCTGCGAGTTCATCAGCGCCCGGCAATTGCGCGAGGCGCTCGGTCAGCCGTTGCTCGTTGAGTTTGAGGGTCTGCGCCTGATCATTCAGCGCCTGCACTTGGTTCAACTGTTGCGCGGTGTTGGCTTGCAAGTGCCGCACTTGCCAGACACCCCAACCACCCACGGCCACCCCGGCGGCGCCGAGCAGCAAGGCGATGATGGCCAGTCCGTTGCCTCGACGGGCCGGCGTGACCGGGGAGAGTTTGTCTGGCGACGGCTCGACCCGGGCTTCAATCACAGGCTTGGCGTCATCTTTTGGCAGGGCTGTTTCGCTCACGTATCCATCCTTTGCATTAGAAAACGGGCCGGGATATTCCCGTAACGCCGTCAGCAAAGCCGCGGCACTCGCGCCGCGGCAATCCACAACTGTTCGAGCCCCGGCGGCACGTGCCTGCTCGGCGACTCTTGGGCTTGGAACAAACAGCGGCACCTGCGCAAGTTGCGGCCAGGCATCGCCGGCCAATTGGCGCAAGTGCTCGAAACCCTGTCCACTGCTGACCACCAGCCCGTTCAGGCGTTCCGCTGCGATGCGCCGCAACAGTTCTTCTGGCGGGTAGGCCGGCAGGTCACGGCGATACAATTCCAGATAGTCGACACTAGCACCAAGCTCACGCAAGCGCTCGGCCAGCAACTCGCGACCGCCCTCGCCACGCAGGATCAACACTCGCGATCCGGGCTTGGATACGGCCTCGCGCAGACGCGGCAATTGCAGCAGCGCTTCGCTGTCATCGCCCTCCGTGGGGTAGCTCGCGTCCAGCCCATGAGCCTGAAGAATCTGCGCAGTCGCCGCGCCGACGCTGAACCACGGCATTACCGCAGGCGCTGCGCCAAGCAAATCCACGGCAATGCGCGCAGCCGGTTTGCTGACCACGATCACGGCGTTGTAGCGTGACAGATCGGCGAATGTCCGGCGCATTGTCTCAGAGACTTTCAGCGGGGCGATTTCCAGAAGCGGCAGACAGCTGCCGAAAATCCCCTCGCCCGCCAGCACCTCGGCCAACGCCGCGCAGTCGTCTGCAGGGCGCGTCAGCAACAGGCGCCAGGCAGTCACTCGTGACCAGCCTCGCCGTACACCGCTTTGAGAATGTCGGCAGCACCCTGGCTGAGCAAGTCTTCGGCAACCTGCACGCCGAGGGTTTCCGCTGAGGCGCGTGGCGCGCGAGCTTCAGCGCTGAGCAGCGTGCCGCCGCTCGGCTCACCGACCAGACCACGCAGCCACAGTTGATCGCCTTCGAGCACGGCGTAGCAGGCGATTGGTACTTGGCAGCCGCCATTCAAATGTTTATTCAGAGCACGTTCGGCAGTAACGCGGTCGGCGGTGTCGGCATGATGCAGGGGGCTTAGCAAGGCATGAATGTCGCTGTCAGCGCTGCGGCATTCGATGCCGACTGCGCCTTGGCCACCGGCCGGCAGACTGTCGTCAACGCTGATCGCCGAGGTGATGCGCTCTTCGAAACCGAGACGAATCAACCCGGCCGCCGCGAGGATGATCGCGTCGTACTCGCCAGCATCAAGCTTGGCCAGACGGGTGTTGACGTTGCCACGCAGGAAGCGGATTTGCAGATCCGGACGCCGGGTCAGCAACTGCGCCTGACGCCGCAGGCTGGAGGTGCCGACAATGGCGCCGGCAGGCAGCGCATCAAGACTCGAATAGGTATTGGAGACGAAGGCATCACGCGGATCTTCGCGCTCGCAGATGCAGAACAGACCGAGCCCTTCGGGGAAATCCATCGGCACATCTTTCATCGAGTGCACGGCGATGTCGGCGTCGTTTTCGAGCAACGCGGTTTCCAGTTCTTTAACGAAAAGTCCCTTGCCGCCGATCTTCGACAGTGGCGAATCAAGCAGCTTGTCGCCGCGACTGACCATGGGCACCAGTGTTACCAGCAAACCCGGGTGGGCCGCTTCGAGACGGGCTTTGACGTATTCGGCCTGCCAGAGAGCCAAGGCACTTTTGCGGGTGGCGATGCGGATTTCGCGAGAGGACATGGATCAATCCGTACTGAATAGATACGGCGGATAATAACAGCTCAGTCAAATCCACTTTGACTTGAATCAGAAACGGCGTGGCCTCCCTGGCCTGCAATGCCTGGTAAATGAACGAGCAGACGGGCCGTAACTACCCGGTTAAAGCCCCTGCATCATCTTGCGCACACCAGCCACATGCCGTCGGCTGACGATCAACGCATCACCGTTCAGGCCTTTGAGGAAAAGCTGAAAATGCCCCAGCGGCGTGCGTTGCAAGCGTTCGATGCGATCGCGAGCGACCAGTGCGTTGCGGTGGATCCGCACGAAGCGCTCGCCGAATTCGTCCTCGAGGGCCTTGAGCGGCTCGTCGAGCAGCACTTCGCCGCCCTCGTGACGCAGGGTCACGTATTTGTGGTCGGCAATGAAATACACCACCTGATCCAGCGGGATCAGTTCGATGCCTTTGCGGGTGCGGGCGCTGATGTGACTGCGCGGGCCTGTGCCGCTTTCGGCCGCGGGACGGGTCAGGGCCGAGAGTTGGCCCCGATTCGGACGTTCAGCCTTTTTCAGGGCTTCATGCAGATGCTCGGTTCGCACGGGTTTCACCAGATAGCCTACGGCGCTGGCCTGCAGGGCTTCCTCGGAAAATTCATCGGCACCTGTGCAAAACACCACAGCAGGCGGGGTTTCGCGTTCGCACAGGCGGGCAGCCACTTGCAAGCCATCAAGGCCCGGCATGCGGATATCGAGCAACACGATATCCGGCTTGTGGCTGTCGATCAGTGCCAACGCCTCTTCGCCGTTCGTGGCGCTGGGCTCCAGGACTGTATAGCCTTCGATTTCGCCCACCATTCGGCTAAGGCGCTCGCGGGCAAGTGGTTCGTCATCAACGATCAGGACATTCATATTGCGCTGGATTCCTGCGTGAGTCTCGCACAAGGATAGCGTAGACAAGTGGAGTGACGTCCGTCACCGCGATCCACGCTAAGACTAGCGCGAGCGCCAAAAAGTGCCGTACGTCGGCCAGCAATATTTGCCGATGCCCGGGTCGTACTGCTCAAGGCCCGCTGTTTTCTGCGTGGTTCACAGGGTCTGACAATGGACAATCCACACACCCCTCTCTCTTCTTATAGTCGGCGCCATGCGCTTTGCGCGATCTGCATGCACGCCCACCCTTCTGTCCAACTGTAGACGTTCGTCGGGCCGATATTGCTCAATCGGAAAATATCCTTGCGCAAAACCGCGGCGCACAGCGGCGACTATGGATCACCAGATGAGAAAAAAACGTATCGACCAGTGTCAGCGACAGGATTGGCAACCCTGTTATTATCCGCGCCAGCGTTTCACGCCTTCTTTTTTCAAGCCGATACGAGCGAATTCATGAGCACTGACAAGACCAATCAGTCCTGGGGCGGCCGCTTCAGTGAACCCGTCGACGCCTTCGTCGCCCGCTTCACCGCCTCCGTCACTTTCGACCAGCGCCTGTATCGCCACGACATCATGGGTTCGATCGCCCACGCCACCATGCTGGCCAAGGTCGGCGTGCTGACCGATGCCGAGCGCGACAGCATCATCGACGGCCTGAACACCATTCAGGGCGAAATCGAGGCCGGCCAGTTCGACTGGCGCATCGACCTCGAAGACGTGCACATGAACATCGAAGCGCGCCTGACCGATCGCATCGGCGTGACCGGCAAGAAGCTGCACACCGGCCGCAGCCGGAACGACCAGGTCGCCACCGACATTCGCCTGTGGCTGCGTGACGAAATCGACCTGATCCTCGCCGAGATCACGCGCCTGCAACAAGGCCTGCTGGAGCAAGCCGAGCGCGAGGCCGGCAGCATCATGCCCGGCTTCACCCACTTGCAGACCGCGCAGCCAGTGACCTTCGGCCATCACATGCTGGCCTGGTTCGAAATGCTCAGCCGCGACTACGAGCGTCTGGTCGACTGCCGCAAGCGCACCAACCGCATGCCGCTGGGCAGCGCCGCGCTGGCCGGCACCACGTATCCGATTGATCGCGAATTCACCGCCCAGCTGCTGAATTTCGACGCAGTTGGCGGCAATTCGCTGGACAACGTGTCCGATCGTGACTTCGCCATCGAGTTCTGCTCGGCCGCGAGCATTGCGATGATGCACCTGTCGCGTTTCTCCGAAGAACTGGTGCTGTGGACCAGTGCGCAGTTCCAGTTCATCGATCTGCCGGACCGTTTCTGCACCGGCAGCTCGATCATGCCGCAAAAGAAGAACCCCGACGTGCCGGAACTGGTTCGCGGCAAGACCGGCCGCGTATTCGGCGCGCTGATGGGCCTGCTGACCCTGATGAAAGGCCAGCCGCTGGCCTACAACAAGGACAACCAGGAAGACAAAGAGCCGCTGTTCGACGCCGCCGACACCCTGCGCGATTCGCTGCGTGCATTTGCCGACATGATCCCGGCGATCAAGCCCAAGCACGCGATCATGCGTGAAGCGGCGCTGCGCGGTTTCTCTACCGCGACCGATCTGGCCGACTACCTGGTGCGCCGTGGCCTGCCGTTCCGTGACTGCCACGAAATCGTTGGGCATGCCGTGAAGTACGGCGTCGACACCGGCAAGGATCTGGCGGAAATGAGCCTGGAAGAACTGCGCAAGTTCAGCGATCAGATCGAGCAGGATGTGTTTGCCGTGCTGACGCTGGAAGGCTCGGTGAATGCCCGTGACCATATCGGCGGCACTGCGCCGGCGCAGGTCAACGCAGCTGTGGTGCGCGGCAAGGCATTGCTCGCCAGCCGCTAAAAGCATCGCTGGCAAGCCAGCTCCCACAGTGTTCTGTTTTGAAGCACGATCGTGTGTTCGACTCAAACCCTGTGGGAGCTGCGGTGCGACGATTCGACTTGCCAGCGATGACTGACTTCAGAGCACTAAAAACTCACTTCTTGGCGGCGATCATCGCCAAAAACGCCGGCATCGCCGCATCCTTGTCCGCCGCAATCTTCTGCACGTGCGGATTCTGCTCAAGCCGCTCCAGCAGCGCCTTGGCCTTCGGCATCTCTGCCAGCAAATCCAGCCCGAACAGCTTTTGCCCGACCGCACACGCCAGCGGGACGCTGTAGAGGAAGTACAAATCCGCCACGCTCAGACTGTCGCCCGCCACGTACGGGGCGAACTTGCCGTGGCGACCCAGCGCCGCAAAACCCAACAGCAGCTCGGCTTTGGTTTTCTCCTTGATCGCTTCGGGAACGGCTGCGCCGAAGAACGCCTCGCCATAACACGCGCGGCCCGGCAGCTCGATGTACAGCTCGATTTCCGTGGCCAGCGCCAGCACCTGAGCGCGTTCGAACGGCTCGATGGGCAGCAGCGGTTTGCCGGTCTGGCTGCTCTCGATGTATTCGAGAATCACCGAGGTTTCGTTGACCACCCCCTGATCTGTACCGAGCACCGGCACTTTGCCGCGCGGGCTGATCGCCAGGGATTCGGCGGTCTGTGCCGGGTAAAACATGACCTCTTCGAACGGCACGCCCTTCTCCAGAAGCGCCAGTTTGACCATGTTGTAGTAATTGCTGACAGAAAATCCGTAGAGCTTGAGCATCACAGAGCCTCCGGGCCGTGCGGGGTGGGCAGTGCCTGTTTATAGATCGCCCGGCGGATTCTTGCCAGCAGCATCACGCGCTTGAATGCGGGTAAACTCGCCGCTTTCCTTGAGGAGCCTGCCATGAGCGAGCCGACAGACATCGACAACGACGAAGAAGAGTTCACCGAGAGCACGCTGATCGAAGCGATCGAGAACCAGATCGAAAGCGATAACCCGCCTGCGGCGAAAGCCACGTTCAACAAGCTCACGCTGGTGGGTGTCGAGCGCGAGGAAATCCTTAATCTGATGGCGCATGTGCTGGCTTACGAAATCGACGCCATGCTCGATGAAGACCGTGCTTTCAACACTGAATGGTACGAAGCGGCACTGCGAAAACTGCCCGAGCTGCCGCCGGAAAAAGCCTAAAGTCAAAAGATCGCAGCCTGCGGCAGCTCCTACATGGGATTCGTGTAGGAGCTGCCGCAGGCTGCGATCTTTTTTATGGGGACTACACTGGAATCCGCCCCAAGCGAAAATCCTGATCTGAGCACTGGACATGCCGCACAAGCGGGTTCACCTTAGGGGCGCTTCGTTCCAATTCCTAGAAAGTCTGGAGTCCTTATGTCGCTTAGCCCTGAGTTGGTTGCCGAACTGGAAGTCCTTTCACTCTTTCCCCTGGACAGTTCCCAGGAAGGTTTGAAAATTCATCAGACCGCTGCCCCGAAACACATTGCCGCCGCCCAACGTCTCTTCGATAAAGAACTGACCGACCAGCCTGATGGCGGCTATCTGACCAGCCTGGGTCGCGACGCTGCGCAAAATGTGCAAATCGTGCTGACCATCCTGAAAGAGCAAGAAACAGCCTGAATCACCTGTCTTGCCCACGGAAACTCCTGCCACGGGATTTCCGCGGGCCAACTTGATCGCCCGCTGTCGCCGCGCGATGCAAATCTGGCGTCAAAAAACAAATTCAGCTTAAACGTCCACCCGCTCAAGCGCTAAACTCCCCCGCATTCCGTGACCTTCTGCATCCGCGCCTCGCGAGCCGGTTTGAGCCGACATGACCCGCACCCATGAAATCCGCCCTGATCTGGACGAAGGCATCGACCGCAAGGTTCTCAGCCAACTGCGTGCACGTTTTCTCAAACTCAACGACGGTCGTCTGAGCCGGGCGCAAGAAGGTTTGTCGACCCGCCAGCAAAGTGTGCTGACGCTGCTACCGCTGTTCTTTCACGTCAATCATCCGCTGTTGCCCGGTTATGTTTCGGGCAGTACGCCGGCCGGGCTGTCGAACTACGAGCCGGACGCCGACGTGCTTGCCGAAGCCCAACGCCTGACCCGTTCGTTCTCTTACAAGCCGAGGCATGGCAGCAATCCGCCGCGACCGATTCACGGCCTGTTCCTGATGGGCAGCCTCGGCACCCTGGCGCAGGCCGATCAAAGCGACATGGACGTGTGGGTCTGTCACGCGCCCGACCTCAGCGAGAGCGAACTCGCCGAGTTACGCAAGAAATGCCAGTTACTCGAAGTCTGGGCCGCGAGCCAGGGCGCCGAAGCGCATTTCTTTCTGATCGATCCGCAACGCTTCGTCAAAGGCGAGCGTGACACCCAGCTCAGTTCCGAAGACTGCGGCACCACCCAGCACTATCTGCTGCTGGACGAGTTCTACCGCACCGCGATCTGGCTGGCCGGGCGCACGCCGATCTGGTGGCTGGTGCCGGTCTATGAAGAAAGCGCTTACGCGCAATACACGCACACGCTGCTTTCCAAACGCTTTATCCGCAACGACGAAACCCTCGACCTCGGCCACCTCGCGCACATCCCGCCGGGCGAGTTCATCGGCGCCGGGCTGTGGCAGTTGTTCAAGGGCATCGAGTCGCCGTACAAGTCGGTGCTCAAGCTGCTGCTGACCGAGGTCTACGCCAGCGAACATCCGCAGGTGCAGTGCCTGAGCCTGCGCTTCAAGCAAGCGGTGTTCGCCAATCAGCTGGATCTGGATGAGCTGGATCCGTACATGGTGGTGTACCGCCGGATCGAGGAGTACCTCACCGCGCGCAACGAACCGGAACGCCTGGAACTGGTGCGCCGGGCGCTGTACCTCAAGGTCAACCGCAAGCTCACTGGCAACACGCGCACCCAGAGCTGGCAGCGTTCGCTCCTGGAGCGTCTGGCCAACGAATGGCATTGGGATCAGCGACAATTGGCGCTGCTCGATAGTCGTAGCCAGTGGAAAGTGCGCCAGGTCGCTGCCGAACGCCGGGCACTGGTTAACGAGCTGAATTACAGCTACCGCTTCCTGACCCAGTTCGCCCGCACCGAGCAAACCGTCAGCCTGATCAACAAACGCGACCTCAACGTACTCGGCCGGCGCCTGTACGCCGCGTTCGAGCGCAAGGCCGACAAGGTCGAGTTCATCAATCCTGGCATTGCCCCGGATCTGGCCGAAGACACCCTTACGCTGGTGCAAGCACGCAACAAAAAGGAACCGGGACAAACCCAGTGGGGGCTGTACAACGGCAGCCTGACCGCGCTGGAGTGGGAACACTTCGCGCCGATCAAGCGCAGCCGCGATTTGCTCAAGCTGCTGACCTGGTGCCACCGCAACGGCGTGATCGACAGCAGCACCCGACTGGCGCTGCATCCCGGCACCAGCGACTTGAGCGAGTTCGAACTGTTCAACTTGCTCGGCAGCCTGCAACAGAGCATCGCCCTGCCCTTGCCCTCCGTTGCCGAAGAATCGTTGTTGCGCGCCGCCGTGCCAAGCGAAGTACTGATTCTGGTGAACGTCGGCGTCGACCCGCTCAAGCATCACCGCGATCTGAACATCCTGATGACCACCGAGCGCACCGACTCGCTGAGCTACGCCGGGGTGCGCGAAAACCTTGTACTGACGCTGGATCAGGTCACGCTCAATAGCTGGAACGAGGTGCTGGTCAACCGCTTCGACGGCCCGCACGCGCTGCTTGATTGCGTGCGCGACTATCTCAACAACCTGCCGCGCGGGCCGCATCAGCCGGCGCTGCGCGTGCGTTGTTTCTGCCATAACCGTGCGCAATTCATCGCGCGCAGAGTCGAGGAAATCGTCGACACCGCGCAGAATCTGTTGCTCAGCGAACTCAATCACCGCTACCTGATTCAGGTGCAACAGCACTATCACGTTCTGGAATTGGTACCCGGCCAGGTCAACCACGTCGCCCTCGCCACGCTGCCGGCCTTGCTGGATTACCTCGGCGAGGAGCAGCCACGCTACAGCCCGCTGCATCTGGACTCGAAGGCGCTGGAAGACCACGACCTCGCGCTGATCCTGCCGATGGGTCAGCCCGAGTGCATTCAAGTGTTCTACCGGGTCACCGAGCAGCAGGCGGAGCTGTATGTACTCGATGAATTCAATGCGCTGTGGCAGCAACACTTGCCGTATCACGACGAACAAAGCCTGCTGGTGCCGCTGCAACGTTTCCTGCAATCGATCCAGTATCGCCGCGAGGCGTTGGTGCCGATGGATGCAAGCCCGTCGGCCAGTCTCGACACTTTGTATTACCAACTATTGCCGTCAGGCCCGGGCCGCGCACGCCGGGTCGAGCCGCGGCCAGCGCCGCAGATGCCGGCAAACAAAGCTTTCTACGACGTGCAGGCGATCGTCGGCAAAGCCGCACCGGGCGAGGTACAAGTCACTTTGTACTGCAATCAGCGGGAATTCTGCGAGCTGGAATATGGCGACCAGCTGTTCAGCGTGGTCGCCCGGGAAATCGTTGGCCAGCGCCGTGAGACCGAACGCTATCGCTGCTACATCACCGACCTCGACTTGTCGGGGCTGCTCGGTGATGGGCAGAGTTCAAGCAATCTGTATCTGCGCTACAAGGCCGACCTGGAGCGCGCCCTGAACGAGGCGCTCGAACAGGTCTGAGGGCTTATTCGGTGAACGCGCCGCCGTTGGCCGGCTGCGATTCGACTTCCAGCAGAGTCAGTTTTAGAGTCTTGCCGCCAGGTGCCGGCCAGTCGATGTGCTGCCCGACTTTCAGGCCCAGCAGCGCGCTGCCGACCGGTGCCAGAATCGAAATCTTGCCTTCATCGGCATTGGCATCCTTGGGATAAACCAACGTCAGGTGATAGTCCTTGCCACTGCCTTCTTCGCGGCAATGCACACGGGAATTCATCGTCACAACATCGGCGGGCACTTCATCGTGACCGACCACGGTGTCGGCGCGGTCGAGTTCGGTTTGCAGCGCAATAACGCCCGGCAGCGAGTCGTCCAGGCTGTCGATCAGGCGCTCCAGACGTTGCACGTCCAGACGGGTAAGGGTGATGGAAGGTGCGGTCATGATCCGGGCAGACTCCTTTCTTCTGCACAAAAAAGCAAAAAACCCCGCCAAAAAAGGCGGGGTTTTCACCAGGCCTCGATGGGTTGAGGCGTTTCCGGACACTATCACAGCTCAAAAAATATACAAGTCACACCCTGTGACACCAAATTCCTTTGTGGCGAGGGAGCTTGCTCCCGCTCGGCTGCGCAGCAGTCGTCAAGATTTTCAGGTGCGCTGCGCGCCCCAGCGGGAGCAAGCTCCCTCGCCACAGGTTCTAGTCAAGCTTGGGATTTGCGTACGGCAGCCTGCTCACAGATAACTCGGCGCCGCCGATCATCCGCCGAGCGCCATTCGCGGATGTCTTCGACATGCCGGAAGCAGCCGAGGCAGACTTTCTGTTCGTCCAGCCGACACACACCGCTGCACGGCGAAGGCACGGCCGCGCTGACATTGCTGTAGAGCGGCTTTGGCGGACGGATTGGAGCGCTATCAGTCACGCTGTCACAGACCTTCGAAGTCGAACTCGGCGCCGGCCTGCTGCTGGACGATGCGCTCAAGCATTTCGCCGAGTTGCTCGTCGCTCTTGTCACACATCCAGCGCTGGCTGTCTTCGTCGTAGTCGAAGTGGAAACCGCCGGAGACAGCGGCCAGCCAAAGCTGACGCAGCGGTTCCTGGCGGCTGAAGATCAACTGGCTGCCGTTTTCGAACTTGACGGTCAGCACACCGGCCGAACTTTCCAGATCGATGTCCAGATCGCTGTCATCAAAGATGTCCTCCAGCGTTTGCTGGGTGGCATCGACCAGATCGTGGAAACGGGCTTCGGACAAACTCATTGCGGCAACCTCAAAAAATGTCTGATCAGGCACAAGCGCCGCAAGATACGGACGCTGCCAGCCGATTGCAAAGGATAACAACCTGCGCGAGCCCGGATTGCACATTACTGACCGGTCATCGGACAAGCCCCGCCGGACGGGTGCCCGGTCGCATAGGCAAGCTGCCGGGTGGCCGGTATACTCCGGCGCAATTAACGCATTTTCAAGGATTTCGCCATGAAGCGCCTGATCTCATCCCTTGCTGCGCTCGCTTCGCTCGTCGCTTTTGCCTGTTTAATTTCGGCCTGCGGTCAAAAAGGCCCGCTGTACCTGCCGGATGACACTCAGGATCCGGCCGAGCAAGCCAAGTCGTCGCAACAACAGCCTGCCTCCAAAGCACACAAGCACGACGTTTACTAAGGGATCGCCATGGACGCTTTTAACTACCGTGGCGGGGAGCTGTTCGCGGAAGGTGTGGCGCTGTCGGCCATCGCCGAACGCTTCGGCACGCCGACCTACGTCTACTCCCGCGCGCACATCGAAGCCCAGTATCGGGCTTACGCCGATGCGCTGGCCGGCATGCCGCATCTGGTGTGCTTTGCGGTCAAGGCCAACTCCAACCTCGGTGTGTTGAACGTCCTGGCGCGTATTGGCGCCGGTTTTGACATCGTTTCCGGTGGCGAGCTTGAACGTGTTCTGGCCGCTGGCGGCAGCGCGGACAAGATCGTGTTCTCCGGTGTCGGCAAGACCCGCGAAGACATGCGTCGCGCCCTCGAAGTCGGCGTGCATTGCTTCAACGTCGAATCCACCGATGAGCTGGAACGTCTGCAAGTGGTTGCCGCCGAACTTGGCGTGCGCGCGCCGATCTCGCTGCGCGTCAACCCGGACGTCGATGCCGGCACCCACCCGTACATTTCCACCGGTCTCAAAGAGAACAAGTTCGGCATCGCCATTGCCGACGCCGAAGACGTGTACGTGCGTGCCGCGCAGTTGCCGAACCTGGAAGTGCTTGGCGTTGACTGCCACATCGGTTCGCAACTGACCACCCTGCCGCCATTCATCGATGCTCTCGATCGCCTGCTGGCACTGGTCGACCGTCTGAGCGATTGCGGCATCTACCTGCGCCACATCGATCTCGGTGGTGGTTTGGGCGTGCGTTATCGCGATGAAGAGCCGCCACTGGCTGCCGACTACATCAAAGCCGTGCGCGAGCGTCTCGACGGTCGTGATCTGGCGCTGGTATTCGAGCCGGGCCGTTTCATCGTCGCCAACGCCGGCGTGCTGCTGACGCAGGTCGAGTACCTCAAGCACACCGAGCACAAGGATTTCGCCATCGTCGACGCGGCGATGAACGACCTGATCCGCCCGGCGCTGTATCAGGCGTGGATGGACGTCACCGCGGTCAAACCGCGCGACACCACTGCGCGCAGCTACGACATCGTCGGCCCGATCTGCGAAACCGGCGACTTCCTCGCCAAGGATCGTGAACTGGCGCTGGAAGAAGGCGACCTGCTGGCGGTGCATTCGGCCGGTGCCTACGGTTTTGTCATGAGCTCCAACTACAACACTCGTGGCCGTGCGGCCGAGGTGCTGGTGGATGGCGATCAGGCTTTTGAAGTGCGTCGCCGCGAAACCGTGGCCGAGCTGTTTGCCGGCGAAAGCCTGCTGCCGGAGTAACCCATGCTGCTGCGTTTTACTAAAATGCACGGCTTGGGCAATGACTTCATGGTCCTCGACCTGGTCAGCCAGCACGCGCACATTCAGCCCAAACACGCCAAACAATGGGGCGACCGGCACACCGGTATCGGTTTCGACCAGTTGCTGATCGTCGAAGCGCCGAGCAATCCGGAAGTGGATTTCCGCTATCGGATCTTCAACTCCGACGGTTCCGAAGTGGAACAGTGCGGCAACGGTGCGCGCTGCTTCGCACGCTTCGTGCTCGACAAGCGTCTGACCGCCAAACGGCAGATCCGCGTCGAGACCAAGGGCGGCATCATCGAACTCGACGTGCGTAACGACGGCCAGATCGGCGTGAACATGGGCGCTCCGCGTCTGGTGCCGGCGGATATTCCGTTCCAGGCACCCGAGCAGGCCCTGAGCTATCAGGTCGATGTCGACGGCACCCGCGTCGAACTCGCCGCCGTGTCGATGGGCAACCCGCACGCCGTGCTGCGCGTGCAGGACATCAACAGCGCACCCGTGCATGAATTGGGGCCGAAAATCGAACATCACCCGCGCTTCCCGGCACGGGTCAATGTCGGTTTTCTGCAAGTCATCGACCGCAACCGCGCACAATTGCGCGTCTGGGAACGCGGGGCCGGGGAAACTCAGGCCTGCGGGACCGGCGCTTGCGCGGCGGCTGTCGCTGCAATCAGCCAGGGGTGGATGGATTCGCCGCTATTGATCGACCTGCCGGGCGGGCGCTTGTCCATTGAATGGGCAGGCCCCGGCCAACCGGTGATGATGACCGGCCCGGCAGTGCGAGTATATGAAGGACAAGTGCGTCTTTGAGTGAGCAGAAGCCATGACCGATAAGCCCCAGGTACCCGCCCGAGAGTCCGACGAATCAGCGTCCGAGAACCTGGAGGCGGCAGCGGTTGCCGCATACCTGGAGGCTCATCCGGACTTCTTCATCGAGCACGAAGAACTGCTTCCTGCCATGCGCATTCCCCATCAGCGCGGTGACACCATCTCGCTGGTCGAACGCCAGATGAGCATCCTGCGCGACCGCAACATCGAGATGCGTCACCGCCTCTCGCATCTGATGGATGTCGCGCGCGACAACGATCGCCTGTTCGACAAGACACGTCGCCTGATCCTTACACTGATGGACGCCGCCACTCTGGAAGACGTGGTGATCGGCGTTGAAGACAGTCTGCGCCAGGACTTTCAGGTGCCCTTCGTCAGCCTGATTCTGCTCGGTGACAATCCCGCGCCGGTCGGCCGCTGGGAGACCCACGCCGACGCACAAGTTGCCATCGGCGGTCTGCTCACCGAAGGCAAAAGCGTCAGCGGTGTCTTGCGCGAACATGAGCTGGACTTCCTGTTCGGCGAAGAACAGCGCACGCAGATCGGTTCCACCGCCGTGGTCGCCGTGAGCAACCAAGGCATTCACGGGATTCTGGCGATCGCCAGTCGCGATCCGCAGCACTACAAGAGCTCGGTCGGCACGCTGTTCCTCAGCTACATCGCCGAAGTCATGGGCCGCGTGCTGCCACGGGTCAACAGCTCGCTGCGCTCGGTACGCTGAGCATGCAACGGCAACTGGACGCTTACTGCGAACACCTGCGCAGTGAGCGACAGGTGTCGCCGCACACGTTGTCGGCTTACCGCCGCGACCTCGATAAAGTCCTCGGCTGGTGCGTCAAACAGAACGTCGGCAGTTGGCAAGCGCTGGACATCCAGCGCCTGCGCAGCCTGATCGCCCGGTTGCATGGCCAAGGTCAATCCTCGCGCAGCCTTGCGCGCCTGCTCTCGGCAGTACGTGGTCTCTATCACTATCTGAACCGCGAAGGGCTTTGCGATCACGACCCGGCAACCGGCCTGTCGCCGCCCAAAGGCGAACGTCGACTGCCAAAAACCCTCGATGCCGACCGCGCGCTGCAACTGCTGGAAGGTGCGATCGAGGATGATTTTCTGGCGCGCCGTGATCAGGCGATTCTCGAGTTGTTCTATTCCTCTGGGCTGCGTCTTTCGGAGCTGACCGGACTTAATCTCGATCAGCTCGATCTGGCCGACGGTATGGTTCAGGTGCTCGGCAAAGGCAGCAAGACTCGCCTGCTGCCGGTCGGCAAAAAGGCCCGCGAAGCACTGGAACACTGGCTGCCGCTGCGCGCCATGAGCAACCCGGCGGATGACGCGGTATTCGTCAGCCAGCAAGGCCGACGCCTCGGCCCGCGTGCGATTCAGGTGCGGGTCAAACTCGCCGGCGAGCGTGAACTGGGGCAGAACCTGCACCCGCACATGCTGCGGCACTCCTTCGCCAGCCACTTGCTGGAGTCCTCGCAGGACCTGCGCGCGGTGCAGGAATTGCTCGGGCACTCGGACATCAAGACCACTCAGATCTACACCCACCTGGACTTCCAGCACCTGGCGGCGGTCTACGACAGCGCCCACCCACGGGCCAAACGCAGCAAAGGCGATGATTCATGAGCATCCAGTTGATCACTTTCGACCTTGACGACACCCTGTGGGACACCGCACCGGTGATCGTCAGCGCTGAAGCGGTTTTGCGTGAATGGTTGAGCGAACACGCGCCGAATCTCGGCGCAGTGCCGGTGGAACATCTGTGGTCAATCCGCGAGCGCGTGTTGGCCAGTGAGCCGAGCCTCAAGCACCGCATCAGCGCATTGCGCCGCAAAGTGCTGTTCCATGCGCTGGAAGATGCCGGGTACGGCCATGGCGAGGCTTCGGATCTGGCCGACAAGAGTTTTGAAGTGTTTCTGCATGCTCGACATCAGATCGACGTGTTTCCCGAGGTCGTGCCAACCCTCGAAGCGCTGGCCAATCACTACGCCCTCGGCGTGGTCACCAACGGCAATGCCGATGTACGCCGTTTGGGCCTGGCCGATTACTTCAAATTTGCCCTGTGCGCCGAAGACATCGGCATCGCCAAACCGGATGCGCGGCTGTTCCACGAAGCCTTGCAGCGCGGCGGCGTGAGTGGGGATGCGGCGGTGCATATCGGCGATCATCCCGGCGATGACATCGCCGGAGCGCAGCAGGCGGGATTGCGCGCGGTGTGGTTCAACCCGGCGGGCAAAGTCTGGGAAGCCGAGCGCCTGCCGGATGCCGAGATCCGCAGCCTGACTGAACTGCCAGCCGTCCTCGCCCGCTGGAATGCCCAACACTGACCCTGAATTTACATCAATCCCTGTGGGAGCTGGCTTGCCAGCGATGAGGTTTGCACATTCAACATCAATGTTGTCTGGCAGGCTGCCATCGCTGGCAAGCCAGCTCCCACAGGATCGCTATGCATTCACATTTTTCTTTCGCCCATGAAAAAGCCCGCAACAGCGGCGGGCTCTCTCAGCAAGCAAGCGGCACGCCTCAGATAGGGCGGCTGCCGTATTTGTTGTCCGGCTTCTTCGGCGGATCGGCGACCACATTGGCCTCCACTTCCTGCACTTTTCCGCCACGCGACAGGAACTCTTCCATGGCCTTGGCCAGGGCGTCGCGCTCTTTGTTCTTGGCTTCAACGCTCGGCAACTCATCGACTGATACCGCAGCCTTGGCTTTGCCTTTGGCAACCGGGACCGGCGTATCGCCACCGTCGTCATCGGCAACGTCTTCCGCTGCCGCTTCCAGGCCTTCGTCGGCCTCGTCTTCGTCGCCTACTTCGAGGTCGTCGGTTTCCAGATCATCGTCGCTCATGTTCTACCTCATGACTTGCGAAAAGCAGATTAGTTATAGACCAGCTTTGACAACTGTCGAAAGTTGCCGGAAAAAATCGTTCGCCACTGCAGACCAGCGGCTATGCCTGTTCACCGTAAACGGTGGCAAGGACTTTACGCGCACCGCCATGATCTCGGTGCTCGCCCAGATAAACGCCTTGCCAGGTTCCCAGTGCCAGCCGCCCTGCCGATATCGGCAGACTCAACTGACAGCCAAGCACGCTGGCTTTGAAGTGCGCCGGGAGGTCGTCCAGGCCTTCGTCGTTATGCTCGTAGCCGTCTGTACCTTGTGGGATCAGACGATTGAAAAATCGTTCGAAGTCGCGACGTACCGCCGGGTCGGCGTTCTCGTTGATGGTCAACGAGGCCGAGGTGTGCTGTAGCCACAAATGCAACAGACCGACCCGGCACGCCTTGAGTTCAGGCAGGCCTTCGATCAACTCGTCCGTTACCAGATGAAAGCCCCGAGGCCTTGCCCGCAGGGTAATCAGAGTCTGTTGCCACATACAGTTCTCCGCACGTTCGGGGCGCATTCTAGCGCGCTCTGGGAAAAAACAAAGTCCCTAATATTCCTGCCATTGCGTAAGCCTTTCGCCGTAGAAAAACCGTCGTCGTAAACACGACTAAAGCAGTACGAAAAATCCTTTCAGCCTGTCAGTTGATGACAAATTGCGCGCAAAAAAATGCCCGGCGAACCGGGCAAGTTTTTTTGCTGCGCGTCTTACAGGTTGTAGCCGCGTTCGTTGTGTTGAGCCAGATCGAGGCCTACCGCTTCTTCTTCCTCGGTCACACGCAGACCCATGACGGCGTCCAGCACCTTGAGGATGATAAAGGTGACGATCGCGGTGTAGATCACCGTGAAGCCCACGCCTTTGATTTGAATCCAGACTTGCGCACCGATATCGGTGACGGTGCCGAAGCCGCCCAGCGCCGGTGCAGCGAACACACCGGTGAGGATCGCGCCGAGAATACCGCCGATGCCGTGCACGCCGAAGGCGTCGAGGGAATCGTCATAACCCATTTTGCGTTTCAGGGTGGTGGCGCAGAAGAAGCACACCACGCCCGCCGCCAGACCGATGACCAGTGCGCCCATCGGGCCCACGGTGCCGGCAGCCGGAGTAATCGCCACCAGACCGGCAACCACACCCGAGGCAATGCCCAGTGCGCTCGGCTTGCCGTGAGTGACCCACTCGGCAAACATCCAGCCCAGTGCCGCAGCGGCGGTCGCAATCTGAGTCACCAGCATCGCCATGCCGGCGGTGCCGTTGGCAGCCACAGCGGAGCCTGCGTTGAAGCCGAACCAGCCAACCCAGAGCATGGCGGCGCCCATCAGGGTGTAACCAAGATTGTGCGGAGCCATCGGGGTGGTCGGGAAGCCTTTACGCTTGCCCAGTACCAGGCAGGCAACCAGTCCCGCGATACCGGCGTTGATATGGACCACAGTGCCGCCCGCGAAATCGAGCACGCCCCAGTCCCACATCAGGCCACCATTGCCGGCCCAGACCATATGCGCAATCGGCGCATACACCAGGGTGAACCAGATGGCCATGAAGATCAGCATCGCCGAAAACTTCATCCGCTCGGCAAACGCACCGACGATCAGCGCCGGAGTGATGATCGCAAAGGTCATCTGAAAGGTGATGAAGACCGCCTCGGGGAACAGAGCCGCAGGACCGGTAATGCTCGCCGGGGTAACGCCGGCAAGGAACGCCTTGCCAAAGCCGCCGACGAAGGAGTTGAAGTTGACGACGCCCTGCTCCATGCCGGTGGTGTCGAACGCGATGCTGTAGCCATAAATGACCCACAGGACGCTGATCAGACCGGTAATGGCGAAGCACTGCATCATCACGGAAAGAATGTTTTTCGAACGAACCATGCCGCCGTAGAACAGCGCGAGGCCTGGAATCGTCATGAACAGCACGAGGGCAGTAGCGGTAAGCATCCAGGCGGTGTCGCCGGAGTTCAGGACTGGAGCTGCCACTTCGTCTGCCGCCATGGCCAGGCCGGGCATTACGATAGACAACAGGGCTCCAAGCCCTGCGAATTTACGCAGAGTCATATTGTTTTCTCCTGGGGCGTTGGGGTTTGTGGCGGCTTAAATTGCGTCGGTATCGGTTTCGCCGGTACGGATGCGAATCGCCTGTTCCAGATTCACCACGAAGATCTTGCCGTCACCGATCTTGCCGGTGTTGGCCGCCTTGGTTATCGCCTCGATAACGCGGTCCAGATCCTTGTCGTCAATTGCAACGTCGATTTTCACCTTGGGCAGAAAATCGACCACATATTCCGCGCCGCGATACAGCTCGGTGTGACCCTTCTGCCGTCCGAAGCCTTTGACTTCAGTAACGGTAATGCCCTGCACGCCGATCTCGGACAGCGACTCGCGCACGTCGTCCAACTTGAACGGCTTGATGATGGCAGTGACTAGCTTCATGAAAACTCTCTCCCGAATTGGTGGACTTGCCCCAGGAAAACAAACCCGACTCAAGTCTAAGCGCAGTGCCTGGCTTTGTAACGCTTGGATGTCGCCGCCAGCTAACCGCTCCAGACGAAACTCCCCGCTCCGTCTGCCGCACTGCATTCGTCACAGCGACTGCATCAGTGCATGGGTCGAAGGTGACTAAGCAGAAAGCTTGCCATCTCGCCAAATACCTCTGAATTCAATCCCTTGGCCGCTGCCGCAGGCGCCTTCACGAAATCCGCCGAGCGGATACGCACAACAACGGTGCGTCGACGCCCGGCCGCTTGCGCGAAAAGCGTGCATCCGTGCCTGCGCGATTGACTATAGACACTGCGTGATACACTGCCGGCCATTGTTTTCAGGACATTTCCCATGCTCGCGCCCAAAGACTTCCTCGACGCCCTGAGCGGCACCGCCTCCCGCCTGTTCAACGGCGACACCCCGCTGCCGAAAGCCGAAATCGAAAGCCAGTTCAAAATGCTGCTGCAGAGTGCATTCAGCAAACTCGATCTGGTGAGCCGGGAAGAGTTTGATAGCCAGATGGTGGTTTTGGCGCGCACCCGCGCTCGCCTGGAAAGCCTCGAAGCCAAAGTCGCCGAGATGGAAGCCAGGCTGACTCCGCCAGCCGAGTAACACCCCGCTTTCTTTGTAAATGCGGTCCCTGTGGGAGCGGGCTTGCCCGCGATTGAAGGTCGGAACGACCTTCCCGCTTCTCATTCGCCACAAACTCCACCTCCACGGCCTGCGCGACGCACAACAACCAACCACAACCGAACGCCGACACCTCAGCTTGCTCAACTGGCCGGACATGACGTTGAGTTTGTTGCACTGGAATAACCAGCCGTGGATACGGTTGCAGGATGTGCCGTTGATGGTGGCGGAGCGGGAACATGTGCAACGCCCCGCAGCGAGTTCATGGTGGAGGAAAGTCCGGCAGTTGATCTGAAGGCCGGGTTGCCAAATCAGCAAGCTGAGCCATGGTCATTTCAGGCTCGTCACTGAAGTGACCATTTGTTTGTAAGAATATTCAGTGTGCCACTCCGCAATCCTTCGCTTACGTAAGTACCTTCCTACAGAAGCCGTCTCCCACGCCTGATTTCGCCACTCCCTCTCCTTTCGTTATCTTCTGTGACCAGATCCAGACAGATGAAAACGATGAGAAGAAAAGGTAAAGCAACGGATCTTCGTAACCAGAATTTCAGATCAAACTCACGAAAGATCGCCTACAAATTCTTTCTCAAGGACATTGCTCCGAGAATCCCAGATATTGATGCAGCGGCGGTCAGGTTTGAGCCAATTACTCCAGCAGCGATAAAGCAATACTTCCTTTGGGAGGGGCCAACAATTTTCCCTTGGGATGATGTTGCAGACTGGAAAAGTAACGATGCGAAAGGTCTGGATTTGGCGATATGGTACAAACAGGTTCTTTACGGCATGTGCTATGCGACCCCGCGCGCAAGCTCTTCTGCTTAAAGATTGTTCTGTTGGAAGGGCATCCGGACAGGGCGCACCCGCTTCGCGGCAGGATCGCGCCGATTGCTCTGCTTGTCGCAGATCACTATGCGCGAGAGCTAGGATGCAGAGAAATCCAGATTCAGGATCCTGATCCAAATGTTGTTTTTTACTACCGGAAACTGGGGTTCGAATTCGACCACACCAACCGGCTTGTCATTTCTGTGAACGGTCAATAACATCGAAATCAACAACCCAATCGCACGAGGTGCGTATGAGCCCAAAAAAGCGAAAGGCAAAGCTTCTTCAGATTGTTGAATTACACCTCGAAGCACTCCGGTTGGCTGGGGATATGTCAGCCAACCAACGGCGATTTATTGAAGTTGCTGTTAAATCTGGGCCAGAGCTTGAGCCAAGCGGTCCGCTGGCCGGTAGAAGATCCTGAGTCAAAAAACAAAAAGGCGTCCATAGGACGCCTTTTTTGTGTTTGGAGGAGTAGTCGCAGCGATTCTTTAGCTCCCGGCCTTGCGACCTTGGGTTCAGAATCCGACGAGCTGGCCCGTCATCACTACTTCAGAGAAACCAGCTTTCTCTGCTGCCAAAAATGCGGGGGAGCTTTTACTGGTGCCCAGTCCCGACGAATGCGCAGTTGCAGTCCTCGAACGGGAGGATCCGTCAATGCCGATCGAGAGTCAACGCTCCAATTCAGGCAAGCAGTGACAGCCCATCGGGTCTTGATACGTCTTGTAAACCTCTATCTCAAGCACAGCAACTCCGCTCGACTACCCTTCAAAAACCCGCAGGAAGCGGCCCCCGATTCACATCAAGGAACGACCATGTCCCTCGCCATCGTCCACAGCCGCGCCCAGATTGGTGTGGATGCTCCCGCCGTCACCGTCGAAGTCCATCTGGCCAACGGTCTGCCCTCGCTGACCATGGTCGGCTTGCCCGAGGCCGCGGTGAAGGAAAGCAAGGATCGGGTGCGCAGCGCGATCATCAATTCCGGACTGCAGTTTCCGGCGCGGCGGATCACGCTGAATCTGGCGCCAGCGGATCTGCCCAAGGATGGCGGGCGATTTGATCTGGCGATTGCGCTGGGGATTCTGTCGGCAAGTGTGCAGGTGCCGACGTTGACGCTTGATGATGTGGAGTGTCTGGGTGAACTGGCGCTGTCTGGTGCAGTGCGAGCCGTGCGTGGTGTGTTGCCGGCGGCACTGGCGGCGCGCAAGGCAGGGCGCACGCTGGTAGTGCCGCGCGCGAATGCCGAGGAGGCGTGTCTGGCGTCGGGATTGAAGGTGATTGCGGTGGATCATCTGCTCGAGGCGGTGGCGCATTTCAATGGGCATACGCCGGTGGAGCCCTATGTCTCGGACGGGCTGATGCATGCCAGCAAACCCTATCCCGATCTGAGTGAGGTGCAGGGTCAGTTAGCCGCCAAACGCGCGCTGCTGATTGCGGCAGCCGGGGCGCACAACTTGCTGTTCAGCGGGCCACCGGGCACCGGCAAGACGTTGTTGGCAAGTCGGTTACCAGGGTTGCTGCCGCCGTTGGCCGAGAGCGAAGCGCTGGAGGTGGCAGCGATTCAGTCAGTCGCCAGTGGCGCGCCGCTGACCCACTGGCCGCAGCGTCCATTTCGCCAACCACATCACTCGGCGTCCGGCCCGGCACTGGTCGGCGGCAGTTGTGACATTTGAAAATAAATGCAACTAAACGGAAATAGATGCAACTGAAGCGCCGTCACGCCTCACGACTGATTTGTCAGCTCTCCCCAGTAAAGACGGGCGCTGCACCGAGGTTTAGAGTGCTTCTAAACTTGCGTACGCTCAATGGTGGGGGGGCTTTGTTGCGACGACACAATAAAGATTGTCATAAGGCCTTCGGGATTACGAAGATCACAAACCTTTGTCTCGGAGGGCTGTGATCGCGAGGCTATCGTCTGATCACGAGCCCGACCGGATAAAGCGGCAACGACATCCGCGATGGATACTGGATCACATTCGACTTGCGGCGCACTTCAGGAGTCAACTAATAACTGCTCCCTTAGGACCGCTTGCAATCAAGCTAGCACCACACGCGGTTTTCATACCGTGCAGTGCAATTGGAGTGCCGCCGACTGAATAGGTACTACTGCCTTCTGCGATAGGAAAAATACCTTTGCAAAGTGGACAACTGACCTTGTGGCCGACACCCGAAATCGGTTTCCCATTGAGATCGGTCTGGGGAAATGCTTCGAGCACCACTCCACCATGGCTGGTGGAGTCGCCCAAGCGAATGACATCTTTCACCTTGCATATCCTTGATCAGAAGTGATCGCCATAAAATGAAACGCTCGCAAGAGATCATTTCAATTATTTACTGTGCTTGCACCCAAGCCGCGCTACTCGACGTGAAATAGCGTGTGCCCGGTTTATTGCGCACTTATGCTCCTATGGCCAAAGCTCCAAAGACTCCAGCTAATGGGACACAACTCTCGTATGGCCTTTAGGCAAATCTCAAGGACCAAATCATATTTAAATAAACCCTGAAAAGTATGATCTTTTCCGGGGAGAGTTAAGAGAGCTCACTCATTCGGCTGGATTCAGCTCAGCCATCCAGACATCCTCGTAACCCTCTCTGTCGATAATGAATTTCGCACCTTCAGGTAGGAAAAGATATTTCACTACCTCCGGAAGCTCCTCCATTAAATGCCCGGTGTGAAGCGCTTGGTAAAAACCACTAACAGGCGAATGTTCTCCACAGTGAATAAACCAACTGATCGTACCCCCCTCAGGTAGTTTGACCCTAGTCCCGTAAATTGGAGACTTATGCAGGGTATCCAAGGCAATAGCGACCATTTCCTCAGGGGCGTGTAAGGGTAATCCATACTTAGCACACACCTGTCTTTGAGATTCATCAGGAGTGATCAGATCGGCCTGCTTCATAGCTAAATTCCTAGTTTACTTTTCATACATTTTGAAAATGCCGAAGCGTGTCCCCCCTGCTGACGAGAGCAGGTAGGGCAATGGGGCTGTACTGCTTCCAATGATGTTTGAGCCCCAACATCATTAGTACCCGTTCGATAATATTCTACTACAAGCGCATCTTTATGATCCGCGACCATTTTAGGAGCTTTCTTTCCGCACCTGACGCAGCTAAGGCCTTGCATCTCCGCTGTTTGCCCTCTAGTGGGACCACAATCCGGAGCTCGCTTATAAGCTGTGGTTATATCGGGCTTTGGATCAAAAAGCTTCCCATCAGGAACTCCTAGATCACTAAGAGGTACTTTCTTCCCGGTTCCATCGATTGTACTTGTGAGTCCGAGGGGGTCAACCCAGCCAGTTGGGTTAGGAGCATAGGTATATCCGTTCAGGCCACCTGCATAACCGATAGGATCTGTACTGATATAGCGGCCAACAGCTGGATCATAATAGCGATGACGGTTGTAATGCAGCCCTGTCTCATGATCGTGATATTGCCCTTGGAACCTGATCGGGTTCATCACACCATGCTGCCTCGCCCATTCCGAGCGATGCTCCGTCACCTGCCCCCACGCCTTGTATTGCGCGGTCCAGGCCAGGTTGCCTTGGGAATCTGTCAGTTCCTGCGGCGTACCGAGGTGATCACATTGGTACCAGGCCAACGCATCAAACGGTAACGCCGTTGCCTTGTGATTCCACACCGGGTCTTCATCAAAGCTGTATTCACCGCTGTAATCCGGCAGTCCGATCAGATTGATCGGTGCATGCCGTACAGCCTGCGCAACAGGAACAAAAGTCCCCGGCTCGAAGACGTAGTGCACCGTGCGACCCGGCTCGCCATCGCTCTGCGCTGGACTGCTTTCCCAGGCTAGATTGTCACCATCCCAACCGTACAAGGTGAGACCGCAGCCGAGTTCTCGCTGTTTGCGAGCGTGTTCGTTTCTGTTCCAGAGAGAGCCTGCTTCCGGGCGCTGTTTGTAGTGCGCGCGGGAGTTTTTGTGCAGGCGGCGTCCCAGTGCGTCGTAGGCGAAATCCACGCTCAGGCGCGTGTCCTCGAAATGCACCAGTCGATCAAACAGGTCCCAACGCAGATCGCTGCGTTGGCCGTTGTTCCAGCGCTGAATCTGGTTGCCGCGTTCGTCGTAGTCGTAATGCGTGCCGACGTATTCGCGCAGCAGGTTGTCGACCAATTTGCTGCGCGGTGGGGTCAGATCCAGTGGTCGGCGAATCTCTGTGGCTTTGTCGTCGAGCAGGTTGCCGGCCGGGTCGAAAGCAAAAGTTTCCACGCCTTGACGCGTTACGGCGCTAAGCAGACGACCGACAGGATCGTAGCGATAGGCGATTGGCCCGCGGCGACTGTCGTTGATGTCCGTCAGTTGGCCTACAGCGTCGTATGTGTATTCGCGTTTGAGCAGCGTGGATTTGTCGTCGCTGCGTCCCAGCAATTGCTCCCGCAAGCGACCGACCGGATCCCAGCTTTGGGTTTGCAGCAGGTGGTTGCCTTGATGGCGGGCGACTTCGCGGTGCAGGTCGTCACGCTCATAGCCGATCAGTTCGTGTTCATCCAGGCGCAGACCGAGCAGGTGACCGCTGCCGTACGTCAGCCAACTGACGCGGTGGCCGTCGGGGCGCACGGTGGCGACTCGTTGGTTGAGCACGTCGTACTCGTGCTGCCAGATTGCGATGGTGGGCTTTTCCAGTCCTAGGTAATGCTGGTGCTCGCGCAGCAGATTGCCGGCCGGGTCGAGAAACCATTGCAGACGGCTGTCGGCGTTGTCGGCCAGCACCAGATTGCCGTTGCCATCGTAGGCGAAAGTTTCGCTTTGCGACTGGTCGCCCAAGGTGGCGCGACGCTCGGTCAAGCGGCCCATCGGGTCGAAGCTCAACGAGATGACACGTTGGCCATTGATCGATTGCGCGAGGCGTCCGGTGAGTGGGTCGTATTGATAACGCGTGCTGCGCCCATCGAAACCGCGCTCTTCGAGCAGACGACCGACCGGGTCGTAGTGGAAGTGGGCGCGTTGTTCGTTTTCGTTTTCCAGTGCCGTTAGCCTTCCGAGACGGTCCCAGCGATAGCGCAGGGTCTGCTCGGCGGCATCGACACGTTCGGCGATCAAGCCAGCCGCGCTGTAGCTCCACGTGGTGCAACGATCAAGTCCATCGACATGCGCCAACAGTCGACCTTCGGCGTCGCGTTCAAAGCGCTCTTCGGTCTTGTCGGGGTGCTTGATCAGCACCAGTTGGCCGGCCTTGTATTCGTATTCGGTGGCGTTCCCGGCCGCGTCGGTGAAGCAGATCATCTGCCCCAGTTCGTTGTATTCCCAGGTGCTGGTCTTGCCCGAGCAATCGACGTACTCGACCAGTTGCCCGGCGTCGTTGTAGTCGAGTGTTTTTTCGTTGCCGTTGGCATCCTTGATCGCCGTGGGCTGTCCGGTCTTGTTGTAGGCGTACTCGGTTTTGTTGCCGAGCGGATCGAGCGCTTCGACCAGATTGCCCTGATCGTCATAAGCGTGTTGCCACTGACCGCCCTCAGCATCGCTGATCTTGATCAGCAGATCCTGATCATCGTAGGCGTAATGCATCACCGTGTGATCGGCGCGGATGTGCTCGAGCAGGTTGCTGCGTTCATCGTAGCTGTAGCGATCGGCGCTGCCATCGGCATTCACGCGACGCACAATGTTTTTCGCGTCGTCGCGGAAGAACCACTCTGAGCGCTCATCCGCGTAGCGAATGCGGTAGGTGTAGCCAAGGATGTCGTAGTAGTGCCAAGTCTCGTTGCCGAGGGCGTCGGTGACGTAGGTCAGACGGATGTTTTCGTCCCACTCCAGACGTGTGTCGAAGCTGCCGTCGTCCGCCCATTCGCGGATGGCTTTGGCCTTGGCACTTGAACCGTCCCACTGCAAATTCATGCCGCGCCCGGTGCGGTCGGTGTAGCGAGTGATCAGGTGATGCTGGAACTGATACGACCTGACTGCGCCGTTCTCGTCCTGCGCCTGAATCAGGTCGCCATAAGCGTCGTACTGATAGGCGCAGAGCTGGCGCAGCGGTTCGCCGTCAACGATCTGCCAGAGGCCGATAAACCGGCCGTGATCGTCGATCATCGTGCCGAGGTGCGAGTGCACCTTGCTGGTGTCGTTTTCCTGGTAGGTGATCAGGTCGGAGAGCACCGAGTGTTCGCCGTGACGATGCTCGTAATGCAGCATGATCCCCGTGCCATTGCGCAGCGAGATATTGCTCAGCACATAGCGCTGGCCACGGCGGACGTAGGTTTCCTTGCGTTCGAAACCACGGCACAGCAGCAGTTGATCTTCGCCACTGCGAACAAGGGTGATGTTTTCGATGGCGTCATAATGGAACAGACCGATTTTGGGCAGCGGATAGCTGTGGTCTCGGCCATCGGCGCCGTAGAACGTCAGGCCCTCGTCCATGCAGTCGAAACGCGTGGTGAACTCGCTGATCCAGCGGGCACCGAGTTCACTCTGATCGTAGGCGTCGAGGCGCGAGTTGTAGGTGCGTGTCCATTCGATCGGGAATGGGCCGGGCAGGCTGAAATCGGTATGGCTCAGGCTTTCCGAACCCAAGGCGAAATTGATGCTGAAGTCCGTGGCGCATTCACAGGGACCTTTCTTCGGATTGGGCGCCCCTTTCGCCGGAGCCTGCTGGCCGTTGGACCCCAATTGACCATCAGACGCCGTGTGCTTTGCCTGACCGGTCTTGTCTGGATGGACCGCGGTGCTCTGGCCATGAGCATTGCGCTTGCGCCACAGGGTCACGGCGCTGGAGAGGATAAACAGCAACCAACCGATGGAGTTCTGCACCGATTCATCGTCGAGCTTGCTTAACTGAGTGCGCAGCTCCGGGCCCATTGCGCGCAGTTTTTTGGTTTCGTCGGAGACGGTTTTTTTGAAGTCATCGGGCACCAGATTTTGTGCCACGCTGTTGGCCAGGCCCTTGCCGGCCGCTTTATAAGCACTCGCAGCAGCCCCGAACACATTGCTGAATGATCCCAGCGGATCATTCTTGAATTGATCGGCTGCTGCGCTTGCCTGTGCGCTGGCTGCATTCAGATCACCTTTGGCATCCAGATTGCCGAAAGCCACCGCTTCGATGCCTTTGGCAATCTCGTTGATGACGTCTTCGCCGAGCTTGCCAGCGTCCGCCAGGATGCCGGGCAATTTGCCTTTGGCCTGTTCAACAAAATCATCCAGCGTGCCGACAATCGAAGCGTTCAGGTGCCCGACAAGCACCTCGATCACGGAGGTGCTGAGCAACAATTTGCTGCTGGCCTTCATCTCCTGGCGTACCAGAAACAGCGTCGGGCGCAGGGTCATGCGCGCAGCGGCCATCGCCGGCGGCAAAGGCAATACGCCGATCAGGTTGATGCCCAGGCTGGCCCACACGAGCAAGTCGCGCTGCTTGGCGTTCGACAAGGTGACGATGTCACCCAGCGCATCGACCAGCGCCATGATGTTGCCCACGACTGGCACGAAGCCGGCGTAGTTCTTGATTCGATCAAGGGTGACCACGCCGTCCGTGGCGGATTGCAGCCAGGCATCGAAGGTTGCCGCACTGCTGGCGACGTCCTTAATGTCGATGGCGTTCAGTGGAACGATAGCGACTTGAGGTTCACGTTTTACAACAGCTACTTCTGTAGTCATGACAGCATCTCACCAGCCAACAGGCCCGGGGTTTTCAAGGAAGGTTTTGGCAGACTCGGTGCAGGCAGGCTTGGCAACTTGCCCGCCTTGCTCGCCGCCCCCAGAATCCCCGATGCACTCGGCAAAGCCGCACTCGCCAGCTTCGGCAACCCGGCCACACCGCCCTGCACCACGCCTTTCACCTGCTGCGCGGTTTGCATCGCGCCTTGCGCGGTCTGCATCGCACTCATCCCTGTTTGCGCCATATCCTTGCCCTTCTCCAACATGTCCCAACTCTTGCTCGGCAATACTTTGGCGACCATCGCCTGCACCTGACTCGGCACCTCTTCAGGCCCCGGCGGGTTCAACGGCCATTCCGGTTTGCCGATGTAGCTGCCATCGCTCCAGGTGTCCGCCGGGTCTTTGCCGAACAGCACACGCGCCGGCCCCGGTGCGGCACCGGCGACGCTGGCGAAACCTTTGCCGTCGAGCTTGCCCTTGATGCTTTTGCCCAAGGCGTCGATGACTTCGTAATCGCCTTCCTTGATGCCCTGGCGCCCGGCGTACTGGTTGAACAATTCCAGATTGCCCTTGCCCGGTTTCGGCGGTTCCGGGAATACACCGGCCAGGGATTTCGCCCCGGTGTAGGCAAAATTCGCCGCGTGCGCGGTGTACGGGCCGGTGGTGGCGTGGGTGATGCCGCCGGCGTTGTACGTTGTTGCGCTGCCGCCGCCCTGGATCACCAGTTCGGTTTTCGCGGTGATGGTGATGCGGTCGGCATTGGCGGTGATGTTGAGTTTGGCCAGCAGGTTGATGCTGTCCTTCAAAGCGCGCACATCGATGTCGCCAGAGGCTGCGACCAGACGCCAGCCCATACTCTGCACGAACAGGCGCATGCCCCGACTGGCGCTGGCCAGCAGGCGTTTGCCGATCGACAGGCTGGTGTGGCCGGTGCTGCTCAGCGCCAGGTGTTCGCCGGTGGCGATGTGGCTGGAACGCGGTGTGGTCAGGGCGATACCGGCCGGGCTGGCAAGGACCAGATGTGGTTCGGTGAACTCGGGGAACTCATTGGCGGTGAGGTTTGCCGGACCCGAGCCGAGCACGCCTTGGTGCTGGGCGTGCAAGGCCTTGGCCACGTCGTCCTGATCGCCCACCTCTTGAGCCTGAAGCTCTTTGGCCTGCGTGGCGAAACCGTCCTGTTGATCGCTGGCGGTGGCAAGGCGTTCGGCGGTTTCCGGCAGGTCTTTGTGGTGTTTGGATTCGTTCGGGCGTGGTTCGGTGGTGATCAGCAGGCCGGCACCGGCACGCACCGCGCCGTGGCGGTCGGTGCGCAGTTCAAAACCTTCACCCCTTGGCTGGCCGCCGCTCGGGCGCGGATGGGTCAGGTAACCAAGATTGATCGCACTCGCACCGTGGTCACTGCGCAACGCAATGCTGATTTCGCTGGTGGTGTCGTCGATGCGCAGTTCGTTGGCGCGGCTGCCTTTGTATTCCTTGCTCTTGACCGTGGCGAGGGTCTTGAAATCCGGCAGTTTGTACGGCGGCAGATTGGCGCCGTGGTACAGGCAACCGGTGATCAGTGGTTGATCGGGATCGCCTTCGAGGAAGGTGATCAGCACTTCCATGCCAACCCGTGGAATATTGATCGAGCCAAAGGTTTCGGCTGCCCAGCTCGATGCGACGCGCATCCAGCAACTGGTCATGTCGTCGTGCTTGCCTTCGCGGTCCCAGAAAAACTGCACCTTCACCCGGCCGTACTGGTCGCAGTAGATCTCTTCACCTTCGGGGCCGCAGACCACCGCACTCTGTGTGCCGAGGACTTTTGGTTTCGGGTGATCGAGCGGCGGACGGTATGGGACGTCCCAAGGAATCGCGCTGAAGCGGTTGCGATAGCCCTGGTGGAAATCGTCCTTGAGTTCGGTGGTGTCGCTGGTCACCGACTCTTCCAGCACCTGCGGCTGTTTGCCTTCGTGGAAGATTTCGGTGAGCAGCCACAGGTCATTCCAGGTCGGGTTGGCGTGCTCGGTGAGGGCGAGGAAATGCCCGCTGACCAGAATCGGCTGATCGCTGTTGCCCTCGGCCAGACGGTAGTCGCTGCGGTGGCGTTCCAATGCGCGATTGGCCAGATGCTTGCCACGGTCGCGATCGACGAAACGGCCTGGGTAGTCGTAGTCCTCGAGGTCCGGTTGAGCACTGCTTTTGGCATCGCTTTCCAGCTCGATTTTCGGTTTGACGAAGTCGTAATCACGCCGCGTGGTGCGGCTGGTGCGGGTGGCCAGACGCAGGCCGAAGCGCTTGACCACCGGTTTGTCGGCGACCAGTCCGGAGTCCTGCTGATAAGCCACTGGCGCGAGTTTCGGGAACACCGTCTGGTCATCGCCGAAGGTCAGTTTGTGGCCGCTGGCGGTGTGCTGGAAGTGGTAGTGAATCCCCTCCTCCTCGCACAGGCGCTGGATGAAGTCGAGATCCGTCTCGTCGTACTGCACGCAGTAGATGCGCTCGGGGTAAATCGCGCTGAGCTGGAAATGATAATCGCTGGCGAGGATGCCGTGCTCTTCCAACACCTTGCTGATGATCTGCTGCACGGTCATCTGCTGGAAGATCCGCTGATTGACCCTGTGCGCGAGGTACGCCAGTTGCGGGCGCAGGGAGATCTTGTAGCGCGTCAGACGCTTGCCCGCCTCGCCCTGGGCGATGCTGTAGACCAGCCCGTGAATGCCAGTACCGGTCGGCGACAGCTGAAGAAACGCCAGTTTATGCAGCACGCTTTCGAGGTTGATCGCAGCCTTTTCGCTGACCAGTTCCAGCTCGAATTCGAAGGGGGTGTTGAGTGCCTCCCGGCCGGTAAACGACAAGACCTGGAAATCGTTTTCCACGCCATCGACAGTCAGGTTGAAATGAGGCTGGTTAGCCGGTGAGAACATCCCTTGTTCCTCGCACAATGCTGCGACGCGCAACAGCCCGTTGGTGGGCTATTGGTGAAAAATTCTTTATTGGTTGAACGCCTGGGCCAGCAGCGCCAGCCCAGGCAAGTGCATCAATCAGCCGTAATTAAACGACTGGAGCACGCCAGTCATCGGAACCCGAAGTACCGGATACTTCGTGAGTCCAGGTGATTTTGCGGTAGGTGAACTGCACTTCTTCCAGGTGGGTGAAGTGCGAATTGCCTGGATCCTGGCAGTTGTGCATTTTGTTGTTGATGGCGACGATGATCGCGTCTTCCAGTTTGGTGGTGTAGTAGTGCTCTTGGGTGCCTTGAGCCGAGGTACGGAACCACTGGATAACGATTTCGCTCATACGCTCGCCGGAAGTCAGAGCGGCTTGCAGCAGCGGCGAAGCCTTATCGTAGACCTTGGTGATCACAACTGGCTTGTGAACGCGCTGACCGGTTGGCTGACCGGATTGCGGGTCACGCGGGATGATCACGTCGTGGCTGAACGCCTGAACCATGACCTGGTCTTCGTGACCTTCCTGGTAGGTGTTGCCAACGGAGTCGGCGGTGAAGGCGCCAGCAGTGATCAGGCCTTGTTTTTCGCCGGTAACCGACATGTACGCTGGTGTTGCCATGGGATGCTCTCCTTGCTGAATCGTGGGGTGCGCCGATAGGTGATATCACCCAAGAGGCGGCCAATTGCAATCAATTAACATGCCAACTTTTTCAAACCCTTATAAACCGGGGGTTTAGTTCGTTTTCTTCGCAGATACGGCGAAAATTCCCACTGAATTCGTCGAAAAGTGCGCAAGAAGTTGCGCAGTACTGCGCAACTTCTTGCGCACTTGGCTGGAAGCCTTGATCGGCAAGGCCTGTAGCGGTTTTTATCGAGGTTTTATTACGGACAACTGCGCAACTTCTTGCGCACTGGTTGTTGAGAGCTATACCGAATTGACCCATGTGCCGACGCAAGAATGCTACACCTCCAAATCGGCACAGCCCCTGCTTAGGCAATGTGTTTCAGTGAGTCCGACTGGATCAGGGACATCTTTGGCAACTGGGTCAATTCGGCGTCAGCGCTAACAAGCCCTGGTGTTTTGCGTTGATAAAAAAAGTCAGATCTAGGCCTTGGAACCGCACTCAACCTAAAATCTCAGACTGCGCCCGAGGACGCAAGCGAGTTGCCACCGACGGTCAGGGTAAGGAACACCGGCCAGTGTTGAGTCGTTTTTTATGTCCCAGACGTAAAAGTGCTGACCAGGTAGGAGGTAGAACTAGTCTGGGGATGGTACATGTGGCGGCGGGCCCCGCTCATTGACAGGCTGCCTGATTGAAGAACGGTATTGTAGTAATCCCAACACTCGCTTCAACCCAGCCTTGCAGTTCTCTCCCGCTGGCGGGAGAAACGACCAATATTGATGGTTTCGATAGCAAAGAGATAAAGCGCAAAAAGCCGGATGAAATTCGGCGTGCCGAAAAGCTTGAGACTCAGAGGCTCAGGCACGTTGGACACATACCAAAAGGTGACGGACAAACAAAACGCTAACAGCGAGCCACCAAGCATCGGTCCCCAGCTAGCCTGGTCATGATCAGCTAAGCGACTATTGACACGATGGATCAAGTCCACCCAACAGATCAGCAACAACGATGCGAAAAACACCAGAAACGGCAGTAACATACTGATCATAGAAAAAGGATTAGCGATCGGTCCGCCACTTTCGGAAAAAGTTGAGATTGCTAATGCAATGAACACGATGGTCAAAGAACAAGATCTAATTTTCCCAAGCGCATCCAGAATTTCTTTAAACATTAAACAAGCACTCAGATTTTAATATCTTTCTCGCACCTGAAGTACGTCTTCAAATACGTGGAGATGTCCTTAGCAGCAGCTGCCAGCCCATTAAAACCGTCCCAATCCTTTGGCTCTGACACAAAGGCATGAAGTGCGTTGTTTGCATAGGTTTAATCAGGCACTGAGATTTCACAGGCGAAAACCTCTTTGTCCTAACAAATTTTTATCACTGGGCACGCGGTCAGCGACGAGAGAGCAAAATACCAAGCCACCGAGCAAGCTGGGGCTAGGTTAAGTCCTCCACTCAGCGGGTGTCTATAAGCATTGCCGCATCCATGGCGCTGTCTAGACTTTCGAGCGGCTACGCGCGAAGAGGTGCAAGCTACTACTCGCTCAGCTACGTACGAACCTTGAAGTGTACTATCAATATGAGCAAATACTGGCAGTCGCCCTGACACAGCCGCCGGAACACGTTGAAAATGCCATTTTCCAAGAGGGCATGCGTAATGGATCTCGCACGACTACAGCAGCTCTTGAGCGGACAGGGAGAGGTTGTCAATGGTTGCGACTTGTCAGCTGAAGACGCAACCAACTTTGTACAAATCAATTTTGGCCAGTATTCGTTTTGCTTGGTGCGGGACTGGACCTTGCTCGAGCTGGAACCCTGCGGCGAGGGGTATGACGCATTACGCTCCCGTGGCCTTGAACCAGTGCTGGTCTATGCGCGCAGCGTCGTGCGCGACAGTCGCGAGCGCTTTAACAGAGGAGACTGGGTACGTAGTACCTTTCAGCTGAGATACGAGGGCGAAGGGCTCTTTTTCACAAGAAATACGTTGTATGTCCTGCTAGGTAAGGGCACACGCCAGAGCATCACGCTGACTGACCTTCTAAGTCTGACTTGAACGGGCTTCCCCCGCCTGGCTCCTTCGCGCCCTTGCAATGAAGATCGGGCCCGTGGCGGCCTCCGCCCTTGACCCTGTACACCACAGCCGAACAGACCACTTATCGCAATTTCAGGTCCATTACCTGGCGAAGACTCTTTATTTCATGACAAGAGACGCTGGGCGCGCGAGCATTGAGCATCATTTTTGCTGATGAAACGCCGGGTGGATGACTATGAAGGAAAGTAGAAACTGGATCGTTCCGGCCCAAGCCACCAACGATGGCAGTGGCGATGTCATCGTCGACTTGCCTGCTGCGCTGTTGAAAGAGATGGGCCTAGCCATCGGGGATGATCTGAAAATCACCATCGCTGGCGACACGATTATCCTGACCCCGATCCGCGACCTTGCGTGTGGGTCTCCCAAAGTTCCCGAACTGGAACGCGCTCAAGCAGACGCCAGCTATCGAAGCCGCATGAAGGTGTTACTCAATATTCCCGAGGACGCAACTGCCCAGCACATTCATGAAATGATCGATGCAGGCTTTAAGGCAAGCGTTATTAAGGCACTGAGTGACTTGGGACTTCTTAGTTTTGAAACTCAGGACGCCATCGTCCCTGCCCAGACGCTCAAGGCAAAGCTGGCCAGCGGCGAGCGACTGAGCACCCGTGAAAGTGATCACCTATTTCGTCTGGTACACACCATTACTTTAGCCGAATCCTTTTTTGGGGACACTGACAAGGCTTTGCGCTGGCTGTCCAAACCGAAGTCTCGTTTTTTGGGCAAAAGCCCTATTGAGATGCTCTCCACAACCATCGGAGCACGCCAGATAGAGGAGCTTCTTGCTCAAGCAACGGAAGGAATGTCGCTCTGATCCTGCTCGCAATGATGCGCAGAAACGATCAGCGTGCCTTATCGGCTGCCGACTTGGAGCATAACCGGTTTTACAGGTAACGTACGACCCCTCTGGCGGAGCTGCAAACAGATCAGGACAATATGCGAATAATGCTTGGAGTCCAGCTTAGTCAGCCAATAATCAACGACGAGCTAGATGCTCCTGCGTATTCGGAGTTGCGAATTGTTCCAACGAATTAAGCGAGTTCCGCCCCGCGACAATCTCTGCACAACCGATGACGGCGAAGCCATCAAACACATCCGCAATGGAACGGTGGTGGTCTGGTCTTACGAGCGCATTAGAAAAAACTTCGAGGCTGAAAGCATTCCGTTCGTGGAGGTCATCTTTCGGTTTTTAGACCGCAACGATGAGCCCGCAGGCGTGACGCCAGCATTGATCGGCGTAAGCCGCTTGGGAAGCTTTCGCCTGGGAACCATTTGGCAAGGAGGAAAATGCATTGCCGAAACCGACTTAGGTAAAGACCAAGAGTTTTCTGTTGACTTCACTGACGGTGCCTGGTCCCACGTCAGTATCCACGGCAATCACCAACCCTTTCCCTATTTCAAAACCGATTATCCGCTTAGAAGCCAGCCAACGGACAAGGTGCTGACCGAGTTTCTCAGCTTCCCCCTACCGAAAGGCAAAAACCTACTGATCCCCAGTATAGAGTTTCTTTACCGGTGTTATGGCAGCACGTCGGACATGGCCAGAATACTGACGACCTACCCGTGGCCCAAGGTGCGCGAGCTCCTCTATACCGACACCAAGAAAAATCCCCACACCTGGCTTGTTAAGCCACACCCCAATGTTCCTGACGACGATGGGCTGTTTCTGGCACACGCCCTGTACAACGACTACACCGAACAGGTCGCCAAGCTGCTCTACGCCGAACTAGACAATGCACACGGCAAGAACATGAAAGAGACGAGCCTGCGGGTTAGACCGTGGTTCCAAGGCCCTGCAAGGCTGAAGGTTCGCGGCCGCTGGATCAACGATCAAAATACATTTCTGTGCTACGAGATCACTGGCATGAGTCAGCCACAGGATCATCCCTACGAAATAAACCGAGTCAAATATTCCAAGGATGATCCTGAGCAAGATCCGTCCCTTCTCGACACGATGAGAGTCAAGATTGAAGCGGCAAAGCCACAGGATCCTTTTGTGATCACCGACCTTCAGGAACCAGATCAAGCATCTGCTCGATGGTCAAAGCCAGACCCGGGATTTCAAATCCTTGGACCAGAATGCCCCTATACCGTGTCATTTGACGAACGATCGCTTTCTAAGAAAAACGCCATCCTGGTTCCACCGAGCACGACCAAGGTGCTCTCCACCGGCGACCCACATGGCTACAACAAAGGCGTCAGCAAATTCACTGCGGTCGCAAAGCACGTTCGCGGGGATGGAGGTGCCCTTCAAGCTGTATGGGAGGCGCTGCAACACCACAAGGGCAAAAAACGCTTCTCTAGCTTGGCTTGGCAGTCAGAGCGTCAAGGTTTCGTGCAGAGCGTAGACTTCAGATTGCTGGCACTTGCGGCCTTTAGCCAATCCGAGGCCCCTAAAGATAAAAACCGAACATGGCTGGCGTACAAAGAAAATGCCAACCGCCGGCGAGGAATATTGGTTGCGCGCATCAAGATTGCCGGCCGCTTTTTCTACCTATTTGAACTCCAGCGCAAAAAAATTCGAAGAGGCACTGTGTACGGTGAGGAAAAAATTTCCGGGCTTCTGATGGAGATAAACAATGAAGCCGAGGCGTTGGTCGAGATCTCCAGAATCTGCGCTGAAATCCGGCTTGCCAACGGTAACTTCCGAAATCTGAAAACACCGTTGAGACATCCCAATAACATCTTCCGGCACCACTCTGACATCGGCACAACGCTCTTCTACGCCTTCTATCCCCTGGGCATTACCCTCATCTGAGCAGTGCCGATGCTTGGGGTTATGGCGATATGTACTGAAGTTATGGAGTTTATCCTCCGATCATAAACTCCCTAATTTCAGTACACCTGAGGACGCGCCGTAATTATGCGCGCGCAGACCGACTCACGGGAATTATTGCATCGACCCAAGCTGTGCCGAGCGAATGACCGGAGCCATAGCATCAATCATCAAGGCGAGTGCTTGAGCGCCTTGTTCCGTTCCATCCCACGCATGACCAAGCGCCCGCCGAATGGCCGGGTTCTCCGTGAGCTCAACGATATCCCTGATTATGCCAATATTGGCATAACTCAACGCGTCCTCAACCGCCGGAGTGATGGTCTTGATATGGCCGTTGAGGAATTTCGATAAGGTGTACTGGGGAACCCCAGATCGCCTGGAATACTCGTTCACGGAGATCCCAAGCCCGGAGATATGGCGTCGTAGCTCACTGCGCGCAGCTAGAAGCTCGACTGATGGTTTCGTTGCGATTCTTGGCATAGGTAGGTACGATAGCAATTATGCGGAATCCCAACAAGCTCTCACTCACTGGGAGGTGGACGAGAGATGAAGAAGAATGATGCGGGCAAGCGCTATCGAATAGTGGTCAACACAAGTGCCCGCTTAGGTCAGGTCATGACACCGCCACCTTTGGCGAATGCAGTGGTGTGCCTGATGGGCGCGCAAGGCGGGAATTGGCTTGAGCTGGGTTCCGGCTCCGGACGCCTGGCCGAGGCCGTCAGTACTGGCGCAGCGCCGAAGAGCTATCTCGGCGTTGAAGTTGAGCCTTCCATGATTGCCTCAAGCCCCGCACTTCCCGGATTCAGCTTTGTGCAGCAGGATGTGCTGGCCGTGGATAAACTGGCGCACACCCTGGCAAAGACGAAGTTCGACTACGTCATTGGCAACCCGCCGTATGGCATTCACGGGTTTTCTGCGCAAGCCACTCAACGCCTTCAAACGCTTTGCCCGGATCTGGAGATTCACGGCAACTGGGCGCCGATCGACCTGTATTTCGTTCTTGAGTCTCTTTCCAGGCTCAAGGCAACCGGCTCGGCAGCCTTCATCGTCGGGGCTGACATTCCTTGCGGCACACAGAGCTTGGAATTTCGCAAGATGTTGCTGGAGAAGGCCTGCGAGATTGAGTGCTATGAACTTCCACAGACCGCGTTTGGCAACTATGCAGAGGTTCAGGCGTACGCCTTGATCGTCCGGTACGGGAAAAGCCGCGCCCGCCACATTTCGCTCGGTCGCCTGAACGACCAGTTTCAGGTCACCGCTCTTCGCCGTGTAAGCCCTACCCAAGCGGCGGCAAGCATGAATCTGAGCCACCATGAATTTGCAGAGATCGATGCGGCATTACGCAAATCCAGCCAAGGCCAGACGATGAAGGAAATGGAAGTGTCTATTGTACGAGGTAGTCGGACACGGGCTCAGTTCTCCCAGCTGGGCGTCGCGCACTTTCACACCTCAGATTTTCCAAGAATCGGAATGGAGGTTTCATTTGAGTCCGACCCATCGCCCGACTTTCAGCAGGCAACCGTTGGCGACATCCTGCTGCCAAGGGTGGGCACTCGCTGTCTAGAGCACAAAGCCGTTGTCGTGAGCGGGCAAGCACCTTATTCCGAAGCTGTATTCCGCGTACGCACACCGGCGAAACACCATGAACGGGTCGTACGCTGGATAACCAGCTCGGAGTGTTCCGCCTGGCGCCGGGCAGCGGCGCGAGGAGCCTGCGCCAAGCATCTCACGGTTTCAACCCTGTTGAGCATGCCTGTTCCACACTGATCAACACACCTTGCAGCGTGCGCGCTTACTTGCGTTTATCCGCTGCTTGAAACTGCTCCATCAGCTCTGGGGACTCCCAGAGATCCGGGAACGCCTCATAGCTAAACGATGTCCCGGTGGTGACCAACGGTAGTCTCTCACCTGTCTAAGTTTCCATAAACGGCGGATAAAGCTGTTTGCTTTCCAGCAAACTGTTGCGCATACCAATGGATGCCTCGCCCCCTCCGGCCGGGTGAATAACCGCATCAGACAGCGCGGGCAAAAAATGTGGCTAGTCGGGCCGCGCGGGCCACCGTTCACCATTTCACCTTGGGCGATGGCAAAACTAGCCGCTGGAAAAAGCGGCGCCAGGGAAAAAGCACTGGAGGACATTTTTTGACAGCCCACGCAGTGGCTCGCGGCTGTCATGGCCGGCGGCTATTGGTTTCAAACGTGACGTGTTCGCAGCGGCAGGATCCTGCAATAGTCATGAGCGTTATCTCTCGTGGAGCGCGCATGGGCGCTTGATGAGCAGAGCATGTGAGAGACTTGGTATGATTGAAAAGTGATTAGACTGGCTGGGCGGCTCACAGAAAGGAATGAACCAAACACCTCCTTAGGATGATGGGAATCATGCATTGCCTACTGCTTGGGAACGGCATCAATCGCGCGGCGCTGCAAAAAGACTGGACCCAAATCCTTTGTGAACTGGCTAGCCAGTTCAACGCAGAGGATCTGACCCTGCTCCTCAAAGAAAAGCCGCTTTCGATGTTCATCGAGGAACTCTGCGCCCGATCGGAAGGACGCTTTGCCAGTTCAGAGCACAGGGTTAAGGTCGCATTTGCCGGCCTGCTGGAACAGATAGCCCCGATACCGGCACACGACCGCATATGCCGCTTGTTCAAGGTCATAATGACGACCAATTATGACTTCACGATTGAAGAGGCACTCGCAGGCCCCTTCTACCAGTCAACTTGTCTGGCTCCCGAATCCAGGTACAGCCTTTTCCGACGACACACCGCCGCTGGCATCGATGTCTGGCATGTCCATGGCGACGTGGCCCGGCCAAGCTCAATGGTGCTTGGATTTGATCACTACGCCGGCGCCCTGCAAAAGATTCGCAACTACGTGACCGACGGGGTTGAAGTCAAAAAAGAGCCTCACAAGGTATCGTCTCCCGTCAAAAACGGAATGCTGGATTTCACGGCCTACCGAACGATCTACTCGTGGGTGGATTACTTTCTCAGAGACCACATTCACATTATCGGCCTGGGTATGGATTTCACCGAGATCGATTTGTGGTGGCTGCTATTGCACAAGAGGCGCCGGCTGCATCAAACGGGCAGAGTGTTTTTTTACCACCTCTGCGCCGGCGCAGCACCGAGCGAAACTCCGGTGACGTCGCTATTACGCTTGCTCAACGTGGAGATCGTGCCAATAGCCCAAGCAACTTGGACAGAATGCTATATGAAGGCAGCGGAGGAAATCGAAACGCGGATCGCCAGCTATCCCGTGCATTTCCCCATCCCGGAACGAGACACCTACACCCACGAGATACCGAGGGCCCCAAGAAGCTCATTGCCGAGCGTTGAATCCCGCCAGGGCAAGCTCAAGCTCCCACGCCCCCGCTAGACATCCCTGCCGCGAGCCGACGGGTTCAGGCATTCCTCAGTTGATGTCTACCTCATACCAATGAACGCAGTGGACGCCGGTGGTTCGTCCTTTCTTTCGTCTGGGATGATCAAATATGACCCGAGGCTGCTTTTGCGTGGCGCAGAAAAGCGCTGCGCCGATCGCCATCGGCTTGGTACCGAACGGTGAAACGGTCAGTCGATTGCATTCATTACTCCCCGAGAGGGCTGCATATGCCTTCTCAAGCACCTCGTAGGCCGCCTTGGGATTGTTAGCACCGCAGAATTTAACCCCAACCTCGGACGTTTCCAGCAACCGACTGTTGGCCATCAGCGCTTCCAGATCCCACGACGCCTGAAAGGGAGGAATCCCAAAAACAATCGTGACCTTGCGAATAAACTGACCATCGTCCGCGCTCAGTGCGCGAGTTAGCCGGCCCCCCTCAAAGCCCAGAAAGGCCACTAGGTGAACGCTGTCCTTGGTGCCGAGCATGCCTACAAACGGCGGAATAGAGTGCTGCACGAATCCACTGCTCAGATCGAACGCCGTGCCATTTACCGCCGAATCTTCATGGGTTCGCCGGACGTACTCCTTGGGCTCGACATAGAGAAAACCGATTCTTGGACTCTTCTGGCAGAAGGAATAGGCATAGAGCAGCAGGGCGATCTCGCAAAAGTCCAAGGTGGTGGCATCGATCACAATGGACGCGGCGCTGAAGTCACGGGACAAGTCCTCAAGCTCACCACCGCTTGCGCGGTACTTCTTCTCACCAACTTCAAGGCACAGTGATTCAGGGTGATAGCGCACTCGAAAACGTTGTTCCCCCAAACGATTTGTACGCTCAACCGAATAGGCACTCCTGTCGTCCAGATCATCAGCGCCTGTGAAGGCAATGTCCATCAGGGGTAACTGGCCGAGCTCTTGTTCGCTGATCAAATCTTGTCTAATAAATCGCACGATGACCTCAGAACAACGATCCAGTTTTCTTGGCGGTTTCCTCATCATCTTGCGAATCCACCAATTGCCTAACGAGCGAATCGAACTGGCTATCGGATTGGGTGAGCATGATGTCCAACTGAGAGGCGGTGAGCGTGATCTTTCGCCTCTTGCGGTAGCTGATTCTGAAATGCGGTGCGTAGATCGGGTTTAGGACAAGCTCGTACTGGGTGACATCATATTCCGCCTTGTCCTTCGTCCCCTTTGACTCTGCCAGTACCGACCAAATCTTCGCTTCTCGAAGAATCACCTGCGCCGCTTCAGACAACTGGGCGGTGTCGGCCCGGTTGATCGAGAAATGGTTGATCTCCGGTTCGCTCTGGCTGCGGCGTTTATTGAATTTTTCGAACAATCCGCCCAGGCGCCTTGCGAAATCCAGCAGGCGGTCGCCATGTGGACCCAACTGCACAACGTCCTCAAACATGGCATCGGACACGTGAACCGCAGCGTTCGCCTGCGAGTCCAGGTCGATGCACATCGCTCCGTCGATCTCCTCAGCCGACCGACGCTGATACGCCTGCAACAGTGCGTTGTGACAGAGCTCCTGGAAAAACCGCAAGTTGGGCGCGGCAATCTTGCAGAAGCGAGAAAAACCCGCGTAAAGGATGTTCGGGCGCTTCGTCAGGCCCGCGTAGAGGTGAAACAGGCACCCGTAAAGGTTGTTATCAACCCAGCCTCCCGTCTTGTAGAAGGCGTCGGTCTTTGACCTGCCCTTGTCGACCACGTCCTGGAACAGCCCCAAGGCTTCTTTGCCCGACTGGCTTTTTCGGTTGAGGATCGCGCCGAGGACAACGCTCGCCTCGGGTACGCTCTCGCTGATCAGATCCTCAGCGCCGACCACACCCGTCAGGCCCTGGAAGTTGAGCCCTCGTTGAATCATGTCCACTACGCGCCGGCGCAGCGCCGGATCCTGCAGTGCCACGCGCGCAATTTCAGGCGCTCGCAGTTCTGGGAAGATCTGTTTCGTGTAGGCCACCACGTCCTGCCGATAAGATGGCGTACTGCGGTACGGCAAATAGGCGACGTCATGGAGAAGTTCGGGTTTGAATGCCGAACAAGACACGCTGACATCCGCCTGACGTAGACGAAACAGGAACAGTTCGGCGGCCATCACCTCAAAGTCGTTGTCATTGACCAATAAGGCCTCGATGTCGATGGTGCGTATGTCATGCACCTCTACGACTCGCTCCTCCCCACTGGTTTTGAAGTCAGTGACCGCCTCACGCTTATGGGCGATGTGCACGGCCAGCCGTGAGCTGGGATGCTTGATCGCATCGCAGACAATTTCACGGTGCTTCACCAGCAAGTTCTCGAACTCGTCGATGAACACCCTGAAACCCAATGACTTCAGCCTAGGGTCGTGCCTGGCTAGGTCATCAGCGAGCGCCGTGATGATCGTCGTAAAGTGCACGAACAGCGGGGTCGGACAACGACCAGGGTTGCGAACCCACAGGTCGAGCTCGGCAAGACGCTCGTCGACCACTTCGGCCAATGCCTCGACGGTGGGTTCTTTGAGCTGCATCAGCCGCACCATCTTCTGACCCAGCGTGATGCCACTCAATGACAGCGGACCGTTCGCCAGATTTTTGGCATCACTAATCTTTTGCAGGGCCTGAGTCACTTCGGCGAGCAGGCACAGCGTCAGGTAGTGAGAAAACGCCACGCCATCCTGCTGATTGCCAAGCCACTCGGGCGTGATCAGTGAGCAAAAGCCCGTGTCTGGACGGAAGTAGAGACCGATGTGAGCAAATTCATCATCGTTAATCTGTGGCCTGTGGGAGCTGAAAGTCGACCCATGACAGAAGTATCGCAGGAACATGGTTTTGCCACATCCCCGGCCGCCCAGCACGCGCACGGACTTGCTGTCCTTGAAAATGCTGATTTGCTGAAAAAAGTGAGGAACTATGAATTCCTGCGAGACATCCGGCGGCAGGTTGTCTGCACGGTTCTTCAGAAAAGCATCTGCAATAGCTGGCATCGACGTTATCTCGTCAGCAGGTTGTTCCAGCTCTCTGAGCTAGCCCAGAGAACCGACAGTGAGTTGTTGGGGGTAGAGTCTTCAAACCCCAGCAGCAGATCCAGGCCATGCCTGGTCGATTTAGGAATACCGCGCTTGGTGGCAAGGCGATCATAGAAAGCCCGAGCATCGTCCACCGTATTGATCCCATCAACGGCCCAGACGCCCGGCGCTAGTGTTGATTCGCAAAAGAACTGGTGCTGTTCGTTGAGGGTTTCGATCGGCAGCACCGTAAGCCAAGGGCAGCGTTTGGCAAGCGTGTTCAGCCCGTTCTGAAATGCGACCAGAGGGCAATAAACGATGTGGAGGTCCGATTTGCTGGCCAGCGCATGGGTCTTGGCAAAGGTTTCGAACTGCTGGCCGGTACCGAGCATGTCATCCAGAAAGACTACGCATTTCACATGATCTGGAAGCTGACTCAATGCATCAGGCCGAATCGTGACACTCTTCGGGATCTTCGCCCGGCGTTTGTAATGCCGGATCACCACCACACCACTTTTGCCGGTGTCGTTCTGCTTGCTGCCGTCCACACCGACAAATCGAATGAAGTGCGCCGGATCGTCTTGGCGAATCGAGTTCAGGAAACTATCGATATCCTCATAGGGATATAACCCTCTCTGACGTAGATAGGTGGGCAGCATGCAGTTGAGCAACTGATCAATGGAGCTATCGATCATGCTCTTGGACCGGAAAATCAATCTGCCCAGCACGCAGGCAGCAAAGTAATGCTCTTCCTCGGTTTTGAAGTTGGCCAGCCAGCAGTCCAGCGTGTCCTCATCGATTCCGGTAACGATTCTCTTCTTGAGAAGCATCCGAAAGCGCTGCTGCACCTCGACGAATAGCGAGGAGTGTTTTTCGGGAACATGAAAACTCATGAAGCATTCCTTGCTACGCCAGTGATGCAGCCACGCCGAGACCATAACGGCAACGAGAACTGGCCATTTGACAGCTATTGCTCCGAGATTTGCATAGAAAGCGCGAGCGATGCAACTGCGGTCTTTCAATAGGCATCTGCCCCCCCCCGGCGTCCCGATACTCAGCAATGCGGGGAGCCGCCGCAGACTTACGGAGCCAGCTTGCGAATCACCAGCCAAACCGAAGAAACGCCGGTCAAATTGACAGATGCACTTATGATTTCCTTCACCGAGGGCAAATAATGTCGGCATGTCGCCGATATTGCTATGCGTGAGTGGCTGCTATCGGCCGATTCCGTTGAAAAAATCGGCTCTTCCAGACAGCCCCCGGTCAGTTGTTGGACGGGAACCTATTCAACAATCTTGGCCTCATGCAATAGGCAAATAGAATGCGATAGGAAAGAGATACGGCTCTCGCCAGAAATAGCTGGGTGAAGCAGGAAGGCACAGATTTTCGCCCGCTCATAATTTGACCTGCTGATGGCGCCGAGTACAGTACTCGTTGCACACGTTGAACGCTTTAGGAAGACTGGTGAGAGGGAAGTGAGAGTGGCTGACCCTCCTGCTCCAAAAGTATCGGTCTTAGCTCATCGGCCAAATCCTGCCATCCAGCCTTGATTGCGCTTCTCACCATCGAGCCAAGTTGCTCTTTGCTGGCCGTCTGACCACTGTCCTCCCAGGCATTCGATTCCATTGACCACGGTTTGATTGATCGGCCTAGTTGGCCAGCAAACTGCGCTATTCGAGCAGCAATCCTGAATCCACCCTCATCATGATCTCCCCAGTGATACACGCAGCAAGTACTGGGAAGCCGCGAAAGAATCCGTACATAGGCCTTTCCCCAGCTTGGTGATGGCATCCCCGCAGTGTAAATAACCACTCCTTTCAAATCTGTTCCGAGTGCTCGTGCTGCTTGGTGGAATGTTGTCAGGTTTTCAATCGTTAAAAGCCATTCGGGCTCGCCTTGATAGCCAGCAATCGCTGAGTTCGCCACCCCTAGAAACGGGCGGACAATGGGACATTCAGCTCCATCAATTAGCCGCAGCTCTCCGGTACCGGCAAGTAAGAACGGCTGAGGCTCTTTAGATATACCTATGGAGCCAAACCCCGATCTGCCCTATTAAGTTTTAGTCACGTTTTACGATCTGTGGTCGAGCCCTAATGGCCACTGGTTTTCCAGCCTCACCAGTATCTTTTTCCTCTTGATCCTGTGTCAGAGCAGGGCTTTTAGTTAGCTTTTGCTGATTTTGGGTCAAATTTAGGCTCCAAAACTTAACTTTTTGTAAGTGTTCCTGTGATTGCTTCTTGCCAAAGTATTGGTGTGTCTAGAGAGTCTCTGCGGAAGGTAACGGGGCTTGCGACCAAGACCCTTGAGAAGTCTCCAGTGTAACCAGAGCGCACGCAGGGCCAGATGGGCCGGGCGTGCGCGTCTTTAACCGATACCGTTAAACAGGCAGGCCATGCTCAATCGAGTGGATTACTTGGAACACGGCCCGGCAGCCAGGCTCCGTGACGAGCAGATCTACCGGCCGTTCAGACGCAAGCGTCAGATTTGGCGAGGTCAGCCATCGAAGGGCCCCATCAAGATTGCCATCGTAGAGCTCTAAAAGAGCATCCAGAACCTCGACAAGGTGATAGAAGACTTCGCTTGACCGTGGAGACATGACGGTTCGATGGGGTGATGCTCCTACCCACTTCGTGACCTGAGAGCATGGCAGGCCTAACTCATGTGCTAGATCTGCAGCCAGTTTTGTCGGGAGTCCATCCAGGGCGGCATGGTGCATCTGGTAATGCGTCGCAGGTAAACCCAACCGACGATGAAGCGCTCCGACTGGCATATCTCAGAGATCCCACCTTGTGTCAGATAAGCTCCGCCATCCAGGCCGGGAGCAAGGGTTTAGCTGATTGCAGGGCCCGCCACTCACTAGCAGGCAGCAGCTTTTTCAATTTCACTGCGGCCCTTCGTGCGTGAGGGGCCCCCAGCCAGGCCAGTGCTCTAACCGCCTGGCCCGCATAGGAAGCCCCTAGAGCCATCTGCCACTTCGGCGCCTGCTTGATCACTATTTCGGCCTTACCCAAACGCAGGATTTGTGACCGACCACTAGTGAGGAATATTTCCCGGACAGGCATCTGTCGCGTCAAGCCTAAGGCATTGGCTGACCGAGCACCGCTGGCGACGATCACCTCATGGGTTGCCACAGCCAGGGATCGGATCACCATCTCCGTCGCAGGGGGGCGCTTACCGAAGCGAGTAGCTACCGGCGCTACGTATAGACCGCGCGCCACTCGTAGCAGGTGCTCATCCTTTGCTAGCCGAGAAAAAGCCTTATTCACTGCACTGCGACTACCTAAATGAAGAAGGTCTCGAGCCGACAGCAGTCTCCCTTCAGGTAGGCACCGAATTCGCTTGAGTATTACCTCAGCGAGACTATTCATATCACGTGTAGTGAATCGGCCCCGGTTTCCTAGGCACCAGCGAACCACAACGCTGGAGACTGATCCACTACAAATCAGTCCGCTTTTGGCCGGGAGTCGACTGTTGTAACAGGCTGGTATCGGCCAAAAGCGGTCGCTCGTAACGGGCCTCTTTCGACCCAGCGACGCCGGCCACGCGTGCTGCGTAACTGGTGCTCTGCTTCAGGATTAGCGGTTCAAGAACGCTGCAGCCAGCTGAAAAAACCGCCTTTCTTGATCGCCACCGACCTCTGCACCAGCAGAGATGCGCTGCTCTGCTCGCGGAAGCTCTGCAGCTTGTGCAGGGCGCTGCCGACCTCGCTGCGTTGCTCCAGACAGGCCTGGATCAATGGCTTATCGATGCGATAGAGCAGCCCCGAACTCAGTGCAGTGAAACTCGCTTGCGAAGGTGTGCCGTGGATGATGCCCTGTTCACCCATGATCTCGCCGGGGCCCATGCGCCCGGCCTCGACGAATCGCTCGCCGTCGGGCACCGCGGCGGACACCACGCCGATACCGATCACCAGCAAATGTTCGCTGACCTCACCCAGTTCCAGCACCACCTGACCAGCACTGACGGCCAGCGGCTGCATTTGTTCGGCCAGGCGATCCTTCTCCTCGGCGCTTAGCGAACGGAAGATCTTCACATCATCGAGCAGCGCGCGCTGGCGGCTGTGCACCACGTCCTGGGTTTCATGGCCGCGCAGGATGCCGGCGGCTTGCAGGTGGCGGTGGGCGAGGTCGAACATCAGGTTGCGAACCTCGGTCTTGTTGCTCTGGGCACTGACGTAGCCGCTAATCTCGTATTCCACCGTATGCAGGTCCGAGGCTTTCACCGTGACCTTGGCATTGGGTGCCGGCAGCAGCGCGCTGACGCCCTGCAGGGTGCGGCTCAGCGCGTCGAACACCAGGCGCGGGCGCACCTGCGCCGGCACGCTGACACTGATGCTGAGCTGGTGGATATCTACGGTGCGATTGAGGTTGAGGATCTTGGCCTTGGCCGCCACCGAGTTGGGGATCACGACTGTACCGCCCTGACTGGTGCGCAGGTGGGTGGCGCGCCAGTCCATCTCGATCACCTTGCCTTCGGTGCCGTCGATCGACACCCAGTCATCCAGGCGGTAGGGCTTGGTGGTGTTCAGCACGATGCCGGAGAACACGTCGCTGAGGGTGCTCTGCAGCGCTAGGCCGACGACGATGGCGACCACCCCGGAGGTGGCCAGCAGGCCCTTGACCGGAAGCTGCATGATGTAGGCGGCGGCCGCGACCAGGGCGGCGACGAAGATCACCGCGCCCAGCACGTCTTGCAGCAGACGTCCGGTGTGGCCGCTGCGCGGCATCAGCAGGACGCCGAGGACCACGGTCAGGGTGCGTGCGCAGAGCAGCCACCAGGCGATACCCAGCACCGAGCCCATCATGTTCAGCGCCGGCTCGGTCCACGGCGGAGGCTGCAGCGGGCTCATTCCGGCTTCGATGATCACCAGGCTGTAAGTAAGGAAGAAACCTAGGCGCAGCATCACGCGCCAGACTTTGCCCTCGGCGGGCAGTAGACGCCAGCAAGCGAGGTCAGTGAGCAGCAGGCCGACAGCGATCATCAGCGGGTGTTGGTGAATCAACGCGAGCATGCCGCACTCCGGGGTATGTGAGAGCTGGTAGGGATAAGCATGACTAAATCGACGGCCAAGGTGAACGCTCAGTGCTGCAAAATCCCCGTGTAAGGCTGCACGGCTGCTGCTTCCTGCTCGAAGACCTGCATTAGAAAGGGGGCGCGCAATGACATGTCGCGCGCAACAATGGTGGTAGTGGGGTTCATCCGGCAGAGGTAAAGCTCAATTCGGGCAGCTGAATCGCCGTAGTTTTTAGATTCCCATAAAGACCGCTTTTGGCTACTCCTGCTTTTCATTCCCGGCAGCTGTTGCCCGGTTGTGGCCATTCAAGACAGGCAGCTTCCAGCCAAAAAACGGTCATAGAGTACCTAGGAAATTCGGGGCGACCCAAGCCTCAGCGTAACAGCCAGCGTGACAATGTGCGTGTCGCTATAGGCATCAACCAATAGACCATGCTCATGGAGATCAAGCCTGCAACCAACACTTCGAGTAGCCAAGCAGGCATGTTCAGTTCAGTAAGATCAATAAAGGCAGACATCATCCAGGGTATGAAAACTGTCAAGGGAAACACGACCACCCAGGACAGTAGCCATTGCTTCCAACGAGCGACAGTGACTCGACCTTGTAACGGCTCAAACCAGAACTTCGAGTCATCGTCTGCGCGATAGTAGTCTTGACGTAGCCATGGCAACGACTCGCGCAGTAACGCTTGCCGCACCTCAGACTTCAGCCAGGCCAGGACGTGCTCTTTGCTGACAAAACGCAGAATGATCGCGTAGCGCAGTTGCTGCCCTACCGGTTTAACAATATCTGTGGCCAAGTAGCCGGGGAAGTTTTGATGAGCCTCAATAGCCTTGCTCATCCACTGTTCATAAAGCGCCTGATACTGCGAGTTAACCTCATGAACAATTACACTCACACCAGTATCACTACTCATGGTTGCTGCCTCCGTTGTACAGCTCGCTGATAGATCCGTTCGCGCGCTGAAATCATAGGGTCGTGACTGGCCGAAATGCCGTCGATCATGCGCCCTGGGTTGAAATCAAGGCGTTGCTGGGTGGACTGTTGCTCCGCAATCGGCACCACAGCGTCGAGGGTTAAAACGCCCAATTCGACCTCCTGATGGCTGCGTGACCAGGGAATCGAGCCATCAGCTACAGCGTCTCCGGGAGCGGCCAACTGCGCCACCAGGCGCAACTTCACTGGCCCTCTGGCAAGGCGTTTGCCGATTTCGTCCTGCAAATAATTTGCAGGCATTTCTGCGGCTTGCTGCTCAGCTAGTACGGCCTCTTCCACTAGCGGCTCAATGCGATAACGGCCGATACGCTGCTCGCCCTTCGAATTGCTGAACACCAGAGAATTGACACCAAAGTACTCCACAGCGGCGTAGCTGTTGGGTGCCTGCTTGGGTGCTTCAAGAAAATGCTGTGCCCTTGGGTGTGTGGCCAGAAATGCTTGCAGCGGCAGAGGATCAGGCGGTGTAGCGACATTCGCGGCAATGCCTTGCAAAAAGCTGAGAAAGTCTTCGGGCGTAGCAACCGGAAAACCATCGAACGAGTGCGCCACAATATCCGTGAACTCGCCGCTCGGTAGCGAGAAACGCACAGCCGAACCATGCGGGCTGGCCATCGGGTCACCGTCTGCGGTACCTGGTAAACCACTGAAGTTGGAGAACCGCAGTTGCACCGGAACTGCTTGTCCATGGAAATGGGGCGCTCGACTTAACGCCGCCGCCTCTTGTGTGGCAGTAAACATTCCACGCAACAACACGCCCTTAGCATGCGTAATGCGAAAGCCAGGGTGATTGCCAAAGGTTGCATAGAGTGCATCAAGCAATGCGTCATAAAGACTGTCTTGCTGTTGGGTCAGGTTGTTCATAGTAGAAAAATCATCTTCGTTTGCGGCGATGGCAAAGGGCGCTACCAGCGCCCCTGCCAATGCTGCGCCGGCCAAAAATAGAGGTAGTCGCATTGGGCTCAACTCAGGGTTACCAGGGGCGGATAGTCGGTATACCCGCGGGCATCACCGCCGTAGAAGGTATTGCCATCCGGTTGCGCCAGCTCAGCGTTACAAACAAAACGCTGCGGCAGATCCGGGTTGGCAATAAAGGGTTTGCCGAACGCTACTGCATCGGCCAAGCCCTGCACGAGGATGTCCTGAGCGCTTGTTTGCTGATAGCCGCCACAAACAAAGATCGCACCACGGAATAGCTCGCGCAGTTGGGCCCGAAAGCCCACGGGATACTGCACACCAGGCCACTCAGACAAATGCATATAGGCAATGCGCCGCGCACTGAGGGCCTCGGCCAAGTACAACGTAATCTCTTGGGCTTCGACGCTGAAGTCCATATCGTTGACGCTTGGCGGACACCACGGCGAAAGACGAATACCCACGCGTTCCGCGCCGATGGCTGCCGCAACGGCATCAACCACTTCTAGGACAAATCGGGCACGATTTTCCAGCGAACCGCCGTAGCGGTCAGTGCGTTGATTGGTCGTTACAGAGAGAAACTGCTCAAGCAAGAAACCGTTCGCACCCTGGAGCTCAACCAGATCAAAACCGGCCTCACGAGCCCACAGTGCGGCCTGGACAAACTCCTGTACAACAGCGGCAATGCCCTCTTCACTCAACGCCAGCGGCGTGTCGCAATCGACCATGGCGGGTGAGCCTTTCGCGTCAAACGCGAAGGTCTTGGCCTTTGCACGGATGGCTGAAGGGGCAACGGGTAACTGGCCCTGGGGCAATACCGAGTGATGCGAAATACGCCCGACATGCCACAACTGAGCAGCGATCAGACCGCCGTTGCCATGCACCTCATCTACCACCTTCTTCCAGCCTATTTGCTGAGCTTCGGTATAGATGCCCGGGGTATAGGCATAGCCCTTGGCGCCAGGTGAAACAGGCATCCCTTCGCTGATCAGCAGTCCGGCACTGGCACGTTGTCCGTAGTATTGGGCGTTCAGCGCAGTTGGAACATCACCGGGCTGAGCTGAGCGCGATCGGGTCATAGGGGCCATCAGCACGCGGTTAGCCAAGGTCAGAGGGCCAACATTCAAAGGGTCCAGCAAGTTTTTCGTACGATTCATAAAATAGTTCTCATGCAGCCGCCTACGCAGCACCGTGCGTAGGCGAGCAAGTAGGATTTAGTGGTGGCGTAAGCCGGGATTGAGCGCGATGTGTTTGTATTCAACGAAATCATCCATCGCCGCCACACCGTTCAAGCGACCCTGGCCGGACTGCTTGAACCCACCTTCCTCGAACTCGTCGTAGACCACTGCCCAATCATTGACCCAGACGGTGCCGGCCTCCAGCTCGCGAGCAACCCGTAAAGAGCGATCGATATCGCGAGTCCATACACTCGCTGCCAAGCCAAATTCGCTGTTGTTCGCCAGAGCAATCGCCTCTGCTTCGCTATCAAACACCTGCAGCGTCAGCACCGGACCGAACGTCTCACACTGGACAATTGGCATCTCGGGATCAGTTACCCGCAGCAGTGTTGGCCGGTAGAAAGCTCCGCCGGCCAAAGGCCCTTCGGTAACCGGTCCACCGCGCACGATGACCTCAGCACCGCCAGCAATGGCTTCTTCCACCACTTGGTTAACTCGCTGAACGTTGGGCTTATCGATCAACGGCCCCATCTCGCTGCTTGGGTCTGCAGCGGGCCCTACGCGCACAGCTTCCAGTCGCGCAGCCAAGCGCTCGATCAGCGCGGGAGCAATATCGCGCTGCACCAACAGCCGCGAACCCGTCATACAGAACTGGCCAGCGAATACGGTCAGGGCTTTTTCGAGCGTTGGTACTGTTGCATCAAGGTCGGCATCGTTAAACACCAGCATGGGAGTCTTCCCACCCAGCTCCAGACCAAAACGCTTCAGCGACTGCGCGCCGGCAGCCGAGATTGCGCGGCCGGTTGTGGTACTGCCGGTAAAACTGATCACAGGAACCTGAGGAGACTCCACCAGATGGATGGAGCCGGCTGCGCCTTGTTCGCTGAACAAGTTGATAACACCGCGCGGCAATGACACAGACTCACTCATGATGCGTGCCACCAACGCGTTGGTTTGAGCTGTTTGCCCAGGCATTTTGATGACCGTGGTACAACCTGCCGCCAGAGCGGGTGCCAGGGAGCGAATCATCAGTACGACCGGCGAGTTCCACGGCACGATAATGCCCGCGACACCAACCGCTTGACGAATCACCAGGGAAATTTTGCCAGGCTTAGGCTCTGCTGCTCGACCGTACTCAGCACGAGCCTGGGCGGCGTAGTAGCGCAACTTGGAGGGCACCATAGTGACCTCGAACGCTGCTTCGGGTTTGATCTTGCCGTTTTCCAGGGCCAGCATGGCGATCAGCTCGTCGGCATTGCGCTCAAAGGCATCGGCCAACTCCAGCAGCACCTTGGCGCGCAAGTTGCGATCATCTTTCCAGGGGGTTTCGGCGAACGAGCGCTTAGCCGCCTCAATCCCCTGCTGCGCTTCATGCAAACCACCTTCGGCGTATTGACCAATGCACTCATAGGTCGCCGGGTCGATGGAATCTTTATAAACACCGGAGTCCAGCCACAGGCCATCGATCCAGTTCAAAACCGGGGAGTTTTTCATAGAGGTAATTCCTAGATTATTAAGCGTAGAGGCTGGCAACTTTCTCAGCAGCAGCAATCACAGTGATGTTGGTCGCCACCGAAGGCACATCGGGGAAAATCGAAGCGTCGGCTACACGTAGTCCCTGTACACCGATCACCCGCGCGTCAAGGTCAACCACAGCTTGTGCATCACCCGGTTGGCCCATGGGAGCAGTCGAGGTTGGATGGTGATAGGTATCAAGACTGGCTTTGACACTGGCAAGCAACGCCTCATCGGTGTCATTGCCCGGGCCTGGATTGAGCTCGGAATGAATCAGCGTGTTCAACGGTGCTGTTTTGCCGATTTTGCGAGCCAGACGGATGCCATCAAGCAGGCGCTGACGATCCTTGGGCTCGGCGAGAAAATTGAGGTCAATGCGCGGTGCAACAAACGGATCGCGACTGACTAAGGTCACCTTGCCACGTGACAGTGGCCGAGTTAGCGCGACCGCGAGCACAAAGCCAACCTGCGTCGGACTTTGCTCATGGGGAAACAAATGGGTCGCAGTGATATGCAGATCCAGATCACCGTTTTCGGCTGTGCTGCTATGGGTCCAGAGCTTGGCACCGATAGCGGGCGACTGACTGCCAATTAGCTCAGGGTTTGCCGCGTAGGCATTGTAATAAAACGGATGATCCATCAGGTTTTGCCCAACGGGCAGTTCAGCAACCAGTGGGATCTGTAAGGCGTGCAAGTCCTCACGCGGACCTATGCCGGATCGCAGCAGAATCGCTGCGCTGCCGTAGCTACCCGCCGAGAGAATGACTTCACCGGCTAAGAGCCTTTCACCATCGGCCAGTTGCACACCGATCGCGCGTTTACCATCAAAAAGCACTTTGTCGACAAGACTATCGGCGCGGATTATCAAATTAGCGCGACTGCGTACTTCATCAGTGAGGTAGGCCATGCCGGTGTTGACCCGTACACCGTTGACGATATTCATCGGGTAGGGGCCTACGCCATTGGCATCCGCACCGTCAAAGTCACCAACTTTCGTGTAGCCATTCGCCACTGTCGCGCTGATAAAGGCCCGCTGCATCGGCGTGACGTCGGCATCACTAAGTTGATGAACTGGGAGAGGGCCATCATGGCCGTGCAAGCGACTAGGACCCGCACTATGGGTTTCTAGTTTCTTGAAGAATGGCAACAACTCCTCATAGCTCCAGCCTGGTAGCCCCCAGCGCTCGAAATCAGTAGGCCGCGCACGAATTGCCACGGCGCCATTGATAGCCGAGCTCCCGCCCAATACCTTACCGCGCAGAGCGCCGATTGGATGATTGATGTATCCCGGCTGAGTCTTATAGCCCCACTCAAACTCAGGATTGCCATTGGCGCCGACAGTATCGCTGTTAGCAATAAGCGCAGGATAATTTCCAGGGCTATAGCTATGCCCAGCTTCCAGCAGTAGCACGCGACGAGCTGTGTTTTCGCTCAACCGCCGAGCGAGCACTGCGCCAGCCGAACCACCACCTGCGATGATCACATCGAAAGGACCAGGCTGTCCGTCGCCTTTACGGGCCTTGCCAGAAGGCTCCAGTGCACGCGCTAAACCACTGCCCATTGCGAGGGTAGCGGCAGCCATAACACCACCGGCCAACACAGCACGGCGAGCGGGGTTGTTTAAGGAAACTGACATCCATCCTCCTCCATTTCTTCCTGTCAGACGCTGGTAATGCGCCTGTTGGAAAGAAGGATAAGTCAGTGTTCAGCTCCCCATAACCCAGAGAAAAACGAATCGATGTTTCGTTTTTCTCGAACGACTCAACACTATGGCTGCAAATGAGCTGTCAGCATCTGATCCCAAATCGGCGGGTTGCCGATCTGCTCACTGAGGAAACTACTGAGCGCACGAAGCTTGGGCGAGGTTCTTTGCGACTGACGGTAGACCACAGAAATATTGCCGCCACGGGGCGCATAAGGTTCCAGCACCTCTCTCAGCTCACCGTCCACAATGGCCTGCGCGGCAAGGAATGTGGGCAATATCGCGAGCCCAAGCCCCGCCTTGGCTGCTTCCATAAGTTGGTGGCCACAATTGGTACGCATTCGGCAGCGCACACGGAATGACTCCAATGTGTTGTTCACCGGTAGCGTCCACATGCCATGAGGTTCGCGATTCACGTAGAGCATGGCGTAATGCTGGGCCAGGTCTTGCGGGATTACCGGCGTGCCATGAGCACTCAAATAATCCGGGCTGGCACAGATGATATGGCGGTTGGGGGTAATGGTTTTGGCCACTAGCGAAGAGTCCGGCAACTCACCAATACGAAGCGCCGCGTCGAACCCTTCTTCGTGCAAGTTGACGCGACGGTCGTCGAACTCAACGTCCAAATCCAACTCAGGATATTGCCTCGCAAAAGACGCCAGAATCGGCGTCAGATAGCGCATGCCAAAAGCCATCGGAACCGCAACACGCAGACTCCCGCGGACAGTTGACTGAGAGGTTAAGACGGCGTTTTCGGCATCTTCAACATCCGCAAGGATACTGATGCAATGACGGTAAAAAACCTCACCAGACTCAGTCAGGCGAGTCTGCCGACCACGCTCTAACAAAATGCTTCCTAAGCGTTTTTCTAGTTGCTGAATCCGCTGGCAAACCATCGACTTGGCCGTACCCAAACGGCGAGCGGCTTCGGAAATACTGCCCGTGTCCGCCACGGTGACGAAAGAATGCATCTCAGAAAGTTTATTCAAGTTCTAAATCCGTGAACACTTATGTAAATATTATCCAGAGTGACACTCTTGCAAGTGTCTTGTGGCCTCTTAATGCCTGTCAAAACAGGCTGAAACGAATTGACTGCGGTCGTTCATGGCCGGCAGCCACTACCCGAAGGAGACTCTCCGAAGCCTACGAAACTCAGTTTCGGAAGTGTGCCGCCTGGCATATCCTCCCCCACAACACTGATAGAGGAGGCTCCATGCCGATTTCGTTACTATTCGAGCAAGTCGATGTCTTCTCCGAACAATCCTTTAAAGGTAACGCCGTTGCTGTCGTAATTGGTGCCGACGACCTGGCCAGCCAACAAATGCGCGATTTTGCAGCTTGGACACAGCTTAGCGAGACAACCTTTCTGCTGAAGCCAACCTCTCCCGAAGCACATTACCGCGTACGAATTTTCACCCCGCTACGGGAGCTCCCTTTTGCCGGTCATCCTACACTGGGAAGCTGTCATGTATGGCTGAATCAAAGTGGCGGCAATGTCGATAAAGAGATTATTCAGGAGTGCCTGGCAGGCCTGATCCGCATTCGCCGGGATGGAGCTTTTCTATCGTTCGCAGCACCGCCTCTGGTCCGGAGTGGAGCAGTAGGTGGAGATGTGTTGCGTCAGATTGAGAGCGGATTGGGCTTGTCCTGTGATCAAATCCTCGCCAGTCAATGGGTAGACAATGGACCCGGTTGGGTTGCCGTAATGATGGCATCGCGTGATGACGTTTTGGCTATTCGCCCAGACTACTTGAAGCTCAACGGGCTCAACGTAGGAGTAGTCGCGCCTTGGCAAGGTCCTCATGCGGACGCAGATGTCGAGGTGCGCGCTTTTATGGGTGAAGAACTGAATGAAGATCCTGTCACCGGAAGTCTCAATGCGAGCCTGGCGCAATGGCTGATTTCTACAGGGGTCATGCCTGACCACTACACTGCGAGCCAAGGCACTGCATTAGGTCGTCAAGGTCGGATAAAAATTGAGACGCTCGGAAGTGATATCTGGGTCGGAGGTGAGGTTCAGCTAGGTATGTCAGGGCGGGTAATGTTCTAGCTACCAATGCGTGATGTATCTATCCCCATTACCTTGGCAGCTTAGGTCACCGTCCGGTATTGGCCCAGGCTGCCTTCAGTCATAAACGGCCGGACCATGATTTCAATCGAAAAACAATGCCTGGCCACAGCTGCCCTGATCCGTCGTTCAGAGCAGCCTGCCGTGTTCGAGTAAGCTTCGCTAACTCTCAGTTCAGGGACGCTCGATCCTAGCCCTTGAGTTTGGCCGTGATGCTGGCGACATACTCGCCTTGGTGACGGGCGATACTCAGTTCACGCTCGTCTGGCTGACGCGAACCGTCGCCACCAGCCAGCGTCGAAGCGCCATAAGGAGTACCGCCGCTCACTTGCGAAATATCGAACAGGGCCGGAGTGCTATAGCCGATAGGGACGATCACCATGCCGTGATGCGCCAAAGTGGTCCAAGTGGACGTGATGGTCATTTCCTGTCCCCCACCGGTACCGGTCGAGGTAAAGACACTGGCGACCTTCCCGGCAAGCGCGCCCCTCGCCCATAAGCCACCGGTCTGATCCAAGAAGTTGCGCATTTGGCCGGACATATTGCCGAAGCGAGTCGGGGTGCCAAAGATGATAGCGTCATAGTCGGCAAGTTCATTGGCTACAGCGATGGGTGCCTTTTGATCGACCTTGCCGTGGGCCGCTTCAAACATGTGTGCATCCATCGTTTCGGGTACACGTTTGATCGTCACTTCCACTCCGGCGACGGTGCGGGCTCCTTCGGCGACGCTTTGCGCCATGGTTTCGATATGACCGTACATCGAATGATAGAGCACTAGAACCTTGACCATTGTTGTTTCCTTTTGAGGGTTTTCAGGCTTGAACTTTTGCGCGCAGGCGCAATCGGCGGGCTGCTTGTTTCAGCGGGTACTGCCCTTGATCCAGCTTCAGCTTTGCTGTTTACGAATCACATCCGATAGTTTTTCCGCCATCATGATGACGTTCGGATTGAGGTTGATCAGCGGAATTTCAGGGAAGATTGATGCGTCAATGACTCGCAGCCCTTGTACCCCATAGACATTCCCCTGCGCATCAACCACCGCGCTCGGATCGCTTGGCAGTCCCATCGGAGCTGTGGAACAAGGGTGCTGCAAGGTACCGACGCCTTTAGCTAGGGCTTGGCGAATGTCTTTGTCGCTGTCGCTAACGGATGGCCCTGGAAAGATTTCCTCGACAATCAGGCTTTTCAAAGGCTCAGTCGTGGCTAGTTTCCGAGCGATCCGGAAGCATTCGACCATGCGTTGCATGTCGTCTTCGCTGGTGAGGTGATTGAGCTTGATGACAGGTTGAACCTTCGGATCGAGGCTCTTGAGTTTGACGCTGCCGGTCGAGCTGACCTTCATCAACTCCAACCCTAGCGAAAACGCCACACCGGTCTTGCTGATACTCGGGTCGAGCAAGTGCGATGGGGAGACCGCGATATCCAGTTCCCCGGCTGACTCGGCGAAGGAGGAGTGAGTCCACAATTGTGAGCCGACAACGGGGTGATCCTGGCCCTTGAGTTCCGGCTTACCGGCAAAGTTCATCCAGTAAAAGGCGTGATCGAGCAGTCGAGTGCCGACCGCAGCGTCTCGTATAACCGGGATGCTCAGGGCTTGCAGATCCGCTTTCGGGCCGATACCCGAGCGTAACAGGATCGCTGCCGAGCCGTAGGCGCCAGCACTGAGGATCACTTCCTTGCCACGCAGTTCTTTACCGTCAGCCAGCAGAGCCGAGCGGACCTTGGTACCGTCGAACTGCAGTTTGTCGATCAGGCTTTCGCAAAGGATGGTCAGATTCGAGCGTCTACGCACCTCTGGCGTGAGGTAGGCGATGCCGGTGTTGACCCGCACACCATTGACCACGTTCATCAGATTTGGGCCTGCACCGTTGTTGGCCAGAGGGTTGTTGAAGTCATCGACCTTGGCGTAGCCGAGTTTCCAGGCGGTCTCAACCGTCGAGCGTTGTACGGGGGTGATGTAGTCCATCGTCAGTTGATGAATCGGAAACGGGCCATTGCGACCGTGCCATTTATCATCGCCGGTGTGACAGGTTTCCATCTTCTTGAAGTAGGGCAGCACCTCGTCGAACGTCCAGCCCTTCAAGCCTTTGGCGGTGATGCGCTCGAAGTCGTAGGGCAGGGCACGGCAAGCAACGGCGCCATTGATTGCGGAACTGCCACCGATTACCTTGCCGCGCGGCGCATAGATCGCTTCAGCCTGCTCAACCGGCTCGGAGTGATAACCCCATTCATAACGCGGATCAGCGTTGGCGGCGATGATGTTGCCGCTGTAGAGCAGCTCTGGGTATTGATCCGGATCGAAAGAAGGACCGGCCTCGACCAGCAAAACACTCTTGTTGCCGCTCTCACTTAAACGGTTGGCCAACACGGCACCGGCAGAACCACCGCCTAGAATCACATAGTCGAATACGTGCTCGAACGGGCCCTGTTGTTTGAGCCGGCTGCGAGATTGACTCTCCGGAACAGCAGGTTGTGCCGCTGAAGCAATATTCGATGCGAGGGACGCTGAGGCAATCACCACCATTGAGCTTTTGATGAAGCCGCGACGCTGCTTACCGGAAAGGTTGAGAGGATCTTGTGATGCTGGAACGATGGTTTCATCCATGTTGAGATAACTCCTGGATCATATTGTTTCTGGACGGGGGCCGGCGCGCAGGTGGATCGCTGGACGCAGCCCCACCCTTTGAACGCGCTTCAATCCTGATGCGGCATGACCACGATGGCCTTGACCACCTTGCCGCTGATACCGTCGTCAATGGCCTGGTTGATGTCTGCCAACGGGTACAGCCGGGAAATTTTTTCAAGGGGTAGCAGGCCCTGTCGGTAGTACTCAACCAACTGCGGGATGAAAACCTCCGGCAAGGTGTCGCCCATCACGCTGCCGATCACCCGCCGTCCACGTAGCAGGTTCCACGCGTCGAATTCAACGGTCTCGCCCTGGGGCAACACGCCGGTCATCACTAGGGTGCCGAGTTCGCGCAGGCTGTTAAGTGCTGCGCTGATGACCGTTTTCACACCGCTTGACTCAAAGGCGTATTGCACACCCAAGCCATCACTCAACGCGCGGATCTCTTTGACCACATCGACGTCAGGCCCTGAGAGCACCGTATGGGTGGCCCCCAGCTCCATGGCCAGGTCGAGACGCGATTGTTTGTTGTCAACCACGATGCGTTGGCTGCAGCCGATGATCTTGCTCGCCATCAAGGCGCTGAGGCCGACGGTGCCGCAGCCGAAAATCACCACGTTGCTACCCGGCTCCGGGCGCAAGGTATTCATCATCCCGCCGGCGCCCGTCATCACCCCGCAGGCAAGCGGGCCGAGTAGCCTGAGGTCGACATCGTTAGGTACTTTCACCAGTGAGCTTTTGTGCGCGATGGCGTAAGCGGCATGGGACGACTGCGAAAAAAAGTGGCTGTGTACCGCGTTTTCTTGATCGTGCAAGCACACCGAACCATCGGCACGAGCACCGCCAAAGTTCAATGGCACATGATTAACGCAAAAAGCTGGCTGCCCCAAGCGACAGTACCCGCAATCGCCACAACGGCCCATGGAGAGCACAACGTGATCCCCAACCTGGAAGTTATTGACAGCTGTCCCGACCTTATCGACTATCCCCGCGCCTTCATGGCCCAGCACCACAGGAAGTGGGGTGGGCAGGTAACCATCCCGAACATCCAGGTCGGTACGGCAGATACCCGCCGCCACAATCTTGATCCGTACTTCGTCCTCACGCGGTTCGTCTATTTCCAGTGATATTATTTTCAGTGGGGCACGGTACTCTCTTGCCACAGCGGCGAGTGTTTTCATTGTTTTATTCTTCACAGGGAATGGGCTGGTAAACGGGCTTTTCATTTCCTATTGGCATTGCAGGCACCGTAAGGTGGTTCGCCTGACGTGCCTGCCCTGCGCATCCATGGACTGAGCAGTCGATACTTGTATTCACGCGAACATGTCACGATGCCGATGGTAGACAGGTACATACGTAGTTGCTTGTCTGTGAGCGCAGTGGAAGTTATCTGAGAGTGAAACAATGAATCGCGTCATTACCACGGAAGGGCTGCAAGACGATTTGCGTATGGACTATTGGCAGCATGTAGTCAGAGAGAACTTCATCCATTTCGATATGCAACTAATTGCCGGACAACCGGCTTTCAACGGAAAAATTTATCAGTACACACGCAATGACATTCAACTGGCCGATGTGATTGCCGATGGTCACTTTGTCCGCCGCTCGATGCAGCACTTGTCTACGGGAGATGATGATTTCTTCCTGTTGCTCATCCAGCGTGATGGCACCAGTCAGATCGAGCAGGACAATCGTCAGGTCATCATGAGACCCGGTGATATGGTGCTCTGCGACAGTAGCCGCAGCTATTCAATGAATATGCCGGGCGCTTTCCATCACGTGGTGCTGATGATTCCTGGGCGGGTAATGCGTCATTCGCTGCGAAACGCAAGGGATTACACCGCGCGGGCGATCCCTACAGCGTCCGGAACTGGTCGGCTGTTCAGCCAGTTCATCACCTCGCTGCAAGGTTGCGTCGGTGAGCTTAATGCGCTCAGCTCATCTTCAGTCACCAGTGCGACCGTCGAGTTGCTTTGCGCTGCATTGGTCGGAGTCCCAGAGCAGGTCGCTGCTCCTCCGGACAATCTGAAACAATTTCACCTGAGGCGATTACGCGCCTATGTGCATGAGCACTTAGCTGATCAGGCACTGGATTTAGAACTGATTAGCAAGGCCTTGAGCTTGTCGAAGCGTCATTTGCATGCTCTTTGCGACGGGCAGCCCAATACCCTCTCTAGCTGGATCTGGAAAGAGCGTCTAGATGCCGCGCGCCGGTCATTGAGCGATCCAGCCAACGCACAGACGCCGATCACTGAGATTGCCTTGTCGGTTGGGTTCAAGAGCCCCGCGCACTTTAGTCGTCTGTTCCAATCGGCATTCCAGATGAGCCCGCGCGACTTACGCGCTCAGGCGTTTGAGCAGAGACAGAGCCAGGTTGAAGGGAAAGGCAGTGGCCAAAGGTGAACGAAAAATGCCATATGAAAAATTAATCCTAGTTCTGCGGGTTACGAGTCGTCGCGACCGGTAGCTTCGATCAAAAAAGTCAGTCATAGGGAAAGACTTCGACGGGCAGCAAACAACCGCTCTCAGTCCTATACGACTGACTGCTCTTGGCCGACTCCGGCCCACCATAACAGGCAGAAATCGGCCGTTTCCTACTAGTCCAGAAGTGTTCTACTGCTCAACTCGGCTTCAATTCGAGGCCTCTGAAGTGTTACTGGTCGCTCAATTTCCACTGCGCTTTTACAGCTAGTAACTCTGACCAATCTGTTATGGAGGAACGAGACAGTAACTTTCGCCGCATATGAGGCACGACGCCCTGGATCATCAACTCGACCCTTCCGAAACGTAGCGCGGAGCATGGTCAGAGTGCTCGAGTTTCAGGACGTAGCTGCCATGAGTCTTTTCCAGGTATAAGTTTCTGAACACCGGATCAGGTCTTCTTTTGAAGCTGTGAAACCGGTTGCTCCAACATCGATTGCGTTAGCCCGTGCATATCCGCATTGGCTTGCCAGATCAAAAAACGGCGATACATATCTCGAACAGCAGCTGACAGCTTCTGATTGCTCTCTGTCAGTTCCTCAATGCGCTCGTTGGCTGCCTGAATATCGCTAATCCAGCCCGGCTTCAGCTTCTGAGCCTTCAATCCCGCCTTGGCATTCTTCATTGCTAAATCCACGGCAGGTAGATTCATCAGGGACTGGCGAGCACGACTAATACCCAGTTTTTCTTTGCAGGCATCAACAAGCAATGGCCAGGTCAGCTTCGGCCCTGACCATTCCTCAATCAGCTTAATGATGCGTTTCTCATCCATTGGCGTTAAATGCCCCATCGTTAATCCTCGATCTCATCCAGCAAAGCCAAGACGTCATCCAACGATGGCAACGCCTCTTGCGTCTGGTTATCTTCAATGAATTTGACTTCGATCAGCCCCGACATTGCGGCGGCGTTCTTGGTCAGCGTCCAACCGTTATCGGCGTTCCATACGATGGCACCGTTTTCGAGTTCGGGGTTTTCCAGCGTATGGATGAGCGCCTCGCACTTAAAGAGTTTCTCACCCAGTTTTTTGGCCGACTCCGATGCCCCAAACAAGCCCCGAGACTGCGCATCCAGGGCTTTATCGAGACGACGTTTAAGGTCGTCGCGTTCTTCCTTAAGATTGCTCAGCTTTACGTCATCCCCTTTGACGCAACCGAGCCGCCCGCAGTCCAAACAGGCACCCATTTTCGGGCAGGGCTCGGAAGAAAAGTTGTGCACACAAACGCCGTAAGGGGTTAGATGGATAATGCGGTCCTGCTCACCCTCGCGCAGTTCCCTCACCTCAATCAGGTTCAGCGGCTGATTGGTTTTGACCTTTTCCAGGCGCTGAGCAGCGGTGCTGTGCTTCGTTTGTGGGTGGTAATCCGCAACCCTTTGGGTGCGTTCCTCGACGGTTTCATGGTTGTAGACCGACCCCAACGTCGTGCGCCCGGAGAAGGCGTCAATCAGGAGCTGCGACAGGCCCGCGCGGTGCATCTGCGTGTTCAGTTCGTGCCGAAACGCATGCGTGTTGACCTTGACGCCAGGGTAGCCATAGCGCTCGAACAGGCTTTTCCTTGTCGGGTCATTCGTACCACCTAATTGCGCATTCATTCGGCTAGTGTTCGCCGCGATCTCCACGCCAAACCCGTGTGTCACAACGAAAGCTGAGTCTTCAGCCATTGCTCCCGTGCGCACGGTAAACAATGCATCACGGTACTTCACCCGAGCTTTGCCCTCAGTGTACGGCGTGGTGTATGGAAAATCCTTTGGAAGATACTTCTCCCGCAGCAGTACATTGAGCTTGCGCAGCGTGATCACACACCGGTCGTCAAATTCAAAGCTCTCTATCCTGCCCTTAACAAATATGCGCTTCCCCGCGCTGGAGTCCCACCCGTCTCGGATCTCGGCCAATAGGGCTCGGGCGACGGGGCTGAGTGCCTTTTGCTTCTCCATGCCTTTCAGGAACTTGGCATTGAATCTCCTTCGCGGGCCGTTACCAACGCTGAGTTTCAGCGCGGCACAGGCTTCTGCGTAGGTGAGCGGTTCATCAGGCCCCTTGGGTGGCAGTCCTTCATGGGGCGGAAACTCATCGGGATGGTCCTCCAGCCAGGCGGCGTAAGCCCGCGCCTCATCGGTGATCGGTTTCAGTAACGTGATGGCCCGCTCGACGACCGGCTCCATCTCAGGCGTAATGACGGGCTTCAGCATTACCTGGTTTTTCTTTTCCGCGTACCAGCGCAAGAACATGCGCTGGTTGCCGTGGGTATCCTCTTTGAATACTAGGCAACCCAATTCAACATCCGCCAATTCACCCACGCGACTGGGAGCACTCAGTAACAGCGCACAGGCGGATGTCACAACGATATCGAGGGGGCGGGTCAATTCGTTATTGAACACTTCCCCGAGGGCTTTGATTGCTTCAGGGTTGGGTAGCTTCTGTTCCCGATCGGCTCTTTGCTGCTTGAGCGTGCCAGTCGGCTTCAGCTTCAGCGGAGAAGTCCATCGGAAATCCGACTTGAGCAGTTTTTTGTCCCGCATCAGGGTGATGCAGGCCTCAAGTGCCTTACTGTGTTTGTATGCGGTATCGCCTTTTGTCCTGTGACGGTTCAGGTGGTCGCACGCTTTATTACAGACAGCGGCGGACACCTGCGTCACATCCCGTGTGCTGGTCAGCTCGAACAGGGCGGCTTCCAGCGCCTGCAGGGCGGACTGCCATGCAGTGATGTCCTTTTTCTGCAAATACACCCTTCGGTGCACCGCTATGGCCTTGGCAAACTCCGTGAAAGGTGCCTGCATCGCCTTTGGGACAGCTTTGGTCGATCCGAGCGCCCTGAAGCTACAGGATTGGACTCCATGCGAGTGCCAACTGTCGTCTTCCCAGCGAATACTCGCGTGCACTTGATTGGGAATGCCTTTGGGTAGGGTTTGTTTTGCCCATTCGATAAATGCCGCGAGCTGAGCCTCCGCAGCCAGTTGGCTCCTGGGCTTAAAATCGACAATGTTGTTCGTCGGTTCAGACGGTTCAGAATCAAACGCTTCGGTCATTCTTCTGTCCTTCCAGAGCCCGATGATCGGCGCATGGCCTCACAATCCAGAATCACCTTGCGGCAAGCCAAAATGGCCCGATCCCAGAGCACGCCGGTGGTTTTGTCCGTGGCAATGGTTTGCTCCCGACGACGTTCCAATCGCTCAAGGACCGAACTGTGGTCCGCGTCCAGAAGTGGCTGAAACTTTCCGCAGGCGTAACAGGTAAACGGCGCATCGAGATGGCAGGCGGCATCGGCACCACACACCGCCAGATCCTCGATTAGTCGATCCGCTAGTTCTCCGTTTTTCGCTGAGGTGCGATCTGTGACGATGATCCCGGTGAACGCATTCACAACCAAGGCCAGATGGTCGGTCATCTTCGCGTCGATCAACGCCAGCAACTCTGCCGACACCTGTCGGTACTTTCGCACTGTCTGAGTACCCTTGTGCATCAATGCGCGGGCCATCGCCCACTCACTCATCCCCGCATTGGACAGGTCCGTGCCGAGGGTGTGCCTGAACCGGTGACCCCGCGTCACAATCAGTGGCTGATGGGTGCGAGGCGAAATTGGAAAGCCCTCCATCCGCCCGATGCGCTCAAGCCAAGCATTGATCGTTGTGTTTCCGGCATGAAAGATCGCCTGCGGCGCGTCTTCGAGGCTTTTTTGAAGGGGGCTATCGAGCAAAACAGGGGGATCCACCCGCTCCCAAGGTTCTGCTTCATCATCATCTAGCTTCCGACGAAAGAGGGGCGCATTCTCAATGGCTGCATTCCAGTCGGCACCGTCTGGATACGTTTGCCAGAGTTGCGCCAGAACCATTGCCTTGTAGGCCTGCACCACGCTGTAGAGGTCATCATCCAGACTGAATGTTTCGAACTTTACTCGCCAACCTCCCTCGTCCCATCTTTGCTTTGCCCAGGGCATCCTGACCTTGCAGCCCTGGTCGCTCTTCGTGAAATCACCAAAAACCAGCGCTCGCGCCTGAGTGCCTCGCGGCCCATAAATCATCAACAAGCGCAGGTAAAGGTACTGCTCGGGATCTAACTGACCGTGACAAAACTGCTCATGTATCCATTGGTACAGACCGTCCTGCTCCACCTGCGTGAACGGGCCTTGTTCGGGGTCCAGGCTGAGGATCACATCGTTGCTGGAGTTTTTTTTCCTGGGCAGTGCCTGGTAGGCATCGATAAGGGATTGCGTCGGGCGCTGTTCGAGGGATTCGCAGTCGTGCCAAAACGCCATGAAAGAGGCAATGACACTAAACTCAGAATGGTTAAAGCGCTCCCGCAGATCGATCAGGTGATCCTCGTTAAGCGGGTCAAGCCCGGCTTGTGCAGCCCGCGACAACCCAGAGGTAGTCGCAAAAACCGTGGCCGCTGACACATCGGCCATTCGGTACGCCAGGGCGGCGTGCAACCAGGGCTGCCAATCCGGCGAGACACAGGCAATAGCCGCTTCCCAGTTGACTGAACGGCCATTCGATTTATCCGGTCTCCACATGGGGTGGGTAGGTATGAACACTTCTCCGCACTTGGCCAAGCGAGGCGTGTTCAACCATTCATTAAGGCTGTCCTTCGTGGGTGCCTGAAGTGCTTCGACGGCGATGTTCACTCTGAGCCTCCTTGTGTCGCCTCGGCGTTCTGGCGGATGGCCTTAAACCGCTCGGCCCGTTTCTGTATCGCTTTGTCTGCCTCTTCCTTCCAGAATTTCGCGCCGTAGCGGCCGGGCATGTCCGAATCGGGACTCCAGCCGAACATGTATGTAAGGGTCTTTTGAACTTGCGTGGTGCGATCCTCCGGCGTGAACGCTGCCAGTTCCACACGCATGCTTTCCAGCATCGTGTAGACCGCGTCATGCCTCAGAATATGTGGGTGCACATGAGCCAGTTCCGGTGCTATTTCTCGGACCCTGGGCAGAACGCCATCCACTGCTTTGATGGTCAGAGGTCCGCCCTCATTTCGCTTGTGCGCCACCAGCAAAAACGGATGGCTTCTCGCTTGCGATGCGCCGCTACGGGGCTTTCTTTTGCGATATTTCGATTCGTACTCAGTGATTGCGTCATACAGGTCGTCAGTCATCACCAGCATGCGCTCGTGGGTTTTGAATTGCGGGGCCATCGTTCGTGGATCGAGGCTCTCATCCTCCAGGTTGACCACCGCTAGTTGACGACTGTGCCAGTGAATATCGCTGGTCTTGATCAGCAGCATCTCGGAGCGTCGCAGCCCCATGTCGAGACCCAGCAGCAAAATGATGTAGTTACGCAGCCTGATGGCTTCATCTGAAAAGGGGTTCTCGGCGCTATCCGGGTGCATGATTTCCAGCAATCGAGTTCGCTCCTGACTCGTAAGCCCCTTCATTTCGTCCACCCGCGTTTTTTTCCACGCAGGGCTGGCCGCTTTGATCTTGCGGTTGATGCGCTTCTTCAGATCGTCAACCGCCTCATGTCGTGTTGAGTGATCACCCAACTTGTCATACAGGAAGGCCAGATAGTCGCGTACCGCCTCGATTCGCTGCTGCGCATGGACTTTGCCAACGGATTTGTAGGCAGTCGGATGCAAATGCATCCCCGCATACTTCATGGCCAGGGTTTCCTTGCTGAACCCCGCGTCCGACACAAACCTAGAAAGCTCGCTGTCTGTCAGGTATTGGCTGTGAGGGCGTTGTTCGAGGTGAGAAATCAAATCAATGGAGGAAAAGGCCAGAAACTGCTCAAGCACAACCAGATGCTCAAGGTACTTCTTGGTCGTTTCGAGGGCTCTGCCCGAGTGCTCCATGGTCATGTAGAGGTTGGGGTAGTAAACCGGGATGTAGTCTTGCACCAGCAGCTTTCTACGAGCACCATTCACCACCTGCTCTATGACCTGGAAACCCATATTGCTCCCTCTTAAAAAATAACTTTTCTAACTATAGTCAGGAACAAGTTAAGGTCAACGCAAAACCTAACGTTTTGCTTTCCAGAATTTAAGCGCTTGTCGCTACCATAAAGCACTGAAAATACAGGATTAAAGGCGAATAAAACCATGTCCAAAAGTGACAAATCAGGCAAAACAGGCTCTTAGACTTCACTCCAGTGCCGTGCCGGTGAGTTGAATGCTTCGGCGGTCAAAATATCAATGTGTTTGCATAGGGCTTCGAGGCGTTTTGAGTTTCTGAACAACTGGACGCTGAGCTGGCGCAGGACCTGGTCTTCCTTAGCACCGGAAACCGCATCGAGCACTTGTAGTGCATTTACGAAATCGGCTGCCGAATCGGGACCAAGTGATCTCACCTGTTTCAGACTGCCCCAGTTGCTGAGCAGCTCCATTACCCGTGGGACATGCTTCCATGCGGGTTGCAGCGTAGCTGCGTTGCATCTATTCCCATATGTCACAGCAGTTCAAAACCGCAACCGGGCGAAATCACCCTCGCCCATCACGGCGTGCTGTTTCTCGATGAGCTGCCGGAATTTGATCGCAAGGTACTGGAAGTTCTGCGCGAGCCGCTGGAATCGGGATGGATCGTGATTTCCCGGGCGAAGGAACGGGTGCGTTTTCCCGCAAGGTTCCAACTGGTGGCCGCAATGAATCCATGCCCCTGTGGATATCTTGGCGAGCCAACTGGACGCTGTTCATGCACACCCGACATGGTGCAGCGCTACCGCAACAAGCTGTCAGGCCCGCTGCTCGACCGGATCGATCTGCACCTGACAGTGGCGCGCGAGGCGACGGCGTTGAACCCGGCAGTGAAACCGGGAGACGACAGCGCCAGCGCGGCGGCACTGGTCGCCGACGCCCGAGAGCGCCAGCAGAAACGCCAGGGCTGCGCCAACGCCTTTCTCGATTTGCCGGGATTGAAGAAGCACTGCAAGTTATCCACAGCCGATGAAACATGGCTCGAGTCGGCATGCGAGCGCCTGACCCTGTCGCTACGCTCGGCCCACCGTTTGCTCAAGGTTGCGCGAACGCTGGCGGACCTGGAGCAACTTGACATGATCACTCGTGAACATTTGGCCGAGGCATTGCAGTATCGGCCGGCAACCCAATGAAGGATGACGCAACGCGCCACTCTCCAAGCGGAGTAAGCCTGCGCAAATAAAAATTTCGCGCACTGATAGTGCGCAGACGTTATGTGATATAACGGCAACATTCTGTATAAAATTTGCGTTTTTAATTAAGCATCGACGTTTCACACAGCATATATGGAGGCGGTACTCATCATGGATAAGATTTATTTTGCTCAACGGGCGCAGCAGTTCAATAACTAAACATCCGCATGAGTGCAGTCGCCAATATCAGTCCATCCGCCGTCCGCTTGGCTTGATTTATTTCCTCTATAAAACTTTAAAAGTAATCACTCACTATGAAAGATGTTTTTTTGATCAGCAACGTTGCGCAAGGTGGCAAAACATATCTTGAGTATTTATTGCCTGCGCTAAACTCACTGCGGAACACGTATAACTGCATTGTTCTTCAAACAGACAAAACCGGCCTGAGCAGAGAAGAGACTGAAGATTTCCTCAACCACCCTGTGCAACAAGTGGACGTGGAATACATTTCAAACTTGCAATCGCAAGTTGTACTTTCCAATGACGGCTGGATTGGCCGTGTACTTGACGATTCAAACTTCGGCATCTTCATCAGCCATGGCAACGTCGGGATGCCGACCCAAGACAAATACTACTATTCAGAACTGACTTCCTACTGGGACGCGATTATTTGCTCTTCGCAGTCGGGATTTGACTTGCTTAAAACAGGGCTGCAACTTTACAGACACGACAGGAAAGCCCTGAAGACCCTGATAACCGACGGAATTGCACTGCGCTCGGATCTTCGCCCGATCAGTGTAGTGCCAACGTTGCCGCTGAAAATCCCGCAGTTCTTCGAATCCGCTCGCCCTGCAGATAAAACCTCTGAGCAATATGTTGTCGGACTCTTGCCTACTCAACTTGGTATTTGCCCAAGTGGCGCGTCGCTGTATGAAAACCTGCAAACCGTCATTAACTCGATCAAAGACACTATTCCCCACGCAACATTCATATTGCGTCCGTATATGGCTGATCTCGCACACCCCAGTGTGAAAGACTTGTGCCAGCAACTTTCTCAACACGACTGGATCTCCATCGACGAGAAGGGAACAAGCAGTTCGGCTTTTTACCAGTTGTGCGACACCATCGTTACCGATGCATCAACGGGTGGTGTTTCGTTCATGCTCAATACCGGCAAATTACCGATTTACTACGTGCCGCTCACTGCAGAACAAAACCCTACAGTCGACGCCTGGCGCGAGCAGATGGAAAACTTGCTGCCGATCGCCAAGAACAGCAATGACCTCAAAGACATTGCGTTGGGTTTCAGCATGCTGTCGGCCGAGCACAGTCACTACATTTACAAGAAGTTCTACGAAGCACAGTACAGCCAATTGCCCCGCTCTCAGGATGTGTTCAAAGACCTGATCGAGCACCGCCACGAGTCGAGATTCAGCCTGCTCAGACTCGACTCTTTTGGACGGGCAATGGGCGAGTAAAACTACCCTTGGAGCAGGCTGAGCTCATTAAATGGTTCAGCCTGCCGTTACAGTCACACCAAACAAAAATCAGACCGATATGAAACGCGATCTTGGCGCACAGGTAATCTGGATTACAGGCCTCTCAGGTGCCGGCAAATCAACGCTGGCCGGCGAGCTCGTGGCCAGACTGCGCAGCAACGGCCAATCGGTTGTGCTGCTGGACGGCGATGAATTGCGCGAAGTGTTCGGCGCAACCGCAGCCAACTCGCAAAATCATGGCCGTGAAGGTCGGCTGGCGCTGGCGATGCAATACGCCCACCTGTGCCGAATGATTGCCGCACAAGGGCACACCGTCGTGATCGCGACGATTTCACTGTTTCATGAAGTTCATAGGTGGAACCGCGCCCATCAGCCGGGGTATTTCGAGGTGTACCTGAAAGTCCCGGTGGAGGAGCTGAGTCGCCGCGATCCCAAGGGTATCTACCGTCGTTACCACGCGGGTGAATTGCACAATGTCGCCGGACTCGATCTGGCCATTGATGAACCACAAGCAGCGGACTGGGTAGCCGAGTTCAATCCGCTGCGTTCCGGCCAACATCTGGCCGATGATTTATTCAATAAAATTTATACAAGGAATCTGCTATGAAAACGGAATGGGACTACACCACGCTGGCTGATGCTTACCTGAAACGTCCGGACTACGCCGACGCGGCCATCGACGCGATGCTGTCGATCGCCGGTGCCGAAAAAGGCGACGCGTTCTGTGACGTCGGCGCGGGTGTTGCGCACCTGACGCTGATGCTGGCTGCGCGTGAGCTGGATGTCACCGCGGTGGAACCCAACGATGCAATGCGCGCCAACGGCATCAAGCGCACCGCTGCGCTGGGTAACGTCAAATGGCACGAAGGCACTGGCGAAGTCACCGGCCAAGCCGCGCAAGCCTTCGACATGGTCACCTTCGGCAGCTCCTTCAACGTCTGCGACCGCCAGCAGGCGCTCAAGGAAACCGCGCGTATTCTCAAGCCGCGTGGCTGGTTCGCCTGCATGTGGAACCACCGCAACCTTGAAGACCCGATTCAAGCGCGCATCGAAGCCATCATCAAAGAACGCGTGCCAGGTTATGGCTACGGCACCCGTCGCGAAGATCAGACCGCAGTGATCGATGCCAGCGAGCTGTTCGGCGCAGTGGTTCATCTGGATGCGCGAGTGATTCACCAACAAACCATCGCCGAATGCCTGGAAGCCTGGCGCTCGCACGCCACCCTGGAGCGTCAGGCCGGTGCGAACTTCCATGAAGTGATCAGCGCCATCGACGACTACCTGCAAAGTCTGCAGACGCCGTCGATCCAGATTCCGTACTCGACGAACATTTGGGTCGCGCAGCTGAGATAAGCCTGATGGCCCTGCACTTCTCAACCAAGGCCGGCACGCTGTCGCGCCTGCAAGGGCGACTCGCGTCGGCGCGCATTGCGCCGCTGCTGGCGTTCAGCGTGGCCGACTGGCAAGCGGATCGGCCAGCCTGTATTCGGGACATCCAGGGTCGGCTGTCTGCCGCCCCGTGGATCGTGCGCTCCAGTTGCGCGCGCGAGGACAGCGCCGATGCCTCGTTCGCTGGCGCCTTCCTGTCGCTCGCGAATGTCGATGACCCCGGTCTGACCGACGCGATCGAACAGGTCATCGCCAGTTACGGCGATGTGCATCTGGCCGACGAGATACTGATACAGCCGATGCTGGCCAACGTGCTGCGTTCCGGTGTCGCGTTTTCTCACGACCCCAACACCTGCGCGCCGTACCGGGTGGTGAATTGGTCAGAAGGTACTGACACTGCGTCGGTGACCGGCGGCATGGGTGGGCGACTCTGGCAGCAGGCAGCGCACAGCCCAGTGGCGCCGCCCGCATCGCTCGCCCCGGTGGTGGCCTTGCTTGAAGAATTGCTCGGCCTGTTCGGCGACCAGCCTGTCGACTGCGAGTTTGCGGTAACCGGCGAAGCCACAGGCGAGGTTCTCTGGTTGCTCCAGGCTCGACCACTGATTTTGCCTGCGCGTCCGGAATCGGATGCTGCGCAGGCTGCGCGGCTGCAGAGTATCCAGCGCAAAGTGGCGCGCGGCATGCGCCCGCATCCGTTCCTGATCGGCCAGCGAACAGTCTATGGCGTGATGCCCGACTGGAACCCGGCCGAGATCATCGGCATTCGTCCCAAACCGCTGGCGCTTTCGCTGTATCGGGATCTGGTGACGGATTCGATCTGGGCGTATCAGCGTCACAACTATGGCTACCGAAACCTGCGCAGCTTTCCGCTGATGCCGCACTTTTTCGGCCTGCCCTACATTGATGTGCGGCTGTCGTTCAACTCCTTCATTCCGGCAGACCTCGACGAAGAGCTGGCCGGGCGCCTGGTCGACTACTACATCGAGCGGCTGCTGGCGGAACCGACGCTGCACGACAAGGTGGAGTTCGAGATCGTTTTCTCCTGCTACACCCTGGATTTGTCACAACAGCTGGAACGCCTGGCCAGTGCCGGTTTTCAGGAACATGAACTGGAAGCCATCAGCACCAGTTTGCGTAAATTGACCAACCGCATCGTCCACCCGAAAGACGGTTTGTGGCGCAGCGATGCCAACAAACTCGACGTTCTCAACGCTCGCCGCGAAGAATTGCTGGCCTCCGACGCTGACCCGCTGGAGCGCATCTACTGGCTGCTGGAGGACGCGAAACGCTACGGCACCCTGCCCTTCGCCGGCCTGGCCCGCGCGGGTTTTGTCGCGGTGCAGATGCTCAGGTCGCTGGTGGCCGTCGGCGTGTTTTCGCAGGCTGACTACGATGCGTTCATGGCCGGTGTTTCTACCGTCAGCGGTCAGTTGGCGCGTGATCGGGCGATGCTCGACAAGGCGACGTTCCTGTCGCGCTACGGGCATTTGCGTCCGGGCACCTACGACATTCTGTCGCCGCGTTACGATGAAGCGCCGGAACTGTACTTTGACTGGAATCAACGTCCGTCTGCCCCGGAGCCTGTTCAGCCGTTTTCGCTGACGCTGCCGCAGATGCGCGAGATCGTGAAGCAGCTCGAAGCCCATGGCTTGCAGCCGGATCCGGTGGGTTTGCTGGACTTCCTGCAAAACGGCATCGAACTGCGCGAGCTGGCGAAATTCCACTTCACGCGCAACCTGTCCGACGCTCTGGCACTGATTGCGCAAGTCGGTGCCGAGCACGGCATTGGGCGTGAAGACCTGGCCTACTGCGATATCAGCGCCTTCACCGAGCTGCATGTGGCGGCTGCGGATCCCAAAGAGGTGCTGTTGCGCAGCATCGAACAAGGCAAGGCGCGCTACGCCGAAACGCTGAAGTTATCGCTGCCGCCGATGATCACCTGCCCCGAGGATGTGTGGAGCTTCGAGTGGCCGGAAACGGCGCCGAATTTCATCACCCAAAAGCGTGTGACTGCGCCCGTGGTGCAATGCGATGACCGGGAAAGACTCGCCGGAGCAATTGTCTGCATTCCCAATGCCGACCCGGGCTTCGACTGGTTGTTTGCTTACCCGATTGCCGGGCTCATCACGGCGTGGGGCGGGGCCAATTCGCATATGGCGATTCGTGCCGGTGAACTCGGTTTGCCAGCCGTGATCGGTGCAGGTGAAGTGCTCTATCGTCGCTGGTCGACAGCGGACATCCTGCATCTGGATTGCCCGGGGCGCAGGGTGGAGATGATGACGTGAAAGTCGTGGCGATCAGCCAGCGGGTCGACAGCCACCCGGAGCGCGGCGAGATCCGCGATGCGCTGGATCAGCGTATGTGCGCTTTTCTGCTGGCGGCCGGTTTTATTCCAGTGCCGGTGCCCAATGGCCTGGATCATGCCCGCCTTGAGCAGTGGCTGGCGGCGGTTTCGCCCCATGCCATTGTGCTGTCCGGCGGCAATGACATCGGCCAATGCCCGGCCCGCGACCTGACTGAACAGCAACTGCTCGACCATGCCCGCACCCGGCGTCTGCCCGTCCTCGGTATTTGCCGAGGCATGCAAATGCTCGCGCACTGGGCGGGCGGGGAGTTGCAGCCGGTGACCGGCCATGTGCGCACGCGGCACCGGTTGTCCGGCCAGATCAAAGCAGACGTGAACAGCTTTCATAACCTGTGCCTTGCCAGTTGCCCGCCAGAATTTGAAGTGCTGGCGCGCAGCGAAGACGGCGAAATCGAAGCCATCCGCCACTCACGCCTGCCTTGGCAAGGCTGGATGTGGCACCCGGAACGCGAGGCCGATTTTGCCGCGCACGACGTGCAGCGAATCCAGCAGCTTTTTGGCGAATCCGACCTCACTTGATCACTTACGGAACAGACCTGTTGTGAAAGCCATTATTCTCGCTGCCGGCCGTGGCAGTCGCATGAAAAGTCTCACCGATGAACGCCCGAAATGCCTGGTCGAATTGCGCGGCAAACCATTGCTCGAATGGCAGTTGGAGTCACTGCGCGCGGCGGGCATCAGCGAAATCGCTGTGGTCACAGGCTACAAGCGCGAGTTGCTGGCCGACAAAGGTCTGAGCGAATTTCATAACCGACGCTGGGCTGAAACCAACATGGTCGCGTCTCTGGCATGCGCCGAAGCCTGGCTTGCCGGGCAGCCGTGCATCGTGAGTTATTCGGATATTTTCTACAGCCCGACGGCTGTGCAGTCGTTGATGACCAACCAGGCATCGCTGGCCGTGACCTATGACCCGAACTGGTTGGCATTGTGGACACAACGTTTCGGCGATCCATTGCTGGACGCCGAAACGTTCCGTCTGAACAGCGACCAGACGCTGGCGGAAATCGGCAACAAACCGCAAACGGTGGATGAAGTCGAAGGCCAGTACATGGGTCTGCTGCGCTTCACGCCCGAGGGCTGGGCAGAAGTGGTTCGCCTACGCAGCGAATTGACCCCGAGCCAGTGCGACCAGATGCACATGACCAACACCCTGCAACGGGTCATCGATGCCGGTCGAGTGCCGATCGAAGCTGTGCCTTACACGGGAGAATGGGGAGAGGTCGACTCCAGCGAAGACCTCTCTGCCTACCAGTAAGCAGGCGCGCCGCTTCAACGGAAGCGGTCAACCTCGGAGCGCAGATCTGCTGCCAGTTTTTCCAGCTCCTTGGCGGTAATCGCCAGATTGGAAACCACTTCACGCTGCTCGCTGTTGGCCAGGGCAATGCTCTGCAAGTTGCTGCTGAGCAGAGTCGCAGTGCTGCTCTGTTCCTGAGTCGCGGTGGTGATCGCGGCAAACTGCTCACCGGCCGAACGGCTTTGCTCATCGATACGCGCCAGAGCCGAAGCGACGTTGGCGTTGCGCGACAAGCCTTCCTGCATCAGCAAATTGCCTTGTTCCATGGTGCTGATGGCGTTGCCGGTTTCCTGCTGAATGCTCTGGATCATGCCGGAGATTTCATCCGTCGCCTGACGGGTACGCGACGCGAGGTTGCGCACTTCGTCGGCCACCACCGCGAAGCCGCGACCTTGCTCGCCGGCACGCGCCGCTTCAATCGCGGCGTTGAGCGCCAGCAGGTTGGTCTGTTCGGCAATCGAGGTGATCACACCGACGATGCCACCGATTTCCTGCGAGCGCTGGCCGAGGGTGTTGATCACGGTGGCGGTGCTGTTCAGGGCGCCGGCAATCTGCTCCAGCGACGAGGACGCTTCGCCCATCGAGGTGCGACCGATCTGCGTTTGTTGAGCGTTTTCCTGAGCCAGGCGCTGGGTGGCGCCCATGTTGTCGGCGATGTCCAGCGAGGTCGCGGAGAACTCTTCAACGGCGCCAGCCATGCTGGTGATTTCGCCGGACTGCTGCTCCATGCCTTCGTACGCGCCACCGGACAAACCGGACAGCGCCTGGGCACGGCTGTTGACCTCTTCCGAAGAGCGGCGGATGTGCTCGACCATGGTCGACAGCGCCTGGCTCATCTGGTTGAAAGCGCGCGACAGCTGACCGATTTCATCATTGCTCGACACGTTCAGACGCACGCTCAGATCACCGGCGCCCAAGGCTTCGGCCTGACGCACCAGATCGCCCAATGGCTGCAATTTGCTGCGCAGCAACCACACCGCCGAGCCGACCGCGATCAGCATCGCCAGCAGGCTGCCGATGGCCAGTTGAATGCCGACGCTCCAGGTCACGGCGCGAATTTCGCTTTTCGGCATGCTCGCCACCACCGACCACGGCCCGCCATCGAACGGTACGGCAACGCTGTAGAAGTCTTCGGACTTGTCGCTCCAGAACTGGCCTTTACCCGGCGTCTTCGCCACGCCGCTGATCACCGGAATCGCTTGATCCAGCGCCTGCACACCGGCCGGCGGCACCAGCCATTTGTTTTGCTCATCGAGCAACGCCAGCGAACCGGTCTGGCCGATGCGGAAGCGCTTGAGGTTATCGAACTGGGCGTTCTGCGCGTCGGTGTAGTCGAAGCCGACGAACAACACCGCAATCACCTTGCCGCTGCTGTCGCGCACCGGGGTGTATTGGGTCATGTAGGAGCGTTCGAACAGCAAGGCGCGGCCGACGTAGCTCTGGCCCGCCATCAACTTCGCGTACGCCGGGTGAGCGTGATCAAGCAGCGTGCCAATGGCGCGGCTGCCGTCCTGTTTGGTCAGCGAAGTGCTGACTCGCACGAAGTCTTCGCCGCTACGCACGAACAGTGTGGCGACGCCGGCGGTCATCTGCTTGAAGCCGTCGACTTCCTTGAAGTTGTTGTTCAGCACTTCGCTGCCCAGGTGCAGACCCGGAGTCTGGGTGCCGGCCACGTTCACCGGTTCGTCCGGGTGAATGCTCAGCCCCGTGCTGAAGCGCTTCTCGAACAGCCCGCTCAGGCGCTGGGTGCTTTCACGCAGCGTGCCGTGAAAGGTGCTCAGCTGATCGGCCAGCAGGCGTGCCTCGCTGGCCAGGTGTTCTTCACGGGTGGCGAGGTTGGCGGTATCCAGCGAGCGCAGGGCGAACACCGTACTGCCGCTGATGACAATCGCCAGTATCACGGCGAGCGCGAGGCCCAGCTGCGAGGCGATCCGAGCACGAGGTTGAGACATGGACAGCTCCTGGCCGAGCTGCGGATCCTCCTTGATCGCGGCACTTGCTCGGAAAATTCTAATAATGGGGGGTGAAGCGCGAAACCGGCACGTCGGTCCCACCTGCACGTATTCGGCGGAAAACCCGAATACTTGAGTAGATAGCGCGGTTATGGCGAAAGGCCGGCATTGTGCAGGCTCGAACGTTTCAGCTCAAGCGCGTGACATCCGGCAGCGCCATGGCGCGCACTTCGCCTTGCAGGAAGTCGCTGAGGCGGCGCAAACGTTCACCTCCCGGTCGAGTTTTCGGCCACACCAGATAATAATTTTCCCCGCTGGCAACCGCTGTCGGCCACGGCAAACTCAACCTGCCTTGCGCCACATCCTCGGCGACCATCAGCAAATCGCCCATGGAGACGCCGTACCCGCGAGCGGCGGCAATCATGCCCAGTTCCAGGGTATCGAAGACCTGCCCGCCCTTGAGCGAGACCTGATCGGCCAGGCCCATGCGCAGCAGCCAGTTGCGCCAGTCGCGACGATCCGGTGTCGGGTGCAGCAATTCCGCGCTGGCCAGCCGCGCCACGTCCCACGGCTGATCGTTGAGCAGATTCGGCGCGCCAACCGGGATCAGCTCTTCGGGGAACAGATAACTCGCCTCCCAGTCCGGCGGAAAATGGCCGTTGCTCAGCAGCACTGCGCAATCGAACGGCTCATCATTGAAATCCACCGAATCAATGTCCATCCAGGCACTGGTCAGTTGCACCTCATTGCCCGGCTGCAGATGACGGAAGCGGCTCAGGCGCGCCAGCAACCAGCGCATGGTCAGGGTCGAGGGGGCTTTCATGCGCAGGATGTCATCTTCGGCGCGCAGGGTATTACAGGCTCTCTCCAGCGCAGTGAAGCCATCGCGGATACCCGGTAACAGCATGCGCGCCGACTCGGTCAGTTGCAGATTGCGTCCGCTGCGGTGAAACAGCCGACAGGCGAAATGCTCTTCCAGCGTACGAATATGCCGACTGACCGCGCTCTGGGTGATCGACAACTCTTCAGCCGCGCGGGTAAACGAACTGTGCCGCGCTGCCGCTTCAAATGCGCGCAAGGCATACAAGGGAGGCAGGCGACGGGACATGGATCAGGCTCCAATTGCGGGATGTGGCCAACTTAGCAGAATCACGCCTGGATGAGTTTTAATCATGCTACCCATCCTTTTTATCCCTTTGTGCAAAGCCTGTTGAAGGCCGAGAATCGACGGTCTCTTGCCCCCTCGATTAAATGGATGTGATGACCATGCAGCGACCTGTGCGTACCGAACTCTGGGCCATCCTGCGGCTGGCGGGGCCGTTGATTGCCTCGCAGTTGGCGCACATGTTGATGGTGCTGACCGACACCCTGATGATGGCCCGCCTCAGCCCCGAAGCCTTGGCCGGCGGCGGGCTGGGCGCGGCGACTTATTCGTTCGTGTCGATCTTCTGCATCGGCGTGATCGCGGCGGTCGGCACGTTGGTGTCGATCCGCAAAGGTGCCGGCGATATTGTCGGCGCTGCCAAACTGACTCAGGCCGGTCTGTGGCTGGCGTGGCTGATGGCGCTCGGTGCCGGTCTGCTGCTGTGGAACCTGGAACCGGTATTGCTGCTGTTCGGCCAGACCGAAACCAACGTCACTGCCGCCGGGCAATTTCTCATCGCGCTGCCGTTTGCCCTGCCCGGCTACCTGAGCTTCATGGCATTGCGCGGCTTCACCAGCGCCATCGGCCGCGCGACGCCAGTGATGGTTATCAGCCTGGTGGGCACGGTCGCGAATTTTCTGCTGAATTACGCGCTGATCACCGGCATGTTCGGCCTGCCGAAACTCGGCTTGATGGGCATCGGCCTGGTCACGGCGATTGTCGCCAACTGCATGGCACTGGGGCTGGCCTGGCACATTCGTCGGCATCCGGCCTACGACGCTTATCCGTTGCGTCAGGGCTTGTCGCGGCCGAACCGCCAGTACCTCAAAGAGCTGTGGCGTCTGGGTCTGCCGATCGGCGGCACTTATGCGGTGGAAGTCGGCCTGTTCGCTTTCGCGGCGTTGTGCATGGGCACCATGGGCAGCACGCAGCTCGGTGCGCACCAGATTGCGCTGCAAATTGTCTCGGTGGCGTTCATGGTGCCGGCGGGGATGTCGTACGCGATCACCATGCGCATCGGCCAGCATTACGGCGCCGGGCAACTCAATGATGCTCGGATGTCCGGCCGGGTCGGGATCGTATTCGGAGCGGTGGTGATGTTGGCCTTTGCGATGGTGTTCTGGCTGTTGCCGAATCAATTGGTCGGCTTATTCCTGGATCACAACGACCCGGCATTTTCCGAGGTGATTCAACTGGCCGTGAGCCTGTTGGCAGTCGCCGCGTGGTTTGAGCTGTTCGATGGCACGCAGACGATCGCCATGGGCGCCATTCGTGGACTCAAGGATGCCAAGACCACGTTCCTCGTTGGTCTCGGTTGTTACTGGCTGATCGGCGCACCGGCGGCGTGGCTGATGGCCTTCCATCTGCACTGGGGGCCAACGGGCGTCTGGTGGGGGCTGGCGCTGGGGCTGGCGTGTGCGGCGGTGAGTCTGACGCTGGCATTCGAGTGGAAGATGAAGCGGATGATTCGGCGCGAGCCTGCTACGCATCAGTACACAGCTGCCCAGACTGACTGACACCAATGTGGCGAGGGGATTTATCCCCGTTGGGTGGCGAAGCCGCCCCAAAACCTGCAATCGCGGTAAGTCAGGATTACCGCGCGCGTTGATTTCACAACTGCTGCGCAGCCGAACGGGGCGGTGCGACGTTTCGCTGAATCCCCTCGCCACAAAAGCTCCCGGGGATGTGCTCAGCTCACGATTTCGAGTGGCGTCTGCTGGCTCGCATCGAAGGATAAATACTCAACCAACTCAGCCAGCGGCAACGGCTTGCTGATCAGATACCCCTGCACCTGATCGCATCCAAACCCGCGCAACAGCTCCAGCTGCTCCTGGGTTTCCACGCCTTCCGCGACCACTTCCAGATGCAGGTTGTGCGCGAGGTTGATCATCGCGTGCACCAGTTTACGGTTCTCTTCGCGTTGTTCCATGCCGCCGACGAAGCTCTTGTCGATCTTCAGCAAGGTGATCGGCAGGCTGTTGAGGTGCACGAATGACGAGAACCCGGTGCCGAAGTCATCCAGCGAAAAACGCACGCCGAGCCGGCCGAGGGCGTCCATGGTCTGCTTGACCAGGTCGCTGCGGCGCATCACGGCGGTTTCGGTGAGTTCGAATTCCAGCCACTGCGCCTCGACCCCGCGCTCAGCGATCAGACGACTAAGCGTCGGCAGCAACTGGCTGTCCTGAAACTGGCGGAACGACAGGTTGATCGCCATGTGCAGCGCCGGCAGACCGCGTTCACGCAACGCCTGCATGTCGCGCAACGCACGGGAAATCACCCAGTACCCCAGCGGCACGATCAGCCCGCTCTGCTCGGCCAGCGGCACAAACTCACTCGGTGGCAGCAGGCCGCGTTCGCTGTGACGCCAGCGCACCAGGGCTTCGAGGCCGACGATTTGCCCATCCGCCATGTTCAGGCGCGGCTGGTAATGCAACTCCAGCTCATCGCGGCGCAAGGCCCGGCGCAGCTCGCTTTCGAGATCGGCCATGCTCCGCGCGTTGCGGTTGATGCGTTCGTTGAAGATATGAAAGGTGCAGCCCTGAGTACTTTTGGCCTGCTGCATGGCGATGTGCGCGTGCCACATCAGTGGATCGGCGCCGCCCTGCGCGCGGGCATGCGCGATGCCGAGGCTGGAGCCGATCAACAGGCTTTCGCCGTCGACCCAATAGGGTTCGGCCAAGGCTTCGGTGATGCGTTCGGCAATCCACTCGGCGCGTTGCGGCGCGCGGCGGGTGTCGATCAGCAAGGCAAATTCATCGCTGCCCAGACGTGCCAGTTGATCACCCGCCTCCAGCTGACTTTTCAGCCGCGCGACCACTTGCAGGATCAAACGGTCGCCGGCCTGATGGCCGAGTGCGTCGTTGGCGTGACGAAAATTGTCGAGATCGAGATGCCCCAGAGCCAGGCCGCGACCGTCGTTTTCGGCAAGGCGCGCGGTCAGCAGTGTCTGGAAGCCCTGACGGTTGGCGATGCCGGTCAGCGGATCCTGCTCGGCGAGGCGTTGCAGAGTATTTTCCAGCACGCCACGTTCGCGCACATGGCGCAGACAACGACGCAGCATGTCGGGATCGAGCGCATCACGCACCAGCCAGTCACTGACGCCATCAGGCGTAGCCGCCGGTTCGTGCTCCAGCAGCAACACGGTCGGCAGGTTGCAGCGGCCGGGTGCCGGTTGCAACGCCGCAATGGTCAACAACACCGCATTGCGGTTGTCTTCGAACAGGCGGCTGACCGACTCCCAGCTCGGCGCGCTGATCAGCACTGCCGCGCTCCCCATGGGAGCCAGACACTCGCGTAATAACGCTGTCCACGCTGGCTCTTCGGCCAGTAGCAGCAAACGCAAGGGTTCGACAGGCGTAGTCAAGCTGACTCCCTAGACTCTGCAATGATGTGGGCGGCGGGCATTATGCCGTTGCGCAGAGCAATGTCCAAATGACAACAGTTATCAAAAACCGCACTGTGTGTCATGAGTGAGAACATTAGCCGCAAAATCACCCCGCATCCTGCGTGAAAGTAGCAAAACCGGCAAATTTGAATCGCGTATTGCGTCACAAGTCGGACAGAGCAGCACAATTCGCTGAGCCTGTTAAAATGCCGGCCCATTTCGTCAACGACTCCCGAATTTTTCTATGTCCCGACTCAATCCCCGGCAGCAAGAAGCCGTGAGCTACGTCGGCGGCCCTCTTTTGGTGCTCGCCGGCGCTGGCTCCGGCAAGACCAGCGTGATCACGCGCAAAATCGCGCACCTGATCCAGAACTGCGGCATCCGCGCCCAGTACATTGTCGCCATGACCTTTACCAACAAGGCCGCGCGCGAGATGAAGGAGCGGGTCGGCACCCTGCTCAAGGGCGGCGAAGGCCGTGGCCTGACAGTGTGCACTTTCCACAACCTGGGCCTGAACATCATCCGTAAGGAACACGTGCGGCTGGGCTACAAACCGGGCTTCTCGATCTTTGACGAGACTGACGTCAAAGCGCTGATGACCGACATCATGCAAAAGGAATACGCGGGCGACGACGGCGTCGACGAGATCAAGAACATGATCGGCTCGTGGAAAAACGACCTGATCCTGCCGCCCGAAGCCTTGGAAAACGCGCGCAACCCCAAGGAACAGACTGCCGCCATCGTCTACACCCACTATCAGCGCACGCTCAAGGCGTTCAACGCGGTGGACTTCGACGACCTGATCCTGCTGCCGGTGAAGCTGTTTCAGGACAACCCCGACATCCTCGAGAAGTGGCAGAACAAAGTCCGCTACCTGCTGGTGGACGAATATCAGGACACCAACGCCAGTCAGTATTTGCTGGTGAAGCTGCTGATTGGCACGCGCAATCAGTTCACCGTGGTCGGCGACGATGACCAGTCGATCTACGCCTGGCGTGGCGCTCGGCCGGAGAACCTGATGCTGCTCAAGGACGATTACCCGTCCCTGAAAGTCGTGATGCTCGAGCAGAATTACCGCTCCACCAGCCGCATTCTGCGTTGCGCCAACGTGCTGATCTCGAACAACCCGCACGAATTCGAAAAACAGCTGTGGAGTGAAATGGGTCACGGCGACGAGATCCGCGTGATCCGCTGCCGCAACGAGGACGCCGAAGCCGAGCGCGTGGCCATGGAAATCCTCAGCCTGCACTTACGCACCGACCGCCCGTACAGCGATTTCGCGATCCTCTATCGCGGCAACTACCAGGCCAAGCTGATCGAGCTGAAGTTGCAGCACCATCAGGTGCCGTATCGTTTGAGCGGCGGCAACAGCTTCTTCGGCCGTCAGGAAGTCAAAGACCTGATGGCCTACTTCCGCCTGATCGTGAATCCGGACGACGACAACGCCTTCCTGCGGGTGATCAACGTGCCGCGCCGCGAAATCGGCTCGACCACCCTGGAAAAACTCGGCAACTATGCCACCGAGCGCAAGATCTCGATGTACGCCGCCACCGACGAAATCGGTCTGGGCGAACATCTCGACAGTCGCTTCACCGATCGCCTGTCGCGCTTCAAGCGCTTCATGGACAAAGTGCGCGAGCAGTGCGCCGGCGAAGACCCGATCTCGGCGCTGCGCAGCATGGTCATGGACATCGACTACGAGAACTGGCTGCGCACCAACAGTTCCAGCGACAAGGCTGCGGACTACCGGATGAGCAACGTCTGGTTCCTGATCGAGGCGTTGAAAAACACCCTCGAGAAGGACGAAGAAGGCGAAATGACCGTCGAGGACGCCATCGGCAAACTGGTCCTGCGCGACATGCTCGAGCGGCAGCAGGAAGAGGAAGATGGCGCCGAAGGCGTGCAGATGATGACCTTGCATGCGTCCAAGGGTCTGGAATTCCCTTACGTGTTCATCATGGGCATGGAAGAGGAAATCCTTCCGCACCGCTCCAGCATCGAAGCCGACACTATCGAAGAAGAACGCCGCCTGGCCTACGTGGGCATCACCCGCGCGCGCCAGACCCTGGCCTTCACCTTCGCCGCCAAGCGTAAACAGTACGGCGAGATCATCGATTGCGCGCCAAGTCGCTTCCTCGATGAGCTGCCGCCGGACGACCTTGCATGGGAAGGCAACGACGACACACCGACCGAAGTCAAAGTCGTGCGCGGCAACAGCGCATTGGCGGATATACGCGCGATGTTAAAGCGCTAGAATTGACCACTTTTTTTGATCAGGCGCGCATGCGCCGAACGAGGACAGCTTCATGGAAGCACTGCACAAGAAAATCCGCGAAGAAGGCATCGTGCTTTCCGATCAGGTCCTGAAAGTCGACGCCTTTCTGAACCACCAGATCGACCCGGCTCTGATGAAGCTGATCGGTGACGAATTCGCCGCGCTGTTCAAGGACTCGGGCATCACCAAGATCGTCACCATCGAAGCTTCGGGCATTGCCCCGGCGATCATGACCGGTCTGAACCTCGGCGTGCCGGTGATCTTCGCCCGCAAGCAACAGTCCCTGACCCTGACTGAAAACCTGCTGTCGGCGACCGTTTACTCGTTCACCAAGAAGACCGAAAGCACCGTGGCGATTTCCCCGCGCCACCTGACCAGCAGCGACCGCGTGCTGATCATTGACGACTTTCTGGCCAACGGTAAGGCGTCGCAGGCGCTGATTTCGATCATCAAGCAGGCTGGCGCTACCGTCGCCGGTCTGGGTATCGTGATCGAGAAATCGTTCCAGGGCGGGCGTGCCGAGCTGGACTCGCAGGGCTATCGCGTTGAGTCGCTGGCTCGCGTGCAGTCGTTGAAGGATGGCGTTGTAACCTTCATCGAATAACCCGCCCCGGCAGCCCCCCCTGTAGGAGCTGTCGAGTGAAACGAGGCTGCGATCTTTTGATCTGTTTCAAAGATCAAGATCAAAAGATCGCAGCGTGCCGCAGCTCCTAAAGGTTATGTGTTGATCGTAGCCTTTAAGCCTGTCAGTAGCAGGCGCTGAAACAGGTCTTCTTTCAGACCTTCCGGACTGCTCAGTTGCATCCGCTCCAGATGCTCAGGAAACATCGAAGCCTCGGGCGCATCCAGCGCTGCCTTGCCCAACTCCAGAATCTCCGTCAGCTTGAACTTGCTCTTCAGCCAGTTCAGCGCGCGCAACAGATCGCGTTCCACCTCGGTGAAATCACAACCCAGCGGATATTCCGGAAACAGGTTCGGATGTTTTGCGGCAATCGCCTGCAAACGCTGCGGCGTGTTGTCGGCAAAACGTGGATCGATGCGGAAATCCTTCGGCAGTTTGCCGACTTTCTGCGCCTGCTCGATCAGCCCCGGCTGGAAGCGTGAATCGCTGATGTTCAACAACGCCTCGATCACCGCTGAATCTGTCTTGCCGCGCAGATCGGCGATGCCGTACTCGGTGACCACGATGTCGCGCAAATGCCGGGGGATGGTGCAATGACCGTATTCCCAGACGATATTCGAACTGACATCGCCACCCGACTCGCGCCAGCTGCGCAGGATCAGCACCGAACGCGCGCCTTCCAGCGCATGGCCTTGGGCGACAAAGTTGTATTGCCCGCCAACGCCGCTGAGCACCCGCCCGTCTTCCAGTTGATCAGCCACTCCCGCGCCAAGCAGAGTCATGGTGAACACGGTGTTGATGAAGCGCGCATCGAGGCGCTGCAATCGCTTGAGCTCTTCCTGACCGTACAGCTCGTTGATGTAGCTGATGCGGGTCATGTTGAATTCGAGACGCTTGCTCTGCGGCAACTCACGCAAGCGCTCATAAAAACTGCGCGGGCCGAGAAAGAAGCCGCCATGCACCGAAATGCCGTCGGTTTGCGCCGCCTCATCGAGGGTGCCTGCGTTGGCCTGTTGTTGCGTCGGTACGTCCGGGTAGACCTTGCGCCGAATGATCCCGGCATCCGCCAGCACCAGCAGACCGTTGACGAACATTTCGCTGCAACCGTACAGACCTTTAGCGAACGGCTCAGTGCCGCCCTCCTTGTGGATAAGTTGCGCCCATTGGCTGAGATTGATGTCGGCCAACAACGCTTGATAACCGGCATTGTCGGCCTGGCGCGCGAGCAACGCGGCGGTGAGCGCATCGCCCATCGAACCGATGCCGATCTGCAGCGTGCCGCCGTCGCGCACCAGCGTACTCGCGTGCAAACCGATGAAGTGATCCTGAAAACCCACGGGCATGTTCGGCGTGGAGAACAGCGTGGAGCTGTCCTTTTCGTCGATCAGAAAGTCGAAAGCATCGATGTCGACTTCCGCATCGCCCGGCATGTACGGCAGATCGGTGTGTACCTGGCCAACCAGCAGAATGGTTTCCCCGGCTTCGCGGCGCTTGGCGATCATCGGCAGCAGGTCGAGGGTGATGTCCGGGTTACAGCTCAGACTGAGACGATCCGGATGTTCGCTACTGCTCGCGACCAACTGCGCCACCAGATTCAAGCCGGCGGCGTTGATGTCACGGGCGGCGTGGCTGTAATTGCTGCTGACGTAATCCTGCTGGGCCGGCGCGCTGTTGAGCAGGCTGCCGGGCTGCATGAAAAACTGTTGAATACGGATGTTGGGCGGCAGGCTGTCGCGGTGCAGGTCGGCGAGGAACGCCAACTCCGGATAGTCACCAAATACGCGCTCGACGAAGGGTTCGATGAAGCGCTTCTGCAAGCCATCGCCCAAGGTCGGACGACCGAGGCACAGGGCGGTGTAGATCGTCAGTTGCCGCTCGGGCAGGGCTGCGATGCGCCGGTACAACGCGTTGACGAAGTGATTGGGCTTGCCCAGACCCAGCGGCATACCCATGTGGATATGCGCCGGCAACCGCGCCAGCACGTCGTCCACTGCTTGTTCGATCGAACACAACTGCACCATCTGAAGCCTCCCGCCCGTTCCGTGAATAGAGGTACGACCGAGATTGCCTTGAGTTTGCTGCAATGACCAGCCCGGGGATTGGATCGGGATGTTGGTAGGGCTTCAGATCGTTGCCCTCACCCTAGCCCTCTCCCAGAGGTAGAGGGGACCGATTGGGGGATGCTGAAGGCATACGTCGACCTGAAACGGCTCTGCCGAATCCATAATCGATAAGCTCTTTCAGGTCGATGTAGAACGCCAGACACCTCGGTCGGCCCCCTCTCCCTCCGGGAGAGGGCTGGGGTGAGGGGCTCTTGAATCGCAGGCACAAAAAAACCGTCCGAAGACGGTTTTTTTGTCAGAAGAGCGCCTTACTTCAGGTTGGACATCTTCTCGATCGCGCCTTTCAGATCGGCGTCGGAGCAATCGGCACAGGTGCCTTTCGGCGGCATGGCGTTGATGCCGGTGATGGCCTTGGCGAGGATGCCGTCGAGACCGCCCTGCTTGTCGGCACGTTCTTTCCAGGCGGCCGTGTCACCGATTTTCGGTGCGCCCAACAGGCCGGAGCCGTGGCAAGCGTTGCAATGTTTGGCAATGATCGAGTCAGGCGTCTTGGCATCACCGCCGCCGGCACTCACAGCCACTTCCATGCCCTTGCATTCCTGACCCTGAACACACACCTGGCCGACTGGCTCGAGGCGTTTGGCAATGTTGTCGTTCGTCGCAGCTTGAGCGCTGGCAGCCCAGAGGGCCAGTACGGTTGCTGGTACGGCCAGCATTTTCATAATTAGATTCACGCGTTCACCCTCAATGGTGGCTATTCACGCCTGCGGCCACGGTTCGCAGGCGGGCGCAAGTATAGCGGTTAGCCCGCCACACTGAAACAACCCCATGGTTAAAGGGGTCTTGTTGTGAATCGGTAAAACGTTGCGGGTGCCTTCGCCGTAATGGCCTGGCGCCTCTTTGCTTAAAAATTCGCCGGCGTGGCTGCGCTGATTAGTCGCGCCGGTGCATCGAACGGATTGCGGAAACGATGCGGCTTGGTACTTTCAAAGTAGTAGCTGTCGCCGGCTTCGAGGATAAAAGTTTCAAGCCCCACCACCAGTTCCAGTCGGCCTTCCACCAGAATCCCGGTTTCCTCGCCTTCGTGGGTGAGCATTTCTTCGCCGGTGTCGGCGCCCGGCGGGTAGATTTCATTGAGGAACGCGATGGCGCGGCTCGGGTGCGCGCGGCCGACCAGTTTCATGGTCACGGCGCCGTCCGAGATGTCGATCAGCTCATTGGCCTTGTAGACGATCTGGGTCGGGATTTCCTGCAGGATTTCTTCGGAAAAGAACTCGACCATGGACATGGGAATCCCGCCCAGAACTTTCCTCAGCGAACTGATCGAAGGGCTGACGCTGTTCTTTTCGATCATCGAAATGGTGCTGTTGGTGACGCCCGCGCGTTTGGCGAGTTCACGCTGGGAAAGCCCTTTGAGCTTGCGAATCGATTGCAGTCGTTCACCGACGTCCAATGTGGGAGCCTCCAGATGTTGTAGAAATATTGAGCGTTATCATGGCGACAGCGTTCAGTATTTACAACACTTCGCCCCCGCTTGGGCGTCAACCCTCGGAATAGAGCCTTGGCACCCGGCGCAGGTTGCAGAATATCTGGTAGGGAATGGTGCCCGCACACTTCGCCACTTCACTGGCGAGGATATTCTTGCCCCATAACTCGACCGTTGAACCGAGGTCCGCTTGCGGCACATCGGTGAGGTCGATGCAGAGCATGTCCATCGACACACGACCGAGCAATCGGCTGCGTTTGCCCGCCACCAGAACCGGCGTGCCGGTAGGTGCCTGACGCGGGTAACCGTCGGCATAACCCATAGCCACCACGCCAATGCGCATCGGCTTGTCGGTGATGAAATTCGCGCCGTAGCCGATCGGCTCGCCCGCCGGCAGTTCGCGCACGCTGATGACTTTCGATTCGAGGGTCATCACCGGCAACAGACGCCCGGCCACGGTGTGGGCTTCTTCGAACGGTGTGGCGCCGTAGAGCATGATGCCCGGGCGCACCCAGTCGCTGTGGATCTGCGGCCAGCCCAATACGGCCGGCGAGTTGCGCAGACTGACTTCGGCAGCCAAACCCTGGCGCGCGGCCTCGAACACTGCGACCTGATCGGCGCTGCTCTGCTGGTGCAGTTCATCAGCGCGGGCAAAGTGGCTCATCAAGACAATTTTCGAAACCTTGCCGCTGGCCAGCAGACGCTGATAAGCCGCCGGATAATCTTTCGGATGCAGGCCAACGCGGTGCATGCCCGAATCAAGTTTCAGCCACACGCTGATCGGCTTGCTAAGTGCGGCTTGTTCGATCGCTTCGAGCTGCCACAGCGAATGCACCACGCACCAGAAATCATGCTCGACAATCAGCGCCAGCTCATCGGCTTCAAAAAAACCTTCAAGCAGCAGGATCGGTGCGCGAATCCCGGCGGCTCGCAACTCCAGCGCTTCTTCGATACACGCCACTGCAAAACCATCGGCCTCGCCTTCCAGCGCCTGGGCGCAACGCACCGCGCCATGGCCGTAGGCATCCGCCTTGATCACCGCGAGGGCCTTGGCCTTGGTGAGTTCACGGGCGATCTGGTAGTTGTGGCGCAGGGCTTGAAGGTCGATCAGGGCACGGGCAGGACGCATGGCGGCAGACTTCTAGGCGGTCATGGGAATAAAAACCGGCGCTGGCTGACGACGTGAACCGCCAACAGCACCGGGAGAGGGATCTTTACAGCGGGTTACGGCAACGCAGCGACAATCGAGATTTCAACCAGAATGCTCGGCTTGGCCATCTTCGCTTCGACGGTAGCGCGGGCCGGGGCGGCGCCTTTGGGCAACCACTGATCCCACACCGAATTCATCCCGGCGAAGTGCGCCGCGATGTCGTGGAGGTAGATGGTCGCCGACAGCAGGTGCTGTTTATCGGTGCCGGCCAGATCGAGCAAGCGCTCGATATTGGCCAGTACTTCGCGAGTCTGCTGTTCAATTCCGGCGTCGAAGTCATCGCCGACCTGCCCGGACAGATACACCGTAGCGTTGTGGCTGACGATCTGACTCATGCGCTCATTGGTGAGCTGGCGCTGGATTGCCATGTTTTGCGGACTCCTGAGGTTTGTTGCCATAACGGGAAATATCGAGGCCGGCGGCGCTGATCTGCGGCGTTTTCTTCGCCATCAGATCTGCCAGCAAACGGCCCGAACCGCAGGCCATGGTCCAGCCGAGCGTGCCGTGACCGGTGTTGAGGAACAGATTGCTGAACGGGGTCGCACCGACGATCGGCGTACCGTCCGGCGTGGTCGGACGCAAGCCGGTCCAGAAACTCGCCTCGGCCAGATTGCCGCCCTGAGGATAAAGGTCGTTGACGATCATCTCCAGGGTTTCGCGGCGGCGCGGATTCAGCGACAGGTCAAAACCGGCGATCTCGGCCATGCCGCCAACGCGGATGCGGTTGTCGAAACGGGTGATCGCGACCTTGTAGGTCTCGTCGAGAATGGTCGACGTCGGGGCCATCGCCGGGTTGGTGATCGGCACCGTCAGCGAGTAACCCTTCAATGGATAAACCGGGGCCTTGATGCCCAGCGGCTTGAGCAGTTGCGGCGAGTAGCTGCCGAGCGCCAACACGTAGCGGTCGGCGGTTTCCAGCTTGCCGTCGATCCACACACCGTTGATGCGATCACCGGCGAAGTCGAGGCGCTGGATGTCCTGACCGAAACGGAATTCGACACCGAGATTGACTGCCATTTCGGCGAGGCGCGTGGTGAAGATCTGGCAGTCACCGGTCTGGTCGTTCGGTAGACGCAGCGCGCCGGCGAGGATGTCGGTGACGCCCGCCAGTGCTGGCTCGACGCGGGCAATGCCGGCGCGGTCGAGGACTTCGAACGGCACGCCGGATTCCTTCAGCACGGCGATGTCTTTGGCGGCACCGTCGAGCTGCGCCTGCGTGCGGAACAATTGGGTGGTGCCGAGGCTGCGGCCTTCGTAGGCGATGCCGGTTTCGGCGCGCAGTTCGTCGAGGCAGTCGCGGCTGTACTCGGACAGACGCACCATGCGCTCTTTGTTCACTGCGTAACGATTGGCGGTGCAGTTGCGCAGCATCTGCGCCATCCACAGGTATTGGTCGATGTCGGCGGTGGCCTTGATCGCCAGCGGAGCGTGACGTTGCAGCAGCCACTTGATGGCCTTGAGCGGTACGCCCGGCGCGGCCCACGGCGAGGCATAACCCGGCGAGACCTGACCGGCGTTGGCGAAACTGGTCTCCATGGCCGCGGCTGGCTGGCGGTCGACCATCACCACTTCAAATCCGGCACGGGCCAGATAGTAAGCACTGGCGGTACCGATGACGCCGCTACCCAAGACCATAACGCGCATTTTGTATCCCTCATCGCGGCGTGCCGCGTACGACTGTTGGTAGAACGATTGCCGGAGCAATGATGCGCGCAGTGTAAAAAAGATTTGCCAGTGCTTTTCACTGTATAAGCGCCTATATTTGGCGACAATTCTCGGCAAAAACCCTTTTCACGGAGGCGCATCCCCTATGCGTACCAACACTCAGACCAAACGTGAGCTGGACAAGATCGATCGCAACATCTTGCGCATCTTGCAAGCGGACGGGCGGATTTCCTTTACCGAACTGGGTGAAAAGGTCGGCCTCTCCACCACGCCTTGCACCGAGCGCGTGCGGCGGCTGGAGCGCGAGGGGATCATCATGGGCTACAACGCCCGGCTGAATCCGCAGCATTTGAAGGGTAGCTTGCTGGTGTTTGTCGAGATCAGCCTCGACTACAAATCTGGCGACACTTTCGAAGAGTTCCGACGCGCGGTGCTGAAACTGCCGCATGTGTTGGAGTGCCATCTGGTGTCAGGGGATTTCGACTACCTGGTGAAGGCGCGGATTTCCGAGATGGCCTCGTACCGCAAGTTGCTGGGCGACATCCTGCTCAAGCTGCCGCATGTGCGCGAGTCCAAGAGCTACATCGTGATGGAAGAAGTCAAAGAGAGCCTGTGCCTGCCGATTCCGGATTGAGATCAGCGGTGCCGCCATCGCCAGCAGGCTGGCTCCCACATTGAATTGCGGCTACGACACAAAACCCTGTGGGAGCTAGCCTGCTAGCGATGGGAGCAACCCGGTGTAACTGACTAAACCAAAACCTGCCGATTCTCCGCCATGTATTCGAAAATCTGCTTCTCGACGCGCGGATGAATCAACTCCACCGGCCCGCGCCCGTTCGGGCACGGCAAGGTTTTGGTGGTGCCGAACAACCGGCAGATCAGCGGCCGCTCGCCATACACCGTGCAGCCATTCGGCCCCAGATGCACACAGTTCAATTCTTCCATCGCCGCATCCTGCTCGGCGCGGGTCTTGCGCGGCAGGCGGGCCATTTCTTCCGGCGACGTGGTAACCGGCCCGCAGCAGTCGTGGCAGCCCGGCACGCAGTCGAACGAGGGAATTTGCTGACGCAGGGTGCGGATTGTCTCGCTGTTGCAGCTCATCGACGCGGTAACCAACGTGAAATAGGCGGCAATTGTGCCGCAAACCCCCCGATCCAGACAGCAACGCCCGACCAGTGTTGCCCACCTTCGGGCGTGCGGCTTATGCTCCGTCAAATTTTCTCGACACCCCCCGCCTCAGGATGACGCCCATGACTGCCCGCGCCCACACCACCGCGAGCCAACCGCACGTTGCCTCTTATTACGCCGCCAGCAGCCTGCCGCAGCCCGATCATCCGGTGCTGCAAGGCGAGCTGGTTGCCGACGTGTGCGTGGTTGGCGGCGGCTTCTCCGGGTTGAACACTGCGCTGGAACTGGCCGAGCGCGGCTTGAGCGTGGTGCTGCTCGAAGCGCACAAGATCGGCTGGGGCGCCAGCGGCCGTAATGGCGGGCAGTTGATTCGCGGGGTCGGCCACGGCCTCGATCAGTTCGCCAACGTGATCGGTGCCGACGGCGTGCGCGAGATGAAACTCATGGGCCTGGAAGCGGTGGAGATCGTCCGCCAGCGCGTCGAACGCTTTCAGATCCCGTGCGACCTGACTTGGGGTTATTGCGACCTCGCTAACAAGCCGCGCGACCTCGAAGGGTTTGCCGAAGACGCCGAAGAACTGCGCGGCCTCGGTTACCGCCACCAAACCCGTCTGCTGCAAGCCGATGAAATGCACACCGTGGTCGGCTCCAAACGCTACATCGGCGGGTTGATCGACATGGGTTCCGGGCACTTGCATCCGCTCAATCTCGCGCTGGGCGAAGCCGCTGCCGCGCAGCAACTGGGCGTGAAACTGTTCGAGCATTCGGCTGTTACGCACATCGACTACGGTCCTGAAGTCCGTGTCCACGCGGCGCACGGTTCGGTGCGCGCCAAGACTCTGGTGCTGGGCTGCAACGCTTATTTGAACAACCTCAATCCGCAACTCAGCGGCAAAGTGCTGCCCGCCGGCAGCTACATCATCGCCACCGAACCGCTGAGCGAACAACAGGCCCACGAACTGCTGCCGCAGAACATGGCGGTGTGCGATCAACGGGTCGCGCTGGATTACTACCGGCTCTCGGCGGATCGGCGTTTGCTGTTCGGTGGCGCCTGCCATTATTCGGGGCGCGATCCGCAGGACATCGGCGCGTACATGCAGCCGAAGATGCTCGAAGTGTTCCCGCAACTGGCCGGGGTGAAGATCGATTATCAGTGGGGCGGGATGATCGGCATCGGCGCCAATCGGTTGCCGCAGATTGGTCGGCTCGCGGATCAGCCGAATGTGTATTTCGCCCAGGCTTATTCCGGTCACGGGGTGAATGCCACGCACCTGGCCGGCAAGTTGCTCGCCGAGGCGATCAGCGGGCAGCACAGCGGCGGGTTCGATCTGTTCGCCAAAGTGCCGCACATCACCTTCCCCGGCGGCAAACATTTGCGCTCGCCGTTGCTGGCGCTGGGGATGTTGTGGCATCGCCTCAAAGAGCTGGTCTGATAGTTTTTCGGCGCCCTTGAAATCGCTATCGCTGGCAAGCCAGCTCCCACAGTGATCTCGGATGCTCACAACATTTGTGTTCACCATGAAACCTGTGGGAGCTGGCTTGCCAGCGATGAGGCCCGCAAGAACAACACAAAACTCAGATCCGCCAGAACGGCTTCAAGCCCTCCTCCTGCGCCTGCTCGCGCGTCAGCCCGATATCCTCGAGCTGATCCGCCGTCAGACTCAATAACGCCTTGCGCGTGTGCAGACGATGCCAGAACAGTCCCCAGCGACTCAGGCCGGACGGCGCGTTGCGCAGGGCTGTATTCCATGCACTGTCCTCCTGCCCTGCCACCAGTTCCTGACTGTGTAACGTCAGCCGCACATCGCTCAAACCGTTCATTTTTTTCGCTCCTGTTTACTTGGGTAGCCAGAGATTCCATGATGCGCGGGTCGGCAAAAGCATTACAGATTCAACACAACTGTATTAACTCCATACAGATTTGCTGGTTCTGCCGCTGAATTGTCGATTTTTGCCGCATCTGTACTGGTTTAACGAATCATCTGCATCGAGGCAGTGTCATGACTCTTTATTTGAACCTCGCCGGATTACTCGGCACGCGCATCGAACAAGGTTTCTACCGCCCTGGCGATCGCTTGCCATCGGTGCGCGCCTTGAGCGTAGAACATGGAGTCAGTCTGAGCACGGTGCAGCAGGCTTATCGCATGCTCGAAGACAGCGGACTGGCGACGCCGAAACCCAAGTCTGGCTACTTCGTGCCGGTCGGTCGCGAGCTGCCTGAGCTGCCCGCGGTCGGGCGTCCGGCGCAGCGGCCGGTGGAGATTTCGCAGTGGGATCAGGTGCTTGAACTGATTCGCGCCGTGCCGCGCAAAGACGTGGTGCAACTCGGTCGCGGCATGCCCGACATCAGTTCACCCACCATGAAGCCGCTGTTGCGTGGTCTCGCCCGAATCAGCCGCCGGCAGGACATGCCCGGCCTGTATTACGACAACATCCACGGCACCCTCGAACTGCGCGAGCAGATCGCGCGGTTGATGCTCGATTCCGGCTGCCAGTTGAACGCCAGCGATCTGGTGGTGACCACCGGTTGCCATGAAGCACTGTCCACCAGCATCCACGCGATCTGCGAGCCGGGCGACATTGTGGCGGTGGATTCGCCGAGCTTTCACGGCGCCATGCAGACCCTCAAAGGGCTGGGCATGAAAGCGCTGGAGATCCCCACCGACCCGCTCACCGGCATCAGCCTCGAAGCACTGGAACTGGCGCTGGAGCAATGGCCGATCAAGGTTATCCAGCTCACACCCAACTGCAACAACCCCCTCGGCTACATCATGCCCGAGGCGCGCAAACGCGCGCTGCTCAACCTCGCGCAGAAGTTTGACGTGGCGATCATTGAAGACGATGTGTATGGCGAACTGGCCTACACCTATCCGCGTCCGCGCACGATCAAATCCTTCGACGAGGACGGCCGGGTGTTGCTGTGCAGTTCATTTTCCAAAACCCTGGCGCCGGGGCTGCGCATCGGTTGGGTCGCACCGGGGCGGTATCTGGAACGAGTGCTGCACATGAAATACATCAGCACTGGTTCCACCGCGCCGCAGCCACAGATCGCTATCGCCGAATTCCTCAAGGCCGGGCACTTCGAGCCACATCTGCGGCGGATGCGCATGCAATACCAGCGCAATCGTGACGCGATGATTGATTGGGTGACGCGCTATTTCCCGGCTGGGACGCGCGCCAGCCGTCCGCAAGGCAGCTTCATGCTGTGGGTCGAACTGCCGGAAGGTTTCGATACGCTGAAACTGAATCGGGCGCTGCACGATCAAGGCGTACAGATTGCCGTCGGCAGCATTTTTTCCGCCTCGGGCAAGTACCGCAATTGCCTGCGCATGAACTACGCGGCCAAGCCGACACCGCAGATTGAAGACGCGGTGCGCAAGGTAGGCGCAGCGGCGATCAGACTGCTGGCTGACAGTCACAGCTGACCCGGCTCAGCGCAGGCGAAACCCCAGGTCAGCCTCGAAACGGGTCAGGTCGCTGACTCGGCTGGCCACTGTCGGGATACGCGCCTCCAGCTCCAGCTCGACTTCCAGACTTTGGCCTTCGATTGCTGTTCCGGCGAGCGCAGGTGTCAGCCGCGAACCCGGACGCAAAACGTCGCTATCCAGCCCTTCTCCCTCGCCCAGCCACTGCACCGGCTTGCCGTCCATGCGCAGCGCCAGCACACGCACCCGCACCGTACCGGCGCCGAAGCGATATTGCGCGGCATCGGCCGCCGGCCCGACCAGTTCCATGCGCAACGGGGCGGGCCGTTCACACTGAACAGTGACCTGCGCCCGACGCAAACCAAAGCTCAATACGTTCGCCGAAGTCGACTGCGCCAGCAACTGCCCGCGGGTGGTCGAGCCAAAATCGATGGTGGCAGGGCCGAGTCTGATGGTGCAATCGGGGTTCGCCTGCGCCTGCTCCATGAACATCGGCAGGCATAGCAATATCCCGCCCAGAGCCGCTGCTTTCAATCCGTGCATGCTGTTTTCCTTGTTCAGACAGTCCGGCAGATGGCCTGCGCGGTTTCATACAGTGCGTCGAGATCACGCTCCTCGCTCATGGAGAACTCGAGACGACAGCGTTGTCCCTCCGGTAGCAGGACATGCAATTCGAGACCCGGCTGAACGTCAGGCAGAAAAATCCGCCCGGCCGCCAGCACGCTGGTGACGTATTCCCCCTGACCGTCGAACACACCGAAACCCTTGCCCAAAAACACCTCATCCACCGTGCGCGCCTGCAACAGCAGGCGCCGCGTCGTCACTATCTCGAATGCCAGACGTGACACCGCGTTGCGTCCGGCCTCGACTTCTTGATAAGCGTTGTGCACATCGACGTTGCGTCCAAGGCTGGCGGTGTCGAGTTCCACCCGGCCCTTGCTGTAGGCCGGCAGGCTCGCTGCCACTGCATGGCCTGCGTAGTCGGTCCAGACCGGGCCGCGCGGGGTGTTGAGCTTGATCCCGGCGCTGTCGCCGGCCTTGAGCAAGGCAAAGGTATCGCGCAGTGGATAAGGTGAGAGGGTCACGCCGTCAGCATGCACCAACGCCCCGCCGCGCAAGCCAACGTCATAGGTCTGATCGCCGGCGCCGCTGCGCGAATAGCCCATATCGAGCTGGCTGTAACGCGGCAGCAGGTTGAGCCGCCCGTTGTAGTCGAGGGTGCCGTGATCCGGGCGCTCGGCGCCGACGCTGTAGGCCACGGTATCGCTGAGGTGCTCGTTGAAGCGCAGACCGCTGCGCGTGCCGCTGACCTGATCATTGCGCACATAGCCGCGCAATGACTGGCGCGGCCCCAACGGCAGACTGACGCTCAGATACGCCGCCGTGCCGCGCGCATCATCCGCATCACCTCCAACATCGCGTTCCACAGTCAGCGACACATTGGCCCGCCGGATGCTCTGCGACCAGGCCAGCGCGACGCGTGAAGAGGCCGTCCCGTCAAACATCGAGAACCGTGAATAGCTGCCGGATAAACTGCCAAGGGTCGGACTGCTGCTACTGAGATTCGCCGACAGTTGATTGCGCACGCGCTGGTACGGCTGGTCGTTGCGCGCATCCCAAGTGGTGTCCGACAGCGTACGAAAATCCTGAGTCTGTTGAGTCAGCGCGAGACTGGCTGACAGTCCTTCGGTGAGCAGACCGTTGGCGGTCCATTGCAACTGCGTACCGGACAGCGCCTGGTCCTGCGCCCGGGATATCACCTGGCGGCCACCCAGTATCAGACGATCACCGACCGCCCCTTGCATCGCCCAGCCCAACGACTGATAGCCGCTGCCAAGCATCGCTCCGCCGGTGGTCTGCCAGCGCGGGCCAAGTTGCCAATCCTTGCTGGCCGCGACAAACGACGGCGCATCGCGCTCGTCCCCGGCATAGCGCCGCACCTGCCCGGCGGCCAATCCATAGCCTGCCGCCCGCCCCGGCAGCGCCCCGCGCAGCTGCGTAGCCGGCACAATGAACCGCCGCTGCTGGCCGTCCTCTTCGTGCACCGTGACTTCCAAATCGACGTTTTGACTCAGCAGCGGCAAACCCACCAGCGTGAACGGGCCGCTGGGCACTACGGTGGTGTAGATCAGCGCACCATTCTGCGTCACCTCGATCCGCGCTGCGGAATAGGCGATGCCCTCAACCCGGGCACAGGCGCTGTCCTCGCCGAACTCCATCAGTGCCAGTTCCGGCTGCACCTGAAAACCGTTGAAGGCCTCGCCGGCAAACAGCGGCGAGAGCATATTCAACTGGCCTAATTGCAGATTGGCCTGATAGCGCTCGAAGGTATGCGATGCGTAGGCGTACAGATGCTCGACCCGGCCCTGCCCGCCGGACTCGCTATACGCCTGACGACTGCGAAAAGCCCAGTCCGCCGCATTCAGGCCGACTTCGGCGTTGAGGCTGCGGTACTGCGAGGATTGCCCGGCATAGCGGCTGCCGAGCATCAACGCGTCGTAATTGAACAGTCCCGCCGTGCCGCCATTGACGAAGTTGCGCCGCGCCGGGCTATCAGGCAGCAATACATCGGTCGGCACCAGCAGTTCGACGTGTTCGCGCGACGGATCGGCTCGCACCACGGCATCCGGAAAGCGTTGAGCGAACAGCTCGCATGCAGGTCCGGGGACGGGCGCAACAGGCTGCGGATGTCTGATGCCGCCACGCTCCAGCAAAGAGGCCGTAAAACACAATTCACCCTCGGCATCGAAGGTCACCTGCAAGCGCCCTTTGGGTGCGCCGTTGACCGATAGCGTCACTGCTTGCTCGCCCTCGCGAAAGCGCGACGCCCGGCTGAAATAGTCGGCCACACGCGGATCCAGCCCGCGCGACTTGAGCACGTCCTGATTGAACTGCACCATCAGCAGGGGGGCGCGCGTTTCGCTCGAAGCGGCATGACTCGGCGTCCACTCGCCGCCGAGCGCGAGCAGCAGCCAAGTGGTGCAGTGGCTGCGCCGGTTCATCAGTCCATCACCAACGGTGCATCGTAGTGCTCAATGGCGAAACCGTAAGTGGTCACTGGAAACAGCCGCACCTGCGTCATTTCCTGGCCCGGCGTGACCGCCCCACTCAATGTCAGTGTTTCGCCGGGCAACACGTAAGTGCGCCCCAGATCCATCTCCTGCCGCCCCGGCAGCACGTTCACCGCGTGGCCCAGCCGTACGACATACGGGCTGGGATTGCGCACCTGCACCTCGGCGCCCTGGCGCGACCAGAGCAGATGCTTCCATGGCTCACGGTCGACCGGCAGATTGGCCGGGCGCAGGATCGCCGGGATGTTCTGGCGCACGCTGAAATTCACTTGCGCCTTGCCGGATGAATCCTGCGGCGCAATACCCTCGAACACGACCCGTTTCAGGCGCTCGGTTTTCAACGGCTCGGCACTGCGCAAAATAAAACGCACACGCTGGGTGGCACCGGGCTCGACCCGGGTAACCGGTGGCGTCAGCAACAACAATGGCTCGGTGTCCTGTGGCACGTCTTCGATAGACGTGTGCAACAGCGCTGGATGCGCTTCGCTGTTGAACACATTGATCCCGGCCTCACCGACCGCTTCATCCAGTACCACGACCGGTGTTTCAGGAACCATTCCGGCCGCCTGGATCGGCCCTGGCACCCATAAGGCAACCAGCAGCACACTGGTGATGGCGTTGCGCACAAAGGTGTTCATGTAGTTGTCCACAGGCGAGCGCGCAGCCGGCATCGATGCCGGGCCACGGGCCAGCCAGATGTGTTGATTGGAAATGACAGGCCGCGCACGCAGCCGCGGCCTGTCGACGTCACCGCAAAGAGTGTCTGGTGCGGCCGACGCAAAACGTCGACGCGCGCCCCGTCAGAGGTAAAGCAGCTCGAACGTCGCCGAACCGTTGAGGGCGATCGCAGAGGTGATCGGCAGACTCGATGCCGGGCCAATGACTGGCACCAGCGTCATGGGAAAGATGTGCACCACCCCTGCAAGCGGCCCGGCAGACAGGCTGCGACCCCACGAATAACGCAGATTGCCTTCATAGTTTTTACCCACCAGCGTGGCAGGCGCCGGAACGTCCCAATTGGCATCCGTACCTTGCTTGTACATCACGATCGAAGCCTCCCCATCGACCGTCGGCGTACCGAATCGCAGGCCATAACCGCCGATCTTGGTACCGCCGACCTCGCCGATCCCGTAGATGTACAGGGGCCAGTCGGTACCGTCGACGACGATGCCCGGCAGCTGGGTGTGGGACTGATTGTCATGCACCTTGATCGCCATCGGCGCTGACGCCGAGCAACTGACGCTCAAGGTGACATTGTGGTTGGCCAGTTCGGTCTGTCGGTCGCGGTTCAGCGATGCGGCAGAAATATCGCCCAGATGCACCGTGTTGCCGCCGGTAAAGCCCGGGGTACACGAGGTCGGGATGATAGTGCCGGTGATGCTCAGATCTGCACCGTCGGCCATGACCAGTACCGGTGACAGGGCGGTTGCCACAGCAATTGCACGAAAGGTTTTGCGCATGAAATTTCTCACTCCATAAGAACCGAAAGATGACGGCCAGCTGCGCGTCTTCTGCTGAAAAACAGGAAAAGTCCTGCCTCGGAATCAGCGCGGCCATTATTCCAATTGCTTCGTGGATGTGATGTAAGGCAGGTTCTTGATCGACGCTGGAAAAATCGCTGCATGGCGTAGCTGATGTGAGCCGGAAAATTCTTCAATTTGTTTAAGAACTCTCGCCCTGCCGACAGTCATAAGCTACACGCCGCTCTACCGCGCGGGTCGGATTGACTGATCAGTGAGTTGGGTAGCACGCCAGCAACGCCGTGCCATACTTCCGGCCTCGGCCACACGCGGAATGATCCGACTTGAGCTCCAGACACTCCCTACCGTTTGCACTGCTGCTCGTCCTGCTGCTTGGCGGATGCGCCTCGCTGAGCGCACCTCGCCAGCCGAGCCAGGCGCTGCCGGCGGACGGCTCGGCATTTGGCCGCTCGATTCAGGCTCAGGCTGCGCCGTACAAGGGTCAGTCGGGCTTTCGCCTGCTGTCGAACAGCACCGAAGCGTTCACCGCCCGCGCCGAACTGATTCGTAACGCGCAAACCAGCCTCGATTTGCAGTACTACATCGTGCACGACGGCGTCAGTACGCGGATGCTCGTTGAAGAATTGTTGAAAGCCGCCGACCGTGGCGTGCGCGTGCGCATCCTGCTGGATGACACCACCAGCGACGGTCTCGACCAGATCATTGCCACGCTGGCGGCGCATCCACAGATCCAGATTCGCCTGTTCAATCCGCTGCATCTTGGGCGCAGCACCGGTGTCACCCGCGCGGCCGGGCGGCTGTTCAACCTGTCGCTGCAACACCGGCGCATGCACAACAAACTCTGGTTGGCGGACAACAGCGTGGCGATCGTCGGCGGACGCAATCTGGGTGACGAGTACTTCGATGCCGAGCCAAACCTCAATTTCACCGACATCGACATGCTCAGCGTCGGGCAAGTGGCGGAACAGCTTGGACACAGCTTCGATCAGTACTGGAACAGCGCACTGAGCAAGCCGATCGAACAATTCCTCTCCAGCAAACCGTCGGCCAGAGATCTGCAAAACACCCGCACCCGACTGGAAGAATCCCTCGAGCAAACCCGCCAACAGAATCACGCGTTGTATCAACAGTTGATGAAGTACCGCACCGACCCGCGCATGGATATCTGGCGCCGTGAATTGATCTGGGCCTGGAACCAGGCGCTGTGGGATGCGCCGAGCAAGGTGTTGTCCAAGGGTGAGCCGGATGCGCAGTTGCTGTTGACCACGCAACTGGCGCCGGAACTGCGCGGCGTGAGCAAAGAGCTGATCATGATTTCCGCATACTTCGTGCCGGGCCAGCCGGGGCTGGTGTACTTGACTGGGCGTGCCGATGCAGGCGTCTCGGTGAAGCTGCTGACCAACGCGCTCGAAGCCACCGACGTGCCGGCGGTACACGGCGGTTACGCGCCTTATCGCAAGGCACTGCTGGAGCACGGCGTAAAACTCTACGAACTGCGCCGCCAGCCCGGCGACGGTGGCGGCAGCGGGCCGCATGTGTTTTACAGCAAGTCGTTTCGCGGCTCTGATTCCAGTTTGCACAGCAAGGCGATGATCTTCGACGGGCAGAAATCGTTCATCGGCTCATTCAATTTCGACCCGCGCTCGGTGCTGTGGAATACCGAAGTCGGGGTGCTGGTGGACAGCCCGGAACTGGCGGCGCATGTGCGCGAACTGGCGATGCAGGGTATGGCGCCCGCCCTGAGTTATGAGGCGAAGTTGCAGGATGGCAACATCGTCTGGGTGACCGAGGACGACGGAAAACTGCACACTTTGACCAAGGAGCCAGGAAGTTGGTGGCGGCGCTTCAATGCGTGGTTCAGCACCCACGTCGGACTTGAGCGGATGCTTTAACAGCTCGCAGCCTGCGGCAGCTCCTACAGTTTGAAACGCAATCTACTGTAGGAGCTGCCGCAGGCTGCGATCTTTTGATCTTAAGCGGTCTGCACAGTCCCGAACGCGCCCTGACGCATCAGCAGAATCACCAGCCCAAACGCTCCCGCCGCCATCAGCAACGGCAGCGCATGCCCGCTGATCCACTGGCTACCCGCCCCCGCCGCCAATGGCCCAACCAGACACCCAACGCCCCACAGTTGCGCAATGTGCGCATTGGCGCGCACCAGTGCATCGTCGCGATAACGCTCGCCGATCAGGATTAGCGACAAGGTAAACAAACCACCCGCGCTGGCACCAAACAGTACCCACAGCGGCCAGATCAGCAAGGTGTCGATGAGCAGCGGAATTGCCAGACTCGACAGCATCAGAATCACTGCGCAGCCGGTGAACAAGGTGCGCCGCGACAGCCGATCCGCCAGCGCACCAATCGGCAATTGCAGCAGCGCATCGCCGACCACTACGGTGCTGACCATTGCCAGCGCATTTTCAGCCGTGAAGCCCTGACGCAGGCAATACACCGGCAGCAGCGTCAAGATCATCGCCTCAAACGCGGCGAACAGCGACACCGCCCAGGCAATCGCCGGGAGCTCACGACTGAAGACCCACAGATCACTGAATGTGACACTGCTGGCCTCGCTGCTCGGCGCCCCGCTGCGGCCCAGCAGCAGAAGGGGCGAAGCGATCAGCAGAATGACGCCGACCCAGAAACCGTAATCGTGATCTGTGCCCAAGGCGCCCAACAGCAACGGGCCGGACAGTTGGCTCAGCGCATAACTGCTGCCATACAGCGCAACCAGCCGCCCGCGCCAATGCTCGACCACCAGTTGATTGATCCAGCTCTCGCCGAGGATGAACACGATGGTCAGGATCACCCCGATCATCAGCCGCAGCACCAACCAGACCGGATAACTCGGCAACAGCGCCAGCAGACCGATCGACAACGCGCCGGCCCACAAGCACAAGCGCATCAGATTGGCCGTACCGAAACGCGCCGCCAGATGACTGGAAATCTTCGCCCCAAGCAACACGCCAATTGCCGGCATCGCCGCCATCACGCCAATCGCGAACGAACCATAACCCCAGCTCTCCAGACGCAACGACACCAGCGGCATGCTGACACCAAGCGCCAGGCCGACACTCAAGACAGACGCCAACACGGCGAAATACGTCGCCCAACGCATGGCCCACGCTCCTGTGGATAATTATTTTTTCGTACTCATACAAAACACTGTGGGAGCGAGCCTTTGTGGCGAGGGGGCTTGCCCCCGCTGGGTCGCGAAGCGGCCCCAAAACCTGCCATAGAGGTGTTTCAGGAACACCTCGCGCACTGGTTTTGCGACTGCTGCGCAGCCGAACGGGGGCAAGCCCCCTCACCACAAAGACTCGCTCCCACAGGAGATCTCTGCAGCGTTCGGGAGCCTGGCTGAGCAGGCCCCCATCAGCGGTTTACAACTTGATCCACGTCGCCTTCAGTTCGGTGTACTTGTCGAACGCATGCAGCGACTTGTCGCGACCGTTGCCCGACTGTTTGAAACCACCGAACGGCGCCGTCATGTCTCCGCCGTCGTACTGGTTGACCCACACGCTGCCGGCGCGCAGTGCCTTGGCGGTCAGGTGCGCCTTGGAGATGTCCTGAGTCCACACCGCTGCCGCCAGGCCGTACGGCGTGTCGTTGGCGATCTGGATCGCTTCTTCGGCGGTGTCGAACGTGATGACCGACAACACCGGGCCGAAGATTTCTTCCTGAGCAATTTTCATCGCGTTGCTCACGCCGTCGAAAATCGTCGGCTCGACGTAAGTGCCGCCAGTTTCCTGAAGAATGCGCTTGCCGCCAGCCACCAGTTTGGCGCCATCGGCGTGACCGGATTCGATGTACGACAGCACGGTATTCATCTGCTGGGTATCCACCAGCGCACCGACGTTGGTCTCCGGGTCCAGCGGATTGCCCGGCTTCCAGGTTTTCAGCGCCTCGATCACCATTGGCAGGAATTTGTCCTTGATCGAACGCTCGACCAGCAGACGCGAACCAGCGGTGCACACTTCGCCCTGGTTGAAGGCGATGGCGCCAGCGGCGGATTCAGCGGCGGCTTGCAGATCCGGCGCGTCGGCGAACACGATATTCGGGCTCTTGCCACCGGCCTCCAGCCACACGCGCTTCATGTTCGATTCGCCGGAATAGATCATCAGCTGCTTGGCGATCTTGGTCGAACCGGTGAACACCAGTGTGTCGACGTCATTGTGCAAAGCCAAGGCTTTGCCGACGGTGTGACCGTAGCCCGGCAGCACGTTGAGCACGCCTTTCGGGATGCCGGCTTCGACCGCCAGCGCTGCAATACGGATAGCAGTCAGCGGCGATTTTTCCGACGGCTTGAGGATCACCGAGTTACCGGTCGACAGCGCCGGGCCGAGTTTCCAGCAGGCCATCATCAGCGGGAAGTTCCACGGCACGATGGCAGCGACAACGCCAACCGGCTCGCGGGTCACCAGACCCAACTGATCGTGCGGAGTGGCGGCGACTTCGTCGTAGATCTTGTCGATCGCTTCACCGCTCCAGCTCAGCGCTTGCGCCGCACCTGGAATATCGATGTGCAGCGAATCGCTGATCGGCTTGCCCATGTCGAGAGTTTCGAGCAGGGCCAGTTCTTCGGCGTGCTGCTTGAGCAGGCCGGCGAAGCGGATCATGGTGGCTTTGCGTTTGGCAGGCGCCAGACGCGACCAGGCACCGGAATTGAACGTGGCGCGAGCATTTTCCACGGCGCGCTGGGCATCGGCGGCGTCACAGCTGGCAATCTTGCCCAGCAGACGGCCATCGACCGGGCTGATGCACTCGAAGGTCTCGCCGGAGACGGCATCGGTGTACTCGCCATTGAGATAAGCGCGGCCTTCGATTTTCAGGTCGCGGGCGCGTTGTTCCCAATCGGCACGAGTCAGGGTGGTCATTTCGAGTGTCCTCCGCTTGTTGAATACGAGCGCCGCGCGATCTTCGCCAGCGTCCTCAAAAATTCTGCCCGGCCAGCCGTTCTTTCGGCCAGAGGCACCCGCCACCCTAAACCAGCGGCCGGGGTTGTTTCAATATATTTGACATAAGGTCGCCATATGACCTTGCAGTGTTGATTTTAATCAACATAGACTTTGGCCCTTTCCAGTCAATCGCGCTGTATTTACGGGGGGATAACAACAATGAACATCCAGAACATCGTCGACATCAGCCTGACCATGGACCAGGCCGAGCGCTATCGCCCGGATCCGGCCAAAGTGCTCAAGGGCGATCCCGAGCAAGCCGTATTTAATCAATACGACAGCCCGTGTGGGCAGATGGGCGCCGGCGTATGGGAAGGCGCCATCGGCCAATGGCTGGTGAACTACACCGAGCACGAATACTGCGAAATCCTTCAGGGCGTTTCGGTGTTGCGTGACAGCGACGGCAATGCCAAGACCTTGCGTGTTGGCGACCGGTTTGTGATTCCGGCGGGTTTCCGTGGCACCTGGGAAGTGCTGGAGGCGTGCCGCAAGGTTTATGTGATCTTCGAACAGAAAGCCTGATCTGACACAGCCAGTGACGACCTGAGTAAGACGTGTGCGGTGCTTCTGAGTGAAACTTCGCTACGGCGCTCATACACCGGAAAAATTCCTACCGACACGGACGTTTCGGCAGCATTGACCGGCGAGCGCCTCAATCCGAATAGAACGCAAGGAGGCACCATGCCTGATTTCTGCAACATCAACGCCGCGCAATTTGCTGTCGGCCAAGTCGCCACCCCTGAAACCCTGAGCGCCATTCGCGACGCTGCGGGGGTGCAAAAGCATCGACTGGAGCGGCCGGAAGATATGTTCAATCTCTTGCCCAAACCGGATCGCATCCGGGTACTGGTCAACGCACGCGACGAGATCATCGAACTGATCTGCGGTTGATTGCCAATCCCACAAGTCATCCATATGTACCGCACTCGGCAACAGGCCGTTCGGTACCGTTTCATCACGCCTCAAGGAAACGAGGCGCTTTAACCATCAAACAAGGAAATAACATGACCAGAATGAATTCTCTAAAGGGCGCAGCCCTGACCGCCCTGCTGGCAATCAGCTTCGCAGCCGTCGAAGCCTCGGCCTCCGACAATGCAGCTCGACCAAGCCAGTGCGATGGCAACTTCGCATACAACCCCCTCGTAGAGACCGCAGTTACCCCACAGCTTCTGGAAGAGCTACGCGAGATGTCGGGGGCAGCAACCGTACGCCATGAAAAAACCGGGGAGATTTATACCCAGGAATACCGCAGCGATCGCCTCCGTGTGTTCAGCGCGAAAGGAAACGTCTACAGCCACGTCCAGTGCGGCTGATCCACTGACCTGCCGCTGCTGAGCAGGTGACCGATTCCGGCTCAACAGGCAACAAAAAAGGCCCGTATCGTGAGATACGGGCCTTTTTCGTAAGTCCGGAAAAATCAATTACTTGATTTTGCCTTCCTTGTACATCACGTGCTTGCGAACAACCGGGTCATATTTCTTGATCTCGATTTTGTCCGGGGTAGTACGCTTGTTCTTGTCGGTAGTGTAGAAGTGACCAGTACCGGCGCTCGAGATCAAACGAATCAATTCACGCATGATTAGCTCCCTTAAATCTTGCCATCGCGGCGAAGTTCGGCGAGCACGACAGTGATGCCACGCTTGTCGATGATACGCATGCCTTTAGCAGATACGCGCAGACGCACAAAACGTTTCTCTTCTTCAACCCAGAAGCGGTGATGCTGCAGGTTCGGCAGGAAACGACGACGGGTTTTGTTGTTTGCGTGGGAAATGTTATTCCCAGTCACCGGACCCTTACCGGTAACTTGACATACTCTCGACATGCCTCAGCCCTCTAAAACCACATGCCCAACCCGGCATGGGTTGGCCGCTTAATCTCTCAGTCATTTGGCGCCAGGCGCCGCGTTTCTTCAGAGGTCTTACCGGCTTCACTTACAAGCGAAGGAACCGGGCCCCTAGAAAAGAGCGCTGCTTTATACCAGAAAGACCGCAGAGCAACAACTTTCCGTGTGCAATGAACCGCTAAAAAGCTGATTTTTCTGGCCGCAGGCGCCTCAGACAAAGGCTATCGGCAGCTTTTACCATTCGTCGAAGAAAATTCGCAAGAGCGCCGATTTCAGAATTTTCACTACGCAGCCCGCATCAGAACGCCAGTCACCCGACCCCAAAAAAGCAAAAAGGGGATAGTCATTTGCAATCGCGACCACTAGGGTAGGACTTTTCCAGACTGCACTTGCAGATGGGCCTTCGTTCTGTAAAGGATTCCCACCATGCGCCTCGCTGCCCTACCCCTGCTGCTTGCCCCGCTGTTGCTCAGCCCACTGGCCCAGGCTGCCGCCCTGAGCGTCTGCACCGAGGCCAGCCCTGAAGGGTTCGACGTGGTGCAGTACAACTCGCTCACCACCACCAACGCCTCGGCCGACGTGCTGATGAACCGCCTCGTGGATTTCGACACCGCCAGTGGCAAGGTCGTCCCGAGCCTCGCTGACAGTTGGGAAGTCAGCACCGACGGCCTGACCTACGTGTTCAAGCTGCATCCGCAGGTGAAATTTCACAGCACCGACTACTTCAAGCCGAGCCGCGAACTGAGCGCCGAAGACGTCAAGTTCAGCTTCGACCGCATGCTCGACCCGGCCAACCCGTGGCACAAAGTGGCGCAGAGCGGATTTCCGCATGCGCAATCGATGCAGTTGCCCGCGTTGATCAAGAAGATCGACGCACTCGACCCGCTGACCGTGCGTTTCACCCTCGATCACCCGGACTCTACGTTTCTCGCGACGCTGAGTATGGGTTTCGCCTCGATCTACTCCGCCGAATACGCCGACAAACTGTTGAAGGCAGGCGCGACCGACAAGCTCAACAGCCAGCCAATCGGCACCGGCCCGTTCGTCTTTACCCGGTTCCAGAAAGACGCTGCGGTGCGCTACAAGGCCAATCCGGACTATTTCCGCGGCAAGCCTGCGGTGGACCCGCTGATCTTCGCAATTACCCCGGACGCCAACGTACGCCTGCAAAAGCTCAAGCGTAACGAGTGCCAGATTGCACTGTCGCCCAAGCCATTGGACGTACAGGCAGCGCTGAAAGAGCCGACACTGAAAGTCGAAAAGACTGACGCGTTCATGACCGCTTTCGTTGGTATCAACAGCCAGCACCCGCCGCTGGACAAGCCGGAAGTGCGCCAGGCGATCAACCTCGCCTTCGACAAGGCCAACTACCTCAAGGCGGTGTTCGAAGACACCGCCGAAGCCGCTAACGGTCCGTACCCGCCGAACACCTGGAGCTACGCCAAAGGTTTGCCCGGTTATGCCCACGATGTGCAGAAAGCCAAGGCGCTGATGGCCAAGGCCGGCTTGAAGGACGGTTTCCAGACCACCATCTGGACGCGCCCGTCAGGCAGCCTGCTCAATCCGAATCCAAGCCTCGGCGCGCAGATGTTGCAGTCGGATCTGGCGGAAATCGGCATTCAGGCGGAGATCCGCGTGATCGAGTGGGGCGAGTTGATCCGTCGCGCCAAGGCTGGCGAGCATGACCTGCTCTTCATGGGTTGGGCCGGCGACAACGGTGACCCGGACAACTTCCTCACGCCGCAGTTTTCCTGCGCGGCGGTCAAGTCCGGCACCAACTTCGCGCGCTACTGCAACGCCGATCTGGACAAGCTGATCAGCGCCGGCAAGACCACCAGCGAACAAGGCGTGCGCACCAAGCTCTACGAACAGGCGCAGGCGCAGATTCAGCAGCAGGCGCTGTGGCTGCCGCTGGCGCACCCGACGGCGTATGCGCTGACACGCAAGGACGTGCAGGGTTACTCGGTGAGCCCGTTTGGACGGCAGGACTATTCCAAAGTCAGTCTGAAGTAACGCCATGTAACTGCCGAAATGCATTCCTGTGGCGAGGGAGCTTGCTCCCGCTTGAGCGCGCAGCGCTCACAAGATATTTGGGGCCGCTGCGCAGCCCAGCGGGAGCAAGCTCCCTCGCCACAAAAGCTTTTGCTCAGCACTTACATCCAGCCACACTCCGCCATCGACAACGGCTCACCATCCCCGACGATGAAGTGATCGAGCACGCGCACGTCGATCAACTCCAGAGCCTTCTGCAAGCGCTTGGTCAGCAGCTTGTCCGCCTGACTGGGATCGCTGTTCCCCGACGGATGGTTGTGACAGAGGATCACCGCCGCCGCGTTGTTCGCCAGGGAACGTTTCACCACTTCCCGGGGATGCACGCTGGTGTTGTCGATGGAGCCGCGAAACAGCGCTTCGAAGGTCAGCACTTGGTGCTTGGAATCCAGAAACAGGCAACCAAATACCTCGTGCGGCTCGTGGCGCAGCATGGCCTTGAGGTAATCGCGTACCACTTGCGGATTTTCCAGTGCGGGTTTGTGGCGCATGCGCTCGGCCAGATGTCGCCGCCCCATTTCCAGTACAGCCTGCAACTGCGCAAACTTTGCTGGCCCCAGTCCCAATTGTTTACTGAACGCCGCAAGATCGGCCTCCAGCAGCACGCGCAGGCTGCCGAACTGATTCAACAGGTGTCGAGCCAGATCCACTGCGCTTTTCCCGGAGACGCCGGTTCGTAAAAAGATCGCCAGCAATTCGGCGTCGGAAAGGCTCGCCGAGCCCTGTTCAAGTAGCTTCTCCCGCGGCCTTTCCGCCGCCGGCCAATCGCGAATACTCATACACCTTCCTTGTCTGTGGGCGCCGCTGTTCCGTAGCGGTCGCTGTGATATCGTAGCCCATCTTTTTTGCGGGCGAATTCACTCTGGGGAGGGGGTTTCGCCACGTATGTCACCCACGAAATCAAAGGCAGACCTATGCAGCGGCTGTATCGGAAACGCATCGTTCTGGGCGTCGGCGGTGGCATTGCTGCCTACAAGAGCGCCGACCTGGTTCGCCGCCTGATCGACCAGGGCGCCGAAGTGCGCGTGGTCATGACCCGTGGCGGCAGCGAGTTCATCACCCCGCTGACCATGCAGGCGCTGTCCGGCCACCCGGTGCACCTCGACCTGCTCGACCCGGCCGCCGAAGCGGCGATGGGCCACATCGAGCTGGCGAAATGGGCGGATCTGGTGCTGATCGCCCCGGCTACCGCCGACCTGCTCGCGCGTCTGGCCCAAGGCATTGCCAACGATCTTTTGACCACGCTGGTGCTGGCCACCGACGCCATCGTGGCTGTGGCTCCAGCGATGAATCAGGCGATGTGGCGCGATCCGGCGACGCAAGCCAACCTGCAACTGCTCGAAAGCCGTGGCCTGAAGACCTTTGGCCCGGCCTCCGGCAGCCAGGCCTGCGGCGACGTCGGCATGGGCCGCATGATGGAAGCTACAGATCTCGCCCAATGCGCGGCGGACTGCTTCCAGCGCCAGGCGCTGACCGGCAAACACGTGGTGATTACAGCCGGCCCGACGCAGGAAAACATCGACCCGGTGCGTTACATCACTAACCACAGCTCCGGGAAAATGGGCTTTGCCTTGGCCGAAGCTGCGGCTGAAGCTGGCGCCCGCGTCACGCTGATCAGCGGCCCGGTGCACTTGCCGACGCCGGATCGGGTCACGCGCATCGACGTGGTCAGCGCCCGCGACATGCTCGCCGCCTGCGAAGCCGCGATCCCGTGCGACGTGTTCATTTCCTCGGCTGCGGTCGCGGACTACCGTCCAGAAGTCATCGCCCCACAAAAACTCAAGAAAGACCCTACGAGCGGTGACGGCTTCGTCCTGCAAATGGTGCGTAACCCGGACATCCTGGCCACCATCGCGACCCGTCCCGACCGTCCGTTCAGTGTCGGCTTTGCCGCCGAGACCGAACACCTGCTCGACTACGCTGCACGCAAGCTCAAGGACAAGAATCTCGATTTGATCGTCGCCAACGACGTCGCCAACCCGAGCATCGGTTTCAACAGCGAAGAAAACGCCTGCAGCGTCATCGACCGTGCGCTGCACGCCACGGTTTTCGCCCAGACCAGCAAGAGCAAGATTGCTCGCCAGCTCGTCACTTTTATCGCCGAACGTCTGAACCAGGTTTAATTTACATGCACGCTTTGCAAGCCAAGATCCTCGACCCACGCATCGGTACTGAATTCCCGCTGCCGCAATACGCCACTCCGGGTTCCGCCGGCCTCGACCTGCGCGCCATGCTGCAACAGGACATCGTGATCAAACCGGGTGAAACCGTGCTGATCCCTACCGGTCTGTCGGTGTACATCGGCGACCCGAATCTGGCGGCGCTGATCCTGCCGCGCTCGGGCCTGGGCCATAAGCACGGCATCGTACTGGGCAATCTGGTCGGCTTGATCGACTCCGATTACCAAGGCCCGCTGATGGTGTCTTGCTGGAACCGTGGCCAGACCGATTTCACCATGACCATCGGCGAGCGTCTGGCGCAACTGGTGCTGGTACCGGTGGTGCAGGCGCATTTCGAAATGGTTGAAGAGTTCGTTGAAACCGAGCGCGGCGCGGGTGGTTTCGGGCATTCCGGCACCAAGTAAACCGACAGAAAATCATACTGAGGGAGTCTTCTCCCTCGGCATGAAAATCAAGGCATTAGCTGACCAAAGCCGCGCCGTTCGCGGTGTCATGGCCCTTTCATACCACGAACTCTCTGTGGAAAACGCCGTCATACCCTTCAGTTTGAGCTTGCCGTCGAATCAGTCGTCGGTCTGTCCAGTCACTTTTGAGATGGAGCATTTCCGCAGATGACCACCCCCGCCCTCGTTGCCCCGAAACTTCCCGACAGCATCTTCCGCGCCTACGACATCCGCGGCACCGTGCCGGAATTTCTGAACGGCGAAACCGCTTACTGGATCGGCCGCGCCATCGGCTCGCAGAGCCTGGCCCAGGGCGAACCAAACGTGTCGGTCGGCCGTGACGGGCGCCTGTCCGGCCCGGAGCTGGTCGCTGAATTGATCCGTGGTATCGCCGAAAGCGGCTGCCACGTCAGCGATGTCGGCCTGGTGCCAACGCCTGCGCTGTACTACGCCGCCAACGTATTGGCCGGCAAGTCCGGGGTGATGCTCACCGGCAGCCATAACCCGTCGAACTACAACGGCTTCAAGATCGTGATCGCCGGCGACACCCTCGCCAACGAACAGATTCAGGCCCTGCACGAACGCCTCAAGAGCAACAACCTGAGCAGTGGCCAGGGCAGCGTGACCCAGGTCGAAATCCTCGACCGCTACAACACCGAAATCGTCCAGGACATCAAACTGGCGCGGCGCCTGAAAGTCGTGGTCGACTGCGGCAACGGCGCGGCCGGCGTGATCGCCCCGCAACTGATCGAAGCACTGAACTGCGAAGTCATCCCGCTGTTCTGCGAGGTCGACGGCAACTTCCCGAACCATCACCCGGACCCGGGCAAACCGGAAAACCTTGTCGACCTGATCGCCAAAGTCAAAGAGACCAACGCCGATATCGGCTTGGCCTTCGACGGCGACGGTGACCGTGTCGGCGTGGTGACCAACACCGGCACCATCGTTTTCCCGGATCGTCTGCTGATGCTGTTTGCCCGCGACGTACTGGCGCGCAACCCGGACGCGGAAGTGATCTTTGACGTCAAATGCACCCGCCGCCTGGTGCCGCTGATCAAGCAATATGGCGGTCGGCCGCTAATGTGGAAGACCGGTCACTCGTTGATCAAAAAGAAGATGAAACAATCCGGCGCGCTGTTGGCCGGTGAAATGAGCGGGCATATCTTCTTCAAGGAACGCTGGTTCGGTTTCGACGACGGCATTTACAGCGCCGCACGGCTGCTGGAAATCCTCAGCAAGGAAAAATCCACCGCGGAAGAGCTGTTTGCGACCTTCCCGAATGATATTTCTACGCCGGAAATCAATATCCATGTGACCGAAGAGAGCAAATTCAGCATCATTGATGCATTGCACGACGCGCAGTGGGGCGAAGGCGCTGACCTGACCACCATCGACGGCGTGCGAGTCGACTACGCCAAAGGCTGGGGCCTGGTGCGCGCGTCCAACACCACACCGGTGCTGGTGCTGCGCTTCGAGGCCGATGACGAGGCTGAATTGCAACGCATCAAGGACGTATTCCACGCCCAGTTGAAGCGCGTTGCACCTGATCTCCAACTACCGTTCTGATTTCTGATTCACCCGGAGCCCTGAATGACCCTCGAACGCGAAGCCGCCGCCAACACCGCCAAGGTCCTGTCCGAAGCGCTGCCTTACATCCGCCGCTACGTCGGCAAGACGCTGGTGATCAAATACGGCGGCAACGCGATGGAAAGCGAGGAGCTGAAAACCGGCTTCGCCCGCGACATCGTCTTGATGAAAGCCGTGGGCATCAACCCGGTCGTAGTCCACGGCGGCGGTCCGCAGATCGGTGATCTGCTCAAGCGCCTGTCGATCGAGAGCCACTTCATCGATGGCATGCGCGTCACCGACGCCCAGACCATGGACGTGGTGGAAATGGTCCTCGGCGGCCAGGTCAACAAGGACATCGTCAACCTGATCAACCGGCATGGCGGCAGCGCCATCGGCCTGACCGGTAAAGACGCCGAGCTGATTCGTGCGAAAAAGCTCACCGTGACCCGTCAGACGCCGGAGATGACCCAGCCGGAAATCATCGACATCGGCCAGGTAGGTGAAGTGGTCGGGATCAACACCGACCTGCTGAATCTGCTGGTCAAAGGCGATTTCATCCCGGTGATCGCGCCAATCGGCGTCGGCGCCAATGGCGAGTCGTACAACATCAACGCTGACCTGGTGGCGGGTAAAGTCGCCGAGGCGCTGAAGGCCGAAAAGCTGATGCTGCTGACCAACATCGCCGGTTTGATGGACAAGTCCGGCACGGTACTGACCGGCCTGACAACCCAGCAAGTCGACGACCTGATCGCCGACGGCACGATCTACGGCGGCATGTTGCCGAAGATCCGCTGCGCACTGGAAGCGGTTCAGGGTGGCGTTGGTAGCTCGCTGATCATCGACGGTCGTGTACCAAACGCGATCCTGCTGGAAATCTTCACCGACACCGGTGTGGGCACGCTGATCAGTAATCGCAAGCGTCCCTGATAGCTGAAACGCAAAAGTTCGCAGCCTGCGGCAGCTCCTGCAAAGCGGGATTTCGGATGTACGAAATTCCCGTAGGAACTGACGAAGGCTGCGATTTTTTTATGCGCGCAAGAAACGTCCGACCCAAATCAACGAAACGTCCGACATCGCCTCAGAACAAATCTCCCTAGGATCTTCCCCTCATCCACCGGAGATTTACCATGCAAAAAGACAACGTTCCTTACGGCAGTGATATTTCAGCAGGTACCTACGCGTGCGCCGACTGCGGCCGAGAGTATTCGGGCAAGTCAAATACGTCGATGCCGCCCTGCCCCGACTTTACGCCAGCCTCCCACCCGCTCAAGGGCTGGAAAGTGCTGACCGGCCAAGGTGATGCGCCCCAGGATCCATCGGAAACAGCCAGAAAACCGACCGGCAGCGGACGATAACCTCGGAGTGACTGAGCCATGCAGATCTCGTTCACGATAGACGCCGCTGCTTTCGAGCAGGAGCAAAAGGAGCCGGTCAAGAAAACCCTGCGAATCACCGATGCGCAAATCGCCGGCGCCTTGCAACGTATCGCCAAGGCGAGCTTGACCGAATACCTGAAAATGCTAGTCGAGGGCGGCATGCCGAGCCGGGCCGACGAAGCCAAGCAGGATCGTTTGCTCTATCTGATCCAAAGCTACTTCGAGCAAACATTGCCGACCGAGTCGCAGATATCGACGATTTTTCAATTGACCCAAAGCCAGAGCAAAACCCTGCTCAAGAACACCGTTTCGCGCTTTCGCAATCAACTCGACGACATTCTGCAACACAGCATGCGCGCGGTAGTCGAGTCTGCCGAGCACTCGCAGAACGTGTATCTGGTGGTCATCAGTTCGGATGTCATCCGCGATGAGCTGAACATGCTGATCACTCAAAACGAGCCGACCTTCAAACCCATCACCAAGCGCAAAGGCAGTGCCGGGCAATTCGAGATCAGCGAAGATTCCCACGCATTGTTGTGCCAGACACTCGGCCTGAATGCCGTTCAGTGACATCGTCGCGGTCAGTGGCTTGCTGCTGACCCTGACGACTTTTCTGTTCAATCTGGCGTGGCCCGGACTGCGCGCGGCATTGGACCTGGATGCAACCCAGTCAGGCCCATTGGCCAGAAAACGCAGTCGAGGACAAGTGCGCAGAACGCTATTCGGATGCGCGTTGCCATTGAGCTGCGGTTTCACGGCGCTGTTCTACATCAACCTGCCGGCGACCGTAGAAATCGTGCGCACGAGCACGCTGGATCTGTGGAATTTCGATGTGGGTCGCACGCTTTACGTAATGATGGCCTGGGCGCTACTTGGATTCGCGGCACTCAACATCTGGCTGAGCTGGCAGCTCATCGCCAAGTGGCTTCATCTGCGTTGATTTTGAGTTGAAAAAAAGGCCCTGTTTTCACAGGGCCTTTGATTCTCAAACGCCGAATTGCGCGCGGTAGGCTTCGACTGCTGGCAGATGTTGTTTGAGCTGCGGATCGTCAGCGAGGAATTCCAGTACTTGATTCAGCGAAACGATACTGATGACTGGAATGCCGAAGTCACGCTCGACTTCCTGGATCGCTGATAACTCGCCGTTGCCACGCTCCTGACGGTTCAGCGCGATCAGCACGCCGGCTGCCTTGGCGCCGTCCTGACAAGCGATGATCTGCATCACTTCACGGATTGCGGTGCCCGCGGTGATCACGTCGTCGATGATCAGCACGTCGCCGGTCAACGGTGCGCCGACCAAGCTGCCGCCTTCGCCGTGAGCCTTGGCTTCCTTGCGGTTGAAACACCATGGCAAATCACGGTCGTGATGTTCAGCCAGCGCGACCGCGGTGGTCGCCGCCAGCGGAATGCCTTTGTAGGCCGGGCCGAACAACACGTCGAAGGAAATGCCGCTTTCAGCGATGGCTGCGGCGTAGAAACGACCCAGCTGCGCCAGCGCGGAACCTGAGTTGAACAGGCCGGCATTGAAGAAGTAAGGACTGGTGCGCCCGGACTTCAGGGTGAACTCACCGAAGCGCAAAACGCCGCGATCGATGGCAAAACGAATGAAATCGCGCTGATACGTTTGCATGAAAAAAACCCCAAATACCACGGATTTAGCTAATTAGCTTGACGCCGTGTATCATACACGCACGCGATTTTTGGGGCCATTTATGCGGATCATCAGTGTGAACGTCAATGGTATTCAGGCTGCAGTCGAGCGTGGTTTGCTCAGTTGGCTGCAGGCACAGAATGCCGACGTCATCTGCCTGCAGGACACCCGTGCCTCCGCCTTTGAACTGGATGACCCAGCCTTCCAACTGGATGGCTACTTCCTTTATGCCTGCGATGCCGAAGTACCCGCCCAAGGTGGCGTGGCTTTGTACTCGCGGTTGCAACCGAAGGCTGTCATCAGCGGTCTCGGTTTCGAGACGGCCGACCGCTACGGGCGCTACCTGCAAGCAGATTTCGACAAAGTCAGTATTGCCACTTTGCTGCTCCCTTCGGGGATGAACGGCGACGAAGACTTGAACCAGAAGTTCAAGCTCATGGACGACTTCGGCAAGTACCTGGACAAGCAGCGGCGTAAACGTCGCGAGTACATTTATTGTGGCTCGCTGTACGTCGCGCAGCAGAAGCTCGACATCAAGAACTGGCGCGACAGCCAGCAATCTCCGGGCTTCCTGGCGCCAGAACGCGCCTGGATGGACGAGATTGTCGGCAACATGGGTTATGTCGACGCCCTGCGCGAAGTCAGCCGTGAAGGTGATCAGTACAGCTGGTGGCCGGATAACGAACAGGCCGAGATGCTTAACCTCGGCTGGCGCTTCGATTACCAGCTGCTGACCCCGGGCCTGCGTCGCTTTGTACGCAGCGCGCGCCTGCCGCGTCAGCCACGCTTCTCGCAGCATGCGCCGCTGATCGTGGACTACGACTGGACGCTGACGATCTGAAGCGTCTTTTCGCAGACACAAAAAAACCGACAGTGATGTCGGTTTTTTGTGGGCGACTGATCGCTATTTGATCACCCGCCAGGTAAACGGATAACGATAAGGCACACCCTCGTTAGCCTTGACCCCGGCAATGATCGTCAGCACCAGCGCGCCAATGGCCACCAGCCCGAGCAGGAAGAAACCGATCACCAACAGCATCAGGAAGAAGCTGATCATCGAAGCAATCGCCACGGTGATCTGAAAATTCAGCGCTTCCTTGCCCTGAGCATCGATAAACGGATCCTTCTCGCGTTTCATCTGCCAGAGAATCAGCGGCCCGATCAGGTTGCCGAATGGAATCCAGAACCCCAACAAGGCCGACAAGTGGCAAAACATCGCCCACTGACGAACCTCCTGGCTCGGCTTGGGCAGCAACTGTTGCTCATCACTCATCGCATTCTCCTTGCGGTTGTGAACCGAATCAGTCAGCCAGTGCGGCGGTCTGCAGTTCGAAGATTTCGTTCATGCCTTTCTTGGCCAGTTCGAGCATGGCGTTCAGCTCTTCAGGCTGGAACGGCGCGCCTTCGGCGGTACCCTGCACTTCGATGAAGCCACCGGTGCTGGTCATCACGACGTTGAGGTCGGTCTCGGCTGCGGAGTCTTCAAGGTAGTCGAGATCCAACACTGGCTCGCCCTGGTACATGCCCACGGACACGGCGGCGATCATTTGCTTGAGCGGGTCGCCGCCCTTCAGACCGCCACGCTTCTTGATCACTTTCAGCGCATCAACCAGTGCAACCATGGCGCCGGTGATCGACGCGGTGCGGGTGCCGCCGTCAGCCTGGATCACGTCGCAATCGACGTAGAGGGTCACGTCGCCCAGTTTGGACATGTCCAGCGCAGCGCGCAGCGAGCGACCGATCAGACGCTGGATCTCCAGAGTACGGCCGCCCTGCTTGCCACGGCTCGCTTCACGCTGATTACGCTCGCCAGTAGCGCGCGGCAGCATGCCGTATTCAGCAGTCAACCAGCCTTGGCCCTGACCTTTGAGGAAACGCGGCACGCCATTTTCGACGCTGACGGTGCAGATGACTTTGGTATCGCCGAATTCGACCAGTACCGATCCTTCGGCGTGCTTGGTGTAGTTGCGGGTAATGCGGATCGAGCGGAGCTGATCGGCAACGCGACCACTTGGACGTTTCATAGGAGATACCTGTACTGGGGACGGAAAACTGCCGAGCATTATAGAGCCGTGCACCGCGCCTGGGCACGGGTTAAAAATTCGGCCCGACGGTTGAAGCCCGTGAAACGCAGATTACCGACGGCCTGCAGCCCTTTGTCACACCGTGTGTTTGGGCGCATTCGCTGCACTGCGCTACAATCCTGCGCCTTTGCTGCCAGTCGGCTTACATTCATTGAGATCGTGGCCGCAGAACCTCGGTTCTGCGCCGATCTGCATTGCGAGGTACCACCATGGTGCACAGCATGACCGCCTTCGCCCGCGTCGAGAAAGCCGGCGTCCAGGGCACCCTGAGCTGGGAACTGCGCTCGGTCAACAGCCGCTACCTGGAACCCCATCTGCGTCTGCCGGAGTCGTTTCGCGACCTCGAAGGCGCCGTCCGTGAAGCGCTGCGTCAGGGTTTGTCGCGCGGCAAACTCGAATGCACCCTGCGTTTCACCGAAGAAAGCACTGGCAAAGCCCTGCAAGTGGATCGCGAACGCGCCGCGCAACTGGTCGCTGCCGCTGAAACCATCGCCGGCCTGATCAAGAATCCGGCCGCGCTGAATCCGCTGGAAGTGCTGGCGTGGCCCGGCGTGCTGGTGGGCGACGCAACTGATCCACAAGCGCTCAACGCCGAAGCGCTGGCGCTGTTCAATCAAGGCCTGAAAGAACTCAAGGCCGGCCGCGAGCGCGAAGGCGCGGAGCTGGCGCGCTTGATCAACGAGCGCCTGACCTCGATTGAAGAAGACGTGACGACCTTGCGCGAACTGGTACCGCAGATGCTCGCCACCCAGCGCCAGAAGGTCCTCGACCGCTTCGCCGACATGAAGGCCGAGCTCGACCCGCAGCGCCTGGAACAGGAAATGGTCATCCTCGCGCAAAAGAGCGACGTGGCCGAAGAACTGGATCGCCTGAGCACCCACATCATCGAAGTGCGCCGGGTGCTCAAATCCGGCGGTGCGGCCGGTCGCCGGCTGGACTTCCTGATGCAGGAGCTCAACCGCGAAGCCAACACACTGGGCTCCAAAGCCTTCGATCCGCGCAGCACCCAGGCAGCGGTCAACCTCAAAGTGTTGATCGAACAGATGCGCGAACAAGTGCAGAACATTGAGTAAGGCTACCCCGACATGACCCACAGCACCGGCACCCTGTACATCATTTCCGCCCCATCGGGTGCGGGCAAGAGCAGTCTGGTCAAGGCCCTGACTGACGCCATTCCGGAGATCCGCGTTTCGGTCTCGCACACCACGCGCGCCATGCGCCCTGGTGAAGTCGACGGCGTGAACTACCACTTCGTGACCCGCGAAGACTTTGTAAAGATGGGCGAGCACGGTGATTTTCTCGAGCGCGCCGAAGTGTTCGGCAACTTCTACGGCACCTCGCAAAGCCATCTGCAACAGACCCTGGACGAAGGCCACGACCTGATTCTGGAAATCGACTGGCAGGGCGCCAAGCAAGTGCGCAAGCTGATGCCGCAGGCCCGCTCGGTGTTCATTCTGCCGCCGTCGCTGCAAGCATTGCATCAGCGCCTGACCAATCGCGGCCAGGACAGTGACGAGATCATCGACGGACGGATGCGCGAAGCGGTGAACGAGATGAGCCACTACGTCGAATACGACTACCTGATCATCAACGACGATTTCGCCCATGCGCTGGACGACCTGAAGGCGATTTTCCGCGCCAATCAGCTGCAACAAAAGCGCCAACAGGTGCGTTTCGGCAAACTGCTGGCCGAATTACTCGGCTGAAACAGCACTTCCCAAAACCGCTGCAAGGGCTTTAAATTGGCACTTGCAGCGCGTTGAAGAGGCTGGTCAAAAAATCAGCGCTTCCCTAATCGCTGGTGTTTTTTTAAACTGCTCAGTCCGCTCGCCCAACCGGGCAGCGCGCATCTTGCATTCGCTCCGAGGAATACCATGGCCCGCGTAACCGTTGAAGACTGCCTGAACCACGTGGAAAACCGTTTTGAGCTGGTCATGCTGTCCACCAAACGTGCCCGTCAACTGGCCACCGGCGGCAAAGAGCCACTGGTTCAGTGGGAAAACGACAAGCCTACCGTTGTAGCGCTGCGTGAAATCGCTGAAGGCCTGATGAGCTACGAGTTCATCGCCAACGCTGAAATCGTCGAAGACGAACCGCTGTTCGCAGCGTTCGAGGACGAGTCCAACGAGGCCGTCTAAGCCTATGCCTGGTCGACGTAGCACGGCGCAGGGTCACAACGTACGGCAGGAGTCATCATGCCGAGCATAGACGCCCTCGCCGATCGCTTATCGGCCTACCTCGGCAAAGACCAGGTCAACCTGGTCCGCCGAGCGTATTTCTACGCCGAACAAGCCCACGACGGCCAACGCCGCCGCAGTGGCGAGGCGTATGTCACGCATCCTCTTGCCGTGGCAAATATTCTTGCCGACATGCACATGGACCATCAGAGCCTGATGGCTGCGATGCTGCATGACGTGATCGAAGACACCGGGATCGCCAAAGAAGCGCTGCAAGCGCAGTTCGGTGAAACCGTGGCCGAACTGGTCGACGGGGTCAGCAAACTGACCCAGATGAATTTCGAGACCAAAGCCGAAGCCCAGGCCGAAAACTTCCAGAAAATGGCCATGGCCATGGCCCGCGACATTCGCGTGATCCTGGTCAAGCTTGCCGACCGCCTGCACAACATGCGCACGCTGGAAGTGCTGTCCGGCGAAAAACGCCGACGCATCGCCAAGGAAACCCTCGAGATCTATGCCCCCATCGCCAACCGGCTGGGCATGCACGCCATTCGCATAGAGTTCGAAGACCTCGGCTTCAAGGCCATGCACCCGATGCGTTCCGCGCGGATCTACCAGGCGGTCAAACGCGCCCGGGGCAACCGCAAGGAAATCGTCAACAAGATCGAAGAGTCGCTGAGCCATTGCCTGGCGATCGACGAGATCCAGGGCGAAGTCAGTGGCCGCCAGAAACACCTCTACGGCATCTACAAGAAAATGCGCGGCAAGCGTCGGGCCTTCAACGAGATCATGGACGTCTACGCGTTCCGGATCATCGTCGACAAGGTCGATACCTGCTACCGCGTGCTGGGCGCTGTTCATAATTTGTACAAACCGTTGCCGGGGCGCTTCAAGGATTACATCGCAATCCCCAAGGCCAACGGCTATCAGTCGCTGCACACCACGCTGTTCGGCATGCACGGTGTACCGATCGAGATCCAGATCCGCACCCGTGAAATGGAAGAGATGGCCAACAACGGCATCGCCGCTCATTGGCTGTACAAATCCAGCGGCGACGAGCAGCCGAAAGGCACTCACGCCCGCGCGCGCCAGTGGGTCAAAGGCGTGCTGGAAATGCAGCAACGTGCCGGCAACTCGCTGGAATTCATCGAGAGCGTGAAGATCGACCTGTTCCCGGACGAGGTCTACGTATTCACGCCCAAAGGCCGGATCATGGAGCTGCCCAAAGGCTCCACGGCGGTCGACTTTGCCTACGCGGTGCACACCGACGTCGGCAACAGCTGCATCGCCTGCCGGATCAACCGACGTCTCGCGCCGCTGTCGGAACCGCTGCAAAGTGGCTCCACGGTCGAGATCGTCAGCGCCCCCGGCGCACGGCCGAACCCGGCGTGGCTCAACTTCGTGGTCACCGGCAAGGCGCGTACGCACATTCGCCACGCGCTTAAGCTGCAACGCCGCTCCGAGTCCATCAGCCTCGGCGAACGCTTGCTGAACAAGGTGCTCAACGGTTTCGACAGCGCGCTGGAGAACATCCCGGCCGAACGCGTCAAAGCCATGCTCAGCGAGTACCGCCTTGAACTGATCGAAGACTTGCTTGAAGACATTGGTCTGGGCAACCGCATGGCCTATGTTGTGGCGCGACGCCTGCTCGGCGAAGGCGAACAGTTGCCAAGTCCGGAAGGTCCGCTGGCGATTCGCGGCACCGAAGGCTTGGTACTCAGCTACGCCAAATGCTGCACGCCGATCCCGGGCGACCCGATTGTCGGCCACCTGTCAGCGGGCAAAGGCATGGTCGTGCACTTGGACAACTGCCGCAACATCAGCGAAATCCGGCACAACCCGGAAAAATGCATCCAGCTCTCGTGGGCCAAGGATGTCACCGGCGAATTCAACGTCGAACTGCGCGTCGAGCTGGAACACCAGCGCGGCCTGATCGCCCTGCTGGCCAGCAGCGTCAATGCGGCCGACGGCAATATCGAGAAAATCAGCATGGACGAACGCGATGGTCGCATCAGCGTTGTCCAGTTGGTGGTCAGCGTCCACGACCGTGTGCACCTGGCCCGCGTGATCAAGAAACTGCGCGCACTGACCGGGGTGATCCGCATCACCCGCATGCGTGCATAAATTCAACATTACAAGGAGTCATACATGACCAAGACTGTTATCACCAGCGACAAGGCCCCGGCTGCCATCGGCACCTACTCCCAGGCAATCAAGGCTGGCAACACCGTGTACATGTCCGGCCAGATTCCTCTGGACCCGAAAACCATGGAACTGGTTGAAGGCTTCGAAGCCCAGACCGTTCAGGTCTTCGAAAACCTCAAAGCCGTGGCCGAAGCGGCCGGCGGTTCGTTCAAAGACATCGTTAAACTGAACATCTTCCTCACCGACCTGAGCCACTTCGCCAAGGTCAACGAGATCATGGGCAAGTACTTCGACCAGCCATACCCGGCTCGCGCCGCCATCGGCGTTGCAGCCCTGCCAAAGGGTTCGCAGGTTGAAATGGATGCCATTCTGGTCATCGAGTAATGCGCACGGCGCAGCCTTCAAACGCTGCGCCGACTGCTCTGCGGTAACAAAAAGGTTTTGAAAGGATTCCACCATGCGCAAAGCGCTTGCTCTCTCGCTGCTCGCCATTTTCCTCGGCGGTTGCGCCAGCGACCCTGCCGACCGTGACATCAGCGGCACCTGGATCAATCAGGTGGCCATCGATGCCGCATCCAAGGGCGGCCCCCTGCGCGAAGCGCTTCAGGCCTACGGCCCGAATCTGGAATGGGACGTCAACACCAAGGCCAGTCAGGCCCGCTACACCAACGGTTTTGAGAAAGTCGAAGGACGGCTGCTGGGCGAACAGTCCGGTGCCTGGAAAGTCGACTTCTATGGCAGCTCCGCCAGCGAACTGAAGCGCGATGGCGACCAATTGCAGCAGGCTGCCAGCGAAAACGAACCACAACAGCTGTTCGACCGCGCGCAGATTCCCGTTCCGGAAGGTGCGCCGATTGGTGCCAGTTTCGAACGCGCGTTGTACTCGGCCTACCTGGGCGGCAGCTGGAAAATCGCCAGCGGCGAGGGTGAAGGCGCCACCGTGCAATTCCAGGCGGATGGCCAGGTTACCGGCCTGCCGGGTGCTGATCGTTACGCCTTGTGCCTGGCGGGTGATTGCGCGTCGATGAGCAACGGCAACGACAACATGTGGCTGCAGCTCAACGGCCAGGGCAATACCTGGATCTTTGCGCGCAAGGGCAAGGAGCTGGAAATCTTTCAGACCGTGAACACGGCACTGGCGGATGAAATGCCGGCGTTTACTCCCGGCGATCGCAAGTGGTTGCTTGAGAAGCAGTAACCATACCTGAGAACAACACTTAACCCTGTGGGAGCGGGCTTGCCCGCGATGAGGCCATCAGACTCAACACTTGTGTTGACTGCCAGGGCGTCATCGCGGGCAAGCCCGCTCCCACAGTGGTTTGTGGTGTCTGGGAGTCAGCATTTACCTTCGAGGATCGCCGCGTAGCCTTCGCGGTAGCTTGGGTATTTCGGCGTCCAGCCCAGCGCTTTCGCCCGTGCATTGCTGCAACGCTTACTGCCGGTGCGACGCACGCTTGCGTCTTCCGACCACTCGGTAACACCCAAGTACTCGCGCAACCACCCCACCACCTCGGCCAACGGTGCCGGCGCATCATCGACGCCGATGTAGATATCTTCCAGCGTCACACCTTTGCGATCCGCTTCCAGCAGAAACGCCATCAGCCCGGCCGCGTCATCCGCATGAATGCGATTGCCGTACAGCGGCGGATCGACCGCCACGCGATAACCACGCCGCACCTGAGTCAGCAGCCATTCACGGCCTGGGCCATAGATGCCGGTCAGGCGCACGATGCTCGCGGGGATGCCGCTCTTGAGCGCCACCTGCTCGGCCTCAAGCATCACCTGCCCGGAATACCCGGCAGCGACAGTTGCGGATGCCTCATCGACCCACTCGCCTTCCTGCTGCCCATAAACGCTGCTGCTGGAAACGAACAACAGTCGATCCGGCACTTGCCCGTAATCGTCCAGCCAGCTCAAAACGTTCTGCAGACCCTGCACATACGCCGCGCGATAACCGGCCTCATCGTGCTCGGTGGCTGCCGCGCAATACACCAGATAATCCACCGCACCGACCGGCCAGGTCGCTGGGCAGTCTTCATTGAACAAGTCACCGGCCACACCGATGACGCCATCGGGCAGACGTGAAATATCACGGCGCAGGCCATGAACCTCCCAGCCTTCAGCCAGCAATTGCTTGGCCAGGCGGCTGCCGACATCGCCACAACCGGCAATCAGAACAGAAGGCGCGGACATCAATAAACTCCCATTTCAAAGCGACAGACTAGCCTCGGCACAGGACGAGCGGCTAGCAATCAAGGAAAAAAAGATACTCTATTACTTTTGTTAACAAGAATTACTTGCAATAATGCACGCCACTTTTGTTCTCGGCCTCACGAGGCCTGGAAGAGCATTACCGTTTTTCTATCTCAGGTCCGGCCAGCATGACACGTAATCAAAACACCGCTTCGCCTACCACCCGACCTCGCGCCTGGAGCGCCGTGGCTGCCCTGTTGCTCAGCTTGATGCTGACGCCCGTCGCCGCTTTCGCTGACGCCCAGGCACCTGCCGCTCCGCCAGCTCAGGAGCAAACCGCTCCTGCCGCTGCGCCGGCCGCCACCGATCCCGTGCAAGCCGTCGACGCCAGCGCACCTGAAGTCCTTGAAGCCGACAACTCGCTGGGCATGGCCCACGACCTGTCGCCATGGGGCATGTACCAGAACGCCGACATCATCGTGAAAATCGTGATGATCGGTCTGGCCATCGCCTCGATCATCACCTGGACCATCTGGATTGCCAAAGGCTTCGAGCTGATGGGCGCCAAGCGTCGTCTGCGTGGCGAAATCGCCGCACTGAAGAAAGCCACCACCCTTAAAGAAGCCAGCGCCACGGCGGCGAAGCCAGGCACCCTGGCCAATCTGCTGGTGCACGATGCGCTGGAAGAAATGCACCTGTCGACCAACGCCCGCGAGAAAGAAGGCATCAAGGAACGCGTCAGCTTCCGTCTCGAGCGCCTGGTTGCTGCCTGTGGCCGCAACATGAGCAGCGGCACCGGCGTGCTCGCGACCATCGGTTCGACTGCGCCGTTTGTAGGCTTGTTCGGTACCGTGTGGGGCATCATGAACAGCTTCATCGGCATCGCCAAAACCCAGACCACCAACCTCGCCGTCGTTGCGCCGGGCATTGCTGAAGCACTGCTGGCCACCGCACTGGGGCTGGTTGCCGCGATTCCTGCGGTAGTCATTTACAACGTGTTCGCCCGCTCCATCGCCGGTTACAAGGCGCAGGTGTCCGATGCGTCGGCAGAAGTGCTGCTGCTGGTCAGCCGCGACCTCGACCACCAGCCTGAGCGCAGCAGCTCGCAGCCGCACATGGTCAAAGTGGGGTAATCGGCCATGGGCCTGCATTTGAAAGAAGGCGCAGACGACGATCTGGCCGAGAACCACGAAATCAACGTCACGCCGTTCATCGACGTGATGCTGGTGCTGTTGATCATCTTCATGGTGGCCGCGCCGTTGGCCACTGTGGACATCAAAGTCGACCTGCCCGCCTCGACCGCCAAACCGGCGCCGCGGCCAGAGAAACCGGTGTTCCTCAGCGTGAAAGCTGACCAGCGCCTGTTCCTCGGCGAAGACGAAGTGACCGCCGCATCGCTCGGCGCCACCCTCGACGCGAAAACCAAGGGCAAGAAGGACACGACGATCTTCTTCCAGGCCGATAAAGGCGTGGATTACGGCGACCTGATGAGCGTGATGGATAGTCTGCGCGCCGCCGGTTATCTGAAGGTTGGCCTGGTCGGTCTTGAGAGCGCAGTCAAAAAATGATCACAACGCGCCATAAGCTGACGCGTTACGGCGGTAGCCTGGCCGTGGTGCTGGGCGTGCATGCGCTGGCCATCGCGCTGGCCCTGAACTGGACCGCCCGCCCGCCCATCGAATTGCCGCCGCAGGCAATGATGGTCGAGCTGGCACCGCTTCCGGCCCCGCCACCGCCGGCACCGCCGAAAGTCGTCACGCCACCGCAGCCACCGGCTCCGGTGGAAGAACTGCCGATTCCGAAACTGGCCGAAGCACCGAAAGCCGAAATCGCGGTGCAGAAACCTAAACCCAAGCCAAAGCCTAAACCGCCGAAGCCAGTCGAGAAGAAGCTGCCCGATCCACCGAAGGAAAAACCTTCCGAGGAAAAGCCAGCCGACACTCAACCGACCCAGGCGCCAACGGAGAAGTCCGCGCAGCCGGCACCCGGTCCGTCGCCCGCACAGTTGGCGGCCAAGGCCAGTTGGCAAGGCACCCTGCTCGCGCATTTGCAGAAGTACAAGAAGTACCCGCAAAGCGCACAGGCACGAGGCAAGGAAGGTTTGAACCGACTGCGTTTCGTGGTCGATGCTGAAGGCAACGTATTGTCATTCGAACTGGTGGGCCGCTCCGGCAACGCCGATCTGGACCGGGCCACCCTGGAAATGATCCGCCGCGCACAACCGCTGCCCAAGCCACCGGCCGACATGCTGACCAACGGCTCGATCGAAATTGTTGCGCCGTTTGTGTACTCCCTCGAACGCCGTCGTTAAATAGCAAGATCAAAAGATCGCAGCGTGCCGCAGCTCCTACACGGACCACATTCCCCTGTAGGAGCTGCGGCACGCTGCTCCTACAGGAAACGTATTCCAATGTAGGAGCTGCGGCACGCTGCGATCTTTTGCTTTATCGGGTGACTACATCCTGTTCCAACATCAATTCCTTCTTGCCAGCATCCAGCCGAACCAGCGCGCCCATCGGCAGCGTCAGGTTCGGATTGCAATGTCCGCTGCGCCATCCCGACAACACCGGAATCCGCAATGGCGCAAACGTCTGCTTGAGCAAGCGGTTCAGCGCATCAGTATCAACCCCCGCCACATCCCCCACCAACACACCACGTAACTTGCCTAACACACCAGCCAGCCGTAAATGCGTGAGCATGCGGTCGATGCGATACAGCGGCTCGTTAATATCTTCGATAAACAGAATCACGCCTTCTGCGTCCATTTCGTATGGCGTGCCCATGACCGCGGTGAGCATCGCCAGATTGCCGCCGAGCAAGCGCCCGTGGGCAATGCCCGGCTCCACGGTGGTCAACGGCCAGGCAACCGGATGATTCAACACGCTGCCCGCCGTCAGTTGCCCACGCAGCATGGCGAAGAATGAAGTGACGGTCGGCGGCTCCTTGTCGCCCAACAGGTCGGCATTGAGCAGCGGCCCGTGGAATGTCACGAATCCGGCGTAACGACTGATCGCCACGTGCAGCGCGGTGATGTCGCTGTAACCGATAAAGGGCTTGGCATTGCGGCTCAGGAGATCGAAGTCGATTTGGTCCAGCAAGCGTGGCGTGCCGTATCCGCCGCGCAGGCAGATGATCGCATCGACCTCTGGATCAGCGAACGCTGCGTGCAGGTCATTCAGCCGTACTTCGTCGCTGCCGGCCAGATAGCCGTCCTTCTCGTAAACGCCGGGAAACACCCGTAAGCCATAACCCCGGGCGCGCATCCATTGCACGGCTTTGTCGGTGTCGAGCGCGGCCGGGCCGGCCGGTGCGATCACGCCGATCAGCCCTTCAGACGGCAGAGCCGGTACGGGCCTGTGTGGACAAAGGGTGTGGGTCGGTCGAACGGTCATCCATGGATCTCCCTGTGTGAAGTCGTGCACACACAGTAGTCAGGAAAGCGGGTAAACAAAAGAGGCACCGAGGCCACAGGTTCAGGGATTGCTCCGCAAATGAAAATACCCGCCTGGGCGGGTATTTTTGTGAAGCAATCAACGTCGGATCAAGAACCCATCAGCTCGGCCTTGACCAGCTTCGCCTGCTCGTCGGCGTGGTACGACGAACGTACCAGCGGGCCGGAAGCGACGTTCTTGAAGCCCATCTTGTAACCTTCCTCGGCGAACCAGGCGAAGGTGTCCGGGTGCACGAAGCGCTGGACCGGCAAGTGGCTGCGCGATGGTTGCAGGTACTGGCCGAGAGTGAGCATGTCGATGTCGTGTTCGCGCATGCGCTTCATGACTTCGATGACTTCTTCGTCGGTCTCGCCCAGGCCCAGCATCAGGCCGGATTTGGTCGGAATGTGCGGCATCATCTGCTTGAAGCGTTGCAGCAGGGTCAGCGACCACTGGTAATCCGAACCCGGACGCGCAGCCTTGTACAGGCGCGGCACGGTTTCAAGGTTGTGGTTGAACACATCTGGCGGCTCGGCAGCGGTGATTTCCAGGGCAACGTCCATGCGGCCACGATAATCCGGAACCAACGTCTCCAGCTGCACGTTCGGCGACAGTTTGCGGATTTCGCGGATGCAGTCGGCAAAATGCTGGGCACCGCCGTCACGCAGGTCGTCGCGGTCAACCGAGGTGATCACCACGTACTTGAGCTTGAGGTCGGCGATGGCGATGGCCAGGCTTTGCGGCTCGTTTACGTCGAGTGGCTTCGGACGACCGTGGCCGACGTCGCAGAACGGGCAGCGACGGGTGCAGATGTCGCCCATGATCATGAAGGTCGCGGTGCCACCGGAGAAGCACTCGCCAAGGTTCGGGCAGGACGCTTCTTCGCAGACGCTGTGCAGTTTGTGTTTGCGCAGCAGGCTCTTGATTCGGTCGACTTCCGGCGAAACCGGGATGCGTACGCGAATCCAGTCAGGTTTCTTCGGCAGCTCGGTGGTCGGAATGATCTTTACCGGGATGCGTGCAACCTTCTCGGCGCCGCGCAGCTTGACGCCGGCTTCGACCTTGGGACGCGGGGCCGGGCGCTCGGTCACGTCGAGCGTCGGGATCATGGTTTGCACTGCATCAGTAGTCATATCAGTCGATTCCGCCCGTCAGGGTCGTCTGCTCAGCATAGTCGAGGTGTTTGACGAGCTGCGCGCGCAGTCGGGCACTTACCTCGGCAAATTCAATCGGTCCTGCGTGATCGCTCAGCTGGGTCATCGCCAGCCCGGCGTAGCCGCAGGGATTAATCCGTCGAAACGGTTCCAGATTCATGTCCACGTTCAGGGCCAGGCCATGAAAAGAACAACCGTGGCGAATCCGCAAACCCAGCGAAGCAATTTTCGCCCCATCGACGTAGACACCGGGCGCATCCGGTTTGGCTGCGGCGCTGACGCCGTAGCTGGCCAGCAGCTCGATCAGGCATTGCTCCATGCGACTGACCAGATCACGCACGCCAAACCCGAGTTTGCGCACGTCCAGCAGCAGATACGCCACCAGTTGGCCGGGGCCGTGATAAGTCACCTGCCCACCGCGATCAACCTGCACCACCGGGATATCTCCCGGCAGCAACAGATGTTCGGCCTTGCCGGCCTGGCCCTGGGTGAACACCGGAGGGTGTTCGACCAGCCAGATTTCGTCGGCGGCGTCGCTGCCACGCTCGTTGGTGAAGCGTTGCATAGCATGCCAGACCGGCTCGTAAGCCATCTGGCCGAGCTCGCGAAAGCCCAGCGTGCCAGACATCACAACACCATGTGTACGAAACCGGTAGCCCGCAGCTCGCTGTTGATGTCGTACAGCTGGTCTTGACCGGTGGCGATGATGTGCAGCTGGATGGTGGTGTACTTGCCGTTGGTGCTTTGACGCTCGTCGATGCGCTCATCATTGATGGTCGCGTGCTTTTTGACGATGTCGATAATCTTGTCTTTGTTGCCGACACCCGTGTCGCTGATCACCTTAACCGGGTAGTCAGTGGCAGGGAATTCGATCTTTGGCGCCTTTACTTCGGTATCGGTCATGGCGTAACGGCCTCTTGAGCCGTGCCAACGCGCATGGCCCCGCTTCGGGTGGAAGCGGGGCCATGCAGGTCAACACTCAAATCAGTTGAACAAGCCGTAGAAGAATAGACGGATGCTATCCCACATGCGACGGAAGATACCACCCTCCTCAACGCCATCGAGGGCGATCAGGTCGGCGCTGTGCACGACCTTGTCGTCCAGTTTGACTTCGACTTTACCGATCACGTCGCCCTTGGCGATTGGCGCGGTCAGTTGCGGGTTCATGGTCATGCTCGCAGCGAGCTTCTTCAGCTGGCCTTTTGGCAGGGTCATGGTCAAGTCTTGAGCCAGGCCGGCCTTGACTTGATTGGTGGTGCCTTTCCACACCGGAGCCTGAGCCAGTTCGGTGCCCTTCTGATAGAAGGTCTGGGTTTCGAAGAAGCGGAAACCGTAGGTCAGCAGCTTCTGGGTCTCGGAAGCACGGGCTACTTCGCTGTTGGTGCCGAACACCACGGCGATCAGGCGCATGCCATCACGTACGGCCGAGGACACCATGCAGTAGCCGGCTTCGTCGGTGTGACCGGTTTTCAGACCGTCAACGGTCTTGTCGCGCCACAGCAGCAGGTTGCGGTTAGGCTGCTTGATTCCGTTCCAGAAGAACTCTTTCTGCGAGTAGATCGCGTAGTGAGCCGGGTCTTCGTGGATGATCGCGCGAGCCAGGATTGCCATGTCGTGAGCCGACGAGTAGTGCTCCGGGTTCGGCAGACCGGTCGGGTTCATGAAGTGGCTGTTGGTCATGCCCAGATCGCTGACAGTTTTGTTCATCATGTCGGCGAACGCGTCTTCGCTGCCGGCGATGTGCTCGGACAGTGCCACGCTGGCGTCGTTGCCGGACTGGATGATGATGCCGTGCAACAGATCGCTGACAGTCACCTGCGAGCCGACCTTGATGAACATCCGCGAACCGCCGGTGCGCCAGGCGTTTTCGCTGACGGTCACCGGGTCATTTTCACCGATCTGGCCACGACGGATTTCCAGCGTAGCGATGTACGCGGTCATCAGTTTGGTCAGGCTGGCTGGCGGCAGACGCTGGTCACCGTTGTTCTCGACCAGCACGTTGCCGCTGCTGGCGTCCATGAGTACGTAGGCTTTGGCGGCCAGTTGAGGTGGCGACGGCATCATCTCGACCGCGAAAGCGGCTGGCGAGAGGAGCAGCGGGACTAGCAGACACAGGCGTTTGGCAAAGGTGGTGATGTTCATCCGTCTCTCGAAATCGCTAATGGAAACTGCCCGAAGGCAAAATTTAATCAGATGGCTTTCTAACGGGCCATCGCGTGTTCAGTTGCTCACTCCAGTCACCCTTGCCGGGCTTTTGTTCTTCGACGAGCCAACAACCTGATTCACCCCCCAATCGCTGGTGAATCGTCAATCAGGTCCTACGTATTGCTTACTCGGTGACCACGCTTGGCGAACCAAGATTGGCCGAGCGCACGCTGTTCTGCACCTGGGCAATTTCACCCGGCGAGCCGATCGGCCCCAGACGGACCCGATGCAGGGTCTGCTGATTGCGCACGATCGAGCTGATGAACACCGGAGCGCTCACCATCCCGCTGAGCTTCGACCTCAGGAGTTCTGCAGCGTCCGGGTTGGCGAACGCGCCCACCTGCAGAAACTGGCCAGACGCTGTTGCAGAAGCGTTTTTTTTTGCATCGATCTGCACTGGCACTACGGCCGCGGCGTGTTGCTGCGGCGGTGGCGTCCATTGCTCGACGGTGCCGGCCGAGGCCGTGATAACCGGAGCGCTATTCTGCGCGATTTGCGGCTCATTGAGCATCAGCGGCGCCGGACGGCCCTTGGCCGCCCACCATTGCTGGGGATCGATGCCTTCAACCTTGACCCGCGCGGTACCGGTTTCGGCATAACCGAGTTTTTTCGCGGCAGCGTAGGACAAGTCGATGATCCGGTCGGAATAGAACGGGCCACGGTCGTTGACGCGCAGGATCACCGTGCGGTTGTTGTCGAGGTTGGTCACCCGCACGTAACTTGGCAGTGGCAGAGTCTTGTGCGCGGCGCTCATGCCGTACAGGTCATACACTTCGCCATTGGCGGTGTTCTGACCGTGAAACTTGGTGCCGTACCAGGACGCGGTGCCCGAAGCGACGTAAGTCTTCGATTCCTGCAACGGGAAATAGGTCTTGCCCAGCACGGTATACGGGTTGGCCTTGTAGGCACCGGTGTGCAGAGTCGGGGTGGCATCAGGAATGCGTGAAACATCGACGTCCCACCACGGCGCGCCATCTTTGTGCGCGCGGTTGATATCCAGCTTCGGCTGCGTGCGGACGACGGTGGGCGACGACTTCGGGCTCGGCGAACGGCTGGTGGTGCAACTGGCAACCAGCACTGCCAACGCAGCGAAAGCCACCAGCTTCAGGGGTTTATTGTTAGGCAATGCCTGCATTACTTGACGCCCCGTGCTTGTACCAGCTGTTCAGACAATTGATGTACGGCCATGGCGTACATCACGCTGCGGTTATATCGCGTGATCGCGTAAAAATTCTTCAGGCCCATCCAGTATTCCGGGCCGTTCTCGCCTTCAAGACGAAATGCGGTGACCGGCATCTCGTCGCGCAGCGCATCATGACTCGACCAGCCCAACGCTCGCAACTCCCCGACGGTTTTCGTCGGCTCGATACCGGTGGTCAAACCTTCGTCGACCTGATCGCCACGCACATCGGCGCGACTGACCACCGGTTCGCCAGCGACCCAGCCATGACGCTTGAAGTAGCTGGCCACGCTGCCGATCGCGTCGTCCGGGTTGTTCCAGATATTGATGTGGCCGTCGCCGTCGAAATCCACCGCATAGGCGCGGAAACTGCTCGGCATGAACTGCGGCAGCCCCATCGCCCCGGCGTAAGAGCCTTTGAGGGTCAGCGGATCGACCTGCTCTTCACGCGCCAACAGCAAGAACTCACGCAGTTCCTTGCGGAAAAATTCGGCACGCGGAGGATAGTCGAATCCGAGGGTCGACAAGGCATCGATTACCCGGAAATTGCCGGTATTGCGTCCGAAAAAGGTTTCGACGCCGATGATCGACACGATCACTTGTGCCGGCACGCCATATTCCTGCTCGGCGCGGGCCAAAGTGGCCTCGTGCTGACGCCAGAAGTCCACACCACGGGCGATGCGCGCGTCGGTGATGAACATCGGTCGATATTCTTTCCACTGCTTGACCCGCTCGGCGGGTTTGGAGATGGCATCGAGGATCGACTGCTTGCGCTCGGCTTCGCGGAACACACTCATCAATTGCTCGCCGGCAAAACCGTAGTCGCGGGTCATTTCACCGACGAATTCGGCCACCTGAGGCGAGCCTTCGTAATCGCCGGCCAGCGCTTCCTGCGCGCTGCCAAGGATGCCTACCAGGCCGACCCATGGCGCGTTTCGAGTCGCCCAGCCACGCATTACTTGCATTGAACTCTTCACCTTATTCAAACCTGTGCGATCCACTTGCGATGGGTATGGATCGACATCAAAACCCCAAACGCTGACAGCAATGTCACCAGCGAAGTTCCTCCGTAGCTAATGAACGGCAACGGCACCCCCACCACTGGCAACAGGCCACTGACCATACCGATGTTGACGAAAACGTAAACAAAAAACGTCATGGTTAACGCGCCGGCGAGCAATTTGCCGAACAGCGTCTGCGCCTGAGCGGTGATCACCAGCCCGCGACCGATCAGCAGCAAATAGATCAGCAGCAGTGCGCAGATGCCCACCAGACCGAACTCTTCGCCGAGCACGGCAATGATGAAGTCGGTGTGGCTTTCCGGCAGGAAGTCCAGGTGCGACTGGGTGCCGAGCAGCCAGCCCTTGCCAAACACACCGCCGGAGCCGATCGCGGCTTTCGACTGAATGATGTTCCAGCCGGTGCCCAACGGATCGCTCTCCGGATCGAGAAAGGTCAGGATCCGCTGCTTCTGGTAGTCGTGCATGATGAAAAACCACATCGCCACCGACACCGGAATCGCCGCTGCCAGCACGCTGAGAATCCAGCGCCAGCGCAGCCCGCCCATAAACAGTACGAACGCACCACCGGCGAGAATCAGCAGCGAAGTACCGAGATCCGGCTGACGCACGATCAAGGCGAACGGCACGCCAATCAGCATCAGGCTGATGCCGACGTGCTTGAGTTGCGGTGGCAACGTGCGCTTGGAGAGGTACCAGGCAATGGTCGCCGGCATCAGGATCTTCATGAATTCCGAGGGCTGGAAGCGAATCACCCCGGGAATGTTGATCCAGCGGGTCGCGCCCATGGCGTTGTGGCCCATGATGTCCACCACCAGCAGCAGCAACACTCCGATCACGTAACCCAGCGGCACCCAGCGGGCCATGAAGCGCGGCTCGAACTGGGCAATGATGATCATCGACACCAGACCAATGCCAAATGAAGTGGCTTGCTTGCCGAGCAGGTCCCAGCTCTTGCCACTCGCCGAATACAGCACGAACAGACTGCCGGCCGCGAGAATCAGCAGCAGAATCAACAACGGGCCATCAATGTGCAAACGCTGCAACAGCGTGGCACGGCGGCGCATCACATCCTCACTGGAGAGCATGCGATCAAAATTATTCATCACGGGCCGTAGCCTCCGCACTGATAGGGCTGGCGTATTCGGCCTTCAAACGACCTTGCGGGTCGAGCAACCATGCATCCATGATCTGACGCACCACGGGTGCAGCGACGCCGGAACCGGATTCACCGTTCTCGACCATCACCGACACCACGATTTTCGGATCGTCAGCCGGGGCAAAACCGACGAACAAGGCGTGGTCGCGGTGGCGTTCCTGGACTTTCGAGCGGTCGTACTTCTCACCCTGCTTGATCGCCACGACCTGCGCCGTACCCGACTTGCCGGCAATCCGGTATTGGGCGCCGATGGCTGCTTTACGCGCCGTGCCGCGCGCACCGTGCATCACCTGCTGCATGCCGTGGTTGACCTTGGCCCAATCCGACGGATCGCGCAGGATGATGTCCGGAATCGGATTCTCATCCACCGGCTTCACGCCTTCGAGGGATTTGGCCAGATGTGGCCGGTTCCAAACACCCTTGTTCGCCACCAGCGCTGTGGCCTGGGCCAGTTGCAGCGGGGTGGATTGCATGTAGCCCTGGCCGATCCCGAGGATCAGGGTTTCGCCGGGGAACCACGCCTGACGCCGGGTCGCGCGCTTCCATTCACGCGTCGGCATCAGGCCGGGAGATTCTTCGAACATGTCCAGCGAGACCTTCTGGCCGATGCCGAACTTGCTCATGTAGGCCGACAGCCGATCGATGCCGAGCTTGTGCGCCAGGTCATAGAAGTAGGTGTCGTTGGAACGCATGATCGCCGTGTCGAGGTCGACGAAGCCGTCCCCGGTACGGTTCCAGTTGCGATATTTGTGATCGTAGTTGGGCAGCATGTAATAGCCCGGGTCGAACACCCGGCTCGATGCAGTGACCACGCCCGAATCGAGACCGGCGATGGCCACCGCCGGTTTGATCGTCGAACCCGGCGGGTACAGGCCGCGCAGCACGCGGTTGAACAGCGGCCGGTCGATGGAATCGCGCAACTCGGCATAGGCCTTGAAGCTGATCCCGGTGACAAACAGATTCGGGTCGAAACTCGGCTGGCTGACCATCGCCAACACTTCACCGGTCTTCGGATCGAGCGCCACCACCGCGCCACGGCGTCCACCGAGTGCGGCTTCGGCGGCTTCCTGCAATTTGATGTCGAGACTGAGGACGATGTCCTTGCCCGGCACCGGATCGGTCCGTTTGAGTACCCGTAACACGCGGCCGCGGGCGTTGGTCTCGACTTCCTCGTAACCGACCTGACCGTGCAACTCGGCTTCGTAGAAGCGCTCGATGCCGGTCTTGCCGATGTGGTGGGTGCCGCTGTAGTTGACCGGATCGAGAGTCTTCAGCTCTTTCTCGTTGATCCGCCCCATGTAACCCACCGAGTGCGCAAAGTGCGCGCCCTGCGGGTAGTGACGCACCAACTGCGCAACCACTTCAACGCCGGGCAGCCGGAACTGGTTCACCGCGATCCGCGCGATCTGCTCTTCGGTCAGCTCGAACAGGATCGGCACCGGCTCGAACGGCCGGCGCCCCTGACGCATGCGCTTCTCGAAGATCACCCGATCCTCGGGCGTCATCTCCAGCACTTCGACAATCACGTCGAGCACTTGCTGCCAGTCGCCGGAGCGCTCGCGGGTCATGCTCAGGCTGAAACTCGGGCGGTTATCCGCCACCACCACGCCGTTGCGATCGAAGATCAGGCCACGGGTCGGCGGAATCGGTTGGACATGCACCCGATTGTTTTCCGAGAGCGTCGAGTGGTACTCGTACTGAATCACCTGCAGGAAATACAGGCGCGCGATCAGCACACAGATCAGCGCCACCACCGCAATTGCACCGAACACGACGCGGCCACGCACCAGACGGGCGTCTTTTTCGTGGTCCTTGATGCGGATCGGCTGGGACATGGGGGCAGGCTTACTTGTGGTAAGGGTGACCGGACAACACGGTCCAGGCACGGTACAGCTGTTCGCCGATGAGGATCCGCACCAGCGGGTGCGGCAAGGTCAGCGGCGATAACGACCAGCGCTGATCGGCGCGGGCACAGACTTCCGGCGCCAGCCCTTCCGGGCCACCGACCATGAAATTCACCGTGCGCGAGTCCAGCCGCCAGCGATCCAGTTCGACCGCCAGTTGCTCGGTGCTCCAGGGCTTGCCGTGGACTTCGAGGGTGACAACCCGCTCGTTCGGCCCGACCTTGGCCAGCATGGCTTCGCCTTCCTGGCGGATGAAACGAGCCACGTCGGCGTTCTTGCCGCGGGTATTGAGCGGAATTTCCACCAGTTCCAGCGCCAGCTCGGACGGAAGACGCTTGGCATATTCATGCCAGCCTTCTTCCACCCATTTGGGCATGCGTGAACCGACGGCGATCAGTCGCAGTCGCACAGCAATCCCTTACAGCTGGTCTTTGTTGAGCTTGGTGAAATGCTCGTGGGTGTTTTCCGGGCTGTGGTGTGCAGCGCTGGCCGAACGGCTTTGCTCGGCACCGGCCCACAGGCGTTCCAGGTCATAGAACTGGCGAGCCGAGGCGGTCATCATGTGCACGATGACATCGTCCATATCCAGCAGAACCCAGTCGCTGTCGCCCTTGCCTTCTTCGCCCAGTGGCTTGACGCCCAGAGCTTTGACGGCTTCGCGAACCTTGTCGAGCATCGCGCCGATCTGACGGTTGGACGTACCGGTGGCGATGATCATGTAGTCAGTGATGCTCTGCTTCTCGCGCACATCGATGATCTGGATGTCTTGCGCCTTGACGTCTTCCAGGGCTGCAACGGCAACCTTGACCAGCTCGTCACCCTTCAGCGGCTCGTTGGTGCTGGCCACTTCCGGCAGCGGAGCGCTCTTGAATGTGCCTTTGCGCTTAACTTTCTTTACGTTGTCAGTCATATAAAACTCGTTTTGCTCGTGTATTCGGCGGCTCGTCACACGTAGATCGTGTTACTTGAGCACGCCTTGTTCAGTTCGACGCACGGTACAGACCGTGCGCATCGATGTAGGCCAGGACCGCGTCGGGCACCAGGAAACGTACCGACTTACCGCTGGCCAGCAGTTGACGGATCTGGGTGGCGGAAACCGCGAGCGGTGTCTGCCAGACGAATGCAATCTGTCCGCTCGGCCCTTTCAGGGCCAACGGGTCGCTCACCGAACGCGCTGCCAGCAGGTTGCGCAAGGCATCCGGCGGTTCGCTGTCGGCGTCCGGGCGCTGTAGCACCAGGATGTGGCAATGCTGGAGCAACTCTTCCCAGCGGTGCCAAGTGGGCAGGCCGCAAAATGCGTCCCAGCCCAAAAGCAGAAAAACCTGGGTCTCGGCGGCCATTTCGGCACGCAGCGACTCCAGGGTATCGATGGTCCAGGACGGTTTGTCCCGCTGCAACTCACGGGCGTCCACCACCAGCGGCGGCACACCGGCCACCGCGCACTCGACCATTGCCAGCCGATCCTGCGCCGACACTTGCGGCGTACCGCGATGCGGCGGACGCGCGCTGGGCATCATACGCAGTTCATCGAGCGCCAGCGCTTCGGCGACTTCCAGCGCACCACGCAAATGGCCGATGTGCACCGGGTCGAAGGTTCCGCCCAGTACGCCGATGCGCAGGGGGCGGGACTCGCTGCCGGCGTGCGGCGCTGTCAGGTCGAGGTCGGACAAGTCAGACCGGCGCCTGGCCGCGCAACTGGCCATCACCGACCACGATGTACTTCTCGCAGGTCAGTCCTTCGAGGCCCACCGGGCCACGGGCGTGCAGCTTATCAGTAGAAATGCCGATCTCGGCACCCAATCCGTATTCGAATCCATCGGCGAAGCAGGTCGGGGTGTTGATCATCACCGACGCCGAGTCGACTTGCGCCACAAAACTGCGGGTGTCGGCGAGGTTTTCGCTAACGATCGAGTCAGTGTGATGCGAGCCGTAATGGTTGATGTGTTCAATAGCCTGATCGAGACCGTCGACCACGCGAATCGACAGGATCGGCGCCAGATACTCGGTGTTCCAGTCTTCTTCAGTGGCCGCAACTGCATCGATGATCGCCCGGGTGCGCTCGCAGCCACGCAGTTCGACGCCTTTTTCGCGGAACTGTGCAGCCATCGACGGCAGGAAATCCCTGGCAACAGTTTGATCGACCAGCAAAGTCTCCATCGCGCCGCAGATCCCGTAACGGTAGGTCTTGGCATTGAAGGCGATGCGCTGGGCTTTCGCCAGATCGGCGTGCTGGCTGACGTAGACGTGGCAGATGCCATCGAGGTGTTTGATCACCGGCACGCGGGCATCACGACTGATGCGTTCGATCAGGCCACGGCCACCGCGCGGCACGATCACGTCGACGTATTCCGGCATGGTGATCATCGCACCGACCGCAGCGCGGTCAGTGGTTTCCACCACTTGCACTACAGCGGCGGGCAGTTCGGCTTCGGCCAGACCGCGCTGGATGCACGCAGCAATGGCGCGATTGGAATGAATCGCCTCGGAACCGCCGCGCAGGATGGTCGCATTGCCCGACTTCAGGCACAGGCTCGCGGCGTCGATGGTCACGTTCGGCCGGGATTCGTAAATAATCCCGATCACGCCCAGCGGCACACGCATCTTGCCGACCTGAATCCCCGACGGACGGAAGCTCATGTCACGGATCGCGCCGACCGGATCCGGCAGCGCTGCAACCTGACGCAAACCGACGATCATGCCGTCGATGCGCGCCGGGGTCAGCTCCAGACGCTCCAGCATTGCTGGCTCCAGACCATTTGCGCGACCGGCGGCCAGATCCAGTTCATTGGCTGCCGCCAGCTCCACACGAGCCGCGTCCAGCGCATTGGCAGCAGCCTGCAAGGCGCGGTTTTTCTGCGCGGTGCTGGCACGGCCGATGACCCGGGAGGCTTCACGGGCGGCGCGACCCAATCGGGTCATGTAGTCAAGAACGGACTCAGTCATGGTCTGCTGGGGTCTTGGCAAAGAGGAAAGCGGCAGATTATAGCTGTCGCGTCCCCTGACTAACAGCGGTGACGGGCGGATGGTCGAAATGGACAGCGATTTGCCGACGTTCAGGCGTAATTAAGCTGGCAATTGATATCATCGCGCCCTCCTCTGACCGGAAAATATGCTTTGCCATGTCCAGACTGACCGTTCGCGCCGAAGCTGCGCGCCTGCCCGTGGGGCTTACGGACGAATTTTTCGACCGTGACGCCCAGACGCTTGCGCGCGATCTGCTCGGCAAAGTAATTCGCCATCGCGTCGGCGATCTGTGGCTGAGTGCGCGGATCATCGAAACCGAAGCCTATTACTGCGCGGAAAAAGGCAGCCACGCGTCTCTCGGCTACACAGAAAAGCGTAAGGCTTTGTTTCTGGATGGCGGGCACATCTATATGTATTACGCCCGTGGCGGCGATTCGCTGAACTTCAGCGCGCAGGGTCCAGGCAATGCAGTGCTGATCAAGACGGGCGTATAATACCTGTAAGATCGAATCTTACAGGCGACAGCACATGGCACGTTTAATTTCATACCTTCGAATGTCTACAACCGAGCAGTTAAAAGGCTTTTCGCTTGAACGTCAGCGAAAACTAATCGCTGATTTTGCACTAAGGAATGGGCTTTCGCTCGATGAAAGTCATGCAATTGAAGACATCGGCCATTCTGCATTTTCTGACGACGCCAGCCAAAAGCAGCTTGCTCGGTTCTTCGAAGATTTAGAAGCCGGAAAATTTGCACCGGGTGATGTGTTCGCACTGGAAAACATCGACCGTCTGACCCGTCGCGGCCCCATTGATGCGATTTTAAAGGTCAATACGATTATTTCAAAAGGGTTGAAGCTAGCGATCATTAGCACCAATGAACAAAAAATCATTGAAGACATAAATGACGCTTATACAATTATCACTTTATCAATTGATGCAACACGTTCACACGGTGAAAGTAAAAACAAAAGCGACAAAGGTCTAAAAAACTGGGCTTTTAAAAGAGAGCTTGCCGCCAGTCATGGCGTAGCAATGACTGCACAAGCCCCCGCTTGGCTTGATACAGAAACATCGTATGTAATGGACGAAAGCATAGGTAAACAGATTAAACGCCGTCGCTACGTTCTCAATCACGAAAAAGCTGAAACCGTCCGGCTAATCTTCGAATTATTTCAAAATGGTAATGGTTCGCTGAAAATCAAAAACTTCTTGAATGAGCGAAATATCCCAACCTTTAAAAGTGCGGAATATTGGGAACCTTCAATAATTTCAAAAATACTGAGAAATCCCGCAACTCATGGTTTTTACCAACCAAAAAAACAAGGCACTGGGAAACGCGACCTGATCCCCGCAGGTGAACCCATTCCAGACTATTTTCCCGAGATTGTGAGCGTTGAAACATTTGAACAGTGTCAGCGTATCACCGAAGCAAATACGACCCGTAAAGGTCGCAAGGGTAAGCTATTCACGAACCTTTTCACTGGCCTTTTGAAATGTGCTGACTGTGGTGGCCCGGTTCATTTACTCAATCCGGGTATTGATAAACGTGCAAAGGTTCCCAAGTCGGTCAATTACATTGTGTGTAAAAAAGGGAAATTTACACGCGAATGTATCTTGAAACGTTTGAGATATGACGACTTTGAAGCCACCATGTTGAAAGCTATTCAAGAAATCAACCTTGCGGACGTATTAAACGAAAATAACCCGCTTGAACAACTAATCAAACAAATTCGGGCGATTGAAACTAAAATCGAGAAAAACAAAACCCTTCTTGAAAACTTTCGCAAGTCTTTTTTAGAAGCTGGCAATCTTCCATCATTCATGATTGAAGAAGCCAATAATGCAGAAAACAATAATAAAGCCTTAGATATTGAACGCACTGAGCTACAAGCCCAAATGTCACAATTAAACGTCTATAACGCTAACATTGACAACGCACTTGAAGAACTTAAAAACAATGGCACTTATGAAACCCGTGCAAAAATCAACCTTGTGCTACATGAGATAATTAAAACCATTCAAATTGATTTCGAGCTAGTAGATTATGCCATCATCTTTAAAAATGGCGTGAAGCGGTTTGTCAATGATGGAACTATCCAGAACGTATATAGAACCACAAATCCGATTCAACGCGATGCTGAACTGGCCGAAATTTTGAACCATACCCGAAACCCCTAATGAAGATTTTTATTTTTAAAGTGCTATCGCATGGTTGACACTTTCATTATTGCTATACATTTTAAATTTCAAGCTTTTGTTAAAGTTTCGACTCACTTGAAAACATTATAATGTATGTTACTGTATATATAGGCTACTTATATAGGCAAGCAATGTTCTTGGTTCCCAAATAAGCAACAAAATGGTTCCCATTTTATTCCTTATTCGGTTCCCAAGAACGCTTGATATTTCGCACTTCGTTTGAAATATATAGGAGCGAACAACAAACAAACCACATCAGGAATCATTATGAAAAAAGATAAAAATACAAATATAAACAAAAGAGGTGAGATCACAAATGAAATTCTAGGTAAGAATTTCAATGGCAAGTCAAAAAACAAACTAGATGAAAATGAGTTGAAAGAGTTTAAAAAAATCTACTCACAACTATCCGAATCAAAAAGAGGTGAAAGTTTCCATCTTCGCTTTTCGGGTGATAGTGCAAAGTTTATGAAAGAACTATTTTCAAATAATTTTAAAGGCAACAAGAGCAGCCTCGTTACAAAAATAATTAAAAGACGAGTTACGTCATGCATTGAATATACAGACCCTAAACTAATTGAAGCAGCTAAGATTATCGACGAGGTTTGTGGTGCTGGTAAACTTTTCAACACGCTGAACGGCATTTCATCAGCATTAGATAGATTAGACAGTAATGGGGTTGCAATATTTAATAACGGCAAAGAAGTTGATTTCAATAACATATTAGACGCATTGAACAAAAGAATAACACAAGCAGAACAATTGATGGACAGGGTTAACACCTTACTTGATGGTGTAAATATTCAAGGTAGAATTATCTACAACAAAGAAAAGGACAACAACAATGGTGATATATGATAATCAAAAAACCAGAAGGAGATTTATCGGCCAATCTATCCAATAAGAATGAAATAGTTTTCAATATTGATTATTTCTTGAAAAAAGCTTTTCACAAAAACGAACCAGATACATGCAGCCTGCCTTTTGTGAAAAAATTCAATGATAACCATTCATACAGCAATTTTATTGCTGATTACTTTATGGATGATTTAAACAAAGGGCAAAAATTCGCTGCATTATGCGATATTGTTTCATTTTCACCTGATGACTTCGATGTTGACAATCTAACACTAGAAGATAAACAGAAGGCGTTTACAGTAGTAAAGTCATATGTTAGGCAGGTCTATGGTTCAAGGACATTCGTAGCAGATTATCACATTGATAATGGTAAGCTTCATTATCATATCGTCGTTAAAAACAAAGATAAACTTGGGAATTGCTACACAACAAAAGCTTTCAATGACTTTGACAAGAAAGAAAGAATTGCAGCAAAGCTAGAAAAACAATTTAACCTTGAAGTTGTTGAAAATAGAAAATGTGTATTGGAAGAGCAGCAACGTCTTAATGACTTCCAATATTCTCCTACGGCTCACTTACAACGCTTTAAAAAACACAACCCAGAAGCTTATGCTGATAAAGTTGACCAACTTACAGCGATGAATGATTTCATCAGGACAATCGCTAAAAAATCAAAATCACCACAAGAGCTTTTCCAAATCTTACAGGACAATAATATTGGTGTCCGCATGAATAATGACAATGCGGCAAATCTTGCTTTTTCATTTGTTGATGGCAACGAGAATTCAATAAAAGCATCACAGGTTAATCTTTCAATGAAGTCTTTAAAGACGAAATTCAAAGAGTTTAATGATGAGCAGCTTAAAGACATAGTAAGGCAAGCGGCAGAATTCAAACCTCAAAGAATCACCCACAGCCTAGCATGGATTGGCGAACGAATTGACTTTGAACCAAGAATTAAAACCAAAAAGGATACAGTGCAATGGAGATTAAAGAAATACGAAGCACAAGAGCATTCAAATATTATTCGTTACTATTCGGTATCTAAAAAGGGTTATGAATACGATAAGTTTTCATACGACAAAGAAAAACATTCTGTTTCTGTTTATGAAGTAACTCCATCAACGGTGCGTGATGCCTTAATTGTGCTAATCAATAATTCACCTTGCGAGACAATCAAAACGGAATCCACGAATAAGAATTTTTGTATTGAAAGCATTAAGCAATCAGTGGAATTAGGTTTGTTTGATAAAGAAGGCTTTCAATACCAAATGTCCAACGTAAAGGACTTTTCAGCAGAAGATATTAAACAGTTGAATGATTATCTACGTGAAAAAGGCAATACAGAAATTGAAATCAAGGAAGCTGATGGTGTCTTGCTAGCTATCGCCAAGGTGGAAAAACCAGTCATAGAAGCCGTTCACGAAGCCGTAGAAGCACCAGAAACAGCTATCCCGACCAAAGACACACCAGCAGCACCAACACCGCTAGAAATGGCTGATACTGGGCCACAGATACAAGACACTGACGAACCTACAACGTCAAAGCCAGTTGAACAGGTAGCGTGGCAAAATGGTGATAATGAGTTCGAAAATCAAGAACAAGAAAATCAACATGACGATTTAATTGATTACCTTAATGAAGATTTTAATAATGAACAATTAACATCATCGGAACCACAAACCATTGATACATCTAGCTATGCTGATTTGATTGATGATTTAATATCCGACTATAAAGAAAGCTACTTTGTTTCAGGCATTATTGACAGCGTAATTGAGGCGTTAGATGAAATAATTGAAGGAGAACCGAACGACATACATGCATTGATTTTGGAAAAAATCCAAGCTGATGAAGTTGATGATGAGTTTAAAGCAATTGTAATTGAAAGATTAGAAAGTGCTTTGATAAGCGATATTGAACACGAAGTTAACTCATTGAAAAAAATGCATTTGCCGGGAAATTCAAGTCATAGCATTGATGAGCATAGGGTATTCGACAAACAATATATACCAAGGCTGTTAAACGAGGAGCAAAAAAGTCAATATATGCATAGGCAGAACATATACCAACTTAAAGACAGGCTTGAAGAAATCAATCCAGATGTAGCAAGCGACATGAATTATGCCATTAAACAGCGATTCCAACATCGTTCAGAGTATAAATACACACGTAACAAATAAAGCCCCTAATGGGCTTTATTAGATTTTAGAATGGCAGTTCTTCATCGCAGAGAGATAAATCCTTTATAGTAGTCTTATGCTTTACTACCGGAATACTTGCGTGGTCTTGCAAAGGGCATTTTCTTATTTTGTCAAATTCAACCGTATAGCCAACCAAGCCGTTCCCTTTTTTAATTGTTCCAACGTCTTTTAAAAATCCTATTTTGATAAGTTCGCCGTGGGCCTTTGCAATTCTCTTTAACACATCCTTGCGATTGTATTTTTCAGCATTTAAACGCTTTATAATGTCGGATACTTTGAACTCTACTACCTCATTAAACCTGTTGGTTAAATAGAACATATACAATGCTTTTGCATAATCTCCTTTAATATCTTTGAATTCAGTAAGCTTAAAGTTGAATATTAGGTCCGGGTCATGCTTGTAAAAATTCTCAAAGAATCTGCTGAATGTTATTTTTATCTCTTCTCTGCATGCTTCATTCTCTTCAACATGCGTAAGCAAGTGGCACTTATATGTTTTGGGGCCATACGAAAATTTCAAATAGAAATCCAGCATGTTATCAAGCGAGTTTTTAAGTTTCTCTATATAAACTTTCTTGTTGCTTGGGTGAACTTTGTGGAACTCCATGAACTTATTGATGTTAATAGTAAATGATAAATTTTCAGACTTTATTTTCTTTTGCAGGATATAGAAAAATACGTCGAAATCAAAATCTACTGATAACGGATAAAAACGCATCTCTACATTTTTGAACCCGTAAAGGCTATCAATTTGTAAGTTTATTCTTCTACGCTCACCATTCTTCACAGACTGAAATATGGGAAGATGAAGAATTGACTTCGCAATAGTCATATAACCATTCTGTGCATAAACTATTTTATCTGTTTCTACTGTCTTAAATAGATAATCCATCGCATTCCTTTTATTGTTTGTATAAGGATATTAGAGCATGGATTTAATGTAAGTCAATAGAAGTACCGACACCTCGTATTAAGATGCTTAGGCTGCATTATTTTAACGCCACATATTTAGCACTTTAATGCTACATATAACGAACCCCTTATCTGCATAGAACGCCACACACATCTGCATATAACCAACCCCCTATATGCATATAACGAACCCCCTTACATGCATATAACGGACCCCCTATATACATATAACGGACCCCCTATGGGTTTAAATTTTGGCTTACTCTCAATTCAAAACGGACCTCTTAAATACTCTTAAATACTCTTAAATACTTTTACAATCAAAATCCAAAGCTATGCCCCGTTCGGGGCGGAAAGTCAAAAGCATCTGGGAAAGGCGAACGAAGTTCGTAGATCTGAATAGCGAAGCGAAGCAAATCATAAAACGAAGTTTTCAGTGCTTTACTACCGTGTATATGACACTTTGAAAATTATAACCTCCTTGCCTATCGGGTTGAACTGGGAATAAAGTCAAAAGCATCTGGTAGCTTCGCTTTTAGAAAAGCAACGAAATGTTTTTAAAAATACAGCTCATGCAAATAAGGTTTTTAGAGTGGTTAAGTGTTTTACGCCACCATAATATCAATTGATTGAGATAATGAGTTTTATGTTTGTTTTTGTAAGTTGTGAATTATTTTGAAATCGAGTGGCAGGGTTTGAAAATTTTCATTTTTTGGGGTGGCTACCCCACACGCTTAATGCTGAAATTAAACTGGGAGCGATTTTTGAAATTTTCCGATGACTTTTTTTGAGCAGTTAGTTGCAAAACTCAATTAAGTAAAAGTTAAATAGGGTTGACAGGTAAATCGGAACAAAGTCGGACTATAAATTATATTTTCGTTTTGCTATTGACAGAGTTTTTTGCCGTATTTAAGCCATAAATAGAGGGTTTGATGAAGTTGAAAACTCAATTATTTGATGTAAATTTGTAAAAAAGTTTTGATTTTTTTATGAAAAAAACATTTTAATGTTGCATGCTGAGAATGAAGTTATGGGTCTAAAAAAGACTGCTTTTGATTTAGCACAAATTTAACCTTTAAAAAAAGCTTGTGATTTTAAAGCGAAGCGATCACCAGAATAGGCGAGCCACTGCACGCCACCGCATAGCGGCCATACACCACGTAACCGGGGCTTTCGGTATGATTCCAGTGATGACACGAACCCCAAGAAACCACAGCTTAAAAGCTATCGTCTTGATCCAAACGCTATTGCAGTGGGCTGCCAACGTTCAACTGCCCGCGTTTATTCAAATCATTCACTAGCCAGATCCCCGCTTTTGTCATCAAGGCATAGGTTGCCGCCGTAAACCCGGCTTGAAAATTATCGCTGGCTTTTGTGATTTTTCCATCACCGTGGATTTGAAAATCCTTTACATTGCCCTCAAATCCATGTGGTGTTCCAACGTCAACCGTGAATGAATCAACCAATTCGAAATACTTATTCATATCCACATCCTTGATTTCATAATCAAGATTATGGGCGAATTCGTTTCTTATTTTGTTCAGGTGTTTAAGCGGTCTTGCCAGCTCAGCGGGCAGTCCAGATGCGACAGCGGTGGTAAGCCTTTCGTTAAAATGTCGGAGGATTTCAGCTCCCTTGCCTTTTCCACTGGTGAAAAACTCAATATTTTCGGGTGCAATCCGTTCCTTTAAATAGACGCTTAGAAATCGCTCGCAGATCAGTTGAAGTCGCAGAACACAATCTCCATCGTCTTTTTTATCCAAAACACTTGCGTATAATTCTGGATCAATGAACTTTGTAAAGTCGTGATTTAGCTGAACGTAAGCCATACTTTTCTTCCTATGATTAGAGCCCACCCACACGTAATCAGTTGCATAGATGGGCCGTGTCTTTTTACTTGATTTCCAAATTTAGCTTTTCGCCCAGCAGTTCGTAGAATTCTTCACGCTTGCGGGGATTTTTCAATTCAGAGCAGCACGCCTCCAAGGCCACCAGTGCTTGCTCTTCGGTGATTTTTAACCTGTTGACCAGCGGTTTTAGCTTAGTGTCGTATATATATTGAAGCTCATTGTAATCACCACATTGACCGCATGACACAAGGGCGGGGTCTTGCTTGCCACCACCCTTTGTATCTTCGTAATCGTATTGGTCATTAATGTCTTTGATAGACGTCGGGTTCGCCTTTAGTAATTTGGCAAGAATTTCGCTAACTCTGCTAGACATGCTGGTCGTATCCCTTGACTGAGTGATCAAGTCTACGTGGTGGCATAGTGCCCGATTTTCAAGTCCTAAGTGCGTTTCTTGCCGCGATTACTCCCGGTATGATCCCAGCCATGAAACGAAACCCGAAAAATCACAGGTTAAACGCTACCGTCTTGATCAAATCTGCGTATCCGTGGGTCGATGAAATCAGCGGCCCGGCGAGTCTGGCGCAGATGCTGCTGAACAACCCCGATGCCCAAGGCCGGCCACGTCCGCCGCAAAAACTCTGCGCCGGCCAGACGCTGCTGTGCAAGGCGCTCGGTCTGAAAGTGCCGATGTGGGATGCCAAGCGTTTCGATCATGAGTTGCTGCTGGTGGAAGACGCGGGGCCGAGGCCCGTACAGATTATTCAAACCACGCGCCTGGGGATTCCCCTTGGCCGTGATGAACACCTGATGTACCGCTTCGTCGACGCCGCGTATGCGCAATGGTGCACGCGGAACCCGCTGCGCCGGGGTCAGGTCGAAGGTCGCGATTATTTTTTGCTGTGAATGAAAGCCCCTGCCGGGGACATTAATGGAATGGAGTGGTTTGTATGGGCCCATGGCTCGATAGCGTAACCGGCTGGTTGGCCGCTAACCCGCAATGGCTGGCCGCCGCGGTGTTTGTTGTGGCTTTGGTTGAATGCCTGGCGATTGCCGGGTTGATCGTGCCCGGCACAGTGTTGCTGTTCGCCGTCGCGGTCCTCGCGGGCAGTGGCGCCTTGTCGTTGAGTGAAACGCTGGTACTGGGGTTTCTCGGCGGGATCCTCGGCGATCTGATCTCGTACTTCGTTGGAAGACACTTCCACCAGAACATCCGGCGTTTGCCGGGGCTGCGCCATCACCCGGAATGGATGGCCGGCGCCGAGTCGTATTTCCAGCGCTACGGTATCGCCAGTCTGCTGGTCGGACGCTTCATCGGGCCGCTGCGACCGATGCTGCCAATGGTCGCCGGAATGTGCGACATGCCGTTCCCGCGTTTCGCCGCCGTCAGCCTGTTGGCTGCCGCTGGCTGGAGTCTGGCGTACCTGCTGCCGGGCTGGGCCACCGGCGCGGCGTTCCGTCTGCCGCTGCCGGAAGGTTTCTGGCTGGAAGCCGGGATTGTCGCCGGCAGCATTGCGGCAATGGTTGGCTTGAGCGTCAATAGCAGCCTGCGTCGCCATCGCCGCGCGACGGTGTGGATCAGCAGCATGAGCCTGTTGATCCTGATCGGCCTGTTCATCGGCTATCCGCATCTGAATGCGCTCGATCAGGGCGTCATGACTCTGGTGCAGGAACACCGCAGCTCATGGCTGGACGAAGTGGCCGTCACCCTCACCCTGATCGGTGAATTCCGCAACATGCTGCTGTTCAGCGCCTTGTTCACTGTGCTGCTGCTGGTGTGCCGCCAGTGGCGCCAGGCGATTTTCGTCGGCGGTACCTTGCTGGTCACCGCGCTGGCCAACACGGGCACCAAGGTGTTTTTCGCCCGTGTACGCCCGGAAGTGCTGACCGATCCGCTGACCAGCTACAGCATGCCCAGCGGTCACGCGTCCGGCGCGTTCGCGCTGTTTCTGACCCTCGCCGTACTGGCCGGGCGCGGACAACCGCCGCGCATGCGCCTGACCTGGCTGCTGATCGCCTGCATGCCAGCGCTGGCGATCGCCCTGTCGCGGGTGTACCTGGGCGCGCACTGGCCGACCGATGTACTGGCCGGCACGATGCTCGCCGCTTGCGTGTGCGCCGCCGGCCTGTGGCTCAGCCAGCGACAGACGCCGCTCGGCGCCATGCCACAGAGAGTCTGGTGGCTGGTGCTGCCGGCGATGGTCGCTTTGTTCGGCTTCTTTGTGTTGCGGCATTTGCCACATACGTTGCTGCGCTACGCCTACTAGGCCGCGGAGGTCAGCGCTGGCGGGATGGTTTTCAAGATGAACGACACAGGCTCGGGATTGTAGGCATTGTGCTTGGTGTCGTTCGGATTCCTGTCGAGAAAATACTTCAGGCCTTCCCTGGTTTCATGTTGGAACAGGCGGATTTTCTTCTCGACACTGACCAATCCCACTGAAGCGGGATTGGACGGAAAGTCGTCCAGCGTTTTGAGTTTTCCGGCATAGGTTTGCAGTTCGAAGTAACTGCTGGAGTTTTTTTCCACCAGAAGATGTCGGGTGTTTTGATCAAGCCGCACAGTCCAATTGAAGTAGCGACCGGCGGTTTTGACCTTGAGTGTGTAACGCCCCTGACTTTCCGGAGAAAACTCAATCAATAGCGGTTCAACATCGTCGTGATCCGCAAGTGTCACAATTCGCGAGCTGATTTCATCATTCAGCGAAATCTCGGCACTTAGTCGTTGCCCTGTGGTGATCCGCGAGTGCTTTAAACGCTGTTCCATGACCTGGTAATTGAGTACCAGCGGAAGTCCACCCACAAACAAATGCCCTGTGAACGTAATGTTTTTATCATCAGACATATAAGAACTCTCTTGTTTATCAAACAACCAGATCAAAGTTAAGACGCAGCTTTACTTGCCAGTGGTCGAAGGCGGCAGATCCGGCACATTCTTGACCCGCTTGCGCTTGCGCCGTTCAAGCACCATCGTATCAGCGTAAAACCCTGCGGCCTTGATAACAATGTCGGTGTTCATATCAACACCGGCATGCTTGAAAATATACTTACCGGCAATATCACCCCAAAACGCCCATTCATCTTCGTAAATCGTCATATTGTTCTCCTTGATGATCAAACCCGCTTCCTGCGAGCTGGAATTACGCTAGATGAAAAACCACCGACAGACCACTTCGAACACAATACAAAAAACAACAATACAATCAGCAAAACATTAACCACGGAAACTTGCAGCTCTTCATGGCAGATTAAATCGATATATCACCACCGAGCATTGATTTTGGCCAAGCCATTTTTTACTGTAAGCGCTGAAACTATTCCTACAGCGCCAATAACGATTTCCGACATTAACAGTGAAACTGTTTCAACGACTGCCGCAACTGGCAACGCTGCGGGTAAGTCACCTGACCTGCGAGATCTGGACAAATTGTTCGGGCCTCTGCGATTTGGCGAGCTGACCGTGAGCCGCCAGGAACTTCAGGCACTTGGAGCACGCATCAACGGAGAGGCCATTACAGCGGCCAGCATGTACTTCTCCGAGCCCGACCAGGCATTTACTGACGGTCTGGAACTCGACTCGGCGCAGGTCGAGCAGCGAATCAAATCCGTCGATGCACAAGATCGCCAACGGGTCCCGGAATTACTTTATGAAATCGTCACGCTGCGCTCTGCCGATGCGCCGCCGCTGCTGCGCGAAATACCTGCTGGCGCGTCTGTCGAGCCCATGCAGAAAATCAGCAAACTGCTGACCGCGACCCAACGCCTGGATATCCACAGAAGCCCGCTGCCCGACCACTTGCCGAGCTGGGTGGACAAGGTCAAGAGCCGCGGCATGACCAGCATGGGCGCGGGATTGCAGGCCTACGGCTTGTACAGTGCCTACATCGGCACGATTGACGCGCTGAAGAAAGGCGATACAGCCGAAGCACTGATAAATATCGGCGGCGGCGTTGCGGAAATCGGCTCGCTGGGCGTGGAATATGCGCTGAGCAAAACCGGCGAGCAGATGCTGCGCCAGGGCGCGCAGACCTTCGAGCAGTTCGGCAAGACCAGCATGGGCAAATGGCTGGCGCGCGGCGCAGGGCTGATCGCCAGTGTGCTGACGCTGCCGTTCGACATCTATACCGCGATCAAATCCTTCAGCGACGCGGCCAAGGCCGAGGGCAAAGCGGCCCAGGATCTGTATGTCACCGGCGGCTTGAGCGTGTTCAGCGCCGGGCTTTCGCTGATGCTCGGCGCCGCGGCGCTGATGGGCTTCCAGGCCGCTGGCCCGGTGGGCCTGGCGGCTGCGGCGATCCTGATTGTCGGCGCACGCATCTATGGCGCCGCGCGGGTGGTCGATGACATGGACGACTACATCGAACTGACCATCAACGAACGCTGGCGCGCCGGCTGGTTCGCATTTTGGGGTGTGGATCAGGATGCGGCTGTGATGGATCGTTTCACCGTCGCCAAGACGTATAGCGACTACGACAAAGCGCTGAAAAGCAAAAGCCTCGGCTGGCTGAAAAACGAACTCAAAGACAGTGTTGACGCTGTGGTCAACGGGCATTTCGAAGTGCGCCTGCAACCGACACGCGTCTACAAGCACCAGTGGGACGAAACCAAGGGCGAGTCGGCCTACAAGACGGTCAACTCGCCGGTCATCCACGAGACCGACGATATCTACGATGCCCGCAACGGCCTGCCATCTGGCAGCTCCAACATCATTACCGTACAAGCTGATCCGGCCAAAGGCGTGCTGTGGAATCTGGGGGGCGGCAATGATCAGGTCAGCGGCGTGCGCGACAAGCCGAATCATTTCAATTACGGCGCCGGTGAAAAACGCCTGAGCGGCGGCGACAAGGATGACTCTTTTCTCTTTCAATCGGCAGCCGCAGCACTGACGTCAGCGCCGGATCAAGTCAGCCACCTGAGTGGCGGTGACGGTACTGATCTGTTGTGGTTGCAAGGCAAGCATGTCCGCCAGGATCACATTCCCGGCACCGCGCCCTACACCGGTTATGCCATTGACTTGAACACCGGCAAGCTCGGCTTGCGCACTGCCGATGCGACGGCCGAACCGCAACCGCACTCAACCTTCGACGGCATCGAAAGAGTCGAAACCCTGGCGGGCGCGGCCAATCGGGTGACCGGTTCGGACCGGGCAGACATGATTACCGCCAATGGCCAGGACCGCATCAGTGCCGGCGCTGGCGACGATCAGGTGTCGATCCGTGGCAGCCACGTCATCGTTGACGGCGGCAGCGGTGTCGACACCTATCACATCGACCCGCAGAGCCTTGAAGTGTCGATCACCGATGATGATCAGGAGCAAAGCACCGTGTACCTCGGCGTGCCGCTCGAGGCCATCCAGCGCTGGTGCATTCGCGCAGATGCGCTGGTAATCGAAACTCTACGCGACGATGACCCGCAGTCATCCGGGCGCACGCTGATCATCGAAGCGGTGTACCAGACGATCAATGGCAAACGCTCGCTGCGCAACGACAAATGGCTGTTCGTCACGCAGGACGGTTATCACCTGCAACCGGACTGGCCCGCACAAACAGTCGACCTGACCGAACAAGTACTGAACGCCGTGGTGATCAAGGCAGGTGTCGGCAAACCGTCCCCGTTCGTGTTGCACGACCGCGTGCAGACAGTCTCGGCGAGTGCGCAGTCTTTCTATTACGTTTCCCGCGACAGCCATCACCCGACGTTGCGAGCGAGCGAGCAGATTGCCCGCAGCACACTGTATGTCGACTTCGACAGTAGCGAGATCGACGAGGTCAGGGCCGTCTATATCGTGCACTCAGCGCGCCATGGCGCTTTCACGACGCTGAGTCATCAAGGCGTGCATTTCACGCTCACCTTCAAGAAAGGCGGACTGCTTTCGCTGTACGGCGGGGTGCGCGAACATCCTGGCAAGAAAACCGACATGGGCGCCGGGATTCTCGCGTCCCCGTGGCAGATCAGTCATCACTTCATCCTGGTGATGCGCGATGGCGTGTCTTACTACCTCGATGTCCCGCAGAACAACTATCGCGACGACGCGCAAAAGCCTGGTTACACCGTGATTCAAAGTCGCGGCTCGCTGCGTGAGCGCGCCGGGAAATACACCTTCGTCAGACCTGCGGTAGAAAAACGTACGCTGAAACAAACAGCGCAGCGCATCGACTTCAAATTGGCCCCGCACAGTGCCTCCTACGCATTGGAAGGCCGCTCGGGACGCTACGAAATCCATCCGGCGAGCAACATGTCCATCAGCCTCTCGACAGCGACGGCCGATGCTGGCACGTCCGGCTCTTCGAGCTGGGACATCTACACGCAACACCTTCAGGAGCCGATCGATCGCAGCAAATTAGCCATCAGCAACAACCTGTTGAAGATCGGCAGCATTCACATCCACTTGCCCGACAGCAGCGATCCTTCGCTGCCACTCGAAAGTGTCGATGTCATCGTTTCCGGTGGACATCGTTACCGGATCAATGCGTTGTTCGAAGTCATCGCTCTCTATGCAGTCAACGCATCGGCATGCGCATCGCCCCAGGCTATCGTCGCGTTGATCGAGGCACACAAGGCCCGGGATGAACTCGAGAGTGGCGCAATCCACGTTCAGAACATTCAACTGGCGGACTTGGCCCCAGGCAAGATCCTTTACAACGCCGACATCGGCCGCTGGCAGATCGACAGCGATCCGGCACGCCTGATAAGCGTCGAGCACCTGAGCATTCAGCAATTGTCCCCAGCCAAAGAGCCGGCACTCGCCTGAATGGTTTTTCACCCACTTCTGCAATCGTCAAGGAATGACACCATGCGCCCCAAACCACCTGCGTCGCCCAATATCCCGAAAGTCAATTCGCCGACGCTTGATCCGGGATCCAACCGGTTCCGGCCAGACGCCGATCTGCCTGTGCTGCACCAGACGCCATTGGCTGGCACGAGTCGGCCCGCAGTCAACGTGGGTGCGACGAACAGTGTTCGCACCCATGCTGGCGCCGACGTACCGAGAGTCGAAATTTCCGACCTGCCTGGCGTCGTGCCTGAACCGCACAACGGACTGAGCAGCTACCTGCTGAATGCCGCGCTACTGCGCAATATGCAAACCGCCGACGCTGACGGCTTTCGTTTTGTCGTTGGGCGCAGATTCGTCGACGTCAAAGATTCCGGTACCGTGCACGTCGAGTTCGATGCGGGGCTTGGCGCCTATCGGGCCACCGACCTGTACAAAAAACTGCCACCTGGCCCCGCACTGTTCAGAAACCAGGGCGAAGCCACCTGGAGCCCGGTTCGTCAGGTCGAGTCGGCTGATTCGTTAAAACGCCCAGGCACTGCGGGCGATGAAGGTGCAATACAGGTGCCGGCCAAGCAGTTGCATATAGCGCCACTCTCCGCGCACGAAGCGACCAGGCAACTGCTCGGCGACTCACTGCTTGCAATGTATCCACTCATGACGCATGGCCAACGCGTCGAGCTGCTGCGCTCCTACAATCTTTCGCCGGGGCAGCACGTGCAACTGCACAACGACTTGATGGCCAATCCGAAAGTGATGCCGGAGTGGGCCGAGCAGCATCGACTGCGATCCCTGGATGCGAACGATCCGACCCGCTTTGATCGACTCTACGAGGAAATACAGCCGCTGCTCCTGCCCGTAAGGAACGGCACAATGCGCAGCAATCTGGTGGATTTCGACAAAAGTGTCAGTCGCGAATATCTCGACGGGTTTCTGGCCAGACTGGGTTATTTGCGCAACGCCAGCGACTGCCTGTATCGCACCGACATCCCCGCGATGTTCCGGGCCGATGAGCGTACACCCTTCGAGTTCTACAACGACGCGCGGATGCTGCCTCGCCTGAAACACCCGCGCGGCGCCACGACGGCCAAACCGATCAGCGCGACGGTAAGCCTCAAGCTGCTCAAGAATGTCTATTCCGGCAAAGGCATCGAATTCCCGGACCCGGAATATCTGCGCTACAACAACCAGAAAAACAGATACCCCGGCAAAAAACCCGGCGAGTCCGACAATGACTCCGCGGGCTCCGACGACGGCTGGTCTGATGTCTCGGACGTAGAATTGGACTTAGAGCGTAACTACGAGACGGTACGCCACGATCAGCAGCTCGTATTCTCGTACATCATCGATACGCGAAAAATGGAAGTGGTGCTTAACGAAGAGAACCGCATGCTCAATCTGGCGGCTCTGGACAACGGCGCGTGGTTCCCCGACGACGAGTTCGAAGCGTTGATTTCGACTTCGAAGCACGGGATCGAATCCGAGCGTCTGTGGCTGCTCGACTCAACCTACACTCGCGCGGCCAGGGTCGACGATGTTGCGGCAGAAGGCCAGAACGGCTTCATCGGCAACGACATCGAGGAACGAACCCACAGTGGCGCTTCAAACCGGCACGAATATGACGACCTGATCGATGCGGTCGCCAAGGCAGGCAAGCCGATATTGCACCTGCCAGCGGGCAAGGACTGGTTCGCCAACGATATCGTCTGGCCCGAATAACCAGTCGCTAAGCGAAGAGTTCACCCTGCAACTCATCGAGCAGCGCCTGGATCGCATCCAGGCGTTGCTGCGGATCGTCGAGTTGCAACAGGTCGATCTTGTCTTCTTCGGCGAACGGCAGCAGATAGGCCAATTGATTGGCCAGCGATTGCTGGCCGAGCGCTTCGATGCCCATGTTCAGCGCTTCGACCATCGGGTGTTCGGCCAAGGCCTTGAGCAGTGCCACCAGATCGGCGTCTTCATCCTGCAACGGCTGTTCGGGCTCATCGTCCAGCCACTCGACGTCGGCGACGATCAATTGATCGCGCTGCACTTCAGTGCGCAACACCGTGAAGCGCCGGCCGCCCTGCACGCGGATGCCGAGCAGGCCGTTGTCCTGCTGCTGGAAATCGGTAATCCGCGCTTCGCAGCCGACCATCGCGAAACCTTCCGGCGCAGCGCCGACCTCGTGACCTTCGAGGATGCACACCACGCCAAATCCGCCGCCCTGCTTCATGCAGCGGCCGATCATGTCGAGGTAGCGCGCTTCGAAGATCTGCAAATCCAGATTGCAGCCGGGAAACAGCACTGTGTTCAGCGGAAAAAGCGCCAGGCTCATAGACATTTCCTTACACCACCATCGACACCGCCAACGGCAGGAATACCGCCGTGGCCACGCCCATCAGACTCATCGCCAGCGCCGCGAAGGCGCCGCACTCATCACTCTCCTGCATCGCCACCGCCGTGCCGACCGCATGCGCGGTCATGCCCAGCGCCATGCCGCGTGCTTCCGGGCTGTGCACGCCGAGACGGTTCAACAGCGCCGGGCCGAAGATCGCGCCGATCACCCCGGTGATCAACACAAACACTGCCGCCAGCGCCGCCACGCCGCCAATCTGCTCGGCCACCAGCATGGCAATCGGTGAAGTCACCGATTTCGGCGCCATGGTCATCAAGATCATGTGATCGGCACCAAACCACCAACCGAGCGCCACGCCCAAACCCGTGGCAACCACCCCGCCTATCACCAGCGTAGTAAAAATCGGCCAGAACAATTGCCGGATGCGTCGCAGATTCAGATAAAGCGGCACCGCCAGCGCCACCGTCGCCGGACCGAGCAGAATACTCAGGATCTCAGTGCTCTTGCGGTACTCGGCATAGGTGATGCCGCACGCCGTCAGCACGCCGATCAGCACCAGCATCGAGACCAGCACCGGTTGCAGAAAGATCCAGCGGGTTTTCTCGAACGCCGCCAGCACCAGTTGATAGGCACCGAGGGTGATGCCGATGCCGAACAGCGGATGGTGAATCACCGACGTCCAGGCGCCGTGCCAGTCGAACAGCATCAGGATTCCTCCACCGGCGGCGCGTGGCGCTTGACCAGGCGCTGCATCAGCACCCCGGCGAAAGCCATCGACAGCAACAGCGACAACACCAGCGCGCCGACAATCGCCCAGAAATCGGCGGCAATCGCCGTGGCGTAAACCATCACGCCAACCGCTGGCGGCACCAGCAGCAATGGCAGATAACGCAGCAGACTGCTGGCTGCCAGGCTCACCGGCTCGCCGACTTCACCGCGGATGATCAGGAACCCCAGCAGCAGCAACAGGCCGATGATCGGCCCCGGCAGCACCGGCAACAGCAAATGATTGAGCGCCGTGCCGAGCAATTGGAACAGCACCAGCATGGTCAGGCCACGTAGCAACATCTGACATCTCCTACAAAAAACGCCCGGCATTATAAGCACGCCTGCGCTATGGATCGGCATTCGCCAAAAGCATGGTCGGTTGACCGGAGCAAATCGCCATGATGATCTACAGTAGTTCGCAGGGCGGTCAAATCCCCCACCAGAAAAACTATAAAACGATGAACCCAAGGAGAGTCTCAATGCCCTATGTTCCAGTTGCAGAGCTCAAAGATTATGTCGGCAAGGAACTCGGACGTTCCGAATGGCTCACCATCGATCAGGAGCGCATCAACCTGTTCGCCGAAGCCACCGGGGATTATCAGTTCATTCACGTCGACCCGGTCAAAGCCGCGCAAACGCCATTTGGCAGCACCATCGCTCACGGTTTCCTGTCGTTGTCGCTGATGCCCAAACTGATGGAAGACATCCTGATCCTGCCTGAAGGCGTGAAGATGGTAGTCAACTACGGTCTGGACAGCGTGCGCTTCATCCAGCCAGTCAAGGTCAATTCCAAAGTGCGGCTCAAGGTCGACATGGTTGAAGTGACCGAGAAAAAACCCGGCCAATGGCTGCTCAAAGCCACCGCCACGCTGGAGATAGAAGGCTCGGACAAACCGGCCTACATCGCCGAGCCGCTGTCGCTCTGCTTCGTTTAAGCCTCCGGATGCGAACCGGCGCACGCTGTTTCGCATCCCCTCCTCGTTCCCGGCTGTATAAGGTCACATAGCTGCGGCATACTCCGTCGCCTACTTGCCCGGATCCCGCTATGCGCTCACTTGCCGCTCTTGTTCCGCTTGCCTTGACCCTGATGCTCACCGCTTGCGGCGACGGCGAATCGCTGTTGCCCCCGGATGCGCGCCTGCCCGACGGCGGGCGTTATCGCGGTGAACTGGTCGACGGCTTGCTGCACGGTCAGGGCCGCATCGACTACCCGAACGGCAGTTGGTACGCCGGGCAATTCGACAAGGGCCAATGGCACGGTCAGGGCGAATGGCACGGCAGTAACGGCGAGGTTTATCGCGGCCAGTTCCAGCAGGGGCTGTTCAACGGTCAAGGCAGCCTGACCACCAGTTCCAGCAGTTACACCGGCGGCTTCAAGCTCGGCCGGCGTGACGGAGAAGGCACCCTCAAAGAAAACGCCATGACTTACCGGGGTGAGTTCAAGGCGGATCAATATTCCGGGCTCGGTCGCCTCGAACTGGATGACGGCAGTTCTTATCAAGGCCAGTTCGCCCACGGCAAACCCAACGGCGAAGGCCAGCGCGGCGATGCCAGCGGCAATACGTTCAGCGGACATTTCGTCAACGGTCAGTTGGAAGGCAACGGCACGTTCAACAGCGCCGATGGCGACATCTATGTCGGCGGCTTCAAGAACAACCAACTGCACGGCAAGGGCCGCTACGAAAACGCTGACGGCGATGTCTGGCTCGGTCAGTTCAAGGAAGGCGCGCTGACCGGCAAAGGCGAGCTGATCGGCGCCGACGGCAGTCACTATGTCGGTTCATTCAGTGACTGGCGCTTCAGCGGTCAGGGCCGCTTGAACCTGGCTGATGGCAGCTTCTATATCGGCCAGTTCGACAACGACAGCTATTCGGGACGCGGCACTTTGGTGCTGACCGACGGTAGCGTGTTGAGCGGCACATGGGTTAACGGTCAGCGCGTACGCGATGCCGACGGCAAGTTGCTGCCCGACTCCCTGGAACTTGGATTGCTGGCCCAGGGTCGCCTGCTCGAAGACGCATTGGCCGCGGTTCCGGCCTCGACTCCGGCTGTCGAGTTGTTCACCCTGACCTTGGGCGGCGACGGTAAGCAAAGCGTCTTTCTGCGCGAATCTGACTTCGTCTCAAACATGCTCGCCACACGTTTTGGCGCCTACGGCCAGATTCGTCTGGTCAACCATCGCGACCACCTCGGCGACCGGCCGATGGCCACCCGCGAAAACCTGCGCCGTGCCGCCCAGACCCTGGCCGAACGCAGCGGCCCGGAAGATTTGCTGTTCATCTACCTGACCAGCCATGGCACCGCCGAGCACGAACTGGTACTCGATCAGCCGCGCATGGAACTGGCCGATCTGCCCGCCGACGAACTCGCCGCCGTGCTCGCGCCACTGAAAAACCGCGACAAAGTGATCGTGATTTCCTCGTGCTACTCCGGCGGTTTCATCCCGGCGCTCAAAGACGAACGCACGCTGATCATGACCGCCTCGCGTGCCGACCGGGTTTCATTCGGTTGCTCTGAAGAGGCCAACTTCACCTACTTCGGCGACGCGCTGTTCGCCCAGGCGCTGAACCAGACCGACGATCTGGAGCAAGCCTTCAAACTGGCCAAAGCCACTGTTGCCGAGCGCGAACTGGCGGACAGTTTCGAAGCCTCCGAGCCACAGATCTGGGCCCCGAAAACCGTGCTTTCGCACTGGCAACTGCTGCGCAAACAGCAGGCGCGAAAAGCGTTGCAGAGTGCTTCGTTGAACGACGGAGTGACAAAGAGCAACTAAGCTGAACAGTATCAAGGGAGAAACACTATGTACTTGACGCCTCAGCATGTATTGCTTGCCGGAGCCACCGGTTTGACCGGTGAACATCTACTCGACCGCTTGCTCAACGAGCCTACGATCACGCGTGTTCTCGCCCCTTCACGCCGGCCACTGGCCGAGCATCCACATCTGGAAAACCCGGTCGGTGATCCGCAGGTTTTTCTGCCGCAACTGGCCGGTCGCGTCGACATCGCCTATTGCTGCCTCGGCACCACGATCAAACAGGCCGGCTCGGAAGAAGCATTCCGCGCAGTGGATCTGGACATGGTCGTGGCGTTCGCCAAGCGCGCACGGGAAATGGGTGCGCGGCATTTGATCGTGATCAGTGCCCTGGGGGCGGATCGCCGATCCTCGATCTTCTATAACCGGGTCAAAGGCGAGATGGAATACGCATTGCGCGCGCAGGATTGGCCGCAACTGACCATTTGCCGGCCTTCGTTGTTGCTTGGTGAACGTACCGAGCCGCGTCTGGGCGAGCAGCTGGCTGCGCCGTTTTCGAAATTGATTCCGGGCAAATATCGCGGGATTGAAGCGTGTCAGCTGGCGCGGGCGATGTGGCGGCTGGCGCTGGAAGAACAGGATGGGGTGCGCGTGGTTGAATCGGATGAACTGAGGAAACTCGGTAAATAAGATCAAAAGATCGCAGCCTTCGACAGCTCCTACAGGGTGTACATCAATCCCATGTAGGAGCTGCCGCAGGCTGCGATCTTTTGACTTTTACAATCCGCCAGTCGCCTGAAATCCCACGCCTAGAACGGTGAGCAACGACAGCGGTAACAGCAGCGTATCGAGCAACGCACTTGCCGGCAGATCCACCCCCGGATAACTCGGCGCCTCAGCCCCGAAGCGATCCATCGCACAACACCCGCCATTCAGCGCATACAAATCCAGGCGAGTCCCGGCGTACACCACCGGCGCACCCGCTTTGGCTGCGTCCAGCGTGCGCGCCGTGGCGCATCCCGTCAGTTGCAGCGCCAACACTAAAACCAACCACTTATTCATTGCTGTTCAGGTGATGCTCGCCCCAGCGCGGCAGCATGTCCTGAGGGATCCCCAGCAGATTGAGAATCCGCGCCACGACGAAATCGATCAGGTCATCGATGGTTTGCGGCTGGTGATAGAACCCTGGTGAGGCCGGCAGGATGGTCACGCCCATGTTCGACAGCTTGAGCATGTGCTCCAGATGAATACTCGAATACGGCGCTTCACGCGGCACCAGAATCAACTGGCGGCGCTCTTTGAGCGTCACATCCGCTGCGCGCTCGATCAGGTTGTTGCAGGCGCCGGTGGCAATCGCCGACAGCGTGCCGGTCGAACACGGCACCACCACCATCGCCGCCGGCGCACCGGAGCCGGAAGCCACCGGCGACATCCAGTCCTCTTTGCCATACACACGAATCTGCCCGGCAGCCGCTCCGGTGTATTCGCTGAGGAACGCCTGCATCATCTGCGGCTTGGGTGGCAGCGAAACGTCGGTCTCGGTAGCCATCACCAACTGCGCAGCCTTGGAAATGAGGAAATGCACCTCACGATCTTCACGCACCAGACAATCGAGCAGGCGCAAACCGTACTGCGCGCCGGACGCGCCGGTCATCGCCAGCGTAATGCGTTCCGGGCCGTTGCTCATTTCAGCGCCTCGGCGAGTTTGCCGTGCAGGCCGCCGAAGCCGCCGTTGCTCATGATCACCACGTGGGTGCCGGGCTGGGCCTGGCTCTTCACGCGTTCGATGATGCCTTCCAGCGAATCGCTGACAATCGACGGCACGGTGCACAGCGCTGCGGTGCCCGCCAGATCCCAACCGAGGTTGGCCGGGGCGTACCAGATCACCTGATCGGCATCGACCACGCTGTCCGGCAGACCGTCGCGGTGCGCGCCGAGTTTCATCGAGTTGGAACGCGGCTCGATGATCGCGATCAGCGGCGCATCGCCGATGCGTTTGCGCAAGCCATCAAGGGTGGTGGCAATCGCGGTCGGGTGATGAGCAAAATCGTCATAGATGGTGATGCCGCGCACTTCCGCGACTTTTTCCATGCGGCGTTTGACGTTTTTGAACGCGCTCAACCCGGCTATGCCCATCGACGGCACCACACCGACATGACGTGCAGCGGCCAGCGCGGCCAAGGCGTTGGCGACGTTGTGCAGACCGGTCAATTCCCACTCGACCGTGCCTTGGGACACGCCTTCAAACATCACTTCGAATGCCGAGCCGTCGTCTTTGTGCAACTTGACCTGCCACTGGCCGCCGACACCGGTGGTCTGCACCGGGGTCCAGCAACCCATCTCGATCACGCGCTGCAGAGCAGGCTCGGTGGTCGGGTGAATCACCAGACCTTCGCTCGGAATCGTACGCACCAAATGGTGGAACTGGCGCTCGATAGCCGGCAGATCGGGGAAGATGTCGGCGTGATCGAACTCAAGATTATTGAGGATCGCGGTGCGCGGACGGTAGTGAACGAATTTCGAACGTTTGTCGAAGAACGCGCTGTCGTATTCGTCAGCTTCGATCACGAAGAACGGCGTACCGCCCAGTCGAGCCGACACCGAGAAATTCTGTGGCACGCCGCCGATCAGGAAACCCGGGCTCATGCCGGCATGTTCCAGCACCCAGGCGAGCATGCTGCTGGTGGTGGTTTTGCCATGCGTACCGGCAACCGCCAGCACCCAGCGACCTTGCAGCACATGATCGGCCAGCCACTGCGGGCCGGAGACGTACGGCAGGCCTTTGTTCAGCACGTATTCCACCGCCGGGTTGCCGCGGGACATGGCGTTGCCGATCACCACCAGATCCGGCGTAGGATCAAGCTGCGCCGGGTCGTAACCCTGCGTCAGCTGAATGCCCTGGGCTTCGAGCTGCGTGCTCATCGGCGGATAAACGTTGGCATCGGAGCCGGTCACGTGATGGCCCAGCTCTTTGGCCAGAACCGCCATCGACCCCATGAAAGTCCCGCAGATACCCAGAATATGAATGTGCATAGTCGACCTCGTAAAACATCGCCGCAGGTTAGCGCAGGGAGGGGGAAATGGCACTCTTTAGGTGATTGAGGGTGGTGGTCTGAATTTGTGTCCGGCTTGAGATCGCGGCCCTCACCCCAGCCCTCTCCCAGAGGTAGAGGGAGCTGACCGAGGTGTCTTGCGCTATACGTCGACCTGAATGATCGAGTCGATTATGGATTCAGCAAACCAGCGTTCACTGCGATGTGTCAGGTCGGCGCAGATTTAGAGAACAACTCGGTCAGTCCCCTCTCCCCTGGGAGAGGGCTAGGGTGAGGGGCTTCTAACTGACACACCGCTCAATTCCATGCTTACGCAGCTTTCTATAAAGCGTATTGCGACTCACGCCCAACCGTTGCGCCGTATGGGTCATGTGCCAGCGCGTCTGCTCGAGCGCATCAAGCAAAGCCACGCGTTCGGCATCTTCCAGCGGCTGCTCAGAGGGAGCAACTTCCAGCACTTGCGGGCGCACCTGCCGAATCATCGCCGGCAAATCCTCAATCCCGACCCGCCCCTCGTCACACAACGCCGCCAGCGTGCGCAGCACATTACGCAACTGCCGCACATTCCCCGGCCAGTTGAACGCCAGCAACGCCTGACGCGCCGCCTCGTCGATCACCACCGTTTCCCCGCCGGCCTCTTCGGCCAGCAGAAAATCCAGCAGCTCGGATTTATCACTGCGCTCACGCAACGCCGGCAGCGCTACTTCCAGCCCATTGAGCCGGTAATACAGATCCTCACGGAAACTGCCGTCCTCGACTCGCGCCAACAGATTGCGGTGAGTCGCGCTGATGATCCGCACATTGACCGCTTCCGGTTCGCCGCCAATCGGCACCACTTGCCGGTCTTCCAGCACCCGCAACAAACGGGTCTGCAAGGCCAGCGGCATGTCACCGATCTCGTCGAGGAACAACGTGCCGCCATCAGCCTGCTGCAACTTGCCGCGCATGCCATCCTTGCGTGCGCCGGTGAAACTGCCGCCGCGATAGCCGAACAGTTCACTCTCGATCAGGCTTTCCGGGATCGCAGCGCAGTTGAGCGCGACGAAGGCTTTACCGCAGCGCTGACTGGCTTGATGCACCGCTTTGGCGAATGCCTCTTTGCCGGAACCGGTTTCGCCGTTGATCAGCAGCGGGACGTCGCGTTCGAACACGCGCAAGGCTTTGCGGAAGTCCGCTTGCAGCGCCGCATCGCCCAGGCAAATACCTGACAGTCGCGGTGTTTCAACGACTACGGGAACGGGCGCAACCGACAACGGCCGACGGCTCTCGCCGCGCAACACTGCAAATAAATGCCGCCCATCGCGGGTGCGCAGCGGCCAACTGGCGCTGGCATTGGCAGTCGCGCGGCCAAGCAAATCATCCAGCGAACAATCGAAAAACGCCTCCACCGGTTTACCCAGCAAGCCGCCGCGAATGTGCCCGAGTAAATTCAATGCGCTCTGATTTACCGCACTGATCCGCCCTTCCCCGTCGAACGCCAGCAGCCCTTCGCTGAACAGCCCGACCGATTCGGCCTGTAAGTGAAAACGCAGCAACCACTGGTTATCGAAACAACGCAGGAAATAGCAGCTCTCGATCATCTTCGCCGAAAGATTGACCAGCGCCATGGTGTGGAACTGGCTCTGCCGCGACACATCATGCCGGGCAGATGAAACGTCGAGCACCGCCAGCAGCTCGCCATGCGGGTCGAACACCGGGCTCGCCGAACAGGTCAGGCCGGTGTGGCGACCGCGAAAGTGTTCATCCTGGTGGATGGTCAGCGCCTGCCGCTCGACCAGACAGGTGCCGATGCCGTTGGTGCCTTCGCAGGCTTCGCTCCAGTCAGCACCCAGCCACAGGCCGGAGCGTTCGAAAATCTTGCGTTCGGCGGGGGCAGTGACGCAGTTGAGGATCACCCCGCGCGCGTCGGTCAGCAGTACCGCGTGGCCGGCGCCGGAGAGTTGTTGATGCAGGCTGCTCATCTCGCTGCCGGCAATCTGCAGAACCTGTTGCAGACGTTCGCGGCTCTCGAGTACGCGCCCATGCTCAAGCACGGTTGGCGCGATGCTCAGGGCCGGGTCGAGGTGGTAGTCCTCAAGACAGCGCAGCCAGGAGCGGGCAATCGACGGGTCGGCACCGGGCCCGTGCAAGTGCGGTTTGCCCTGAGTGGCGGTGAGAACCTGCTGGGCATGGCGACTCAAATGGTTGTCGTGCATTTCTTATTATTCCCCGAAAGGTACACGGCCCCTGTAGGAGCTGTGTGCCGAGCATCCTCCAGCATCCGGTGCTTTGCAATGCTGGCAAGACTGTCCGGTCACAGCCTGTGCCAGAAGCGGTACAAACTGTCACCCCGACTGTACCGAAACCGCCACAGGCGCAATCCGCCCGTCCGACAGAAATCGTGCAACGCCTTGATTTGCCTGAGCCGCAAGGCACTGGCCCGGCCTTTGCTCTACGCTTATAACAAGCGCTCATGCGCGTCTCTCTTATAAGTACAACAAGCCAAGGAGAACAATCATGCTTTATGCTCATCCCGGTACTGAAGGCGCCAAAGTCTCGTTCAAGAGCAAATACGGCAACTACATCGGCGGCGAGTTCGTCGCGCCGGTCAAAGGTCAGTACTTCACCAATACTTCGCCGGTTAACGGCCAGCCAATTGCCGAATTCCCGCGCTCCACTGCCGAAGACATCGACAAGGCACTGGACGCCGCCCACGCCGCTGCCGATGCCTGGGGTTCGACCTCGGTGCAGGCGCGTTCGCTGATCCTGCTGAAAATCGCCGACCGCATCGAACAGAACCTCGAACTGCTGGCGATTACCGAAACCTGGGACAACGGCAAAGCCATCCGCGAAACCCTCAACGCCGACATTCCGCTGGCCGCTGACCACTTCCGCTACTTCGCCGGGTGCCTGCGCGCTCAGGAAGGCAGCGCCGCCGAAATCGACGGCAACACCGTGGCTTATCACATCCATGAACCGCTGGGCGTGGTCGGCCAGATCATCCCGTGGAACTTCCCGATTCTGATGGCCGCGTGGAAACTTGCCCCGGCACTGGCGGCGGGTAACTGCGTGGTACTCAAACCTGCCGAGCAAACGCCGCTGGGCATCACCGTGCTGATGGAACTGATCGGCGATCTGCTGCCGCCGGGCGTGCTCAACGTCGTGCAGGGCTACGGTAAAGAAGCTGGCGAGGCGCTGGCTACCAGCAAACGCATCGCCAAAATCGCTTTCACCGGCTCGACTCCGGTCGGTTCACACATCATGAAATGTGCTGCGGAAAACATCATTCCGTCGACCGTGGAACTGGGCGGCAAGTCGCCGAACATCTTCTTCGAAGACATCATGCAAGCCGAGCCGACCTTCATCGAAAAAGCCGCCGAAGGTCTGGTACTGGCATTCTTCAACCAGGGCGAAGTCTGCACCTGCCCATCGCGTGCGCTGGTTCAGGAGTCGATCTACGACGAGTTCATGGCCGTCGTGATGAAGAAAGTCCTGCAAATCAAACGTGGCGACCCGCTGGACACCGACACTATGGTCGGCGCGCAGGCGTCCGAGCAGCAATTCGACAAAATCCTGTCCTATCTGGAAATCGCCAAAGGCGAAGGCGCCGAGCTGCTGACCGGCGGCAAGGTGGAAAAACTCGAGGGCAGTCTGGCGACCGGCTATTACATCCAGCCGACCCTGCTCAAGGGCACCAACAAAATGCGTGTGTTCCAGGAAGAAATCTTTGGCCCGGTGGTGAGCATCACCACCTTCAAGGACGAAGCCGAAGCGCTGGCCATCGCCAACGACACCGAGTTCGGCCTCGGCGCCGGCCTGTGGACCCGCGACATCAACCGCGCCTACCGCATGGGCCGCGCGATCAAGGCTGGCCGTGTGTGGACCAACTGCTACCACCTGTATCCGGCGCACGCCGCGTTCGGCGGCTACAAGAAATCCGGCGTCGGCCGTGAAACCCACAAGATGATGCTCGACCACTATCAGCAGACCAAAAACCTGTTGGTGAGCTACGACATCAATCCGCTGGGCTTCTTCTAAACCCGGGAGACAACTCGCTCTCTTGCGGGGAGCGAGTTTGTCCTGCGGGATCTGCGTCAACCCGGCAGTGTCAGCCGGGACCATAAAAAACAATAAAAATGGTGAACCTTATGCCTGGCGAATCCCCAGTTGGCGCTCCGGCGACCGGCGCGTCCGTCGATTTTGAAAAAGTCGGCTCGGACTACTTCCAACAACGCGAATTGAAAAAAGGCGCTGCCGGCTGGATATTGCTGGTGGGCCTGGGCGTGGCCTATGTGATCTCCGGCGACTACGCTGGCTGGAACTTCGGCCTGGCGCAAGGTGGCTGGGGCGGCATGTTCCTCGCTACATTGCTCATGGCCACCATGTACCTGTGCATGTGTTTTTCCCTGGCCGAACTGTCTTCGATGATCCCGACCGCCGGTGGCGGCTACGGATTTGCCCGCATCGCATTCGGCCCTTGGGGCGGCTTCCTCACCGGGACCGCGATCCTCATCGAATACGCCATCGCCCCCGCCGCTATCGCGGTGTTCATCGGCGCCTATTGCGAGTCGTTGTTCGGTATCGGCGGCTGGGTGATTTACCTGGCGTTCTACATCATTTTTATCGCCATCCACATTTTCGGGGTTGGCGAAGCGTTAAAGCTGATGTTCGTCATCACTGCTGTCGCCGCGCTGGCACTCGGGGTGTTTCTAGTGGCGATGGTGCCGCACTTCGATGTGGCCAACCTGCTCGACATTCCCGTGACCACTGCGGTGGGCGCCAGCAGTTTCCTGCCGTTCGGTTACGTCGGTGTGTGGGCCGCGATTCCGTATGCGATCTGGTTTTTCCTCGCCGTCGAAGGCGTGCCACTGGCGGCTGAAGAAACCAAGAATCCGAAACGCGACCTGCCGCGCGGCTTGATCGGCGCCATGCTGGTGCTGCTGGCCTTTGCGCTTTTGATTCTGATCGTCGGCCCCGGCGGCGCGGGTGCCAATTCGCTGCTGACATCCGGCAATCCACTGGTGGAAGCGCTGACTAAAGCCTACGGCGGTTCGACGTGGATGGGCAGCTTCGTCAATCTGGTCGGTCTGGCCGGGTTGATCGCCAGTTTCTTCTCGATCATCTACGCCTACTCGCGGCAGATTTTCGCCCTGTCGCGCGCTGGCTACCTGCCGCGCAAGTTGTCCGAAACCAACAAAAGCAAGGCACCGGTGCTGGCGCTGGTGATTCCCGGCATCATCGGTTTCGGCTTGTCGTTGACCGGTCAGGGGGATTTGCTGATTCTGGTGGCGGTGTTCGGCGCGACCATTTCCTACGTGCTGATGATGGCCGCGCACATCACCCTGCGCATCCGTCGCCCCAAAATGGACCGGCCATACCGCACGCCGGGCGGCATTTTCACCTCCGGCGTCGCGCTGGTCCTGGCGTGCATCGCCGTGGTGGCGGGGTTCCTGGTCGATCCACGGGTGGTGATCGGCGCCGCCGTGATCTATGGAGTGTTAATTGCTTACTTTGCTTTTTACAGTCGACATCACTTGGTAGCAGGCACGCCGGAAGAAGAATTCGCGGCGATTCAGAAAGCTGAAGAAGCCCTGCACTGACAGCCGAAATCACGGCGCAGGCCTGCCCTGCGCCGTCACGGAGAATTCTGTATGGCGAGTTTTGCTCACACGGTCGGCAGCCAGACCTACCGCTTCGACAGCCTCAAGGACGTGATGGCCAAGGCCAGTCCGGCGCGTTCCGGAGACTTTCTGGCCGGCGTCGCAGCGCTCAATGACGGCGAGCGAGTCGCTGCGCAAATGGCACTGGCCGACATTCCGCTCAGCCATTTCCTGCAGGAAGCGCTGATTCCTTACGAAGCCGATGAAGTCACCCGACTGATCATCGATACCCATGACAAACAGGACTTCGCGGTGGTTAGCCATCTCACGGTCGGCGGCTTCCGTGACTGGCTGTTGAGCGACGCTGCCGATGAAGACAGCTTGCGCGCCCTCGCTCCGGGATTGACCCCGGAAATGGTCGCCGCCGTGTCGAAAATCATGCGCGTGCAGGATCTGGTGCTGGTCGCGCAGAAGATCCGTGTCGTCACAAAGTTTCGCGGCACCCTCGGCCTGCGCGGACGCTTGTCCACAAGGCTGCAACCCAATCACCCGACCGACGAACCCGCCGGGATCGCCGCAAGCATTCTCGACGGTCTGCTCTACGGCAACGGCGACGCAATGATCGGGATCAACCCGGCCACCGACAGCATCGCCTCGATCTGCGCGATGCTGGAAATGCTCGACGCGATCATCCAGCGCTACGACATCCCGACCCAGGCCTGCGTGCTGACCCACGTCACCACCTCTATAGAAGCAATCAACCGGGGGGTGCCACTGGATCTGGTGTTCCAGTCGATCGCCGGAACCGAAGCCGCCAACGCCAGTTTCGGCATCAATCTGAATATCCTTCAGGAAGGCTACGAGGCCGGGCTGAGCCTGAATCGCGGCACCCTCGGCCAGAATCTGATGTATTTCGAGACCGGTCAGGGCAGCGCGCTGTCGGCCAACGCCCACCACGGCGTCGATCAACAGACCTGCGAGACCCGGGCCTACGCCGTGGCGCGCCATTTCAAGCCGTTTCTGGTGAACACCGTCGTAGGATTTATCGGCCCGGAGTACCTGTACAACGGCAAACAGATCATCCGCGCCGGCCTCGAAGACCACTTTTGCGGCAAGTTGCTCGGCGTGCCGATGGGCTGCGACATCTGCTACACCAACCACGCCGAAGCCGATCAGGACGACATGGACACCCTCCTTACCCTGCTCGGCGTGGCCGGGATCAACTTCATCATGGGCATCCCCGGCTCCGACGACATCATGCTCAATTACCAGACCACCTCGTTCCACGACGCGCTCTATGCGCGCCAGACCCTGGGCCTGAAACCGGCCCCTGAGTTCGAGACGTGGCTGGCGAACATGGGCATCTTTACCCAGGCGGACGGCAAGGTCCGCTTCGGCAACAACCTGCCGCCGGCCTTCCGCCAGGCGCTGGCGCAATTGGGATGAGTGATATGGATAAACCGCCGGCCGATCCGCAAAACCCATGGCTTGAGTTGCGTCGCCTGACCCCGGCGCGCATTGCGCTGGGGCGCACCGGCACCAGCCTGCCGACCAGTGCGCAACTGGATTTCCAGTACGCCCATGCACAGGCGCGGGATGCGGTGCATTTGCCGTTCGATCACGCCGCGCTCAGTGCGCAACTGACTGAGCGTGGACGGGACAGCCTGTTGCTGCACAGCGCGGCGCTGGATCGAAACAGCTACCTGCAACGCCCGGATCTGGGCCGCAAGTTGAGTGATGATTCGGCGCAGACGTTGCGCGATTACGCTGCGGCGTATCCGGGCGGGGTCGATCTGGCGATTGTGGTGGCTGACGGTTTGTCAGCGCTGGCGGTGCATCGGCATACGCTGCCGTTTCTCACCCGCCTGGAAGAACAGATGAGCGACGACGGCTGGTCGTGTGCCCCGGTGATTCTGGTCGAACAGGGCCGTGTGGCCATCGGCGATGAAGTCGGCCAGTTGCTTGGTGCAAAAATGCTGGTGATGCTGATCGGAGAGCGTCCGGGCCTGAGTTCGCCGGACAGCCTGGGGTTATATTTCACCTACAATCCCAAGATCGGCCTCACCGATGCCTACCGCAACTGCATCTCGAATGTGCGGCTTGAGGGTTTGAGCTACGGCATGGCGGCGCATCGCTTGCTATATCTGATGCGCGAAGCCTGTCGCAGAGGCTTGTCGGGGGTCAATCTGAAGGACGAGGCACAGCTTCACACGCTGGAATCGGAAAGCGGAGCAGACATGAAGAGTAATTTCCTACTCGATCCGCCCCCAACCTGAACCGTTTCCGCATTGCGTTTCTGCGCTGGTTTGAGGCAGGATCGACGCACGGCCGCCAGAGGTTTCCCAACGCCGTCAGCGCACGTGAAGACAGCCACTTGAAGGACGAGACCTACTATGCGGATTATCCAAGCGACCCTCGAACACCTGGATTTGCTGACACCGTTGTTCGTTAAGTATCGCGAGTTCTACGGTTCCCTGCCCTATCCGGACTCGTCCCGGGCATTTCTCGAAAAACGCCTGCGGCGCAAGGAGTCAGTCATCTATCTGGCTTTGGCCGATGACGACGACAAGAAACTCATGGGCTTCTGCCAGCTCTACCCGAGCTTTTCCTCGCTGTCGCTCAAGCGCGTGTGGATTCTCAACGACATCTACGTAGCCGAAGACGCTCGCCGGCAGTTGGTTGCCGACAACCTGATCCGCACCGCCAAGCGCATGGCCAAGGAAACCCAGGCTGTACGCATGCGCGTATCCACCAGCGCCGACAACGAAGTGGCGCAGAAAACCTACGAATCCATCGGATTCAAGGAAGACACCGAGTTCAAGAACTACGTGCTGCCGATCAGCGACGAGCTCTGATCGCAGGGAGCTGTCTGCAGGGAGGGACCTGACGCCCTTCCTGCAAACCGTTCATCCCCGACATTTATTCACAGTCGACATCCCCCGCTACAAAACCAACGCGCGTTTCACCTCTCAAACCGTATAATCGCGATCTTTCCGGCTTGTAAGAAAAACTACATCCGCTTGTAGGCTTACACGAAGTCAACCGCACAGGCCTGCTGAGTCGGGCCGCCAAACAGGTGTGCCTCCATGGATTTCAACCCGCTCGATCTCATCCTGCATCTCGATGTCTATCTCGACATGCTGGTAACCAACTACGGGCCATGGATCTACGCCATCCTGTTTCTGGTGATCTTCTGCGAAACCGGACTGGTGGTCATGCCGTTCTTGCCGGGTGATTCCCTGCTGTTCATCGCCGGTGCAGTCGCTGCGGGCGGCGGCATGGATCCGGTACTGTTGGGCGGTCTGCTGATGCTCGCGGCAATCCTCGGTGACAGCACTAACTACGTAATCGGACGAACGGCGGGTGAGCGATTGTTCAATAATCCGAACTCGAAAATCTTCCGCCGCGATTACCTGCAAAAAACCCACGACTTCTACGACAAGCACGGTGGCAAAACCGTGACTCTGGCGCGCTTCCTGCCCATCATTCGGACCTTTGCGCCGTTTGTCGCAGGCGTCGCCAGAATGCCGTATCCGCGCTTCTTCGGTTTCAGCGTACTGGGCACGATTCTCTGGGTGGGCGGTCTGGTCACGCTGGGTTATTTCTTCGGCAACGTACCGTTCATCAAGAAGAACCTGTCGTTGCTGGTGGTAGCGATCATCCTGCTGTCGCTGATTCCGATGATCATCGGCGTGGTGCGCAGCCGTTTCGGTGGTTCCAAAGTCGAAACGCACTAAGCCGATGTGGTCGCTGAGTGCCTGGCGACGCCGGCGCATCCTCGCCAGGCACCCGATTGCCGATGATCTATGGCAACGGGTGCGCCATCACCTGAGCCTTCTCGACGGCATCAGCGCCGCTGAAGACCAGTGGCTGCGCGAAGCCAGCGTGCTGTTTCTCGATGAAAAACACCTGACCGCACTGCCCGGCGTCGAACTCCATCAGGAGCAACGCCTGCTGCTCGCCGCCCAGGCGCAATTGCCGCTTTTGCATCTAGGCGATCTGAACTGGTATCAGGGTTTTCACGAAATCGTCCTGTATCCCGACGACTTTCTCAGCCCCCAGCGTCATCGTGATGCCAGCGGCGTCGAGCATGAATGGGACGGTGAACACAGCGGCGAAGCCTGGCAGCAAGGGCCGATCATCCTGGCCTGGCCCGGTGTGATGGCCAGTGGTGGCTGGGAAGGTTACAACCTGGTGATCCACGAACTCGCGCACAAGCTCGACATGCTCAACGGCGACGCCAACGGCCTGCCGCCGCTGCACGCCGACATGCGCGTCAAGGATTGGGCTGACGTGATGCAAGCGGCCTACGATGACCTCAATCGCCAGCTCGACCACGATCCAGACCTCGAAACTGCCATTGATCCGTACGCCGCCGAGAACCCGGCAGAGTTCTTCGCCGTCACCAGCGAATACTTCTTCAGCGCCCCGGATCTGCTACACGAGGCTTATCCACAGGTGTATGCGCAGCTCAAGCTTTTCTACCGACAGGATCCGTTGGGCCGGTTGCGGCAACTTCAGGCCCACGACCCGGTCTATCAGGCTCACGAGTAAAGTCTGTACGACTTCCGCTACGTGGCGTCCACGGCAGAATATGCCTATAATCGCCGCCACTTTTTGGTCAATCCGGCCAAGTGTTTTTGGTCAACTAACGGGGGCACCGCCCAATGAGCTACAGCAAGATTCCGGCTGGCAAAGACCTGCCGAACGACATCTACGTCGCGATCGAGATCCCGGCCAACCACGCGCCGATCAAATACGAAATCGACAAAGACAGCGATTGCCTGTTCGTTGACCGTTTCATGGCCACCCCGATGTTCTACCCGGCCAACTACGGTTACATCCCGAACACCCTGGCTGACGACGGTGATCCCCTCGACGTGCTGGTTGTGACCCCTTACCCGGTTGCTCCAGGCGCAGTGATCCGCGCACGTCCGGTCGGCATCCTGAACATGACCGACGACGGTGGCGGCGATGCCAAAGTCATCGCAGTCCCACACGACAAGCTGTCCCAGCTGTACGTCGACGTGAAGGAATACACCGACCTGCCGCCACTGCTGATCCAGCAGATCGAGCACTTCTTCGCCAACTACAAAGACCTTGAAAAAGGCAAGTGGGTGAAAATCGAAGGCTGGGCCGGCGCAGACGCCGCTCGCGAAGCAATCACCAAGTCGGTTGCTGCCTACAAAGGCTAAGCGTCCCGACCTGCGCAATGCTTGAAGAGAACCCCGGTTGATCCGGGGTTTTCTTTGCCTGCACGACTGCGTCTTAAACAACCTGTTTATAGAGGACTACAGAAAAGTTTTAGCGTGTGTAATCTCCCACAAGCACGTCTTACATCCCGTCGCAAAATTTGCCGGTTTTTTGAACGCAAGGTTTATTCAAACCGCTCTATACCGGCCGTAGACTCGTGTTTATGAGAAAGAACACTAGCGGTCCAAGATTCAAGGCACTCCTGGAAGCTGCGAACATCTCCACCACGGGATTCGCAAAGTTCTGGGGCACGGAAGCCCAAAACGTTCATAACTGGTACACCCGGGGCGTCCCCGCGTACCGCATGGAAGAAGTCTCACGCCTGCTCTCCGTCAACAGCGAATGGCTGAAGACCGGCGAAGGCACCAAAGAATCCCCGCAACTGCACGCCCCCGCCAGCAACGGCGACACCTTCGACGCCCAATCCGTCGGCGGCATCTATACCGTCACCAACCCCAACGACATCGACCTGCCGTTCTTCAAGGAAACCCCACTCGCCACCGGCGCCGGCAAAACCCACGTCATCCAGGATCCGGAGCAATCCATCCGCCTGCCACGCGCCCACCTGGAAAAGCTTGAAGTCAGACCTGGCGACGCGATCTGCGCGCACATGATCGGCAACAGCATGGCCGAACACATCGAAGACGGCTCGGTCGTCGCCATCGACCGCGGCCTCACTCAAGTAGTCGACGGCGAAATCTACGCCATCGAACACGACGGCATGCTGCGCATCAAATACCTGCACCGCATGCCCGGCAACGGCCTGCGCCTGCGCAGCCACAACAGCGCCGAACACCCCGACGAAATATTCCGCACAGCGCAGATCGATGAAGAGCGAATCCATATATTGGGCTGGGTGTTCTGGTGGTCGACATTGAGCAAACGAAGGCCGGTGGTGCCGTTTCTTTGAACCTGCGGCTGGCACAAAACCCTGTGAGAACCAGCCTGCTGGCGATGAGGCCCTGAAAGCCAGTACAAATGTTTGATTTGTACTGGCTACGGTCGCTCTAAACCGCACTTCACACTGGGAATCCCCAGCAAAACTCAGTATCCTGCGCCCCACATTCGCGCATCGACCCGCCCAGCGGTTCAGATAGCGCCCGACGCGGCAGACCACTGTCTGACCAAGTCCCACAGCCGGACGCAAGATCCGGGTGTACGTTTTGAAGGCTGACGCGGTTTACCAAAAATAAACCAAGCCAGTCCCCGAGAAGCCGGCCACAAGCCGGCTTTTTAATGCCCGAAAAAATCCTGTCCAATCTGAGAAATCAACTGCTAGCCTCTCTATTCCGGGGCCATAGAGCATTTCTCTGTCCAATGGTGTTCAACGCCACCTAACCTCATCCGGCGATGCTATGGGGGTACAAATGGGGGAACAAGGAGACGAAGGGGACGGACTTCGGCTGGTCGTTAAGCCTACCGGGCGAAAATCTCGGATACTTCGCTTCCAATTGGCCGGTCATCGCAGAGAATTCCTTTTCAACGGTGCTTTCCATCGCAATGACTGGCACAAGGCGCAAGATCGGTGAACTTTGGAAGCAGATCACCGGAGGGCATGGCAGTTACTATAGTTGCAATGCCGCTAAGAACGGTTACCGTAAGCAAGGAAAGACAACATCTGCCCTCAAACCGGCACGCATGAGAAGTTTTGGTATGGGCATCTTGAGTAGCTAGAGAATCAAGAACAACTTTACTATCCAAAGTGGGTGATGATGCCTCATCGCCATGATGCGCAAGAAGTTGCGCACTTATTTTGCGAAACCGCCCTCCAATATCGCTAATCGCCAAGCCCGCCGTGGCCTGTAGCCGAGTGCGCAAGAAGTTGCGCAGTACTGCGCAAGAAGTTGCGCACTTTATGGGATGTTTCCCCTTCAAACTTACCCAAGCGACTAAAAAACATCGACCAAACTCCCGGTTTAATTGGCTCTCAACTTTTCTGGCACGGACGTTGATAGGCAATAGGCAACCACCGGGCGATTTCGCCTCTTGGGCACCCTCATTTATTTAGCAAGGAGCACATCCATGGCTACACCAGCGTACATGTCCGTCACTGGCGAAAAACAAGGTCTGATCACTGCCGGCGCGTTCACCGCCGACTCGGTTGGCAACACCTACCAGGAAGGTCACGAAGACCAGGTCATGGTTCAGGCTTTCAACCACGACGTAATTATCCCGCGTGACCCGCAATCCGGTCAGCCAACCGGTCAGCGCGTTCACAAGCCAGTTGTGATCACCAAGGTCTACGACAAGGCTTCGCCACTGCTGCAAGCCGCTCTGACTTCGGGCGAGCGCATGAGCGAAATCGTTATCCAGTGGTTCCGTACTTCGGCTCAAGGTACTCAAGAGCACTACTACACCACCAAACTGGAAGACGCGATCATCGTCGCCATCAACAACAAAATGCACAACTGCCAGGATCCAGGCAACTCCCACTTCACGCACCTGGAAGAAGTGCAATTCACCTACCGTAAAATCACCTGGACCCACGAAGTATCCGGTACTTCGGGTTCCGATGACTGGCGTCAACCAGTCGCTTAATCGCGGCTGACCGCTTCACGCATCGGCCAGCTCTGCTCGTCGATGCGATTTATGCCTTGCAGAGTTGATGTGCGGACTCTCTTTCTCACCTGACCAAGGAATAGTTAAATGCGTCAAAGGGATTTGAAGTTCACGTTTTCCGTGTTGTCAGGTCAGATGGAGTTCGAGGTCGTAGAGTTCACGCTGGAGGAGGCCGTCTGTGAGCCTTTTCGACTCACGATCGAGTTGGCCAGCCGCTACCCGAACATTGATTTCGGCAAGGTGCTCGATCAGCCCTCTTTGCTCACGATCTGGCAAGGCGGCACGGCTGTGCGTCATGTCCACGGGCTGGTGTCCAGTTTCACTCAACGGAAAACCGGCTTTCGCCGGACACGTTATCGGGCGGTGGTCGAACCGCAACTCGCCCGACTGGCCTTGAGTTCCAACTGGCGTATTTTTCAGCAGAAAAACGTGCCGGACATCATCAAGTCCGTGTTAAGCGAGCACGGCATCCTCGACTATCAGCAACACATCAACGGCGAACATTTGCCGCGCGAATACTGTACGCAGGTCGGCGACACTGACTTGTACCTGTTCGATCGGCTGTCCAGTGAAGAAGGCCTGTTCTATTTCTTCAAATGCAACGAAAGCACTCACACGCTGATCCAGGGCGACAAACTCTATGTACAGGAGCGTATTCAAGGCGCTCCGGTGCTCTACACCACTGAACCGGCAGCAGATGCAACGCAGCCGTGCTCTATGCGTTCAGTTACACCGAGAACGTCCGCACGGCCGAGCAGACCCAACGCGATTACACCTTCAAGCGCCCGACCTTCGACCAGCAGCAGAACTTCGCCGGCGATGACTTGCAACATCAGACGCCGAACTACGAACGCTACGACTATCCGGGCCGCTACAAGGCCACCGCTGCCGGTAAACCCTTCACCCAGAATCGCTTGCTGGGACACCGTGGCGACGCGCGAATCGCCGTGGTCGAAGGCGACGATCCGCGCCTGATCCCGGGCTTGTCTTTCCAGCTCACCGGCCACCCCCGGGAAGATTTCAATCGCTGGTGGCGCTCGCTGAGGATCACTCACAAGGGCATCCAGCACGCCAGTCAGGAAGAAGAGTCCGCCGGTGCCGATGTCGGCGTGAGTTATGACTTTGTCGCCGAGATCGTTTCCGAAGAAACCGAATGGCGTACCCCGCCACGGCCCAAACCGATTGTTGACGGACCACAGATTGCGACGGTGACCGGGCCGGACGGGGAAGAGATTTACACGGATGAATTTGGCCGGGTAAAGGTCCAGTTCCCATGGGACAGGGAAGGCAAGAACAACGAATTCAGTTCCTGCTGGGTGCGCGTGGCGCAGAACTGGGCGGGCGCGGACTGGGGCCATATGGCGATCCCGCGCATTGGCCAGGAGGTCATCGTCGATTACCTCGACGGCGATTGCGATCAACCGATCATCACCGGCCGCACGTACCGGGCGACGAACATGCCGCCTTACCAACTGCCCAATCACAAGATTCTCAGCACCATCAAGAGCAAGGAATACAAGGGCTCTCGGGCCAACGAACTGCGCATTGACGATACCACCAAGCAGATCAGTGCCGCGTTGATGAGTGATCATGGCAGCACCGCATTGCATCTGGGTTACCTGACGCATCCACGGCCGAGCGGCGGTGAACCGCGCGGCGAAGGTTTTGAGTTGCGCACCGATGAACACGGCGCGTTGCGAGCAGCCAAAGGCCTGCTGCTGAGTACCGAGGAGCAGATGAACGCCAGCGGCGGTCACCTCAATCGCGCCTCTGTGGTACAGGTACTGGAAGCGGCATTGAAGCTAGCCAAGGACTTGGGCGATTACGCCCAGGACAACCAGGGTGTAGGCCATGACAAGGCGCCGCAGAAGACGCTCAGCGATGCGGTTCGCGACCTGGGCAACGGCGCGAACGACGAATCGGGCAAGGACAATGGAGGTAATCCGGCAATTGCCGTGAGCGGTGAAGCCGGTATCGCCGCGGCGTCTCCCAAGAGCATCACGGTGGCGGCGGGTGAACACATCGACACCGTTGCCCAGCAGAATCAGCAACAGACCTCGGGGCAGAAGTTTGTGCTCAATGCCGGGACCGACCTAGGGATGTTTGCCCACAGCGGCGAAATGCGCCAGATCACCCATCAGGGCCCGATGCTGTTGCAGGCTCAGAAGAACAACATTCGCCTGGAAGCGGATCAGAGTGTGGAAGTCAGCGCGAGCAACCAGCATGTGCTGGTGTCGGCCAAAGAGCACATCACTCTGATGTGTGGCGGGGCCTACATCACCATCAAGGGCGGCAATATCGAACTGGGCATGCCCGGCAACCTGATCGTCAAAGCGGCCAAACACAGCCTGCTCGGCGCCACTAGCCTTGAAGCGGAACTGCCTAAATTCAAAGTCGGCGATACCCAGCGACGCTTTATGCTCAAGCAGATTGACGGGACGTCGGCGATGCCCAACATGCCGTACAAAATCACCCTATCCAATGGCGAAGTGGTCGAAGGAGTGACCGATGCTCAGGGCGCCACGCAGTTGTTGCAGAAAGATGTGATGAGCATTGCCAATGTGGCCATGCTCAAGCCGCCCTCTCCGGCAGCCGCGGGTGCCGCGGCAGGCGGTGCGGGGGCTGCTGCCAGTGTTGCCAGTGCCGATGATGAGGCGGATGAAATTGTGCAGTTCTTTGAATTCAAGGATGACAACGGTGGACCCGCGCCGCACCACTTCAAGGTGATGTCCGCCGGGGAAGTCGTGGCCGAGGGCTCCGGTGAGCGCACGCCGGAATTCCCTTCCGACATGGAGCTGGAACTGGAATCGTGGCCGGTGAAGGAGAAACAAAATGCCTGATCTCATCACGCCACAGATGCGCAAGCTCGCGGCCATCGGATACGGCGAAGCCTCGACGGACAACAACCCGCAGGAAGTCCGCGCCATTTGCTTTACGGTGACCAACCGTATGCGCGCCTGGGGGCTGGCCGACGTCGCCAGCCTGCTCAAGGAGGCTGGTGACAGTTACGTCGTTGCAATGCAGGGCAAGAATGTCCGTTACAACCAACTGATGGCGGCTTCGGAAGCAGCCATCAATGCCGATCCGAATATGCGCTCGGCAGTGGAGAGTGCGCGGGATGCTCTCGCCCAACGCGGCAATGATCCCTCCAATGGCGCTTACTGGTGGGATGGCATCGATATCAAGGATTCGACCAACCCCCGACACTCATCCGGGTTCCACTACGGTTCTCCTTCGCACAACATCTTCGGTGTTGCGCAAGTCTCGAAGCCGGAGAAAATCACCTATTGGACGCAGTTCAACAAAAAGACCAACACAATGGTAAATACCCGCGAGCGGGGTCGTTATAACCACATTTACCGGTCCACCGCCGCCATCGGCAAAACGATCTTCTGGACCACCAATCCGGAATACATCAAGGCAACCGGCGCCAAGGAATATCGATGAGCAAACTCACCCGTTGTCTGAACCTGTTTCTCGGCGCGAGCCTGCCCTTTCTGGCGCAGGCAGCCCCGGTACAGTTCACCGATTACCGTGCGTTTTATCAGTCGCTGGGCGACAACCTGTTTGCCGGACCCGGCAGCGAGCTAGCCAGGCCCTGCGCGGAATCGCCACGGCAGTGCCTGTGGGTCAACGCCATGCGCCCGGCGTTTGAACGTTTTGAGGATGCGCAGTGGAGCGCGCCCGAGGAACTGAAGCTCGACCCGCCCAAAGGGACACCCGTAATTGTCTTTGACGGAGAGGCCCTGACAGTCGGCAAACAACGTTGGCGTCTGCGCGATGCGGTCAACTTCGCCTCGTCGCAATGGCCAGTCGGTGATCCCATCGACCCGGAAAACCTGGCGACCGCCACGGCCTGGCGCCAAGGCGCCTCAACGTGCCTGGAGTTGCAGTACGTCAGCAGTGGCTACGGTGATCGCTACCCCCTGGTGTTGCTGGTGCACGGCCAGCATCTATACGCGTTACCGCGACTGTTCGCCTCTTGCTCGGCCATTCGCAAGGCGCCCGGCAATCAGTTCAGCTATCCGGAAAACGCCTACCTGGGGGCGGAGCTGGAAAACAATCCGACCGGGCTGAAAGTGGATTACCGGGTACCCAATACTAAAAACCCGGTAGCGCAGTACCTGCTGCACTTCCCGAATCAGGGGGACCCCTTCGTGTTTGAGGCGCAGCGCCAATAGGCATCAACGGGCGAATCCGTCATGACCTTGCCACGTGTAAGGGGCATCACCTGAGGGGAACAAAATGAAGGTCCGAGACTCACTACGTCTGCTCATCACGACACCAGCCGACCTGCGACGGCTAGCAGCCGCCAACCCGGGCAGGCGCTCGACCCCATGCGTCGAGACCAATGGGGTAATTTTCAAGGAGGAAATGCGCGATGACTGACGCTGCCCAGCCGAAAAAAATCTGTTCCAGCCAATCGATCACCATGCCCAGCGGTGGCGACATCCACTTGATTCCGCCTCCACCGAAGCCCTGTGTGACGATCCTCGTGCACGGCGTTAACGACCTGGCGGGTTGCTACGCACGTATTGAGCAGGGTCTGTGCGAGGGGCTGAACGAACGCCTCGATATGCCGCGTACCTTCCCCAACGGCGCGAACAACCCGGGATACCTGTTGCCGGCCAGCTACACCACTCCCGCCGATGATGACGGTGAAGCCAAGAATCCTGATGCTGTGTACTTCCGCCGCAAGGCCGGAGCATCCAGTAACGGCTGCCAGCCACGCAGCGTGGTGGTGCCGTTCTATTGGGGGTTTCGCGAGGAAGAAGCGTTCATTCAGAAAACTGAAGCGCACGGTCAGTGGCTGGACCGAGACGGCAACCGCCTGGACAAGGCCGGCACCAAGGAAGGCGGCCAGTTCGCCAACGCCACCACCAATCTGCCGGATATGTGGGGCAACGGTTTCAACGGCATGCTGCTCGGCTTCATCTCGCTGAACAAAATCGGCGGCACTATGACCCACCCGTTGTTTTCAGCCGCCGGTCGGCGCTACATGGTGCTGGCTGCCATGCGCCTGGCCATGTTGATCAAGATCATTCACAAACGTCATCCGAACGATACGATCAACGTGGTTGGCCACAGTCAGGGCACGGTGCTCACGCTGCTGGCCCATGCATTCCTCAAAGAGGACGGTGCCAAACCCGCCGATGGCGTGGTTATGTTCAACTCCCCCTACAGCCTGTTTCAGCCCAATATGGATAAAGTCCAGAAACTGGGCGGTCAGCAAACGACCGGCGCGCGCATCGCTACGCTCAACGGCATCTTGCAATTCATCGCGGGCAGCCCTAATCCGGTGCCGGCCCTGTCGGGCGTCGCCCTGAAAAACAAGCAGGGTTACGGAGCGATTGGCGGACCTGGCTGGACGGGCACGGCCGCGTGTCAAACCACGATCCGCGGAGAAAAGATCACCTTCAACGAGCGCGACAACCGCGGCTGCACCTTTCTTTACTTCACCCCTCAGGATCAGACGGTTGGCCTCAAGAACGTCCAGGGTATCGGCTGGCAGGGGATCGGCGAAGAGGTAGATGGTCAGCCTGCGCGCAAACTTCTTCCACAACGTTTCCACCAACGCGTATTTACCGTACGCAAGCGTAACGGCGAGAAAGAACCCGTCGGCAAACACGTTCCTCCCTACGTCTACCTGTTGCGCCAGGACAGCGAGCAACCCTGGGAAGACACCGGCCTGGGCTTCATGGACCGGATACCCAATGGCAGCCTGGACAAGGGCGCCAGCGTGGTCTTGACCGCGCCTCAATTGCCAGTGCCGGGCGACGTGAACTTTGCCAACGATGGCGTTATCACCGCCCCGGGAGAAGCCTCCAAAAGCGGGGTGTACCAGATGAAGGACAAACTGGACCCTGTCGATGCCTCGATCGGCGTTGCCAATGGCGGCTGGGAGCCAAAAAACCCACGCTACGCCCGACAGGAGACCATGGAAGAAGCCCTGGCCTTCAAATATGGGCAAGACATCCAGAGCGTCGAAAAGGCTCGCAATGAAGGCAAGGAGGCCTCGGAGTGCGCCCATGTGTTTGCCGCTCGGGCTCAAGGCAATGGCAAGGTTCTTATCACTCGCGGGGAAACACCTTACGACGCGCGTATACGTCTGCAAGGCGAGAAATACTCGGAGGCTCTGTCTTTCCATTCATCCATTCCCAACAACCCTGAACACAGCCGACAAGTGCTGGCCTATGACGTGGCGATCGGTGCCGGCGAATGCGTTGATGAGGGGTCGTTCTATGCGTATCTGTGTCGAGTGGCCGATTGGCGCCTGGACTGGAAAAAGACCGATGGCGGCGCCAATGCGCAATTCCAGGCGGAGAATGAAGATCCGGACGATTCCGTGGATCAGCACTATCAGCAAGAGGACGGTAAGAACCGCGAGCTGATTGACTCCACAGTGGCGTATCGCAAGACCGGCACGTTACCCGCCATCAGCGACAACATGCCGAGCCTGGTAGCGACCCAGACCCGCACTGAGCTCAGAAAAGGCGAGCCTGTCCGTTTTGGTGGCACCCCCTGATGCGCCTCGATATTGCTTGTCTGTTTTTCACCGGCCTCCTCCTGACCAGCCCTCTGGTTCAAGCGGCCGAACATCCATCGACGGTCAGCCGTTGCTTTGCCAGCGCGGCTTCACCCGTGACTGCCTATACCTCGGCCAAGGAGGCCGCCACCATGCCTGTTGATGCTCGTTACCGCGCCCCTGCCACCTCGCCCCATCTGGACACTCTGGATGTGCTCGCCATTGGCCTGAGCCTCGACGTATTCCGTCAGGGCCAGGCCTGGAAAGCCTTGCAGGAGCAGAATGCAAAACAGACCGAAGCCCTCCACGTGGGCAGCATCCTGCCCACGGATCCGAAAAAGTATCCGGTGGATGGCGACGACAAAGACCTGGCCTATGACAAGCGCAAGGCCGATGCTCTGGAACTGGGCTTGCGCGACTTCATGGAGAAGTGGCCGATCCCGACCATCACGGTCGTTCGTGGCTGGAATCCCGATACACCGAACCTGCGTTATTCCCCGGAAAGAACCCGGGAAATGCTCTCGGGCATGGTCAACAGTTACCGCACGGAAGCGGGCCTGCACTGGCATCGCGTGCGCAATCTGCAAGATGGGGTGGTCTGCAGTGACACCCCCGAAGGCCTGGTGGAAAACCTGTTCAACCTGTTCGAACAGAATCCTGACCTCCCCGCTGTACTGGTCTACAACGTAGAAGGGTTCAGCATGTCGTTTGCCCTGTCGGCTAAAAAGGCGCCACTGATTGGCGGGCCTGGCCCACGCAAGCCGGGCGAGCTGACCGACGCCATGGTTGCCATGGTTGTCGGTCGCCCCGAGCGCGTCGAATGGCTGCGTTACTACGCGCAGTTTGCCAAGGTCAACGAGAACAAAATCGACCCGGAGTTCAACGGTTGGGGCGCGAGGAAACCCGCCGTGGAGTTCCAGGCATCGACGTTCATTCCTCAACCCTGGACCCCGCGCGCGTTCGAGCAATGGGATGCGCAGCCCGTGCTGGCCAAGCTGCATCGGCCGGTCACCGTGTCACTGTTGCGGCCAGACAATGGCGAACGACTCAAGCGCGACGCCCTGACCGTCAAACTGGCCGCCGGCTGGAAAGAGGCCACCGACGGCCTGACGCAGAAACCGGTTCGAGTGTTTTTTGATGGTGGACCGAACACCACACCTTTGGCGGAACTGCTGCCGGTGCTCACCGCCGCCCATAGTCCGCTGGACCTGCTCGATTCGCGCGAGAGCTACGATTTGACCCAGCGCTTGGGTGACACCGGCTCGGCGTCTCCGTTCGTCGGTCTCACCCTGGCGACGATGGCCAGTTACCTGAACGCGGACACCAGCGTGGTCATGCCGATGCGCCGCCCGGAGCAGGCGACGATCATTGCTGTGTCCTCGCCAACGCCCGGCAAGAAGCCTTCAGGCAATGATCATTTCGGCGTCAACCTGATGCCTCAAACCGCCAGCACCGAGGAACCGCCAGTTGTGCCTTCAGCGCATTCGGGGCCAAAAATGCCCGTCATCGAGCAGGATCACACGCTGGAAGAATTCCTCGCCGACCAGAAACCGAAAACCAACTGGATGGACGATCTCTAAGAGGCCTGCTGACATGGACATCATTCGGCTCGGCGACTCCACCAGTCATGGTGGCACCGTTCTTGAAGCTTTCAACCAGACGGACCTGAACGGCAAACCCATGTCCGGTGTTGGCCATAAGGTGGTTTGCCCGCTGTGCAAAGGGGTTTTCCCTATTACGCAGGGCAGCGCGCTGCTGGATGTCGGCGGCATCGCGGTAGCGCTTCATGGGATGAAAACCGCGTGCGGCGCCAGCCTGATTGCCAGCAATCCCAAGGGTGAAGCTGCAAGTTAAAAACGTGGGGCGTTCTTTGCGCCAGCGGTGCTGCCCGGGAAGCAGGCTGGATCAACGGTTCTTGTTCATCCCCGACCAGAGCAGCGAGGGCAGCGTCCGTGAGTCCAGCAGCGCGTCATCCGCCGTCACCAGACGCGGGAGAACATGCCAGGGATGGTTGGCACTGCGGTGATGATGCAGGTGCAGATTGATGTGATAAGGCCAAATGAAAAACCGCCCTGCGCACCCGACTTTCCAGGCATATGTCCATTCACGCCAACCGGGGGTGACGTCAGGTCCGCCACTGTGCTCGGCAATACTGCGGATTTTCTGCAGCAGGGTGCCCAGCGTGGCCAGTGGCACAATCCAGAAAAACACCATCAGCAAGAGCGTCTGGGCGGACGTTTGCCGAGCGATGAAAGATAAAAGGACCAGCCAGATCACACCGGCAGCCAATGCCGGCAGGGTCATCTTCGGTGATGCTCCGCCCGCCGCCTTGTAGGCGCGCAGGTTGCGGAGCGTGTTGATCAAGAACAGATCTCCGAGCAATTGCCGCAGCAACAACTTCCCGCTCAGCGGGCGGAAATCCCAGGGCTGCCGGTGATACAGAAAACGCCGCTCCGGGTCGTTCGCGGTTCCGGTCTGTTGGTGATGTTGGAGGTGCAGGGGCCGATAGAATTCCACGGGAACCAATCCCGGCACACCGATCGCCAGGTTAATCAGAAAGTCGTTGAGCGTACGATAACGGGTCAGGTGATAGTGCGTCGCGTCGTGGTACAGAATGAACAGCGCATGTTGGCGCGCGGCAATCACCACGAAGGCCACGCCATACAGTCGCCAGTCCCCCACGTACAGCGCGATGCGCAGCGTCACGATGATGCACAGCCATTCCAGCAGGATCGCTGCCATGGTGCGCAGATCCACTTTCAGGCGCTTGAGCATGACGGTGAACAGGCCCGTCGCGCCGCCGATCGCGGCGCCATACACCACGTCGAGCAGCACGTGCTGACCCGTCGTCAACACGGTAATCCCGAGCATCACGCTCCACAAACTGAAGAGCCATGCCGCACGGACGCGCAGGCAAGCAAGGACGACGCTGATCGCCACCGGCAAAGCCACATGACCACTGGGCGAGGCGGCCAACGGTGAGTCGACCTGGTAAAACCATGTGAGCCACTGCGACGCGCTGTCCGGACGCTCGATCATGGTTGGCCAGAACAAATGGCTTAGCAGGCAGGTGCCGGACGCCACCGCCGCTGCAAAAAAGGCTGGCAGCATCCATTCGCGGCGCCGCCCCAGCAGCACCAGCGCCGGCATGATCAGTAAATAGCTCAGGTACAGCGGCAGAGTGAAAGGCAATCGAGCAATGTGCAAATCAAAACCTGTCGGTTGAATCACCCGCACCGCGCCCATCGGGTAGTGCGTGACGAGAAAATACAGCGCGCCCGTCACGACGGTGTAGACCACCAGCCAACGCAAGGGGCGCGTCACGATCGAGGTATCAAGGTGATGACTGGCAAACGTGGATGACATGAATAAGGCGCCTGATGGGTCGGAACAAGTGCAACGTTTCCATACCGCCAAGAGTGGCGGTTTCTGCTTGGTTATTTCAGGTTTGCACCGTCAGAAAATGGCAGCGACGAAAGGAAGTCTACGTTGCATTGGCCCTTTCAACTCGCCAAACTCCAAACATCTTGCTTGCGATGCCGAGGATCTCCATGCGTTTGAGCGCAACGTCCGTTGAATGCTGCGATCTGCATCCATATGAAATCGATCGGATGTTCGAGATTTATTCCGCATCCTACTGCGATACCTCCCGCCCGCGATTCGATCTGGATTTCCAGGACAAGACGCACTGCATCGTATTGCGTTGCGCAGATGAAACCATCGTCGGTTTCACCACCCTCAAACGGTATGAGCGCACGTGGTCAGGCAAGCCGATCAGAGTGATTTTTTCCGGAGACACCATCATTGACCGCGAACACTGGGGCAGCCAGCAACTGGCATTCGCGTGGATGCGCCTGGCCGGTGAGATCTGGCAGGAGCAGCCTGACGTGCCCCTGTACTGGTTTCTGATCTGCAAGGGTCACCGCACCTACCGTTATCTGGGCGCCATGGCGTTGAATTACGCTCCCCGCGCCGGCATGGTGACGGATCCTACGGTGCAGGCGTTGGCGGATCATCTTGCAGTGGAACGTTTCGGCGAGGCCTATGATCCCGCGACGGGCGTGCTGTCTTTCAAAGTGCCTCAAGGTCGGTTGACGACGGAACTGGCACAAGTCCCTGCTCCTCACCTGCGCCTGGAAAACGTCGCCTATTTTCTGCAGAAGAATCCTCATTACGCGTCGGGCGATGAGCTGGTCTGTCTGTGTGAATTGCACCCCGACAACCTGCGGCCGATGGCGCTGCGTCTGTTTGCCGCCGCGCAACCATGCTGATCCGCCAGGCCAGCGCTGCGGACAATCGGCAACTGCTCGACTTTCAGGCGCAGCGGGCCATGCAGGGCGGCTTGCCAATGCGTTTTGATCGCGGGCCTGACTATTTTGCGCTGCACCATTGTCATGCCTTGGACCATCGCACCTGGCTCGCCGAGAACGAGGTCGGTGATCTGAAGGGCATTGCCAGCCTGGTGGTGCGAGAGGGTTATCTTCAGGGTGACATTCAGCCCGTGGCTTATCTGGGGGATCTGCGGCTGGTACCTGATAGGCGTCTGTCGGTATCGTGGATGGCCGAGGTCAAAGTCAGGCTCGAAGCGCTGTCCGATGAAACGGGTGTCCAGCACGCCTATTGCTGTGTCATCCGCGACAACCGTCTCGCGACGCAGTCGCTGCTGGGCGGACGGCGCGCCAATCCACTCAGGCTTGCGCACTGGCGGGGCTACAGCAATGTAGCCGTGTATGCCCAGCGCGGATGGCGAAGCACCCCGCGAACTCTGGATAACGTGCGCATTGTGCAAGCACAGCCGTGCCATGCCGATGCGTTGCGCGCGTTTCTCGACCGCGAATCGGCCGGTCAGCCCTTCGGCAGCGTGTTCAGTGAAGCGCAGTTTGCACGGCGCATTGACACCTGGCCGGACTTCGGCCTCTCGTCATTTCTGCTGGCACTGGACACCCAAGACAATCTGCTGGGCTGTGTCGCGCCTTGGGATGCCGGGCGGATCAAACGGGTGGTGCTTGAAACATTGCCCTTGGCGCACCAAGCCCTTCGCCTCGCGTTCAACACCTGTGCGCCGCTGTTGGGGCGCCCTGCCATTGCCGCGCCCGGCGAGGCATTGCGCGACGTTTACCTGACCCACTTGCACGTACGACAGCGCGACCCGCAGATCTTTGCGGCACTGCTGGATGCTGCGTGGATGCGCGTTCGCGGTCAGTACGCGTTGATGCAATTGTGTCTGTATGACCATGACCCGCTCTGGATGGCCATGACGCGCTATCGCGCCGTGTCCATTCCAATGGACCTGTATACGGCGCCCTGTGTGGGGAATGCCGCGGCTTTGACGCCGCAGGACGCCGAGCGCATCCCGGGCTTCGAAATCTATCTCGTCTGAACGCGTCCCTGCACGACAGCCAATAGCGTCAGCCAGAAACGTGTGGCGTCAAAGCCACCGCCGCCCAGCATCGGTTGACCGTGGTCGAGCCTCGGCAGGCAGATCTGCGGCATGCCCTCGATGCGTTGATGCTCGAGGTAAAACTGCCCGTCATGGGCCCAATCCGGTCGCTGGGTATTGAGGCGGGCATGATGGGTATCGAAACGCGAACTGGGCGTGACGCTCCAGCTGACGACGTGCACGCACTGCACGGCGGCGGGCAGATTTTTGAGCAGGTGGGTGATGTGCGGATCGCGCAGACTGCTGATATCCCGTGCGCCATCGGCCATCCAGGGTGTTTTCGCCAGTACACGGCGAACGCGATCGAACGGATAACTGATGCTCGACTGCCCTGTGCTACCCGCCAACACAGCATCCATGACCGTCGACGGACCCGTCGGCGGTTGCACCAGCGCCACGCCATCACACGCCTCGCTCAATGCCTTGTTCTGTGCCAATGCCGCCAGCGTATCGAGCCCTCCCTTGCTGTGCGCCAATACGACAAACCGTTGCCCCTGCCCGAGTGCGGCCGTCAGCACCTTGCTGATATGCCGCCCCTGCGCCATGACACCCCGAGATGAACGCACGGGCATGCGCAGAACCGGATAGCCCAAGCGCCGCAACGTCCGCGCACAATCCTGAAAACAGCCGGGCAACCATTCGGAAAACAGTCCGGCAACCAGTACCACCAACGTGCCTGGGGGAAGGCTGGGCATGGGCATAGGCTTGTGCCAGGACGCGATAAATTGTTCTGTCCAGTCCAGCCGTGCCTCGGGCGCTGCGAATTCGGTTGCCGGAAAATGCAGTGGCCAGTCGTCAAACCCCTTCGGCGTCCAGGCTTGTTTTATCGCCGAAAGTCGCATCATGGTGTGCGCCCAGCGTATTCGTCCAGCGTTTGCCGCGCCGCTTCCAGCGCTTCACGGGTGTCGAGGCGGCTGGGATGAAACCCCGGAATGAACCAGGCCAGCCATCCAGGAAACACACGGGTCAGCGGACCGGGACTTACGAATAACCAGCCGAGCAAACGCAGCCACTCGCGCCCGTTGCGCAGTTGCCCGTCATTGCCGGCAAGTCGATAAATGAAGTACATGACATCGACTGCAAAGTAGCCGGTCATGATCAGCATGACCCCGCATCGCAACAGGTATCGCCAGAGCGGATTGCTAACCACCACGCCCAGCACATCGTAGGCGACGGCCTTGTGTTCGGTTTCTTCGATCGCATGCCAGCGCCATAGCATGGCCATCTTTCCATCGGCACCTTTGAGGACCGCGGGATTGCGCAGGAGTTGATCGGAGAGAATCGCGGTGAAATGTTCCAGGCTGGCCGTCATGGCCAGACGCATCGCCGGCGAAAACTTGTTGCCCACCTCCTGACGGCGCAACAGCAGTTGCTCGAGGGCATCGATAGGTGCGCCTTGTGCCGCGAGTAGCTGGTTATACGAACGATGTTCGCGAATATGCGACGCTTCCTGATAAACGAACGCGTCAACGGCTTCGGCCAGCGCTGGATCGTTTTCGATCGCTTTTCGAAAGTGCACGACACTGTCGATGAAGAGTTTTTCGCCGAGTGGAAACATGATCGACAGGCCATCGAAAAAGCGCGTCACGTGCGGCCAGCCACGATACCAATAGCGAGGAATCTGCTCATCGAGTGCAAAACGCAGGTTGCGCTGGGGGATGTCGGCGCCACCGGAAATTGCCGCCGAGCGTTTGGTTAAAAGGCGTTTTAGATACGACATAAGGTTCTCTGCGGTTCCTCGTTGCCCCGACGCCTCAGCAAATTGATCGTGGGTGAAGCGGTCAGGGCGGTATACTTTTTTGACTCGACCTTTCTCAAGGAGCCCATATGCGCAGTTCCAGTGACATTTCGCAAACGCGTCGTTTCGACGTGGGCAATCTGTGTGTTCTGGCGCTGCAGACGCTATTTTGGGGCACAACCCTGACGTGGCTTTCCCACACTGATGCGGGTTGGTTCAAATGGTTGGTACTCGTTCCGTTCTGCCTGGTCATGCAAGGTGTCTTCTCGATGATGCACGAGTCCTTTCATGGTTTGGCGCACAGTCGCAAATCACTCAACTACTTCGTCATGTGGTGGGCTTCTACCCTTTTTGGCGCCTCGGCCACGCTGATCCATATCAACCACCTGGGGCATCATGTACGCAATCGCACACGCGCAGAGCTGGCCGACTTCGCGGTCGCGGATGAGTCGCTGTGGCGCAAGCGTATCGAGTACTACTTTGCGGTGCTCGGCGGTATCTGGCTGGCGGCGTTTGTCGGCAGCCTTTTATTGCCGGTGCTGCCGGCCCGCATCACGGACAAGTGGTCGCAAACCGCAGAGGTCAATACTTATGCCGCGGCCTTCAAGGATTTCTCCAGTGCCGACTTCAAACGCATCCGCCGGGAAGTCATTGCCGGTGTCACCGCGTGGTTATCGATCGGACTCTTGCTGGGATGGACGTGGCACGTTGTGCTCATCGCCTACCTCGCTTTTGCATTTTCCTGGTCGTCGCTGCAGTGGGTGTACCACATGCGCACGCCGCTGGATGTCGTCGAGGGCGCTTATAACATGCGCGCCCCGCATCTGGTGCGCTGGGCGTTTTTGAACTTCAACTACAACCTGACCCATCATCGGCACTCGGCCATGCATTGGCAGCAGATGCATGAAGCCTCCAACCTGAAAGAAACGCGGCCGCTCTGGTATGGCTGGCTGCAGGTTTTTCTGCCGCCCCAGCGGTTACCCGATGACTTGACTCAACTGGACAAGACTTACTTCTGATGAGCGCCCACATGGATGTAAAACGCGCGCTGTGGCAGACCTTCCTGGAGCGCGCCAAGCCCACGCTCGATCAATGGCACGCGCAACTCGAGCAACCGCAATCGACGCAAGAGCGGGCATTGCTGCGACTGGTCGAAGCCAATCGTGATTGCGCATTCGGCCGCGCCCACCACTTTGCTCGATTGCGTGACTCGACGCAGTTTCGCGATAACGTACCGATCCACGATTACGCGCAACTGCAGCCGTGGATCGAGCGCTCGCAAAATGAATCCGAAGCGATTCTGACCTCCTCCCCGCCGCTGTTCTTCGAGCGTACGAGCGGAAACAGCGCGCTGCAGAAAGCGATTCCCTATACGCGCGCCTTCCTCGCAGAAATGCACAGCGCACTGATCGTGTGGCTCGCCGACATGCATCGTCAGGTGCCCGGAATCAGCCACGGATCAAGCTACTGGTCGATGTCGCCGCCCTTGCAAATGCCAGTGGCGGGACCCAATGGCATTTGCATCGGGTCGGCCAGTGATCTGGAGTATTTGCATGGCAGTCATCTGGCCGGTCTTGCAGGGACTTTGTTGATTCCCGAGTTCAACGGTGCGTTGTCGCAATGGCGTCGACAGACCCTCCTCGCCTTGCTGGCCGATGCCGATCTGAGCTTTATCAGCGTGTGGAGCCCGACCTTCCTGACCAGCCTGTTGCAGCCACTGTTCGACGGCGAAACGCCCGAACATGTGCAGACGTTTGCATGGCTGGAGGCCGCGCTTCCCGCGTCGCGCCAGTCAGCATTGCGCCGAGCGAGATCCCAAGGAGTATGCACCGAATTATGGCCACGACTAGCCGCCGTCAGTTGCTGGATGGAGGGCCCCAGTCGCCACTACTTCACGCAACTGGCCGTGCGTTTTCCGCAAACGCAGTGGCTGCCGAAAAGTCTTTTTGCCACCGAAGGCGTCGTGAGCATTCCATTCGGCGACGGGCCTGGGTGCCCGCTGGCGATCGGCAGCCATTATCTGGAATTTCTCTGCGAAGACGGCGCCCTGCGCCATGCTGATTCGTTACGCCTGGGAGAAACGGCGCAGGTCCTGCTGACTACCGGTGGTGGCTTGTACCGCTATGCATTGGGCGATCGGGTCCGCGTCGTCGGCATGTCGGGGGCCACGCCACGGGTCGAATTCGTGGGACGTGCCACGGGAACCAGTGATCTGGTCGGAGAAAAACTTGATGAGCAAATGGTGCAGAACCTGTTCGACCGTTGCCTGGCCACAAAAGGCGCCGCCTGCCTGATCCCAAATTCCTACGCGTCGCCACCGCATTACACGGCGCTGGTTGCGACATCCCGCCACCTTGATGCCAGTGCCTTGGCGCTGACGATCGAGGCGGTACTGTCCGACGCCTTTCATTACTGCCAGGCACGCCGACTCGGGCAACTGGGACCTGTGCAGGTGCGCCTGCTCGAGGGCGGTGCTGATCAGCTCGCGCATGTATTGCAGCAGGCGGCGGAGTTGAGCGGCATCCGTGCGGGCGACTTCAAGCCACGTTCACTTATCAATCGGCTGGAGACAGCTGAAGCCCTTCTCGCCCTTACGGAAAGCTCATGTCGGCACCTTTGAACAATCTTCTCGAGACGCCGGACGATGGCACCCTCGAACAATGGTATGTGGCGTGCGCACAGAAAGAACTGCGCAAAAACAAACCTTACCGGGCGAAGATTCTGGGTCTGAACCTGGTGCTTTTTCGCCAGCGTGACGGCCGGGCAGCGGCGTTGCTCGACCAGTGCGTGCACCGCGGAACGCGCTTATCGGCGGGCAAGATTGCCGACGATTGCCTGGTGTGCCCTTACCACGGCTGGCGCTACGACGCTCAGGGACAGGTGGTGCACATCCCCAGCGTCGGCAATATGCCGTGTACATCGACTTCGCCCGCGTATCGATACCGCCAGCGTCACTTTGCGGTACAAGAACAGGACGGACTGGTCTGGGTCTACACCGGCACGGGCAACCCGCAGAAAAAACCTTTGTTCAAGATACCGGTCTACGGCGAAAAACCCTGGCAGTCCTATTTCATGATCAACACGTTCGAGGCAGATGTCGGCAGCCTCGTGCAGAACTTCATGGACGTACCGCACACCGTGTTTGTGCACGAAGGCATCTTCAGAACCAGCACGGGGCGAACAATGGAGGCCACGCTCGCGTGTAAAGCGCAGAGCGTTGAAGTGACCTATCACGATGACGGCGACAAGATCGGTTTCCTGAACTGGCTCAGTAATCCCGACGGCGAGCCATTGGTGCACACGGATCGTTTTTTTGCGCCCAACGTCACGCGCTGCGACTACCGCTGGGGCGACTGTTCGGCGTTCTACATCATCAGCCAGATCACACCCATAGATTCACGACAGTCGCGCGTCTATACCTACATCGCCTACCGCTTCCGGTTACCCCGCTGGGTACTACGCCTGTTGCGTCCGTTCATTCATCTGTACACCCGTATCGTGATTCGTCAGGACGTGAAAATCATTAAGGCGCACCGCCAAGGTTTCGATAATGTAGCGAATTTCAAGCCGTCCAACGTGCAAGCCGATGCCGTGCATATCGGCGTCGATCAGCTACTCGCCGCCGTGAGACGGGGAGAAGCGTTACCACCGGCACAACGCCGTGAATCCCGGATACGATTTTCGCTCTGAGGGATGTAAAACAAGGTAAAAACTCAACAATAACGCCGCCCACACGCCGGCTTTTTAATGTCTGTTGGAAAAGTGGTTATCGAGTACAACATCGCCGTTGGCTGATCAGCGCGCAATTGTGCAGCAGGTGTTTGCACTATTATTCAGCGGAAAAAATCTTGGCAACATCAATGCTTAAAGCACTACAAGGACGTTCAAATTTGATCTCGTTTGCCCTGAAATCCGCCGGACTGGTTTCGACTCTGTGCTTTAGCCTGACTGCATGCGTAGGAGTGGGATTGTCGTTCCCGGAAAAAATCACACTTAAAACCGACGCCTACAAAGCGCAAAGCTCCCGCTCAATCACCCCCCAAATCAGTAGATCCTCCAGATCAACACCCACCCGCGAATGGTGCGGGATTACTGTCTGGGCACTGATCGTCCCAGTGCCGTTAAAGCTCCCGGTGTGCGAGTCGTACTACGAACAGTCCTTCGGCAATGACCAATTCGGCAGGGAAGCGGTTCTGCTCAACACGCAGCAAAAAGTGCCTTCCCCGCTCTACGCCTGTGGTCCATTCATGGTGCTGGCACCGATTTTTCATGGTTACGAAGGCAATGCACTGTGCGGCGTTTTGCCTGACTAATCAGATAAGTCAGGGATAACTAAACGACTTAACCAACGTCAACTCCCCCACCGCCCGCATCGGCACCAAAAAAGTCTCCATCTTCTCGTTCGGCGTCCCCTCTTCGGTTATCACCGTCACCTGCGCCGTGGTGAGCGCCTGCACTGCTTCATCCCCGCCTTCGTCATCCGCGCGGTAACCACCGCCGTAGTAATTCACGTACACCAGATATTGCCCCTTGATCGGCGCGGGCATGGCGAAGATTTCCGGGCCGTAGCCGGTGGTGACGTCGACGTCTAAAGCGCCGCCATTGGGGGCTACTCGGTTGCCGTACCAGACATGCCCGCCGTCCGGCGTGACCAGGTGCAGGTCGAGGTCGGTGCCGTCGCTGTCCCACGCCAGCAGTACCCGCAGTTTCGCCGGGGTCGCGCCGCCGCTGGTGTTGAGGAATTGCGTGCGGTGCCGTTGCTGGCCGTCAGGGCTGCGGACTTCGACGCTGTTGCTGCCGTTGGGGAAGGAGAACGGGCGGTCGAAGCGGCCGCCATCACCGATTTTCAGAGGCATGCTGACGCCGTTGACGATCAGGCGGCCAGGCTCGGTGCTTTTTGGGGTGGTTTTGATTTCGCCGCTGATGCGTGCGGTTTTCGCTTGGCTGGGCGGAGTGTTCACCGAGGAGGCCGGGTAGTTGACGGTCTGCTGGAAGCTTTCGTCTTCGCCTTCGGGCGCGCCGCTGCGCCAGCCGCCGACCGGGGTGTCGAGTTTGACGCCGTTTGCGGCGACGGCCGGCGAGAGTGCGGCGAAGGCGCAGAGCAGCAGCAAGACCTGTGGATAACGAGGTGTCATGGTCTATTCCAGCAAGAGGTGACGGGCGAGCCCTTCGATGTAGGTTTCATCCTGGCCGTTGGGATGTGCTTCAAAGGCCAGGTGCAGATATTCGTGTGTCAGGTCGAGGCGATCCTGCAACGTCAGTACGCCGCGCACGTAGATGCGTTGGCGTTCGCGGTCGACGAAGGGCCGGCCGAACGCCAGTTTGCACACGGCGAATGTGCTGACCTCGTTGTAGCCGGTTTCGCTTTCCAGCGTCGGACGCCAGCCGCGTCGTTGTTTTTGCAGCCAGTCTTGCGCGGCGGGCAACGCTTCGCAGGAGGCGACCGGGTTGTCCCAGCGGCTTAGGCTGGCGCGCGGATAGGCGTGCAGCAGGATCGCGTCGTAACGCTGGCCGGCGTTGGCTTGCTCGACGGCCTGTTGCCAGGCGAGTTTGTCCGGGCCGGGTTGGTCGGAGTGATAGGTCACGCTGCTGCCGGCCAGCACCAGATCGGCTGTCCACGCGGCGATGCTGCGCGATTCGGCCGAGGCTGGACGCGGCGCGACGCGCTGGCGGGTGCTGCTGTCGTCGATGCTCAGGCAGTCGCCGTTGCGCGTGGCGTTTTGCAGCAGGTAAGTACGGATCGCAATTGCCAAGCCTTTGGCAGCTTCGGCGGGTTCGGGTTTGGCTTCGCGCTCTAAAACGCGGGCGACGTACTCTTCGCGATCCAGCCGCGCCACGAGTTTGTCGTTGAGCAAAAACAGTTCGCCATCGCTGTGGATATCCAGCGCATTGCCGTTGGCGAATTCGACGCGGTAGTCGCCCTGCAACGGGCCAGAAACCGTAACCCGTTCACCCGCCAAAACCCGACTTAACGGATACCGCGAAAACAATCCCACCTCAACGCAACGCCCAGCATCCGCCGGCCATCCAGTAGGCAACACGGTAGAAAGCGCCGAACCGTAATGCCGCAATACCATCTGACTGGTGCCACGTCCGCCGGCCCAGACCGGCGAGCCATCCGCCGTCCATCCGGCAAATCCGCCCTGCCGCGATTGTGGGTCCTGATCCCCTAGCCAGCTCCAGGTTTTCACCCGCAAACGTCCGCCGAGTTCACCGACGACATTACCGTCTGCCGCGTTCAGCACCACGTCGAGCAACACACGGCGCATCTGCTCTTGCGCCGGTAGCAAAGCCAAAACACTCAACAGCTCCGCCACAGAAACCCGGCTGGCCGGTTGTACCGCAGGCAAATCCAGCAACCACGATGGCGCATTCTTCGCCTGCCAATACTCACGCCAATCAGCAGCGGAAATCCCCAGCCGCGCAGGCTCGAAATACAATCCGCAGGATTTCACCAACGCCTGATCGCGTTCGATCTTGCCGCCAGTCGTGCAGCAATAAACTTCTTCTTTGGACTGCCCGCGACACTCGTAGGCAGGCTCGCGCGCGCCGGAATCCACCAGCCACGCGTAGACAAACAGCTTCCACAAACTGCCCAGCGGCGTATCCAGCGACGACGGTAAAGGCTCGCGGGCGATCAGTTGCGTCTGACTCAACGTCAGCAACTCGCCCTTGTACGCCACGCGCAACGGTTCGTCCTGCGCCGTCGCCAGCGCAGGAAGCAAACACAGCAGCAGCCAGACCAGCGGCCGGGTCATGTCAGTTGACCGTGACCTGGCCGAGGGCCGCTTTGGCTTCGCGGGCCTGATGCTGCGGCGCGTAGATCTGCATGAAGCGTACTGGCGGCAGGTTGAACTGGCCTTTCTGCGAGAAACGCACCAGATGCCGCATGCGCAGTTCGCCGCTCAGCGCATCCACCGGCACCGCGTAGGCCAGTTGGCCCGGTTCGAAACGCGCCTTTTCCAGCGCGGTCGGTTCGGTGCCGTCCTTGCCCTGCAACTTGATGCCCCACGTCGTGCGCTCAACATCGGCGCCCGGCGGCAGCGGCACTTCGAGCATGCCGTAGCGCAGCGGTTTTGGCGCTTTGCTGGTGAGGATGACTTCGTCCAGATACAGGCTGTCGCTGGACAGCGGTTTAGTGCCGACCGGTTCCAGTTTGAAAGTGAACGCTGCGTCACCCGGCACCAGACGCGACAGGCGACGGGTGATGGTCACAGCCATCGGATCAACTGCTGGCTGCTGAGTCTGGAAGCTCACGGCTGCACGCAACGGACGTTCTTGCGTACCGGATACCGACAACACTGCTGGCACCGGCGCAGCGCCCTGCCACGTCCAGTACATCTCACCGGTCGAGCCGTACTGTTTCTTCCAGCCTTCACCCGGTGTCAGGGCGATGGTCGGCGAAGCCTGCTCGATGCTGCGTTGCAACCAGGTCAGCGCCAACGCTCTTTCCAGCGTCGATTGTTGCGGCAGCAGTCGCTGCAGCAATGCTTGCGCACGCGCCTGATCGAACGGCTGCAGCGACAGGTTCAGCGCTTCGGCAAACGGCTGCGAACTCACCGCAAGACGTTGCTGCGCATCCGTCACCTGTCGATTGAACGCGTCCGGCAACGGCACTTTGGCCTGACGCGCCAGCGATGCAGTCAACGACCGCGCCGCCGCCAGGCCGAGCGCCGAATCCGGATCGCTCATCACCAGACTGTCTTCGCCATCCTCCATCAGATTTGCAGCGTTACCTTCGCCAGCCTTGGCCAGATCTTCCATCAACCCGGTCAGCAACGTATTCACCGGCAGATGCATCTGCTTGGCGAACGACAGAATCAGCGCCCGTTGCAACAACGGCGTGTTCGGCGCTTGCTTGGCGTAGACCTCCAGCACCCGCTGCCAATGCTCCGGCGGCAGAGTCAGCTCCAGCACTTGGCTGGCGTTCCAGTCGGCGTAGTAAGCGTAAGCCGTGAGGAACGCATCCGGCTCGCCGTCGAAACCCCACCAGGTAAAGCTCGCCGATGGTCCGGCCATTTGCACCAGACGCAGACGGCTGTTCTGCATGATCAGACGCAAGCGGTCGCGGATCTGCGGGTTCGATGCCAGCGACGGATAGGCGATGCTCAGCGGCAGCAAACGGCTGGCAGTCTGCTCGACGCCGCCGTACGGGTAGCTCAGCAAATCGTCGAGCGCAGAACGGAACAGCGCTTGCGGACTGTCATCCAGACGCAGGCGAATGTCCGTCGCGTCGGCCGGCAGACTCAACGGCGTGTCGCCGCTGACCACATCCAGACTTTGCGTCTGCGTGACCTGCCAGCCTTCGCCGGTTGCGGTCAGGCGCACGGCCAAGGCGTCGGCAGTTTTGCCGTCCTGCACCAACTCCGCAGTCCACTCGCCGGAGGCCAAGGCAAACGCTGGCAGCGGCAGATAGTTGATGCCGTTGTTCAGCGTCACCGGCAGGCGTTGTTCGGTGCCGGCGTAGTTCGTCACCAGTTCAGCCTTGACCGGTTTTTCGGCCTGACTGAAGGCGAACACGCCGAGTTGCGGCTGATCGCCCTTACGGAATTTGCTCGGGCCGCTCCACTTCAGGTACAGCGGTTTTTCCGAACGTACGAATTGCTTCTTCTGCCCGACCTGACCGTCATCGGCGATCGCCCGCGCAGTGATGCGCCAGCGGGTCAGCGAGTCCGGCATCTTGAAGGTGAAACGGGTTTTGCCGTCGGCATCGGTGAGCAGTTCCGGCTGCCACGCAGCGGTGTCGACGTCTTCGCGACGCGGACGCTCCAGCACTTTCACCCCGCGTTCGCTGCGGTTGGCCTTGCCCGGTGCGCCGGGGCTGCCCGGCAGTGCCACGTCGTAGCTGATGAACGACAGGCTCGCGATGGTGCGCACGTTGTTCCGCCGAGGGTGATAGAAGAACTGGTCAATGGTCGGCGCGACTTCCGGTTGCAGCGCGTAGACCATTTCGTCGACGACGCTGACCGTCAAATGTGCAGGCACCGCTTTACCGGCGAACTGGGTGGTCAGATCGACCGTCACCGTATCGCCTGGCAGATAAGTCTCTTTGTCAGTCTTGATCGCCACGTCGATCTGCGGCGCAATCACCTTGATCCCGGCGTTCTGGAAGCTGTACTGACCGCCCTTGGTGTACAGCACGGAGAAGGTCAGGTTCGGCGCAAAGTTGTCCTTCACCGGAATGCGCGCGCGGTATTGGGTTTCGCTGAGTTTTTCCAGTTTCAGCCAGTCGCCGCCCTTGGCCAGCAGCGCGGTAGCTTCGACCTTGTCGCGTTCCAGCGAGAGCAAAGCATCGCTGACCGGCTCCGGGAAGGTGATCAGCGCCAGCGCTTCATCGCCAGCCTTGTACTCGGCTTTATCGAGGACGATTTCCACCGTGCCCGGCACCGCTTTGACGCCGTCGCCAGTGACCGCATGCGCGGTGCCACCGAGGACGCGACCGTATTGATCTTTCAGTGACAGGTTGTAAGTGCCCGGACGCTCGAACGCGAGGCTGAAGCCTTTGTCCTTGGCCGCGAGTTTGCCTTCGCCAGTGGTCTGGTCTTCGAGGCGCACCCAGCTGTAGCTGCTCGGCACCACGGCTTGAGCTTGCGCGCTGCCACCCTCATTGACGTAGCTGAACGCGACCTTGTCGTTCACGGCGCTGAAGCGCTGCGGCGCAGTCAGGCGGAAGCTCGCGGCGCCGCGATCAATCAGGATTTCCTTGGTAGTCTTGACCCGATACGCCGCACCGTCGCTGGCGAAAACAGTGAGCATATAGCGGCTCGGCTTGTCGGCGGCCGGCAGGTCGAGGGTCGCGTTGCCTTTGCTGTCGGTGGTCAGTTCGGTGCTGGTCAGTTCCACCGGGAATTGCCCGAGGTATTGCAGCTCGTTGTCGACCATCGACAGTTGCTGAGCGCGCAGGCTCAGGGTCAGTTTGGCGTTGGCCACCGGTTTGCCGTCCGGATACAGCAACACCAGGCTGCCCTTGACCGGTTCGCCGGTGCGGTAGTCCTGCTTGGCAAGGTTCAGCGAAATCTCGAAGTGCGGTTTGATGTATTCGGCTACACGGAAGGCGCTGCTGTAGGCCTGATCCTTGTAGTTGAAACGCAGTTCATAACCACCGGCCACGGCGTTGTCCGGCAACTGGAAACGGCCTTGAGTGCCGGCCTTCGAATCGAGTTTCAGATCCAGCCGCTGCAACTCGGTTCCGGTGGCGTCAAGCACGCTGACGTTGACGTCGGCAGCACCCGGCGCGACCGAATCACGCGCGTTCTTGAATTCGCGACCAACGATTTTCAGCGACACCCAATCGCCGGGGCGATACAGCGGCCGGTCGGTGAAGGCGTAGAGTTTGGTGTCGTAGATTTCGCTGTCGTAATAGAAGTTTTCCGAGACGAACACGCCGCCCTCTTCATCCTCGCCGATCACGAACGAACGCTCCGGGCTGACGTGTTTCAAGCGCAGCAAACCATCGGCATCGGTGGCGCCGCTGCTCATCACGCCGAGGCCATCGGTCCACAGCACGTTGACCTTCGGCACCGAGCTGCCTTCGTGTTTGCGCGCGGCCCACACCAGCAATTCGTCGCCGGCAATTTTGCTCACGGCGACGGTGTTGGAGACAAACACCATGGTCGTCGCGCGGTACTTGCCGATCAACGCTTCGACCAGATACAGACCCGGTTTCAGGTGGCCCAACGGGATGTACACATTGCCCGGCGCAACGCTGACAAAGTCGCTGGACGATCCGGCCAGATTCACCCCTTCCGGCGGCTGAATCGGCTTGGCCTGCCACAGCGGATAGCGGAACTGGCTGACCACCGGCAAACCCGGAATCAGCGCGAATTGCGGCTGCGCGTCGTACGGCGTCGGCGCGGCAATCGCGCTGCCCATTTTCAGTTCAGGCACTTCTTCGGTGACTTGTTTGCGCGACTCGTAGGAGAACGCCCGCTGCATCACACGACGGGATTTGCGATACCAGTTATCCCACAGGTACGCGAGGGTGTTGGACAGGCCTTCGCCCTTGAACTGGCCGTCGCTGACCACGCGATGCAGATTTTTCTGACGCTTGAGGAAATCCAGCGGCTTGTCGATCTTGTACACACGAATGTCGGCGCCGCCATAGGGTTCCATGCGGAACCGACGATAGTCGCGACCCGGCGCTTCGAGGCGCACCATCGCCTGTTCATCGGCAGCAAAACTGCTGTCAGCCAGCAGGAAAAAGCTTTCACCGGAGACCGGCGTGTAGCCGCTCGGCTCGACAGTGTCTTCGGCATTCACCGCCGAAAAAGGCAGGGCTAACAGCAACAGCAGAGGCAGTAAACGCAACATGCGGGCACCGGTCATTGGGAGAGAAAGTTCAGTCGATAGACGCCGATGAAGTTGGGGTTGGCTGCGTCGGGTATCCATCGGGTGTCCTTCCATGTCATGAGTTGCTGCAGGCTTGCCGAACGCATGCCGTTGTCAGTCGGGGTGGTGGTGCCGGTGTGATAGGCGATGAAGCGGCCCATCCAGATCATCAGGTGCTGGTCGTCGCCCTGATCGAAAAACATCAGATCACCGGGGCGTGCCTGGGACACGTCGCGGCCGATCAGATGGCTGTTGAACTGAATCAGTTTGATCGCGTTGACGTACGGCCCGACCTTGCCGCCGCCCTGCTGCCACTGCTGGGCGAACTTGCGTTGCGCGTCGCTCAGCGCCAGTTCGGGCGGCAGGTAGCGATTGGACAGGCCATTGCTGCGCAGCCATTTATCGTCGTGGACTTTCAGCGCTTCATTGGCGGCGAAACGCACCAGCCCCGCGCAGTCCTGCTGATACCAGCGCGGACTCGGGCCTTGGCTCAGTTGCTCTTGAGCGATGCGCACGAACCAGGCGCGAAATACCTGCGATTGCTGCGGGTCAAGCGCCGGCGCTTCGACGGCTCGGGCAGTCGCGCTGAGCAACAGCGCGAGCAAGCCGAGGCTGCGGATCAGTGCGGTCACAGGGCTTTCCACTCCAGCGGCAGCCATTGCCAGTGGCCGTCCGGCTCGCTGCCTTCAGGCAAGGTCAGGGCGTATTTGCCGTAGCCGCCGAGGGTGCGCAGTTTCGGCAGCAGGTAGGTTTGCGCGGCGTTGTAGAACACCGGCTCCATGTCCTGCGGCAGGCTGTCGAGGGTTTCCTGTTGCATCAGTTGCGCCATCGAATCCGGGCCGAAGTAGATCGGCATCAGCAGATCTTTCGGCAGCACGTCGGCCATCGGCGGGAAGCGTTTGTCGAGGGTGCCGAGGGCTTTGTCGACGAGTTTGTCGTCGAGGGAAAACAGCAGCGTCGAACCGTGGCGCGCGAGGCTGACTTTCATGAAGGCCTTGCCGGAAATCGCGTCCGGGTTCTCGGCATCCTTGGCCGCGTACGGGCCGAAGTTGGAGCTGACCTGACGCTGCCAGAGGTGGCTCTGACCTTCCTGTTTCTCGACCACCGGAAACGCGTGTTCCTCAACGTTGCTTTCATAGGCGCCGACCATCGAGCCGAACAATGTGCCGAGGTCACCGTCGAGTTTTCCGCTGTCTTCGTCCTTCAGGCTGGCGACCAGCAACGGCGTGTACAGCCGCGAGTCGGCGTACCAGCACAGGCCTGCAGCGCCGGCCACGTGTTCGGTGAGTTTCTGCGCCACCGCTTCGTCGGCGCCAAGTTTCACCAGCAATGGCTTTTGCGGTTCGGCGGCGACTGGCAAGGTCACGCAGGCACTGGCGCCCAGCGGCATGGCTTGCCACACCGGTTTGAAATCGAAGTCAGGCTGATTTTCCAGTTCATCCATGGCGAGGAAGCTGTGCCAGCCTTTGTCGTCCATGTCGAAACGCAGACCGGCGAAATTCGGGATGAAGCGCTGATAACCCATGGCCAGCACGCTGGAATTCACCGACAGACGCTGTTTGATTTCCGGCGCCTTGGCAGGTAGGCCGAAGGCTTCGGGGAAGAGTTTTTCGCCATTGAGCAGCGCAGCCAGGGCTTGCGTCGAAACGTGCCCCGATTCTTCGGAGGCGCCGGTTTCCGGGTCGTAGTATTTCGAAGGGTTGGACAGCACCACCAGTTTGTCGCCGCGCGAGGCGAACAGCAGCGATTTGCTGGCGTTGTAGCTGAGTTGATAAAGCGGCACTTCATCGCCAGCGACTTTCAAGGTCCCGAACACACTGAGCTGAGCATCATCCAGCGCGACTTTTGCCAGCGGCTCCAGCACCTTGGCCAGCCCGCCGCGATCCATCACCAACAGAAAATCCTTCAAACGCCCGTCAGCCCCACGCCACAGCGCCACATCGGCCGGTTGATCGAAAAGTTGCTCAATCAGACTGTCCTGCAACTTCAAGTCATGCTCGTAAACAATCCGCCGCAGGCTGCCGATCAGGCCGAGGCGGTCGGCGTGGGTTTCGTAATAGAAGACGAAATCTTCGGTCAGCGTGGCCTTGAGAAACGGCACCGCCAGCAAGTCCTTGGGCAACTGGCTCAGGGAACGGGTTTCGAGCAATGCGTCCGGGCGGCTCAGGCCAAGCTTGTCGCTCGCCAGCTCCGCTGCAGGCGGCTTCGGTTTCAGCATCAGCCAGCCGAGACCGCCCGCCACGCCGGCCACCAGGCACAGCCCGAGCGCCAGCATCGGCCAGCGCCGGGGAGGTTTGCCGGCAGGTGTTTCAGCGGCTGGTGCAGCAGTGTTATCGCTCATCTTTTCGCTCATGTTCCCGAAGCTGACGAATTCATCCGTGGCGGGATGCTTAATAGTTGAAAGTCTTGACCAGCAGCAGATCACCGATGGCCCGCAGAGGCACGATGAAGGTTTCGCGTTTTTCGTTGACGGTGTTTTCGTTGAGCACCAGCGTGATTTGCGAGGTGATCACCTCGTTCTGATTGCTGGTCTCCTCGAAGTTATAGCCGCCGTTGCCGAAGTTGCCCCAATAGTTGACGTAAACCAGATAAGTGCCGTGCAGCGGCGCGGTCATGGTGAACATTTCCGGGCCCGGACCGTCGACGCCATCAGGCTCCAGGCCGCCACCGTTACTCATGGCCGGGCGCGCCCAATAGGCGTGCTGACCGTCCGGCGTAATGACGTGCAAATCGAGCTCGGCCTTCGGATCGTCCCAGCCCAAGACAAGACGAATCCGCGCCGGCGTGCGCAAGTTATTTGATTCATAAAATTGCACGCGCTTGAGCGACTGGCCTTCGGCACTGCGCACTTCGACGCTATTGGAGCCCGCGCCAAATGCATACGGCCGGGCGAAACGCCCATCGTCACCGGTATACAGATTGAGTGGATTGCCATTCACCGCCAGCGTATGCGGCCCGCGCTGGTTGCCGATGGCCTTGAGCTGGCCCTGAATCATCGTGCGATTGCGCTGAATGCCGCGATCGATTGGCGGCGTGGGATAGGCGACTTGCGGGTTTTCACTGCGGTCGAGCAGGCCGTTATAGCGCCAGCCGCCCACCGGTTCCGACATTTCAGCCGTCGGCGCGGCCAGCAGCGCGGGCGCGCAGGCCAACCCGATCAGCAGCAAAAGAAATGAACGCATGTGATGCCTCCTGCCATGCCTGACGAAACCTTGCACCCGATCCTCGGTACTTCACAGTGATGACAACTGCGTTTCGTCTGAAAGACCCGTGACTATCGGGTCGTAGATGGCGCGAAGGTTAGCCATTCGGCAGTTTTTTAACAATCGGATACATGTGTATTTGCGGTAGGAATCACGCTCATTTGTGGAGCGTGAGCCGAATAGCGAAGTTATTCGGCTCACAAAATGAGCCGAATAATGTTGATTGCTCAAAATACACACAATTTTGTGGCGAGGGAGCTTGCTCCCGCTGGACTGCGCAGCAGGCCCAAAAAGGTCAATGCACCCTGGCTGAAAAAATGCGGCGGTAGGTTTTGGGGTCGCTTCGCAACCCAGCGGGAGCAAGCTCCCTCGCCACAGGAAAAACGTGTCGGGCCACCCCGCTCATTTGCCCATGAACCCCCTATCTGCTAGTGTCGCGCCGGTTTAACGTCAACCGGAAATCGCCGCCATGGCCCGCAAAAAAGCTGCACTGGATTTCGAACAGTCCCTCGCCGACCTGCAAACACTGGTCGAGCGTCTGGAGAATGGTGAATTGTCGCTGGAAGACTCGCTGACCGCTTTCGAGCAGGGCATCGGGCTGACCCGTGATTGCCAGGCAGCGCTGGCGCAGGCCGAGCAGAAGGTGCAAGTGCTGCTCGAACGTGATGGCGAGTTGGCTGAGGAACCCTTCGACGCGGATCAGCCAGAATGATCGCAGCGTATTCGGCCACCAGCCAGGCGCGGGTCAACGCCGCGCTGGAAACCCTGTTCAACGCGCCGCTGCCGGAACTCGCACGGCTCTACGAAGCAATGCGCTACAGCGTGATGAACGGCGGCAAACGCGTGCGCCCACTGCTGGCCTACGCCGCGTGCGAAGCGCTCGGTGGCAAGGCCGAACAGGCCAACGGCGCGGCCTGCGCGGTCGAGTTGATACACGCCTATTCGCTGGTGCACGATGATTTGCCGGCGATGGACGATGATGATCTGCGTCGCGGCCAGCCGACCACCCACAAGAAATTCGATGAAGCCTGCGCGATTCTCGCCGGTGACGGTTTGCAGAGCCTGGCATTCAGCGCCCTGCTCGACCCGCGCCTGAGTGAATCGAGCGCAGACATTCGCTTGCAAATGGTCAGCGCCCTCGCACTGGCCGCAGGCCCGGCGGGCATGGTCGGCGGTCAAGCCATCGACTTAGGTTCGGTTGGTCTGAAGCTTGATCAAAAAGCCCTCGAACAGATGCACCGACACAAGACCGGCGCGCTGATTGAAGTCAGCGTCAAACTCGGCGCCCTGGCCAGCGGCCGCGCCGAGCAGGATGAACTGAAATCCCTGCAGACTTATGCACAGGCCATCGGTCTGGCATTTCAGGTGCAGGACGACATCCTCGACGTCGAAAGCGATACCGCAACCCTCGGCAAACGTCAGGGCGCGGACATTGCGCGCGACAAGCCGACCTACCCGGCGCTGCTCGGCCTCGACGCGGCCAAGGCCTACGCGCTGGAACTGCGTGATCAGGCTCTGCACGCACTGCGACCGTTTGACGCGGCTGCCGAGCCGCTACGCGAGCTGGCCCGGTACATCGTCGACCGCCGAAGCTGACGGCGAATCCGCCAAAAAAGACCAACGCGTGGGCAGGGGGCGATGCATCAGGTAAACTGCCGCATCTTTTATACCTATAACGATTCGCCTGATGCCCACGACGTTTCATGAGATTCCCCGCAAGCGCCCGACCACGCCCCTGCTCGACCGTGCGAATACGCCGGACGGCCTGCGCCGGTTAGGCGAAGCCGAGCTGGAAACCCTGGCCGATGAGTTGCGCCTGGAATTGCTCTACACGGTCGGCCAGACCGGTGGGCATTTCGGTGCAGGCCTGGGCGTCATCGAGCTGACCATCGCGCTGCATTACGTCTTCGACACCCCGGACGACCGGCTGGTGTGGGACGTGGGTCATCAGGCTTATCCGCACAAGATCCTCACCGGTCGCCGCGAGCGCATGGAATCCCTGCGCCAGAAGGACGGCATTGCTGCCTTCCCGCGCCGCTCCGAGAGCGAGTACGACACCTTTGGCGTCGGCCACTCCAGCACCTCGATCAGCGCAGCGCTGGGCATGGCGATTGCCGCCCGCCTGCAGAACAGCGATCGCAAGGCCATTGCGGTGATCGGCGACGGCGCGTTGACGGCCGGCATGGCATTCGAAGCGTTGAACCACGCGCCGGAAGTCAACGCCAACATGCTGGTGATCCTCAACGACAATGACATGTCGATCTCGCGCAACGTTGGCGGGCTGTCGAACTATCTGGCGAAAATCCTTTCCAGCCGCACTTACGCGAGCATGCGCGAAGGCAGCAAAAAAGTGCTGTCGCGCCTGCCCGGCGCCTGGGAAATCGCCCGTCGCACCGAAGAATATGCCAAAGGCATGCTCGTCCCCGGCACCCTGTTCGAAGAGCTGGGCTGGAATTACATCGGCCCGATCGACGGCCATGACCTGCCGACCCTGATCGCGACCCTGCGCAACATGCGCGATCTGAAAGGCCCGCAGTTCCTGCACGTCGTCACCAAGAAAGGCAAAGGCTTCGCCCCGGCGGAAGTCGACCCGATTGGTTACCACGCGATCACCAAGCTCGAACCTGTCGATGCTCCTGCCGCAGCACCGAAAAAGGCTGGCGGGCCGAAGTATTCCGGCGTGTTTGGCCAGTGGCTGTGCGACATGGCCGCGGCTGATCCGCGTCTGGTCGGCATCACGCCGGCGATGAAGGAAGGCTCGGATCTGGTGGCGTTCAGCGAACGTTTCCCGCTGCGCTACTTCGACGTGGCAATTGCCGAGCAACACGCCGTGACGTTCGCGGCCGGCATGGCCTGCGAAGGCGCAAAACCAGTAGTGGCGATCTACTCGACGTTCCTGCAACGCGGCTACGATCAGCTTGTACATGACGTGGCGGTGCAGAACCTCGACGTGCTGTTCGCCATCGACCGTGCCGGTCTGGTTGGCGAAGACGGCCCGACCCACGCCGGCAGTTTCGACCTGTCGTACCTGCGCTGCATCCCGGGCATGGTCATCATGACCCCGAGCGATGAAAACGAATTGCGCAAAATGCTCACCACCGGCCACCTGTACAACGGCCCGGCAGCAGTGCGTTATCCACGCGGCAACGGCCCGAATGCGACCATCGAGAGCAACCTCGACCCGATTGAAATCGGCAAGGGTGTGGTGCGGCGCCAGGGCAGCAAGGTGGCGCTGCTGGTGTTCGGCGTGCAACTGACCGAAGCACTGAAAGTCGCCGAGACGCTGGATGCGACGGTGATCGACATGCGTTTCGTCAAGCCGATGGATGAAGCGTTGGTGCGCGAGATTGCTGGCAGCCACGAGCTGCTGGTGACTATCGAGGAGAACTCGATCATGGGCGGTGCCGGTGGCGCAGTCAGCGAATTCCTGGCCCGCGAGAACATCCTCAAGTCGGTGCTGCATCTGGGGCTGCCGGATGTTTACGTCGAGCACGCCAAACCGGCACAGATGCTGGCCGAGTGCGGGCTGGATGAGGCCGGGATCGAAGCGTCGATTCGTGAGCGTCTGACTCTTCTCAATCGGTAAACCCGATCCAGTGTAGGAGCTGCCGAAGGCTGCGATCTTTTGATCTTGATCTTCGGTGGCTCCTAAACTTTTCAAAGCAAAATCAAAAGATCGCAGCCTTCGGCAGCTCCTACAGGGGTTTCGCCGAATTGCCATGGATTGTCATGAAGTTCTCGCGCCTCGCCCTGCCCCTGCTCCTGCTGCCAATCAACAACGCCATCGCCGACACCTTCGAACGCGATCAAGCGCTGAAGCTGCCGGACGTGCTGATCAGCGCCAACCGTCAGGTGGAGGCACGCAATGACAGCAGTGCCGCCAACACCGTGTTCACCCGCGACGACATCGAACGCCTGCAACCGCGCAGCGTCACCGATCTGCTGCAACGGGTGCCGGGTGTGCAGGTCGCGCAGACCGGCGGGCGCGGCAGTCTGCCGGGGATCTACATCCGCGGCACGCAATCGGCGCAAAGTCTGGTGCTGGTCGATGGCCAACGCATCGGCAACTCGACCTCCGGCGACAGCAACCTGCAACACTTGAATATCGAGCAGATCGAGCGCGTCGAAGTGCTGCGCGGCTCGCGTTCGGTGATCTACGGCAGCGATGCGATTGGCGGGGTGATTCAGATTTTTACCCGGCGCGGTGGCGAGGCTGGTTTGCAACCTCGGATGCATGTCGGTTTTGGCAGCAACCAGACCTGGGAACGCAGCGTCGGCTTGTCCGGTGGCGATGACAAAACCCGCTTCAATCTCGGCGCCAGCCTTGATGAAACCGCAGGCATCGACCGCACCCACGAGTCGTATCCGAGCGACAGCGATCACGATGCCTACCGCAATAAATCCATCAGCCTGAGCCTCAGCCACGCGCTGACCGATGACGTCGAAGTCGGCGCCAATCTGCTGGATAACCGTGGCAAAAGTGAGTTCGACAACCCGTTCGGTCGCTTCGACCCGGTGACGTTCGATTCCGTCGAGCAGCAACTCTATAGCGACTTCACCATCAGCAGTTTCAGCAGCTACGTGGACGCGCGAATCAATGAGCACTGGAAGTCGCGACTGGAACTCGGCCACAGCGAAAACCGCGAGCAGACCTTCGACAAGCTCAGCGATGAACGCACGGTATTCAACACCTACCGCGACTCAGTGACTTGGCAGAACGACCTGACGCTGGATGCGCGCAACAGTCTGATCCTCGGCGGCGACTGGTATGAAGATCGAATCAACAGCAGCACCGCGTTCGACGAAGACAGCCGCTGGAATCGCGCGGCGTTTATTCAGCATCGATTCCAGGCTGACAGTTTCTCGACCGAGCTGGGTTTGCGTCACGATGACAACCAGCAGTTCGGCGGCCAGAACAGCTGGAGCGGTACGCTGACCTTACCGGTCAACCCGGACAACGACCTGCTGCTGAGCTACAGCGAAGGCTTCCGCGCTCCCACCTTCAATGACTTGTATTACCCGGATTTCAGCAACCCCGATCTGAAGCCGGAAACCTCGAAAAGCTACGAGCTGCAATGGCGCAGTCAACTGACGGACAGCAGCCGCCTCGAAGCTTCGCTGTACCGCACCGATCTGCAAGACGCGATCATTTTCGGCAGCAACTCACGCCCGGAAAACGTTGCTTCAGCTCGGATCAACGGCTTCGAAGCGGCGCTGAAACAAGAACTGTTCGGCTGGCAGAGCAATCTCGGGTTGGCGATCATCGACCCGCGCGACCGCGACACTGGGCATACGCTGACGCGGCGTGCCCGGCGCACGTTGAGTTGGGATCTGGATCGGCAGTTTGATCGACTCGGCCTCGGCGCGAGTTGGCAGGCTGTCAGCAGCAGTTATGACGATCTGAACAATCAGCAGCCGCTGGGTGGTTATACGCTGATCGGGCTACGCAGCAGTTGGGCGCTGAATCGTGAGATCAAGCTGGATTTCAAGGTGGATAACCTGCTCGACAAGGGTTACAGCCGGGCGCTGTACAGCCATGACGGTAGTCAGTATGGCTATCGCGAGGAAGGTCGGGCGTTTATGTTTGGCGTGACCTGGACCCCACAGCTCTAACGCTTGACTCAATCATTGTGGCGAGGGGATTTATCCCCGTTCGGCTGCGCAGCAGTCGTAAATCGCTGGATGCGGTACTACAGATAGATCCGGTTGGCAGGTTTTGGGGCCGCTTCGCGACCCAACGGGGATAAATCCCCTCGCCACAGGTCAGGCAAGTCAGCCAGGTTATCGGTCAGGCTGGATCAGTTGGCAGAGCGTGGCAGTCGCTTCGATCATCTGCCCGCTCGGGCGTTCGAGGCCTTTGTCGGTGATCATGAGCAATTGTCCGCGCCGAACGGCAGACACCTGTGGCCACGCTTTCCACGCATCGAGTTGCGCCTGATCACTGGCCAGAATCACTTCAGGGTCACGCTGCAACACCGCTTCAATGCTGACTTGTGGCGCCGGCAAACTCAGGTCGGAAAATATATTGCGCGCGCCGCAGACCTCAAGCGCATCGCTGATGATTTGCCCGCCGCCCACCGTATAGAGCGGTTTGTCCCATACTTGATAGAACACCCGTAACGGCGTTTCCCGGCGATAGCGCTGGCGTAATTCATCAAGTTTTTGCCGTAGCTGCGCCGCCCGCTGCACACCGCGCTCCGGCCGACCAATCTGCACCGCGATGGCTTCAATCTGTGCCGTCAATTGCTCAAAACTGTGCGGTTCGGCGACAAAGGTTGGAATGCGCAAACGCTGCAGTTGATCACGCTGCGCCGGGCCGACACTGCCGGGCCAGAGCAGCAACAAATCCGGCTGCAGGCTGAGCAAGCGTTCGATATCGAGTTGCCCGTAACGCCCAACCGACGGCAAACCCTTGAGCGCAGCCGGCCGCTCACCGGCATCCAGCACACCCACCAACAGGTCGGCCGAATCCAGTTCAACAACGATTTCAGAAAGGGATGGCGCAAGGCTGACCACGCGCAGAGCAGCCAGCGTCGGGCTGCTTGCGGCCAGCAGCAGAACCGCCAGCCACAGACGGCGCATCAGCCGAGTTGACGCGGAATACGGTAGAGGTAGAACAGCACGGCGGTGGACAGCGCCAGCAGCATCAGCGGCACGGCTTCGAGGCCGACGAACACCGCCAGAGCGCCGATCCATGCCGGCAGAGCCGCCACAAGGAACGCCGTACGCCGACGCGCGGCAAGTGCGATCCACGCGGCCGGCTCTTCCGGGGTATTCAGGGATTTCTGCGTGGCAATCAGCGCATGTTTGTAGCGGCCGAAAAACTTCAGGCTGACAAACATCGAGGCCACACCAGCGATAAACAACGGCATCGCCAGCACCGGCAAAATCGCTTCGCCCTGGCCAAACACACCGTTGATCACGAACAACGGCAGCAATGCCAACGCGAGGTATTTCCACCAGTCGACCGACAATCGGCGTCGCACCTGGCCGCGAGTCACGCGCGGTCGGCCTCGCCCTGATGCTCGTTGCCCATCATGTGGTCGAGCTTGCTGGCCTTGGTCGCCAGATAGAGTTTGTTGTGCGGGTTGTGGCCGGTGTGCAGCGGCACGCGCTCGGCGACCACGATGCCCATGTCGGTCAAGGCTTTGACCTTGCGCGGGTTGTTGGTCATCAGCCGCAGGGATTTCACGCCCAGATGCTCGAGCATCGGCAGGCACATCGCGTAGTCGCGCTGATCGGCGGCGAAGCCCAGACGCTCGTTGGCTTCAACGGTGTCGGCGCCGCCGTCCTGCAATTCGTAGGCGCGGATCTTGTTCAACAGACCAATGCCGCGACCTTCCTGACGCAGGTACAGCAACACGCCGCGGCCTTCGCGAGCGATGGCTTTGAGTGCGCCTTCGAGTTGCGAACCGCAGTCGCAACGCTGGCTGAACAAGGCATCACCGGTCAGGCATTCGGAGTGCAGGCGGCCGAGTACCGGAGCCCCGTCGGCAATCTCACCCAGGCTCAGCACGACGTGCTCGCGGCCGGTGGCTTCGTCGAGAAACCCGTGCATGGTGAATTGCGCAAAAGGCGTTGGCAGCTTGGAAGCGGCGACAAAAACGACAGGCACCGGTGTGCTCCTGATCTAGAAAAGTCTGAAAATTCGCTGGCCGGCATTGTAACAGCAGGTTCCTGCGCACGCTTAGGCTGAATTATGGGGCATAACGATCAAAAAGTTTGATGACACTCCCGGCCAACATCGATCCCTGTAGGAGCTGTCGAGTGAAACGAGGCTGCGATCTTTTGATCTTCAATTCAAAATCAAAATCAAAAGATCGCAGCGTGCCGCAGCTCCTACATGGGATTAGCGTCGTCACTACCAAATGGATACGGCTGCTTCCAGCGCTCGAAGATCGGCTTCAGCTCGCCGCTTTTCTTCAACTGCTCCATGCGCTGGTCGTACAGCGACATCAATGCCCGAGCCTGAGGCGTATCCGCGAACCCCAGATACAAGGGCAACTCCGCCAGATGCGAATGGCGGAACTGCGAGGGATCAAGTGCATTTTTCAACACCACCTCAATCTCGGTCAGGGCATCGACGTAGTAATCCGCGCGGCCCTGCTTGAGCATCGAAAGAATCCCGGTACGACGCTCGATCTGATTGAAGCGTTTGATGTTCGGCAGGTAGTTTTCGTAGCGGTAGCCGCGCACCCAGGCCAGTCGATATTTGCCCAGCGTGGCTAACGTTGGCGGCGGATTGCTCGCCAGCCCCAGCGCATAGATGTGATCGGAGTCGAAATTCGAACGCGGATACAGCACTTGCTCGGCTTCATCACGATAAGAGCCGACCAGTGCGTCGACTTCCTTCAACTGCACCAGACCGATTGAGCGCGTGTACGGCACCGTGCGGATATCCAGTTTGACCCCGGCCGGTTCGAACACCAGGCGCAGTACGTCCCAACCGAGACCATGACCGTCAGCGGCGGTGTAATCCTCCCAGTCTTCGCTGGCCAGATGAATCACCGACGGCGGCGCATCCTGAGCGCAGACCTGCGCGCTCAGGAAACTCAAAATCAGTACCGCCAACCAGTGCCGAGCCATCCCTAGTCCCCTCTTCACGCCCGACCAATCAAGTGAAAATCCACACCAATCCCTGCATGGCCAACCAGGCGAAGACACCCGCCAGCACGTCGTCGAGCATGATGCCGAAGCCACCGTGCACATGCCGGTCGACCCAGCGGATCGGCCATGGCTTGAGAATATCGAAGAAGCGGAACACCACGAACCCCGCGAGCAGCCAGTACCAGCCTTCCGGCACCAGCCACAGGGTGATCCACATCCCGACCATTTCGTCCCAGACGATGCCTTCGTGGTCGTGTACCCGCAGATCGTCAGCGACCTTGCCGCACAGCCAGAAGCCAAACAGCATGGTGACGCCGAGCATCAGCCAATAACCCCAGTCAGGCAGCATCTGCCACAACGGGATAAAGGGTAGCGCAACCAGCGAGCCCCAAGTGCCAGGCGCCTTGGGCAAGGTGCCGGAACCGAAACCGAACGCGAGGAAATGCCACGGATTGCGCCAGACTGACGGCGGAACGAATTCGGCCGGCACCTGTTTCGGATGATCTGTCACTGGGTCTCCTGAAAATGTTGATAGCCGCGGGTTTGCGGGGTGACGTCGCGACCTTCACGGTCGAGCAACACCACGCCCTGCCCATGCGCCACGCGGCCGATCACGTGGATCGGCCAGCCAGCGGCCAGCAGCGCGGGCAACTCGACGGACGGCAGCGTGAACGCCAGCACGTAATCGTCACCGCCACTGAGCGCCGCACGCTCGGCGCCGCGCTGCCCGAGGAACGCCACTAAAGCGTTCGACAGCGGCACACGCTCGCGTTCAATTTCAAGTCGAACCTGGGACGCCAGGGCGATATGGCCGCAATCGGCGAGCAAGCCGTCGGAGATATCCAGCGCCGAAGTAGCCTTGCCACGCAACGCCTGCCCGAGGGCGAGTTGCGGCTGCGGCGACCAGTAGTGATCGAGCAGTGGCTGGGCAACCTCGGGATCGGCCTCACGCTGAGCCAGCACCAGCGGCAAGGCGCCGGCGGCATTGCCCAGTTCGCCACCGACGCACAGCAGATCTGCCGGTCGCGCACCGCTGCGGGTCAACGCCTGGCCCGCCGGAACGCGACCGAACACCGTCATGGTCAGGCTCAACGGCCCACGCGTGGTGTCGCCGCCGATCAACGCGATGCCGCAACTCTGCGCCATCAGGTTCAAACCACGGGCGTAGGCTTGCAGCCAATCGGCGGTCACCGTCGGCACAGTCAGGGCAAGGGTAAAAGCGACGGGCGTAGAGCCCATGGCAGCCAGATCACTGACCGCGACGGCCAGCGAGCGCTGACCGAGCAAATAGGGATCGCAGGGGTCGGCGAAATGCACACCGGCCACCAGCGTATCGGTGGAAACTGCCAACTGCTCCCCGGGAGGAACAGCCAGCAAGGCGCAGTCATCGCCGATCCCCAGTGCAACACCCTCGCCGCCCTGCGCACAGGGCGCGGCGGCGAAGAAATTGCGGATCAGCTCAAACTCGCCCATAGCCGTTTCAAACGCCGATCAGCGTTTGAACGCCTTCACTTCAGCTTCACGCAGGCGCGGAGCCAGCTTGTCGAGCACACCGTTGACGAACTTGTGACCGTCGGTGGAACCGTAGACTTTCGCCAGTTCGATACCTTCGTTGATCACTACGCGGTACGGCACATCAACGCGCTTGAGCAGTTCCCAGGTGGACAGGCGCAGGACGCACAGTTCAACCGGGTCGAGCTCTTCGATGGTCAGGTCCAGGCACGGTGCCAACGCGGTGTCGATCTCGGTCAGGCTGGCCGGAACACCGTGCAGGATGTCGTGGAAGTAGCTGGCATCGGCGAAGGTGAAATCGTTATCGACGCGGAACTGCGCTTCGATTTCGTTCAGCGAAGTCTTGGCCATGTGGCGCTGGTACAGCGCTTGAGTCGCCAACTGGCGGGCAGCCCGGCGCTTTTCGCTTTTCGACGGCTTGCCGGCGTCCGCTGGACGTGGCTCGCGCGGGTTGAAACGATCGCTTTCGTCGCTAATCACTTGGCCTCCAACTGTGCCAGCAGGCTGACCATTTCCAGTGCGGACAGGGCAGCTTCGGCACCTTTGTTACCGGCCTTGGTGCCGGAACGTTCGATGGCTTGCTCGATGGAATCAACGGTCAGCACGCCGAAAGCGACTGGCACGCCGAACTCCATGGAGACCTGGGCCAGGCCCTTGGTGCATTCGCCAGCCACGTATTCGAAGTGCGGAGTACCGCCACGAATGACCGCGCCCAGGGCGATGATTGCTGCGTATTCGCCTTTTTGAGCGACTTTCTGCGCAACCAGCGGAATTTCGAAGGCGCCAGGTGCGCGGATGATGGTGATGTCGCTTTCGCTCACGCCGTGGCGAACCAGGGCATCCACTGCACCGCCAACCAGGCTTTCAACGACGAAGCTGTTGAAACGGCCCACTACCAAAGCGTAGCGGCCTTTAGGGGCGATGAAGGTACCTTCGATGGTCTTCAGGGTCATTCGTCAGATCTCTTAAAGAGCCGGGACGCGTTTTCTACGCGTCCCTCAGTGATTTATTTGCCGCGAATTTCAGGCCGAAAACAACCGGTCATTATTCGGAGGGCACGTATTCTACAACTTCCAGATCGAAACCGGATATCGCATTAAATTTCATTGGTGCAGACATCAAGCGCATTTTGCGCACACCGAGGTCACGCAGAATCTGCGAACCGGCACCGACGATGCTGTAAGTAGTCGGTTTTTTCACCGCCACCTGATCGGCGGTTTCGCGGATGTGCGCCAGCAACACGTCGCCATCGAGCGGGTGACCGAGCAACAGCACCACACCGCTGCCAGCCTCGGCCACAGCGGCCATGGCTGCACGCAGGCTCCAGCGGCCGGGTTGCTTGACCATCAGCAAATCGCGCAGCGGGTCCATGTTATGCACGCGAACCAGCGTCGGTTCTTCGGCGCAAACGGTGCCCAGGGTCAGCGCCATGTGCACGTCGCCTTCCACCGAATCACGATAGGTCACCAGGTTGAATTGGCCCAGTTCGCTGTCCAGTGGCTGCTCGGCAATCCGCTGAACGGTACGTTCGTGGATCATCCGGTAGTGAATCAGGTCGGCGATGGTGCCGATCTTGATGTTGTGTTCGGCGGCAAACGCTTCCAGTTCGGTGCGACGCGACATGGTGCCGTCGTCGTTCATCACTTCGCAGATCACGCCGCTCGGCTCGAAACCGGCCATGCGCGCCAGGTCGCACGCCGCTTCGGTGTGGCCGGCGCGAGCCAGCGTGCCGCCGGCCTGGGCCATCAGCGGGAAGATGTGACCGGGGCTGACGATGTCTTCAGCCTTGGCGTCTTTGGCGGCAGCCGCTTGCACGGTGCGCGCGCGGTCAGCGGCGGAGATGCCGGTAGTCACGCCTTCGGCCGCTTCGATCGACACGGTGAACTTGGTGCCGAAACCGGAACCGTTGCGCGGTGCCATCAGCGGCAGCTTCAACAGTTCGCAGCGCTCGCGGCTCATCGGCATGCAGATCAGGCCACGGGCGTGCTTGGCCATGAAGTTGATGTGTTCAGCCTTGCAGCACTCGGCGGCCATGATCAGGTCGCCTTCGTTCTCGCGGTCTTCGTCATCCATGAGGATGACCATCTTGCCTTGGCGGATGTCTTCAACCAGCTCTTCGATGCTATTGAGCGCCACTAGGCACCCCCCTTCTTTCAAAATTTGAGTGTCAGGATTTGAGGTAGCCGTTGGCGGCCAGAAAGCTTTCGGTGATCGCGCTGCCGGCAACCGATTCTGCGGCTTTGTCGCCGAGCAGCAAGCGCTCCAGATAACGCGCGAGCAAATCGACTTCCAGGTTCACCCGACGACCTGGCTTGTACGACGCCATGATGGTTTCGCTCAAGGTGTGCGGAATGATCGTCAGCAGGAATTCGGCGCCATCGACTGCGTTCACGGTGAGGCTGGTGCCGTCGACGGTGATCGAGCCTTTGTGGGCGATGTACTTGGCCAGTTCTTTCGGCGCGCGGATGCGGAATTCCACGGCGCGCGCGTTATCGCTGCGCGAAACCACTTCGCCGACTCCGTCGACGTGACCGCTGACCAGATGTCCGCCGAGACGGGTGGTCGGGGTCAGGGCTTTTTCCAGATTGACCGGGCTGCCGCTTTTCAGGTCATTCATGGCCGTGCAGTCGAGGGTTTCGCGACTGACGTCGGCGGCAAAACCGTCGCCCGGCAGCTCCACAGCAGTCAGGCACACGCCGTTGACCGCGATGCTGTCGCCGAGTTTGACGTCGCTCAGATCGAGCTTGCCGGTTGCGACATGCACCCGCACATCACCGCCCTTTGGGGTCAGTGCGCGGATACTGCCGATCGATTCGATGATGCCGGTAAACATGGAGTTCTCCTTGAGAACGAAGCCAGCGCTATCGCAATGGCCGGGAATTATACGCTCGCCGATGGGACAGGGATGGCAGTGACTCGCCAGTCATCGCCAACCGCGCGGATTTCAGTGATTTTCAGCTCGGGTGCATCCTTCATATAGGCCAGCGGCCAGTCCAGCAACGGACGCGCCGAGGAGCCGAGGAACTTGCCAGCGATGAAGATCACGAACTCATCGACCAGACCCGACTGCGCAAACGCGCCAGCCAGTCGTGGGCCGGCCTCGACCAGCACTTCGTTGGTGCCACGGTTGGCCAGTTCTTTGAGCAATTGATGCAGATCGACCTGACCGTCCTCGCCCGGCACGATCAGGCATTCCGGGCCGTGGGCGTACTGTTCTTCAACCGCCACGCAAGTCGCGACCAGCGCCGGGCCGGCCTTGAAAAACGCTGCATCCAGCGGCACTCGCAAGCGTCCGTCGATCAGCACCCGCAGCGGCGGCCGGCTCATGGCCAGCGCGGTTTGCCCGGCATCCAGGCTCAACTCGTCGGCGCGCACGGTCAGACGTGCGCCATCCGCCAACACCGTGTCGGCGCCGGTCAGCACCACGCTGGCCTGCGCGCGCAGACGCTGCACCGCCGAACGTGCGGCCGGGCCGGTGATCCACTGGCTCTCGCCACTTTCCATCGCCGTGCGCCCGTCGAGGCTCATAGCCAGTTTGACCCGCACGAACGGCAAGCCGTGTTCCATGCGTTTCAGAAAACCTTCGTTCAACTTGCGCGCTTCGCCTTCCAGCACACCACTTTCAGAGGCAATGCCAGCATCGGCCAGGCGTTGCAGACCACGGCCGGCCACTTGCGGGTTTGGATCGCGCATTGCCGCGACGACTCGACCGACGCCGGCAGTCACCAAAGCATCGGCGCACGGCGGGGTGCGGCCATGGTGGCTGCAAGGTTCGAGGGTGACGTAGGCGGTGGCGCCCCGGGCCAAATCACCGGCGGCGCGCAGGGCGTGGACTTCGGCGTGAGGTTCGCCAGCGCGTTCGTGCCAGCCTTCGCCGACAATCTGCCCGTCCCGCACGATCACACAGCCAACCCTTGGATTGGGATGCGTCGTGTAATGGCCCTTGCGCGCCAGTTCCAGCGCACGCGCCATGAAGTGCGCGTCGAGGATGGCCTGCTCGGCGGCGGTGGTCATTCTTTCACCGGTTCGCGGGCCAGACGGTCGATCTCTTCGCGGAACTCGTTGAGATCCTGGAAGCGTTTGTACACCGAAGCGAAACGAATGTAGGCCACTTCATCAAGCTTTTGCAGCTCGGCCATCACCAGTTCGCCGACCACGAGGGATTTGACCTCGCGTTCGCCGGTGGCGCGCAGCTTGTGCTTGATGTGCACCAGAGAGGATTCGAGGCGCTCGACGCTCACCGGACGTTTCTCCAGCGCGCGTTGCATGCCGGCGCGGAGTTTTTCTTCGTCGAACGGCTGGCGGCTGCCATCGGTTTTGATCAGGCGCGGCAACACCAGTTCGGCGGTCTCGAATGTCGTGAAACGTTCGCCGCAGGCCAGGCATTCACGCCGGCGGCGCACCTGTTCGCCCTCGGCGACCAGACGCGAGTCGATGACCTTGGTGTCGTTGGCACCGCAGAAGGGACAGTGCATGGTGGCTGGCAACAAAAAAAGGGAGGGCCATGGTAGCGCATCCCGGTCGCAAGACAAGCCATAGGCTTTGCGGTATACAGACTGCCATGATCATTTGATCCATGGATTTCATTTCCCGGAGCCGCCAATGTCGTTACGTCCGCTCGTTTTGCTCAGTCTTTTCAGTCTGCTGGTGGCCTGCAGCAGCGATGCGCCCAAGCCGCAGCCACCGACTCCCGGCCCGGCGCCGCAACAAGCGCAGAAAAAAGCCAGGGAAGCCGCCCAGCTCGGCCCGCTGCCGGCCTATCAACGTGAACTGAGCGGCACCCTGCAAGGCGTGCCGGCCGGTGCTGAGGTCGAACTGGCGTTGCTGGTGATCGACGCGAAGGATCGCCCGCAGCAGTTGCTGGCCAGTTCTTCTCTGATCGGCAACAACCAGATCCTGCCGTTTCACGTGCGCTTCAATCCGGACGCTTTCCCGGTCGGTGCACGGGTTGAACTGCGTGGCCGCGCGACTCAGTCCGGGCAGTTGATTCTGCATCTGCCATCGCAAACCATAACCCAGCCGACCACTCAGGCCTTGGGCCAACTGCAATTCGTCAAAGCGCCATGAATGCACCGTTTGACCTGCAACAGGCCTTGAGTGAATTGCTCGGTGACGCGCGGCTGGTGGCCTGCCCTTTGCCGGGTACCGACTTGAAACTGTGGCTGATCGACGGCGACAACATGGCGCGCGAATTCAGCCAGGAAGAAACCCGGCTGATTCTGCATGAACCGCCGTACTGGAGTTTCTGCTGGGCCAGCGGTCTGGCGGTGGCGCGCTATTTAAATGAATTCCCCGAGTGGGTTCGCGGCAAACGCGTGCTGGATTTTGGCGCGGGTTCCGGCGTCGCCGGGATTGCAGCGCTCAAGGCTGGTGCGCTGGAAGTGGTGGCCTGCGACCTTGATCCACTGGCGCTGGCCGCGTGCCGGGCGAATGCCGAATTGAATGACGTTGAACTCAGCTATTCAACCGACTTCTTCGCCGAAGACGACCGCTTCGATCTGATCCTGGTGGCCGACGTTTTATACGACCGGGCGAATCTGCCGCTGCTGGACGCATTCCTCAGCCGAGGCCGTGAAGCGCTGGTCGCCGATTCGCGGGTGCGCGATTTCAGTCACCCGCAGTACCGACGGATCGAAATGCTCGAAGCCATGACCTTGCCGGATCTGGCCGAGCCGGAAGAGTTTCGCCACGTCAGCCTCTACCACGCGGCCCGCGCCTGACCGTATAGTTGCCCCATTCACGCTTTTACGAGATACCCCATGAGTCAGCAAACGCCGTACATTTTCGACGCCACCACGGCCGACTTCGACCAATTGGTGATCGAGGCTTCTTTTCATAAACCGGTGCTGGTGGATTTCTGGGCCGAATGGTGTGCACCGTGCAAGGCGCTGATGCCGATGCTGCAAACCATCGCCGAGAGCTATCAGGGCGAACTGCTGCTGGCCAAGGTCGATTGCGAAGCCGAGCAGGACATCGTCGCGCGCTTTGGCATCCGCAGCCTGCCGACCGTGGTGCTGTTCAAGGATGGTCAACCGGTGGACGGTTTTGCCGGTGCGCAGCCGGAATCCGCAGTGCGTGCGCTGCTTGAACCACACGTGCAGATGCCGCCACCGGCCGCAGCCGATCCGTTCGAACAGGCACAAGCATTGTTTGACGAAGGGCGTTTTGCCGATGCCGAAGCCGCGCTGGTGGTGATGCTCGGCGAAGACAACACCAACGCCAAGGCGCTGATCTTGTATGCACGCTGCCTGACCGAACGCGGTGAACTGGGCGAAGCGCAAACCGTGCTCGACGCGGTCAAGAGCGACGAGCACAAAGCTGCACTGGCCGGTGCCAAGGCGCAGATCCAATTCCTCGGCCTGGCCCGCGACCTGCCGGACGCCGCCGACCTGAAAAGCCGTCTGGCGCAAAACCCGCAGGACGATGAAGCGGTGTATCAACTGGCGATCCAGCAACTGGCCCGCCAGCAATACGACGCGGCACTGGACGCGCTGCTCAAGCTATTCGTGCGCAATCGCAGCTACGGCGAAGGCCTGCCGCACAAGACCTTGCTGCAAGTGTTCGAACTGCTGGGCAACGACCACCCGCTGGTCAACACCTACCGCCGCAAGATGTTTGCTGCTCTCTATTGAGCCGTCACTCGATCCAGCTATAGAGCGGCGTATCCCCGCCGCTCACCACTTTCACATCCGAACTGTGCCGCAGCCGCACCAGCAGACGTTTGCCCGACGCCGCGCTGCCGGTCAGTCCTTCAAGCTGCTCAAGCAGATCCGGCCCACTGAGCTGCCCTGCCTTGCGCAGCAAATCCCGCGCGATCTGCCATAAGGCATCGTCCTGATTCACCGGTTTGGCCGCCGGCACCGCCGCTGCAACCATGTCCGATTGCGCAGTCTGCACCTGTGCACCGAACTGCGCTCCGAGCCGCGCCCAATCGGCTTCATCCAACTCCAGCGTCAAATCCACCGGCAAGTCGCCGACGGTTCCGCGTATCCGCAACATGAGCTTCGCTCCCGCATTTATCTGACCCGCATGCTCCCATGGGACTTGTGCAACGCCAAGCGCACGGGCATCACCGCATCTGGTATTTATCGTTCAATCATCTACATTGTTCTTTTTTCAATGGGAAGGATGCCCATGTCTTCAGGACGAAAACTTGCTTCAAAGGGAGGCTATTTGGCCTGCGGTTGCCTGAAGTCGCTATGAGTCGACGCTTTTGGAAACTTCTGATCGTTCCCCTCCTGCTGATTGTGGCATGGCGATTTTGGTCGCCCACCAACCTTTCAGCCTGTACCTATAAAGACATAGCGCCGGGTCCGCTGACCGCCGTGGTCCGCAATTACTTTGAGGGCAATAGCCGCATCGACTGGCGGGATATGGACGACCGTTTCGACATACTTTCTACTCCAGAAGGCCAAAAAATCGCTGGTCAACCAAAGCCGTACACCTGCGAAGCACTGCAGATACTAGAAAGCCCGGCGTTCAGTCAGAGTGAAAAAATCTTCACCACTGCGTTGATGTTCCAGTTGCCGATAGGCGAATACATGGCCTTCATGGATCGCACCCATCAACTCTATGCAGAGGGCAAAATAGATCAGGAGGTCATGAAAGTGGTGATACGTCCACGCGGAACAGCCATCAATTACTGGTGGCTGCCAGCATGGCGCCAGCGCTTCACTCGCGATGCCCCGAGCGTACTTGAGGCAAATCTGATCAAGTATGTGCTATCGGGCCATTACTGGTTCGACTATCCCGGCGCAGGCTTCTGACTCTACAAGCGTAATCTTCAATCTGCGCACCGCCCCGGAATCTGTCCCGGGCGGTGCTCAGTCATGTCTTGCGCAAAGCGGAGCGCACGGGCAAACTCTGCGGACTTTCGTTATAAGATTACATAACAAACCTTTCACTTTACTCCCCGGAGATTGCCATGCGTCGTCTGCTGCTCGCTTTGCCGTTTGCCCTGTTGCCGCTGGCCGTCGCCCAGGCTGCCGATGAGCACGATCATGATCACGAGCACGGCAGCCTCGGCGCGCACGAGCATGGCGTTGGTCGCCTGAACGCCGCGCTGGATGGTCAGACGCTGGAACTGGAGCTGGAAAGCCCGGCGATGAATCTGGTTGGCTTTGAACATGTGGCCACCAGCGACGCGGACAAGGCCAAGGTCGCCGCCGCCCGCGCGCAGTTGGAAAAACCATTGACGCTGTTCAGCCTGCCTTCCGCTGCCGGTTGCAAAGTGACCAGTCAGGAATTGGAAAGCCCGTTGTTCGGCGACAAGCCGGATGCCGACGAGCATGACCACGATGAAGCGGACAAGGATGGTCACGAGCACCATCACGACCACAGCGAAATCCACGCGCACTACCAATTCAGCTGCGCCGCTCCGGGTGCACTGAAAACGCTGGATCTGGCAAGCATCTTCAAGACCTTCCCGGCGACTCAGAAGATTCAGGTACAACTGATCAGCCCGAGCGGCCAGCAAGGCACGGAAGTCACGGCCAAATCCGCCGCCCTGAAATTCTGAGATCACGAATCGGCGCCATGACCCAAGCACTCATCGAACTCTCCGACCTCGGCTTCAACTGGCCCGGTCACCCGCCGCTGCTGGATATCCCGGCGTTTCGTCTGGAGCCGGGTGAAACCCTGTTCCTCAAAGGCCCGAGCGGCAGCGGCAAGACCACCTTGCTCGGCCTGCTCGGCGGGGTGCAGAAGCCTGGTCGCGGCAGCATTCGCCTGCTCGGCCAGGAATTGACTGAACTTGGCGCCGGCGCGCGTGATCGTTTTCGCGTTGATCACACCGGCTACATTTTCCAGCAGTTCAACCTGCTGCCGTTTCTCTCGGTACGCGAGAACGTCGAGCTGCCGTGTCACTTCTCCAAGCTGCGTGCCGAGCGCGCGAAACAGCGCCACGGCAGTGTCGATCAGGCTGCGGCCACCCTGCTGGCGCACTTGGGTCTGAAAGATGAAAGCATTCTCGGGCGGCGCGCGGATTCGCTGTCCATCGGTCAGCAACAAAGGGTCGCCGCCGCCCGAGCCTTGATCGGCCAACCAGAGCTGGTAATCGCCGACGAACCGACTTCGGCGCTGGATTACGACGCGCGGGAAAACTTCATTCGGCTGTTGTTCGCCGAATGTCGCGAGGCCGGATCGAGCCTGTTGTTCGTCAGCCACGACCAGAGCCTCGCGCCGCTGTTCGATCGTCACCTGTCCCTGGCCGAGCTCAATCGCGCCGCCACGTCTGCCGAGGTCTGAGATGTATCTGTTCCGTCTGGCCATGGCCAGTCTCGCCAACCGGCGCTTCACCGCGTTACTCACTGCCTTCGCGATTGCCCTTTCCGTGTGCCTGCTGCTGGCAGTGGAGCGAGTGCGCACCGAGGCCAAAGCCAGTTTCGCCAGCACCATCAGCGGCACCGACCTGATCGTCGGCGCCCGTTCGGGGTCGGTGAATCTGCTGCTGTATTCGGTGTTCCGCATCGGCAACGCCACCAACAATATCCGCTGGGACAGCTTCGAACACTTCGCCAACAACCCGAAAGTGAAGTGGGCGATTCCGATGTCGCTCGGCGATTCGCATCGCGGCTATCGGGTGATGGGCACCACCGAAGCCTACTTCGAACACTACCAGTACGGTCGCCAGCAACATCTGGCGCTGGCTGACGGCCGCGCATTTGCCACCGATCCGTTCGAAGTAGTGCTCGGCGCCGAAGTCGCCGAAGCGCTGCACTACAAGCTCGGCGATCAATTGGTGCTGGCCCACGGCGTGGCGGCGATCAGTCTGGTCAAGCACGACGACAAACCGTTCACCGTGGTCGGTATTCTCAAGCGCACCGGCACCCCGGTGGACCGCACGCTGCACATCAGCCTCGGCGGCATGGAGGCGATTCACATCGACTGGCACAACGGCGTGCCGGCGCGCGGCAACGGACGGATCAGCGCCGATCAGGCACGCAACATGGACCTGACGCCGCAAGCGATCACCGCGTTCATGCTCGGCCTCAACAGCAAGATTTCCACCTTTGCGCTGCAACGCGAGATCAATGAATTCCGAGGCGAACCGATGCTGGCGATTCTGCCGGGCGTGGCCTTGCAGGAATTGTGGAGCCTGATGAGCACCGCTGAAAAAGCTTTGTTCGTGATTTCGCTGTTCGTGGTGCTGACCGGATTGATCGGCATGCTCACGGCGATTCTTACCAGTCTCAACGAGCGTCGGCGGGAGATGGCGATCCTGCGTTCGGTCGGTGCGCGACCTTGGCACATCGCAACGCTGCTGGTGCTCGAAGCCTTTGCGCTGGCGCTGACTGGCGTGATTGCCGGCGTCGCATTGCTCTACGTCGGCATCGCCGCAGCGCAGGGCTACGTGCAGGCCAATTACGGTTTGTATCTGCCGCTGGCCTGGCCGAGTGAGTATGAATGGACGCTGCTCGGTGGCATTCTGGGCGCTGCGCTGCTGATGGGCAGTGTGCCGGCCTGGCGCGCGTATCGCCAATCCTTGGCCGATGGCCTGTCGATCCGTTTATGAGGACGTTCACCATGCCCCGCGCTGTGCTTGCGCTATTACTGCTGGTCGCCCTGCCCGTGTGGGCAGCGGCGCCGAAAGACCTGACCTGGTCGGAAATGATCCCGCCCGACGCGGCGCCGGAAGTGCCGAACATGACGCCGCTGCACGACCTGTCGAAGATGAGCGATGCGCTGGCCGCCGAAGCCGCGCCCGCCGCCAAACAGGACATGCCCAACGCGCCAGTGGTGAAGAGCCTCGACGGCCAGAACATCCGTCTGCCGGGCTACATCGTGCCGCTGGAAGTCAGCGAGGAAGGCCGGACCACGGATTTCTTGCTGGTGCCGTATTTCGGCGCGTGCATTCATGTGCCGCCACCACCGTCGAACCAGATTGTGCATGTGAAAAGCGAAGTCGGCGTGAAACTGGATGAGCTGTATCAGCCGTACTGGGTCGAAGGCCCGATGCAGGTCAAGGCGTCGAGCAGTGAGCTGGCGGATGCCGGGTATCAGATGGAGGCGGACAAGATTTATGCGTATGAACTGCCGGAGTGAATCGGTTGGTTGTGCGTTGTTTTTCAGGGCCCCATCGCTGGCAAGCCAGCTCCCACAGGTTGCTGTGGCGGCCACAAAATTTATGACCGACCTCAATCCCTGTGGGAGCTGGCTTGCCAGCGATGAGGCCAGTAAAGGTTCCACAAAACCAAGAGCGATGACTGTTTCATTGAGCTGAGTCAAAAGACCGTATCAGATGGCTTCGTACCATAGGACATCAAACATTTTTAACGTCCTTTCGGAGCCCCCATGAACAAGTCCTTGCTCAGCGCCTCGCTGGTTGCCTTCGCGCTCGCAGCCCCGCTCGCCCACGCCCACGACGCCGGTGACATCATCGTTCGCGCCGGTGCGATCACCGTCAACCCGAAGGCCGACAGCTCCAGCGTCAAGGTCGATCAGGGTCCGTTGAGCGGCGCCAATCTGGGCGGCAAGGCGACCATGAGCAGCGACACGCAGCTGGGTCTGAACTTCGCGTACATGCTGACCAACAACATCGGTATCGAACTGCTCGCGGCCTCGCCGTTCGAGCATGACGTGAAGCTCAAAGGCACCGCCCTCGGCGCGGCCAACGGCAAACTCGGCACCCTGAAACACCTGCCGCCGACCCTCAGCGTCGTCTACTACCCGCTGGATCCGAAATCGGCGTTCCAGCCGTATGTCGGCGGCGGCATCAACTACACCTGGATCTACGACGAGCACGTCGGCAGCCAGGCCCAGTCCAACGGCTTCAGCAACTTCAAGGCGAAAAACTCCTGGGGTCTGGCTTGGCAGGTCGGCGCTGATTACATGATCACCGACAAAATCATGCTCAACGCTCAGGTGCGTTACATCGACATCGATACCCGCGCCACCGTCGAGAACAACGCCGTCGCACCGGGCACTCGCGCACGGGTGAATGTGGATGTTGATCCGTTCATCTACATGGTGGGTCTGGGCTACAAGTTCTAAGAACGTTCACGTGGTGGTGGATGAGGCTTGGTGGTGGGCAGACTTGAAACTGAAGGCGACTGCGGTGCAGTCGATCGGGGATAAATCCCCTCGCCACAGGGATAGCGATAAATTCCGGCCGTGAAAAAGGCGCCTGTCAAAAGGCGCCTTTTTCATGTCCGCGATACGCTCAGCGACCGAGCAAGCGCGCCAGCCCGACACTCATCGGCGTCGGCTGCGGACACCTAAACCGCTCAAGCAACCGACGGTTATTCGCCCGCGAATGGCGTATATCCCCCGAGCGCGCCGGGCCGTAGCTGATCGGCGGCAACTCACCCACCACCGCCTCCAGCGCCGCCAGCATCTGCTTGAGGTTGGTCGCCTGATTCCAGCCGACATTCACCGCGCCGACTTCCACTTCAGGCTTCTCGATCGCCTGCACCAGCACATCCACCAGATCTTCCACATAGAGAAAATCGCGGGTCTGCTCGCCATCACCAAACACGGTGATCGGCAGGCCATTGGCCGCGCGCTCGCTGAAGATGCTGATCACCCCGGAGTACGGCGAGGACGGATCCTGGCGCGGGCCGAAGATGTTGAAGAAGCGGAAAATCACCGGTTCCAGGTTGTGCTGGCGGCGATAGAAATCAAAGTAGTGCTCACCGGCCAGTTTGTCCGAGGCATACGGCGTCAACGGCGCTTTCGGCGTGTCTTCATCAATCGACTCACCCTCACCATTGTTGCCGTACACCGCCGCGCTGGAGGCGTACAGCACACGTTTGACGCCAGCCTGACGCATGGCTTCGCACACGTTCAGCGTGCCGATGAAATTGCTCTGGTGAGTTTTCACCGGATCATCCACCGAGGCCTGCACCGAGGCGACGGCTGCCAGATGCGCAACCGCGCTGCAACCCTGCATCGCCTGCGCAACCAGCGCTGCATCGGCGACATCGCCAACGATCAGTTCGACCTTGGGATTGTCCAGCGGCAGATTGCTGCGCTTACCGGTCGACAGATCATCGAGGATGCGCACCGAGTGGCCGCTGGCGAGCAACGCGTCGGTCAGGTGCGAGCCGATGAAACCGGCGCCGCCGGTGATTAGAACGGGGCCGTCAGCCATGGCGATAAAACCTATCCAGTAAGCCCGGGAGCGCGGCGCGCCAGGCGCGCGGCTTGATCCCGAAAGTGTGCAGAATTTTCTTGCAGGCGAGCACCGCGTGTTGCGGCTCTTCGGCGGCGTCCGGACGTGCGGCATGCGCCTGCGCGGTCGGCGCCTCAATGGCCAACGGATGCAGGCCGCGCGCTTCGGTGAGGATCGCCTGACCCAGCGCCAGCGGCGTGGTCGCCTCATGACCCGCGTAGTGGTAAGTGCCCCACAGCGGCGCGGCGCAATCGAGTTGTTTGAGCACCGAGATGATCACGCGAGCGGCATCATCGACCGGGGTCGGATTACCTCGACGGTCATCGGCCAGCAGCAATTCGTCCGGTTGTTCGGCGCGGGCGAGGAACCGTCCAAGAGTGCCGTCGGCGCTGTCGTCGAGCAGCCAGCCGAAACGCAACAGCACATGCTGCGGACAGGTTGCGCGCACGCTTTGCTCGATGCGCCACAAGGCCTGACCACGCAAACCCAGCGGCACTGGCTCATCTTTTTCGCTGTAAGCGGTCGCACGCGAGCCGTCGAACACCCGATAACTGGACGGCTGCACCAGCACGATGTTGTGGTGCTGGCACAATTCGGCCAGACGCTCGATCGCGTGCTCCTGTGCGGACAGTCGGGTTTCGCTGACCGTCTCGGCCTGGAACCAGTCGAAATAATAGGCGAGGTTGATCAACGCATCGGGACGGGTGTCGTCGAGCAGTTGCGTCAGGCTCGCGGCATCCCAGCCGTCTTCTGGTGGGCGGGGGGCGAGGAAACCGATGTCTTCCTCCGCGCCGAGGCGAATCAGCGCTTGCCCAAGGGCATTTCCGCCGCCCAGTAACATAAGGCGCATTCGCATAAAGTCAGCAGGCCCAGTCTGATTGGAACGATGGCTTTGGCGACGGCACTTGTGGCGCCGTCGTCGATAATTGCCGGAATCGTTGCATTTTGCGGGTTTAGTGCGCAACCGTCATCCGTAAAGTGTTGATTGCCGGGATTTGTGCCGTGGCTACTGGCCTCATCGCTGGCAAGCCAGCTCCCACAGGAATCGCGGTGTACACAAGACCTGTGGGAGCTGGCTTGCCAGCGATGAGGCCCTGACAGGCAGACTAGATCCTGAGTGGTACTTGCAACTTCCAACAGCCACCCGCATAACTGAATCCATGAATCTGCCCCTCCCCGCCAATAGCGCGCTGGCAGGCTTCCACCCCGCCGTCAGCGCCTGGTTCAGCAGCACATTCCCGTCGGTCACCGCCGCCCAGGCCCGTGCATGGCCGTTGATCCGCCAGCGCCGTTCGACGCTGATCGCTGCGCCCACGGGCTCCGGCAAAACCCTGACCGCGTTCCTCGCCGTGCTTGATGACCTTGTGCACCGTGGGCTGGAAAATCCCGAGGGCCTGCCGGACGAAACCCTGGTGGTGTACATCTCGCCACTCAAGGCACTGTCGAACGACATCCGCATCAACCTGCAAAACCCGCTGGCCGGTATCACTGAACAACTGCAGCGGATGAATTTGCCGCCCGTGCATATCAGTACCGCCGTGCGCACCGGCGACACCCCGCAAAAAGATCGCGCCGCCATGCGCAAAACCGCGCCGCACATTCTGGTCACCACGCCGGAATCGCTGTATGTGCTACTCGGCTCGGACTCCGGGCGCAAGATGCTCGGCAGCACGCGCACGGTGATCGTCGACGAAATCCATGCCATCGCCGCCGGCAAACGCGGCAGTCACCTGGCGCTGAGCCTCGAACGCCTGCAAGCGTTGTGTGCCGAACCGCTGACGCGCATCGGCCTCTCGGCCACGCAAAAACCCATCGACGCGGTAGCGCGGTTTCTCGTCGGCCATCAGCGGCCCTGCGAAATCATCGACATCGGCCACGCCCGTCCACGGGATCTGGGCATCGAAGTGCCGCCAGTGCCGTTGTCGGCGGTGATGTCGCATGACATCTGGGAACTGGTCTATGACCGCCTCGCCACGCTCGCCCGAGAACACCGCACCACGCTGATTTTCGTCAACACCCGGCGCCTCGCCGAACGCCTGAGCCGGCACTTGAGCGAACGCCTTGGCAAACACGCCGTGGCCGCGCACCACGGAAGTCTGGCCAAGGAGTTTCGCCTCGACGCCGAACAACGCCTCAAGCGCGGCGAGCTGCAAGTGCTGATCGCCACCGCGTCGCTGGAACTGGGCATCGATATCGGCGAAGTGGATCTGGTTTGCCAAATCGCCTCGCCGCGTTCGATTGCCGGTTTTCTTCAGCGCGTCGGCCGCTCCGGGCACCAGGTTGGCGGTACGCCGAAGGGCCGTCTGTTCGCCACCAGCCGCGACGACCTGATCGAATGCGCCGCGCTGCTCGACTGTGTGCGCCGGGGCGAACTCGACACCCTGCACATTCCCCAAGCGCCGCTGGATGTATTGGCGCAGCAGATCATCGCCGAAGTCAGTTGTCAGGAATGGGCCGAGGACGATTTGCTCGCGCTGTTCCGCCGGGCCGAGCCTTACGCGCAGCTCGACGAAAAACACTATCAGGCGCTGCTGACGATGCTCGCCGAAGGCTACAACGGCCGCCAAGGGATTCGCAGCGCCTACCTGCATCGCGACGCGGTCAACCGCACCCTGCGCGGCCGACGCGGATCACGGCTGACGGCAGTCACCAGCGGCGGCACGATTCCGGACAACGCCGATTACAGCGTGCTGCTCGAACCGCAAGGGCTGAACATCGGCAGCGTCAACGAAGACTTCGCCGTCGAGAGCATTGCCGGTGACATTTTTCAGCTCGGCAACACCTCCTACCGGATCCTGCGGGTCGAGTCGGGCAAGGTGCGGGTCGAAGATGCGCACGGGCAGTCGCCGACCATTCCATTCTGGCTCGGCGAAGCACCGGGCCGCACCGCCGAACTGTCCAGTGCCGTGGCACGCCTGCAAGCGCAGCTCGACCAGTTACTCAGCGCCACGCCGGGGGATCTGCAACCGGCCCTCGACTGGCTGACCAACACCCTGGGCCTGAACCGCGCCAGCGCCGAACAACTGGTGGATTATCTGGCCCGCGCACGCTCGACCCTCGGCGCATTGCCGTCGCAGGACACGTTGCTGATGGAGCGGTTTTTCGACGAGTCCGGCGGCACGCAGTTGGTCATCCATTCGCCGTTCGGCAGCCGCATCAACCGCGCCTGGGGCCTGGCACTGCGCAAGCGTTTTTGCCGCACCTTCAACTTCGAATTGCAGGCCGCTGCCAGTGAGGACGCCATTGTCTTGTCGCTGTCCACCAGCCACAGTTTCGAACTCGATGAAGTCTGGCGCTATGTGCACAGCAACAGCGCCGAGCATCTGCTGATTCAAGCCGTGCTGGAGGCGCCACTGTTCGGCGTGCGCTGGCGCTGGAATGCCGGGGTGGCGCTGGCACTGCCACGGTTCACTGGCGGGCGCAAAGTCGCGCCGCAGTTGCAACGGATGAAAAGCGAAGACCTGATCGCCGGGGTCTTTCCCGATCAGATTGCCTGCCTGGAAAACCTCGCCGGCGAGCGCGAAATTCCCGAGCATCCGCTGGTGGAACAAACGCTGAATGATTGCCTGCACGAGGCGCTGGACAGCGACGGCTGGCTCAATCTGTTGCGGCGCATGGAGCGCGGCGACGTGCGTTTGCTCAGCCGCGACCTGCCGGCGCCCTCGCCGCTCGCGGCGGAGATTCTCAACGCCAAGCCCTACGCGTTTCTCGACGATGCGCCGCTGGAGGAACGCCGCACCCAAGCGGTGATGAACCGGCGCTGGAGCGACCCCGAATCCACTGACGACCTCGGCGCGCTGGATGTCGATGCGATCAGCGCCGTGCGTGAAGAAGCCTGGCCGACCGCGCATAACCTCGATGAAATGCACGAAGCGCTGATGAGCCTCGCCTGCATCAGCGAAGCCGAAGTGCAGACCAACGAGCATTGGCACGACTGGCTGCAAGCGCTGGCCGAGAATGGCCGCGCCTGCCGCATGCAGATCGATCAGCAACACGTGCTGTGGCTGGCGCGCGAACGCCTGACCTTGCTGCAAGCACTTTATCCACAGGCGGTTTTGCAACCGGCGTTCGAAGCCCTACCCGGTTTCGACGAGGCGTGGACAGCTGCAGACGCGTTGGTCGAAGTCATCCGCGCGCGGCTCGGTGCTTTCGGCCCACTGCCGCTCGCGAACATCGCCGAACCGTTGGCGCTGTCCACTTCACAGATCACTCAAGCCTTGGCGCAACTGGAGCGTGAAGGTTATGTGCTGCGCGGTCAGTTCACGCCGGGCGTGACCGTCGAAGAATGGTGCGAACGGCACTTGCTGGCGCGAATTCATCGCTACACAGTCAAGCGTCTGCGCCGGGAAATCGAGCCGGTTGCCTTGCAGGATTTCATGCGTGTTCTGTTCGACTGGCAGCATTTGTCGCCCGCAACTCAGGGTCAGGGCAGCGCAGTGTTGCCGGCGATTGTCGGCCAGTTCGAAGGTTATCCGGCAGCGGCTTCGGCATGGGACAGCGATATCCTTCCGGCCAGGCTGAAAGACTATTCACCGAGCTGGCTGGATGATCTGTGCCGCAACGGCAAACTGGTGTGGACGCGCCTGAGTGCCCGACAAAAAATCAGCGGCACGGCGTTGCGTAGTACGCCGGTGGTGTTGCTGCCGCGCAGTCAGGTCGGCTTGTGGAGCGCGCTGGCGGAACAGACGCCAGTCAGCGAACTGTCGCTGAAAACGCAGAAGGTTTTCGAAGCGCTGAGTCAGCACGGCGCCTTGTTTTTCGATGAGCTGATTCACGAAGCGCACCTGCTGCGCGCCGAACTGGAAATCGCCTTGCAGGAACTGGTCGGCGCCGGCCTGGTAAACGCCGACAGCTTCGCCGGATTGCGCGCGCTGATCACCCCGGCGAGCAAGCGCCAGCAACGCAGCAGTCGCCGTGGGCGCGGGGCGTTTGTCGGCGGCATGGACGATGCCGGGCGTTGGGCGTTGTTGCGTCGTAGCCCCGCGCCCGCTGTGGACAAAATTCCAGCAGAAACACTGGAGCACATTGCGATGACCTTGCTGCGGCGCTATGGCGTGGTGTTCTGGCGCTTGCTCGAACGCGAAGCGGATTGGCTGCCGAGCTGGCGTGAATTGCTGCGCACCTTCCATCGACTGGAAGCACGCGGCGAGATTCGTGGCGGGCGGTTTGTCAGTGGTCTGGCGGGTGAACAGTTTGCGTTGCCGGAGGCGATTGCGCTGCTGCGCGAAGTGCGCCGGCGCGAGCATGACGGCGCGCTGATTGCGGTGTGCGGGGTGGATCCGCTGAACCTCGCCGGGACCCTGTTGCCCGGCGCAAAAGTGCCGGCGCTGGCGAGCAATCGACTGGTGTATCGCGACGGCTTGCCGGTTGCAGCGCTGATTGCCGGCAAGCCGCAGTTCTGGGTGGAGCTGGAGCAGTCGGCCATGGCCGATGTGCGCAACAAACTGATCCGGTATTAGACCTATCGGGCGTCGTGCGGCAACACCACCGGCGATTGCTCCGGCACCTCCCCCTCCTCCACATGCTCACCCGGACGCTTGGGCAACAAAACCTGCTGTGGATAAGTCTGCGCGAAATGCACCCACGGGCTGTTGTCCACAAGCTTCTTCAAACGCTGATTGAATGCGCGACTCACCGCATACTGTCCGCCGGACACCGTGCGAAATTGCGCCGTCAGCACCACGCCATTCAGATCCATCCGATCCACGCCGAACACATCCAGCGGCCCTTGCAGGTTGTACTTGAGGAACGGGTCTTCGCGAATCGAATCGCCCGCCTCGCGGATCAGCTCGATGGCTTTATCCACATCAGTGTCGTAGGTGAACTGCACCGAGAAAAACGCGTAGGCAAACTGCCGCGATTGGTTGGTCACAGCCTTGATTTGGCCGAACGGTACCGAATGCACAAAACCCTTGCCGTCACGCAGGCGCAAGGTGCGAATGGTCAAGCCTTCGACCGTGCCAGCATGCCCGGAATCGAGCACCACCCAATCACCGATCGACAGCGTGTCTTCGATGATGATGAACAACCCGGTGATCACATCCTGCACCAATTGCTGCGAGCCGAAACCAATGGCCAGACCGACCACCCCGGCACCTGCCAGCAGCGGCGCAACGTTGATCCCCAGATTGGCCATGGTGGTGATCGCGCAGATCACCACCAGAATGATTTTGATCGCGTTGCGCAGCAGCGGCAGGATGGTTTTCACCCGCGTACTCGGCTGACGCGCCGAGCGTTTGCTGACCGGTGGTTTCAGCGCTTCCTGAATCGCCGTGTCGAGCACCACCCACAACAGCCAGGTCACAAGCAAGATCAGGCCGATGCTGCTCAACGCATTGCTGATCGCCCGGCCGACCGTGCTGCTCTGGGCGAAGTCGAGCAGCGACACGCCCCAGATCCGCCCGAGAATATCGATGAAGGCCACCGCCATGACGATGCGCAACAAGGCATGCGAGAGGCTGAGAAAACGCTCCTTGTAAGCGCTGCTGCGCTGCAGCGCCGTGGCTTTGCGCGACTTGAACAGGTGTTGCAGGATGGTGCTGAGAAACACCGTGCCGATCAACAGCACCATGGTGAACAACGCACAGCGCAGCGCCTTCTGGTTGTCTTCGCCGATACCAATCAGGTTGACCGCCGAGACCAGCACCATCAGCACAATCGGCCAGTACCAGAGGCCGGAAAAAATCCGCAGCGATTCCTGTAGTGATGGCTGTTTCAGACGCTGACTCAGCGAGCGATTACGGATCAAGTGCGCCACCGGTCGGCGCATGCGGATCACCACCAGGCCGAAGATGATCGAGGCGAACAGACCGGTGAATACCGCCACGCTGCTGGTGATGTTGCCGCCCAGCTGCCGCGCGATCTGCGGGCTGGTCAACGCATCGCTGAGCGCGGCGAGGAAGCCGATCAGGAACAACGGTTTCGGGCAGTAATCGCGCAGGATCTGCACGGCCGGGCGTTTATGGCCGGTGTTGAACATCACCACCACGCATAACAGTATCGAAGTGGAAAATATCCCGCTGCTGGTGGCGTAGGCCAGACACAACGCCAGCGCGCGTCCCACCGAGGCGTCGAGAAAGTGGCTGACGTACAGCGTCAGTGGCAGGCAGACCAGCGCCGGTAATGTGTAGGGCAGCAGATAACCGATCAAATCCTGACTGCGCTGGCGAGTGCGCAGCCAGCGACCTTCGCGCATGCGTTTGGCAAGCACGCTACCGAGCACCGTCAACACCGCGAAGGTGCCGAGCCAGACCCCGGAGAGCATGAGGAAATCCCCGGCCACGCTCCAGCCCGAGCGATTCGCCGGTTGATTGACCAGCTTGTCGACTTCATCCGCCGCACGGTCGGCACGCAGCCGCCAGGCATCGACCAGATGCTCGTTGAGGTCGAGCTTGTCCTGGACGTCGTCGATCCCGGAACTGATCGCGCCGAGCAGTCCGCCCTGGACCAGCGGCTCGGGCTTGGCCGGCTCCTCGCTGGCGGCGGGAACGCCCGGAATTGTCACGGCTTGTGCGGCGTTGGCGCCGAATAACAGCAGCGCCCCGAATAGAATTGCGGCTCTGAACTTGATCAAAACGAATCGACCTCTTGGCTGAACCTGTCAGGAACTGATCAATATTTGCTCGGCAAGTTCAAGATCCCCTCACCCCAGCCCTCCCGAAACGTCGGACCGCCCGGAGGGAGAGGGAGCCGACCGAAGTGTCTTGCGAGTGACATCGACCTGAAAGCCCGCAGCGCTTAGGGGTTTGGAAACTCGAATTCGACTCGGTCGTTCAGGTCGATGTATAGCGCGAGACACCTCGGTCAGTCCCCTCTCCCGCGGGGAGAGGGTTAGGGTGAGGGGCTTTTGATCTTCGACCGTCCATAGCCTCACCGAAACTTTCCCGCGCCCGCCACAGTCATCAACAAACACAGGCAACACGAGGACTTTCGACGGGAGGCGACATGGCGGCGATTCACATTGGTATTTCAGGCTGGCGCTACACCCCGTGGCGCGGGGATTTTTACCCTAAAGGACTGACGCAGGAACGCGAATTGCAATTCGCCTCGCGAGCCGTCAACAGCATCGAAATCAACGGCTCGTTCTACGCGCTGCAACGGCCGGAGCGCTATGCCCAGTGGTACGCCGAAACACCCGCTGACTTCGTGTTCAGCGTCAAGGCACCGCGTTTCATTACACACGTGCGCCGCCTGCGCGACATCTGCAAACCGCGCCCCGGCGAACCCGCTGCCGAAGGAGTGCTGGCATGAGCATTTCCCAGCCGGTCGGGTTTACCGACGAGACCACCGAGGTCACGCCGACCGTGCGCAGTTTCACGGTGCTGACGGTCAACACCCACAAAGGTTTCACCGCGCTGAACCGGCGTTTCATCCTGCCGGAACTGCGTGAGGCGGTGCGCAGCGTGTCGGCTGATGTGGTGTTCTTGCAGGAAGTGCACGGCACCCACGAGCACCATCCCAAGCGCTACAACAACTGGCCGACCATGCCGCAATACGAGTTTCTCGCCGACAGCCTGTGGCCGCAGTTCGCCTACGGGCGCAACGCCGTCTACCAGGACGGCGATCACGGCAATGCGCTGCTGTCGAAATTCCAGATCGTGCGTCACGACAATCTCGACGTGTCGATCAGCGGCCATGAGAGCCGCGGCCTGCTGCATTGTGTGTTGCGCCTGCCCGGCGATGACCGTGAACTGCACGCGATCTGCGTTCACTTGGGCCTGCACGAGAGTCATCGCAACGAACAGCTTCGCTTACTGAATGAGCGCCTGTCCGAGCTGCCAGACGATGCGCCGGTGATCGTTGCCGGGGACTTCAATGACTGGCGCCAGCGCGCCGATGCAGTGCTCAAACCGTGCGGCCTGCGCGAAGTGTTCGCCGAGCACCACGGTAAACCGGCGCGCAGTTTCCCGGCTCGACTGCCCGTGCTGCGCCTCGACCGAATTTACGTGCGCAACCTCAAGGCCCGCCAGCCGAAAGTCCTGGCCAATCGGCCTTGGTCGCACCTTTCCGACCACGCACCGTTATCGGTGGAGATCGAACTATGAGCAGCGCACCGCTGGAGAAGTCCGCCGTGGAAACCATCGCCATCACTCCGCCCGTGCGCCAGCCCGGCAACGTTGATGTCGAGTACCGCTGGCAGGGCAACAACCGTGTCGAGTTGCTGGAGAACGGCGAGGAATATTTCCCGCGCGTGTTCGAAGCGATGCGCGCGGCGAAAAGCGAAATCCTGCTGGAGACGTTCATCGTCTTCGAAGACAAGGTCGGCAACGAGTTGCAGCAGATTCTGATCGACGCTGCGCAGCGCGGCGTACGCACTACGGTGAGCCTCGACGGCTTCGGTTGCGGCGAATTGACCAGCGCTTATCTGACGGCGTTGAGCGATGCCGGCGTGCATCTGCAGATGTTCGATCCGGCGCCAAAAAGACTGGGGATTCGCACCAATTGGTTCCGGCGTCTGCACCGCAAGATTGTGGTGGTCGACGGCACGTTGGCGTTTATTGGCGGGATCAATTTTTCCGGCGATCACCTGGCCGATTTCGGCCCTGAGGCGAAGCAGGATTATTCAGTGGAAATTCAGGGGCCGGCGGTGGCCGACATCCATCACTTCGCGTTGCTGCAAAGCGGTCGTCCGGGCCGTGCGCGATTCTGGTGGCAACGCCGGCGCCAGCGTCGCGCTGACATGGCTTCGAGTGATCATGACGGCCAGATTCGCCTGGTATTCCGCGACAACGATCAGCACACCACCGACATTGAAGATGTGTACATGCAGGTGTTACGCACGGCCCAGCGGCGCGTGGTGATCGCCAACGCTTATTTCTTTCCCGGTTATCGCTTGCTGCGGGAAATCCGCAACGCCGCCCGTCGCGGTGTCGAGGTCCGGCTGATTCTGCAGGGCGAGCCGGATATGCTGGTGGCCAAACTTGCCGCGCGCATGACCTACGACTATCTGCTCAAGGCCGGGGTGCAGATTCACGAGTATTGCGAACGGCCATTGCACGGCAAGGTCGCGCTAGTGGATGACGACTGGAGCACCGTCGGCTCAAGCAATCTTGACCCGCTGAGCCTGTCGCTCAACCTTGAAGCCAACGTGCTGATTCGCGACCGTGGGTTCAATCAGCACTTGTTCGAGCGCCTTGAAGACTTGAGCAACAATCACTGCAAGGCCATGGACGCAGACAAGCTGCCGCGCGGTCGCATCTGGCACTTGACCGTGGGCCTTCTGGTGTTCCACTTCCTGCGGGTTTTTCCGGCAATGGCCGGTTGGTTGCCGGCGCACAAGCCAAGGCTCACGCCCTTTGTGCATGTTGCCGGGAGCGTTGATAAATGAACCATTCACAAGCCTCCGCTGTGACGCATTCGGCGCCCGCGACCAAGTCGCGCTGGAGTCGCTGGAAACGTCCGCTGACCATCGTGTTTTTTCTGGCACTGATTGCGCTGTTGACCACATTCGCCATGCGCATCGAATGGGCCGAGGTCCTGCAAACGCTGGCCGACTTCAAGGTGCGCACGCTGATCATCGCCTCCAGTCTGACGCTGGTGAGCTTTCTGGTGTACGCCAGTTTCGATCTGATCGGCCGCACCTATATCCGGCAGGATCTGACCTGGAAACAGATCCTGCCGGTGGGCGTGATCAGCTACGCATTCAACCTCAATCTGAGCGCCTGGGTCGGCGGCATCGCCATGCGTTATCGGCTGTATTCGCGACTGGGCGTGAGCAAGGGCAACATTGCCAAGATTCTTGGATTGAGCCTGGCGACCAATTGGTTCGGCTACATGACCATCGCCGGCGTGGTGTTCAGCAGCGGACTGGTCACCATGCCGCCGGGCTGGAAAGTCAGCAGCACCGCGTTGCAGGGTATTGGTGTGTTGTTGCTGCTGGTGAGCGCCGGATACCTCGCCGCGTGTCAGTTTTCCCGCCGTCGCGAGTGGTCGATTCGCGGGGTGGAAATCAATCTGCCGTCGTTGCGCATGGCGGTCCTGCAACTGCTGCTCGGCGCGCTTAACTGGTCGTTGATGGCGGCGGTGATCTTCACCTTGCTGCCGAGCAAACTGGACTATCCGATGGTGCTCGGGGTGCTGTTGATCAGTGCGATTGCCGGAGTCATCACGCATATCCCGGCGGGGCTTGGGGTACTGGAAGCGGTGTTTGTGGCGCTGCTGCAACACGAGGCTTCGCGCGGAAGCCTGGTGGCGGGATTGCTGGCGTATCGGGCGATTTATTTTCTGTTGCCGTTGTTGATTACGCTGGTGATGTATCTGCTGGTTGAGGCCAAGGCCAAGTCGTTGCGGATTGAGAAGAAGCCGAGGCATTAGCATCAGGACTGGATAATACTCAAGCGCTCGCCGACCACCATCTCGGTGATCCAGTCGACCAGGATCGAGGTGTAGGCCTGCTGCGAGGTCGGCTCGCTCAACGCATGGTCGGCACCGTCGATGATCCGGTGCGTCAGCGAATGGGTCTGCTGACACGCCGCGCGGTAGCTCATGATTGTCGCGTGCGGCACGTAATCATCGGTTTCCGACTCCACCAGCAACACATCCCCGGTGAAATTCGCGCAGGCGTGCAAGGCGCGATTGCTCTCGGCACGTACCAGCGTGCCGCGATAATCGCGCAAATCAGCCTTGTCCAGCTCGCGCTTGGGCGTGTGCCATTGCTCGTCGCGATACAGCGCCGGCACTCGCAGCGCCAGCCAGCGCACCGGGCGCAATGAGGTCAGGATTGCCGCCAGATAGCCGCCGTAGCTGGTACCCACGACCGCAATCGCCGAGGTATCGAGCGCCGGATGCGAAAGCAGCCGGTCATAGGCCGCCAGCAGATCGCGCAAATTGTCGTCCCGAGACACTCGACTCAGTGGAATTCCAGTTCCGCCAGTGTGCCCGCGCAAATCGAACGTCAGGCACACACAACCCAGCCCGGCGATGCCTTTGGCCCGCTCCAGATCTCGCTCCTGACTGCCGCCCCAGCCGTGCACGAATAACACGCCCGGCACTTTCGATTTGGGACTGAGGAATGTTCCGCTCATCTGTTCGTCATCAATGTCGATTTGAATGCTTTCGCTTCTAGCCGTCATAGGATTTGACCGTTACGTATTTGAGAAGAAAGTCGCTGTTTTCCGCCGGGCCGCGATAGACCTCGATAGCATCCGCCGGCAGCGCCTGATCGATATAGGTTTCTACCGAAGAGACGCGGATCGCACGCATCGATGGGTCATTGACGAAGCTTTGCAGCGCCGCCACTTCAGCACTACTCGCGCCGCCCATGCGCCAGGATTGTTCAAGTACGCCGCTGCGCTGCTTGCCGTTGCTGTCCAGCCCTTGGGCGATGTCGTAGTTGCGCCGCGAGGCATAGAAGCGCGGATAGGCTTCATCCGCTGCCGCGTCGAATATTCGCGCCTGCTCAATGGCCAGTCGCACATCGTCGCTCAGGTCCAGCGCCAGTAAAGCATCGTACCCCCCCTGCACTACCAGCAGGTTCGAGCCGCCGTAGACGTCCTCATCATGCGCGTCTTTGGTCAGATATTGGTCACCGCAGTAACTCAGCACCTTATCGGCGATGAAGGTCTGGCCGACGCTGTGGGTGATGACCTGACTCAGATCCTGTTCGAGCACCACGCCGTCGGCGAACAGTTGCTCGGCATCGGCACGGGCGAGCACTTGGTCGAAAGTGTCGAGGCTGTTGATAACTTCCTGACCGCGACCGGCACACGCGTGGATCGGTTTGATGCGGATCGGCCCGCCATGCAACAAATGCTCGGCGGCGGGACGCGCATCTTCCAGCGCGAACACGCTCAAGCCATCAAGCACCACATTGCGCACCCGCTCGGAAAACAGCGGCGACCAGCCTTGCGGCGCATGTGCCTGAGGGCTGCGCAAACCGTGGCTGATGGCTTTGGTGCAGATGAAATCATGCTCGACAAACCCGCCCCACAGATCGTCCGGACCTTTCACGCCCAGTTCTTGCGCGGCGGCAGCGCCGACCAGGGTTTGCGTGGGAAGCAGATACAAATCGCGCCCACGATGCTTTTGCGCATCGTAGCTGCCGCCGAACTTGAACCCGAGAATCTGTGCCAGCCAACGGGCCAGCGCCTTGTTGGTCTGCACTTCGTGCTGTGGCGCGCCGGGGCGCACCGAATGCGCGACGACCAGTTTTCTGTGCGGTGTCGGGGTCATGCGTCCCCCTGTGATCGAATGAGTAATGTTGCCCTTAGCAACTGTAGACCGTGATCAGCGGCATGCGGCTCACACAATTGGCGGTGTTGCAGCTCATCGGGCTACGACGGCCGGCGGAGTGACCCCGAATCGACTGCGATAATCACTCGGCGCCAGCCCGGTGATTTTCTTGAATATCGCGCGAAATGCTCCCGGATCCTGATAGCCCACCGTCCACGCAATGTGATCGATGGTGCCATTGGTGAACTCGAGCATTTCCCGCGCCTTGCCGACCCGCAGATGCTGGCAGTATTCGGTGGGTTTCAAGCCGCTCGCCGCGCGGAAACGCCGCAGGAACGTGCGTTCTTCCAGCCCTGCCCGTTCGGCCATCGCCGTCAGTGACACATCGGTCGCACCCGTGCTTTGCAGCCAGTGCTGAACCTTGAGAATAGCCGCGTCGCCGTGGCTGAGGATCGGCGCAAAATTGCTGCCACAGGCACTCGCGCTGTCGCTGTGTTCGATCACCAGGAACCGTGCGGTGCCGCTGGCGATGCTCGGCCCGAGCAGACGGTCGACCAGGCGCAAGCCCAGCTCCGACCAGGCCATCAGCCCGGCGGTGGTGATCAGGTCGCCGTCATCGACAATCGGTGTGTCAGCCTTGAGTTTGATTTTCGGGTATTGCTCGGCAAACGCCTTGGACGACGTCCAGTGGGTGGTGGCGCTGCGACCGTCGAGCAGACCGCTTTCGGCCAGCAGCCACGAGCCGACGCACACACCGCCGAGGGTCGCGCCGCGAGCGTGTTGCTCGCGCAGCCATTGCATCAGCGCAGGCGAGACCTGCCCTGCCTGAAACCCGGCGATGGAAGGAGGAATCAACACCACTACCAGGCCGGTTTCAACACCGCGATGGCTGTCATAGACGCGTACTGGCGCGGTATCGCCCTCCACCAGCCAATGGCTGACCCGCAATAGCGGCAACTGCGCCGCCTGATGCTCGGCAGCGACCTGATTGGCCACCGCAAACAAATCGCTCAAGCCATGCACCGCCGCCATCTGCGCACCGGGATAGATCAGCACGCCGAGTTCGGCAACGGGAGTTTCTACGGCCATTGTCAGTTTTCCCCTGTCTATTGTCGGTGCGGCCAATCCTCGAAACCCCGGCCGGGGCCAATACTTGATCCACACCCAAACAACATTTCGAGGACACACCCATGGCCAAGCAAGCGCTCATCGTAGTCGATATCCAGAATGACTACTTCCCCCATGGCAAATGGACGCTGGAAGGCGCCGATGCCGCCGCCGACAACGCCGCGCGACTGATCGGCGCGTTCCGCGAGGCTGGCGATTCGGTAGTGCACATCCGCCACGAATTCACCTCGCCTGATGCACCTTTCTTCATCGCTGGCTCCGAGGGCGCGAAGCTGCATCGCAAAGTGCTCAACCGCGATGACGAGCCAGTTGTGCTCAAGCACTTCGTCAACTCGTTCCGCGAAACCGAACTGCAATCGATCCTCGACGAGCAAGGCATCAAGGAGCTGGTGGTGGTCGGCAGTATGAGTCACATGTGCGTCGACGGTATTACCCGGGCGGCGGCAGATCTGGGCTACACCGTCACCGTTATTCACGATGCCTGCGCCACTCGCGACCTGGAGTTCAACGGTGTGACCGTGCCGGCAGCGCATGTCCACGCCGCATTCATGGCGGCGCTGGGCTTTGCCTACGCCAGCGTAGTGTCGACCGACGAATTTCTCGCCACCCACCAATGAGCCCGGAACACTAATCTGCAGCCATGAAAAAACCCGCAGCGTGCTGGCGTTGCGGGTTTTATGGCTTTCGCCGATTACGACAGTTCGGTCGAGCGGGCTGGCGTTTCTGCTGAAGGCTTTTGCTTGACCAGCTCGGACGCCCCGATCCGGGCCATGCGTCTGCGGGAAATCTCAGCACCCCGGCGGCGCAACGGGGTTTCAACGAACCGGTAGTTCAATTCACTGCACACCACCATGATCGCAAACGAGGTCGCCAGCAGTTCCACGGTAAACTCCGCGCCCAGCGCCACGCCTCTCTCACTGGCCACACGACTCCAGATTTCGGTGCTCAAGTGGTACGCAAACATGTGGATCACGTACAAGGCGTAGGAGCGTGAGCCGAACCATTGAGCGATTCCGCTGAGGATCGCCGGGCAGTAGATGTAGCCCTTCTGATAACTGGAAAGCCAGACCAGGATCAACGCCGTGATCGCCAGCAGCCCGACCGCAATCGGTGTCGCAATCAACTGACCAGCGATCGCCCCCAGCATGTAGAGCAGGAACAGCGTGACCGCCAGCCGCTTGACCAGGCTGCCGCCAAGCGCAACCGGTTCAATCTCTTTGTACAACGCTGTGCGAGTGAACAGACACAGCAGAATGCCCCACATCATCGCATCGAGGCGGAACGAAAAGAGCATGCCCGCCGGAGCCGCGCCAAACGCGTCACGATTCAGCGGAAATTGCACGGCAATCAACGCGAGCAAAGTGATCACGCGCCAGCGCGTCGAGGTAATCAGCAGCAGAAACAGCGGGAAGATGAAGTAGAACTGCTCCTCCAGCGCCAGGCTCCAGTAGACCGAATTCGGCCCCAGCAGTACGCCGTACTGATTCGCCAGATTACCGGTGAACGTCGCGACGGCAGTGAAGCTGCGCAAGTTGTCGAACCACGACTGAAAGGCATTCGACTGATTGAAGAAAATCGAGAACGCCAGCGGGATCAGCACCCACAGCCATGCGGTTGGCAGCAGACGATAAGCGCGCCTGATCCAGAACGACGTTGCGGCGAGGCCGAAGCGGTTCTGCTCACGGTTCTTGTCGAAGTAGTCGAGGTAGGCCTTGCTGACGACGAAACCTGAAATGCAGAAAAACAGATCCACGCCCGACCATGGGGAGTACACGTTGAACAGCTTTTCAAAGAAGGCTGAATGGAATGGCAATAACAACGCGCTGTGTGCCAGCACCGTCATCAGTATGGCCACACCGCGTAAATACTCGATTTCCTTGTTCTTGCTACTGCTCATCGGTCTCTCTTGTTTTTGTGATTGATCAGTTTGCCTGGGGCGGGAAACCGGATCTCGCGATCGAAAGTGCCGGACGGATCATGGAGCGGCGCGCTGCGGCCATCAAGACTCCTGGTGAAAATATATCGAGCTGATCGCCGACACCCGCCAGTCAGCTTATGGTCATCAATACCCTTTCAACACTCTCAAAACGACGAAACCCCCGCAATGCGGGGGTTTCGGGTTCAAACCTGTTCAGGGTCAGAACGGGATATCGTCATCAAAGCTGTCGAAATCCGGAGCTGGCTGCGGTGCGGCTTGCTGTGGAGCCGGAGCCTGACGCTGCTGCGGTGCCGACTGCTGCGGGCGTGGAGCCTGCTGGCGTGGCGCTGGAGCCGACTGCTGATAGTTGTTGCCGCCGCCTTGTTGCTCGCCCTGTTGTGGACGGCCACCCAGCAGTTGCATGGTGCCTTGCATGTCGACCACGATTTCGGTGGTGTAACGCTTGATGCCGTCTTTTTCCCACTCGCGGGTCTGCAGTTTGCCTTCGATGTAAACCTGCGAGCCTTTACGCAGGTATTCGCCAGCGATTTCTGCAACCTTGCCGAACATCGACACACGGTGCCATTCGGTCTTTTCGACTTTCTGGCCAGTCTGCTTGTCGGTCCACTGCTCGCTGGTCGCCAGACTCAGGTTGGTCACGGCGTTACCGTTGGGCAGGTAGCGTACTTCGGGATCCTGGCCGCACGTGCCGACCAATATGACTTTGTTAACCCCACGGGCCATAACGTTCTCCTAGGCTTCGCACGCATTCTGCGCCGGGTTGTTCACCAGGCGTTCGAGAGTGGTGCGATCCAATAGTTCGGTGTCCAATTTGATGTAAATCGCCGCTTCTTCCGCAACGATCACTGCATCTGTTACCCCTACAAGGGCCTTGAGGCGCTCGACCAGACCGGCTTCGCGAATCGCTTCAGGCGACAACGGCAAACGCAGGCTTGTCACGTAGGGAGGTTCGCGCATGGTAACAGCAAAGGCCAGCCAAAGTGCAGCCAGCCCGGCACATCCGAGGAACACAACCGACAGACCGCCATGCTGGAACATCCAGCCGCCGAGTATCCCGCCGAGTGCCGAACCGAGGAACTGGCTGGTGGAGTACACGCCCATGGCCGTGCCTTTGCCACCCGCCGGTGAAACCTTGCTGATCAGCGACGGCAGTGAAGCTTCCAGCAGATTGAACGCGGTAAAGAACACCACCGTCCCGATCACCAGAGCCCGCAAGCTGTCGCCGAACTGCCAGAAGAATAGCTCAGTGAGCATCAACGTCATGACGGCGCCGAGCAAAACTCGTTTCATTTTGCGTCGCTTCTCGCCATAGATGATGAACGGGATCATGGCGAAGAACGAAATCAGCAGCGCGGTCAGATAGACCCACCAGTGCTGTTCCTTGGGCAGGCCGGCCTTTTCCACCAGTGCCAGAGGGAGTGCGACGAAGCTCGACATCAACATCGCATGTAACACAAAGATGCCCAGATCGAGGCGCAGCAGATCCGGATGCTTGAGCGTCGGCAGCAACGCCTGACGCGCTACACCGGACTCACGATGCTGCAACGGCCCGGTGGACTTTGGCACCATGAACATCACGATCACGATCCCGATCAGCGCCATTGCGCCGGTGGCGAGGAACAGTCCGGACAGACCGAACGCACGGGTCAGCAACGGCCCGACCACCATGGCCACCGCGAAAGACAGGCCGATGGTCATGCCGATCATCGCCATCGCTTTGGTGCGGTGTTGTTCGCGGGTCAGGTCGGAAAGCAGCGCCATCACCGCAGCGGAAATCGCGCCGGCGCCTTGCAGAATGCGGCCGGCGATCACGCCCCAGATCGAATCGGCCTGCGAGGCAAGCACGCTGCCGAGGGCGAAGACGATCAAACCAAGATAGATAACCGGTCGCCGGCCGATACGGTCGGAAATGACCCCGAACGGAATCTGGAAAAGTGCCTGGGTCAAGCCGTAAGCGCCAATCGCCAGCCCGATCAGGGCCGGGGTCGCTCCCGCCAGATCCATGCCATAGGTCGCCAGTACCGGCAACACCATGAACATGCCCAGCATACGGAAGGCGAACACCAGGGCCAGACCGCTCGCTGCGCGGGTCTCGCTGCCACTCATGCGTTCGCTGTGGGGATCGTGCATGGAAAAACCTCGTGTGAACCGGCGGCGATTCTACCAGTCCCATCGAAAGACAGGGTATATCGCGACGCTTTGCCGCGTGCAGATGAAACACTCTTCATGTGTGGCAATTCACTGCTTGTTTGATAGTGTGCATCCATCCAGTATTTGCCCGTATACTCCTACGTTTTCGACGCCCGCCGAGCGAGGCCACTTTGGACAAGATCCTGATACGTGGGGCCCGTACCCACAACCTGAAGAACATCGACCTGACCCTGCCACGGGACAAACTGATCGTCATCACCGGCCTGTCCGGATCCGGCAAGTCGTCCCTGGCCTTTGACACGCTTTACGCCGAAGGTCAGCGCCGCTATGTCGAATCGCTGTCGGCCTATGCCCGGCAGTTTCTGTCGATGATGGAAAAACCTGACGTCGACACCATTGAAGGCCTGTCGCCGGCAATCTCCATCGAGCAGAAATCGACCTCGCACAACCCGCGCTCCACAGTCGGGACAATTACCGAAATCTACGATTATCTGCGCCTGCTCTACGCACGCGTTGGTACGCCACGCTGCCCGGATCACGACATTCCGCTGGAAGCCCAGACCGTCAGCCAGATGGTCGACCTGGTGCTGGCCCAGCCTGAAGGCAGCAAACTGATGCTGCTGGCGCCGGTGATCCGCGAGCGCAAAGGCGAGCACCTTTCAGTGTTCGAAGAACTGCGCGCTCAAGGCTTCGTCCGTGCCCGGGTCAACGGTCGCATCTGCGAGCTCGACGAACTGCCGAAGCTGGATAAACAGAAGAAGCATTCGATTGATGTGATCGTCGACCGCTTCAAGGTCCGCGCCGACCTGCAGCAGCGTCTGGCTGAATCCTTCGAGACCGCCCTGAAACTGGCGGATGGCATCGCCCTCGTGGCACCGATGGACGACGAGCCGGGCGAAGAGATGATCTTCTCCGCACGCTTCGCCTGCCCGATCTGCGGCCACGCGATCAGCGAGCTGGAACCCAAGCTGTTTTCTTTCAACAACCCGGCCGGCGCCTGCCCGACTTGCGATGGTCTGGGGGTTAAACAGTTCTTCGACATCAAGCGTCTGGTCAACGGTGATCTGACGCTGGCCGAGGGCGCGATTCGCGGTTGGGATCGACGCAACGTGTATTACTTCCAGATGCTTGGCTCGCTGGCCTCGCACTACGGCTTCAGCCTGGAAAAACCGTTCAATGAACTGCCGGCCGATCAGCAGAAGTTCATCCTGCACGGCAGCGGTTCGCAGAACGTGGACTTCAAATACCTCAACGACCGCGGCGACATTGTTAAACGCTCGCACCCGTTCGAAGGCATCGTGCCGAATCTGGAACGTCGTTACCGCGAAACCGAGTCGGCGAGCGTGCGCGAAGAACTGGCCAAGTTCCTCAGCCATCAGGCCTGTCCGGATTGCCGTGGCACTCGCCTGCGTCGCGAGGCGCGGCACGTCTGGGTCGGCGAGAAGACGCTGCCAGCGGTGACCAACCTGCCCATCGGCGATGCCTGCGTGTATTTCGGCGAGCTGAAATTGACTGGTCGCCGGGGCGAAATCGCCGACAAGATTCTCAAGGAAATCCGCGAGCGCCTGCAATTTCTGGTTAACGTCGGTCTCGACTATCTGTCGCTGGATCGCAGTGCCGACACGCTGTCGGGTGGTGAAGCGCAGCGGATTCGCTTGGCCAGCCAGATCGGCGCGGGTCTGGTCGGGGTTTTGTACATCCTCGACGAGCCGTCGATTGGTCTGCACCAACGCGATAACGACCGTCTGCTCGGCACCCTCAAGCACCTGCGCGATATAGGCAACACCGTGATCGTGGTCGAGCACGACGAGGACGCGATTCGCCTCGCCGACTACGTGGTGGATATCGGCCCGGGTGCCGGTGTGCACGGCGGACGGATTGTGGCGGAAGGTACGCCGGCCGAAGTCATGGCGCATCCGGACTCCCTGACGGGTAAATATCTGTCAGGCCGGGTCAAGATCGCCGTGCCAGCCAAGCGCACGCCGCGCAACAAGAAGCTGACGCTGTCGCTCAAAGGCGCGCGCGGCAACAACCTGCGCAATGTCGATCTGGAAATTCCGATTGGTTTGCTGACCTGCGTGACCGGCGTGTCCGGCTCGGGCAAATCGACGCTGATCAACAACACGTTGTTCCCGCTTAGCGCCACGGCTCTCAATGGCGCGACCACGCTCGAAGCGGCAGCGCACGACAGCATCAAAGGTCTTGAACATCTGGACAAGGTCGTCGACATCGACCAGAGCCCGATTGGCCGGACGCCGCGCTCCAACCCGGCGACCTATACCGGTTTGTTCACGCCTATTCGTGAGCTGTTTGCTGGTGTGCCCGAGTCACGTTCACGCGGTTACGGCCCAGGGCGTTTCTCGTTCAACGTCAAGGGCGGTCGCTGCGAGGCTTGCCAGGGCGACGGTCTGATCAAGGTGGAAATGCACTTCCTGCCGGACATCTACGTGCCGTGCGACGTGTGCAAGAGCAAGCGCTACAACCGCGAAACCCTTGAGATCAAGTACAAGGGCAAGAACATCCACGAAACCCTCGAGATGACGATCGAGGAAGCGCGGGAGTTCTTCGACGCAGTGCCGGCACTGGCGCGCAAGCTACAGACGCTGATGGATGTGGGTTTGTCGTACATCAAGCTGGGGCAGTCGGCGACGACGCTGTCCGGTGGCGAGGCGCAGCGGGTCAAGTTGTCTCGCGAGCTGTCCAAGCGCGATACCGGCAAGACGCTGTATATCCTCGATGAGCCGACTACCGGGCTGCACTTCGCGGACATTCAGCAACTGCTCGATGTTCTGCATCGTCTGCGCGACCACGGCAACACAGTGGTGGTGATCGAGCACAACCTTGACGTGATCAAGACTGCCGACTGGTTGGTGGATCTTGGTCCTGAGGGTGGTTCCAAAGGTGGGCAGATCATTGCGGTCGGTACACCGGAAGAAGTGGCCGAGATGAAGCAGTCTCATACTGGTTTCTATCTCAAGCCGCTGCTGATCCGCGATCGCGACTGATCGCGGACATGAAAAAGCCCCGGTCACTTCATCAGTGGCCGGGGCTTTTTTACATCTGTAGCAATCAGGACGCGTGGGATTGCAGGTAGTTCTGCAGGCCGATCAGCTTGATCAGGCCCAACTGCTTTTCCAGCCAGTAGGTGTGATCTTCTTCGGTGTCGTTGAGCTGAACTCGCAGGATCTCGCGGCTGACATAATCTTTGTGCAGCTCACACAGCTCGATGCCTTTGCACAGTGCTGCGCGAACTTTGTATTCGAGGCGCAGATCCGTTTCCAGCATCTCCGGCACGGTCGTACCCACATCCAGATCATCCGGACGCATGCGCGGGGTGCCTTCAAGCATCAGAATCCGGCGCATCAGGGCATCAGCGTGCTGAGCCTCTTCTTCCATCTCGTGGTTGATTCGTTCGTAGAGCTTGGTGAAACCCCAGTCCTCATACATCCGCGAATGAACAAAATATTGGTCACGCGCGGCCAGTTCGCCGGTCAGCAACGTGTTGAGGTAATCGATAACGTCTGGGTGGCCTTGCATCGCCCTACATCTCCCTGCTTGAAAGTCTGTAGTTTGAACCAAGCTGACTGCAAGGTCACTCTCCAAGCGCAATAAAAGCGAAGATATTCCGAGAAAAGCGGCCTAAATAACGCAAAAACCGCCCAAATGAGGGCGGTTCTGCTTCTCGTTTAGACTTCGTTAAGCTGTACGTTGAGCAGCTTTGCGATTGCTTCTCCATACGCCGCATCGGCTTTGTAGAAATGCTGCAACTGGCGGTCGACTACATCACTCGATACACCCGACATTGCTCCGGCGATGTTGCTCACCAGTAACGCTTTCTGCTCGTCGCTCATCAGACGGAACAGCGCACCGGCGTGGCTGTAGTAATCGGTGTCTTCGCGGTGGTCGTAGCGATCAGCGTTGCCGCTCAATGCCAGCGCAGGTTCGGCATAGTGAGGCGCTTGCTTTGGCGATTCCACGTAGCTGTTCGGCTCGTAGTTCGGCGCCGCACCACCATTGCTGCCAAACGCCATGGAACCATCGCGCTGGTAAGTGTTGACCGGGCTGCGCGGCGCGTTCACCGGCAATTGCTGGTGATTGGTGCCAACGCGGTAGCGATGAGCATCCGCGTAAGCGAATACGCGACCTTGCAGCATACGGTCCGGCGACAGGCCGACACCTGGCACCATGTTGCTCGGACCGAACGCGGCTTGCTCGACTTCGGCAAAGTAGTTGAGCGGATTGCGATTGAGTTCCAGCTCACCAACTTCGATCAACGGGAATTCCTTCTGCGACCAGGTCTTGGTCACGTCGAACGGGTTTTCGTAATGCGCTGCCGCTTGGGCTTCGGTCATGATCTGGATGCATACGCGCCATTTCGGGAAATCACCTCGCTCAATGGCTTCGAACAGGTCGCGCTGGGCGTAATCCGGGTCAGTACCTGCAATGCGTGCTGCGTCTGCCGGTGCGAGGTTCTTGATCCCCTGTTTGGTCTTGTAGTGCCACTTGACCCAATGACGCTCGCCTTGCGCGCTGATCAGGCTGTAGGTGTGACTGCCGAAGCCGTGCATATGGCGGTAGCCGTCAGGAATGCCGCGATCAGAGAACAGAATCGTGACCTGGTGCAGCGCTTCGGGCGAGTGCGACCAGAAGTCCCACATCATCTGCGCACTTTTCAGGTTGCTTTGTGGCAGACGTTTTTGCGTGTGGATGAAATCCGGGAATTTAAGCGGGTCACGAATAAAGAAAACAGGCGTGTTGTTGCCAACGATGTCCCAGTTGCCTTCTTCGGTGTAGAACTTTAGCGCAAAGCCGCGTGGATCGCGCTCGGTGTCAGCCGAACCACGCTCACCGCCTACAGTGGAAAAGCGCAGAAACGTCGGAGTTTGTTTGCCTACAGCCGAGAACAGCTTCGCGCTGGTGTACTGAGAAATGTCGTTGGTGACCGTGAACGTACCGTAAGCACCCGAGCCTTTGGCGTGTACGCGACGCTCTGGGATGTTTTCACGGTTGAAGTGGGCGAGCTTCTCGAGCAGATGAAAATCGTCAAGCAGCAGCGGGCCACGCGGGCCAGCAGAGCGGGAATTCTGGTTGTCAGCGACAGGCGCACCACTGGCGGTCGTAAGCGTCTTGTTTTGGCTCATGCGATCTTCTTCCTCTGTCAGTCTTTGAACTGCCGGCTAATCGGCTTGGTGGGCAGTATTGATCATCAATGCGACACCCACAAATTCATTAACTTGCGGACATCAATAGAAAATTACTAACGATCAAACCACAGACATATAGTGCAGAGCGATGCATGAACAAAGCTTGTATGGGCGACGCATTTCTTGCAGGCACAAAAAACCGGGCACTAGGCCCGGTTCTTTGTTTCAGACTGACGTCTTACTCAGCGGATACAGCTTCACCGCCGGTAGCACGATCAACCAACTCGACGTACGCCATAGGCGCGTTGTCGCCAGTGCGGAAACCGCACTTGAGGATGCGCAGGTAGCCACCCTCACGGGTAGCGTAACGCTTGCCCAGGTCGTTGAAGAGCTTACCAACGATAGCTTTCGAGCGAGTACGGTCGAAAGCCAGACGGCGGTTAGCCAGGCTGTCTGTCTTGGCCAGAGTGATCAGCGGCTCAGCAACGCGACGCAGTTCTTTGGCTTTTGGCAGAGTAGTTTTGATCAGCTCGTGCTCGAACAGCGACACCGCCATGTTTTGAAACATGGCCTTGCGGTGCGAGCTGGTGCGGCTCAGGTGACGACCACTTTTACGATGACGCATGGTTCATTCCTTACCAAACACTACGTTCGGTGATTACGACGATCAGGCAGTCGCCTTGTCGTCCTTCTTAAGACTTGCAGGCGGCCAGTTGTCGAGGCGCATGCCGAGGGACAGACCGCGGGAGGCTAGAACGTCCTTGATTTCAGTCAAGGATTTCTTGCCAAGGTTCGGAGTCTTCAACAGCTCTACTTCGGTACGCTGAATCAGGTCACCGATGTAGTAGATGTTTTCCGCCTTAAGGCAGTTAGCCGAACGTACAGTCAGTTCCAGATCGTCAACCGGGCGAAGCAGGATCGGATCGATCTCGTCTTCCTGCTCGACAACCACTGGCTCACTGTCACCTTTGAGGTCGACGAACGCAGCCAACTGCTGTTGCAGAATGGTTGCAGCGCGGCGAATTGCCTCTTCAGGATCCAGAGTACCGTTGGTTTCCAGATCAATAACCAGCTTGTCCAGGTTAGTGCGCTGCTCGACACGGGCGTTTTCCACCACGTATGCGATACGGCGAACCGGGCTGAACGAAGAGTCAAGCTGCAAGCGACCGATGCTGCGGCTTTCGTCTTCATCGCTCTGACGCGAGTCTGCTGGTTCATAACCACGACCACGAGCTACGGTGAGCTTCATGTTCAGGGCGCCGTTAGACGCCAGGTTAGCGATTACGTGATCGGGATTAACGATCTCGACATCATGATCCAGCTGAATATCGGCAGCGGTAACCACCCCCGAACCCTTCTTCGACAAGGTCAGCGTAACTTCGTCACGACCGTGCAGCTTGATAGCCAGACCTTTAAGGTTCAACAGGATTTCAATTACGTCTTCCTGTACACCTTCGATGGCGCTGTACTCATGGAGTACACCGTCAATCTCGGCCTCGACTACTGCGCAGCCGGGCATTGAGGACAACAGGATGCGTCGCAGCGCGTTGCCCAGGGTGTGGCCAAAACCACGCTCGAGAGGCTCGAGAGTGATCTTGGCGCGGGTTGGACTGACAACCTGCACATCAATGTGGCGGGGTGTCAGGAACTCATTTACCGAAATCTGCATGGATGCACCTATTTTCTAGCCCTTACTTGGAGTAGAGCTCGACAATCAGGCTTTCGTTGATGTCGGCGGACAGATCACTGCGAGCAGGAACGTTCTTGAAAACGCCCGACTTCTTCTCAGTGTCTACTTCTACCCATTCTACGCGGCCACGTTGGGCACACAGATCGAGAGCTTGGACAATGCGAAGTTGGTTTTTTGCTTTCTCGCGAACAGCAACCACGTCGCCAGCACGAACCTGGTACGACGGAACGTTTACGGTCTGACCGTTAACGCTGATCGACTTGTGCGATACCAGCTGACGGGATTCGGCACGAGTCGAACCAAAGCCCATACGGTATACAACGTTGTCCAGACGGCATTCGAGCAGTTGCAGCAGGTTTTCACCGGTTGCACCTTTCTTGCCAGCAGCTTCTTTGTAGTAGCCGCTGAACTGACGCTCGAGAACGCCGTAGATACGACGGACCTTCTGCTTTTCACGCAGTTGGGTGCCGTAATCGGACTGGCGACCGCGGCGTTGGCCGTGGATACCAGGTGCTGCTTCAATGTTGCACTTCGATTCGATCGCGCGCACGCCGCTCTTCAGGAAGAGATCGGTGCCTTCGCGACGAGCGAGTTTGCATTTTGGACCAATGTAACGAGCCATTCTTTACAATCTCCTGGATTACACGCGGCGCTTCTTCGGCGGACGGCACCCGTTGTGCGGGATTGGCGTCACGTCGGTGATGCTGGCGATCTTATAGCCACAGCCGTTCAAAGCACGGACAGCAGACTCACGACCTGGACCTGGACCTTTGACGTTTACGTCGAGGTTTTTCAGGCCATATTCCAGCGCAGCTTGACCAGCACGTTCAGCAGCTACTTGAGCAGCAAACGGAGTGGACTTGCGGGAACCGCGGAAACCCGAACCACCGGAGGTAGCCCAAGAAAGCGCGTTACCTTGACGGTCGGTGATGGTCACGATGGTGTTGTTAAAAGATGCATGGATGTGGGCGATGCCATCAACCACTGTCTTTTTAACTTTTTTACGAGGACGAGCAGCAGGTTTTGCCATGATTAATTTCCTGTCGATTCGCGTGGGCGATTACTTGCGGATCGGCTTACGCGGACCTTTACGGGTACGCGCGTTAGTCTTGGTACGCTGACCGCGCACTGGAAGACCACGACGATGACGCAGACCGCGGTAGCAACCGAGGTCCATCAAACGCTTGATTTTCATGTTGATTTCGCGACGCAGGTCACCTTCAGTGGTGAACTTCGCCACTTCGCCACGCAACTGTTCAATCTGCTCGTCGCTCAGATCTTTGATCTTTGCGGCTGGGTTTACCCCAGTCTCTGCGCAAATTTTCTGCGCAGTAGTGCGACCAACACCATAGATGTAGGTCAGCGAGATAACAGTGTGCTTGTTATCTGGAATGTTAACGCCTGCAATACGGGCCATTCAGTGGGACTCCAATTGACAGCTACCTACGCCCCGGAAGCCAAGAAATAGGGCGCGAGATAATATCGCTGTAATAACAAATAATCAACCCGGCAGCGCACTAGCTGCCGGGCTTCAAGCGGATCACACTCAGCCTTGGCGCTGTTTGTGACGCGGTTCCGCGCTGCAAATTACTCGAACAACACCTTCGCGGCGAATAATCTTGCAGTTACGGCACAGCTTTTTCACCGATGCACGAACTTTCATCACCAACTCCTCGAACCTTATGGGTACTCAGCGCAACATGCCGCTGCCGTAGCCCTTCAGGTTGGCTTTCTTCATCAGGGATTCGTACTGGTGCGAAACGAGGTGCGATTGTACTTGGGACATGAAGTCCATCACAACCACGACGACGATCAGCAACGAGGTCCCGCCAAGGTAGAACGGTACGTTTGCTGCAACCACCAGGAACTGGGGCAACAGACACACGGCCGTCATGTAAAGAGCACCGAACATGGTCAAGCGAGTCAGAACGCCATCAATGTAGCGCGCAGACTGCTCACCTGGACGGATGCCCGGAATAAAGGCACCGGACTTCTTCAGGTTTTCCGCTACGTCTTTCGGATTGAACATCAACGCCGTATAGAAGAAGCAGAAGAAAATAATCCCTGCACTAAACAGCAGAATATTCAACGGCTGACCAGGAGCGATCGACTGCGAGATGTCCTGCAACCAGCCCATACCTTCAGACTGACCAAACCAGGCACCCAACGAAGCCGGGAACAGCAAAATGCTGCTCGCGAAAATAGCCGGAATAACACCGGCCATGTTCACCTTCAGCGGCAAGTGGCTAGTCTGCGCAGCGAAGACCTTGCGGCCCTGCTGACGCTTGGCGTAGTGAACAGCAATACGACGCTGACCACGCTCAATGAACACCACGAAACCGATAATCGCTACTGCCAGCAAACCGATGGCAACCAAAGCGAAGATATTTATATCGCCCTGACGTGCAGACTCGAAAGACTGCCCGATTGCTCTCGGAAGACCGGCGACGATACCCGAAAAAATCAACATCGAGATACCGTTACCTACACCGCGCTCAGTAATCTGCTCACCCAGCCACATCATGAACATCGCACCAGCCACAAAAGTGGATACCGCGACGAAATGGAAGCCAAAGTCACCATTGAACGCAACACCCTGCCCCGCCAGACCAATGGACATGCCAATAGCCTGAACAAGAGCGAGGATGACAGTGCCGTAGCGGGTGTACTGGCTAATCTTGCGACGGCCAGCTTCACCTTCCTTCTTCAACTGCTCCAGCTGCGGGCTGACGGCGGTCATCAGTTGCATGATGATCGATGCCGAAATGTACGGCATGATCCCCAGTGCAAAGATGCTCATCCGTTCCAGCGCGCCGCCGGAAAACATGTTGAACAAGCTAAGAATGGTCCCCTCATTCTGTCGAAACAGGTCTGCGAGTCGGTCCGGGTTGATACCTGGAACCGGGATGTGTGCGCCTATTCGGTAGACGATAATCGCCAGGAACAGAAAACGCAGACGAGCCCAGAGTTCAGACATACCGCCTTTGCCGAGCGCAGAGAGAGCACCTTGCTTAGCCATTTATTCCTCGAACTTGCCGCCAGCTGCTTCGATAGCCGAACGCGCACCTTTGGTGGCGCCGATTCCCTTGCCGATAGTGACAGCGCGAGTCACTTCACCGGACAGCATGATTTTCACACGCTGTACGTTGACGTTGATCACGTTGGCATCTTTCAGGGACTGCACGGTAACGATGTCGCCTTCCACTTTAGCCAGCTCGGACAGACGCACTTCTGCGCGGTCCATAGCCTTCAGGGAAACGAAACCGAACTTCGGCAGACGACGATGCAGCGGCTGTTGACCGCCTTCAAAGCCTGGAGCAATGGTGCCACCGGAGCGGGAGGTTTGACCTTTGTGGCCACGGCCACCAGTCTTACCCAAACCGCTACCGATACCACGGCCCGGACGATGCTTTTCGCGACGGGAACCCGGCGCTGGACTCAGATCATTGAGTTTCATCGATTAACCCTCGACACGCAGCATGTAGTAAGCCTTGTTGATCATCCCGCGATTCTCGGGAGTATCCTGGACTTCTACAGTGTGACCGATGCGACGCAGACCCAGACCCTTAACACACAGTTTGTGGTTAGGGATGCGGCCGGTCATGCTTTTGATCAGCGTTACTTTAACGGTAGCCATGATCAGAAGATCTCCTTGACGCTTTTGCCACGCTTGGCGGCAATGGATTCAGGAGATTGCATAGCTTTCAAACCTTTGAAAGTGGCGTGAACCACGTTTACCGGGTTAGTCGAGCCGTAGCACTTGGCCAGAACGTTCTGAACGCCAGCAACTTCGAGGACAGCACGCATAGCGCCGCCAGCGATGATACCGGTACCTTCAGAAGCAGGCTGCATGTACACCTTCGAAGCGCCATGAGCGGACTTCATTGCGTACTGCAGAGTGGTGCCGTTCAGGTCAACTTGGATCATGTTGCGGCGAGCAGCTTCCATTGCCTTCTGGATCGCAGCAGGCACTTCACGTGACTTGCCACGGCCGAAGCCAACGCGCCCTTTACCATCACCAACCACGGTCAACGCGGTAAAAGTGAAGATACGGCCGCCTTTAACGGTTTTGGCTACGCGGTTAACTTGAACCAGCTTCTCAATGTAGCCTTCGTCGCGCTTTTGGTCGTTATTTGACATAACTTAGAACTCCAGCCCAGCTTCACGAGCAGCATCAGCCAGCGCTTTCACGCGGCCGTGGTACTTGAAGCCAGAGCGGTCGAAAGCCACTTGCGAGACGCCAGCGGCCTTAGCACGCGTAGCGACCAGCTGGCCAACCTTTGTGGCCGCGTCGATGTTGCCAGTGGCGCCATCACGCAGTTCTTTATCCAAAGTCGAGGCGCTTGCCAGGACTTTGTTGCCGTCGGCCGAGATGACCTGGGCGTAAATGTGCTGCGACGAGCGGAACACGCAGAGACGCACGACTTCTAGTTCGTGCATTTTCAGGCGTGCTTTGCGAGCGCGACGCAGTCGAGTAACTTTTTTGTCGGTCATTTGCTATGCCCTACTTCTTCTTGGCTTCTTTACGACGGACGACTTCGTCCGCGTAGCGCACACCTTTGCCTTTGTACGGCTCTGGTGGACGGAAGTCGCGGATCTCAGCAGCCACTTGACCTACCAGTTGCTTATCGATGCCCTTGATCAGGATATCGGTCTGGCTAGGAGTCTCAGCGGTGATGCCTTCCGGCAGTTCGTAATCCACTGGGTGCGAGAAGCCAAGGGCCAGGTTCAAAACCGTGCCTTTTGCTTGCGCTTTGTAACCAACACCGACCAGCTGGAGCTTGCGCTCGAAGCCTTGGCTTACGCCTTGGACCATGTTGTTTACCAACGCACGCGTGGTACCGGCCATTGCGCGAGTTTGTTGATCGCCATTGCGAGCAGCGAAACGCAGCTCACCAGCTTCTTCAACGATCTCAACGGACGAATGGATGTTCAGTTCAAGAGTGCCCTTGGCACCCTTCACCGAAAGCTGTTGGCCTGCGAATTTTACTTCGACACCGGCTGGCAGCTTAACGGGGTTCTTAGCGACGCGAGACATGCTTATCCCCCCTTAGAACACAGTGCAAAGAACTTCGCCGCCGACACCGGCAGCGCGCGCAGCACGATCCGTCATCACACCTTTGTTGGTGGAGACGATAGACACGCCAAGACCGCCACGAACTTTCGGCAGATCTTCAACGGACTTGTACTGACGCAGGCCTGGACGACTAACGCGCTTCACTTCTTCGATAACCGGACGGCCTTCGAAGTACTTCAGCGAGATGGACAACGAAGGTTTAGCTTCGGTGGTGATCTGAAAATCCGCGATGTAACCTTCGTCCTTCAGGACTTTTGCTACAGCCACCTTCAACGTGGAAGACGGCATGCTTACAACGGCCTTTTCAGCCATCTGGGCATTACGGATTCGAGTTAGCATGTCCGCTAACGGGTCCTGCATACTCATGGGCTAGACGCTCCTAATACAAAAAAATTAGCCTTGCGGCTACTACTTGTCGCCGAGAACTTCCGGGCAGTAAAAACACGGGCTCAGGCGAGCCGGGTATTCTAGACACACCCCAGAAATGAATCAAGCCCCAAAAGGGGCTTGATTCAAGTTCAAGGCCACCGATGGTCAGGTTCTTGCGAACCCGAGCATCGAAGCTTTGACAGCAATTACCAGCTGGCTTTAACCAGACCTGGTACGTCACCACGCATTGCCGCTTCACGCAGTTTGTTACGGCCAAGGCCGAACTTGCGGTAAACGCCGTGCGGACGACCAGTCAGGCGGCAACGGTTACGCATGCGCGCAGCGCTTGCGTCACGTGGTTGCTTCTGCAGAGCTACTGTAGCTTCCCAACGCGCTTCTGGACTTGCGTTCAGATCAACGATGATAGCTTTCAGCGCTGCACGCTTGGTGGCGTACTTGGCAACGGTGAGCTGACGCTTCAGCTCACGGTTTTTCATGCTCTTCTTGGCCATTTTCCTACTCCAATCAGTTGCGGAACGGGAATTTGAAAGCACGCAGCAGAGCGCGGCCTTCATCATCGTTCTTGGCAGTGGTGGTCAGGGTAATGTCCAGACCGCGGAGAGCATCGATCTTGTCGTAGTCGATTTCCGGGAAAATGATCTGCTCTTTCACGCCCATGCTGTAGTTACCACGACCATCGAAGGACTTGGCATTCAGGCCGCGGAAGTCGCGAACCCGAGGCAGGGAGATCGACAGCAGACGATCCAGGAACTCGTACATACGCTCACGGCGCAGAGTCACCTTGACGCCGATCGGCCATCCTTCACGGACTTTAAAGCCAGCGATGGATTTACGAGCGTAGGTCACAACGACTTTTTGGCCGGTGATCTTTTCCAGGTCAGCAACAGCGTGCTCGATGACTTTTTTGTCGCCGATCGCTTCGCCCAGACCCATGTTCAGGGTGATTTTGGTAACGCGCGGAACTTCCATCACGTTCGAAAGCTTAAGTTCTTCCTTAAGTTTCGGAGCGATTTCCTTCCGGTAAATCTCTTTTAGTCGTGCCATGGTCTTCTACCTAGCAGTGTTCAAGCATCAACCGCTTTTTGGGTCGACTTGAAGACACGAATTTTCTTACCTTCTTCTACTTTGAAACCAACGCGGTCAGCCTTGTTGGTTTCGCCATTGAAGATGGCTACGTTAGAAGCGTGCAGTGGCGCTTCTTTCTCGACGATACCGCCTTGTACGCCCGACATCGGGTTAGGCTTGGTATGACGCTTGACCAGGTTCAGACCACCAACAACCAGACGGTTGTCAGCAAGAACCTTCAGCACCTTACCGCGCTTACCTTTGTCTTTGCCGGCGATCACGATGATCTCGTCGTCACGACGAATCTTTTGCATGTCGGATCTCCTTACAGCACTTCTGGGGCGAGCGAGACGATCTTCATGAACTTCTCAGTACGAAGTTCACGGGTCACTGGCCCAAAGATACGGGTGCCGATCGGCTCTTGCTTGTTGTTCAGAAGAACAGCAGCGTTGCCATCAAAGCGGATAATGGAGCCATCAGCACGACGTACGCCGTGACGAGTGCGGACTACAACAGCAGTCATCACTTGGCCTTTTTTCACTTTACCGCGAGGAATTGCTTCCTTCACGGTAACTTTGATGATGTCACCGATACCAGCGTAACGACGATGGGAGCCACCCAGCACCTTGATGCACATAACGCGGCGTGCGCCGCTGTTATCGGCCACATCGAGCATGGATTGAGTCTGAATCATATAATTTCTCCGACCCCTAGTCCTTAGACTTCCACAGCGCGTTCGAGAACATCAACCAGCGCCCAAGACTTGGTCTTGGCCATCGGACGAGTTTCACGAATAGTGACTTTGTCGCCGATGTGGCACTGATTGGTTTCGTCGTGCGCGTGCAGCTTAGTCGAACGCTTAACGTATTTACCGTAGATCGGGTGCTTAACGCGACGCTCGATCAGAACGGTGATGGTTTTGTCCATCTTGTCGCTGACAACACGGCCAGTCAGCGTACGGACAGTTTTTTCGGCTTCAGCCATGATCACTTACCTGCCTGCTGGTTGAGCACAGTCTTCACGCGAGCGATGTCACGTTTAACTTGCGAGAGCAGATGAGACTGCCCCAACTGGCCAGTTGCTTTCTGCATACGCAGATTGAACTGGTCGCGCAGCAGGCCGAGCAGTTGCTCGTTCAGCTGCTGTGCGGATTTTTCACGAAGTTCATTCGCTTTCATCACATCACCGTCCGTTTAACAAAGGCGGTGGCGAGCGGCAGCTTTGCAGCAGCCAGGGCAAAAGCCTCACGCGCCAGCTCTTCAGTTACGCCCTCGATTTCATACAGGACTTTACCTGGCTGAATCTGGGCAACCCAGTATTCCACGTTACCCTTACCTTTACCCATCCGAACCTCGAGAGGCTTTTTGGAGATCGGCTTGTCCGGGAATACACGGATCCAGATCTTGCCGCCACGTTTAACGTGACGGGTCAGAGCACGACGCGCTGACTCGATCTGACGAGCGGTGAGACGACCACGAGCTACAGACTTCAGCGCGAACTCGCCGAAGCTGACTTTGCTACCGCGCTGAGCCAGACCACGGTTGTGGCCTGTCATCTGCTTGCGGAACTTCGTACGCTTAGGTTGCAACATTTGGCGTACCCCTTACTTAGCAGCTTTTTTACGAGGCGCTGGTGCTTGTGGTTTCAGTTCTTCTTGGCGACCACCAATTACTTCGCCTTTGAAGATCCAAACCTTTACACCGATCACACCGTAAGTGGTGTGAGCTTCGTAGTTGGCATAGTCGATGTCGGCACGCAGGGTGTGCAGTGGCACACGACCTTCGCGATACCATTCAGTACGTGCGATTTCAGCACCGCCGAGACGACCGCTCACTTGGATTTTGATGCCTTTGGCACCAATGCGCATGGCGTTCTGTACAGCGCGCTTCATAGCGCGACGGAACATTACGCGACGCTCCAGCTGCTGAGCTACGCTCTGCGCAACCAGCATACCGTCGAGCTCCGGCTTACGGATCTCTTCGATATTGATGTGCACAGGCACACCCATTTGCTTGGTCAGGTCCTGACGCAGTTTCTCAACATCTTCACCTTTCTTCCCGATAACGATACCTGGACGAGCGGTGTGGATGGTGATACGTGCAGTTTGCGCCGGACGATGGATATCGATACGGCTTACGGACGCGCTTTTTAGTTTGTCTTGGAGATACTCACGCACCTTCAGATCAGCGAACAAATAGTCCGCATAAGTCCGACCGTCTGCGTACCAGACGGAGGTGTGCTCCTTGACGATTCCCAGGCGAATGCCAATGGGATGTACTTTCTGACCCATCTCTTCGACTCCGTTACTTGTCAGCAACCTTGACAGTGATATGGCAAGACCGCTTGACGATGCGATCAGCACGGCCTTTGGCACGTGGCATGATGCGCTTCAGCGAACGCCCTTCGTTGACGAAAACGGTGCTGACCTTCAGGTCATCAACGTCTGCGCCTTCGTTATGCTCGGCGTTGGCTACGGCCGACTCCAGCACTTTCTTCATGATCTCGGCGGCTTTCTTACTGCTGAAAGCCAACAAGTTGAGCGCTTCGCCCACCTTCTTCCCGCGAATCTGGTCGGCGACCAAGCGGGCTTTCTGGGCGGAGATTCGAGCGCCCGACAACTTAGCGGCTACTTCCATTTCCTAACCCCTTAACGCTTGGCTTTCTTGTCTGCCACGTGCCCACGATAAGTGCGGGTACCGGCAAACTCGCCCAGTTTGTGGCCGACCATGTCTTCGTTAACGAGAACTGGGACGTGTTGACGACCGTTGTGTACTGCGATGGTCAGACCGACCATTTGTGGCAGGATCATCGAACGACGCGACCAAGTCTTAATTGGTTTGCGATCGTTCTTTTCCGCCGCCACTTCGATCTTCTTCAGTAGGTGAAGATCAATAAAAGGACCTTTTTTCAGAGAACGTGGCACTGTCGTATCCCTCTATTTACTTGCGACGACGGACGATCATTTTGTCGGTACGCTTATTACCACGAGTCTTCGCGCCCTTAGTCGGGAAGCCCCATGGCGATACCGGATGACGACCACCAGAGGTACGACCTTCACCACCACCATGTGGGTGGTCAACCGGGTTCATGGCAACACCACGAACGGTTGGGCGAACGCCACGCCAGCGTTTGGCACCAGCTTTACCCAGCGAACGCAGGCTGTGCTCGGAGTTCGAGACTTCGCCCAAGGTCGCACGGCATTCAGCCAGTACTTTACGCATTTCACCGGAACGCAGACGCAGGGTCACGTACACACCTTCACGAGCGATCAGCTGAGCCGAAGCACCAGCGGAACGAGCGATCTGTGCGCCTTTACCTGGCTTCAATTCGATGCCGTGTACGGTGCTACCAACTGGAATGCTGCGCAGTTGCAACTGGTTGCCCGGCTTGATCGGAGCCAAAGCACCCGAAATCAGCTGGTCGCCAGCGCTCACGCCTTTAGGGGCGATGATGTAACGGCGTTCGCCGTCTGCGTACAACATAAGAGCAATGTGAGCAGTACGGTTTGGATCGTATTCAATGCGCTCAACAGTGGCTGGAATGCCATCTTTGTCGTTGCGACGGAAATCGACCATACGATAATGCTGTTTGTGGCCACCACCGATGTGACGAGTGGTAATGCGACCATTGTTGTTACGACCACCAGTCTTCGATTTTTTCTCGAGCAGCGGTGCGTGAGGAGCGCCTTTATGCAGCTCCTGGTTGACCACCTTGACCACAAAACGGCGGCCAGGGGAAGTCGGTTTGCATTTAACGATTGCCATGATGCACCCCTTCCTTACTCAGCACTGCTGCTGAAATCGAGATCTTGGCCTGGCTGAAGGGAGATAACTGCCTTCTTCCAGTCATTACGCTTGCCCAGACCGCGAGCTGTGCGCTTGCTTTTACCCAGAACGTTCAGGGTAGTAACACGCTCAACTTTCACGCTGAACAGGCTTTCGACGGCCTTCTTGATTTCCAGCTTGGTTGCGTCAGTTGCAACCTTGAAAACGAACTGGCCTTTCTTGTCAGCCAGAACCGTAGCCTTCTCGGAAACGTGCGGGCCAAGCAGAACTTTAAATACGCGTTCCTGGTTCATCCCAGCAGCTCCTCGAATTTCTTCACGGCCGACACGGTGATCAACACCTTGTCGTATGCGATCAGACTAACTGGATCGGAACCTTGCACGTCACGAACATCAACGTGTGGCAGGTTGCGAGCAGCCAGGTACAGGTTCTGATCAACAGCGTCGGACACGATCAGAACGTCGGTCAGACTCATGCTGTTCAGTTTGCCCAGCAGGTCTTTGGTTTTCGGCGATTCAACGGCGAAATCCTGAACCACGACCAGACGATCAGTACGCACCAGCTCAGCAAGGATGGAACGCATTGCTGCGCGATACATCTTCTTGTTCAGCTTCTGGGAGTGATCCTGTGGACGAGCTGCGAAAGTGGTACCGCCGCCGCGCCAGATTGGGCTACGGATAGTACCGGCACGAGCACGGCCAGTACCTTTCTGACGCCAAGGGCGCTTACCGCCACCACGAACGTCGGAACGGGTCTTTTGCTGCTTGCTACCCTGACGGCCGCCGGCCATGTAGGCCACGACTGCTTGGTGAACCAGCGTCTCATTGAACTCGCCGCCAAACGTCAGTTCGGAAACTTCGATCGCTTGAGCGTCATTTACATTTAATTGCATGTCAGCTTCCCCTTAACCGCGAGCCTTGGCTGCCGGACGTACAACCAGGTTGCCGCCAGTAGCGCCAGGAACAGCACCCTTGACCAACAACAGATTGCGTTCAGCGTCCACGCGCACTACTTCCAGGGACTGCACGGTCACGCGCTCAGCGCCCATATGACCGGACATTTTTTTGCCCTTGAATACACGACCAGGAGTCTGGCACTGGCCGATAGAGCCCGGGACGCGGTGGGACACGGAGTTACCGTGGGTATTATCTTGCCCGCGGAAGTTCCAACGCTTGATCGTACCCTGGAAGCCTTTACCTTTGGACTGACCGGTTACATCAACCAGTTGACCAGCAGCGAAGATTTCAGCGTTGATCAGATCGCCAGCCTGGTACTCACCTTCTTCAAGGCGGAACTCCATGACAGTACGACCAGCGGCAACGTTCGCCTTAGCGAAGTGGCCAGCCTGAGCAGCTGTTACACGGGAAGCGCGACGCTCGCCGACAGTGACTTGCACTGCACGATAGCCATCGGTCTCTTCAGTTTTGAACTGGGTGACGCGATTCGGCTCGATCTCAATGACCGTAACCGGAATGGAGACACCTTCTTCGGTGAAAATACGGGTCATACCGCATTTACGACCGACTACACCAATAGTCATGTTGTAAACCTCATGAGTGTACGGGGCTTTCACCCGCTATGGCCGCCCATTTCAGAGCGTTACACGACTAAGACCGAGTCTTAGCCGAGGCTGATCTGCACTTCCACACCGGCCGCAAGATCAAGCTTCATAAGCGCATCAACGGTTTTATCCGTTGGCTGGACGATGTCCAGAACGCGCTTATGAGTACGGATCTCGTACTGGTCACGCGCGTCTTTGTTGACGTGCGGGGAGACCAGAACGGTGAACCGCTCTTTACGGGTAGGCAGTGGAATTGGACCACGCACTTGAGCACCAGTACGTTTCGCGGTTTCCACGATTTCCTGGGTGGATTGGTCGATCAGGCGATGGTCAAAGGCCTTCAACCTGATACGGATTTGCTGATTTTGCATTGGATTTCAGACTCCGGCTGCTATTCCCACCGAGCGCAATACGCCCGTTAAAAGGAGGCGCAATTCTATAGACGCCCCGAATAGGTGTCAACCCAATAAAAAAAGCCCCCGCTAAGCGGAGGCTTTTTTCAACTCATCATTACTAACTCAAAAAGAGTTAGGCGATGATTTTGGCTACGACGCCAGCGCCGACGGTACGACCGCCTTCACGGATAGCAAAACGCAGACCGTCTTCCATCGCGATGGTCTTGATCAGGGTGACAACCATTTTGATGTTGTCGCCTGGCATTACCATTTCAACGCCTTCCGGCAGTTCGCAGTTACCGGTCACGTCAGTGGTCCGGAAGTAGAACTGTGGACGGTAGCCTTTGAAGAACGGAGTGTGACGACCGCCTTCTTCTTTGCTCAACACGTACACTTCAGCTTCGAAGGTAGTGTGCGGCTTAACCGAACCTGGCTTGACCAGAACCTGGCCACGCTCTACGTCGTCACGCTTGGTGCCGCGCAGCAGCACGCCGCAGTTCTCGCCAGCACGACCTTCGTCGAGCAGCTTACGGAACATTTCAACACCGGTGCAGGTGGTGACGGTAGTGTCACGCAGACCAACGATTTCCAGTGGATCCTGAACCTTGACGATACCGCGCTCGATACGGCCAGTTACAACAGTACCGCGACCGGAGATCGAGAATACGTCTTCGATTGGCATCAGGAACGGCTTGTCGATAACACGAACTGGATCTGGAATGTAGCTGTCCAGAGTCTCAACCAGTTTACGAACGGCAGTGGTGCCCATTTCGTTGTCGTCTTTGCCTTCCAGAGCCATACGAGCCGAACCGATGATGATCGGAGTGTCGTCGCCTGGGAAGTCATAGGTGGACAGCAGGTCGCGAACTTCCATCTCAACCAGTTCCAGCAGCTCAGCGTCGTCCACCAGGTCAGCCTTGTTCAGGAAGACCACGATGTACGGAACGCCAACCTGGCGGGACAGCAGGATGTGCTCACGGGTTTGTGGCATCGGACCATCAGCGGCCGAGCAAACCAGGATTGCGCCGTCCATTTGAGCAGCACCGGTGATCATGTTCTTCACATAGTCAGCGTGACCTGGGCAGTCAACGTGAGCGTAGTGACGGATCAGCGAGTTGTATTCAACGTGCGCGGTGTTGATGGTGATACCACGAGCTTTCTCTTCTGGTGCGCTGTCGATCTTGTCGAAGTCAACGATTGCCGAACCGAAAACTTCGGAGCAAACGCGAGTCAGAGCAGCAGTCAGAGTGGTTTTACCGTGGTCAACGTGACCGATGGTGCCAACGTTGACGTGCGGTAGGGAACGATCAAATTTTTCTTTAGCCACGACAATTAACTCCTAGCCTAAAGGGGCTGAATCAGCCTTGTTTTTTGGTAACAGACTCGACGATGTGCGACGGGGCTGTATCGTATTTTTTGAATTCCATAGAGTAGCTTGCGCGACCCTGAGACATGGAACGAACGTCGGTCGCGTAACCGAACATTTCACCCAGCGGAACTTCCGCGCGGATTACTTTGCCGGAGACCGTGTCTTCCATACCCTGGATCATGCCGCGACGACGGTTAAGGTCGCCCATCACATCACCCATATAGTCTTCAGGCGTAACAACCTCTACCGCCATGATCGGCTCGAGCAACTCACCACCACCCTTCTGGGCCAGTTGCTTGGTCGCCATGGAAGCAGCCACTTTAAACGCCATCTCGTTGGAGTCGACGTCGTGGTAAGAACCATCGAACACGGTAGCCTTCAGGCCGATCAGCGGATAGCCGGCAACTACGCCGTTCTTCATCTGCTCTTCGATACCCTTCTGGATAGCCGGGATGTATTCCTTAGGAACCACACCACCTACTACTTCGTTCACGAATTGCAGACCTTCCTGACCTTCGTCAGCAGGAGCAAAACGGATCCAGCAGTGACCGAACTGGCCACGACCGCCGGACTGACGAACGAACTTGCCTTCGATTTCGCAGTTCTTCGTGATGCGCTCACGATAGGAAACCTGAGGCTTGCCGATGTTGGCTTCGACGTTGAACTCACGGCGCATCCGGTCAACCAGGATGTCCAGGTGCAGCTCGCCCATGCCGGAGATGATCGTTTGACCAGTCTCTTCATCAGTTTTAACGCGGAAAGATGGATCTTCCTGAGCAAGCTTGCCCAGAGCGATACCCATTTTCTCCTGGTCATCCTTGGTCTTCGGCTCTACGGCAACCGAAATAACCGGCTCCGGGAAGTCCATACGAACGAGGATGATTGGCTTGTCAGCGTTGCACAAGGTTTCACCAGTGGTGACGTCCTTCATGCCGATCAGGGCCGCGATGTCGCCAGCGCGTACTTCCTTGATCTCTTCACGGGCGTTTGCGTGCATTTGCACCATACGACCCACGCGCTCTTTCTTGCCTTTAACCGAGTTGATCACGCCGTCGCCGGAGTTCAACACGCCCGAGTAAACACGGACGAAGGTCAAAGTACCCACGAATGGGTCGGTAGCGATCTTGAACGCCAGAGCCGAGAACGGCTCCGCATCGTCTGCATGACGCTCCAGCTCGATTTCCTCGTTATCAGGGTCAGTACCCTTGATAGCAGGAATGTCGGTTGGCGCAGGCAGGTAGTCGATAACGGCGTCGAGAACCAGGGGAACACCCTTGTTCTTGAAGGAAGAACCGCAAACAGCCAGGACGATTTCGCCAGCGATAGTACGCTGACGCAGAGCGGCCTTGATTTCCTCGATGGTGAGTTCTTCACCTTCAAGGTACTTGTTCATCAGGTCTTCATTGGCTTCGGCAGCAGCCTGAACCATGTTGTCGCGCCATTCGGCAGCCAATTCCTGCATATCTTCAGGAACAGGCTTACGAACAGGAACCATACCCTTGTCGGAATCGTTCCAGTACACAGCTTCCATGTTGATCAGATCGATCTGACCCTGGAAGTTGTCTTCTGCACCGATAGCCAGCTGGATTGGCACTGGCGTGTGGCCCAGACGCTTTTTGATCTGTTCGATCACGCGCAGGAAGTTCGCGCCAGCACGGTCCATCTTGTTTACGTAAACAAGACGTGGAACGCCGTATTTGTTGGCTTGACGCCATACGGTTTCCGACTGAGGCTCAACACCCGAAGTACCGCAGAACACAACGACCGCGCCGTCGAGTACGCGCAGGGAACGCTCAACTTCAATAGTGAAGTCTACGTGGCCCGGGGTATCGATTACGTTGAAGCGATGCTCGTCTTTGTACTGCTTGGCAGAACCTTTCCAGAAGGCGGTAATGGCAGCAGAAGTAATGGTAATACCACGCTCCTGCTCCTGAACCATCCAGTCTGTGGTCGCGGCGCCGTCATGCACCTCGCCCATTTTGTGACTTTTGCCGGTGTAAAAAAGGACGCGCTCGGTGGTGGTGGTTTTACCAGCATCCACGTGAGCGACGATACCGATGTTACGGTAGCGACTAATCGGAGTAGTACGAGCCATAAAGCCCTCGCAAAATTAGTGAAGCTAAAATTAGAAGCGGTAGTGCGAGAAAGCTTTGTTGGCTTCTGCCATACGGTGCACGTCTTCACGCTTCTTAACAGCAGCACCTTTACCTTCAGCAGCATCCAGCAGCTCGCCAGCCAAGCGCAGAGCCATAGACTTCTCGCCACGCTTACGTGCGAAGTCTACCAACCAGCGCATTGCCAGAGCGTTACGACGGGACGGACGAACTTCGACCGGAACCTGGTAAGTAGCACCACCAACGCGGCGCGACTTCACTTCGACCAGCGGAGCGATGGCGTCGAGTGCTTTCTCGAAGAGTTCCAGGGGATCGGAGCCGACCTTACGGGCCGCAACGGTTTCCAGGGCACCATAAACGATACGCTCGGCAACGGCTTTCTTGCCGCTTTCCATAACGTGGTTCATGAATTTGGCGAGGATCTGGCTTCCGTATTTCGGATCGTCCAGAATCTCACGCTTTGCTGCTACGCGACGTCTTGGCATGATAAGCCCTCAAGCGGTCTTCAGGTTAGCTCGGGACAGATCCAGTGGATGCGTGCCCGACCTTACTCTTATCGACTCAATAAAATAGAAATCTGCAAAACGGCCGATTACTTCGGACGCTTGGTACCGTACTTCGAACGACCTTGGTTACGACCTTTGACGCCGGAAGTATCCAGGGAGCCGCGAACGGTGTGGTAACGAACACCTGGCAAGTCTTTTACACGACCGCCGCGGATCAGTACCACGCTGTGCTCTTGCAGGTTGTGGCCTTCACCGCCGATGTACGAGGAAACCTCGAAACCGTTGGTCAGACGCACACGGCATACTTTACGCAGTGCCGAGTTAGGTTTTTTCGGCGTGGTGGTGTACACACGGGTGCACACGCCACGACGTTGCGGGCAGTTCTGCAGCGCAGGCACGTCGGATTTCTCGACGATACGCTTACGCGGCTGACGTACCAGCTGGTTGATAGTTGCCATCTACTAGCTCCACTGTTGTCTTGCGACGCTATTGTCTTGCAAGAAAAGCAAAATGGCAGGAACGAATTCCCGCCAAATTTAGGGGTACAAGAGTCTAAAGAGGATCTTGGCCCCAGTCAAGGCAAGGCCCCGACCTCACCACTCATCGAACCTCGACAAATTGTCTCGATTCGATGAACGGTGCGATCAGGGCCTTACGCTCATTTATCGCAGAACTCAGTTACCGCTCGAGTTCAGCGCTTCGGTCAGTGCAGCTTCCACTTCACTGGCGCTTACGCGCAACGGCTTGTCTGCTTCACGGCGACGCTTGCGCTCGCTGTGATATGCCAAACCGGTACCAGCCGGGATCAGACGACCCACGACCACGTTTTCTTTCAGGCCGCGCAAGTAGTCGCGCTTGCCGGTGACTGCCGCTTCGGTCAGTACTCGAGTGGTTTCCTGGAAGGAAGCCGCCGAGATGAACGATTCGGTGGACAACGACGCCTTGGTGATACCCAGCAGTACACGAGTGAACTTGGAAACGAATTTCTCGTCGCCCGCCAGACGCTCGTTCTCTACCAGTACGTGAGTCAATTCCATCTGGTCGCCCTTGATGAAAGTGGAATCGCCGGATTCAGCGATTTCAACTTTACGCAGCATCTGACGCAGGATGGTCTCGATGTGCTTATCGTTGATCTTCACGCCCTGCAGACGATAAACGTCTTGGATCTCGTTAACGATGTACTTGGCCAGCGCACTCACACCCAGCAGACGCAGGATGTCGTGTGGATCGCTCGGGCCGTCGGAGATAACTTCGCCGCGGTTTACCTGTTCGCCTTCGAACACGTTCAGGTGACGCCACTTCGGAATCAGCTCTTCGTACGGATCGCTACCGTCGTTCGGGGTAATGACCAGACGGCGCTTGCCTTTGGTCTCTTTACCGAACGCGATGGTGCCGCTGACTTCAGCCAGAATCGACGCTTCTTTCGGACGACGTGCTTCGAACAAGTCGGCAACACGCGGCAGACCACCGGTGATGTCTCGAGTTTTCGAGGTCTCTTGCGGGATACGCGCGATAACATCACCGATCGCGATCTTCGCACCATCCGCTACACCGACCAGGGCGTTGGCTGGCAGGAAGTACTGAGCGATTACGTCAGTACCTGGCAGCAACAGATCCTTGCCGTTGTCGTCGACCATCTTCACGGCAGGACGGATGTCTTTACCGGCAGCTGGACGATCTTTGGCGTCGAGTACTTCAATGTTGGTCATACCGGTCAATTCGTCAGTCTGACGCTTGATCGTGATGCCTTCTTCCATGCCCACGTAGGTCACGGTACCTTTCATTTCGGTAACGATTGGGTGAGTGTGCGGATCCCACTTGGCCACGATTGCGCCAGCGTCGACCTTGTCACCTTCTTTAACCGAAATCACAGCACCGTACGGCAGCTTGTAACGCTCGCGCTCACGACCGTAGTCATCAGCGATTGCCAGCTCACCGGAACGGGACACAGCAACCAGGTGGCCATCCACTCGCTCAACGTGTTTCAGGTTGTGCAGACGGACGGTACCGCCATTCTTCACCTGAACGCTGTCGGCTGCGGAGGTCCGGCTTGCCGCACCACCGATGTGGAACGTACGCATCGTCAGCTGGGTACCCGGCTCACCGATGGACTGGGCAGCGATAACGCCGACAGCTTCACCGATGTTCACCTGGTGACCACGAGCCAAGTCACGGCCGTAGCACTTGGCGCAAATGCCGTAGCGGGTTTCGCAGCTGATCGGCGAGCGAACAATCACTTCGTCGATGCTGTTGAGTTCGATGAACTCGACCCACTTCTCGTCTACCAGAGTGCCGGCAGGAACGATGATGTCCTCGGTACCTGGCTTGAATACGTCACGGGCGATTACTCGACCCAGTACGCGTTCACCCAACGGCTCTACAACGTCACCGCCTTCAATGTGCGGAGTCATCAGCAGACCGTGTTCGGTACCGCAATCGATCTCGGTCACGACCAGATCCTGCGCCACGTCTACCAGACGACGAGTCAGGTAACCGGAGTTCGCAGTTTTCAACGCGGTATCCGCCAAACCTTTACGAGCACCGTGAGTCGAGATGAAGTACTGAAGTACGCTCAAACCTTCACGGAAGTTCGCAGTAATCGGCGTTTCGATGATGGAACCGTCCGGCTTGGCCATCAGACCACGCATACCGGCCAGCTGACGAATCTGTGCTGCGGAACCCCGCGCACCCGAGTCAGCCATCATGTACATCGAGTTGAACGACTCTTGGTCGACTTCGACGCCGTGACGGTCGATGACTTTCTCTTTCGAGAGGTTGGCCATCATCGCCTTGGAAACTTCGTCGTTCGCTTTCGACCAAAGGTCGATCACTTTGTTGTACTTCTCGCCCTGGGTTACCAGGCCGGAGGCGTACTGGCTCTCTATCTCTTTCACTTCGTCGGTGGCAGCACCGATGATGCGGGCTTTCTCATCCGGGATAACGAAGTCGTTAACACCGATGGAAACGCCGGAAATGGTCGAATAAGCAAAACCGGTGTACATCAACTGGTCAGCGAAGATCACGGTCTCTTTCAAACCAACCACGCGGTAGCACTGGTTGATCAGCTTGGAGATCGCCTTTTTCTTCATCGGCAGGTTGACGACGTCGTACGACAGACCTTTTGGCACAACTTGATACAGCAACGCACGGCCGACAGTGGTGTCGACGATACGAGTGCCGCTCACGCTGCCACCGTCACGGTCGTTGACGGTTTCGTTGATCCGCACTTTGACCTTGGCGTGCAGTGCGGCTTCGCCGGCACGGAACACACGGTCAACTTCCTGCAGATCCGCGAACACACGACCTTCGCCTTTGGCGTTGATCGCTTCACGAGTCATGTAGTACAGACCCAATACAACGTCCTGCGACGGAACGATGATTGGCTCACCGTTGGCTGGCGACAGAATGTTGTTGGTCGACATCATCAACGCACGCGCTTCGAGCTGGGCTTCCAGCGTCAGCGGTACGTGCACGGCCATTTGGTCGCCGTCGAAGTCGGCGTTGTACGCGGCGCAGACCAGCGGGTGCAGCTGAATAGCCTTACCTTCGATCAGTACCGGTTCAAACGCCTGGATACCCAGACGGTGAAGGGTCGGTGCACGGTTGAGGAGAACCGGGTGTTCACGGATCACTTCAGCGAGAACGTCCCAAACCTCTGGCAGCTCACGCTCGACCATTTTCTTGGCGGCTTTGATGGTAGTCGCGAGACCACGCATTTCCAGCTTGCCGAAAATGAACGGCTTGAACAGCTCGAGAGCCATCTTCTTCGGCAGACCGCACTGATGCAGACGCAGAGTCGGGCCTACGGTAATTACCGAACGACCGGAGTAGTCAACACGCTTACCGAGCAAGTTCTGACGGAAACGACCCTGCTTACCCTTGATCATGTCAGCCAGGGATTTCAGAGGACGCTTGTTCGAACCGGTGATAGCGCGGCCACGACGACCGTTGTCGAGCAGTGCATCGACAGCTTCCTGCAACATACGCTTTTCGTTGCGCACGATGATGTCCGGAGCGGACAGATCAAGCAGGCGCTTCAAGCGGTTGTTACGGTTGATCACTCGACGATACAGATCGTTGAGGTCGGAAGTCGCGAAGCGACCGCCATCCAGCGGGACCAGTGGACGCAGATCTGGCGGCAGAACCGGCAGAACGGTCAGCACCATCCACTCTGGAAGGTTGCCGGAACCCTGGAAGGCTTCCATCAACTTCAGACGCTTGGACAGCTTCTTGATCTTGGTTTCGGAGTTGGTTTGCGGAATTTCTTCGCGCAGACGGCCAATCTCGTGCTCCAGGTCGATAGCGTGCAGCAATTCGCGGACAGCTTCAGCACCCATGCGGGCGTCGAAATCATCACCGAACTCTTCCAGCGCTTCGAAGTACTGCTCGTCGTTCAGCAGCTGACCTTTTTCAAGGGTGGTCATGCCTGGATCGATAACGACATAGCTCTCGAAGTAGAGAACGCGTTCGATATCACGCAGGGTCATGTCCATCAGCAAGCCGATACGCGACGGCAGCGATTTCAGGAACCAGATGTGGGCAACTGGCGAGGCCAGTTCGATGTGCGCCATGCGCTCACGACGAACTTTTGCCAGCGCGACTTCAACGCCGCACTTCTCGCAGATCACACCACGGTGCTTCAAGCGCTTGTACTTACCGCACAGGCACTCGTAATCCTTTACCGGGCCAAAGATCTTGGCGCAGAACAGGCCGTCACGCTCAGGTTTGAACGTACGGTAGTTGATCGTTTCCGGCTTTTTAACTTCGCCGAACGACCAAGAGCGGATCATCTCAGGCGATGCCAATCCAATACGGATGGCGTCGAACTCTTCGACTTGACCCTGGTTTTTCAGCAAATTCAGTAGGTCTTTCAAGGCCTTTCCTCCTGGCGGAGCAGAGAGCGGGCAATCCTGCCCCGCTCTCGATTCGCGTCACGTGTTATTCGGTTTCCAGATCGATATCGATGCCGAGGGAACGAATTTCCTTGATCAACACGTTGAAAGACTCGGGCATGCCCGGCTCCATACGGTGATCGCCATCCACGATGTTTTTGTACATCTTGGTACGGCCGTTCACATCGTCCGACTTCACTGTGAGCATTTCTTGCAGAGTGTAAGCGGCACCGTATGCTTCCAGTGCCCAGACCTCCATCTCCCCGAAACGCTGACCACCGAACTGTGCCTTACCACCCAGCGGCTGCTGGGTAACCAGGCTGTACGAACCGGTAGAACGAGCGTGCATCTTGTCGTCTACCAAGTGGTTCAGCTTCAGCATGTACATGTAGCCAACAGTAACCGGGCGCTCGAACTTGTTGCCGGTACGGCCGTCGGTCAGCTGCATCTGGCCGCTTTCTGGCAGGTCTGCCAGTTTCAGCATGGCCTTGATTTCGCTTTCCTTGGCGCCGTCGAACACTGGGGTGGCCATTGGAACACCGCCACGCAGGTTCTTCGCCAGATCGAGGATTTCCTGATCAGAGAAGCTGTCCAGGTCTTCGTTACGACCGCCGATCTGGTTGTAGATCTCGTCCAGGAAAGTACGCAGTTCAGCGACTTTACGCTGCTCTTCGATCATCCGGTTGATCTTCTCGCCCAGACCTTTAGCCGCGAGGCCAAGGTGGGTTTCAAGGATCTGACCAACGTTCATACGCGAAGGTACGCCCAACGGGTTGAGGACGACGTCGACCGGGGTGCCATTGGCATCGTGCGGCATGTCTTCAACCGGCATGATCACGGAGACCACACCTTTGTTACCGTGACGACCGGCCATCTTGTCGCCCGGCTGGATGCGACGACGGATTGCCAGGTAAACCTTGACGATTTTCAGCACGCCTGGAGCCAGGTCATCGCCCTGCTGCAGTTTGCGCTTCTTGTCTTCGAACTTGTCGTCCAGCAGACGGCGACGATCAACGATGTAGGCCTGAGCCTTCTCGAGCTGCTCGTTCAGAGCATCTTCAGCCATGCGCAGTTTGAACCACTGACCATGCTCAAGACCGTCGAGTACTTCGTCGGTGATGTCCTGACCTTTCTTCAGGCCAGCGCCGCCTTCTGCCTTGTGGCCTACCAGAGCGGAACGCAGACGTTCGAAAGTCGCGCCTTCAACGATACGGAACTCTTCGTTCAGATCCTTGCGGATCTCGTCGAGCTGAGTCTTCTCGATCGACAGCGCACGAGCATCACGCTCAACGCCGTCGCGGGTGAAGACCTGTACGTCGATGACAGTACCTTTGGTACCGGTCGGTACGCGCAGGGAAGTATCTTTAACGTCGCTGGCTTTTTCACCGAAGATTGCACGCAACAGCTTCTCTTCCGGAGTCAGTTGGGTCTCGCCTTTCGGAGTGACCTTACCAACCAGGATGTCGCCCGCGCCAACTTCAGCACCTACATAAACGATACCGGCTTCGTCCAGTTTATTCAGTGCAGCTTCACCGACGTTCGGGATGTCTGCAGTGATCTCTTCAGGCCCAAGCTTGGTGTCACGCGCCACACAGGTCAGTTCCTGAATGTGGATCGTGGTGAAGCGGTCTTCCTGAACCACACGCTCGGACAGGCAGATGGAGTCTTCGAAGTTGAAGCCGTTCCACGCCATGAACGCGATGCGCATGTTCTGACCCAGTGCCAACTCACCCATATCGGTGGACGGACCGTCGGCCATGATGTCGTTACGCTGAACGCGATCACCCTTGCTCACCAGCGGACGCTGGTTGATGCAGGTGTTCTGGTTCGAACGGGTGTATTTGGTCAGGTTGTAGATGTCGACACCAGCTTCACCGGTTTCAACTTCGTCATCAGCAACACGAACCACGATACGGCTGGCGTCAACAGAGTCGATCACGCCGCCACGACGAGCCACGACGCAAACGCCGGAGTCACGAGCTACGTTACGCTCCATGCCGGTACCTACCAGCGGCTTGTCAGCGCGCAGGGTTGGTACAGCTTGACGCTGCATGTTGGAACCCATCAACGCACGGTTGGCGTCATCGTGTTCCAGGAACGGGATCAGCGACGCGGCAACCGAAACTACCTGCTTCGGCGAAACGTCCATCAAGGTGACGTCTTCCGGCGCCTTGACGGTGAACTCGTTCAAGTGACGAACAGCTACCAGCTCGTCGATCAGGACTTTCTTGTCGTTCATCGTGGCCGAAGCCTGAGCGATCACGTGATCAGCTTCTTCGATGGCGGACAGGAATACGATCTCGTCGGTGACCAGAGCGTCTTTCACCACACGGTACGGGCTCTCGAGGAAACCATACTGGTTGGTGCGCGCATAGGCCGCCAGGGAGTTGATCAGACCGATGTTCGGACCTTCCGGCGTTTCAATCGGGCAAACACGACCGTAGTGAGTCGGGTGTACGTCACGGACTTCGAAGCCTGCGCGCTCACGAGTCAGACCGCCAGGGCCGAGTGCGGAGACACGACGCTTGTGGGTGATCTCGGACAGCGGGTTGTTCTGGTCCATGAACTGCGAGAGCTGGCTGGAACCGAAGAACTCTTTCACCGCCGCAGCCACTGGCTTGGCGTTGATCAGGTCTTGCGGCATCAGGCCTTCGCTTTCTGCCATCGACAGACGCTCTTTGACCGCACGCTCAACACGCACCAGGCCAACGCGGAACTGGTTCTCGGCCATTTCGCCTACGCAGCGAACACGACGGTTACCCAGGTGGTCGATGTCATCGACGATGCCTTTACCGTTACGGATGTCGACCAGAGTCTTCAGTACCGCGACGATGTCTTCCTTGCACAGCACGCCCGAACCTTCGATCTCGGTACGACCGATACGACGGTTGAACTTCATCCGGCCGACCGCAGACAGGTCATAACGCTCAGGGCTGAAGAACAGGTTGTTGAACAGGGTCTCGGCAGCGTCTTTGGTTGGCGGCTCGCCTGGACGCATCATGCGATAGATCTCGACCAGCGCTTCCAATTGGTTGCTGGTGGAGTCGATCTTCAGAGTGTCGGAGACGAACGGACCGCAGTCGATGTCGTTGGTATACAGGGTCTCGATGCGAACAACCTGAGCCTTGGCGATTTTCGCCAGGATCTCGGTGTTCAGCTCGGTGTTGCACTCAGCCAGGATTTCGCCAGTGGCCGGGTGAACGATAACCTTGGCGGTTGTGCGACCGAGGACGTAGTCCAGAGGCACTTCCAGCGATTTGATACCGGCTTTCTCGATCTGGTTGATGTGGCGCGCAGTAATACGGCGGCCAGCTTCAACAATCACCTTGCCGTTTTCATCCTGGATATCCAGAACAGCAATCTCGCCACGCAGACGCGAAGCGATCAGCTCCAGCTTGAGGGTCTCGCCACTCAGGCTGAATACGTTGGTGGTGTAGAACGCGTCCAGCACTTCTTCAGTGGTATAGCCGAGCGCGCGCAGCAGTACCGATGCCGGCAGCTTGCGACGACGGTCGATACGCACGAATACGCAGTCTTTCGGGTCGAACTCGAAGTCCAACCACGAACCGCGGTAAGGAATGATGCGCGCGGAGTACAGCAGTTTGCCGGAGCTATGCGTCTTGCCGCGGTCGTGATCGAAGAACACGCCCGGGGAACGGTGCAGCTGGGAAACGATTACACGCTCGGTACCGTTGATTACGAAGGTACCGTTCTCAGTCATCAGGGGAATTTCACCCATGTAGACTTCTTGCTCTTTGATGTCCTTGATCGCTTTGTTCGACGATTCTTTGTCGAAAATGATCAGGCGCACTTTTACCCGCAAAGGTACGGCGTAAGTCACACCGCGCAATACGCATTCTTTGACATCAAATGCCGGTTCGCCCAGGCGATAACCGACGTACTCCAGCGCAGCATTGCCGGAGTAGCTGATGATCGGGAAAACGGATTTGAAGGCCGCATGCAGGCCCACGTCGCGGAACTGATCTTTAGTCGCTCCCGCTTGCAAGAATTCACGATACGAATCCAGCTGGATGGCCAGGAGGTAAGGCACATCCATGACGTCCGGCAACTTGCTAAAGTCCTTGCGGATACGTTTTTTCTCAGTATATGAGTAAGCCATCAGCGTTCCCCAGCTTGGTCACCTGCTTGTTTGGCCCCTCCCGACGGGAGCAGCCAGAAAATCGTGCAAACCCCATGGTTTGCTCCACCGCATCGGGTGGTTACAGCTCGTTATCAGCACCGACCCAGTCGGCTGCCAATAACGGAAAAAGGCCGGTGGCAAGAGCCACCAGCCATCAGCCTTTCGCTTGACGCTCGGGCTGGAGGAGCAAAGTCGATACTTATTTCAGCTCGACTTTAGCGCCTGCTTCTTCCAGCTTCTTCTTGGCGTCTTCAGCAGCTTCTTTCGAAACGCCTTCCAGAACTACCTGAGGAGCGCCGTCTACTTTCTCTTTGGCTTCTTTCAGGCCCAGACCGGTCAGCTCGCGAACTGCTTTAATGGCGTTTACTTTCTTCTCGCCAGCTTCCAGCAGAACAACGTTGAACTCGGTTTGCTCTTCAACAACAGCGGCAGCAGCAGCTGGACCAGCAGAAGCAGCGGCAGCGGATACGCCGAACTTCTCTTCCATTGCCTTGATCAGTTCAACGATTTCCAGAACCGATTTTTCGCCGATTGCGTCGATGATTTGTTCGTTAGTCAGAGACATGACTTATTTCCTGAATTGGGGGACAGCCTGCAGGCCATCGAAATAAACAAAAATACGCGAAAGAGGAAACGCTCAGCCTTAGGCTGCAGCTGCTTCTTTCTGGTCGCGAAGTGCCGCCAGAGTACGAGCCAATTTGCTGGTAGCGCCTTGAATCACGCTCATCAGCTGGGAAATTGCTTCGTCACGGGTCGGCAGGCTTGCCAGCACGTCGATCTGATTAGCTGCGAGGAACTTGCCCTCGAACGCAGCTGCCTTGATCTCGAACTTATCCTGACCTTTGGCAAATTCCTTGAACAAACGGGCAGCAGCGCCTGGGTGTTCGTTGGAGAATGCAATCAAGGTCGGGCCAGTGAACACGTCGTTGAGAACACTGTATTCAGTGTCTGCAACGGCGCGCTTGAGCAGGGTGTTACGTACAACACGTACGTAAACGCCAGCTTCACGAGCCTCTTTACGGAGTCCGGTCATTGCGCCTACTGTTACGCCACGGGCATCAGCCACAACAGCGGACAGAGCGACTTTGGCAGCCTCGTTGACTTCAGCGACGATGGCCTTCTTGTCTTCGAGATAAATTGCCACGGGTTAACTCCTGCTTGTTACCGTTTCATTCGATCGAAACCGAATGTCGTTTTGGTGTCTGATTCGGTAAGGAACCGGGAGCACCATCTGCGTAGGCTTGTGGTTTAAGACTTGCGTCGCCTACGGTCTTGGACAGCCCCCGCCAGGCAGGGACCCCAATCTTTCAATTGGCGCGATTACTCACGCCAATTTTTGTCTTACGCGTCCAGCGAACCCTGGTCGATGACCAGACCCGGGCCCATAGTGGTGCTCAGGGTAACGCGCTTGACATAAATGCCTTTCGAGGAAGCTGGCTTGATACGCTTCAAATCAGCGATCAGGGCTTCAACGTTTTCCTTCAGTTGAACAGCGTCGAAACCGACCTTGCCAACGGAAGTGTGGATGATGCCGTTTTTGTCGGTGCGATAACGAACCTGACCAGCCTTGGCGTTTTTAACCGCGGTAGCTACGTCTGGAGTCACGGTGCCGACTTTCGGGTTAGGCATCAGACCACGTGGACCGAGGATCTGACCCAACTGACCTACAACGCGCATGGCATCCGGGGATGCGATAACTACGTCATAGTTCAGGTCGCCGCCTTTCATTTCGGCAGCCAGGTCGTCCATACCAACACGGTCAGCGCCGGCAGCCAGAGCGGCTTCAGCAGCTGGACCCTGAGTGAACACAGCAACGCGAACGGTCTTGCCAGTGCCGTGTGGCAGCACAGTAGCGCTACGAACAACCTGGTCAGATTTACGCGGGTCTACGCCCAGGTTTACAGCTACGTCGAACGACTCGCTGAACTTGACAGTCGACAGCTCGGCCAACAGAGCGGCAGCGTCTACAAAGTTGTAGGACTTGCCTGCTTCGATTTTGCCGGCGATAGCCTTTTGACGCTTGGTCAGCTTAGCCATTACACACCCTCCACGTTAAGGCCCATGCTACGAGCAGAACCGGCGATAGTACGCACGGCTGCATCCATATCAGCTGCAGTCAGATCCGCGTTTTTGGCTTTCGCGATTTCTTCCAGCTGAGCACGGGTAACAGTGCCAACCTTAACGGTGTTCGGACGAGCGGAACCGCTAGTCAGACCAGCCGCCTTCTTCAGCAGAACCGAAGCAGGGGTGGATTTGGTTTCGAAAGTGAAGCTACGGTCGCTGTAGACAGTGATGATCACTGGAGTCGGCAGACCTGGCTCAATACCCTGAGTACGGGCGTTGAAAGCCTTGCAGAATTCCATGATGTTCACGCCGTGCTGACCCAGTGCAGGACCAACAGGTGGGCTTGGGTTAGCCTGAGCGGCCTTCACTTGCAGCTTGATGTAAGCGGTAATCTTCTTGGCCATGAGGCACTCCAATTACGGGTTCGATCGCCTCGAAAGGCTCCCCGGTTACTTGCGCGTTTATCCCAGTGACGACAAAACCCCACAGCCTAGGGCTGCGGGGTTGGGATGCTTTGTCAGCTAGACCTTTTCGACCTGACTGAACTCCAACTCTACCGGAGTAGAGCGACCGAAAATGAGCACCGCCACTTGGATCCGGCTCTTTTCGTAGTTAACTTCTTCGACAACGCCATTGAAATCAGCAAACGGACCGTCATTGACACGAACAGTCTCACCTGGCTCGAACAACGTCTTCGGCTTCGGCTTGTCGCTACCATCAGCAACACGACGCAGAATCGCTTCCGCTTCTTTATCAGTGATTGGCGCAGGCTTATCGGCAGTACCACCGATGAAACCCATCACCCGAGGAGTATCCTTGACCAAGTGCCAAGTACCCTCATTCATGTCCATCTGAACCAGCACATAGCCTGGAAAGAACTTGCGTTCGCTTTTGCGTTTCTGGCCATTACGCATTTCAACCACTTCTTCAGTGGGAACCAGAATCTCGCCAAAGCCGTCTTCCATGCCAGCCAGCTTTACACGCTCAACCAAAGAGCGCATGACATGCTTCTCGTAACCCGAGTAAGCATGCACAACGTACCAACGCTTAGCCACGGGACACCCTTAGCCAACAATCAAGGAGACAAGCCAGCCGAGCAGGGAATCAAGACCCCACAACAGCAACGCCATAACCAGAACAACAGCCACCACAATGAGAGTGGTCTGCGTGGTTTCTTGGCGAGTTGGCCATACGACTTTACGAATCTCGGTGCGAGCTTCCTTAGCGAGTACAAAGAAAGACTTGCCCTTCGCCGTCTGCAAGCCTACAAAGGCAGCAACAGCAGCAATGGCAAGCAATGCGAGTACACGATACAGGATCGGCGAAGCGGCATAATACTGATTGCCAACCACACCAACAATCACCAAAGCGACTACTACAAGCCACTTGAGCAGATCGAAGCGAGAGCCTTGAGCTTCAGCTTTAGGAGTCATCTATGAAGATCCTGTGAAAAGAAAGCCAGACACACCGAGTGAATCTGGCAGGTCAGGAGGGAATCGAACCCCCAACCTACGGTTTTGGAGACCGTCGCTCTGCCAATTGAGCTACTGACCTAAAACAAAATCAGGCCGACCATTATGCCGGCCCGAAAAATACATTACAACCAATTACTCGATGATCTTTGCCACTACGCCGGCGCCGACTGTACGACCGCCTTCACGGATAGCGAAACGCAGACCGTCTTCCATCGCGATGGTCTTGATCAGGGTGACAACCATTTTGATGTTGTCGCCTGGCATTACCATTTCAACCCCTTCCGGCAGTTCGCAGTTACCGGTCACGTCAGTGGTCCGGAAGTAGAACTGTGGACGGTAGCCTTTGAAGAACGGAGTGTGACGACCGCCCTCTTCTTTGCTCAACACGTACACTTCAGCTTCGAACTTGGTGTGCGGCTTGACCGAACCCGGCTTGACCAGAACCTGGCCACGCTCTACGTCGTCACGCTTGGTGCCGCGCAGCAGCACGCCGCAGTTCTCGCCAGCACGACCTTCGTCGAGCAGCTTACGAAACATTTCAACACCGGTGCAGGTGGTGACAGTAGTGTCACGCAGACCAACGATTTCCAGCGGATCTTGAACCTTGACGATACCACGCTCGATACGACCTGTTACAACAGTACCGCGACCCGAGATCGAGAATACGTCTTCGATTGGCATCAGGAACGGCTTGTCGATAACACGAACCGGATCTGGAATGTAGCTATCCAGAGTCTCAACCAGCTTACGAACGGCAGTGGTGCCCATTTCGTTGTCGTCTTTGCCTTCCAGAGCCATACGAGCCGAACCGATGATGATCGGAGTGTCGTCGCCTGGGAAGTCATAGGTGGACAGCAGGTCGCGAACTTCCATCTCAACCAGCTCCAGCAGCTCAGCGTCGTCTACCAGGTCAGCCTTGTTCAGGAAGACCACGATGTACGGAACGCCAACCTGGCGGGACAGCAGGATGTGCTCACGGGTTTGCGGCATCGGACCATCAGCGGCCGAGCAAACCAGGATCGCGCCATCCATCTGGGCAGCACCGGTGATCATGTTCTTCACATAGTCAGCGTGACCCGGGCAGTCAACGTGAGCGTAGTGACGGATCAGCGAATTGTATTCAACGTGCGCAGTATTAATGGTGATGCCGCGAGCTTTCTCTTCCGGGGCGCTGTCGATCTTGTCGAAATCAACGATTGCCGAACCGAAAACCTCGGAGCAAACGCGAGTCAGAGCAGCAGTCAGAGTGGTTTTACCGTGGTCAACGTGACCAATGGTCCCAACGTTGACGTGCGGTAGGGAACGATCAAACTTTTCCTTAGCCATCGATAACACCCCTAACAGAAGAATTAAGCAAACAACAAAAGCCATTAAAACAAAGGCAGATATTTTCATATCTGCCTTGTTATATGGAGCTCTTGAGCGGATTTGAACCGCTGACCTCACCCTTACCAAGGGTGTGCTCTACCAACTGAGCTACAAGAGCGTAAAACTTTGCACAACCTGCAAACTTGGAGCGGGTAGCGGGAATCGAACCCGCATCATCAGCTTGGAAGGCTGAGGTTCTACCACTAAACTATACCCGCAGAGCTTGCAGCTCACGCTAAATCTGGTGGAGGGAGAAGGATTCGAACCTTCGAAGTCGTAGACGTCAGATTTACAGTCTGATCCCTTTGGCCGCTCGGGAACCCCTCCTAATCAGGCCGGCATTCTATATCATGCCAAACCCTTGTCAAGCATTTTCTCATTTAAAAACCTGAGGTTAGCTGCATTGACATCACTCTGCAGCACCAACCCTTTAGGGTCTTCGCTGTGGAGCGGGCGCCATTCTATGCAAACTATTCAGCAGGTGCAACCCCCTCGCACTGCATTATTTTATGTTTTAACTCATTGAATTCGTTGGAAAGGTTTTTCAGCTGTGCATCACCGAGCAATCGCTGGCTTTCAGGCGCAACGCTCAGCCAGAAACCGGGTTCCGGCAGATCTTTTTGCCCCACTTGAACCTTGACCCCCATTTCGGCCAAACGCACTTCAAGCGCCTGCGCGGATTCCGGACGAGCAAATCCTCCAAGGTAAAAGCACTGCCCTTTTGCCGAGATTGTCTTTTCTTTCTCCCGAGATCCGTCAGTCTCACTCAGCAGCCGGATATCCTGCTGAGAGCCTCGATAAAGACTCAGCGGCGTTACATCCTTCGCACGCAATGGAGCCTCCTGCTGGTGCCAGACGTAATAGAAGACATTGAGAACGAGCAACAGCAAAAACAACCAACGCATAACAACCTCAGAACAAAGTGCACGCCATCGCCAGATCAACGAATACCAAGCCAGGGAACACCTCAGCTTGCGGAACAACATCTGGAACCAACTCCGGATTCCGACCGGGAATCAACACGGAGAGATAATTACCCAAGCTTAAGCTCAGGAATCATCTCGCAACCTCAAGCTGAGCTCACCACCACTAAAAATTTTTTGCACGCCATCGACCTCCAGGCGCAGCGCGCCCTGGTTATCTATGCCTTGCACTACACCATCTATACGAGTAACGCCGGCAATCAGGGAAACCGGCTGGCCTTGCCACAGGTGAGCACTTTCCCATTCATCGCGCAGAGTAGAAAAGCCGCTGGCCTGATGACGCGCTAGATAGACCCCCAACTGTCGACTGAGCTCAGCCACAACATCGTTTCGATCGCACCGCCTGCCCGACTCTAGCAACAACGACGTCCACTGCTGATCGACCTCTTCAGTAGACTGCATGTTCACGTTGATACCCACGCCTAGCACCACGTGACACACGTCTGCCGGATCGCCCACCAACTCTAACAAAATACCCGCAATTTTCTTGGGCCCGACCAGTACATCATTAGGCCATTTCAATCCCAAGCCTTGGACGCCTTGCTCACGGAGCGCCTGCATGACAGCCAGGCCTACGACAAGACTGAGACCCTCGAGCTGACGCATGCCGCCGTCAATCCGCAAGACAAGACTGTAATAGATGTTTTCGGCAAAAGGACTGACCCATTTTCGCCCTCGCCTCCCGCGCCCGAAGACCTGACGCTCAGCCAAAACAAGAAAAGGCGCAGGCTGCCCCTGATCAACTGCCCGCAGAGCTTCAGCGTTGGTCGAGTCGACCGAGTCGAGGACAGTAATAGGCCAATCTGGCGCCCCCCTGCCCATTTGAACAGAATCAAGTAGCGCCAGGGGCGAAGCCAACTGATAGCCCCGACCACGAACCTTATGAATTGACAGCCCGAGCTCAGCCTCCATGTGCTGGAGCTGCTTCCAAACCGCACTTCGACTGATGCCCAAAGCAGCACCTAAAGTCTCGCCAGAATGAAATCGACCATCTTTGAGAAGATTCAACAACGTCAACATGCAGATCTCGCCTCAAAATTAGGCCCGAATAATAGCCAAGCACTGGACCGTTGCATAGAAATCAAGCAGAGCGTTTTTTTGCGGGC